>NZ_RSTD01000001.1 GCF_004117915.1 Companilactobacillus metriopterae
AATTAATTATTGTGACTGTGTAAATCTTTCTGAAGAAGAGGATAGAGCAGATCTTGATAACTGTAATTGTTATGATTCATTAACAGACGATCAAGTATGTGGATACAAAGATAACAATGGAAACTTTGTAGAATGTATCTGCAATGCGGCACAAAGAGCTGTATGGAATCAAACGAGATTTAATAAGAACACTTATGCTTTCAATTAATTGTTGAAAAGAAAAGGGACTATCCATTTTGGATAGTCTCTTTTTTTGTTTTATTTAAGTTCAGAGAAAGGATATAAAAAAAAGACCACCCTAAACGGATAGTCTTTTTTATTTGGGTTAATTACTTTTGATCATCATCATTAATATCTTTATTAGAGAATCTATCTAAAGATGTTTCGTAGTTAGCTTTCATTATTTGAATAGTAGACTTAATATTTTCATTGTTAAAATCATTCTCAGATATCAAATCGATACTAAATTTCAAAGCGTTTAAGTAGTCACAGTATCATAGTAGGTCGATAGATATAGTTTGAATTTTATGTAATAGAAAGAGATAGACATTTATGCAAGTTCATAGTTTATTCATATAAATTTATTAATTACTTCTAATTGTCATAAAAATTTGGTCACAGGTCTAAGTTATTATAAATACATAGTCAAATAACAAAGAGGTGAAACGAATAAGCAATCGAAGCCGTATAGTAAATTTTTTTCAATAATATTCCCCCTATAAAACATTAATTCCCTTAATATATAAATATATTCTCCCCCCTAAAAGAATATACAAATAAAAAACTCCTATCATCAGTCGATAGGAGTTTTTTTATTTGATGTTAGCAGCTTCTTCTTCAGTACAGTAAAGGAAATGACCTGGTAATACTTCTCTGAATGAATGTTGATCTGTAAATGCTTGACTATGATCAAAATCAATTCTAGTACGTTTCTTTTCTGTTTCTGGATCTGGAATAGGTATAGCAGATAGAAGACTCTTTGTGTATGAGTGCAGAGGATTGTCATATATTTCATCAGCACTAGCTAGTTCGACGATCTTTCCATGGTACATAACAGCAATACGATCACTAATATATTTGACCATTGAAAGATCGTGAGCAATGAATAGGTAGGTAAGGCCACGTTCTTTTTGGATATCTTGAAGTAGATTTACTACTTGAGCTTGAATAGATACATCAAGGGCTGATATTGGTTCATCAGCAATAATAAATTGTGGGTCAACTGCTAAAGCACGAGCAATACCAATTCTTTGACGTTGTCCACCGGAAAACTCGTAGGGATAACGTGACATATGTTCAGGATTTAAGTTAACCATATCTAATAATTCAGCAATTTTTTCTTCACGTTCCTCTTTACCTGTGGCAATACCATGAATATCTAATCCTTCTGAAATAATATCTTTAACTTTCATTCTAGGGTTTAATGAAGCATACGGATCTTGAAAGATCATCTGCATTTCTTTACGAAATTTTTTCATATTTTTAGAATGATTTTTAATTTTAGATATATCTTGACCTTCAAACAAAATTTCACCGTCAGTTGGACTGTATAGACGGATTATAGATCTTCCTGTTGTACTTTTACCAGAACCTGATTCACCAACAAGACCTAAAGTTTCACCTTTATAAATGTAAAAAGAAACATCATCAATAGCTTTGACTTCATTCTTTTTGCCAATATTAAAATATTGTTTTAAATGTTTAACTTCAACAATTTTTTCTTTTTGATCAGCCATTATTTGTTTCTCCTAACTTTTTATATTCATCAAAACGTCTTTGGACAGAAGCAGGTGGGGTTACTTTTGGTGCATCAGGATGTAATAGCCAAGTTGCGGCATAATGATTTTTTGATACTTTAAAGAACGGTGGTTGTTCTTCAAGATCAATCTCTAGTGCATACTTGTTTCTAGGTGCAAAAGCGTCTCCTTTTGGAGGGTTGAGCAAGTTAGGTGGTGTACCAGGAATAGAATTTAGATGTTGATTTTCGTCAACATCTAAAGTAGGCATAGAGTCCAATAATCCCCATGTGTAAGGATGTTGAGGATTGTAGAAAATGTCATCTACATTTCCGTATTCGACTAATCTTCCTGCGTACATAACAGCAACACGATCAGCAATACCCGCAACTACACCTAAATCGTGAGTTATAAATATGATAGATGTACCAATTTTTTCTTGTAGTTCTTTAAGCAAATCAATGATTTGTGCTTGAACAGTTACATCAAGAGCCGTTGTAGGTTCATCAGCAATTAGAATTTCTGGATAATCTACGATAGCTATTGCAATAACAATTCTTTGACGTTGTCCACCAGAAAATTGGTGAGGGTAGTCATTCAATCTACCCTTAGCGTTAGGAATACCCACAAGATTTAGAACCTCTTCCGCACGCTTTAATGCAGCTTTTTTAGAAATGTTTTTATGAATACGTAGAGGCTCAGCGACTTGTTTACCAATTGTCATAGTAGGATCCAATGATGTCATAGGATCTTGGAAAATCATAGAAATTTTATTTCCACGAATCTTATCCATTTCCTTATCTGATTTTTTCAATAAATCATCGCCATGATATTTGATGCTACCATTAGTAATGTCAGAATTTGAGGCAAGTAATTGCATTATTGAACGAACAGTTATGGATTTACCAGAACCTGACTCACCAACTATAGCTAAAGTTTCACCTGCATTTAAATCAAAACTAACACCACGGATAGCATGGACAGTACCATTATAGGTATTAAAATTTACTTCTAAATCATTAACTTCTAAAATTTTATCCATTATTTTTCTCCTTAGTGGTCAGATTGAGGGTCAAATGCATCACGTAAACCATCACCTAGAAGGTTTGTACAAATCATGATGATACTCAAGATAATAGCAGGTGCCCACATTTGATATGGTAGGAATCTAAATGACAGTTGACCGTTTGATAGTAAAGTACCTAATGAAGCATTTGGAGCAGGAACACCGATACCGATATAACTTAAGAAGGCTTCAAAGAATATAGCGGTAGGAATTGTAAACATTGTTTGAATAATAATAGTTGAAGAAAGGTTAGGTATTAGATGTTTCATTGCAATTTTGAATGAAGATTCACCTAAAGTTCTGGCAGCTAATATATATTCTTGTTCTTTTAGTTGGAAAGTTTGGGCTCTGACAAGACGCGCCATAGTTACCCATTCTGTAACGGCAATGGCCAGGATAATTGAAGTGATGCCGGGTTGTAAAACAGAAATCATAAGTATAACAACAATTAAGTTAGGAACAGATGAAATTATTTCGATGAAACGTTGCATGAACGCATCCACACGTCCACCTCTCCATCCTGAGATAATTCCATAAGGTACACCGATAATTAAATCAACTAGTGTAGCAACGAAAGCAACAAATAATGAAAGTCTTGTACCATAGATAATTCTTGAAAGTAAATCTCTACCTAGGTAATCAGTACCTAAGATGTAATATTGACCTTTTGGTACATTTAATTGTTTATAAGCATCAACCATATGACCATTTTGATTTTGAAAACCATTAAATCCAGGTATATTTAGTTGGGCCAGTTTTGGTGGCAAATTAGCATATGTAACTTGCTGTGCATTTGGGTCGTGTGGAGCAATAAGGGGAGCTAAAATTGAGATTAAGATAATAATAACTAGAATAGTCAAGGTAACCATTGAAACTTTGTTAGAGAATAGTCGACGACGTACGTCTTGCATATAAGTTAGGGAAGGAGTATCAAGTTTTTCTTTATCTTGATCATTAGTTTTTGTAACTAATTTTAATTTATCTTTCGATATGTTAGGTAAATTTTCCATTACTCTTTTCCTCCGTTTCCTAATCTGATTCTTGGATCAACTATTCCGTAAAGAATATCCACTACTAAGTAAATTATGATTAATAAGAATGAGTAGAATATTGTAAGTCCCATGATTGTTGGATAATCATTAGTAATGATTGAAGAAACAAATTGATCACCAATACCTGGTATTGAGAATATATTCTCAACAACCATTGAACCGGTCATAATACCAACTGCCATAGGTCCAATAATAGTAATAATAGGAATTAATGAATTTCTTAAAGCGTGTTTAGCAACAACTTGCCAGCTACTGTTTCCTTTTGCTTTAGCTAGTTCAATGTAGTCACTACTTAAGACATCAACCATTTCAGTTCTCATAAATCTGGCAATATTACCAAGAGGTAAGGCTGCCAGAGCTAGTGTTGGCAAGATACTGGATTGGAAATTCTTCCATAGCGCAACAGGGAAAATACCCCATTTTAGTGCTAGATAGAACTGTAGAACAATAGCTAGAACGAATGAAGGTATTGAAAGTCCCAAAATTGAAAAGAATGTAGCTGTTGTATCAACCCATGTATCCTTCTTAAAGGCAGAAACAGCACCTAGTAGAATACCAAGGATAGTTCCTAAAATCATAGCTTGAGCACCAATTTGCATTGAAGGAGCTAGTCGGCTGGTGATTAATTCTGTAACAGGTTCATTATTGAACTGGAATGAAGTACCAAGATTACCATGTAGCAAACTATCTAAATATTTTAAATATTGAATCCAGATAGGTTGATCTAAACCGTATTGTTTCTTAACTAATGCAAGTTGTTCAGGTGCTAATCTATTTTGATTAGAGAAGGGTGTACCTGGAAGTAACTTCATTAGGAAGAAAGTAATAGTGGCAACGATGAACAAAGTAATGAATAAATATAGTATTCTTTTGAGAATATATTTTGTCATATTTTTTCCCCTAATTTTTATTTTTTGTAAGTAGTATCTAGGTTATAAAGACTAACTGGAGATATCTTATAATTCTTTAAGTTAGGACGAGTTAAGTTAGCTTGGACACTTTGGAACATTGGTATAACACCTTGTTCTTCAGTAATAATCTTAGTTGCTTTTATTAGATCGTTGTTTCTAGCAACTGGATCATTAGCATGTATTGTCTCACTATCGTTTATCAACTTGTCATATTCTTTATTACTATATTTACCATTATTTTGTGGATTTCCAGTAGTAAATAGGTTTAAGAATGTTATAGGATCAGGATAATCACCATTCCATAGCGATACAACCATATCAAAGTCACCAGAAGTTGAACGTTGTAATCTATTTTTAAATGGTACATTTTCAATTTTTACATTAATTCCAGGAAGATTTTTTTCCATCTGACTTTGTAAGAATTCACTTTGCTTAACAGAAATGTTGTCACCTAGAAGAGTGAATGTAAGATTCTTTTCACCTGTTTCTTTTAATCCTTCTTTCCACAATTTTGCAGCTTTTTTAGGATTATACTCAGAGTATTGCTTCAAACTATTAAGTTCAGGATTTTCTGTGAAGTCTTTACCAGTAGTAGGGTCTTTAGAAATTCCAGAAGGAACTACAGTAGAATCTAAGATGGCTGTTTTTCCTAAAACATTTTCAGTAAGTTCTTTTCTATCAAATGAAAGAGAAATAGCTTGTCTTATTTTTTGATTTCTTAAAACAGGATCTTTTGCTTGATTCAGTTCAATGTATGCAGTAGAAGGTTGTTTATCAATAGAAAAATCCTTGCTTGTGGCAACTTGTCTTGCGGTATCACCACCGATTTTCTCGAAACGATCTACCATGTGTGTATCATAGAGATTAATACCAGTGTTACTGTCTTTAATTACATCGTATGTAACTGTATCAAGTTTTACATTGTTTTTATTCCAATACTTATCATTCTTTACTTCGGTCCAAGTCATGTTACCAACCTTCCAATTGACTAGCTTAAATGGTCCGTTGAAAACCATTTTGCTACTATCTAGACCGTATTGTTTACCAGCTGCAACTACAGTTGGTTTATACAATGGATAGAACTGAGAACTAGTCATTAAAGCATTGAAGTAAGGAATGGGTTGATCCAAGTCTACTTGAAGTTTATATTTTCCTAATGCTTTTATACCCAATGAATCTACAGGCTTTTTACCTATCATAATGTCATCGGCGTTTTTTACACCACTATAGATATAGGCATATTGTGAAGCAGTTTGAGGATCAACGATTCTTCTCCATGCGTAAACAAAGTCGTCAGCTGTAACATACTTACCGTTTGACCACTTGGATTTACGTAATTCAAATGTATATGTTTTTCCCCCATTAGTTGGTTTGACAACTGATTTTGCCAAATCAGGTTCTAACTTATCACCATCGTATCTATACAAACCAGACATGGTGTTAGTTAAGTTTTGTGCACCATACATATCTGTATTTAGGGATGAGTCCATAGTATTAATTTGTGTAGATGAAGTAAGTTCAAGTGTTTTTTTATCGCTGGTTTCATTATTATTGCCACAACCGACTAATAATGTAGTGAGTAAAAAAACTGGTAATAAAGCCAGAAATATTTTCTTTTTATTCATTATTAAACCCCCTTAAGGCTTATCATATTATTAGATTACTATAAATATTATTAAATTCAAGAAATTAATATTAAAAAAACTCTAATTTAATAAAAACTAAGTATTTTCAAAATAAAAAGACCTAACTTCAATTAGTTAGGCCTTTTTTAGGTATTTATCATATTGTTTAATTTCATTTGGAGAAAATTTAACTTTAATATAAGTTCCTTCATTTTGGAATTCTTTTTCAACAACTTGCGATTTTCTAAGAATTTGTTCAGCAATTTTTTGATCAGTATAGGGAACAATTAACTCCACAGTTTCAAAGTTAGAAAAAATTCTTTCTTTGATCAAATTTAGTAGTTCCTTAATTGAGTTTTCATCTCTTGCAGAATAATAAAGGTTATCACCTTCAATAGTAGGGAATGTCATACCTTCTTTTAGATCCGCCTTGTTGTAAGCATAAATCATTGGTTTATCCGTTACACCAATTTCTTTAAGTGTTTGTTCAGTAACTTCAATCATTTTTTTAGAATTTTCATCACTAACATCGATCACTTGAACTAAAAGATCAGCGTTCTGTGCTTCTTTAAGTGTAGTTTTAAATGATTCAACTAATTTATGGGGTAACTTACTAACAAATCCCACTGTATCAGATAGTAAAAAAATAGTATTATCCTCTAATTCAATGTTACGTACACTGGTATCTAGTGTTGCAAACAACATATCTTTTTCGAAAACTTTTCGATCTTGTGAGTCTTCCTTATTAAAATTCAAAAGTCCATTCATAGTTGTAGACTTGCCGGCATTAGTATAACCCACTAGAGATACTAGTGGAGTTGAGTTACTAGTTCTTTTGCGACTCTGTATATCTAATGTTTTATCGACATCGGCTAATTGTGATTTTAAATATGTAATTCTTTTTCTAATAACACGACGATCTAATTCTAATTTTGTTTCACCAGCACCACGGTTAGCTACTGCTCCAGATCCACCGGCACTAGATTGTTGATCTAATGGATTACCTGACGGGTGAATGCGTGGCAATTGATATTCTAATTTTGCAATTTCAACTTGTAGCTTAGCCTGTTTTGTTTGAGCTCGATTTGAGAAAACTTGCAGTATTAGTTCAGTTCTATCCATGAAGCTTAACTTCGTAGCTTTTTCTAAATTTCTAATTTGAGATGGGGTTAATTCGTCATTTAAAACAATAGTTGTGACATCATTGTTTTCTGCAATCTGGGCAATCTCTTCTACTTTACCCTTACCAAAGTAGGTAGAACCACTAACATGGTCAAGATTTTGTTTTATAACTTCAGCTACTTCCATGTTATTTGCATTTACCAACGATTCTAATTCTTCCATAGTATAATCAAAATCTGATTGTAAATGACTAACTCCAGCAATAATTACTCTTTGTTTTTCAATATTTGTGTTGTCCATATAATCCTCCTGGATTAGTTAGAAATATCCTAGAGGTATTTCTAAAATTATTTTAACTTTTTAACTTTTAACATTTTATTTCTCATGATAATCAGTCCCTTCGATTCCTAATATCATAACATTTTTTAATTTAAAATAAAAAAGCTATCAAAATTAAGATAGCTTTTTTTAGTTTCTTCTTTCATATTTGGCAATTATTGGCAAAATAGCTCCGATGGCAACCATAATCAAAGGCTCAGAAATATTCAGTATAAGTGTATGGTACCAAGTTGTAGTGCCAAATTTGGCATCAGCAGGGATGATTCCAAGCGTTGCAGCGGAAAAGGTTAAAGTTAAGCACCATATACCAGCTATTATTGCTAAATTTCTGTTATTTATAAACCTGAATTCCGAGTTAAATTTATCATCTTTAAATCTCAGTATTATGAAAGAACTAAAAACAAAACATGAGGCATATGGTGAAATAATTCCATTTAGGCTAAGTAGTTGATTAAAAATGTCGTTCATATTTGGAAGGGTAGCACTTAAAACCATTATAAATGTGCAAATTCCTGCAGTCAGCCAATATCCATTAATGGGCAATCCTCTTTTATCTAGCTTAGTTAAGGCTTTTGGTAAATAATCTTTTGCAGTATCAGATAGAAACATTCGAGTTCCAGCATCTAGTAAGACAGCTAATTGTGCCATCATATAGATAGCTTGTGTAATCGAGAATGTATATAGAAATAGTTTTCCTAATCCAAAATGATTGCCCATAGCTTCAAAAGCGTAGTATGAACCATTCATTTTTAAATCATGCGGTAAGCTATGTGCATTGAAAAATACACCTAGAGAAAATGATCCTAAAACTGTAAGGAATCCTGTCATTATTGCCAAAAGCCACATTGCTTTAGGAAAATCTCTTTTGCCATCTTTCATTTGGCTAATGTAAGGACCGACATATTCTGAACCGCTCATTGCAAAGATAACCAAACTAAATGTAGAAATATAATGAAGATCTAATTTAGGAATAAATGATTTCAAGTTGAATGGTTGTGTACTAGGAGCATTGCCGGTTCCAAGATAAACGAACGTCAACATTACATAAAGAACTGTAATTATAAACATTGCACTTCCACCAATTATTGCCAACCACTTGATAGAGTTTTTCAATCGGTGCTGTATGAAAATAAAAGTAATAAATATGGCAGCGGTTAGCAAAGCAAAAGTGCTGTTACTCATTGATTTAGAAATTGAATTGTTACCAGTTAAAATCCAACCAAATGAAATTAAAGTAGAGTTTGCAACATCAACTATATATGGAAGACAAGAAATCCAGTATACCCAGGCGCAAATATATCCCCAAGTATTTCCACTAGTTTCTCTTACCCATGAAGTTAGCCCACCTGAGTCCCCAGAAAAAGCAGAACCTAGATTACCGACCATCATTTCATATGGTACGACAAATAAAACTAGCATTAAAATCCAGGTAGTAACGACACCTAGTCCTTGATTCTTAAAATTGTAAATAAGATCGTCAAAGCTAATAACTGTGACAAAATCTAGTAAGGCAATAACCGGCCAAGAAATATAGGATTTTTTGGAAGTAATTTCAGTGAGTTTATTATCCAAAATAATCCACCTCCATTTTTAACATAGAATTAATATTATAAGTAAAAATAAAAGCTAAAGCTATAATTTTTTGATCAACACATTAGATAAGTTTCGAAAATTAGAATAATATTTGAATTAGATCTATGATTATTGTAATCGGAAGTATTTAATCGCTGTTATTAAAAGACTTGCTTAAGAAGTCTTTTAATATTAGAATATTTTTAATGAGTCTTTAACGATTAACTAATAAATGAAGGGAGTCAGGGAATATGTCAATGATTGAATTTCGTGACGTTCAAAAATATTATGGGAAGTTTCACGCATTAAAAGATATTAATTTGGAAATTGATAAGGGAGAAACTGTAGTTTTAATAGGACCGTCAGGTTCTGGTAAGAGTACTCTTGCTAGAACTGTAAATGGTCTGGAAACTATTCAAGAAGGTCAGCTTATTGTAAATGGTCATGATATTGCTGATAGAAAAACAGATATAAATCGTATTAGAACAGATGTAGGTATGGTATTCCAACATTTTAATTTATATCAAAACAAAAACGTTTTAGAGAATGTCATGTTAGCACCTAGGATAGTTTTGAAATTAGATGAAACTGAAAATAAAAAAAGAGCTATGGACATTTTGGATCAGGTTGGTTTAGCTGATAAAGCTGAGAATATGCCATCTCAAATCTCAGGTGGTCAAGCTCAACGTGTGGCAATTGCACGTTCACTAGCAATGCGACCTAAGTGTATGTTATTTGATGAACCAACGAGTGCTTTGGATCCTGAAATGATTGATGATGTTTTAAGAGTTATAAAATATGTTACAAGTCAAAGTGATATGACAAGCTTGATCGTTACCCATGAAATGGGATTTGCTCAAGAAGTTGCAAACAGAGTTATTTTTATGGATCAAGGACA
The DNA here is from genome assembly GCF_004117915.1 of Companilactobacillus metriopterae. Lineage (GTDB taxonomy): Bacteria > Bacillota > Bacilli > Lactobacillales > Lactobacillaceae > Companilactobacillus > Companilactobacillus metriopterae. The sequence goes on from NZ_RSTD01000001.1 coordinate 10,322, forward strand.
AATATTGGCTGACGATGAAACAAGTAAATTCTTTGAAAATCCATCTAATCCGAGAGCTAAACAATTCTTAAGTAAGATAATTAAACATTGATATAGGGGAGGAATAATATATGAAATTTAAAAAATATTTACTATTAATTTCAACCCTATTTCTAGCTTTAATATTGTTGAGTGGTTGTGGTCAAAAGCCATTATCAAAACAAAATATTTTAGACAATGATAAAGAATCAAAAACAATTACTTGGGGTGTTAAGGCCGATACAAAATTAATAGGATTGATTGATGTTAAAGATGGTGAAGACAAGGGATTTGAGATTGATTTAGCCAAAGCAATTACTAAAAAAATGCTTGGTAAAGATGCTAAAGCAAAATTTGTAACCGTTACATCTCAATCAAGAATTCCTCTTTTGAAAAATGGTAATATAGATGCAATTATTGCTACTATGACAATTACACCAGATAGAGAAAAGGTTCTTGATTTCTCAGATTCATATTTTGATGCTGGTCAATCTATTCTTGTAAAAGACGGATCTGATGTTAAAAAAGTTAGTGATCTTAATGGTAAAACGGTAATCGGCGTTGTGGGATCAAACTCAGTTCAGAATGTTCAAAAATACGCGCCAGATGCTAAAGTTCTACAGTTACCAGATTATGCACAAGCTATGACAGCATTGAAATCTGGACAGGGTGATGCTCTAACAACAGATAATGTTATTTTGGCAGGTATGGCTGTTCAAAATCCTGGTTATGTTGTTCAAGGAAAACCATTTACTGTGGAACCATATGGGATTGGAATTAATAAAGGTCAAGATGATTTCAAACAAGCTATCAATAAAGCTTTGGAAGAAGTTATTAAAGATGGAGAATATAATAAGCTAATTAAAAAATGGTTTGGGGATGTTCCCGGTTTTAACTATAAGGAGGTGCTAAGATATGATTAAACTTTTTGTAGATAATTGGTCTCAATTTCTTACAGGATTCGGTTGGACTTTGTTATCAAGTGTCTTGGCATTATTCTTTAGTTTAATTTTAGGATCATTCTTCGCTATTCTGGAAGTTATACCTAATAAGTTTGCTAGAATTGTTGGTAATGTTTATGTAGAAATTTTTAGAAATATTCCATTATTAGTTATCACAATGTTCTTTTATCTAGTAATACCAATGTATGTTGTGAAAATTAATGGCTTTGCTGCTGGTACAATTGGATTAACAATCTATACATCAGCTTTTATCGCTGAAACAGTTCGTGCTGGTATTAATTCAGTGGATGTCGGACAAATGGAAGCATCTCGTTCAAACGGTATGACATATGTGCAAGCAATGCGCTATATTGTTTTGCCACAAGCATTTAAATATGTAATTCCACCGCTAGGAAATCAATTCGTAAACCTAGTTAAAAATTCAAGTGTGTTAGCCTTTGTGGCTGGATTTGATTTGATGTATCAAGGTAATTCAATTGCATCCACTACATTTGAAACAGTTAATACATATTTTGTAGTAGCCATTTTCTACCTTATTATTACTTTACCAATCAGTTACTACATGCAGCACTTAGAGAGAAAGATCGTCTAGAAGGAGGAAAATATTATGCAAACATTTATCGACGCTTATTCACCAGTTAATATATTATTCCTTCTAAAGGGTCTATTAGTTACTATTGAAATTTCTGTAATTTCTCTGGTTATCAGCTTCATATTAGGATCTGTTTTAGGAATAATTAGATATTCTAAAATTCCATATTTTTCAAAATTTATTGGATTGATAATTGATATTGTACGTAATCTACCACTATTGTTGATTATCTTCTTTACATATTTTGGCTTGCCAGCGTTTGGATTCAAACCGGATACTATTCCAGCCGCAATATTAGCAATTTCGGTATTTGAATCAATGATGATTGCTGAAATTATTAGATCTGGTATTAACGCCGTTGATATTGGACAAATGGAGGCTTCAAGGGCGAACGGTATGACGTTTATTCAAGCAATGTGGCATGTTGTATTGCCTCAAGCATACAAGAAAATGATACCTGCACTAGTTAGTCAGTTCATTTCTTTAATTAAGGATACATCGTTAGCTACAATCATTGTTGTTCCTGAATTAATGCAACATGGTCAAGTAGTCTATGGTCAAGATCCCAACTTTATCGTTCCTATCTTTGTAGCGATGGCTGTAATGTATTTCGTTGTGTGTTATGCACTGTCATTATTGTCAAAAGTTATTGATAGAAGAATGGCATAAAAAAACACCTTACAATGTAAAGGTGTTTTTTATTATATTTTCTTCCCCAGAATAAAACCGGCATCGATAGGTATGTTAGCTCCATAAATATATTTGGAACTATCACTAGCTAAAAATAATGTTAATTCTGCAACTTCACTAGGATCAGCATAACGTTTAATAAGGGTTTCAGAGGCAACTCTTTTAGCAACTTCAGCGTTATTATTAAAATCTTCTTTTGTCATATAAGTTTTAACAGCGCCGGGTGATATACAATTTGCTCTTATTCCTTTTTTTCCATAGTCGAAGTTCAGTTGCTTTGTGTAACCAACGATAGCATGCTTTGAAGCAGTATAAGCAGCTCCACCTCCACTTGCAATCATTCCGGCAATTGAAGCCATATTTACTACCACTAAAGGTGATTTGGTCGAGATGCTTTTTTCTACCATTACGTTTGTAACGGTAAACATACTGGTTAAATTAGTATTTATGACCTTATCCCATTTATATCTTGAGGTTTCCAGACTGGGAGAAAAATCATCCAAAATACCAGCAGTATTACAAACTATATCAATGTTATTTAATGTATTTAAGTGATCTATAATGTTATTAGAATCGTTGATATCAATTAATTTAAAATTAAAGTTATTCTGTTTAATGTTACATTTAGATTTATCTACAGCAAAAACAATTGCGCCTTGATCAAGAAAAGCTAAGCACTGTGCTTTTCCAATTCCACTACTAGCACCAGTTATAAAAATCTTTTTTCCTTTTAAATCAGGGTAGATAGCAGTCATTCTACAATTTCCCAATCATTTGCTAGAATTTCACAGGTATTGGGTTGAAATATTGAAAGACTAGGATTTTCGTCAGTTTTAATGAGTAGAAAAGGATTTACATTGTCTCCTGAGATTTTTAAATCAGTCACTTCAAATATATATTCCTCACCAACAGACCAACTTTTGCGACGAGCTTTTTTACCGTTTTCAATCTCTTTTAATACATCTGAGAATTTCATTTGATTATTTTTCCTTCACTAAAGTTTATTTTTCTAGAAACAAGATCGACAATGATTGCACCGATGAACATGGAAATAAATTCACCAATTGTAACGGTTAACCATGTCAATAATAGCGGTAACTTCATGTATATGTTTAATTCTAATGCAACTATAAATGTACCAGGTAGCTGGCAAAATGTTGCAATAATGTATTTGTAGTATTTATTCTTGATGTTTTTTGCAAATAACCAGGTTAATGTTGTGCAAATAAGTGAAGCTATAGTTCCAAAAATCATATCTATCAAACCTAATGGCGAAAATATATTTGCGATAAAGCAACCTAAGGTTATCGCAAAAATATATTTTTTATTGAATGCTGCAAGGTGATTGAACAACTCAGAAATTCTTAGTTGAATTGCTCCGTAACTAAACGGTGCAATAGCAAGTGTCACAGCAACATATAAGGCTGCTACTATACCTACTGAAATTATGTTATTTTCGGTACTTCGCTTCATGGATAAATACTTCCTTAACTGTGTGATTTTTTAAGACAGGGTGCCACAAACTGTCATTGTTACAATAAATATTATACTCTAAAATTTTTTTGAATTTTTGTTTTATTATCGTATCTAGGATATAAAAAAACACCTCTAAGGGTGTTTTTATCCTAAAATTTCGTTGTAAGTTTCCATAACATTTACGCCATTGTCTCTGACCATACGACTTAATGAAGCATTTCTAGGACCAGTAAATGTATTGAAGGCCTCTTTTTTATATTTATCAGCAAGAGATTGAATAGTTGTACCGTGAGAAACTAGTAAAATCTTGTCACCATCTTTGGCAATTTTATCTAATTTTTCAAATCCCTTGTCAATTCTTGCCCAGTATTCTTCTGCGTTTTCAGCCATGTGAGAAGGATCTGCTTCTTTCATAAAGTTTTTAGAAGCATCTAGGCCATATTTTTCGTTAATTTCAGGGAATGAGAATACACCATGTGGTTGTCCAGCCATTAGCCAGGCTTCATCAGAGTTCATTCCTTCAAAGTATCCATAGAATTCTTCTCTAAATTCCTTGATAGTATCTTGTTTTAACTTATCTTTGTTTACATTTTGTTGAAGGATAATACGACAAGTGGACATTGCACGAGTTGTATCAGAAGAAAGAGCAATATCAAACTTAATATCCTTAAGTGCTAATGCGGCTTTTTCTGCAACCAAAACTCCTGCTTCTGTAAGAGGTGTATCAGACCAACCTTGCATTTTTTTAAATGTATTGAAAACAGTTTTACCGTGCCTAATAAAGTAAATTTCGTATTTTGACATTTAATCACTCCTAGTCTTAATAGTACTATTCTACTATAATTAGACTAACGTTTAAATTAAAAGGGCGGATAAGATTGAAATTAGACAGTTCTAAAAAATATATTTATTTAACATCGTTATTAGCTGTTATTATTATTCTAATAATAATTTTAAGGGAGTGGGGAAATCTGCAACCTGTTTTTTCTATGTTAAATTTAGAAAAGTTTCTGACTAGTATTAAGCAATATAGATTTTTAGACATATTTCTATTTTTACTTTTATTAGCTTGTTGCTCCATCGTGCCAGGATTACCTGTATCAGTTATAGGAATTTTGTCAGGTATAATTTTTGGTAAAATCATAGGTTCGTTTATTAATGTTGCGGGAATGGTAGCTGGAAATTTGATTGCTCAGCGCATATTTATTAACTTTAATGAACACATAGATAAACGAAAAAAGAAAACGAAATTTGGTCAAAAAATTAGATCTATGAATCATCCCAGTATGGGAATTGTGATAGGTTATGCGATACCTTTTATTCCAACATCAATTATCAGTTTAACCTCTGTAAGTACCAATTTATCTAGAAAAAAAGTTATCACAGCTACAATTATTGGTAGCTTACCCATGGCAATAATTTATGCACTGGGAGGCAATGCAATCATCCAGAGCCATTTTAAGGAGCTAGTTGTATTGTCTGTAATTATATTGTTGCTAGTTTTACTAATATTTTTAATAGATAAGGATAGAAAAAAGACCTCAATTTGAGGTCTTTTTTTATTAAACAGTTTGTCTTACTTTTTTAAACCAAGGAGTAGCCGTTTCTTTAAGAACGTTGTTTAACTCTTCTATGTTCTTTTTACCTTCAGTATCCATCCATTCAATACCTGCTTCTTCACCATCTTTTGCATAAGGTTCTATTGCACCTTTCCAAGTTGCACGTCCACACAGAACACCATTAAAATCAGCACCAGCTTCTTTGGCTAAAATTAGCTCTGTTCTGAATGTTTCAGCACTAACACCAGCACTTAAAAAGATATATGGCAAATCAGTTGCCTCACTTTGTTCTTTGAAATAATTTAAAGCTTCATCTTTTGTGTAAACACTTAGATTTGAACCGTTGTATCCATCAACATAGTCTAAATTAATAGGAACTTCGACTTTTAGTACATCAATGTTATAGCGAGGTTTTGAAAATTCACGCATTGCTTCGATAACTTTATGTGGTTTAACTTTTGCATATTCTGAACTTTTGGCATCAGTAATATTTGCATCATATGAAACTAGTTCAACAAATAGTGGGATGTCTTCTGCAACACATTCAGAACCAATACGTTCCACAAAAGCTTCTTTTTGTTCGTTTATTTTTTTATCTTCATCAATATCGATATAGAGTAGGAATTTAATTGAATCAGCACCAGCTTCTTTTAGGTTTTTTACAGACCATTCCGGAATTAAATCGGGCATTCTTCCTGGTTCTGTAGTATCATATCCGGTTTTTTCGTATGCAACTAATAAACCTGTATTATCAGCACGAACCTTAGCTGCAGGTAATCCATATTCAGGGTCTAAAAGAATAGAAGATGCATAAGGTGTCAGTTCACTAGAAATTGCTTTTTTGAATTCAACAATATCATTTTCATTTGGTGTATCGGAATAACTAGCTAGCATTTTTTTCAGAGATCCTCGTTGATCAATAGCTAAAGCAGCTATTATTCCATCGTTGTTTGACATTTTTTCAAGTTGTTTATATTTATTAGGAGTCATCATAATTAATTTCCTCTTTATTTAAATTATTTTAAAAGCGTTTTCTTTTAACGCAAATGTTAGTCATGATAATGACCCTGATCCCATAATACCAATTCATGACTGAAAAAATTGGGGTTATCGTGTTGCTCGGGATTATCAGGCTCTAGATCATCTATTTTTTTAATTATTTCATCATCTTCACCCAAATAATTTGCCTTCAAGAACGTTTTAACTATTTCTTCAGCTAGATGTTCTCCAACAACTGCGCCTCCAAAGCTAATAACATTTGCATTAAGGTGTTCTTTTGCATATTTTGCTGCAGTTGTATCAGCTACCAGTGCAGAACGAATCCCTTTGTTTTTATCGGCGGCTGTAGAAATACCAACACCTGTTCCGCAAAGAACAACACCATAATCCGCATCTTTATCTCGAACCAAGTCAGCAACTTTTAAACCATAAATAGGGTAGTGAGTTCTAGTATTATCGTAAGTTCCTACGTCAATCACTTCATGTCCAAGTGATTTTAACATATCAGAAATTTGTATCTTTACTTCAGTGACAATATGGTCATTACCAATAGCAATTTTCATTATTTTATTTCCTCCTAAACCAGTTTTTCTAACATATCTAGTCTTATTTGATGTCTTCCGCCGGCATAGTTAACACCTAGATATTCATCTACGATTGACTCAGCACGTTTTTTTCCCACAATTCCTGAACCAATTGCAATCGCCTTTGCACCGTTATGTTCTGTTGTCATATGAGCTGTGTTTTCCTCAGTTACATTAGCGGTAACCATTCCATGAATTTTATTACTTGCCATTGCTGATCCAACGCCATATTCATCAAATATAATTCCTCGATCGGCTTTTTTATTTAGTATATAGTTAGAAAGTTCAACTGAAGAATCAACAAAATCATCAAATGGTTCTTCTGCAAGATCAACTACTTTGTAGTCTTTATTTTTATTTTTTAAATATTCTTTAATATAGTTTTTCAATTCCATCCCATATTTATCTGAAGCTAATGCAATTATCATTTTATTTCCTCCTAATTTCTGTCAATAGTGAAACATATTGCTGATAATAATCTATGGTTTCATAAGAATTATTCTTATTTGTAATCAAGTAATCCGCATCTGTAAGATTATAGAATACATAAAAATCATTTTTGTTAAGTTTATGTTTATCAGCTGTTATATATTTTGTCGTCGAATTATTTAAAGCAATATTTTGTAGTTCACCTTCTTCTGTGTTTGCTGTCATTAAATCGGCATTTTTAATTCCATTCACTCCGATAAAAGCTTTGTCGAATTTTAATGATTCTATAGTATTGTTTGCAACAGTACCTATTAATGTACCCGAACGTTTCCGGTATGTTCCCCCAGTTAGTATAAGTTCACAATCAACATTTTCATTGATAAAACTCTGAAAAACATCAACGCTTATTGTTATGACTCTTATGGAATGAACGTCTTTAATATATTGGGCTATAAGTTCTAAAGTAGTTCCCGGACCGATAAAAATCGTCTCGAAGTCCTTAATCTCATTTGCAGCTATTTTTGCAATTTCTTGTTTTTCCTTTAGATTAATAGAACGTTTATCCCTGATAGAAGCTTCTTCACCGGTTGTAGAATTTATTTTTTGTGCGCCCCCATGAATTCTTATGAGTTTGCCAGAGCTTGCTAGCTCGTCTAAATCTCTTCTTATAGTCATATCAGAAACATTCAATTTCTCAGTAAGGTCATTTACTGTAATGACATTTTTCTCGTCTAAGTTGGATAGTATTTTGATAAATCTCTCTTTTTTTAACAAGAAATCGCCTCTTTTTTGTTTGGTTTTGTTAACTTCAAACATAATTTAACATTACCTTTCGCTTCTGTCAACACCTGGAAATGCTGATTTAACAGCGTTGAAAAACATTTCAGGAAAATATTGACATATTTTGTGAAAGCGTTAACATATAGTTGCAAACAAAAACAAACAAAAGGGCAGGCGATGTATATGACTGTGGAAACGACAGATAAATTGTTCTATTCAGAAGAGGTTTTTATATCAAACGCTAACAGCCAAGTTGAAGTTTTCGAGGAAATATATAAGAAATTGTATAAGGAAGATTTAGTTACGAAAGAATTTTTAGCCAATTTAGAAGAACGAGAAAAAAATTATCCTACAGGAATAGATATGTCAGTAGTTTCAACTCAAATTCCTAATATTGCGATTCCGCATACAGAAAGTGAATTTGTAAAAACAACTATGGTTGTACCCGTGAAATTAAAAAATGAAATTACTTTTAACAATATGATTGACCCTTCGAAGAATTTTAAAGTTAAATTTCTATTTATGATTTTGAATGATAATCCAGAAGGCCAATCAAATATTTTAGCAAGAATAATGGATTTTATGTCAAGAACTTCTGAGAATGAATTAATTACCTTTTTTAAATTAGAAGATACTGAGAGTATCTACAAATTTCTAACCAGAAAATTTGCGCAGTATGCACAAGATTAAATTAAAAGGAGAAAAATTATGTTTAAAATTTTAGCAGCTTGTGGAGCAGGAGTAAATTCATCACATCAAATTAAGGATGCACTTGAAACGGAAATGAAAAATCGTGGTTATGATGTTCAGTGCGATGCAGTAATGGTAAAAGATATTACAGAAGATATGATTGGAAATTATGATTTATTTACCCCAATTTCAAAAACAGATTTAGGATTTAACATTAGTATTCCTGAGGTTGATGCAGGACCTATTTTGTATCGCATGCCTGCTATGGCAAAACCTGTATATGATCAAGTAGAAGAAGCAATAAAAAATAGCTAATAAAAAAGATTTTTTGAGGTGAGAATTATGACTCAGATAGTTGACTTTGCCAATTCTATTTTTAAACCATTGATAGATCTTGGCGCAGCACCATTAATGATGATTGTTTTAACGCTAATCGCTCTAATTTTTAGAGTTAAATTTTCAAAAGCTTTGGAGGGTGGTATTAAGTTAGCTATCGCTCTAACTGCAATTGGATCAGTTATTGGTATTTTAACAACAACATTCCAAAGTGCCTTAACTGCATTTGTTAAATCAACAGGAATAAGTTTATCGGTCACTGATGTAGGTTGGGCTCCACTTGCTACAATAACTTGGGGCTCACCTTATACATTGTTTTTCTTAATGATTATGTTGATTGTAAATTTAATCATGTTAGTTTGGAATAAAACAAATACATTGGATGTTGATATTTTCGATATCTGGCATTTATCATTTATTGGTTTGTTAACAATGTTTTTTGGAGCGAATATATTTATTGCAACAATTTTGGTTGTTTTTGTTGGAATCTTAAAAATTATTAATTCTGATTTAATGAAACCTACATTTAATGATTTGATGGGAGCTCCTGAATCAAACCCTATGACCACTACACACATGAATTATATGATGAATCCATTTATCATGATATTTGATAAAATATTCGATGTGCTCTTCCCATGGTTAGATAGATTTGATTTTGATGCAGCAACCTTGAATAGAAAAATCGGATTTTGGGGTAGTAAGTTTGCAATTGGTATTTATTTAGGTATCTTTATAGGATTACTATCTCATCAAGGAATGAAGGAAATATTTGTATTATCATTCACTGCAGCATTTACACTAGAGTTGTTCTCAATTATTGGATCATGGTTTATTGCGGCCGTAGAACCACTGTCACAAGGAATTACTGATTTTGCTAATTCCAAACTTGAAGGTCGTGAGTTAAATGTTGGTTTGGACTGGCCATTTCTTGCCGGTCGTGCAGAAATTTGGGCAGCTGCAAATGTTTTGGCACCTATTATGCTGTTAGAAGCACTGGTCTTACCAGGAAATAAAATTCTACCTCTAGGTGGAATAATTGCTATGGGTGTTACACCGGCATTATTAGTAGTTACAAGAGGTAAAATAATAAGAATGATTGTTATTGGTACAATAGAATTACCATTATTCTTATGGGCAGGAACTTTGTCTGCACCTTTCATTACTCAAACAGCTAAAGCTGTAGGTGCTTTCCCAAAGGGATTGTCAGCATCAACATTGATTTCACATTCGACAATGGAAGGACCTATTGAAAAATTCTTGGCTTACTTAGTTGGTAATGCATCTAAGGGTCAGATTGAATTTATTATTTATGCAATATTAGCTCTTGCTGCATATCTACTAGTATTTATGTGGTATGCACATGAAATGAAAAAAAGAAATATTGCTTATAAAGAAGCTGCAGAAGCTAAATAAAATAAAAAAGACCTCAATTTGAGGTCTTTTTTTAATCGTTAAAATTATCAGATTCTACATCTCGAATGAATTTCTTCAAATGATCAAAGTATACTGGAGGGTTATCAATCATGTGATGATGACCTCCGTTTGGTGTTGTTTCTAGTCTTGCATGTGGAATTTCTTTTTGCATAATTTTTGCAGTAGAAATTGGCATACTTTCGTGTTCTCCAAAGGTTAGAAGGGTAGGCACTGTTATATTTTTAAGATGATTTCTAAAATGCCAATCTTTAAGCTTACCTGTAATAACAAACTCATTATCACCTTGGAATACATTGTATACATCTGTTGCCATTGTGCTTATTACGTGTGAGATAGCTGCAGGTTGCTTACGGTCAATATATTCAGCATTTAAAACATCAACGTATTCTTGATAAGTTTTGTCTTCAAGATCGTTCTCTGCTTCTTTTTCTTCCATATACTTAACTTTCTCTGGACCTAAAGCATCCATACGACATTGGTTAATACTTGTAACATATTCATCAATTTCGTCCACCATACTTGAAATGATAGCGCCCTTTAAATGATCGCCGTATTTTTCAGCGTACATTTGTACAAGAGCTCCACCCCATGATTGTCCAATTAAGTAAAAATTATCCAATCCTAATTTTTGACGAACTTCTTCTACTTCGTCCAAAAAATAATCGTATGTTAGGTATTTTTCAGCAATTTCAGGGTCAGAATAATCAGGTTGATCTGAATACCATGATCCAAGTTGATCATACATTGATACTTGAACGCCTAAATCAGCAAGTTCTTTACCAAAGTTTTCCCAATATTCATGTGTTCCACCAGGTCCGCCGTGAAGACAAAGTAATTGAATATCTCCTTCACCTTGTGTATTAGTCCATAGATGGTATCCGTTATCTAATGTAATAATCGTTGTTCCTTGTTTCATATATAGTCATCTCCTTATGCTTAACAGTATATGACTATATATAAAATAATCAAAAGTAATTTTAGAGTCTAACTGTTGGAACTTCAATTCACCTTATCGTATAATATTTGGCAACTTATTTGAGTGTCAAAAGAAGTTTTTATAAATTTTGAAAATTGAGTTTTATAAATTTTTTATATAATTTTGATATATTAAGTCATAAATGTTAACATATTATGACTTTAATTAAGGGGACAACATGACAAATCAAACTGAGATGAATCAACTAGATGAATTGCAATTAGAGAAAGATCATCTAGATTTCGTTGTAGATAATATCAGAGTTGCCAAGGATTCTTTGCAAGAAAAGATAGAATTAGCTGAAGGTGACCTTAAAGAAATCAATAACGCATTTGGCGATATACATGTTGGTATGGATGGCGATGGCATATCAATGGATGCGGCACTTTCAATTCATCAACAACAACAGATGTTGAACGAAAGAAATAATAGTTGGCGTCAATCTAAACAAAGGTTGGATATCTTAAGCCGACTAGAAAAAACACCATTTTTTGCACGATTGGATTTTCAGGAAAAAGGTGAACCTAAAAAAGAACAAGTTTACATTGGTTTGAGTTCTTTTACAGATGCAAATGATAAATTTTTAGTTTACGATTGGCGCGCACCCATTTCATCGATATACTACGATGGTAATTTGGGAAATGTTACCTATCAAACTCCAGATGGTGAGCAAACTGTTGATTTATTCTTAAAACGACAATTTTTAGTTGAAGATGGCCAAATCTCAACTTATTTTGATACCCAAGAAACTATTGGCGATCAAATGTTGTTAGAAGTTTTAGATGGACGTTCATCTACTAAGATGAAAGGGATAGTTAAAACTATTCAAAAGGAACAAAATAAGATAATTAGAGATACAGACTCTAAATTGTTATTTGTTCAAGGAGCTGCCGGATCTGGAAAGACTTCAGCAATTCTACAAAGAATTGCCTTTCTTCTATATAGATATCGTGGGAATTTAACATCTAGTCAGGTTGTAATGTTCTCACCTAATATGTTATTCAACGACTATATCCAAAATGTCTTACCTGAAATGGGTGAGCAAAATATGGTTCAGATGACATACAATCAATTCTTAGCACGAAGACTTCCTAATTTGACTGTTGAGAATTTGGCAGATCAATTTGAAAAAACAATTGATCCAGAGAAGAAGAAAATTTCAAAATATATTACTGATATAGACTTCTTTAAACTATTAACTAATTATTCCAATTTATTAAATCAAAGTGGTGTCAGTTTCAAAGACATTAAATTCCAAGGAAAAGTATTTATATCTAAAGAAAAAATAGCTGAAATTTATTATAGTTATGGTTCACAATACAACCTTGGTAATAGATTAGATGCTACAGTTACAAGACTTGTAAAATTGTTGAATCGTAAAATCAATTCTGAAATGAGAGCAAAATGGGTTTCAGAAAGAATCGAAAATCTCAGCTCTGAAGAATTACAAGCAATGTATCGAACCTCAGATCAGGAATTTAAGAATGGGGATGAGGAACAGAAATACCTTGCACGTAAAATTGTTACTGCGTCTCTTCAAAAAGTTTACAAACGAATAATTCATTTCCAATTTTTAAATGTTTCAACAAATTATTTGAATTTCTTAAGGTCAGTTCCTCAAATTGCTGAATTAGATAAGTATGGAATTACAGAACAAAATTGGGATGATTATGTTCAGAATTTCATTGATACTTTTAATAATAAGCAAATCTCAATGGATAATTTGACGCCATATTTGTATCTATACGATTTGGTAACAGGTAGTAAACCGGAATTAGATATGAAGTTTGTTTTTATAGATGAGATACAAGACTACACACCATTCCAATTGGCGTATATGAAATACAGATTCCCAAGAGCTCGCTATACGATGCTTGGTGATTTGAATCAGTCAATTTTCACAAAGAAAAATTCTCAAACATTGCTGTCAGAAGTTCAAGGACTATTTGATATTGATGATACAAAAGTTGTTCAACTAACACATTCGTACCGTTCAACAAAGCAGATTACTAATTATACAAAAGCAATTTTGACTAACGGTCAAAAAATTGAACCGTTCAATCGAGAAGGCGATTTGCCAAATGTTGTTATCGATAAAGATGTTTCAACAGGTATAAAAACTGTAGTAAAACAACTCAATGAAAATATTCAAAATGAATATACAACGGCTATTATTGCGAAGACGCTAGATGATGCCAAAAAAGTCCATGATCTTCTAAAAAAAGAAAATGTTAGATCAACATTGATTAGCTCTGAAAATCAACGGTTGGCATCAGGAACAATAGTTGTTCCATCGTATCTTGCAAAAGGGTTGGAATTTGATGCTGTCATTTTCTGGGATGCTTCAAAAGATGTCTTTACAGATGATGAGCAACAATTAGTTTATACAATTTGTTCTCGTGCTATGCATAAACTTACAGTTATAGCGATAAACGAACTGTCATCATTATTGTCTAAAATACCAACGGAATATTATTCAAAATAAAAGCTCACACTTAATTGTGCGAGCTTTTTTTGACCGTTTAGTAATCAAAAAATACCACTTATACAAATACGGTATACTAAGAATAAATGATGTGGTCTAATAATATTAAGCGAAAGGGGGATTGAATTTTGAAAGTTAAATTAGATATTTCAGATGAATATTCTGAGAAGACAATTGTAATTCAATCTCCTAAAGATGATCAAGAAGTTGTAGATTTAGTTCAAAAGTTAGAGTCAATGATTCAAGAATTACAAAAAATTTCTGGTTATCATGATGATACGGTATACCAACTAGATCTTACAGAAGTTTTGTTTTTTGAAACTAATGACCGTGATGTCTATGCTCATACAAGTGATAATTCTTATCGAGTTAATCAAAGATTGTATGAGTTAGAAGAGATATTACCAGCAAACTTTATCAGAGTATCAAAATCTACAATTTTAAATTTAGATCAAGTTCGTTCGCTAACTCGATCAGTTACAGGAAATTTGATTGAGTTTAAGAATTCTTATAAACAAGTTTATGTATCACGAAGATTTTATAAGGATGTAAAAATAAAACTAGGGAAGAAGGATTATTAATTATGAGACAAAGATGGTTTTGGGGCGTTTTCTTCGTTCTAGGCGCAGCCATTTTGGCAGCAAGTCAAATGAATCTAATCACTTATAATATTGGATTTTGGTCTATTTTAGCTTCAGTATTTTTAGTAGCTGCTTTTGTACAGAGTTTGGTACATATGCAAGTAACAGGTGCAGTTTTTTCACTAGCATTTCTGGCAATGATATTCTCAAAACCTTTGGGCATATCTAGCCTAGTTCCGTGGACTGTTATTGGAATTGCAGTATTATTGTCAATTGGATTATCATTAATATTTAGACCTCTGATTATTAGAGAACATCAGAGAAGATATGTTAATTATTACAAAAAAAAAATAATGTCTTATGGACAAAATTTTGGCAATAGTGATGTAAAAACTGTTGATAATCCTGACGTAAATGTTCAGGTTAGAATGTCACAGGGAATCAGATATATAGAATCAGACGATTTTAGAAGTGCTAATATCACAGTTTCAATGGGTGATGCTAAAGTCTATTTTGAAAATGTCACAGTAGAAGATGAAGCAAGTATTTATGTTGACTGTTCACTAGGTAATGTAGATTTATTTATTCCAAGAGAATGGAATATCAATAATAGAATCAATAACACTTTGAGTGGCTTGTCTGAGAGTGGTCGTCCTGTAAAAGGTGACGGTCCTAAAGTGAATATCGAAGGTAATCTATACCTATCAGGAATGAAAATTACATATATTTAAAAAAGAAGACATCAGCTGATGTCTTCTTTTTTAAATTATTGTGGAAATAGTTCTGTTTAGTCTCTTGGAAATAGTTATAATCTTTTCGCAATCCGGGTCTTTTTCCATATCTTTGAATTTAGATTTTAACTCATCCATCTGAGATTTAGTAATATTGTCTTTAAATATGTGACCATTATATAAAACAGATAATATAGCAATAGTTTCAGGATCTAATTTTTCATTACTAAATGCTTCTTCTGTTAATTCATTTTTTAGCTTATTTTGTAAGGTAGTGTCAGCAAAATAATTATTATATTTGTTGAAAATAGTTCCCTTAACTTCTTTTCGAACAACGTCTCGAACAGATAATGAATCACCAATTTGATTGTAGATAGGTTTAGTTACTTTTTCACTATTCATAGATCGAAGAACGTGAACAACACTCTTACCTTGATTTTTATTAATAAGTTGAAAAAACTGATTTAAGTATTCTTTTTCAGGAGGAAGAACCTTCTTGATAATAACGCTCTTCTCCGTTAAATCAATAATGTCATTTATAACAAGATCAAAGAAAGAACTGGCAGCTAAAAAAGCTCTCTTGCGACTATTTGTGTATATCTTTGTACTACCTTTTTCATCGCAGGCCAGTATAAAATATTTTTGTGGAATATTATAATTCATATGAACTCCTTCATTGTGCTAATAAAAAGTCTATTTCTGGAGCAATACTGGACTCTACAAAGTTAAGTCCCTTATCTGCCAAATGAATTCCATCATTCTTCAAAAATTCATCTTTATTACCATAAGACATTTTGTGCAAAATGTCCAAATATCTAAGGTTATGCTTTTTAGAAATATTTTCTGTTATGAGCTCAAACTGCACCTGTCGAGTCCAAGGATAATCAGGGTTTTTAGTCCAATCAATATATTGTGGCGACAATAAAATTAATTTTTCTGTACCGAAATTTTCGATTAGTTTAGTTATGTTGTAAGCATATTTGCCCGGTTTTATATCATCAACTACACAGATATCATTGATTCCAAATCCTACGACAATAACATCAGGATTTTGATTACTAATGGTGTCTAATTTACCTGAGATAGAATTTGAATTATCTTGATCTTTAGATAGATTAATGAATTTATTATCAACAGAATTTTCTAAATGCTCACTTTGAAAATTTGTTAGAAGTGAGTCCCCAATTAATACTATTTTCTTCATAGTATGCCCCTAAAATGTAAAATGTTCTATAATATTAGAATACCAGAAAAAT
The DNA here is from genome assembly GCF_004117915.1 of Companilactobacillus metriopterae. GTDB lineage: Bacteria > Bacillota > Bacilli > Lactobacillales > Lactobacillaceae > Companilactobacillus > Companilactobacillus metriopterae. The sequence continues at coordinate 26,903 of NZ_RSTD01000001.1, forward strand.
AATAAATGTTAATGAATATAATCAACAATGAGTGGGTATTTTTTATATGAACAAATTAAATAACTATGATTCATTTACGCGTGAAGAATGGCGTGATTTTCATGGAGAATATGACAAAAAACCAATTACAGATGAAGAGCTAGAAAATATAAAATCTTTAGACGATGAAATTTCTATTGACGATGTAAGAGATATTTATGCTCCAATTAGGCATCTATTACACATTTATTTGAAGAACCATCGCAAATTAGTAAAATTGAGAAATGAATTTTTAGGTCAGAAGAATGTGCAAGTCCCTTTTATAATTGGTATTTCTGGTTCAGTTGCTGTAGGAAAAAGTACTACAGCTAGACTTCTAAAAGTATTAATTCAACGAGCTTATCCTCAATATAGTGTGGAACAAATGACTACCGATGGATTTTTGTATCCAAATAGTATCTTAGAAGAACGAGGAATTTCCGAGAAAAAAGGATTTCCAGAAACATATGATATGGATAAATTGTTGAAGTTTTTAAGTGATGTCAAAACTAAGGGTGGGGAAATCAAGTATCCGCTATATTCACATAATATCTATGACATAATTCCAGATCAATATAATTCTGTTAAAAATCCTGATATATTGATTGTTGAAGGTATAAATGTTCTACAATTATCCGCTAATCAACAAATATACATGAGTGATTATTTCGATTTTTCTATTTACATAGATGCAGAATTTGAAAATATCAAATCCTGGTTTATGAACCGATTTGAATCATTATTGGATATTTCTAAAAATGATACTGAAAGTTATTATCATCAATTCACAAAAATTCCTCGTCAAGAAGCTATTGATATGGCTGAAGAAGTATGGAATGAGATAAATTATCCAAATTTAAAGAATTATATAGCACCAACAAAAAATCGTGCCAATTTAATTTTACATAAGTCCAATAATCATCTTGTAGATCAAGTTAGTTTAAGAAAATACTAGATTTTAATTTTGCATTATTATCTTTATTTATTATAAAATAACTTATCAAAGTAAAGATTTAAATAAACCATATATTCTATGTGAGTGGTAAAATTAATCTTAATTAAATAATGAATTGAATAGGGAGAATTATAAATTATGAAAGCAGTAGTAATTAACGAGTATGGTAGTAGAGACCAACTAAAAATGACTGATATTGAAATACCGGATATTGCAAATGATGAAGTATTAGTTGAAGTTAAGGCTACATCAATTAATCCAATTGACTGGAAATTACGTGAGGGTTACTTATCTGAGATGATTCCACTTGATTTTCCAATTATTCTAGGATGGGATGTTTCAGGGGTCATTACTAGAATTGGATCAGATGTAACTAACTTCAAAGTTGGGGATAAGATCTTAGCTCGTCCAGATCTAACAAATCGTGGTACTTATGCTCAATATACAGCAGTTAAGGAAGATAAGTTAGCACTACTTCCAGATAATGTATCTTTCGAAGAAGGCGCAGCTCTTCCACTAGCTGGACTTACAGCTTGGCAAGGAATCTATGATGAATTAGATGTTCAACCAGGTCAAAAAGTTCTTATTCAAGGTGGTGCTGGTGGTGTAGGAATTATTGCTATCCAAGTTTTAAAACACATTGGTGCAACTGTGGTTACTACTGCCAGTGCCAAGAATGCCGACTTCTTAAAAGAATTAGGTGCTGATCAAGTGATTGATTACAATACTGAAGATTTTAGTGATGTTTTATCAGATATGGACGCGGTATTTGATACTATCGGTGGAGATACTCTTGATAAAAGTTATAAGATTTTAAAACCAGGTGGAAAACTAACTACTATTGCCGGTGCAGTAAATGAAGATTTAGCTAAAGAAAATCAAGTAACTGCTACTTCGTTGTGGTTATCACCAAATGGTGCTCAACTAACTGAATTAGTTAATCTAGTTAGTCAGGGAAAAGTTAAAGTTATTATTGATTCAGTTCAAGAGTTTAGCGAAGATGGTTTAGAGAAAGCTCATGAAATTAGTGAATCACATCATGCAAAAGGTAAAATAGTTGTAAAAATGTAATAAAGATTGCCGAAAGGCAATCTTTTTTTGTTAAATAAAAGATAAAAAATAAATTATTAGCTATAATGATTGGTAATTAATATAAAGAAGGTTATAAAATATGAAATTTGACACAAAACTTATTCATGGTGGCATTAGTGAAGATAAAACAACAGGTGCTGTTTCTATACCAGTTTATCGATCTTCAACATTTCATCAACATAAATTAGGTGGAAATCCCGACTGGGAATACTCACGTTCAGGTAATCCTACCAGAGCAGCTTTGGAATCACTGATAGCTGATATTGAAGGAGGAACACATGGTTTTGCATATGCTTCTGGATTAGCAGCAATTCATTCAGTATTTTCTCTATTCAAATCAGGTGACCATATAATTGTTGGAAATGATGTCTATGGTGGAACATTCCGTTTGATTGACAATGTATTAAAAGAAAATGGATTGGAATTTACTTTTGTAGATACATCCAAAATAGAAGAAATCCAATCAGCCATTCAAGAAAATACCAGAGCTGTATATTTAGAAACACCAACAAATCCTTTGTTAACAATTTCAGATATTGAATTAATAGCTAATTTAAGTCAGGAAAATGGACTACTTACAATTGTTGATAATACTTTTGCAACACCTTTCAATCAAAATCCATTAAAATTAGGTGCCAATATAGTGCTTCACAGTGCTACGAAATATTTAGGTGGCCACAGTGATGTTGTTGGGGGATTAGTCGCAACTAATGATGAAAAATTAGCAGAAAGATTGGCTTTCCTACAAAATTCTATAGGTAGTGTATTAGGACCAGATGACTCTTGGTTAATTATGCGTGGAATTAAGACACTAGGCGTTAGAATGAAAGCACATCATCATAACGCTAAAGTTATCTATGACTTCTTAAAAGAAAGTTCAGATGTCGGTAATGTCTTTTATCCTGGTGACCCTGATTCTAAGGGCTACGAAGTAGCTAGACGTCAAATGAAGGGCTTTGGAGCTATAATCTCATTTGAATTAGCTGAAAATGTTGATTTAACGAAATTTATCGAATCATTACAATTAATTACTCTAGCTGAAAGTTTGGGTGGAATCGAAAGTTTAATTGAAGTTCCTTCAGTTATGACACACAGCTCTATTCCACGAGAAATTAGATTAGAAAATGGTATTACAGATCAACTTATCCGTATTTCTGTTGGTGTTGAAGATGAAGCAGATTTACTAGACGATTTGCAACAAGCTATAAAAAAGGCAAAATAAAAAGCTATCACACATATTGTGATAGCTTTTTTATTTAATCTAGAGCAGCTAGTTTGTTAACAATTCCTTTGTAGAAGTTCATAACTGGCTCTTCAAGTTCAGGTGCTTGTTTAGCATCTAATAATGCAAAGTCTTTGTGATCCCAACCATTGATAGGATCGTTGTATTGCCATACACCAGTTTGAGAATCAGGTGTTTGATCATCACGAGCAGCTGCTTGTCCAAATGGATATTTAGCTGATATAACTGGAACTTCACCATCGTTAGGCCACCATTGTGGATCGTTGCCATAGTGTCCAATCAACCATGATCCAGCAGGATCAACAACGTTCATAGTATCTATAGGGTTGTAACGTCCTGTTTTTGTTGGATATGAAGCTAATCCAGAATAAGTAAAGTAGTGAACGTTGCTACCTAAATTAGTTCTAGCATTTATAGCGTTAGCTCCATCAAATGTTAGATCGTATATTGAATTATCATTTGAGTTCCAGATTTTACTCTTAAGAACTTGTTTTTGGTAACTAACAAGAGATTGACCCGGTTTGCGCACTAGGCCCCATTGATCTAATTTATAATCATTTGAGATTACAACGTTTGGAACTTTAGCAGAAACAATTGCTCCTGTGTAAAGTAAATTTCTTACAGCTTGTAGATTACCAACTGTTTCAGCTGTTGGTGTACCATTATTTGGTGTTGCTACTGTAACTACAGAATCAACCCAGTTGTGTCCACCTCTGAATAATGGACTAGTACCATCTTCACCAGACATTTGTAATTCTTTTTGATCACCATTTCTAAGTAGGGAATCAAGATCTCTAATTGTTTGACCACCCATAGAGTGTCCTACTAAATGAATAGGGTGATTTTCATCCCAATCAGGATATAGACCAGGATATGTTCTACCATATCTTTCATGGCCATTAACAGTAGAGTGGGCAGCACCATAGTCTACAGTACCACCTTTGATGTATGCGTAAAGTTCACAGGCACGATCCCAATCGCTACCAAATGGACTTACAACACCTTCATAGACTGTATGTCCTGTTTCGTTATTTAGGCGAGTGATGATATCTGTGGTTTTGCCACCCCAGTATAGATTGTCACCATCTTCACCACGACCCCAACCAGTTAATCCGTGGACGAAAACAATAGGATCATTATTATCGGCATATGTAGTCTGTTGGATTGTGAAAAGACCAGTTATCCCAATAAGAAGTGAAAAAATAAAAGCGTATATAAAATTCCGTTTCTTCATAATTAATTAACCCCCTGATTAATTTATATTTTAATTATTACACTTGTAAGCGGTTACTGCAAGTGCTATCAAGGGTTTTAGAATTTTGAATATGATAAGTAAATCACAATAAAATACATAATTTTAAAATAAATCTCACTTTAAATAAAATATCTAAGTAAAATAATCAGAAAATTAGAATAAGATTTTTCACAAATGAAATTAATTGAATTTGTGATATGTGAATAAATATTCAAAGTTTTTATTTTTCTACAAAAAAAGCTTGTTGAAATTAAAAATATTTCAACAAGTCTTTTTCTTTTAACTGAGCTTTTTCTTCAGAATTGAAATCTGAAATAATTTGTCCATGTTGCAAAATGATCAGACGATTTCCATACTTCATTGCATCTTCTAGATTATGTGTAACCATCATACAGGTAAGTTTTTCTTTTTTGATAACTTCATCTGTTTTTTCCATTAGTTCATGACTGGTCTGTGGATCTAGCGCCGCAGTATGCTCATCTAGCATCAATAGGTCTGGTTTTTGAATTATCGACATTAAGAAGCTAAGAGTTTGGCGTTGACCACCAGATAATTTATTAGTAAATGTGTTTAAACGATTATCTAGTGTTTTAAATTCACTTAAACGCTCATCAAACTCTGGTAAATGTTTCTTTAGATTTCTAAATATTAATCGACGCTTTAGACCACGTCTTTTTGCTAGCAGAAGATTTTCTGCAACTGTCATTCTTGGTGAAGTACCAAATTTTGGATCTTGATATACGCGAGAGATGTATTTACTTCTAGTATTTAAATTTTTTGAAGTAATATCTACATTATTCAACAAAATTTTTCCGCTAGTAATATTTAGAGCACCAGTTATGGAATCGAATAATGTAGATTTACCAGCACCATTAGTTCCAAGTATTACAATAAAATCTTCAGGATAAATTTTTAGAGATACACCATTTAGGATGTTAATATCTTCATTTTGATTATAGATTGTTTTAGTTACATTATTTAGCTCTAGTAGAGGTTGCATTTGATTTTACTCCTCTCTTTAATGTGTGAATAAACTGTTCGCGAATTGTTGGTAGAGCAAGGCATAGTGAAAGGATAATTGCAGAAATAAGTTTCAAATCATTAGGGTTAAATCCAAGTTGAAGAACAACCATTAAGATTAATCGGTAAACGATACTACCAATAACAATTGTAATAATACGAATATTTAGAGGTACATCTGAATAGATAACTTCTCCAATGATAATAGCTGATAGTCCGATAACAATGACCCCTATACCCATATTCACATCAGCAAATCCATTTTGTTGAGCTATTAATCCACCAGTTAGGGCAACAATGCCGTTAGAAGACATCAATCCGATAAACTTCATACGAGTAGTATTAATACCAATTGATGATGCCATAATTTCATTATCACCAGTTACAATAAGTGCTTGTCCTTTTTCAGTATTTAGGAAAAGCATTAGTAATCCAATGATAATTGTTATTAAAATGATTCCCAATATAATTCCGTTAAAGTTCACAGGTAGTTTATCCATACCATATTTATTAAAGATATTTTGTGGTTTAGTTAAAGACATATTGGCTTTGCCCAAAATTCTTAAATTTACTGAATATAGACCTGTCATTGTAAGTATTCCAGATAGAAGTACTGGAATTTTGAGTTTGGTATATAAGAAAGCAGTAACAAAACCTGCTAATGCACCATAGATAAATGCAATTAGTAATGAGAACTCAGAAGAATATCCCTGTTGAATAAGCATTATGCTGGTCACAGCACCCAGAGGAAAAGAACCTTCAACTGTCATATCGGGAAAATCTAAAATTCTGAAAGTGATGAACAAACCCACAGCTAGAAGTGACCAGATTAATCCCTGATCAATAGTAGAAATAATTAAATTCATTTGATAACCTGACCTTTCTTCTCAGCTTTATTAACTAGTGAATCGGGGAACTGAATGTTTAATTTTTTAGCTTGTTTTTCATTTAAAATAAGATGACCATTTTTAATAAAGGTTACAGGCATATCTCCTGGTTTTTTACCCTTTAAAATTTTTATAACATCTTCACCTGTTTTTTGACCTAGTTCATATTGACTTATACCAACAGTTGCTAGGCCACCATCTTTTACCATTGTTGTAGCGGCAGGGAAGACGGGAACATTATTTTGACTAGCTATTTTTGACAATAGTTGCATACCGCTGGCAATAGTATTGTCAGTAGGAACATAGATTGCATCAACATTTTGTGATAGATCTGTAGCAATTTGATCGAGATCATTTATACTGTTAATCGTTTTGACATTAACTTTCAAATTTTGTTTTTCAGCTAATTTTTGCATACGTTTAGCTTCTGTGGTGGCAGACATATCACTTGAGGTATATATGATTCCAATTGTTTTTGTATTTGGCATAATTTGCTTAATTAAACTAAGTTGTTGATCAATTGGTGCTTGATCAGATACTCCAGTAATATTTCCACCAGGTTTAGTATTACTAGGTATAATTCCAAAACCTTTGGGGTCAGTGACAGCACCCATTACTATAGGTATATTTGAAGTAGCACTTTTGAGTGATTGAACAGATGGAGTAGCTATTCCAACGGCAACATCTACGTTGTCCTCAACAAATTGCTTGCTGATAGTACGCAAGTTACTTTGATCACCCTGCGCATTTTGAAATTCTATTTTTATGTTTTTACCGTCAATGTAGCCATTCTTTTTCAATGTGTCGTCTAAACCACGATTTATCTCATCAAGAGCAGGATGGGACATCAGTTGTAGCACACCTATTTTAGGCATATCGTTTTTAGCTTTTTCGGTATCATTTTTAACGTAGAAAAACGCAAATACTAAAAAGCAAAATAGTACTATGAGTGTTTCGTACACTCTTTTTGTGTGTTTATTCATGAATGTCGATTCCCCTGATATGTATTAAGCATTTTATACAGAATATTTTAAGGTTTAACAATTGTCAATTAAGTTAGATAATATGGTAGTAAATAAAGAGGACATTATATGAAAAACTGGGTAAAGATAATAATTATTTGTCTAATTGGAATAGCAATTACAGCTCTCACTCGAATAGATTCTGCAATCTATAGTGATCCTATTGTACAGGTGACAAGTGTAAAAACAAATTATCAAAGTACCGAAACGGATGAGTACAAAAATGTGGCTAAAATATATAATCAAACAATCACTGGTAAATTTTTAAATACTAAAGATAAAGGTAAAACAATAAATTTAACCAATCAGTATGATAGTTCTTTGCTGATGACTCAAAAATATCGAGTTGGTCAACAATTAGTGGTTAAAAAGAATTCATCAGAGTACTCAATCTATTCACAGAAAAGAGATACCGTTGTTGTAGGTTTAATTTCTTTAGTTGTATTAATTCTATTTTTGATGAAATACGATAGAATTCGACTATTTTTAAGTATTGTACTAAATTTAATTGTGTTTGTTATTTTTATGTACATTATCATTAATGTTCCAAAGAGTATTTTATTAATATCTGCAATAATTACAGCATTGCTGGTAACGATAATCTCTTTGGTGGTAATATTGGGACCGAGTTTTAATGCGTTAGTGGCTTTTTTGAGTACCACAATATCGACTACTTTAGCGATTCTACTAAGTGTATTTCTGATGTATTTATCCAATAATCAAAATATTCATTTGGAATATTCTGATTACGGTTTGCAGCCATATTTTATGGTTTTCATTTCCGGAGTCATCTTTAGCGTTTTAGGTGTAATTATGGACGAGACAATGGACATTACAGCGTCTTTAATTGAAATTAAACAAGAAGTTCCAGATGTGCAAGACGGGAAGTTGTTTAAATCTGGTATGAATATTGGTAGAGAATTAGTCGGACCATTAATTAATATATTATTGTTTATTGTGGTGGCAGAACATTTAAATATTGTTTTCCTATATCTAAGCAATGGGAATTCTATCAATTATACTATTGATATGACATTGACTTTAGGAATCGCACAATTACTAATAAGTAGTATCGGTATATTAATCACAGTTCCGATAACTAGTTTTATTGCTACAAAAATTATCAATAGGGGGATTGCAAAATGAGTTATTTATTTATTGCGTTTATCCTCTTAAGCATAGTTGTGATGGGAAAGAGAAGTTTAACGTTCCTTTTTGGATTAGGAATTAATGTTGTTTTAATATTAGTTTTAGTAATTATGATTGCTGATGGTTTTGATCCGATTATTACGACTGTTGTAATCTCCATTTTTGTTTTAGTAATAGCTATCTATTTAAATGTAGAAAATTATGATACTGCTAATACCGCGTTTAAAACTTCTCTAATTATTATGTTATTGATACTTGGTATTACATTTTTAGTTCAACACTATGCTAATTTTCAGGGGATGTGGATTGAGAATCAGGAAGAGTTAGAGGGATTTTCCCTACAGTTAGGTATATCATTTCCCGAAATTGCGATAGCAATTATAGTTATTAATAGTTTAGGAGTTATTTCGGAGACTAGTGTTGCAATTTCTAGTGGATTAAATGAAATCATTGATAATAAGCCGGATTTAACTGATAGCGAAATCTTTAATGATGGTTTTTCAGTAGGAAATAAGATTTTAATAACACAAATTAATACAATGTTACTTAATTTTTTTGCTTCAACATTTACTTTGATCTACTTGATGCATAGTTTAAAATTTACTAATTCAGAGTTTATCAATGATAAATTACTTGTTGCAGAGATATTAACAACGCTAGTTTGTATTATAGGAGTCATATTCACAGTCCCTATAACGTCATATTTTACAGTAAATAATCACAAGAAAAGAGCATAACCAATTTGGTTATGCTCTTTTTATGATATGTCACTAAAAATACTTTGAATTAAACTAGATACTTTTTCTTTTGAAGCCAGTTTATTTAATTTATCAAGATAATATGAACTTTTTTCGTTAATGGCAAAGTGCTCATTATTTTCTAATGCTTTTAAGTCGTTTAGTAATTTTTTTATTATTATGTTAGCAGAAGATTCATTATTTTCTATTTTAACGGAGGCATCTTCAATCAAATTTTTAAAAACAACATTATTGTCAGAATTATCAGCGATAGAATCGTAGAGTTGATCTAAAAGTTTTAAAGCCGTGTCCTTATGTTCAATAAATTTTCTAGTCATCATCAATCACACTTTCCTATTCCTTCATCAATTATGTTAACACGTCATCAAGAAAATGATAAAAATAATGTTTTATTAAAATAACTCCTTGACTTAAAGTTAACTCTAAGTTGTAGGATTGTAATTATAAATTTGGAGGTTTTATCTATGAATGAAGATATAAAAACAAATAATATTTTTGGTTTAGGTGAAAAGAATGATGCTTATGCGCAATACTTCATCGGTCAAAGTTATTTAAAAATGCTTGTAGCTGATCCGGAAGTTGATGTTAATGTGGCAAATGTAACATTTGAGCCGGGATGTCGTAATAATTGGCATATTCATCATGATGGATACCAATTATTGTTAGTGACAGGTGGAGAAGGCTGGTATCAAGAAGAAGGTAAGCCTGCTCAATTATTAAAAGAAGGTGACGTTGTAACGATACATGATGGTGTTAAACATTGGCATGGAGCAACAAAAGATAGCTGGTTCTCACATATTGCCATAACAAAGGGTTCTAGTGAATGGTTAAATAAAGTAACTGACGAAGATTATAATAAATTATCAAAATAAGGAGATTAATTATGGCTAAAAAACAAACTGCAGGACATGATATTTTGGGTGAATTTGCACCCAAATTTGCTGAATTAAATGATGATGTACTTTTTGGAGAGGTATGGAGTAGAGAAGACAAACTTTCTGAACATGATCGTTCAATGATAACAATATCAGCACTTATTTCTGGAGGAAATTTGGAGCAATTAGATGCTCACTTAACTATTGGTAAGCAAAATGGTATAACTAAAGAAGAAATATCAGAAATGATTACGCACTTATCATTCTATGTAGGATGGCCAAAGGCTTGGTCAGCTTTTAACAGAGCAAAAGAAATTTATAAGGACTAGATATATGGATGCAATTGATGAACAAAAGAATTTAAAAATTGGTGAATTAGCTGACATAGTTGGTGTTAGTAGTTATACCATTCGTTTTTATGAAAAAGAAGAGTTGGTCAAGGCACACAGAACCTCTAGTGGAATAAGATACTACACATTGTCTGATGTGAATTGGTTGAAGTTTATTCTATATTTGAAAAAAACCGGTATGACAATATCAGAATTAAAAACTTATGTAAAACTAAGATCGCAGGGTGATTCAACAATTTCGGCTAGATTAGATTTGTTACACTCTGTTCAGTTGCGTTCTGAAAAAGAAATTCAAGCACTATTGAAGTCGAAAGAGATTCTCGATGACAAAGTTCAGTGGTATGAAGATATTATGGAAAATGGCACTGATAAGGATTTTGAAGAATTTCTGGTTGATAAAGGTCACTCTTATGACTAAACAAAAAGCTCACTTGATAATCAAGTAAGCTTTTTTATTTATTATTAATACCTAAGCTATCTCTTGAACCTAAGTTTTTATCATGTGATAAATTGACTACTAAGTCTGCAATACCAGCTAATGTGACATCGTGACCACCAAAAGTCTCACCTTTTTTTGTAATTTCATAATCAACATTGGAACTATTTTGGAACCAACCAGGTCTAATAATTGTATAGTTTAAGTTTGTAGATTCAATGATATCTGCAGCTTTTCGATAACTAGATAAGATAGGGTTAAATTCTAAATTTCCATTAGATCCAATAGAATTAGTGATTTCATTATATATACCCATTGATGTTATAAATAATAATCTATCTATATTTTTTCTTTCCATAGCATTAATCACAGCAGTAGCTACAGTTGGTAGATTGCCACTAACTGCAACAAACACAACATCCTGATTATTTAAAGCATTTTCTATATCAGACTCTTTAGTGGCATCTCCTTTAATCGCGGTTTCTCGATTTTGATCTATATTTCCTAATCTGGAAGTATTTCTGACCATTAATGTTAAATTGTCATTTGTATGATTCAAAAAAAATCTCTAGTAGTTGATCCTACGGATCCTGTTGCTCCTATAATAAGTATATTGGTCATTTTTATTTATTACTCCTTATAATTTTAAACATTGTAATACTTAGAGTTAACTATAAGTAAAGTTTGTTTTTGAAAAAAGTAAATACTTTTAGTTTATGTTTTAATAGATATAAGACTAAGATAAGTGAGAAATTAAATGTACAAAAATAGATCAAGATTCATGCTACTATTTTACTTTTTATCACTAGCAATATATGATTTTATTCTCATTAGAGATGATACTTCTAGAGGTCTGGTTATACATCTAGAAAATCAACTGCATATGAGTCAAACTGGGGCAGAAGCTGCAGCAATGATTGGTACTCTGTTGATGAGTTATCTAGTTCTTTTGATAATTTTTGTGATTGTTAGGTTATTGATTGAGTGGATAACGGAAGAACGCAGTAGCGAGGTGAACGGTAGAATATTCAATACTTTAATACTATCTGTCACAGTGGCTAATGCTGTAGCAATTGTTTTGTCAGGGTCATTTGACTTGGATATTATTGCAATTGTCCATCCAGCAGTAGTTTTGATAACATTTGATATTTTATTTTATTCCGAGAAAAATAGTAATAAGGTTAATCTGTACACAATTATGATTGTTAGCATAATTTATTTTATTAACTTTTTGTCTTCATTGATTACTGTTATAAATTAAAAAAGAACACCTTAGAGGTGTTCTTTTTTAATAATATTTCATATTTTCTGCGTCAACTGGATCGCCATAGTTTTTAACTGATTTTTTAATTATTTTTTTGAATTGTAAGCTAGCATCAGATTTAGACATACCGGTTTTTACTAGTGTATCCATCATATCTTCACTAAGATCATTTGATACAGCCAGATAGTCGTCTTGTCCATCACTCAAGGATGAGCTAACAGTAGAAACATTTGATAAGTTTAATGACTCTAAATCTTGAATCCATCCGTTGTAGTATGTAAATAATTGATCATATTCACTAATAACATTTTCAACATCTTTTTTATTGGCTTTAGTTGCTCTTAGTTCATTTTTATATTCAGTAGCGTTATTAGCAATTTTATCTTTTTTGCTTGTTAGATTTTCTTGAGTAGAACTTTGAACAGATTCGACAACTTGTTGATCAATACCATCTTGAACCATATAACCAATGTTTCCAATTTGACTGTCATAATAGGCTATTGTAGTTTCCATTTTGTAAAAAATATCTAATATTTCTTTTTGTTCTTTTTTGCTTAGTTTCTTTTTATTTGTAACTTTTTTACTGGTAGTGTTTTCTTCTTTAGCAGTACTTTTGCTTGCTGTATTTGCACACGCAGAAACAAAAATACTTAGTAATAATATCAATGTAAATACTTTAAATGATTTTTTCATAAATCCCCCTAATCATAATAAGAATTATATCATTGGAATTTTTAAAGTGTACTAGTTCCTTTTATTTATTTAAATTAGTATAATTAAACTGAGATGGAAAATTTGAGAGGTACTATATTGTTTAATCGTAGTAAAAAAAGAAGACTTTTAAATAAAGAAGCACAGCGTATTGTTGCTCAAATGCTTAGGGAAGTAAATGATGGTAAGTACGTTGATGTTAAGCAAGAACTTTTGGAAGCATATAATTATCTAGTTAAAGAGCACGCTGATCCAGAAGATATTATTAAGGGTTTAGCAAAAGATTTATATTCTAATGCTGTAAAAGATCAGTATACATTTTCAAGACCCTTTGAAATAAATTTACAGAGATTAACAGAATTAGTTAAATAAAAAGAAGAATGCCTTAGGCATTCTTCTTTTTTGTTTTTTGGACATCAGAAACAAGTAATTTTATAAGCTCACTATCTCTATCTGAAGTAACTTTTTGCCCTTTATCTTTGGACCAAGTATAGAAACCTTGACCAGATTTTAACCCAGTTTTATTTGCATCTACTAATTTTTTTAGTGTGGGATCTTCGCCCTTATTATCTTCTAAATCTGAATATAGGTATTTACTTATTTTATCAAAAACATCTAATCCACCTAAGTCTAAGCTTTCAAGAGGTCCTACGAGGCTCCAACGTCTTCCTAGACTATACTTCATTAGTTCATCAATATCTTGCGGAGTTGCAACTCCTTCTTCAACTAAGCTAAGTGCTTCACGTATAAGTGCCATTTGAAGTCTATTTCCAACAAAGCCAAGAGTTTCTTTTTTGAGAGCAACTGGTTTTTTATCTATATTGTGCATTAGTTTTATAGTTGTATCTAAGACGTCTTGCGATGTGCTTTCACTTGGAACAACTTCAACAAGAGGCATAAGTTGTGCAGGATTATAAAAATGAGCGACAACGAAACGTTCTTTGTGTTCAAGATTTTCACTAATTTCTGTGGGGCTTAACCCTGATGTATTTGTTGCAAAAATAGCATCTTTTGGAGCTAAACTTTCAATATGTTCCCAAAGATCTTGTTTTATTTTCAAATCTTCCACAACGGATTCAATAACAAAATCTGCATTTTCTAAACATGCTTCTATATCCATTGTTGGGTGAATCCTATCCTGGATAGAAAGAAGGTCATCTGAATTGATTAAACCAGCATTAACAAATGAATCTAGATCATTATTGATATTTTCGACACCTCGATTAAGACCTGCCTCAGAGTGACCTATCAGGTTTACGTCATAACCAGCCATTGCAAACTGTAACGTTATGCCATGACCCATGGTACCAGTACCAAAATTAGCAATTAATTTAATATCTTTCATAATTAATAACCTCCACTTGTATATTCAATAATAAATCAAATAGGGTATATTTAGCTAGAAATAAATATTTTAAATAAAGTGACTTATGGTTCCAGATTCAAATAAAATATAAGAACCTATTATTATATAAATTGATGATGTTATATATTTTTGCCATCTATCAAGGATACTAGAGATACCAGGTGCCTTTGAAATGAGGTAACCAATGTAACAAAAAATAGACATCATAATAAAGAAGGTAATTAACATAATAGGAATCTCAGAAATATTTATTTGGGAGAAAACAGGTATATAAATACCGAGATTATCTGCGCCACACGAAGTGACTGTTATAATAGCCACATTCATGACTATATGATTATTTTTTGAAAATTGAGCACTTACCTCAGAATCATCATCATTTGAAATTAAAATTTTAATACCGAATATAATCGGAATAATACCAAGTAATCCTAATATCCACTCATCTGGTACAAAATTTAAAACGAGTCCAAATAAAAGAGATACCCCGATAAGAACGCTTGTACCTAAAAAATCACCCCAATAGATTACCCATCTCTGATTTTTAGTTTTAATACCGCTAAAGAGAATAGTTAAAATAATTAAGTAATCGATACTAGTCGAGCAATACGCAGCAATAGTTAATAAAATGGTTTTCATATAGTTCTCCCTTTAATACCTATATGTTATCTTAATTTTTTGAAAAAAGATGAGATGTTGATTTTATTTACGGAAGAATGTAATTTTAAGGTAAGATTAATCTGTTTTATTAATTTAAAAACTGGAGGGAATATGCTTTACCTAGAAAATTTTACTTTTCCGACGGAAGATCAAGAATGGAGATTTTTTATAAATCAAGAATTGAAAGTGTACAACAGCTACTATCCTTTTCAAACGATAGTAAACAAAGGAGTTCAAACCATAAATTTTGAACCAATAACAATACTCAGTGGTAGCAATGGATCTGGTAAGACAACAATTCTTAATGTTATTTCTGAAAAACTAAAGCTTAGTCGAGAAACTCCATATAATCGAACTAACTTTTATGAAGAATATTTGGAAATGTCAGATTTCAATCTTTCTCATGAAATAACACCTAGTAGCTGCATTATCACCAGTGATGATGTTTTTGATTACATGCTCAATATTAGAGAAGTCAATGAAGGTATTGATAAAAGAAAAAGTGAAGTGTATGAGGAATATTTAGATGCTAAGCATGCAAATTTTCATTATCATGGACCAGAAGACTATAATAAATTAAAAGAAATAACAACGGCACGTAGACAGACTCAATCCAAATTTACACGCGAACATGTAATGGATAATATTCGGGAGCAGTCCAACGGAGAGAGTGCGTTCAATTATTTTACAAAATTAGTTAAAGATGATGGGTTGTACATTTTGGATGAACCAGAAAATTCGTTGTCTCCCAAATTACAAATTGAATTGGTGAGATTTATTGAAGATTCTGCTAGATTTTATAATTGCCAATTTATTATTGCTACTCATTCACCGTTTTTACTTTCTATAAAGTATGCCAAGATATTTGATATGGATTCTAGTCCAGTCACTACAAAAAAATGGACTGAGTTAGATAACGTAAAGATATATCACGATTTCTTTGATAAACACAATAAAGAATTTTAAATAAAAAAGCTAACTAATTAATAGTTAGCTTTTTTATTATAGTTTAATAACAACTTTACCTTGTAGATGTCCGTTACGTACTTTATCTATTGCATCATTTATCTCAGATAAAGAAAATACTTCAGGATCAATTGCGGGAACTATTTTATTATCGTCAATTATTTTTGAAAGTTGCTTTAGTTGAGAACCGTCATTTTTAACAAAAATAAAATTATAACTAACACCATGTTCAGCCGCTTTACGATCTAATTTTTTGCCTGCTAAACTGAATAGCATTTTTTTCAAACCTGTGAAGTTATAATATTCAGCAAAATTTTTGTTTGGTCCACTAATTAGAGAGAGAATTTTGCCACCTTTTTTCATAACAGATAATTCATGATCGTATTCTTTGGTTCCAAGTGTATCAATAAGATAGTCTATCTCAGAAAGCTTTTCCCAGTAGTTATCGATCTTGTAGTCTAAATATACATCTGCACCTAGAGCGGTAATTCTTTCTCTAGAGTCAGCATTTCCTGTGACGATAACTTTTAAACCTAAACTTTTAGCAATAGGGACCGCTAATTGACCAAAAGAACCAGATCCACCAGGGATCAAAATAGTTTTTCCAGACTCAACTTTCATTATATCTTTTAATGCTTGAATTGCTGTCAGACCTGTTAAAGGGGCTGCTACAGCTGTTTTTAAATCTAATGAATTGGGAATTTTAGCTATAGTTGAGCTATCTAGAGCAATATATTCAGCAAATCCTCCGATATGTTCAGTAGGTAATCGAGTATATATTTCATCACCAACTTTAAAATCATGAACGTTAGAACCAACTTCTTCGATAACTCCTGAAATTTCATTTCCTTGAGTTTGTGGTAGTTTGTAGTTTTTTATTAATTTGATTTTTCCAGTGCCAACAAGTATATCAAGTGGATTTACTGCGGCATAACTAATTTTTATTAAAACTTCATTTGATTTTATTTGTGGTTTGTCGATGTTATTAATTACTAGTTTGAAATCGTCTTGGTATTTAGTTAATTGAGCTGCTTTCATTTTTAATAATCTCCAGTAACGTTTTTCTTTTTTTGTAACTGATGATAATATAACATCTTTAGTTTCAAAATTCAAAAAATGTAACTAAAAATGTTATAATATTTTCAATTGGAGGCGGATATGGCAAATTTATCACGACATATAATCATCGATACCGCATTAAAATTGGTAATCGACGAGAAAAAAACAAATATAAAAATTGAACAAATTGCAGATCAATTGGACGTAACACATGCCGCAATTTATAAATATTTTAAAAATAAAAACGAGTTATGGCAATGTGCTTCGATATGTTGGTTTGAAGAAAACATTGTCGCATCTATACAACTAAAATCTAGTTATAAAAGTAACACTGATGAATTATATGATTGGTTGTGGCAATTTGCCAATGCTAAGAAAAGAGCTGCAAACGAACATCTAGAGATATTCAACTTGATTTCTATTTATTTGGATGATCATCCCACTGAGCTAAGGGATGTATTAATACCAAGCTATCGCTACATCAATGAACTCATGAATTATAAAGATGAAGATTTTAGAAAATCCGAAGCAATATTATCTTGTTTTGCGATATTTACTTTGCCAAGTTTTAAAGAAACTTGGAATCGTTCAGATTATAAGCAACGATTTGACGATATTTGGAATATGATATTACTCGGATTATGAAATATATATTAACTTTCAAACCGTTTAAAAAAGCTAACCCATATGGTTAGTTTTTTTATTTTATAGCATTTCAAAATATTTATCTAAGTAGATTTTATTAGCGATGGCGGTTATTACATTTTGTAACATTATCTTTTCTTCAGGTTCATTAGAGCTATCAAATTCGCTTAATTTTTGTCGTGAAAATACTTTATTTAATATATCAATTAGCTCTGAACAAAAATATTCATATGATTCTTGAACATTATGAGTATCTGCCTGAACAGATAACAACTTATTGATGTCTTCTAGAGAAAGAACTACCTTTGAAATCGCAATAAAGAATAAAATTACGATTTGATCTCTGGAGTACTGCTTTTTAATAGGACTATCTATTAATTTTTTCTTTACGTAGTTACTGATCATTGAATTAGTAATAGTAACATCACCCAGTGGTTCCAGATATTCATTTAAATACTTAACAGTTTGTTCGAGATATAGGCCAACATTAGGAATCTCTTTATAACTTGGTAATGTAAAGTTTTTGATAGAATCAGCGATAGTTTTTTGCGACTTTTCGTCCATGTATTTACACCTTCTTGAGTATAAATTATATAAGATACGTTCATAAAGTTCAAATTAGTTTCTTAAAAGTATTTATGAAACTTTTGACAGGTTTTTGAAAAACCGATAGAATATAGAAAAACGGTGAAGGTGTTTACTATGACATTTAGAATTATTTCAGATTCCTCATCAGATGTTAGAAATTTAGATAATAAATTATATAAACAGGTCCCTTTAACAATTATTGCAGATGATGTTGAGTATAAAGATAATCAAGAATTAGATATTAAAAAAATGCAGATGAGTCTTTCAAATGCAAAAAACTCAGGAACTTCGTGTCCTAATATTGACGAGTGGATGACAACTTTTGAGGGTGCAGATAGTATATTTGTGGTGACTATCACCAGTCAACTATCTGGGAGCTATTCATCAGCTGTACAAGCAGCTGAAATCTTCAAAGAAAAAAATCCTAACATTAATATTAAGGTGATAGATTCAAAATCGACAGGACCGGAAATGGGTCTAATCATTGAAAAGTTAGATCAAATGATTGAAGAAGGACTATCATTTCAAGAAATTGCAGATAATATCACTGAATACCAGAAAAAAACAAGATTGCTCGCAGCTTTGAGTTCTTTGGATAATATGGCAAAGAATGGTCGTGTTAATTCTGCGATCGCTAAGTGTGCTAAACTTTTAAATATTAAGATTATAATTACCGCTAGTTCAGAAGGAAAGTTAGAACTTATTACTAAAGTAAGAAGCCAAAAGAAATTTTTAAATACATTGCTAGAACAAATGAACTCCAATGGCTACTCAGGTGGAAAAGTAAAAGTTAACCATGTAAATAATCCAATTTTAGCTGAAAGTATACAATCATTGATTAATCAAAATTATCCGCAAGCGATTGTTGAAATAACTCCTTGCCAAGGATTGTGTAGCTATTATGCTGAAGATGGTGGAATTTTAATTGGATACGAATTGAAATAATTGTAAAAAAAGTTTACCCTAAGCTTAATAATTTGGGGGTGTTTTTTATGGAGTATTACAAAGTATCCGAAGATATAACTCTAAAGAGTCTTGATATTTCTCAGGCGGAAGAAATATATAATGCAGTAGATGAAAGCAGAGATACTCTTGATGAATGGTTAAGTTGGGTAGAAAAAACTAAATCTATTGAAGATGAAAAAAATTCAATTAATATGTTATCTGAAAAATTATCCAACAGGGAATTATGGTTAATGGTTATTTATTATCAAGATAAATTAGTTGGAATGATTGATATACATAATATTCTTGATGAACATCATCGAGGTGAAATTGGTTATTGGCTTAGTGATAAGTATTCCCATAGGGGCATTATGCATAATTCTCTCAAAAAAACGATAGATGTAGCATTTAATAATTTGGGAATCCATCGTTTGGATTTGCTTGCTGATATCGATAACCACCCCAGTCGAGCTGTGGCAAAAAGTGCTGGATTCACAGAAGAAACAGTACTCAAAGATTACTTGTTTAACAAAGGAACATATCGTGATGTGGTGCTGTACTATCTAATAAATCCCGAAAATTAACAACTATATCTTTATCGGTGTAGTTGTTTTTTATTTGCCTTGTATTATTATATTTATAACATTGCAATTAAATTTACATTGGGGAGAATTTGATTACATGATAGATTTCATAAAAAAAGAAGCATCCTGTTGCTTGTTTCCGGTATTGTTATTTGGTGCAATGTTCGTAACTAAGTATGTTCATATTCCACATTTATATAGATATGACTTGTTGCTAATTTTAGCAATTATATTCCAAATTGCCTTAATAGTAACAGGTTACGAAACCTGGCAAGAAGTGAAAGTGATTTTAATATTTCATGTGGTGGGTTTGATACTAGAGATATTTAAAACGTCTATTGGAATGTGGGCATATCCAGAACCTGCCTATACTAAAATATTAGGAGTGCCTTTGTATAGCGGATTTATGTACTCTAGTGTTGGTAGTTATATTTTTCGTGCATGGAAGGTATTTGATTTACAATTTGAAAGTTGGCCAAAAAAATTATCTGTAGTTGTGTTGTGTATGTGTTGTGTATTGCAATTTACTTAAACTTTTTTACCCATCACTTTATATGGGATTTAAGGTACATAATTATAGCAGCTACGGTAATTATTTTTTGGAAAACCAAAGTATTTTTTGAACTTAAAGATAGAGTTCATTATATGTACATGAATATGGCATTCTTATTTATTGGGATAGCTTTGTGGGTAGCTGAAAATATTTCAACATTTTTTTCTGCTTGGAAGTATCCAAATCAGAGAATGGGTTGGCACTTGGTAGGTTTGGGTAAAATATCCAGCTGGGGATTGCTAGTTATTCTTAGTATCGCATTAGTTTATTATAGTATTGAAAAACACGGGGATTGGGGTATTAAAAATGTCAGAAAATTATGATGAACAAAAATATTTAGCGTTTCAATTAATAGGGATGCTAACTGAAAAGAATGAAGAACCATTACGTGAACTGTTAGGAGAATTCTATACTGGCAACATCAACGGAGCAACATTTCTCTTACAAGTTGGCAAATGTATGAAAGAAAATAAAATATCTTTAAGTGATGAAAAATCTGCAGAGTTATCTAAATTAGTTAAATTAATTGGAAAAGATAATCAAGATGCCGCTACCCAAAGAGGATTAGCGGGATTAGGGTTATTTTTATAGTGATTATATTTTGCTTTTAAAAAACTAGCCTACGTAATTAAACGTAGGCTAGTTTTTATTTAGAATTGTATTCATCATGATATTCTTTCAATAGCTTAAGAATACTATCTCCAATAATTTTATAGTCTTTGGTTGGCAAGTTAGCTTGAGATACTCTTAGATTTCCATCACTTGTACCAAATCCAACTCCATCCATTAATACTACACCGTTTTTACTAGCAAGATTAATAAGAAAATCTGCTTCTTCAAAGTTATCCTCTAAATATATGGCAAAGTCATTACCATATATATTTTGAGCTATTTTGTAGATATCAATTAATGAATAGTATCTAGAATTATCACTACAACTGTCTTTTTTTATATTTAAAGAGTCGTGTAAATCATTGTATCTTTGCTTTACTATTTTCTTGGATTCTTCAATATAAATATCATTATTCTCTTCTAACAGATGAGTCATACTAAATAGTACTTCCATAATTTGTTGAGGGGTCGACAGACCTGCTGTATGGGATAAACTTACAGATCTAGAATCTGCAACAATACGATAGATAAAACTAAATTTTTCTGGAGTTAAACTTATTTTTGAGTATCTTTCGGTTAATTCATTTTTATCAGTATTGGGCAAATCATTTATTAGTTTGTCAAAAACATTATTTTGGTTAGCAGCTATTAATCCAACACGCCAACCTGTCGCCCCATATAGTTTAGAGTATGAATATACTAGTAAGGTGTTATAAGGAGCTACACTATATATGGATTGAAAATCATTAACAAATGTTCCGTACACATCATCAGTAATAATCATTAAATCTGGACGTTTTTTAATAACTTCTTGAATCTCGGCAAGTGAATCAGGACTTAGAGATTTTGAACCAGGATTACTTGGATTTACTACTATAAAAGCTTTAATATCAGGATTTAAAAGTTTATCTATCTCATCTTTTGAAATTGCCCAATTATCTTCTTCTGAAGAGTTCAAATCTACTTCTACCATTTGATAATCATGTAGAGTGGGAATTTCTATATACGGTGTAAAAATAGGTGTATTAATAGCAATTTTGTCACCAGCTTTAATTAATTTATTTTCTTTTAAAGATGCAAAAATATATACAATAGCAGCAGTTCCACCCTCTGTTGGGAATATCTCGGTACTTTCAGCTAATTCTTCACTGTTATACAGAGCGCTCTGTAGGAACTGATTCAAAATTACTTTAGTATTTTTTAAAATAATATTTGGTTCAGGATAGTTATTTCCAATAACACCATCTGCAAGTTCTTTGACGAATTCGTCAGTATTTAAGTGTAATCTATTTTTTGCGTAATTTAGTGTTTGAATAAGAAAAGAGTCAATGTTGTTTTTTGAATTTAAAAACTTTAAAAAACGACTAGTAATATCTTTTTTTTCAATGTATCCAGCTAGATCGCCAACATTCATTGTTCTTTCGGATTCTAAAATTCCAAATTCAACTAATCTATTAAAAGCCAAGCGAGCCTTCTTGTTTATCCAATTAGGGTTTCCTCTTCCTGCATTTAGGAAAATATTACCTTTGGAATTATTTTTTGCTAAATCATTCATTTTGCTACTTAAAATAAACGATTCTAATTTCTCTAGTCTCTTTTCTTCAGAAATATCCATAGTAATCCTCCAGAAGTTATAAACTTAGATTCATTATAGTTTAATTAAATTTATATAGTGAAATAAAAATAAACAAATAATATAAAGAATTGTGAAAAAGGGTAGACCATCATAATTATTCTGAGTAAAATACCATGTTAGTTCAAACTTATTATTTAATTATTTAAGGAAATAAATATGACAGTTTTTTATACAGTGGCATTTTTATTAGTTGGGGTTATTGGGGCAAATATTATTCGAAGATTTGTTACCCAAATTCCCGAAGTTTTTATACTTATAGCAACAGGGGCATTTTTATCGATTTTTCCTATTTTTCATAATTTTGAAATAGAGCCTGAGTATTTTATGTTGCTATTTATTGCTCCGTTGATGTTCTATGACGGACAAAAGCAATCATTTGAAAAAGTGAGATCCAAATTTTGGGGAATATTTATAATGTCCGTCGTTTTAGCTTGTGTGACTGTCTTGATTGTAGGTTTCACAGCTAATACATTTGAAGTGAAGTGGACGCTTCCATTAGCTATTGCTTTGGCAGCTATCGTTACACCAACGGATGCAATGGCTGTAAAAACAATGACTTCTAATAGATCAGTTCCTACAGGTGTTAATGATGCTCTAGAATTGGAATCTCTTTTTAATGATGCAACAGGATTAGTGCTATTAGATCTAGCCTTATCCGTTTTATATAAAGGTAATTTCTCAGTTGTCGGTGGGATAGGACACTTCCTATTTGTTTCAATAGGTGGAATCATTGTAGGACTGATAGGTGGAATTATTCTTGTGATGGTTAGGTATAATATCAATATTCATGGGGATAATCCTGAGTTAATTACGATCCCTATTAGTTTATTAACACCATTTTTTATATATTTATTAGCTGAATATTTCGGCGTATCAGGTATCTTAGCTGTAGTTGCTACAGGTATAGAGCACAATTGGGAGTCAGATAGGTTGAAACTTACTTCTACAAATGTTCAATTAACAACAAAAACAATCTGGTCTGTTATAACAGATATCCTGAATGATATGGTCTTCTTGATATTAGGATTGGCACTACCTAGTATATGGAAAAACTTTGAAAAAATAGGTTTTAGAGAGATTTTAAGTATGCTATTGGTAAGTTTGATAATTTATCTGGTAATGATAACCATTAGATACTTTGGAACTTATAGAAATGATGGTATTAAGAAAACCTTTTGGAGAAACGTTTCCAGAGAAGAGGATAGAAAGTATTCTCAAATTTTTGCAATAGGCGGAATTCACGGAACTGTTACGCTTGCTATGGCATTTTCTTTACCTAAAACCATTGGTGGACAACCATTTCCCTACAGAGAAGAACTAATTACGATTACAACATTTGTGATTATTATTAGTATGATATTTAGTGCCATAATCTTTCCAATTATTCTTAAGAGTAAATCAGAGGACTATGATATCGAAGATTTAAATGATACTAGAAATAAAATGGTCGATTACGCTATTTTACAAATGAGATCAACAATAGAAGATCACGATATTAGAGAAAAATTGACGTATCAATTGGAAACACAGAAGAGAAATCGTACCACTCTGAATAGAAAAGATTTCAATGACAACTTTTATTTACTCTTCAACGAAACAAAGAGTTTAACGGATAGTTTTATTCATAGTGATGAGATAAATAAAAAATATAGCCCACAAACCATTGATATTTACGATCATATTATGTATCGGTCACTAATTGAAAATAAAAGAATTCCTTTAAGAGATAGAATTCAACATATGTCTAAAGAGATAATTTGGCATACTAAACATCGGGTTATTACTAGAAGACAGCGGGAAGTCTTTAGAAATAGAAGAATTGAAAATGACCAGGAGTATGCTCAAAAAGTTTCTGAATGGACTAAAACTAGGGAAGAGCTATTATCATTAAATAATGAAGTAATTGAAGAAGTGGACAACTACTTGGATAGTGTTATGCAGGCAAGACTTGAGCAAAATAAGACTGAAAATACTCATATATTCATGGTTAGAAAAGTTATGGATCGATTCTTTAATAATGTTAAGCATGAATATCAAGCAAATAAACAGCCAATTGATAATTCCTATTACATGGAAGCTTTCCAACATGAATACAGTTTTATACAGGAGTGCTTTAATAACGGAGAAATAAATCAAGAAATATCCAGTACCTTATTTACAGAGATAAATCAAGCACAGCTTTTACAATTACAGACAACATATTAAAAAAAAGTAACGACATCAGTCGTTACTTCTTTTTATTTACTTTGATAAAATAATCCACCTTTATTTGCAAGGTTATTGGGTTTTAATTCATAAAGTTGTTTTTCTAAGACAATATTTTTAGTTCCAGAAATATATTTTTTAAAGTGATCAGTCTCTAAATGTTTCAGATATGCTTCGTTGTCTTGGTAAATTTCAAAGAATATCCATTTTGATGGATCATCCTTAAGAGAGCCAGCGTACATAAGAAAAACGCCAGATTCTACTTCTACCGCAGTTTTCATTTCTTCGAAAACGATATTTTTGAATATATCAGCATTAGCAGTGTCAATTTTTATTTTAGCTAATCTTACTGAAGTTTGCGCATTGTAAAGTTCTTGAATAGGAGCTTTCTTTTCTGTCAGAAGTTCGGGATCAAGTTCGAATATCTCATGTCGATCAATATTTGAATTTTTGGAAAATTCAGCAAACTTTTTAAAGTATTCAGAATTGGCATGCTTAATGTATGAATCGTTATCTTCATAAATTTCTAAAACAAAATTATCAGTAACGTCATTTGTATCGTGTGCAGATAGTAGAGTTTTGGTGCCTGACTCTAGTTTGATTGCTGATTCTATATTAATTTTGCCTAGATTGTTAAATTCATCAATGTTATTTAAGTCTGTTCTCAAATTAAATATTCTAAATATCATTACTACTCTCCAAAGATTTTTTCAAAATTGCCTTGATAAATTAGTTCTTTATCTGAGTCACTGATTTTCATCTCATTAATTGCAGAGATTATCTCCTCAGTATCTCCTTCATCAGGAATTCCAAATGGTGCGTCGGTACCAAATAACATGTGATCCGCACCAAAGTAACTTACTGCCAATTCCAGAGCCTTTGTATTACCAAGTATTGCAGTATCAACATAGAATTTCTTGAAATCTTCTGCTTGATCTGGCGGTAAGATATTATCAATTCTGCCTGCAAAGAAAGGAATCATTGCACCCGCATGATGAACAATTATTTTTAAATTAGGAAACTTTTGGAATATGCCAGCTTGAACAATTTGAAGCATTGCCTGTGATAGTTCATATTCCCAGCTGAAAACGATATTATTGTCGGGTTTTCTAGAATCAAAAACTGGATGTAGAAGAATAGGGATGTCTAATTTACTAGCAGTTTCAAAGATAGGTAGAAAATCTGTGTCAGCGATACTTTTACCTAAAGCACGAGTGAATAATTGAATACCAATTAATTCAGATGATTTGGCAATGTCATCTTTCATGATATCAAGAGAAGCATCGATATTATTCATCGGTAGCATAGCTATACCGGCAGTAAATAAATCACCGTTTTCAGATACTAAATTGGAAATTTCTTTATTTGCTTCAATACATAATTTGGCAGATTTATCAGCATCTACGTAATCTTCAGGATTTACGTTAACTGCAGAAATAACTTGTTTAACATCTATAGGAAAGTTAGTACGACGATTTTTAATATCAGATAACAATTCTTTTTGTTTGATAAAAGGATATTGTTTTGGAATTGTGCTATCAATTTCTAACATCTCTTTATAAAATTTTTCTGGTAATACATGAGCGAATACGTCTATTTTAGTCATGATATCTCCTTTTGTTATGAGTTAATATTAACATTTTTAAAATTTAAATTTGATCTATCAATTGAATATTTTTTTGTAGTATTTGAAGATTTTCTTTTTTCTTTAAAGCAATTAATAACAGATTAAAAAAGTGAGTACTGTTAGTAGAATAAGAAAGATACATAGATTTTATGTAGGATTTTTCAGCGAGTGGATACCTTCTCTGAATATAATATATTTCACCTAGTTCAAAAAGAATTTCTGCGGATCTATAAATTGTTTTTTGTTCAGACTCAAATTCAAGACCTTTTATTGCTATATCGATGGCATTAGAATATTTTTTTAACTCTTTAGAATTTTTACAGTAATTATAGTAAATTGTGCCTAAAATGTCGGATGACAATTGCAGTTTTATATTTTCTATATTTTCACATGCAATTTTGAAAAGTATTTCTGCTGATTTGTAATTTTTTAATAAGTAATAGCAACTGGCTGCACCAGCCAAAAGGATAGTTTCTATTTTAGAGTAATAATTTTTGTGTTTAGGAAGATCTAGTAAATTAGAAAAGGAAGTTGGGTTAGTTTCTTGAAGAGCAATTCTGTATATTTCCAGAGCCTTTTCAAAATTTTTCTGGTAATAGTTAGTATAGATACCTTTGTAGCTTAAAAAGTTTTGCTTATTCATAGAATTTGTACAACATTTTTGAAAAATATCATCGGTCAAATACTGAGACATATCTTTGTAATTTCGGTTGTTAACTAAAAACTCCAATTTAGTAAAAACAGAATCTAAAAATAGTTCTTTGTTTTCATAAAATTTTTCTTCTTTAAAAGATTCAATGGAAACTCCCAGACGTGAGCTGAGTTTATTTATCATCTCAACAGATGGAACTCTCTGCCCTTTTTCTATTAAACTTATTTCCCCTTGTGAACATATTCCTTGTGCAAGGTCAGATTGTGTTAGTGCCAGTTTTTTTCTATAAAAAACAATTCTAGATCCAATATCCATGGTAATCCCTTCTAAATATAACAATAGTAATATGATAGATTGTAACACCGCAATTATAATAATGATTACATACTCATAATATTTATTGTTTGGAGAGTAATATGAAGACTATTTTAGTAGCTGGTGGAGCAGGATATATAGGCTCACATATGGTTTATTGTTTAATTGAAAAAGGATATGACGTGGTTGTTGCTGATAATTTATCAACAGGATTTCACGATGCTATCCATAAAGATGCAAGATTTTACAAGGGAGATACAAGGGATAGATCATTTTTAGAAAATATGTTCACTCAAGAGTCTATAGATGCTGTTATTCATATGGATGCTTTTTCTATTGTTCCTGAATCTATGAAAGATCCTTTAAAATATTTTGATAATAATTTAATTGGGGTCATCGTTTTACTTGAAGAAATGGAAAAATTTAATATCCATAAAATTGTTTTTTCGACTACAGCCGCAGTTTATGGCAATCCTAAAAATATACCAATTAGTGAGGATGATGAGAAAAATCCTATTAATCCTTATGGTGAAAGTAAGCTAATGATGGAAAGTATAATGAAATGGGTAGATGAAGCTTTTGGCATCAAATATGTGGCATTACGATATTTTAATGCAGCAGGAGCTCATCCCTCAGGATTGATAGGGGAAGCTCATGCAAATGAAACACATCTAATTCCTAATATTATGAAGGTAGCCCTGGATCCTACAAAGGAATTTCAAATTTTTGGTGACGACTACGGTACTCCCGATGGAACTAATATTCGTGATTACGTCCATATATTAGACTTAGCGGAAGCTCATGTTTTGGCACTACAGTATATAGAAAATGGCGGGAAGAGTGATTCGTTTAATTTGGGATCAAATCAAGGATTTTCTGTTAAAGAAATTTTTGATGAGACTTCCAATATAGTAGGAAAGGCAATTCCTTATAAAATTTCAAATCGTCGGGATGGGGATCCAGATATCTTGATTGCAGATAGTTCTAAAGCACGTAGTGTTTTGGGATGGCATCCTGATTATGAAAACGTACATGATATTATTCAAACTGCTTGGAATTGGCATAGCAAACATCCGCATGGTTATGGAAAATAAAAACAACGGCGTATAAGCGTCGTTGTTTTTTGTATATAAGAATGCTAAACAGCTTGATTTAAGTACTGGTAAAGATATCAAAAATCATGAATTTTAAGACGAAAAAAAACAGTAACCACGGCTATTAAGCTGCGTGATTACTGTTTAGTGTTGATTTTATTGGTATGGGAGGTCAGGGGATCGAACCCTGGACCCACGGATTAAGAGTCCGTTGCTCTGCCAGCTGAGCTAACCGCCCATTAAATGTTTGTAACTGATCAACGAGATATATATTATCACAAAAAAACACCATATAGCAACAGTTTTTTACTGATTTTTAAGGTTAATTTATTAGAATTTTGTTTTAATTATCGATACCTAGTATAATGTAATCATTGAGGAGTGAAACTATGTCAAAGAAAATACTAGTAGTAGATGATGAAAAGCCAATTTCCGATATTGTAAAATATAATCTTGAAAATGAAGGTTATGAAGTACTAACTGCATTTGACGGACAAGAGGCACTAGACTTAGTAGAAGAAGAAAATCCAGATCTTATTCTACTTGATCTTATGTTGCCTGTAATTGATGGCTTAGAAGTAGCCCGTACCGTTCGTAAAACAAAAGATACACCTATTATTATGCTAACTGCAAAAGATGGCGAGATTGACAAAGTTATCGGCTTAGAATTGGGTGCTGATGACTACGTTACAAAGCCATTCTCTAATCGTGAATTAGTTGCTCGTGTCAAAGCTCGACTACGTATTCAAATGCCAGCTAAAACTGATGATAATAATAATTCAGAAATTAAAATTGGGGACCTAACTATTCTCCCAGATGCATATACTGTTACAAAAAATGGTAAGGAAATAGAACTTACACATCGTGAGTTTGAACTGTTACATTATTTGGCTCAACATATTGGTCAAGTAATGAAGCGTGAACACTTGCTTCAAACAGTATGGGGATATGATTATTTCGGTGATGTACGTACTGTGGACGTTACAGTTCGTAGATTGAGAGAAAAAATAGAAAATAACCCCAGTCAGCCTGAATGGTTAATGACTCGTCGTGGAGTAGGATATTTCCTACGCGATCCAGAATCAGATAATAATTAAAAGCAGCTAAGTCTATTTAGACTAAACTGCTTTTTTATTATTCTTTCCAACTGAAGTATAATATAAGTAATGTTTATTAAATTTATATGGGTGAATTAATTTGAAAAAAAGATTTGGTTTCTTCAAGTCAATCCATTTCAAAATTGGGTTGTCGTTTATTCTTATTCTTGTTGTCACAATTGAAATTATTGGAGCTTATTTCGTGCGTCAACTGGAAGAGCAAAATGTATCCCAGTTTGAACAAACAATTGTTGTTACACCGTATGTGTTGTCACAATTATCTACCAATCTGACAGACAATGATTCGCATACTAGGGATAATATCAATAAAATTATTCAAGATTATGCTCGCAGTAACTCAGATGTTACGGATATTCAAGTTGTTGATAATAACAATATTATTGTGGGATCAAAAGTCGATGGTGACACGGTGGTTGGAACTAAATCATTACGTGAATCCATCGAAAAAAGTATGAAGAGTAATAAAAAAGTTACACAAATATATTATGACAAAGACCGTGGTAGCTCATATGAATTAATCCAACCTATATCATCAACCGATGATAGTACGGTAGTTGGAGCAGTATATATTCGAGCCAATATGGAATCCGTGTACTCTAGAATTAATAACATCATTGTTATTTTTCTAACCGCTTCATTAATGGCTGGATTACTTGGTGCCATAATTTCTATTTTCATATCAAGGGCAATTACTCGTCCTATTGATGAAATGCGTCAACAAGCTGTTCGTATGGCAGAGGGAGATTATTCAGGGCAGGTTAGAGTTTATTCACCTGATGAATTAGGACAACTCGCCATGTCGGTTAATGATTTATCGGTAAAGGTTGAAGAAGCTACTGAGAACTCAGAATCTGAGCGACGACGTTTGGACAGTGTTCTTTCGCAAATGTCGGATGGTGTTATCGCTACAAATAGATTAGGTAATATCACTGTTATTAATGAAATGGCCATAGAATTCTTGAATATTGAAGAAGATGTTCACAACATGATGTTGACTGATTTACTGAAGATTAGTGATGAAGTTACATTTGAAGAATTGTTAGAAAATCCTGAACCTATGGTTTTGGAAATAAATGATGCCAATGATGAGATAGACTACGCTGAAGATAATTCATTAATATTGAACGCTGAATTCTCTCTTATTCAAAGAAATAGTGGGTTTGTGAGTGGTATGGTCTGTGTTCTTCATGACGTTACAGAACAACAAAAGATTGACCGAGAACGCCGTCAATTTGTTTCCAACGTTTCGCATGAGTTAAGAACGCCATTGACTAGTATTAGTAGTTACATCGATGCTCTTAATAATGGTGCTTGGGAAAATAAAGAACTTGCCCCTCAATTTTTGAGTGTTACAGCAGAAGAAACTGATCGTATGATTCGTATGATACAAGATCTACTAAATCTATCTAGAATGGATCAGGGTAGATCAAAACTAGATAAAGAGTTGGTAAACTTTAACGAATTCTTCTCATATATATTAGATCGATTCGATATGATGCTTAAGAAACAGTTAGCAGATGCTGAGGAAGATAATAATAAAGTAGTCAAAAAATATCGAATCAAGCGAGTTATCACTAATAAAGATTTATGGGTAGAAATTGATACAGATAAAATGACTCAAGTTATAGATAACATTATTAATAATGCTATTAAATATTCACCAGATGGTGGAGTTATTACATGTCGATTGCTAGAAACTAATAAACATATCATAATAAGTATTTCCGATGAGGGATTAGGTATTCCCCGCAAGGATATAAAGAATGTTTTCGAACGTTTCTATCGAGTTGATAAGGCTCGTTCAAGACAACAAGGTGGTACAGGACTTGGATTATCAATTTCTAAGGAAATTGTAGAACAACACAAAGGTCGTATTTGGGTAAATAGTGCTGAAGGTAGAGGATCAACATTCTATATTTCTCTACCATTTAATCCAAATGAGACAGGAGGAGAGTGGGATGAGATTTAGTCGTAGAGTAGTTCAAATTTTGTTAATAATTGCTGTAGTAACTAGTATCGTCCTATCTTTCTTTGTCTGGTCAAATACAGCTAGATACCAACTTGGGAAGGATATTGATTTAACCGAGTCTTCCTCATATGACAAGGATAATATTCCAATTGATCAAATTATTAGTCCCACTCAAGTTATTTGGCATGATGGAAAGAATCAGAAACTTATCTACAATAGTAAAGAAAATATATCTTATACAATTCAAGAATCCATGAAAAAGTGGAAGATTCAAGCACCTGAGTTAGTTTTCAAAAAAGATGGTGCCAAATATCAACAAAAGATCCAGCAAAAAGATACTATCCAGTTGGTTTATCCAACACAGATTTCTGTTAATACGTTGGGTTATATATTGGGTGATAAAATTCTGCAAAAAGCTTCTGACAAAACATTTGATAGAATTATATTTACTACAAATAATGGCAAAGATCCATTTGTATATTTGGCTGACGATGATAGCTATACAGTTTATCGAGCAAAAGTTGGTAATGCATCGTCACTACCTGTATTAGATTTGGCTAAGAAGTCCAATATTAATTATGATGTTCAGTTGAACACAATGAAGCAAGGTATCAGAACATTCTTCAGAGAACCAATTAGTATGCAATCATACTCATATGTTATTACATCCAAGAATGATAGTGAGTATACTTCGCCGCTATTCTCTTCTAGTAAGTATGATATAAGTACATCGCAAAATGGTGATAACTATATTTATGCTTATGGAGATTCACTTAGACTTGAATCTGATCATTCAACAGGAGAACTAACTTTTAACGACTATAGTGACAATAGTGTTCCAAAGAATCGTTTAGACTTTTTCTTGCGTGGATATAACAAAGTTACCAAGATAGAAAGTTCGGTTTCTAATTTACGATTATTCCGTGGAAACTATAAACAAAAGAGTCTTATCTATCGTGAATATGTTGAGGGTTTCCCAATATTTAACAAAACAACATTTGGTTCAGTTAAAATCAACTTTAGTAGAGATGGTTCAACAGAAATGTTTATAAATAGAGTATTAGAAGTTCCAGTGCCATCGGATCAACAAAAGACAGAATTGAAACCTACAAGTGACATACTTACAGGGTTAGTAAATTCAGGATATCTAGCTAATGATATTGAAGATATTGAAGTTGGATATCAATGGAAGAATGAAGAAAATGCGGATAATGTAGTTGATTTAGTTCCAACTTACTACGTTAAGATGCAAGGCAAATGGAAAACATATTCAGAATGGACAAATTTATCAGCTTTGGAGGAGTAGCAAATGGATTTTAGAAGAATAGAAATAATTTTTCTTGTTGTTTTCGTTTCACTAGATGTCTTTTTGCTACTGTCTTTCAGAAGTAGTCAACACTTTTTCAATAGCGGGAGTACTGTAACATCAACATCTGTTGAAATGAAGAAGAGAAATATTTCGACAGGTAAATTAGATAGTGATCAACAATACGGTTACTATTTAGGAGCTAAACCCAGCGGAGTATTAGGTCAAAACTATAATAAATTAAAAAATCAATCTGTTACATACATTGCCAATGATGATAAAATATCAAGTAATTTAATTTCTCCATTGAATGTGAATGGTAAGAAAAAAGTTTCTGTAATAGATAATTTTATGAAGAAAGACTCAAACATATTATTTGGTGAAAAGTACACATATTCACCACAACTTTCTTCAAGTACAAAAATTGTGTATGCTCAAAATGTTTCCTCAGGAGCCATTTTTGATAAAACAGCACAATTGGTATTTACTGTTTCAGGTGACAAGATAGTTAGTTACACACAAACGTATATTCCTTCAGCTAGTGTTTTACATGAAAAATCAGTATTAAAAAGTGAAAAAGACGTAGTGGATAATTTATATACAAATTCTGAAATTCCGAATAATTCTAAGATAACTTATATAAATTTGGCGTATACTAAATTGCTAGAAGCAAACGATAATACTATTTATATACCTGTATGGTTTGTAACTATTAAAAATACAGACAACGATATAAGTAGTACAAAACAGGTCAACGCATTTACTGGTGCGATAATTAAGGATGATTCGTCGTCTATTGGAGATAATTAAATTGGATTCAAAATTAGATAATATGAAGATAAGTGTTCTTGCCAGCAGCAGTACAGGAAATGTTACGTATATCGAAACACCTCAACACAAAATTTTGGTAGATGCAGGGATGTCAGGTAAAAAGATTAAAGAGTTACTTGATTCTGTTGGCAAAAATATTGAAGAAATAGATTCGCTGTTTGTTACTCATGAACACTCCGACCATATAAAAGGAGTTGGAGTGTTAGCACGAAGATACGGCTTAAATGTTTATGCAAATGAAAAAACATGGCAAGCTATGATGCCTAAAATAGGCAAAGTAGATAGCGATCAAATTAACATTTTTGATAAAAATAAAGTTTTGAGTTTAGGTGATTTAGATATCGAGAGTTTTGGAGTATCACATGATGCGGCAGATCCACAATTTTATAAATTTCATCACAATAACAAGGATTTTGTCATTTTGACTGATACAGGTTATATCTCTGATACTGTTGAAAAAAAGATAGAAAATGCTGATGGTTATCTATTCGAATGCAACCATGATGTAGATATGTTGAGAAATGGATCTTACGCATGGTCCCTTAAACAAAGAATACTCAGTGAAAAGGGTCATCTTTCAAATGAAGATGGAGCAAGAGGGTTAATGGATGTAATTGGTGAAAATACTAAGCAAGTATATCTAGGCCACCTTAGTCCTGAAAACAATACAAAATATACAGCTCATGAGACAGTGGCAACATTTTTGAAAAATCATGATATGGCTGTTGATCATGATTTTTATTTGAATGATACTGATCCAATTATTCCAGATGATTTAATAATTCTTTAAAAAAGTATAAATTTTGAATTTATACTTTTTTTTAGTGCATAATAATATTCAAATATGTTTCATAAAAATTTCAAATTTAGATATTATTATGAATATATACTTTAAGGAGAATGTACAAATGGATAATAACAATCCTGAACGTAGATCATCAGATAAGAATCGAGGTAATTTTTTGAATTTTAAAAGTCCTTTATTTAAAACAGCTATTGTAGCTCTTATTTCTGCTATGTTAGGTGTGGGAATTGCTACTTGGGGATTCTCACAATTTTCATCATCAGTTCCTGACACAACTTCATCATCAGGTGGACCAGGTACTACTCAAGTAAGTACGGGTTCTACCAAATCGACGGGTACCATGACAAAAGCCTACAATAAAGTAGATGAAGCAGTTGTTTCCGTTGTTAATTTACAAAAGCAAAGTAAAATACAGGGAGATTCTTCTTCAATTTTCGGAGATCTTTTTGGTGATAGTAGTGACGGTGATAGCTCATCGTCTGATTCATCCGGCTCAGATAATTCGGGATCAGACTCAAATAGCTCAAATTCATCATCATCTTCAGATTCTCTACAAGAGTATAGTGAAGGTTCCGGAGTAATTTACTCTAAGGAAAACGGCAAAGGTTACATTGTTACAAATAACCACGTTGTTGATGGTTCAGATCAAATTGAGATTATTTTAAAAGATGGAACAAAATTAACAGGTAAATTAATTGGTAGTGATGCTACTACTGACTTAGCTGTTATTGAGATTGACGGAGATAAGGTGCCAGCAATTGCATCATTTGGTAATTCAGATAGTGTGCAACCAGCTGATTCAGTTATCGCTATTGGTTCACCATTAGGAAGCGAGTACGCAACTAGTGTTACTCAAGGTATAGTTTCAGCAACAAACAGAACTGTTCAAACACAGGACCAAACAACAGGACAAACAATTGGAGAAGCCACAGTTATTCAAACTGATGCAGCTATTAATCCTGGTAATTCGGGAGGACCTCTTGTTAATTCTAATGGTCAGATTATAGGTATTAATTCTATGAAACTAACATCAGGTACTGATGGTACTTCTGTTGAAGGTATGGGATTTGCCATTCCAAGTAATGAAGTAGTTAAAATTATTAACCAACTTGTTAAGAATGGTAAAGTAGAGAGACCAAGTTTAGGGATTTCAGTAATTGATTTAGACCAAATCTCAGATGATTCTCAGACATCATTGAAGGTTCCGAGTTCAGTTACACAAGGTGTAGTAGTCGCTCAAACAAATAGCGGCTCAGTTGCTAAAAAAGCAGGAATTTCAAAAAATGATATTATCGTTAAATTAGGAAGTAAGAAAATTGCCTCTGTAGCTGATTTGCACAGTGCTTTATATGAAAAATCAGTTGGTGATAAAGTGAAAATTAAGTATTATCATAATGGTAAGTTGAAAACTGCATCGGTGCATTTAACTGAAAAAACATCAGATTAAAGATAAAAGACGTGAACTTATAATAGTTTCACGTCTTTTTTTGAATAATGTTTAAGAAAAGGTTAAGAAAATTCGGGTAAATGTAAAGAATTTCTTAAGACGTTTAACACAGGTGTGAATAACTTGTGTATAACTGTGGAAAAACGTTTTTAAAACAAGGTATAATTTTATACACAGATTAGAATGATCTTGTGCATAACTAAGTAATATAAAATAAATAATAGTAATTAACGCTGATATAATAAGCTTAAAGGGCACTATTGAGAAAAACACAAACATTATTTTAGCTGTTAATAACTAATGAATTACTTTAGATATCGATGCATCACATAGATGTGAATAAGTATTGTTAAAAACTAAGGGGTAGGAGTAGATAGATGAACATTAAGATAATAACTGTTGGAAAACTTAAGGAAAAGTATTTAAAAAATGGAATTGAAGAGTATTCCAAAAGACTTTCTGCATTTTGTAAATTACAAATAGTTGAATGTAGCGATGAAAAAGCACCAGATACGCTAAGTGATGCGCAAGAAAAAATGGTTAAGGAAGCAGAGGGAGTTCGAATTCTTGAGAAGATAAAGGATAAAGAATATGTTATCTTGTTAGATCTTCGAGGCAAAGAACTGACATCTGAAGAGTTAGCAGCAAAAATAGATGATTTATCAACTTATGGAACAAGTGATATTACATTTATAATCGGGGGATCTTTAGGAGTTAGCGATGAAGTCTATCAACGTGCAGATTTTAAACTGTGTTTCGGTAAGATAACTTATCCACATCAATTAATGCGTCTCGTATTAACTGAACAAATATATAGATCTTTTATGATTAATAGTCATCGTACTTATCATAAATAAAAAATATGATCTAAACTAAAGAACACCCTGCTGGGTGTTCTTTTTGCTCTATTAATATTTTAATAATTGCGATACAATGAATTTGTGAAAGAATTCATTATATCGGGGTGATTATTATGTTTCTATTTCAAAATATATCAGGGGCAGACTTTTTAGTTTGGATACTAGTTATAGCTGCATTAATGGGCTTAAATGAACTTGCTAGGATAAATAAATGGATAGCTTTAATTTTGTTTGTTGCTGTACCAGTTATTTTAACTATTTTTGTTTGGCCTACTACTGCCGGACCAGGTAGCAGTACAGGTACCTGGTTCCACTGGGTTAAAGTGTATTCTGCGTTAGCAGGATGTTTAGGATTTATGGCATTAAGATTTATACCATCATTGCAAAATAACAAGTGGTATTTATTATTCCCACCAATTATTTTAAGTGTAAACATTCTTGAAGCAGTTATTCGAGATTTCCAAGTTTATGGTATGCATGGAATGATTGACGGTGTATTTATGAATGGTGGTGCCTGGAATATAATGAACGGTATTGCTGGTATTCTAAACATTATTACAATTACGGGCTGGTTTGGAATATTTATTAGTAAAGATAAGCAAAAAGATATGATTTGGCCTGATCAAATTTGGCCTTGGATAATCGCTTATGATTTATGGAACTTTGCGTACGTTTATAATTGTGTTGGTGATCATTCATTTTATGCAGGAGCAGCATTGCTAATCTCATGTACTCTAGCAGCTTTCTTTGTAAAAAGAGGTACATGGTTACAAGCTCGTGCTCAAACGCTAGCATTCTGGATGATGTTCACAATGTCGGTTCCAGCATTTGTTACAAGTTCTCAATTTGCAGTAAAGAGCAGCCATTCTAATGCAGCATTAATGACAGTTAGTTCGATTGCATTGATTGCAAATATCTTAGTTCTAATTTTAAATCTATATCGTATTTACAAGTTTAAGAAAAATCCTCTTAAGGATGATATTTATAAAGGAACAAAATCATATGACGATGTTGTTGCTAATAATTAAAAAAGCTACCCAATTGGGTAGCTTTTTTAATTTATTTATTATGACTTTGAATTGAATCAAAAATGTATTGAACAAATTTCTCACGATTTACATCTTCTAGTACTTCAATGTTTTTATCATCTGGAGCATATACACGTCTATCAGGATAAGTCATACCACGGAATTGATCATTAGTAAGACTGACTTCAATATTGAATTTTTCGCTCTTGGTGAATAGTTCTGGAGCAACTAGACTTATTACTGCGCATGCATCATGTACCGGAATTTTAGTCATTCCTTTTTCGCGTTCAGCTGATGCGTAGAAGTCTAAAATAGCACTAGCCATTTCACCAGTTTTGCCAAGATTTTTTATTTGTGATATTTCATCCATTGTTAGATAGGCTTTATTTTCAGTTAAGTTAAGACCAGAAAGAGTGATTGGCAATCCTGAGTCAAAAACAATTTTTGCTGCTTCAGGATCAACATAAGCGTTGAATTCAGATGCTAGTGTGATATTTCCTTGTTCAATTGATCCACCCATAACATAGATATGTTCAATTTTTTCAGCAACTTTTGGGAAAGTTTTAAGAAGTAAAGCAACATTTGTAAGAGGACCAGTGGCAACAATATTTACTTTTTCATCTGAATTAGTAATTTCTTCATTCATGAATGTTATAGCGTTGTCACTAGCTATAGGATAGTCCAAGCTATTTTCAGGAAATTGATATCCGTCCATTCCAGTTTTTCCATGAATTTCTCCAGCTGTTTCAATTTCTTTTACTAAGGGATTACTTTGTCCCATAGCAATTTTAGTGTTGGATCCTAGGAAAGTAAGTAGCTTTTGAGCATTCTTTGTCACTTTATCAAGTTGTACATTACCACCGATAGTAGTTACTCCGATTAGATCAGCAGCTTCAGGATGAGCAAGTAAAACAGTCAACGCAATAGCGTCATCAATACCAGGATCGCAGTCCATAATTACTTTAGTCATTACTTCTTACCTCGCAATATTTTTATTTTACTCACTAAGTATATCATTGGAGATTGATAAAATACTAACAAACTAGCTTTTAATGTTATGAGAAATATTTTTTGTAATAAATCAAAAATTGGATTATATTGTATTTATAATTTAATAATTGGGGGCTTTAATTATGACAAAAGTATTGATATTGGGCGCTGGGGGCAAAATAGCACAAATTGCCGAAGAACTATATCTTGATCAAACAGATTTTGATTTACGATTGTATTTAAGACATCCTAACAAATTGTCTATTGAAGAAAGTGATCGCGTAGAAATTGTTGAAGGCGATGCTTCTGATAAGAATAGTTTGTCCAATGCTCTGAATGGAGTAGATATCGTATATGCTAATGTAGCAGGAGATAATATAGAAGAACAAGCTAAATCTGTCGTAGAATCAATGGACAATTCTGGTGTTAAACGTTTGATTTGGATATCAACACTTGGTATATACGATGAAGTTCCAGGTGAATTTGGTAAATGGAATAATAATATTTTGGGATCATATATCACAAAATATGCAGCAGCGGCCAAAGTTATTGAAGAATCGGATCTCGAATATACTATTATTCGTCCTGCATGGTTGACTAATAATGATGAGGTTAACTTTGAAGTTACCCATCGTGAGGATACATTTAAAGGTACAGAAGTATCCCGTAAGTCTATTGCTCAGGTAGTCGTTGATACAACTAAAAATCCTAGTGATTACGTTCGTGATTCAATTGGTGTGAATAAACCTAACACTGACGGAGATAAGCCATCTTGGTATTAAAAATATAAAAAACCCACTCATTAAATTGAGTGGGTTTTATTTTGTAGATTATAAATGATTCCCCAGATTGAAGGGATTAACATGAGTCTAAACGATAGAGCAGCAGTTATTGTCAAAATAATTGGCCAAACCATTGAATAGTTACGATGCAGATTAAAAATTGCAAAGAAGCTAAGAACTTGAAGTGCAATCATAAAAAATCCTATCAAACAAACGACAAAAATTAATACAGACATTTCAGTAGCTGTAAATGTTCCTTTATCACCATTTGCCAGAGCTAATCCTACAATTAATCCTATTAAAATAATAAAAGCAGTTTCAATTCCCCATATAACGTATCCGGTAATCTGAACAGCTGTTGTTTTTGGTTTCATGACCAACCTCGCTAATAAATATTAAACTCATTTTATCATAGTACTTCTAATTTATGATTCTTTTTCAGCAGATAAAGGTTGAGATTTGAAAAATAGAAAGAATATAAAACCTATTAAAATTATTAAACCAAACAATATAATTCCATATAGATTAAAGTTGAATGCTATAAGTGATAACCCTAAAGAGGGTCCTAGAGAATAACCAATATTACCAAATCCATTATTTAATGTGAATGCCGTGGATTTTTGTTCAGGTGAAACAGATTTACCTATCAGTATTTGAATTCTTGGGCCTATCATTGATTCTCCAACACCTAGCAGACTTCCGACAACAATTGAGAGTATTAGAACATTCTTAATTAAAATAAATCCAATAATTGCAAGAAGGTATAGAACTAGACCTATAAAAATTTCCAATTTATATTTCTCGTATTTTGCAAAAGTCATTACAATTAATTGGGAAAGCAACACTGATACAGTAAGTGAAAGCATCATGTATGATAAGTATCTGGCTCCATTGTTACTTATGGCTTGTAAATGAATAGCAAAAGAAGAATCGTATTGAGTTTCTATGATGAAATATAGTAAATAAATTGAAGCTAGTAGTAGGAAAGTATGATTCTTTAGCACACTCCAAAAAGTGTTTTTCAGAATATTTTTATTATCTTTATCAACCTTTATTATTGTGTAATCAATTAGAGATACTGGAATTAGCGCAATAAATAAAAGAACAATGTAAAGTATGAATGGTTTAGAGCTTTTACCACCACCGATTAAACTACCAACCAGAGGACCTATTGCTCCAGCTAGATTGGCTAACCAATAACTGGTCATCATGGCTCTATCTGACTGTTTACCTGGCAGACTTGACAATAGTGTTTGATAAATAGGATTGTAAATACAAAAACCTAGACCTACTAGGCAAGCGCTTAATGCTAATCCGTAAAAACTTTGAAGTAAGGTATAACCTGAGAATCCCACGATTATTAGGAAGAATGAAATAAACATAATTAGTTTAGGGGAATATCTATTTAGTAGATATGAAATCAGAGGACTAGCAATAAATGATATAAATGATGGGATACCTAAAATTATTCCGATAAGCGTTAATTTCATGCCTCTGTGTTGAAGTAGTAACGTTAAAAAAGGAAGTGAAAAGAAATTACCAAAGGTAATAATGAGGTTTAGTGTAAGTGGTAAGGTTACATTCTTATTTGTAAAGTCTTTCATTTTTCTCCCCCTAATAGTTATTCAACTGTAGGCTAACACTATCATACATCATTTCAATTATTAAGACTTCTCTAATAAAATAAACATAATGCTAAATAGCTATTATTTAGCTAATTCAAATGTCCACAAAAAAAGAGTAATTACTAAAAATTAGTAATTACTCTTTTTTATATAATAATATTTATTTATAAGTCTCTATC
This sequence comes from Companilactobacillus metriopterae, assembly GCF_004117915.1. GTDB lineage: Bacteria > Bacillota > Bacilli > Lactobacillales > Lactobacillaceae > Companilactobacillus > Companilactobacillus metriopterae. The sequence goes on from NZ_RSTD01000001.1 coordinate 68,385, forward strand.
TTTATTCTGCGGTTTTTTGAACAGAAGCTAAGATTTTTCTTGCGATAGGCCCTACTAAAAGTATTTGTAAAGGTAGAGCAAGAATAAGATTGAAAATCCAGATATGTAGGTATGATAGTAAGATATTGCTACCAAAACTTTGTTGCATAACCATTCCAAATGCTGACATGATAGTTACCATTCCTAGAACCATCATAGTTGAGATAGCTAAAGCAATACGGATTTGTTTTTGTTTCATATAATCAGTAATCATGTGTTTGAAAAATATATGTTTAACTGTTGGTCCAACAATTATCAAATCTACAGCACCAGCAAAAATTAATGCTAGAGGGTATCCCTTCAATACTTCCATGACATATCCATCGCTAAATCCATCATTCAGTGCAATGTTATAACCAGCCATGACTAAAACCATCAAGCCGGCCATCACAAGAGTAAATAGTAATTCTTCTTTTAAATTTCTTGGCATTTTAAAACTCCTTATTTATTACTAGATATCTAGCCTAGCATAAATAAAAAATCCTCGTAAGTTATTTTTTTCATTCTTTTTGAGATCTGTTTTTAATATTATAAATATAAGTGCTAATTGTAATTATGCTATACAATATTTATGCTCAATTCTCGTCATTTTGCTGATCTGTTTTTGTTGATTCAATAGGTTTTTTATGGTAATCATTGTATATCCAACCAGATACACCAATTATTACTAGGGGTATGATTTGAAAAAATGTAATGACACCCCAAACTATTAAAATTATAGGATAAATAAAACTATAGTTTTTATGCAACAAAGTTATTAGAATTAGAGGTACTACAAGTATAACAATGATCATTTCCACCCAAAGCCATAAATATGGATTGGGTGAGGCCGCTACTGACATTAATGATGCAATGAAGCCGATATATAGAGCGGGCCCCCCGATTACTAAAAAATAGATGTAACTCAAATTTTGAATGATTGATCTTTTGCTGTTTTCGATAATTTTGTCCTCGTACATAATATTTTATTTAATATAATTTTTATTATATAACAATATTATTAGTGATAGAATGAAAAAACCAATACTGGAGGTATTATTATGACATTACCAAATTTTGATGAAAAGTTAGACAAGTATGCTAAATTAATTACACAAAATGGTGTAAACGTTCAACCGGGACAAACCATAATACTATATATTAGTGTTAATCAATTGAAATTAGCTAGAAAAATTGTTGATCAAGCTTATCAACTAGGTGCTAATGAGGTTGTAGTTGAGTGGAATGATTCAGAGATTACAAAGGGTTTTTTGAATCACGCTAGTGAAGATCGACTTCAAAATCAACCTGCATATGTTTCTCAAAAGGCAGATCAGTTGATGGAAAAGAAGGCTTCAAGAATATCTGTATTATCGGGTGCACCAGATGAACTTAAGGATGTTGATTCTAAAAGATTATCAATGTATCAGAAGTCACTGGGAGAAGCTTGGAAATCAGTACGTAAATCAACTCAAAATAATGATATTAGCTGGTTAGTTGTAGGAGCAGCTGATCAAGAATGGGCAAAAAAAGTATTTCCAGATCTTTCTTCAGAAGCAGCAGAAGATAAGTTATGGGAAGAAATATTTAAGACAACTAGAGTGGATCAAGACGATCCAGAACTAGCATGGGATAAACAAATCTCTACTTTAAATGAAAAAGCAGATTGGTTAAATAAACATCAATTTAAAGCATTAAAATATAAGTCAGCTAAAACTGATATAACAATCGGTTTACCAAAGAATCATCTTTGGGAGGCTGCTGGAACTAATGATATTTCAGGCAATTTCTTCGTTCCCAATATGCCAACAGAGGAAGTCTTTACCTCGGCTGATAATCGAAATATTAATGGAGTAATTAGTTCTACGTTGCCATTAAGTTATTCTGGAAGTCTGATAGAGGGAATCCAATTAACATTTAAAGATGGTAAAATTATTGATTCCAAAGCTGACACTGGAGAGGAAATTTTAAAAGATCTTATTGAAACTGACGCTGGAACTCATTCATTAGGTGAAATATCACTGGTACCTCAAAAATCTCCAATAGCAGAGTCAGGAATTATTTTTTATAATACTTTATTCGATGAAAATGCATCAGATCATGTGGCGATAGGTGCCGCATATCCATTTAACATTCAAGGTGGTACCAAGATGTCAGATGAAGAGCTCGGCGAGCATGGTATGAATGTATCTCAAACACACGTAGATTTTATGGTAGGGTCTGATGATATGAACATTGATGGTATTTTAGAAGATGGCTCAGCAGTTCCAGTTATGAGAAATGGTAACTGGGCTTAAATAACACTTGAAAAAATAAAGTTATCCATTTATACTATTAAGGTTAGTAACATTCAAGTAAGAAAGGGAGGAGGGATTTTCGATGTCACAAAATAATCATAAAGGTATGACAGGTCACCGCCGTCCCGTAAACGCACAGAACGGTACAGATCGTCAAAAGAAAACTTTAGAAGTTATCAACTTTCTAAAGAGTCGCGATGAAAAAGCTTCAAAATAATTTCCTAATTGGAAAATAAAACACGATGTTTGATTAATTCAAGCATTGTGTTTTTTTATATATTAATCTCATATTTATTAATCTGAAGGTGTGGTATTGTTTTACTTATAAAACAAGACTTTTTGTATTAGAAGGTGTTGTAGATGATTAGTTTTCTAGGTTTATACCACGATATAGTAGGATATTTAGTTTTGTTAAGTATACTTTTGCTCGTAGGGTTTATACTTTATGAGACTATTCCTAGTTTTAGAAGAGTTATTAAGAAATTTGGACCTGATGAAGTTTTCATATTTGTTTTTATATTCCAACATGTTTCGTATATTATTTTAAAGATATTTCATATTATCTAATGAGAGGTAAAAATGATAATTTTTATGGCACTTTTGCTGTCTACTGTTATATCAGTGATTATATATAGATACAATAAAGAAAAAAATCTAAATTTAAATGTTATTTTTTTTGTTGCTATGATAGTGCTTATCATCATTACAAATTTGTTTAAATAAAAGAACTCAACACAATTAAGTGTTGGGTTCTTTTTATTATATTAATAATACCTGTAATAATTGACAAAGTAACGATTACAAATTACGATTTAACTAACAATTCTAATTAATTTCTAATTTTTAGAATGAAAGGTGGAATAATTATGGTAAAAGCAGATGCAAATAAAATAGATTGGAACAACTTAGGTTTTAATTATATGGACTTGCCATATCGTTACTTGGCACATTATAAGGATGGAGAATGGCAAGATGGAGGATTGACTGAAGATAGTACCCTATCTATTAATGAGGGTTCTCCGGCAATTCACTATGGTCAACAGGCGTTTGAGGGATTGAAGGCATATAGAACTAAAGATGATAAAATTCAATTGTTCCGGCCAGACCAAAATGCTAAAAGATTACAAAAATCATGTCAAAGATTGTTAATGCCGGAATATCCTGAAGATAAGTTTGTGGAAGCAGTAAAATCAGTGGTTTCAGCTAATAGAGATTTTGTACCTCCATATGGGACTGGTTCGACTTTGTATATTCGACCATTAATCATTGGTGTAGGTGAAAATATCGGATTAAGTCCAGCTTCTGAATATATTTTTACTGTATTTGCTATGCCGGTTGGAAGTTATTTTCAAGGTGGTTTAAAACCAGTCAATTTTACAACTTCTAAACTGGATCGTGCAGCTCATCGAGGTACTGGTCAAGCTAAAGTTGGTGGTAATTATGCTGCAAGTCTATTGCCTGAGGAAGACGCAAAAGGTAGAGGTTTTGCGGATTGTGTCTATCTAGATCCTCTAGAGCATAGATATATTGAAGAAGTAGGAGCGGCCAACTTTTTTGGTATTACTAAAGACAATGAATTCAAAACTCCTATTTCACCATCTATTCTTCCAAGTATAACTAAGTATTCATTGTTGTGGTTAGCTGAAAATAGACTCGGTATGAAAGTTTCTGAAGAAAAAATTGATATAAATGAATTAGATCAATTCAAAGAAGCAGGTGCCTGTGGGACAGCAGCTGTTATCTCACCAATTGGTGGAATAGAACACGACGGTAATTTCCACGTATTTTATAGTGAGACAGAGGTAGGACCAGTTAGTCAGAAACTATATGATACTTTAACAGGTATTCAATTTGGAGATGTGGAAGCACCTGAAGGTTGGATTCAGACTGTATAGAATAATTTATTTATGATATTATTTTATTAATACATTTGGGCAGGGGATTAATATATGAAAAAATTGAATAGGGTAGTTTTATTAGCTTCATTTTCTACAATATTGTTATTGGGGCAACCAGTATCAACTTACGCACAGAGCACTGAGCAAGATAGTTTTGCATTTACTGAAAGTACTAAGACATTACTGTCATCAGAAAATACAAATTCTAGTGGCTACTTAAGAGTTAAGTCTTGGGGAGCAATGGAATATTCATACTTATCTGATTCTAATGATGTAAACCAATTGGGGACTATTTTACCCAGTGGTTCAGAATGGAAATATTCTAGCACTGTCGTGGTTGATGGTGTTACATATTATCAAATTGCGACTGATATTTGGTTGAACAGTAATGATTCAACTACATATGATCCAAGTCAAAGTCCGGCATATCAGAATCCATCTGGAATGTATCAGATACAGTACACTCAAATACAACCGCAAGGAAATGTAGGATACGATTTATATAGTGGTGTAGAAGGTGTTAAAGTAGCTTTGGTAAGAGGACATTTTGGTTTATCAAACAAGCACACTATTTATGATAGCGCCTGTATTAATGCGGTAAGAAATCTTCAATCTCGAGTAGGTTTACCTGTTACAGGAATTACAGATCTTGCAACATGGAAAGCTATGGGATTTTCCGAATCAGATTGGTATGATATAGATTCTTATGTGGCTCCATTAGCTATAAATAAACAATCAACAAGAAGTGATTATGTGGAAGCAATGATTAATCAAGCAAGACAATACTTAGGACAACCTTGGTATTCAGGTGGTTCAAGCTATCCATATTATGGCGTTGATTGTTCAGGTCTAGTTACTCAATCACTATATGCTGCAGGAATTGATACATCAGGATATTCATCTATCCAACATGCTCAACCAGGAAATGAATGGAATTCTAGGTTGATGTGGCAAGATAATAATTTTCAATCAATTAGATTTGCTGATCGACAAAGAGGAGATTTGATATTCTTCACTGATCCCAGCACTGGTGTGATTTGGCACGTCGGAATTTTATTAGATGGAAATACAATGATTGATTCATGGCCTTCAAAAGTCCAAATTTCAAGTATTTGGTCTAACAGAGGAAACATTGCAGGTGTTAAAAGAGTATTTTATTAATTAAAATAAAAAAGAAGTTGCCATTATGGCAACTTCTTTTTTTGTATTTATTTAGGTTTTACAATATTTTCAGGTTGTTCACCAGAAATTAATTTTTTGCTAGAGTCAAATGCAACAGTAATCATGTTATAAACAGCTGTTTCTGTATAGAATGCATTGTGAGGTGTGATGATAACGTTAATTCGTTCTGCAAGATTCTTGATATCCGGATCAGAAATATTTTCAATACTACCTATTTTTTTACCAAAGACAGTATTTTCATTGTCCAATACATCAAGTCCAACTCCGGCAATTTTACCAGAATCTAGTCCCTTGATAAGAGATTTTGTGTTAATCAGTTCTCCTCTGGCAGCGTTTATAATGAAAACTCCATCCTTCATTTTGGCGATGGATTCGTCATTAATCATATATTTGTTGCTATCAAAAAGAGGAACGTGCAAATCAACAATATCAGAAATTTGATAGAGTTCTTCTAGACTTTCAACATATGTACCATATTTTTTGAAATTGTCTTTTTCAGAAACATCATAACCAATAACTTTGCTACCCATACCGTTAAACATTTGAGCAGCGACTTGTCCAATATGACCTGTACCAATGATACCAACAGTTTGTTCTCTAAGTTCCTTACCAATAGTAGGGGCCCAAGTGAAGTCACCTTCGTCAAATTTTCTGTCCACTTCTGGAACTCTTCTTAATAATCTTCCGGCAAGAAGTAAAGCGTGTTCAGCTATTGCATATGGAGAATAGACAGGAACATTAGTTAATGTCATATCTAAATCAGATAGATCTTGAAGATTAAAATTATCATATCCTACATTTCTAATTGAGATATATTTAATATTAAAACTAGTTAGCTTTTCTAGTGCAGCACGTTCATATGGAGTAGTTTGTAAAGTAACAACTCCATCACTTCCTTCTGCTAAGGCAGCAGTTTCAGGTGTGAGTGTCTTATCCGTGTATTGAACTTCTACATCAGGATTGTTGTCAATCCATTGATTTAATGCATGTAATTCGTCTTCTCTAATTCCATATCCAAATATTTTCATACTTTACCTCCGAAATTATTTATTACCAGTGTCGTATCTACTTAGAATATAAATAGCAAATACAACAATAACAGCACCTAGAATTTCTATAAAGTTAACGTCATAACTTAAGAATAGAATACTTAGAATAAGTGTGACAAATGGTTGAACAGCATCTGTAATACTTACAGTGGCTGCAGTTGTATATTTTGTACTGAATACCATTAGTAAGAAAGCACCAACAGTACCGATTAAAATAACAGCACAAACACCTATAATAGCGTTTGTTTCCATCTTTGGTGGGTTGACCCATATGGGACGAATGCAATTAAATATAATACCAGCAATCAACATACCCCAACCAGTGATTAGCAAACCATTATACTTTGCAATTAGCTTTTGAGGAATAACTACATATAAAGCAGCAGTAGCACCAGATGCGATACCCCAAAGTAGTGAACTAACAGGTATTGAAAGATGACTGATATCTCCTCGAGTAATTAAAAGAACAACCCCAATTAATGCGAGTACAAATGAAATTACGTCTACACGAAGTACTTTTTTGTGGAAAAACAATACAGCTCCAACCATGATAAACAATGGTGATAAGTATTGCAGAATCGTAGCTGTAGATGAATTACCAGTTTTAATAGCATAAAAGAAGGTATACATATTAGCTAATAATCCAAATACTGAAAACGCCACTAAAGTGAGAGTGTCTTTCCAATTTTTAAAAATAGCGAAGAATTGGTTCTTTGGTAATACGAATAAAGAAATCACCAATAATAGAACTCCCGCTACGGTAGTTCTTGTTCCAATAAACCAAACAGCAGGTAACTGGAAATCCTTGGCTACCAATTGCATTACAACACCGGAAATACCCCAAAGAGATGAAGCAGCAAATGCAAGCCAAAATCCCCTACGCAAAGTACCGGAAGTTAATTTGTTCTTTTCTTCCATAATAATTCCCCTTTTAATAATAAATTCTTATTTTCTATTATACCTACAACATTAAATATTTGGCTAATATTATTTATAGGATACAGAATATCACTAATAATAATTTAATTGTAGCATTACTTACCTTAATTGGTTTTTCTAGCGATTCGAAAAATAAAAAGCTTAACTATATTCTACATAGTTAAGCTTTTTATATTAAAGATTTTTATCCATATTAAATGTAAGTTTAGATAAGGTAATTCCTTTAGTATAAAGTTGACCAAAGAAATCATGAACTTTATTTTGTACTTCTTCAGTTAATTCATTGTTTTTCTTTGTAAGGAAGGCTGACATTTCATCAGGTGATTTTGTTGCTGCTTCTTCGTCAGTTTTTGCAATGAATGTTCTGAATTCTTGTTTCAAATCTGTTAACCAATCAATATCATCTTGAATGAATTCTTTATGATGAGATTCAACTAGAACAGCCAATGAATTGAACATCCAGTAAGCATCTTTGAAATTGAATTTTAAATCGGTATCTCGATATGATTCATGTGTTTCATCCATATTTGTGTAGAATGGCACAAATGGAGTGAATGTAGGGTATCCAAAACAGAACCACATAATAGCAGCATATTCTTTGGGTACATCATTTCTAATTTGTAAAATATGAGAATTCTGAGTTCTATTTAGACCGATAGGTCGGTAACGATATTTATCTTCATCAGAACCTGTACCTAGTGGATCATATTGAGTTTCATTGTAATGAGATCCTAGTACATACTCTATATCTTCAACTGTAATTTTTTTATCTGTCTTCATGATGAATGGTAATTCGCCATCTTCTGGATCTTGAATAATTTCAGGATTAAAGTATCTTTGACCATACCATACACGAGAAGTATTGTAGTGACGGTCTTTCATATTATCTGTACCAAATATATGACGGAAATTCCATCCAGTTTGGTCAGTGTTAAGATGATATTTTTCAACGAATTCTTGGATACCATCTGACCACATAAATTGTTCTGAATCATCAAAATCAACTTGTTGAATAGAAACACGATTTGCTGCTATGGCATAACTGTCATCGGGAATACGTTGAGCTACCCAGTGATGACCAGTAACAATTTCCATATACCAAACGTCATCTTTATCACTGAATAAAACTGAGTTTCCAGCGGGAGATCCGTATTCTTTAATTAAGTTACCTGTTCTTTGAACGGCTTCTTTGGCTGAATCTACATATGGAAGAACCATTCTCACAATAGTATCTTCGTCCATACCATCAACTTCTAGTGGATCATATGCCAATGCACGTTCATTACCATATGTACTTTCAGTAGCTGACATTGCTACGTTTACTCCGTTAATACCACTTTCGTCATAGTAACCATGTTTTTTATAATCAACATTGGGAACAGCTGGCCACTTATGACCATTTGCTGGAATGGGAGCTTCAAATTTATTTAACCAAGATTTAACAGTACGTCCTTCTTCACCTTTTACTTCAGGATTCATGACAAAACTGTGTGGTGAAACTGCTAAAAATGTATCATCATTTCTAGCAATCATAGTAGAACCATCAATACTAGCATTCTTTCCAACTAAAATTGTTGTACAAGCATCATCTAAATGATTTTTTTTCATTTTTAAACTTCCTCCTAATCGACACTTTCATATTATCACATTAAATTTGAAATGAATTTGTTTTCATTTGATTAAGTCATTCAATCCTTTCTGAAAAAGTGATATAATTTTCAAAACTTAATGTTGGAGGGGACTATGGATATTCGTAACGAGGAACCACAGCAATCCTTTGGTAAGAATCTTATTTTAGGATTTCAACATCTATTTGCAATGTATTCGGGAGATGTGCTTGTACCACTTTTGGTCGGTGCTGCATTAGGATTTACCGCTAAACAAATGACATATTTGATTTCAGTGGATATATTCATGTGTGGGGTCGCTACGTTACTTCAACTAAAAAGAACACCACTTACGGGTGTCGGATTACCCGTTGTTCTAGGTGCGGCTGTTCAGTATGTAACACCGTTACAAAATATAGGTAAGCATTTTGGACTTGCCTATATGTATGGCTCTATTATTATTGCAGGAATTTTTATAATGGTAGTAGCCAAGTTCTTTGCGAAACTAAAGAGATTTTTCCCACCAGTTGTAACTGGTTCATTGATTACATTAATTGGATTTACTTTGATACCAGTTGCTTTTCAAAATATTGGTGGTGGAGATCCAACTGCCAAAAATTTTGGAGATCCAACTGATTTAATCCTAGGATTCTCTACAGCATTACTTATTTTAATTATCAATGTTTGGGGTAGAGGATTTATCAAAAGAACTGCTGTTTTAATTGGAATTCTTGCCGGTTCACTAGTGGCCGCCGGATTGGGAAAAGTAGGAATAGCAAGTTTTAATGATGCTAGTTGGTTCCAAATACCACGACCATTTTACTTCGATGTTCCCAAGTTTGAATGGTCATCGTCATTAATTATGATTCTAGCTGCTTTGACTTGTATGATTGAATCTACTGGTGTTTTCTATGCTTTAGCTGAGATCACTGATAGAAAATTAGATGAATCAGATTTACAAAGAGGTTATGTATCTGAAGGATTAGCTGCTGTTTTAGGTGGTATCTTTAATACATTTCCATACTCAACATTCTCAGAAAATGTGGCCTTGGTTAGATTATCTGGAATTAAGAGTAAAAAACCTGTGTATTATTCAGCATTCTTACTTATAATACTAGGATTGATACCTAAGATAGGTGCAATTGCAACTATGATACCTACATCTGTACTAGGTGGGGCCATGTTAATTATGTTTGGTACTGTTGGTGCTGAAGGTATTCGTATGTTATCAAAAGTTAATTTAAATAACGATAATATGTTAATAATTGCAGTAGCTATTGGTTTAGGATTGGGAGTTACAGTTCAACCAAATCTACTTCATTTCTTACCATCAACTTTACAAACTATTTTAAATAACGGTCTTGTAATTGGTAGTTTTGCAGCAATAATTTTAAATATATTCTTTTCAATGGGTAAGAAAAAAGAAGCTTAATGTTTTATTATTAAGCTTCTTTTTTTATTAATTAATTATTCCTATTAACTACCCACAATGTTCATAATTAATTCAAAAAATCCCGATATACTTGGTTTCAAGTTAATAAATAGAAATTAAAAACATAGACAACGTAAATCGAGAGAAGGACTTAATTATGAAAAATTTATTTAACAAGTATTATTATCCAGCAATGGTAATTAACAAGATGGACACAAATATTACAATAAAAATTGCTGCAACTGATTTAAATGCTGATGTACAAGATAGTTTAAATGAAGCTACTGCTGAAATTTCAGAACGCATGGAAAGAATTCAAGAAGAGTTTTCACTAACTAATCCAACTTCAATGATTAATAACTATAGACATGGTGAAAACTATGATCTTGTAAACTCACCAGACTTTCAATCTATCTATTCAAAAGCAATTTTTATCCAATCAGTTACAAAAGATGCTTATTCAGCTTTTGGTGAAAAAGAGTATAATCCATCAGATATAATCGTTTCTTGGGCTATGGAAGACACATTTAACAAGTATCTACGTCCTTTATTAGTTAATAAAAATATTGTAGGTATATCTATGAATGCTGGCAGTGATATCAAATTTGCTACAGATCCTGACAGTGAATTCCAGTGGGGTGTTCAAATTAAAGGATTTGAAGATGCTAGTGAATCAGTAGAATATAACGTAGAAAACTTATCAATTGCTACCATTAGTGGTGAACCTGATTTAACAAATTATGAATATGATCAAAATACTACTTTGGAACAAGTAACAGTCTTGGATCTAGATGCAGCATTTGCACACGTATGGGCAACTGTAGGTATGTCACTAGGATTTGAAGAATTCCTTGCAGTTATAGTTGAAAACAAACTTTCTGGCGCTATGATTGATAAAGATCATGGGTTAATATCATTTAACGATGGTGTTACAAGTTTAGTAAAACAAGCATCATAAAAAAAGATCACCTAGAAGGTGATCTTTTTTTAGTCTTCAATATGTGAAACTGAATCGCGATATCCCTCAGGATTTCCATACCAATAGAAATCACCATACCAGATTGCACGTTTTTCTATATTGTAATTGTTAATTTCTTGAACATCTTCATCTGACAATTCGAAGTCAAAAATATCAGCGTTTTGTTTGATACGGTCTTCATGAATTGACTTAGGAATTGTAATAATTCCACGTTGCAAATCCCAACGAAGAATTACTTGAGCAACTGTCTTGTTATACTTATCTGCAAATTTTTGTAGACGAGAATCATTGAGAACAGATCCACTACCTAGTGGAGACCATGCTTCAAGATAAATATTGTTTTCATCACAGAATGCTTTGATATCATCTTCTTGGCATAGTGGATTGAATTCCATCTGATTAACTGCAGGTTTGACAGAGCCATGTTTCAAGATATCTTTCATACGAATAATGTCAAAGTTAGATATACCAATAGCTCTGGCTTTGCCTTCCTTGTAGATTGTTTCCAAAGCACGCCAAGTATCAAGATATTTATCAGTTACTGGCCAGTGAACCAAAAGCAGGTCAACATAGTCAACTTGCAGTGCTTTCAATTGTCCTTCAAAGTTTTCTATGGCTGAATCGTAACCTTGATCACCGTCATATATTTTTGTAGTTAAAAATATATCTTCACGGTTTAGATTATTATCTGCAATAGCCTTTTTAAGACCATCACCTACACCAGCCTCATTTCCGTATTGCTTGGCAGTATCAATGGCACGATAACCATTGGCAATTGCCCATTGGACAGATTGTGAGGCATTCTTATTACTTGTTTGCCAAACACCCAAGCCAAATTGAGGCATTTGCACACCGTTATTTAAAGTTACTTTTGAATCAATTGATAATGACATATGAATATCCTCCTTGATATCTTAATTCTACATTAATATTCAAATAATTCATAAAAAATTATCCTCAAATAATAATTAGAATAATTAAATATAAAATTAGCCTTGATAATGCTATTATGTAAGTGCTTTCTATATTTGAAAGGAAGGGTATGTTCATGAAACAACAATTTTTAAATGATAATGAAATAAAGTCTGAAATAATCAATCTTTCAGCTATTTTAAACTTACCAAAGGGAACTGAAGAATTTGTTAGTGATGTTCATGGTGAGTATGATGAATTTGTTCATATTCTTCGTAATGGTTCGGGTAATACAAGACAAAAAATATCTGAGATATTTACAGGACAATTAACTGAGGAAAATCAGAAGAAATTAGCCTTTCTTATTTACTATCCATCTGAGATTTTATCTAAAACAAAAAGTGAATTTACATCAGAGGATAGATTAGTTCAGTGGTATTTAAATACTTTTAATGAACTAATACAGTTATTAAAGTACACTGCCAAAAAATACACACGTTCTAAGGTTAGAAAGGCTCTAGATGCAGATTTTGTTTATATCACAGAAGAATTATTATATGTTGATAGAGCTGAGGCAACAAAGAATAAATATTATTTTGATGTAATGGATAGTATTATCAAATTGGGTATGGCAGACCAGTTCATCATTGCCACTTGCCATACAATTCAGGCACTAGTGGTTGATCATATTCATATCATAGGGGATGTCTATGATAGAGGTCCTCATCCGGATCTCATTATTGAGCATCTAATCCATCGAAATGTTAAAGTCGATTTTCAATGGGGTAATCATGATATTCTCTGGCTTGGTAGTGCATCAGGTTCAAAGCTTTGTGTAGCTAATCTTGTCAGAATAAGTTCGCGATATGATAATTTAAATCTGTTAAATGAAGCTTATAACATCGATACGTCAAAATTGGAAAAATTTGCTGTAGAAAATTATAAACCTTTGGACTCATTCAATCCAAAATCAGATACAGGTAAGACTATCGATGCAGAAATACAAAACATTGATAATTGTGTTCAGCAAGCTATGGCTATTATTCAATTTAAGCTAGAGGGTCAGGCAATAGACCGTAGACCTGAATTTAAAATGGAAGACCGTAAATTATTGGAAAAATTATTTGATGACGGTCAAAAAATTAAGATTGCTGATAGAATTTATTATATAAAAAATGGCTGCTTTCAATTAGTTGATCCTGATAACCCGTATCAATTAACAAAGGGTGAACAAGAAATAATCGATGATCTAGCTAAGCAATTTATTAGTTCAGTTAGTTTGCGCAGACACTTACAGTACATGGTAGAACATGGTTCTATGTATTTAAAAAATAACGGCAATCTTCTAATTCATGGTTGTGTTCCAGTTGATAAATCTGGAAATATGCTTCAATTTCAAATGAATAATCAAGTTTACTCAGGTCGACAACTATTCGATTATTTTGAACAAAACATATTTAATAAATTTGAACATCCCTCAGTTGATGATTCTATTCAATCGGATTTGATTTGGTATCTTTGGACAGGGAAGTTATCGCCATTGTTTGGTAAATCAGCTATGACTACTTTTGAGAGATACTTTATAGAGGATAAGGATTTACATAAAGAACATAAGAATCCCTATTATTCATTGAGAAAAGAAGAATGGTTCGCTGATATTTTGTTTGATGAATTTGATTTGGATAAAGAACAAGGTCATATTATTAATGGTCATACCCCTGTAAAAATTGGTAATTCACCAATCATGGCAAATGGCAAAATTTTTGTTATCGATGGTGGTATGTCGAAACCATATCAAAAAACCACGGGAATTGGAGGATATACCTTATTATCTAATTCCTTTGGATTACAACTTGTAACGCATGAGCCATTTACAACACGCGAAAAGGCAATTCAAAACATGACTGATGTTGTATCAACTAAAAGAGTGATAGAACAATCTGTTAAAATGAAGACCGTTAGTGATACTGATAATGGTAAGAAATTGAAAGCACAAGTTGATGAATTAATTAATTTATTGGCAATAAAAAAAGAGTAACCTTAAAAGGTTACTCTTTTTCTTCTGATCTAGCTTCTTTAGGAAGTATTAGGTTCAGAGCGATTCCAAATATTGTAGCAACACCAATACCACTAAATTGGAATGAGCCAATTTGAAGCATTGCATTACCAATACCAATAACTAGAATGACGGAACCAATCATTAAGTTACGTTTTTGAGAAAAATCTACTTTGTTGTCTATTAGTATTTTTAGACCATTTGAAGCAATAACACCGAATAGTACGAAACTGATACCACCAATTACTGGTCCAGGAACTGTCTGTATTAATGCACTTAGTTTACCAACAAAACCAAATACTGCTGCAAAAACAGCGGCACCGATAATTACATATACACTGTATATTTTATTGACGGCCATAACACCAATATTTTCACCGTAAGACGTAATAGGAGGACCACCAAGCAATCCAGCAACAATAGAAGCAGTACCGTCACCGGCTAATGTTCTATGTAATCCAGGATCTTTGAAGAAGTTTCTATGTGTCAATTCATCAAGCACCATGATATGTCCCAGATGTTCTGCCATTGTGACAAAAGCAAGAGGAGCAAAACTTAAAATTGCACCCCAATAAATTGTATGAGGAGTGTAGTTAATAAAAGGAATTTCAAAACTTGGTAATGCAAACCAAGGAGAACTAGCAACTTTAGAGAAATTAACTACCCCAAGTATCACTGATAGTAAATATCCTGAGATAATACCTAATAAAATAGCGATGTTACTCAAAAATCCCTTTAAGTACATGTTGAAAAAAACTGTTGTTATCAACGTGAACATGGCAATTCCGAAGAATTTTAAATCGTAAGTACCATTATTCATTGTAGAATCTGTAGCAGCTGATCCAGCTAATGCTAATCCAATAACAATCACTATCGGACCGACAACGATAGGTGGTAAAGCTTTATCTATCCAACCATATCCAACAAAACCAACAAGTAATGCAACAATCAAGTAAACAGCACCAACGGCAATCGTTCCTTGTGCAACTGCAGGAAATCCAACAGTTTTCATCAATGCAATACTAGGAACAATGAATGAAAAACTGGAACTCATATATGCAGGAATTCGTCGTTTTGTAATTAGAATATGCAATATTGTTCCTACACCAGAACTAAATAACGCAATACTTGGATCTAATCCTACCAACAGTGGAACTAAAACTGTTGAACCAAACATAGAAAATAAATGTTGAAGAGATAGGATAAACCAACTACCTAGTGGCGGCTTATCATAGATATCAAGAACTGCATCTGGATTACGATAATTCTTATCATTTGTGTCCATAGTTAAAATCTCCCCCAAAAAGTGTAAAAAAAATAGCCTTTTATCCCGTGAAAATACGACATAAAAAGCCTAAGTGTTTTCCTTGTTAGTCTCACGGGACTACGTTAAAGGACTATATAATTTTAATTAACTATAGACAATTTTTTAAACATTGTCAACAAAACGAAAAAAGAACACCAAGGGGAGTGGTGTTCTTTTAAATATATAATATATAAATTGTATTTGGGATTAAATATGTTATAGGGGGGGTAGAAGAGTTATTAGCTCTTCTATGGTTATTAATATACAGGTTAACTATGAATTATATATATAATAAATGTGAATAATTTGTGAAGATTGTAAATATAATTAATCCAATAAAAAAATACCTCAGGGGAAAGGTATTTTTAGGGGAATATATTATTATAGGGGGGAATATTACATAGAAAGAGGTGCTTGTGTATCTCTTATCTATGGTTACTATAATAATGAAATAGTTTGAAGTAATTATTTTGAAAATATGAATTATTTATGAATTTTATTTTTTTCTACGGTTATTAATTTGGTGAATTATTATAGTAATAATAATTGATACAACTAGTACACCAACAAATAACATATTTGGAACTTCAATATCAATCATTGGAATTGATAAGAACAATTTGATAGAAATAAATAAAATTAAGAAGTATGCCATTCCTTGTAATTCGGGTACTCTACGCATAAGACCCATAATAAGTTCAGCGATACCTCTCATTGCTAGAATACCGATCATACCACCTAACAAGACAATTACAGGATTATCAGAAATAGCAAGTGCAGTCAGAACGGAATCTATTGAGAAAACAATATCCATAAGTTCGATTGAAATAACAACTTGCCAGAAGTGAGAAATCTTTAGATATTTGTAAATACCTTTTGTTTCATGAGGCTTTATATCTGCAGGATCAACTTCTTTGTTACGGTGAATAAAATGACTAACAAATAGATAAAATAGGTATAGTGCACCAAAGGCCTTAATCCACCAGAAGTTAATCAAGTAAACACCGATACCGATAACTAAAAATCTAAAGATATAAGCACCAATCAAACCATAGAACAGTGATTTTTCTTGTTCACTTTTTGTCTTAAGAGTTTGAGTTTGGGTTGCTAGCACCAGGGCGTTATCAACGGATAAAATACATTCCATGATAACCAATGATAAAATAATTAACCAGTCATTCCCTGATTCAATAACAGTCTTCCAATTTTGTAAATCAAAAAATGGAGAATACATATCTATAATTGCATTCAATTAGTGTGCTCCTTTTATAGTAATATCTATATTTTACTATAAAAAAAGAACTTCCGAAGAAGTTCTGCTCAAATTTTATATTTTATTATGATGGCATAAATGTTGAATAAATTAACCAAACGTTCAATATTGTCAAAATAATTGCGACAGCATAACCAAGGTATTTCATCCAAGCATCATTTTTAAAATTACCCATTAATTTTTCATTACTTGAAAAGGCAATAAGAGGGAAAATGGAGAATGGAAGAGCAATACTTAGAAATACTTGTGAGAATGTAAGTAGTTCTTCAATTTTGGCTTCATTCCCTCTGAAAATAATAGCAAATGCTATAACAGGAATAATAGAAAGTAGACGAGTAACCACACGTCTTACCCAAAGCTTCATTTTTAAGTGAATGAAACCTTCCATAACAATTTGTCCTGATAGGGTACCTGTAATTGTTGAATTTTGACCAGATGCTAGTAGGGCAATGGCAAATAATGTACTCAACAGTGGACTTGCAACAGCACCGGCAATTTTAGGGTTTTGTAAAGCATTGTACAAGTCTACAAAACGACCAAGGTCACTGTTTGTACCATAGAATAAAGCAGCACCAAGTAGAAGTAATAAGACGTTAACTACGAAGGCTAATGTAAGTTGAATGTTAGAATCCCATGTTGAAAATCTAACTGCACGTTTTACACTATCCTCATCGTTTTTATCATATTTTCTAGCTTGAGATATTGATGAATGTAGGTATAGATTATGGGGCATAACAGTAGCACCAACAATACCAAGTGATAGGTAAAGCATACCTTTGTTTTGGAAAATCTTGGGTTCAGGGATAAATCCTGTCATTAATTCACCAAATTTAGGTTGTGCAAGTAGTACTTCGTATAGGAAAATTCCTAAAATTAGCACGATAAGTGCGGCAACGATGGCTTCGATTTTTCTGAATCCCAATTTCATAAGAACAAGTAGGAGTAGGACATCGAATGCGGTAATTATTACACCCCATAGAATAGGGATGTTAAATAACAGCTTGAGGGCAATGGCAGAACCAATAATTTCGGCGATATCTGTCGCCATAATTGCGAGCTCTGTGACTATCCAAAGCATAATACCAACATTTTTTGATGTACGCTCTCTTGTTAATTGAGCAAGATCTTTACCAGTTACAATACCGAGTTTAGCAGCCATGTATTGTAGTAACATAGCGATCAAACTGGATAGTAAGATAACGGATAGTAATGTGTATTTATATTGTGCACCACCGGCAATTGATGTAACCCAATTACCAGGATCCATATATCCAACAGCTACAAGAGCTCCTGGTCCACTGTATGCTAATAAAGTTTTGAAGAAACTTGCATCAGTTGGAACTTCAACAGTGTTGTTGATCTCTTCTAGAGATGGGCCATTAGCATGTTGAATAATACTTTCGTGTTTTGATTTATTTTCACTCAAGGTTGTCCCCTCCTTTAACCTCTATCATAATAACACTTTGTTAAAGATAATTAAATATATAAAACAAAAAAATTAGGCTTGCTTAACTTAATCGTAAATATTATTTATCAATACTATTTAGATTATGAAATTTTATCCGAATGTTCAAATTGTAACAATCAATCAGACTTTATTGGTAAATTTATTGTTAATAGTTACTAAGTCATTTAGAATAAGGATTAAAGAGGAGATTAATCATGACAATATTTTTAATCGTAATTGATATATTTTTCTTACTCGGTGGTTTATATAGTGTCTATTGGCAGTCTCAAATTGAGATACGGTCAATATATAAAATATCAGCTTTAATATACACTGTTCTTATAGGTGCTTTCCTATTAGTAGGTATTGATGCGAATATACTATATATAATTATGGTAGCTGAATTCCTTGCGTCAGCATTGGTAGGTGGCATAGGTGGCTTAGGAACAAGAAAGATTATAGCCAGTGGCTTCTTTTCTGGAGCTATAAACTACTCTGATATTCAAAGAGTAACTATTATCAGTGTTAATTTAAATGATAAACCAAAATCATCAGTTATTTTTCAAACTAGTAGATTAAGACAAATCAATTTAAGCTTTAACCGGTCATATCAAGAAATCAGATCTTTCTTAGATACTAAGTTAAACAAAGACGTAGAAGTTGAAGTAATCGATAACATAATATAAAAAAGACATCCCATTGGGATGTCTTTTTTTTAAAGTATTGGAGCCAGCAATCTTGAGAATCTTTGTTTGAATTTTAACCATGGACTTTGTTGATCGACAATTTCTTGAGTTAATTCATGAGACACTTCGAGATCATTTAAAAATGAATTCTTAATTTGTTGCGCAACATTTGTATCATAGAAAAAGGCGTTCATTTCAAAGTTTAATTGATAACTTCGATAATCATGGTTCATTGATCCAACAGAACCGTATTTCCCATCAATCACAGAAGTTTTTGCATGTAAAAATCCATTTTCGTAAGTGTAGACTTTTACACCATATCTAATTAATAAGTTTGCATAGTATTGTGTTGCACGGTAGATGAACGCATGATCAGGCATACATGGAATCATTATTCTAACGTCAATTCCTGATCTAGCAGCAATAGTCAAAGCAGTGAACACTGCATCGTCAGGGGTAAGGTATGGAGTTTGAAGCCAGACACTTTCCTTTGCTTTCATGATCATATCAATGAAACCATCTTTTAAAATTTCCTCGTTGTTGTCAGGACCATCAGCAACAATTTGAATTGGTATATTTGCATTTTTATTAGAGCGATCTCTAGGGAAATATTTTTCTGAGAAAGGTAATTTCTCATCTCTTCTAGATAATGATGCATTCCAATCCATAAAAAATCTTTCTTGAAGTAGTAATACAGCTGTACCAGAAATTCTAGCATGAGAATCACGCCAATATCCAAATTTTGGAGATTTACCTAGGTACTCATCACCAACATTAAATCCCCCAATGTAGCCAATATAACCATCAATTATTACGTTTTTTCTATGTAAGTGATAGTTTAGTCGAGTTTTTGAAATAGAGTTTTTTGCAGTGATAAATTGTACTACTTCACCACCAGCTTCTTTTAGAGGATTGAAGTAACTAGGTTTTGTATGTGTAGATCCCCATGGATCATAGAGCACGCGGACTTCTAATCCTTCATTGGCTTTATCCACTAGTAAAGATAAAAGTTGATCACCAATATCACTATCGATAAAGGCATAATATTCAACGTGTACTGTTTCTTTAGCAGCACGAATGTCAGCAAACATCTTCTTGAATTTTTCTTTACCATCAAAAATCAATTCAACTTCATTATGATGTGTAATTGGTGTTGTTTCAGTTTTGTTGAAGAAATTAACAACAGAACTAGCATACTTTGTTTGATCCGTTGCAGAATTTAATTGAATACTGTTCTGATCGGTGACAGCCATCTTTTTAACTTGTTGAACACCCAAGTATTCCTGACTAGTAAAGTTAAATAGCTTTTCTCGAGCAATTCCACGTCCAAAAAAAGCATATAAAATAAAACCAACACCTGGTAGTAAAACTAAGACCAGAATCCAAGCCCAAACTGTAACAGTGCTTCTTGGTTTAATAAAAACAGTTATTAAAGCAACAACCGTATTGATAATAAGTAATGCAACAATAATTCCAATGATCCATAAACTAATCATAAATTTCTCCCACAATACACCCTATAAAAAACAGGACTTGGTTGAAAAAACATCAAGTCCTGTATAAATATTTAATCACGATTATTATTTAATCACGATTATTAAATAATAAAACTAGTCTCAATAATTGAAGAATACTTGATAGTGCCGCTGCAACATATGTAAGTGCAGCAGCTGTTAAAACTTTTTTAACCTGTGATACTTCTTCGTTATCAATCAGACTACTAGAACCCAATATTCTGACAGCTCTACCTGAAGCATTAAATTCAACGGGCAGTGTAACAACTTGGAATAATACCACAATAGCAAATAGCCAGATACCAACAGTTATCAAAGTCATATTCATGCTGAATAAAATACCGATAAAAATAAGTGGAATTGAAACAGTACTTCCAATATTTACAGCTGGTACTAAGAAAGATCTAAGTCTCATAGGTATATAGTTCTTTTGATCTTGGATAGCGTGTCCACATTCGTGAGCAGCAACGCCAATTGCGGCAACAGAAGTAGAATCATGTGTTGACTGTGATAAGTTTAATGTTTTATCACGGGGATTATAGTTATCTGTTAATTCACCAGCAATTTCGTTTATTTCAACGTCTTGTAAACCAGCATTATCCAGAATGTATCGAGCAGCTTCAGCACCTGATATATTCTGCTTACTCTTAAACTTATCATATTTATTGAAAGTGGTTCGTACATATATTGAGGCCCATAGTGATATAACGATACCTATGATAACCAAAATATACGTTGGATCAAAAAATCCAAATCCATAGTATCCCATAGTAATTAACTCCTTATATTTAAATTGTTTGAAAGTAGGTCTTTAGACTCTTCACTACTGTTTATTAAATTAATATTGACGATGGAAATTTGTTCTTTTAAAAAATAAATAAGTCGATCAATAATTTCGTTTTTTTCATCGTAATTTAAATTATTACTTAAAATTATCGATAAATCTCCAGACTTTGTAGAGAAATCCACATTTGTTAGATCGATTAAACTAACAATAACTTGATTTTCTTTTTTGGAAACAATCCAAGTGATAGATTTTTTTCTCATTAGAGTTTTGGAGCGCTGACTTATAAATTTTATTGTAGCATCTTTGTTTAAATTGAGGAATTTTTCTACATCTATCAATTTGTATGAAGTAGGGAATTCCCAAGTGAAGTTGTCAGTGATGATTGGATGATATGAACTAAGTTTATTTTCCATAATTATATATAATAACTTATAAATGTGAATTTTTAGTAAACAAATTTGTTAATCAGTCTTAAGACATTTGAATCGTCGTGAAGTAGTGAATGTTCGGCATTTTTCCCAGAAACTGGATAATCTACAAACTCCATAACTTTAGGTGATAGGATGTAGTTGATTGATTTGGCAGATGTTACAGAGATATATTTGTCACTGTTAGAGTAATTTTTTAAATTACCATATATATTGAGAACTCTCATCTCATTAGAAATATTTTTTCTATTTATGTACATTCTCATGTACGTGGGGCTCATGAAGGCAGGTCGACCATTTTGACCTAACTGGTTAACATTAGGTAAATCTCCTAAGCCAATTATGCCATTGAATGGACCAGCAATAAGAACCAGATTTTTTATTTTAGGAAGATATGTAAGCTTTTTTTCACGCATCTCTGCCAAGACAAGTGCAACTGCACCGAGTGAGTGACCCACAGCATGATAAGTTTCAAAGCTATATTTTTTTTTCAAATCAAAAACAAGATTTGAGAGCCATCGTGCCATTAGATTGCTACCTATGATTTTGTTTTTGAAAACAACTTGAACAATTGGGTATTTATCTTTGGTCCATTTTCCCTCATAAGTTATTTGTCCTAAAGTATTAATAGTTGCCTTCAAGTATTCTTTTTTGTTGTTATATTTTAAAGCTGATTTTACCAAGTTCTCCGTTGTATAATCGCCACCGCGAAATCCATGAACATAAAGAACAGGGTATTGATTAATTTTCATACCGTCACCCCTATAATTATATTATTATATACGAATAAACAGAAAATGAGTCGATAGAGGAAATAAAATGCAAAAATATTATGCAGTTAGAATAGGAAAGAATCCTGGAATTTATAACACTTGGGCAGAATGCAAGGCACAAGTAGATGGTTTTGTTGGAGCAAGATATAAAAGTTTTACAAGTTTATCAGAGGCGGAAGACTTTATAAAGAACGATACGTATACTCCAAAAACTAAGAAAGAAACATCGAAGAAATTTGAATATTCTAACTTGGACGATTTTGAGTTGGTTGTTTATACAGATGGTGGTTCTAGAAATCACGGCAATGTTAAGGGTGGTCATGTATTATCATCAGATAAAGCTGCATGGGCATACTTAATAAAAACTTCTAACGAAAAAATAGAAGATAGCGACGGTGAATTTGGTGCAACGAATAATAAAATGGAAATTACTGCACTAATTGAAAGTATCAAAAAAATAAATAATCTAGAATTAAACGACAAAAAAGTAATATTTATTCTAGATTCTCAATATGTTTTAAATGCTATTATCAAAGGCTGGTTAGTTAGCTGGAAAGCAAATGGTTATAAAAAATCTGATGGCAAAGTACCTGCTAACTTGGAACTTTGGAAAGAACTAGATGAATTACTTCCAACCATTCCCAACAAAAGTTTTGAATGGACAAAAGGCCATGACAATGATGCAGGTAATAACCGAGTTGATGAATTATTAAATTTAACTATGGATAGAATGTAAACTATAACTGAATTGATCTATACTTATTAATATAATAATTAAGGGGTATGGGGATATGAAAAAAAGAAACATAATTATCACTGTTTTTGTGTTAATTATATTGCTTATAGTAGGTTCTTTAAGTTATGTTTATGGAAATCAGGATACATCGGTTAAATATCATAATTTAAGTACATCTTTAACAAAAAACACTAATGATATATCTATAGATGGTGATAGTTCTGATATTTTAATCACTCTTATTGATAATAAAAAGAATTCCAATTTAGATATAAGTGGTTATTTCAATGAAAATACTATAAAAAATGATTCGTATAAAAAAGTTGAAGGTTCCACAATGAAATTAAATTTCCCAGTACCTAGAAAGGGAACATTTCTATTTGGAACAAAGATAGATAATCGATTAAAAATAACTATTCCAGTAGATAAAGAGGAACTAAATAAGATTTCTATTCAAACTATGGGTGGAGATGTTGAAGTTGTGGATAAAACAAGTAGTAATGTTACAAAATCAAATAAAGTAAAATTTGATATCTCAACTGATGGTGGAGATGTAACTATGCCAATAGACAATCCTCTTGTGGATTCCGTGAACATTGATTCATCAGGTGGTGATGTAGATTTGATGAATAAAAAAAATAGAACAGTATCATCGGATTACGATTTAAGTGGTGGAGATTTGACAGGTAAATATAAAGAAAGTGATTCTGATAATAGTGTCAAATTAGTTATTTCTCTAGACGGAGGAGACTTAGATTTAGAAAAATAAAAAACCTAGCATATGCTAGGTTTTTTTATTTTAACTAAATAGTCCTTTGAAGAATGAAACGATACCGTCCCACATTTTTTGAACGAAGTTTCGATTCTCTTGAGTATTTAATTTATTGAAAATGTTTTTTGCCTGACTAGTAATATCAGAACTTAATTTTTGAGCTTGATCTTTAAAGTTAGAATCTTTTAAAGCACCAGAATCTCTAATTTGAACCATCAAATTAATAATTTGTTGCTTTTGGTTATCAGTAATAATATTTTGTAAGTTATTTTGTTGAAGATTGTTATTAACAATTGTTGTTATTTGGTTAACTGTAATGTTGCTACCTTGTTTTGCCATGTCAGATTTAATTCCTGCAATAGCATTGTTTAATTGTTCATCAGTGTAACCATCTTTACCATCATTTGCTTGGGTAATAGAACTTAAAACACCAATTTCCTTTTGTGCAGCGTTGACTTGAGATTGATTCAATGAATTACCATTTTGTGCATAGGCAGCATATATTCCTGCTAAAGCACCTGAACCATCAATCTTTGTTGCAGATGTTACGTAGATATTTGCATCAGTAATACCAGCTGTTAACGCAGCATTACGGTATTGGTCAGCAGAGATTGTAGTTATATTGTTAGAACCATTGTAATTAACTATTGATACATTGATACCTGAGCCGGAAGATGTTTTTTCAATAACAGCTGAAGACCAGACACCAGAGTTAGAATTAAAGTTACTTCCACTAGGATTTAGGTATGTAACTAGAGTGTTACCAGTAACTGTAAGAGTATTATAGTTACTTGAACTTATCTGAGACTTCAATACATCAATAGTTCCTTGTCTTTGGCTAGATGTAAGTGAAGTACCTAGTGTCATAACAGGTTCATCTAAACTGTCAGCTTTTGCTACCTGAGTAAGTGGAGCAAAAAGTGAAATTGTTGCTAACATAGCTAGAAAGAGAATTTTAAATTTTTTCATGATAATTCCTCCTATACCGATATTAAACCAAAAAAATGTGAATTTTTATAGAAATTAAAAATTATCATAAATCTAGTTTAGTAAAATAGTGATTTCAGTTGAAATATGCTATTCTATAGTTTCTAGGATTTCTCGCTTATTTGAATTTATAAAAAAAGAAAGAAGGATTTACAAGTGAAAATTGTTGTTCTTTCAGGTGGAAGAAGTACAGAACGTAACGTTTCTTTATCATCTGGTGTAAAAATTACTAATGCATTAAGAAGTAAAGGTCATAAAGTTGCATATGTGGACTCATTCTTAGGATTGGATATTCCAGAAAGTGAATTAGCTGGTTTATTTACAAGTGAAGCTGAAGACGAAACTAATTTAGTTATTTCAGATGAAGTTTTAACAACTGAGAAGATTAATGCACTAAGAACTGACGGTTCTACAGAATTGTTCGGTAAAAATGTTCTAAAAATTTGTCAAATGGCAGATATTGTTTACATGGGACTACATGGTGAAGATGGTGAAAACGGAAAAGTTCAAGGAGTTTTCGATGTTTTCAATATTAAATATACAGGTAGTGGATCACTAGCTTCTGGTATTGCTATGGATAAGAAATTTTCTAAGGAAGTTTTTGTTCAAAGTAATTTACGTACAGCTAAATATACATCAACAAAAACAAGCAATATCAATGCAAGTGACATACCATTTGGTTTCCCAATGGTTGTAAAACCTTCAAACGGTGGATCAAGTGTTGGTACACATATTATTAAAGATGAATCTGAACTAAAAGAAAAAGTTGCAGATGCACTTAGATTTGATAAGGAAGCTCTACTAGAAGAATTCATCGAAGGACGTGAATTTTCTGTTGCAGTAGTAGATGGCGAACCACTACCAGCTGTTGAAATTACAGTAGATACAGGTTGGTACGATTTCCAACACAAGTTTGTTGAAAATTCAGTTACTCACTTTATAACTCCTCCAGAATTGGATGAAAACTTACATAGAGAAATGCAACAAATGGCATTGGATACATTTGAAGCACTTGGTATGGAAAACTATGGTAGAGTTGATTTCCTAATGAAGGACAATGAAATTTATGTAATGGAAGCAAATACACTACCAGGTATGACTCCATTATCATTGATGCCTCGTGAAGCTGAAGCTGCAGGCATCTCATATGCTGATTTATGTGAAAGAATAATAGATAGCAAAGTTAAAATTTACGCATCAAAATAAATCAAAGTCGCAGGAATGCGACTTTTTTATTTTATCCAAAAATTTATAAAGGTTCGTTGTGGTATAGACCATTGAAAGCTGTTATAATATTACTAGACAATTTAGAAGGAGAACCGTAATGACATATTATATTCACGCGAAAAAATTCTTTCTACCAAATAAAACAGAGGTTGGCGGATATTTAGAGGTAACTGACTCTGGTAAATTTGGCCAATACTTCACAGAAAATAACAAACCAAATGGTGAAATCGTTGATTACTCTAACCAAATGATTGCACCAGGTTTAGTTGATACTCATATTCATGGATTAGTTGGCAATGATGTCATGGATAATGATTGGAATAAGATTAACGAAATGTCTGAAGGTTTATTGCAAGCAGGTGTTACATCATGGTTGCCTACAACTTTGACAGCAACAAGAGAACAACTTAATGATGTATGTAGAACTATTGGTGATAATTATCAATCTGTCACTGGTGCTAAGATACAAGGAATTTATTTTGAAGGACCATTCTTTACAGAAGAACATAAGGGAGCTCAAAATCCTAAATACTTCACTGATCCTGACGTTGATGCTTTCAATGAATGGCAAGAATCAGCTAATGGTATGATTAAAAAAATAGCAATTGCCCCAGAACGTAAGGGTTCAGCTGAGTTTACAAAAGCTGTAGCTTCTGACGATGTTGTTGTTTCACTAGGTCATTCATCAGCTACATTTGATCAAGCCAAAGAAGTAATCGAAGCAGGAGCTACTATGTTTACTCATGCATTTAATGGTATGAGTGGATTCTCTCACCGAGATCCTAACATGGCAGGAGCCGCTATGACACTTAATGGAATTTACGATGAATTAGTTTGTGATGGACACCACGTCCATCCTGATGCAGCACGTGCAATTATTGAATTGAAAGATTCAGAGCACATTGCATTAATAACTGATTGTATGAGAGCTGGCTTGATGCCAGATGGAGACTACGTTCTTGGAGAATTACCTGTATATGTTGCCGATGGTCAAGTTCGCTTGAAAGACGGAGATAACCTTGCAGGAAGTGTTCTACAGTTGAAGCAAGCTATAAAAAATGTTGTAGATTGGAATATTTCAACTCCTGAAGAAGCTGTACGCATGGGGGCACAAACTCCAGCAGAGAGCTGTCAAATAGATGATAAATGTGGAATGATAAAAGAGGGCAGAGATGCAGATTTTATTGTTTTAGATGAAGATATGATTTTAACAGAAACATATTTAGACGGTGTGTCACGTTACAAAGCATAAAAAAAGAGAGCAACTTAGTTGCTCTCTTTTCTTTGGTGCCAGTCCACTGCTACCTAGACTTGCACTTAAGTGTTGAGGTTTTTGGTAGAAGTAGAATGTATATCTTGTATTTTAGGGGTTTGAAAGATGGGTATCAGCCATATACTCATCTTTCAAAAAAAATTATAGTTCATATAATAAAGTAGTAAAGTCATTTGATTAAAGCAAAAAGCAAGCCATTAGGCTTGCTTTTTAATTTTTCGATGAATAGTAAATGAAAATACAAATGTAATTAATGAAGTGGCTAATAAAATATAATAACTGAATCCGAATTTTGGACTATTGAGAACTGGATTACCTGTAAACATATTGGCATCAAGTCGGTGTGTTGCAAATATAACATAAACTATTATATAAATAACAGTTGGCAAGAAGCTAAATATTTTTACCATTCGAATACTAAATTTACTATTAAATCCTACAAATAGAATTATTATCATTGGAGAAATAAAGCAAATTAATTGAAGTGCTGAAGACATATTTTGGGCAGTAGCCGTATTAATACCTAAATTTACGCCAACGCTATAAACATTAGTTATAATATTTTTTATTGAAACCCCATTTAAAAATGGTCCTGTTACTGAAGCAATTAGTCCAACAATTGCAAGAACAATAGAGATTTTTTGATAGATAGATCTCTTTCTGTCTACTTTGATTTCTTCAATATGTTGTTCGCCATTTTGATAACCGTTGGCAGATGAATCGTTATTATTCTTCTGTTTACGTGGCTTATCTTGTTTGAAACGCTTGTTAATGCCTGTTTCTTTACCATGGGATATTTGTGCAAATAAGAACCATGCGATAACTGCGGCGGCTATAAAAACATAACCATAGTTTCTACGAACTAGCATTAATACAGCTGCAATCACTACAATAAACAATGATATATAGCCATTAGCTGTGGCAAAATTCCACATATTTTTTATTAGACCACTATCTTCGTTGGTATTTTCAGGTGTTGCAGTATTTTCTTTTGTTGGTTCTGCTTCTAGATGAACTTTTTTATTACTGTTAAAATCATTTGGTACAAAAGCACGTGTAGCATCTAAATCAGGATTAGGATTGCTGTGATTTTGTTGTTTTGATCTTTCTTGTGCCATCTTTTGCGCAGGTGCTTGTTGAAGAATCGGTTTTACAGGTTCAGAGGTTACTTTTTGACTGTCATTTTCATGTGCAAGTTCTTCTTCTAAAGCGCTAAGTGAGACTACGGAATCAGTTTTATCATCTTGTTTATTATTTATATCTTTTTTGAGCGGGAGACCACAGTTATCACAGAATTTTTGTTCCGCGGTAATGGGGTGACCACAATTTGGACATACCATGTCATACCTCCAATTTTTATGAATACTATATATTATAAATCTTTTGTAAAGATATATATAGAGTCTTAATTATACAAAAAAAGCTCAGCAATTGCTGAGCTTTTTTTATTCACCAGTTAGTGAGTCACGAGGGTCTAATTTAGCTGCACGTCTTGATGGTGATAACGCTGCAATGAGACTGATAATAACACTGACTAAAATACCAAATATAGCATTTCCTGCACTGATAGAAACGATCGAAGCGTTGATTGAAGATCCGTTTGTAATCGAGTTAATCAACCATTCTAGTAGGAATGCAATAATCGTGGCAAATAGTCCTGATGAAAGACCGATTAGGAATGATTCAGATATGAACATATTTCTAATATCTTTCTTACGAGCACCAATTGCTCTCAAAATACCAATTTCTTGTGTACGTTCTGAAACAGAAATATTTAGAACTACAATAATCATAATTGCTGAAACTATTAGTGAGATGGCAGCAATACCTGCAAGTACATAGAATGCTAATGAGATATAAGTATTTAGTGTATCAACGATAGCACCTGCACCTGTAATTGTGTATGATTGTTTTTCTTTGCCTTTTTCTGTGTGTGTAAATGATTTAACTTTATTTTGTACTGCTTTAACATTTTGAGTTTTATCAACTGAAAGAGTTACAAAGTTAGGTTTTATATCAGTGTCTACTTTTTTACCAGCTGCTTGTAATGTATCAAAGCTGATAGCTGAGGATCCTGATTTAATTGTACCTGAAACTTTTACGTCTACTTTAATTTGAGTTGGTTTACCACTGTTATCCATGGTATTCAAGTACATTGTAACTGTCTTGCCAATAGCTTTTTTCTTGTAATCTTTACCAAATAACTTTTTGGCGTCAGATGTTAATAAGATTACTTCATTCTTGCCGGGTTTTTTACCTGCGTTTATATCAGAAGTTTTTTCAACAGCATTCCATGTTTGGAAGAATTGCATTGTTGTATTTTTCTTACCATAGTAAATTTTTGGTGATTGAGCAAAGTAAGATTTTTCAACCTTAGATACATTATCTATTTTGCCTAATTCTTTAATATCTTTATTAGACATATTTATAGATGAAGCATCTGCTGAAGTTTGGTTGACATTTTTTGTTACTTGCACAGCAGTAGGATTGATCTGACTTGTAATTTGGTCATTGATATAAGATGTTATACCATTTCCCAGTCCTAACATGAATATGACTGAAAATATACCTATAGCGGCACCAATGATAATTAAAATATTTCTACCTTTGGTGTAAAGCATATGCTCCCAAGCAAGTCTAAAAGTATCACCAAAGTTCAGGTGACTGATCTTGTGATCAGAAGTTTTTTCAGTAGCTTCATACTTGTCTCTGATACTCTCGTCAGAATCAATTTGTCCATCAGCCAGGTGGACAATTCTTGTACCATAGTCAGCCACTTGTTGTGAGTGAGTAACGGCAATAACAAGTTTGCCTTCCTTTGCGATGTCATCTAGTATCTTCAATACTTCTTCAGTATTCTTTGAATCAAGAGCGCCTGTAGGTTCATCAGCAATAATAATTTCAGGGTCATTTGCTAGAGCACGAGCAATAGCTACACGTTGTTTTTGACCACCTGAAAGTTGGTTAGGGTGTTTTTCAATATGTTCTGAAAGACCAACCTTAGCAAGCAATTCCTTGGCACGTTTAACTCTATCAGCTCTGGAAAGTGAGGACATTTCCAAAGGAACTAACACATTTTCTAAAACTGTTAAATGACTAATCAAATGGAAACTTTGGAAAATAAATCCGACAGTTTTACTACGATATTCATCGAGTGCTTTGTCAGAACCTTTCTTCAGTGAGTTTCCATTAACTAAAACATCACCTTCAAATTGAGAATCTAATCCACCAATAGTATTTAGTAGGGTAGTTTTACCACCACCAGATTCTCCTAAGATAGAAACAAATTCACCACGGTCTAGTTTAAGATCAATTCCCTTTAGGACTTTGAACTCTTTTTTACCGAGCGTGAAAGATTTTTGGACGTTTTTAAGCTCTAATATAGTCATTTTTTCTCCTCTATGAGTAAAACTATTTATGAAAGCATATTATATCTATTTTATTAATTTAAGTAAATATTTTTTAACTTATTTAGTTTATTTTGATTAATGTTCAATGCTTTATCCAAGTATTCCTCAAATGAGCCATAGTAATGATCAATTGCATCAAAAACAGAACGGAAACTATCCCAATCTGCCTTTGTCATATTCATTTTACTTATATCTTCATTTCCATGCTCGTCATTCAATAATTTTGCGATTGTTGCAGTATCTGAGTACATCAAATTAGTTAGTAGGTAATCTCTGGTAATTGTTTCACTGTCAACGCCGAGTGCACGTAATATAAGCATAGCGGCGATACCAGTTCTATCTTTACCTGCTGCACAGTGAAATAGTAATGCTTGATTTTCCTGATCATTTTTTAAAAGAAGATCAAATAGGTAACTGTAAGCTTGTTGCCCTTTTTTGTCCAAAATTACACTTTGATAGATGTTACCTAAATATGACGGAGTATTATTAAGTGCTGAGGCTAATTTATCACCGTTTCCCTGCAAAGGGTAAACTGAATCGTAAAAAATTTTATAAAAGTCAGTTTCCACATCAGGACTAGTTAACTGCTCTTGATCAGAACGAAGGTCAACAACATACTTTAATCCGTAATTTTTTAAGAAATTCAAAGAATCATCATCTAATCGACTGATGTCTCCAGAACGAAGTAATTTATTTTTTTTAATTGTTTTTCCATCTTTAGTTTGATAATCTCCCAGTTCTCTAAGATTTATGGCTCCTGGGATGTTCAAAATTCGTTTCATTATTATTCCTCCGGTTTGCTTGAATCTAAGCTTTCGAATAAAATAAGTACAAGGTGAAATTATGGAAAATATAAAGATCTCTATAATTATGACAATTTACAATGTTCATGATTATTTAGAAAAATCTATCGAGTCTATCATAAATCAAAATAACTCAAATTTTAACTTAATTATGGTTGATGATTGTTCTACCGATGGGTCATCAGAATTGGCACAAAAATACGCAGACAAGTATGATTTTATTCAACTTATAAAACATTCTGAAAATAGAGGTGTTTCGGCAGCTAGAAACACAGGTATGGATAATGTAGAGACAGAACTTATTACTTTTGTTGATAGTGATGATTGGGTAGAAGAAAATTATGTAGACTACTTTTTAAGACAATTTAAAGATAATGATGTAGACATGGTTACTTGCGGGTTCACCATAGAAAATGGACTAGGGAAGAGTAAACCTAAATCTACAAAAGAAATATCTGAGATTATAGATCGAGAAGAAATGATAAAGAGAATAACAAAAATATCAGATATTGTTATGGGGTACACTTGGAATAAAGTCTACAAAATGAGTATTATCCAAGAAAATAATCTTAGATTCAGTACAGACTTGAATTTGATGGAAGATCAAGTTTTTAATGTAGAGTATAGTAACAATGCTCAGGAATTTTATATAAGTAGCATTCCTCTATATCATTACGTGAATCGTAAGGATAGCATTACCAAAAAATTTGCAGTTGATAATGTTAAAGATGTTGGCTTGGCAAAATTGAAGGTATATCAACTAACAAAAAAAACCACAGAAAATTAATCTGTGGTTTTTTTTATTACATTGCGTCGTATGCTTCTTGGAATAATTGTACAATTTCTTCTTTTGAGGCTTTACGAGGATTTGAAAAGGCATTTCCATCTTTAAGAGCATTTTCTGCCATTAGTTCGAAATCTTTAGGGTTGGCACCAATTTCTTTAATACTACGAGGAATACCAACATCATCATTCATTTGTTGCATGGCATCAATAGCTACTTCTGCGGCCTCTCTAGTTGAAAGTCCATCAATGTTTTCTCCCATTGCCACAGCAAGGTCAGCAAAACGATCAGGACATGCGATAATGTTAAATCTTTCAACGATTGGAAGTAGGATAGCACAACATACACCGTGTGGTGCGTCATATTGTCCACCTAATTGATGAGCCATTGCATGAACATAGCCAAGGTCAGCATTGTTAAATGCCATACCACCAAGCATTTCTGCTTCGACCATTTTTGTTCTAGCTTCTAGATTGTGACCATTAGCAACAGCTTCACGCAAACTTTCTTCAACAAGACGAATTGCTTGTAGACATTGACCATCAGTAATGTCATTACGGTTTTCAGAAACATAAGGTTCGATAGCTTGAACGAATGTATCCATACCAGTAGCGGCTGTTAGTCCCTTAGGAACATCAAGCATAAGTTTTGGATCATTAAATGATACTAGTGGAACATTTCTCCATGAAACAACAACGAATTTAAGGTGTGTTTCTTCATTTGTAATAACACAGTGACGTGTTAATTCAGAAGCTGTACCAGCAGTTGTGTTGACAGCCATTAGAGGAGGTAGGGGATTTTCTAGTGTTTCGATACCAGCTAAACTAGTGATATCATCGCCGTTGCTAAGAATAATACCAGTACCTTTACCACAATCGTGAGCTGAACCACCACCGACAGTGATAATACTGTCACAATTGTTATCTAGATATAATTTTTTTGCAGCTTCAATGTTTCTAACTTTAGGATTAGGTTCTACACCGTTAAAGACAACGTAGTCCACTCCAGCTTTGTTTAATGAATCTAGAGTTTGATGTACTGGACCATTTTCAACTTTTTCTAGAAAGCTGTCAGTAACAATCAAAACCTTTTTCATATTTAGCATCTTGGCACGATCACCAATTTTTTCAATAACACCTGGTCCAAAAAAGTTAACACTAGGCATTAGGAAATCAAAATTTTCTTTCATGATAAACCCCTTTATGTGAAATTTTATACAAGACAATTATACTTCTAAAGGGCTTACAAATAAATAGTTATTTTACACTTTGCTCATTTTTTCATTAATGTATGATATATAAAAAGACTAACTTTTTATAAAGTTAGTCTTTTTATAGTTTCTTTTCTATATTGTAAGGAATAGTACTTTTATCATCCGAATTCTCTTTTTTGTCGTTTTCAAAGTAAATAGAAAAACTCTTATCGTTATTAACATTTTTAGCGACAATTATTGTTGAAGATGTGGGATTTTTCATTTTAAAAATTTCTGCTGATTTCATTGCACCTTCAAAATCATGAGAATTGGCAATTGCATCTCCGGGATTGAAAAATACTCTTTCAGTCATAATAATCACTCCTTTTAGTTTCTTAGTTTCATTATAGCAATTTCAGGATACTTTTGTGAAATTTAAAACAAAAAACCTCTACAATTTGTAGAGGTTTTTATATTAAAGTTTTTCCATACTGAATGTATTGTTAAATGTTCTTACAGAAACCATGATTAATATGATAATAAATGCAATACCACCAACAGCTAATAGTCCTAACTCGTTTTTAAGAATATCTGCATGGATACCCGTCAAAATATTCATAGAGACTGAATAGTTGTATGTCATTGGTAATAGATATGAAATAAATTTATAGAATACTGGAAGTGTTGCGATTGGCATAATAGCTCCAGAAATAACTGTTTGTACCAATGCAAGAGGCAAGTTTATTACGATACCTATTTGACCGAGTAGTAAGGTGAAGATACTTACTACTTGACCTGATATGAAGGTCATGTATACCGTTTGTAGATACAATAGCCATCCGTCACTTGCAGAAATTCCTGTGATTAGTTTGAATGTAAGTACTCCGATTGTTGGTGCTAGGATAGCGATTATAGCTAAAGTAGCTTCGTAGTAACCAAATGTCTTCCATTTTGATTTACCCATATCGATGAATGAATTAAATTGTGAACGTAGTAGAAGTGTACCTGTTACAACTGAGATAAATGCACCTAGTGATATAAACATAGCACCCAATATTTCAGATGATTTTGATTCATTTTTATTAATATTTGTATTTGTAGATGTTACTGAGTCAGAAACAATTAAGGATGAAGCTTGTTTTTCAATTTGTGTTTCTACAGAAGAAGTAGCTTTAGATTGAACTTCTGCCATAGCAGTTGGGCTTTGTTCTATTGCTGGATTAGCAGCAACTTCTTTTTGAACAGCTTGCGTAACTAAGGCAGTACCTTGTTCTTGCATCAAAACTTTAGTTAATACTGCAATATTAGTCTTATTAGCAACTGTCTTGTTAAGACTGTCAGTTACTGAAGTTTTGATTTCAGAAACTACACTATTTGTTGTTTGGTTATTTGAAGAGTTTTGGTAAAAGTGAAGGTTAATTGCCTTACCATTAGCAATGTTAGTTGATGCATTCTTAGGAACTACTAAAATCATTGTTGTATCATTGTTCTTTAGATCTTTCTTGGCATTTTTCAATGAAGATGTATTTTTAACCTTAGGAACATTTTTTTGCTTGTTATATGTGTCTTCCAGCTGATTAACAAGTGTCTTACCATATTTAGAAGTATCCTTATTGACAATAGATATATGTAAGTCGTCTAGGTTATCTCTAAATGTGTTATAAGCAGGTAGATAAATAACTGCCATGATCAATTGATAAAACATGGCAAAGATAATCGTAGCGATAGTCAATCTTGAAAATAAAAAATCTTTATAATTCATAGCTTGCCCCCAAAATTTATTTTTTGTTATGTATCATTTACATAGAACTCTAATTTTAATACAAAATCAAGAATTATTAACTCATTTTACAAAAAAAAAAGTGCACGAATATGAGTCCTGTATTATTTTTAAATTAAGTGTGGTTTGTAGTCAAAAAGTACTAAAAAAGTGTAAAATATAATTATCAGTTTAAATTCAATTCGGAGGGAACCTGATGTCAAATATATCTGAATTAGATAGTATTGCATTACTTTCTTTAAACGGAAATCAGCCTTTGGCTAAGAGAATTTCTGAGTATATGGGAATTCCACTTTTAGATGCTTCTGTATCACACTTTAGTGATGGTGAAATCAATATTCAAATTAACGAATCTATCAGAGGTAAGAGTGTCTACATCATTCATTCTGTTTCAGACCCTGTTAATGATAATTTGATGGAACTATTGATTGCTGTAGATGCACTGCGCCGTGCTAGTACTGCCGATATAACATGTGTTTTGCCATATTTTGCTTATACACGTTCAGACCGTAAATCAAGATCCAGAGAACCAATTTCAGCTAAGTTGTTTGCTGACTTACTAGAAATGGGTAAGGTTGATCGAGTTGTTACGTTGGATATGCACGCTGATCAAATACAAGGATTCTTCGATATCCCTGTAGATCACTTACGCGCAATGTCTATCTTTGCTTCATATTTTGATGATAAGGTGGCTGATACAGATAATATTGTATTTGTAGCACCTGATCATAACTCAACAAAGAGAGCTCGATCAGTTGCTGAACTATTTGGTACACAAATAGCTATCATTGACCAGAGATCATCAAATCAATCTATAGATGTTCCTAATATTATTGGTGAGGTTGAAGGTAAGGATTGTGTTATTATGGACGATCTTATCGATACAGGTACTCGAATGATCAATAGTGCAAACGCTTTAGTAAAAGCTGGTGCTAAGAGTGTCAAGGGTGCTGCAACGCATCCTATCTTCTCACAAGGTGCTGCATCTAAACTACAGGACTCAAAACTGGAAGAAGTTGTAGTAACAGATACAATTGTGATTCCTGATGATTGTCTATTTGATAAGTTGACAATCTTATCAGTTACAAAACTTTTGGGAGATGCCATCCATAACGTGGAAACAGATCAATCTATTCATCCACTATTTGAAGTTGAAGATAAATACATCAAGCTAAAATAAAAAAAACCTACAAGTTTACTTGTAGGTTTTTTTTATAGTTTAATTCTAGAAAAAACACGTCTTCCTAATGTTTCTCTCATGAATACAAATAATGGCCAAGCAATTAAAGATAGAGATATGAATAGGAATGTGTAGGCTAAATCTGTAATAGATTGAAGATTGAATATTCGATTTCCAAAAGTGAAGGTTACTAAGAATAGAATCATGGACAAACCAATCATCGTCTTTTTTCTATTTGTTAACGGTGTACTAATTGCAAGTAGTGCACAGTAACCAATTATTCCTATAGTAAATACAGAAAGTGTAGATGTTGTTAAGGAATATAATCCTATGTGTCTACCTACTGTGCTAATCAGAGTGATTAAAATAATATTGCATAGCGCAGCAGGTAGGGCAATTTCTAAAACATTTCTCATGAATCTTCCGGCAGGTGGTGTGTAGTTTGGTTCTAGTGCAAGTATAAAGCTAGGTATTCCTACTGTTAGTGCGTTTATTGGGGTTAGTTGAGCTGGTTGGAATGGATATCCAGTCCCAATAGCAATAAAGATCAATGTTAGCACAACAGAATAGATAGTTTTTATTAAATAAAGAGAAGCAACACGTTCAACGTTGTTAATAACACGTCTTCCTTCATTGAGCATGAAAATCATTGAGTCAAAATTTTTGTTAAGTAAAACAAAATCAGCGCTGGCTTCTGCCGCTTCACTTTCACCAGCTATAGCGATACTACAGTCAGATTTTCTCATTGCCAAAACGTCATTGACACCATCACCAGTCATACCAACAGTTAATCCATTATCTTGCATAGCAGAAATCAGATCAGCTTTTTGATCTGGTTTAACACGACCAAATACTTGATAATCTTTTACTAAATCATGATAGTCTTCATCAGTGACACTACTCATATCAATATATTTTTCACTACCTTTAATTTTTGCTTGTTTGGCAACGTTGGAGACTGTTACTGGGTTATCACCAGAAATTATTTTCAAATTAATACCTTGATTTACCAAATAATTGAATGTAGAAGTGGCACTCTTTCTAACTTCATCGGCAATCATTATTAATCCCAGTAAATCTTGAATATCATTGTTTTCATATAATACGGCTATTACTCGAAGACCATCAGAAGTATATTGTTCTATCTCTGATTTTAGATCACTATCCATATTTTTGATGATAAACTCTGGAGCTCCCATTATGTATCTTTGGGTAGGGGATGTTTCAAAACCTGATAATTTTGTTTCTGATGAGAATGGAATACTTTCTGTAGAAATTATGCTGCTAGTTTCTGATTTTAATTTTTTGATAGCCGCTGCTGTTGCGTTAGTTTCATCGGTTACTTCAATGATTTTAGTAGCAATTTGTTTTAGTTCAATTTCAGAGTAGTTATTAAATGTTTTTAACTTAGTTACTTTTAAATTTCCTGTAGTAATTGTTCCGGTTTTATCTAGACATAGGGTATCAACTCTAGCTAAAGTTTCAATTGCTGATAGCGAACGGACAATTATTTTTTTTCTTGTTAAATTATATGCAGCTGTAGCCAGAGCTATTGATGTTAATAGAACAAGTCCTTCTGGGATCATTCCAATAACCGAAGCACTGGTACTGATTATTGATTGAGCAATATCGCCATTTTTTACAAACGTTCTGATAAATAAAATCAATCCTAGAGGAATTATCGTGTAAGTTAAGACCTTAATGATACGGTTGATCATTTTCATCAGTACACTGGTTTCACGTTTTTCTTTACCAACGGCTGAAGAAATTTTAGAAACAAAGCTATCGTGACCAACTTTTGTAAGTTGAATAGTAGCGTTTCCTGCAATTGCAAAACTTCCAGAAAATACTTCTTGATCTATTTGTTTAATAATTGAGTTAGATTCACCTGTAATACTAGATTCATTAACTTGGAATCCGTTAGTAGTTCTGATTATTCCGTCAGCAGGGATTGTATCGCCACGACGCAATAGAACTAGGTCATCCTTAACTAGTAACTCAATAGATGTTTGTATTTGTTTACCATCCCGAATTACATCGTACATCTGCTTGTGTACTAAGTTGATCTTGTCGACAGTAATCTTTGCACGAATTTCTTGAAAACTACCTATTAGTATATTAGCTAAAACAGGCCCTAAGAATAGCAAGTTTTTGTATGAACCTGTCCAAAAAATCAGGACAGCAATAAACAGATTCAAGAAGTTAAATAGCGTAAAAACATTATCACCAATGATACGTGGAATCGATCGGGAAACATTTTTTATTTGAACGTTGGTTTGACCATCTTGAATTTTTTGTTTTACTTGGTCAGTTGTTAGACCAGTTCTCAAATCTGTTGGAGTAATCTTATTTTGAATTTCTGACATAGAAGTACCCACATAGTGATTTTATTTTGAAATTCTATTATACTCTTATTCTATATGTTAATTGAAAAAAAGTGAAATGAGGATGACAAGAATGAATAACATATTTTTTGATTTAGATGGAACAATTATTAATTCTGAAAAGGGAATCATGGGTGCTCTAAAGTATATGTACACAAAAACTGACGGTTTTGTGCCTCATGATGATGATACATTGCGAGCTTTCATTGGACCAACTTTGTCAGAATCATTTAAAAAATATGATAATTTAGACTTTGACAATCCTCTTTCTCAAGAGAGATTTAAAGCTTTCAAAGAATACTATCAAGAAAAAGGAGTATTTGATTACTCTGTCTATGACGGTGTTTATGAAATGATGGAAAATTTGAAATCTCAAGATAAAGAAATTTTCATTGCGACATCCAAACCAGAAGTGGAAGCTAAGAAAATTATTGATCAACTAGATATGAAAAAATATATTCGTCACGTATTTGGTGCAACGGACGATGAAAAGACACGTTCTCTAAAGGCTGATGTAATTTCATATGGTATGAGGAAAACATCTGTGGACCTTAATTCTGACAACTTAGTAATGGTTGGTGATCGATCAAGTGATATTATTGGTGCACATCAAAATGATCTAAAAGCTATAGGAGTTACATATGGTTTCGGAAATGCTGAAGAGTTGTCAGAAGCACATTCTGAGTGGATTGTTAATTCACCATTAGAAGTACCTGAAATATTTAAAAAATAACATTTCGTTTGAGCAGAATCTTTTATTTTAAAATAGCTTACTACTATAATTAATCTATTAAATAAAAGAAGAGGCATAATGATTATGAAAATTAATATAAGTGAAGAAGCAAAAACAAAGTTAGCTAAATATGGAGATGACAAAAATATCCTTATTGACCTAGACGATGGCTTTGGTAAATTTTCAGGGACAGGTGATTGTGCACTTATTACAAAATTTAGAGTTATTATTGTCGATAAGAACGAAGATTTAACTGACTATCCTATTGAACTGGATAGTGATCTAGGTACTATATATTTCAAATCAACTGCTAGTGATTTTTTGAAATCTGATTTGAAATTAGAAGTAAATCTAAAAAATCAATTGCTTGTTTTGAAGAGTGATTTTGAAACATTAGATAACGCTGTAAATATTGTAGATATTGCAGCTGTTAAATAAAAAAAGCTAACTGAGAATTCTCAGTTAGCTTTTTTTTTATTGTTCATTGTCATCTAATGAAACAAGATTGTCTTCATCAATAATTGCCTTAGTATTAACTTTAACCTTAAACCAATTAACAAATCCATGATCAAAATCGATTACCTTAAGATCAAAGTTATCAATTTTAATTTCGTAATCCATATCCAAATCAGAATACTTTTCAATTAAGTAACCACCGATTGTGATGATGTCTGATTCTTGGAATTCAGGAATACTTGTCTTAAAGTATCTTTCAAAATCGTATAGCGTTGTTTTACCTGAAACGTTGTATGTACCGTCATCGTTTTTAATAATGTATTCATCAGAAACATCATCAATTTCATCGTTGACGGTTCCAAATAACTCTTCATAGATATCTTTATCAGTAACAATACCACTTGTACCACCGTATTCATCAACAACGATAACAATTGGAGTTTGTTTTTGAATCATTTTTTCAAGAATATCTTGGATAGGCATAGTTTCTGGAACAGTATTAACTGATCTTAAAATTCTACTGATACCAATGTCACCATCTACCTGATGTTGACGAACGATATCATATGAATAAATGTATCCTAAGATTTTATCTTTATCATTATCAGCCACAACAGGGAATCGAGAGAATCCTTGTTGTAGATAGTCTTTCAATACGTCATCTACTTTATCAGTGATATCAACGACATATAGACTAGTACGATCAACCATGATATCTTTGGCAACTTTGTCGTTTAGTTCAAAGGCACGTTGCATGAAAAGAACATCATTTTGATCCATGTCACCATTCTGAATAGAAGATTTAGACAATCTCAAAATTTCAGATTGAG
Source organism: Companilactobacillus metriopterae (assembly GCF_004117915.1). Lineage (GTDB taxonomy): Bacteria > Bacillota > Bacilli > Lactobacillales > Lactobacillaceae > Companilactobacillus > Companilactobacillus metriopterae. Next base: position 109,515 of record NZ_RSTD01000001.1, read on the forward strand.
TATATGCTTCACTTTCTGGAGCATCAGGATTTAATCCGATCAAACGAATAATTCCACTAGCTGAAACATTTAATAGCCAAACAAATGGGTATGATGCCAGATGGAACAATCTTAGTGGATTTACTACCCACATAAGTGTTCTCATCGGCATATCGATAGCCACATTCTTGGGAACAATTTCTGTTAAAACAACTTCTAGATATGTAAGTAAAAGAACACCAATGATAGATCCAACTACATGAAGTCCACCAGCGGAAGAAGATAAGTGAATAATTCCAAAGAGATCAACAAGTAGAAACTCAATGGTACTTTCACCAATCCAACCTAGGATAATACCACAGATACTAACTCCGACCTGTGTTGTTGAAAGATATTCGTTTAGATTATCAATCATGTGTAAAGCACGTTCTAATTTTTTTGTAGAGCCACTAGTTGCAATGGCATCTTCTACTTGGCTATGGCGAGTTTGCACAAGTGCGAACTCAGCGGCTACGAAGAAGAATGCAAAAGCAAAGGTTATTAGAATGATTATTAGGTTGATGCTTATCGTCGAACTAGACAATATTATAAATCTCCTTAATTGTGATTATTTATGCATTATACACCAAATTAAAAACCGACAATGTCGGTTTTTATAAAATTATTTAGATTCTGAGAATGTCTTGAATGTATAGCTATAGCTAGGATGTTCTTCAGAATTTAAATTATTAATAGTAACTTGATATTTTGAATGTGAGTCAATTGTAACATTATTTGGTGGTAAAAAGCTGATAACATCAGATGCAAAAACATATGATCTATCATTGATTGGTTTTACATTTCCAGAAGTTCCATCCGACAGATTAGTTACTGTAATTTCAGTATTATCTGTAACAATATTTCCGCTTTCTTTAGCAAAGCTGATTGACCAAGGAATATTTGTAGATCCGGTGGCATCTTCTAACTCTTCAAATGGAAATACACCACTATTGGGATATGTAACGATATCTTTTTGTAAATCATTAAATGTATCAGCTACATTATTAACGAAGATGTTTTCGTATTGTCTTCCATTGTTAGCAATTGTGATACCAATACCAACACTGCTCAATTGTGGAGAAAGGAACCATGCGCGATGTCCTGTGTCTAGCCCATCAATGTTTGTATTATCAATTACCAGTTCCTTTATAGGTTCAGATAATGTTCTTGGATATCCAAAATATAGGTTACTGTTTCCAGTTGCATATACAGCTTGATTCCAATATTTATCATTAATATTATTTTGCTGTTGAGTGTTGGCTAAAAAGTGTTGACTTAAAAATGGATTGGACAAGCTAGCGGCCATGACAGAACTAGCTATCTGAGATTGGTTTGATGTGGTTTTATTTAAAGTGACAGCGTCAAGACCACTTAATTTACGATAATAATTAATCCAATTTAAAGTTCCATTTATAGCGTTATCAGAAAGAATGCCAGGCTGAAAATTTTGCGATAACAACGGTGATGTTTGATATAGATTTGCTTTGTTATATGTTTTATTATCTAATGAATTATAGCTATTTTGAATATCGGCAATTTGGGTTTTTTCTTCGACGGTGTAAGAAGTATCTTCAGCAAATACAGTTGATGTGTTAGAGATGTTTGCTCCAAAAGCCAAAACTATGATAAATGTCGTAATAACTCTACTGAATTTTTTCATCTATATTCTCCATTCTATAGATGTAATTATATCAAAAAATATAAAAAAATATGTAGCGTTGTGAAAAAGTTATTTACAATTTGTAGAACGTTATTATATAGTAAAAAAGAATAAATATATTTTTAATAAAGTAGGGGGATTCATTTTGGCAACATCATCAGAAGAGAAATTTATTAAACCAGGTGAAGCAGCAGAAAGTCTTGAAATAAGTGTTGCTACACTTAGAAAATATTCTTTAATTGTTGAAAAAGTTACAGATAATGGAAACTATTTCGAAAGAAACAGTCAAAGAAATCGTTTATATTCAAAGAAAAATATTTCAGACTTTAAGAAACTTATCAAAGAAAGTCACAAACCAAAGGTTAAGCTAGAAGACGCTGCCAAAAAAGTTTATGATGTTTCGGCAAAACCTGAAAAGAAAGCAGTTAAGAAAACTACAACTGCCAAAAAATCAGCTGCAGCTGCTAAGCCTTCAAAAGAAACTACATCTGCTCCTAAGAAGAAATCACCAACAGTCAAGGAGCTAAAGGCACAGATTGAAGAACTTCAAGCAGCAAATGAAAAGCTTCGAGAAGAAAATGACAATCTATCTATGATGTCAAATGATAAAAAAGCTGATGATGAAAAATATCAAAATTATATTGAAAAATTAAAAAATATTGAACGTCCTGAAAATTCAGAAGAAGATCCTAAAGACGCTGAACAGTCTAGAGTCAACCATCTCAAGACTTTAGTAAACATGCAAGTGAGCGAAGAAAAAAAGGGTCGCTGGTGGGACAGATTTCTTAAATAGTCCAAAAGCGTGAACAATTATAATTGTTTGCGCTTTCTTTTTTTGTAAATGTATATAATAATAAGTCCTATAAGAACACGGAGGCGAACTAATGGCTAAATTAGCAATGATTGGATTAGGTAAAATGGGAATCAACCTTACAGAAAATCTGATTAGAAATAATAATGAAGTTGTAGCATTTGATCTAAATGAATCTTCAGTAGAAGAAGCGGGTCAGAAAGGTGCAATTACTGCTAAATCTTTAGAAGACGCAATTAGTAAGTTAGAAACTCCAAAGATAGTTTGGGTAATGTTACCAGCCGGAGCACCAACTAACAATACTATTGAATCTTTAAGCAAGTTATTATCTAAAGACGATATTGTAATTGATGGTGGAAATTCATTTTATAAAGATTCATTAGAGCATAATAATATTTTGTCATCAAAGGATATCAATTTCTTTGATGTTGGAACATCTGGTGGAATGAGTGGTGCTAATCATGATGGGAACTTTATGATTGGTGGAGATAAAAAAGAAATTTTCGAGACTTATTTGAAACCTATTTTTGAAGGCATTGCTCAAAAAAATGGATATTTATATACAGGACCTGCTGGAAGTGGTCATTACTTAAAAATGGTTCATAACGGTATTGAATACGGCATGATGCAGTCAATAGGTGAAGGATTCGAAATATTGGAAAAAAGCCAATTTGACTATGATAATGAAGCGGTTGCTAGAGTTTGGTCAAATGGATCTGTAGTTAGAAGTTGGTTAATGGAACTAGCTGAATCTGCATTTGCGAAAGATGGTAATCTAGATGACATTAAAGGAGTTATGCACTCATCAGGTGAAGGACGTTGGACATTAGATGAATCTCTAAATCTACAAGTTGCTGCACCTGTTATAGCAATGTCATTGATTATGAGATATCGTTCTCAAGAAGATGATACATTCACTGGTAAAGTTGTTGCGGCATTGCGCAATGAATTCGGTGGTCATGAAGTTGATAAAAAATAGGAGATAGATTAATGGAATATATCATAGGTGCTGACATAGGAACAACAAGTACAAAAGCAGTTTTATATGATATGAAAGGTAACGTTATTGCATATGCAAATAAGGGTTACCAGTTGTATCAAGACGAACCGGGCATGGCTGAAGAAGATCCTGATGATATTTTTGAAGCGATAATCGATGTTTTATCTCAAGTTATGCGTAAGGGAAAAGTTAAACCAGACGAATTGAAGGGTGTATCCTTTAGTTCAGCAATGCACAGTTTGATACTGATGGACGAAAATGATGAACCACTAACACGTGCCATCACATGGGCAGATAACAGAGCTGCAAAGTATAGCGATCAGCTAAAAGAGAATGGACTTGGCAAAGAAATTTATGCTAAAACAGGAACACCAATTCATCCTATGGCTCCGCTATCAAAAATACTTTGGATCAAAAATGAAAAACCTGAATTATTTTCTAAAACTAAGAAATTTATTGATTTAAAGACATATGTATTTTTCAAGTTATTCGGTGAATATAACATGGAATATTCTATTGCATCAGCAACAGGAATGTTCAATATCTTTGAACTAAAATGGGAACCACAAGCTCTAGAAATGTTAGGTTTATCAGAAGATAAATTACCTAACTTAGTTGAACCTACTGATAAAATTTCTGGAATTGATCCAAGTTATGGAAAGGTTACCGGAATCACAGCAGATGTTCCATTTATATATGGAGCAAGTGATGGTGTTTTATCAAATCTAGGAGTTAACGCTATTGATCCAGGTGTTCTGGCGGTAACTATTGGTACCAGTGGGGCTGTCCGTGTAGTAGTTGATAAGCCGGTAGTTGATCCTAATGGTAACTTGTTCTGTTATGCACTTACAAAAGATAAGTGGGTTGTAGGTGGTCCAGTTAACAATGGTGGAATTGTCTTCCGATGGGTCCGTGATCAATTGTTTGCTCCTGAAAAAATTACTGCAGAACAAATGCAAATATCGAGTTATGATATCTTGACTCAAATAGCTGAAAAGATTCCAGCTGGATCAGATGGTCTATTATTCCATCCATATCTAGGTGGTGAACGTGCACCTATTTGGAATGCTTACGCAAGAGGATCATTCTTTGGCTTAACTAGACAACATACTAGAGCTCACATGGTTCGTTCAGCTTTGGAAGGTATTGTCTACAATTTGTACATGGTTATGCTAATGATAGAAGGAGTTGCGGGCAAACCTAAGAGCATTCAGGCAACAGGTGGATTTGCTAGATCAGAATTGTGGCGCCAAATGTTAGCGGATATCTTTGAACAAGATGTTACAATCCCAGAGAGTTTTGAAAGTTCATGTCTAGGAGCTGCTGTATTAGGAATGTATTCATTGGGATATATTGACGATTTATCAGAAGTTAAGAACATGGTTGGTGTAACAAATGTACATAAACCAAATTCTGAAAATTTTGAAGTTTATCGTGAATTGCTACCTATTTGGATCCGTTTATCAAAAGTTTTGGAACCTGAATATAAGAGTATTGCAGATTTTCAAAATAAATATATGAAAAATTAACTCGTAAATATACGAGTTTTATTTTCAAAAGTTAAGTAAGCGATAACATTATGAAGAGGGGACAAATTTATGGATTTTTTAATTTTAGTTTTAGGTATTGCTCTACTGCTATTTTTAATAATAAAAGTTAAAATGAACACATTTGTATCACTTATTATTACCTCTATACTAGTAGGTATAGGGCTAGGAATGCCTTTGGATAAGATTGCTACTAGTGTACAAGATGGTATTGGAAGTCAGTTAGGGGAACTTTCTATAGTCTTTGGTTTTGGCGCTATGTTAGGTCGTTTGGTTGCAGACGCAGGTGGTGCTTATCGTATAGCACATACCTTAATTGAAAAATTTGGTAAAAAGCGACTTCAATTGGCTATAGTTCTAGCATCATTTATTATTGGTATAGCACTATTCTTCGAAGTTGGTATGGTATTGTTGGTTCCAATCGTATTCGCAATTGCTATGGAAGCAGGTGTTTCAATTTTATACCTAGGAATACCTATGGCAGCTGCACTATCAGTAACCCACGGATTTTTGCCACCACATCCAGCACCAACTGCGATTAGTGCTGTTTTGGGAGCAAATCCAGGACATGTATTAGTACTTGGTATTATTGTGGCTATTCCTGCAGTTATTATTGCAGGACCTGTGTACACAAGATTTGCTAGAAGAATTGTTCCAGAAGCATTTGAGCGTAAGGGAAATCTATCAGCACTTGGTCCACAAAAGGAATTTAAACTGGAAGATACACCAAGTTTTGGTATCAGTGTTTTAACTTCATTATTCCCAGTTATTTTGATGGCTATTACAACAATTTATCAAATGGTCTTTAATGGAGGACACTTTCCAAAACACCCAACAATATTAGATTCTATAATTGCATTTATAGGTACACCGGCAATTGCAATGACTATTTCATTGCTAGTCGCAATGTATACAATGGGTTGGGCACGTAGAATTAAGACACCTGAAATCATGAGTACCGTTGAATCAGCGGTCAAATCAATTGCAATGCTACTACTAGTAATCGGTGGTGGTGGTGCATTTAAACAAGTTCTAATTGATGGTGGAGTTGGTAATTCAGTAATGCATCTATTCAGTAATGCAAACATTTCGCCACTTCTTTTAGGATGGTTGATAGCAGTGGTACTACGTATCGCACTAGGATCAGCAACTGTAGCTTCTTTGACAGCAGCTGGACTGGTGTTACCATTGATGACTTCAGCAGGAGTTAATCCAGCCTTAATGGTTTTGGCAATCGGTGCTGGATCACTTGCAGCATCACATGTTAATGATGCAGGATTCTGGATGTTCAAAGAATACTTTGATCTATCAGTTAAAGAAACATTAGCAACATGGACGGTACTAGAAACACTGATTTCAATTGTTGGTATAGTATGTGTTTTAATTTTAAGTATTTTTGTATAAACAAAAAACAACCACATTAGTGGTTGTTTTTTATTTTGTCGGATCTAGTTGACCTTCTTCATCTATAAGTCTTATTTCTTCACCATTTTCACGGCGACGGTCAATATCGTTTTGTCCCCATAAGCAAAGTTCGTGCAAAATACTGTTCAAAGATTTACCATACTCTGTCAGTGAATATTCGACTCTTGCAGGTACTTCATTGTAAACTTTGCGATTTATAATATCTGAGTTTTCTAACTCTCGTAATTGTTCAGTCAAAACTTTCTGAGTTATATTTGGAATTGCTTTGAGTAAATCGGCGTTGCGCATTGTTTTAGTTCTTAGGTGGCACAAGATGATTGTTTTCCATTTTCCACCAATAACATCAATAGCAGCTTCAACACCAATATTGTAAGTCTTAGACATGCACCGACCTCCATTAATTAAGTAATAAAAGGCTAGCATTGATATAATTTAAAAACAAGAATTAACGTTGTTCTTTAAACTTTAGAATAAATGTAAGTGATATTCCTACTACCAACATAATAATCCCTATTAGTGGGGTTAAATATAATAAATTGGCTGAAGCTGCTTGTCCACCCATTGTGGAACCAAACATGATACCAATATTAAATGCCGAAATATTCAATGAAGATGCAAGAGATACATCTTCTGGAGTGTAATTTTCTGACAGTTGCAACATGTATAGTTGTAATCCTGGAACATTCATGAATGCAAAAATACCGAGTAATAATACTGCAATCAATCCTAGATAATGACTATTCATAGCAAATATCAAGAATAATAATGCTATTGCTAATCCGCCAAACATGTAAATTAGAGCGGAAAGAGGGTTCTTGTTTGCAAATCTTCCACCCAGAGTATTTCCAACAGCAACGGCAAAACCGTATCCGATTAGAATAACGACATAGCAGAGCTAGACCAGCTCATATTATTGTGCAAGATTTCAGAGATATAGGTATAAGCAGGATAAGTTGCACCATATCCTAAAGCAGTAATAATTATTATTAATAACAATTGAGGTAGTTTTAGAATTCTCCAAATACCTTTGTAGTCAGTGTGCAGTGGTAAAGGAAGATTATTTGGCACAAGCAAAATGCTACTAATTAATCCGATTAATCCCAAAACAATTAGGAATATAAAAGATCCACGCCAGAAAAATGTTTGTCCTATAAATGTTCCTAGAGGAACACCTGTAACTGTTGCGACTGTGAGTCCAGTAAACATAATAGAAATAGCAGAAGCACGCTTATTTGGTTCAACAACATCTGCCGCAATTACCGAAGATACAGCCATAAATATTCCGTGTGAAAGTGCGGTAACAATTCTACCGACTAATAGTATTGTAAAATTTGGAGCACTAGCAGCTAGAATGTTCCCAATAACAAAACCTAGCATGATGTAGACGAGTAGCGTTTTTCGATTTAATCTATTGGTCAATAGCGTCAATACTGGCGCACCAATAGTTACCCCTAAAGCATAAAGTGAAACGGTCAAACCAGCGGTAGATAAAGATACTCCGAATGATTCAACAATCAGTGGCATAATACCAACACTTATAAATTCAGTACTTACAATTGCAAAGGCACTGATAGCTAAAGCCATTAATGTCCATGCAGGTGATATTTTTTTTGATTCCATAATTTATTCTCCCTTGTTAAGTCACAAGTAAGAATTATAACTAGAGTTAAATATGGTACAATAACGCACTTTAAAGTGGGATAGGAACTTTAAAGTAACCAAATATATTTGCATAATAATAGATAATTTTAATTTAATTACTTATGAATATGATGTAATATTGAGTTCTAGGTATTTTTATCTCGAGGTAAATCAAATGACAAAGTTGCAAAAATTTATATACATTATGATTGCCGCATTTTTAGGTGGAAATTTAAGATATGCTCTAGGATTTCTACCAGAACCAGCAGGAACATTTCCCATCGGGACACTTGTAGCTAACCTGTCGGGAGCATTTTTGCTACCGATCGTAGTGATTTATGTTCAATATCAGTTTCATGTTGATAGTGATCGTATTAAAATCATAAGTTCAGGTTTATTGGGATCTTATACAACTTTTTCAACATTTACAAAAGATTCAGTAATGTTGTATTTGAATCATCAGTTTCTAAGCTTGACAATTTATCTATTATTGACAATAATAGGTGGATTTTTACTAGCAGAACTAAGTGTTGTTCTCTCAACAAAATTAATAGCTAAGCAGTCAGGAGAATGACTAATATGTATTGGAGTGTTATGTTAGTCGGACTTGGTTCAGGATTGGGAGCATACCTTAGAACAGAGATCAGTAGTTGGTTTGGTAATTGGGAGTTAGATTTTCCTCTGGGTACGATGTTAATTAATATAGTAGGTTCATTTCTTTTAGGAATTTTTACAGTTAAGACAAGTAATAACTGGCTGCTGTTTTTAGGAACAGGATTCTGTGGTGGATTTACGACATTTAGTACATTTAATCTTGAAGCTACTGATTTGTGGTTTCAAAAGAAGTTTTATCGTTGGACAATTTATTTAATTCTTACATATATATTAGGAATATTTGCGTTTATAATGGGTTATAAAGTATAGGAGTAAAATTATGCAAAACACAATTTGGAATGAAAACGAAAATCCAAACATTATCTCATCAACAAGATTATATTTTGCTGATTTATTTGTCGGTGCAAAACGTATGAGCCGCAAAGACTTTTGGTGGGGAATACTAGGATTTTCTGTAGTTATGGGTCTTGCAATGTGGCTTTTATTTCTACTTATTACAAGAATTATTCCAGTGGACGATTATTTAACTAGTTTATTTTTTGGATTAATTTTAGTGGCTATTGATGGTTTTTATTTGATAGGTTTATTGAATGCTGTGATCCGAAGATTACATGATATTAATTTTAATGCTTGGTGGGCGTTACTCCTCCTCATACCTACGATAGGTTTCATAATACTAGTAGTATTACTATGCCTACCTCAAAATGAAAAATCACGTTATCCTAAACTTATCGATTAATGGAGGTATGTTCTGATGTCTAAGGGAAAAGAATATACACGTAATGTACTAATAGCTGTATTTTATGGAATTACTTCAGCTCTTGGTATTCAATTGTTATTGCAACCATCAATGTTATATACGGGTGGTGTTATGGGTTTGGCACAGTTGATAGTCAACCTACTTCAAAGATTTGCCAATATAAATTCAGAAGTTTATGTATGGTATGCCCTAATTAACATTCCGCTAGTTATACTAGCTTGGAAAAGACTGGGTAAGAAATTTACTATTTTTACTATATTAGCTGTTCTTTCTGCATCATTATTTATTTTATTTATTCCTCTAACGCCCATTACTAAGGATCCAGTTTTAGCCTCAATTTTTGGTGGAATACTTACAGGTGTAGGTATTGGAATTTGTTTTAGATATGATTTTTCAACTGGTGGAACGGATATTATTGCCTTGTTTATTCAAAAAACGACAGGTAGTACAGTTGGACAAATCAGTTTTGGTGTAAATGCAGTTATCATTTTAATCGCAGGAATTGTTTTCGGATGGAAACCAGCTCTGTATAGTATTATTTCTATCTATGTTTGTAATTTGGTTGTTGATAAGATGTATATTCAACAACAAAAAATTACAGCTGTTATCTACTCAAAACATATTGACGAAATTTCTGAAGAATTAATTAAAGGAATCAATCGTGGTATTACGATGGATCACAATTTGAAGGGTGCTTATTCAGGCGATCAAATTGGATCAATTACAATAGTATTAACTAAGTATCAATTATTCTTTGTTAAGCAAACTGTTACTAGAATAGATCCCAACGCCTTTATCAACATACAACCAACTATTGGTATCATGGGTAAATTCAATGACAACTAAAAAAAGAGAAGCCTTAAGGCTTCTCTTTTTAAATAATTTCTTCATCTAAGAAATTAAGTACTTTATCATAGTCAGGTTCATTCGATTGACTCTTTAGAATCTCTGAATAAATGATTTGTCCATTAGTATCAATTACCCAAACAGAACGTGCAAGCAAGTTTGCAGGTTCCATAAGTAAGTGACTAGCATTGGCAAAATGATGATTTACATCAGATAGCATTTGCATGTTTTTAACATTTTCAGCAGCACACCAGTTTGACTGTTCTTCTACAGTATTAACTGAAATAGTTACGAAGTTTATCTCATTATGTATATCAAGTTGTTCATTGAACTTCTTAGTTTGGATGCTACATACTCGAGTATTAATGTCAGGAACAACACTAATCAGCAATGGCTTATCTAATAAATCTTTTAGTGATACAGAACCATTCTTACCCTCAACTGTAAAATCGGGAAGAATTTGAGTAACCTTAAGTGGTTCTCCTATAGTTGAAACAGTGTTTCCTCCAAAGTCTAGTTGCATAATAACACGCTTCTTTCTCCAATGATTTAATAGATATATTATAATGTAATAATATACTTATAACTAATAATAAGATTGTGTAGGTCTTTGTCAATGCATTTAATAGGTAAAAAAGTTCAAATTAGAAATTTCGAAGATCGAGATTTTGAAACATTCTTCAGTATTGTTAGTAATAAAGAAAATCATGACAAATCTGGTATTGAGTATCAACCAGATGAAAGTAAGGCAAGACTGCTATTTGAATCCTATAAAAAAGTGGAAACATCAGACGTAATTGCAGATTCAAATAATAATATGGTAGGAATAATTGAATTAAACGAGCGAGGACTATCTGATGAACTGATAGATACTCGAGAAATAGGCTTTATTATTGCTGACAAGTTTAGACAAAAGGGTTATGCTACCGAAGCTATGAGACTTATAGTAGAATATTCAGATGCAAATGGAATTAGAGAACTGTGGGCAGCAGTAAAGCCCGGTAACGAATTACCAAAGATAATTATTAAAAAATTTGGCTTTGAATATGTCTATCAAGTGAGTGAAGATATTTTAAATCCGTTTGATGAAATAAAATTAGTTGATTATTATATACGTAATAAGTTATAATCATCATATGAAATAAGTTATAATCACTATATGTAAGAAAAATTTTGAAAATTTGGAAATATAGCAACTTGATAAATGATAATATTATTCAAGTAAGGAGATTATATTCTTATTTTATGAGAGGTTTCTATATGTTTAAGAGAAAAGGTTCTAACAAGAGTCTCAAAACTAAAAAGCGTATGATCGGAATCCTTGCAGTCGCTGTTATCTTGATTGGAGTAGTTGGTGGCTTCGGAGTTAAACAAGCTTTAGCTTTGGATAACCAAACTGGTAGTGCTGTCACTAGGTCAGCTCCAGTTGTTGCTAGTGCTTCAGGAAGTGATGCTAGAAGTTCTACATCACATCTTGTTGTTACAAGTGATAATACTGGTACTGATGCTGGTGGTGGTTCTAGCAACACTTCTACACCGTCAGTTAACTTAAACAACATGTCATCTTATCCACAAACGGGAAGTGTGCATGAGTATGGTTTAGTTGTTCTTGGATTTGCGATGATCTTTGGTCTTATGACTTTTTACACTAAGAAAGTATGGAGACAGTCTGCTAATTAATATAATGTTTTAGTTTAAATTCTAAAAATATAATTTACAAATTGTGGATTATTAAAGCATTAGAATTTGTTACTATAATAAACGTAATATTTATTACATATTTTGTTTCTATATTCGGGAGGAATATTCACATGAAAAAATCACTATTCGCATCAGCTGCTACAGCAGCTATCGTACTTGGAGCATTAGCTCCAGCAGCTACAGCTAACGCAGCTCTAGCTACAGACGCTTCATCAAACCCACAATCAGCTACATCAGAAGCTAACGTTACAGTTGCTTCAGATATGCTAACACTTGACGCTGTTCCTGACTTCGGTTTTGGTACAGTTGCTGCAGGTACAATAGCTACACTTGACAACAATGACTCAGTTATCAACAACGATGGTAACGCTAAAGGTCTTCTACAAGTAACTGACTCACGTACAGCTACTGCTGGAAAAACTGCTGGTTACGAAGTTTCAGCTAGCATGACTGCATTTACAGACGGTACAACACCTAACAACGATTTTGTATTGCACCTTGCTTCAGTTGATCTAAAAGACTCAGCTAATGCTAACATTACAGGCGTTAAAACAAACGTTTCTAATCTAAATGCTGATGGCACTTCAAAAGCAACTGTTCTTGCAAACAACACATATGGTTCAGCACGTGCAACATTTGTTAACCCAGAAGATGCTTCTCTTGCAGTTCCTGCAACAGCTGCTCAAAAGGGTAAAGCTGCTTCATATACATCAACAATTACATGGACTCTAACAGCTAAGACTGCTGAATAATTATAACTTTTAGTTAAAATTATTTTTATTGTTGAAATAGAATTAGCCACTACTAATTATGTAGTGGCTTTTCTTATGCAAATAAGCTTATAATAATAACCGTATATATCTAACGGAGGAAAGTTAAAATGAACAAAATATTTTCAAAATTACTTATAGCTATTGCAGCATTGTTCACTGTAGGTATAGCTAATCTGGCAATGCCTCAAGTTGCTAATGCTGCCACTGCCGCAGACTACTCTGTAGCACCTGCTGGTGATAGTACAGCAAATGTTGATAATTCATCTGGATCATTTATTGTAAGTGGTGATCCTGGACAAACATTTGACCTCTCAGTAAAAATTTTGAATAAAGAAGACAAATCACGTAAATTTCAAGTAAACTTTAATACTGCCTATACAGCCGACGGTGGTACATTGAGTTTTGATAAGACTAAAGTTACTGACTCTGCATTAAAGATTCAAGCAAGAGATCAATTTAGTCCTAACTCTCAAGTGGTGACACTTGCTGCTGGTGAAGAAAAAACAGTCACTGTTAAAGTAACTGTCCCTACTGAATCATATTCAGGTACTATAATGGGTGGTGTGAATGTTAAGCCATACAAAGAAGCGGGTAAAGGTACTGTTTCGTCAAATGGTACATTAATTAAGAATAAGTTTAGTTTTTCAATTCCTATTCAAATCAGACAAACTGGTTATCAAAAGCAAGAACCAAAATATTCCATTACAAGAGTTGTGCCTCAACTTGTTGCTTCCAACAAGGGACAAACTGTTGGTGTAAACATTGATGTTCATAATGCTGCTAACAGATATACTGGATCACTATCATCAAAAGCCGTTATTACTAAGAAAAACGACAGTAATTTCAAGGTAACATCATCAGCTGATGGTCAAAACATTGCTCCTACAACTAACTATAACTACTCAGTTGGTTGGGGTGATGAATCACTAACAGCTGGAGATTATCACGCAAAAATCACTTATACTTCAGAAGATAAAACACAGTCATGGGTTGTAGAAAAAGATTTCACTATAACTAATGCTGATGCTGCTAAGTACAATAAATTAGCAGGAATCAAACCAAACTATACATGGCTATACATCTTAATAGGTTTACTAGTAGTAATTATTATCTTAGGACTAGGAATTTACCTAGGAAGAAGAAATAAGAACAACAACGGCGATAATAGCAACGGTAGTTCTAGATCAAGAAGAAGACGTTAATAAAAAGCCATCTAATGATGGCTTTTTTGTTCTCAAATCAATAATTCATAATACAGGAGTTTAAAATGAAAAGAGCGGCAGTCATTATATTATCGTTAGCATCGTTTTTTGCGATAATTTTTATAAAACCTACATCTGTTCAAGCTGAAATACAGAACATCACTGTCACTCCTTTGGTTGGAGATTCTGATATTACTGACAGATTTGAGTTGATTGTAAAACCCGGTGAAACCAGAGAAATAAAAGTATCTGTAAGTAATTTTGAAAATAATAATGTCAAAATAAAACTTCAACCTACTAATGCTACGACATCTGAAGATGGGAAAATTGCCTTCACTGATATGATTAAAAAAGGCGATTTTGGTCTAAAATATGCATTTGCAGATATGACTAAAGCCAAAACTATTGAATTAGGTCCACAAGAAACAAAAGATTTAGCTTTTAAAATTAAAATTCCTAATGAAAAATTCTCTGGTGTGATAATAGGTGGTTTCAATGTCTTTAATGTGAATAAACCTAACCAGGCGCATTCAGATGTCCCAGTTTGGCTGACAGAGAGTAATGAGTCTATCGGTGGAATACTAAAAATTCACTCCTTAGGATTACAAGTTATTGATAGTCAGCCGAATATTATTTTGAATCTATCTAACACCCAACCAGGGATGATGAAAAATTTGATTGTCCATGGAACTATTAAAAGGGAATCGTGGCTGGACAAAATTGGGCTAGGGGATAAGGAACAAGAGACTGATCAAAAATATCCACAAGTTGCACCTAATTCGCGAATTCCACTAGTTTTCAATCAATCACAGTCGCCTATAAAGGCAGGTAAATACCATGTTCAAGCTGAGGCAAGGTCAGGCAAGGCAACATGGAAATTTGAGTATGAGTACATGATATCACCAAAACAAGCTCAGGAAATCAATGATAAGAGTAAAGATTTGGTTTACGATAAAACATGGACATATGTCATGTTAGCAGGTGTCCTTTTAGTCATAGTAGTATTTGTTTTTTGGCTATTGTTTGCTAACTAAATAAAAAAAGGTAAGTCAATTATGACTTACCTTTTTTTATTTTCATATTGTACATGTCGTCAATTCTCTTTAATAGCCAAAAGTAATCAAGTCTGGTTGATTGAAGATTCCAAGAGAGTATCTTGACATTTTTAGGATATTTCTTGAGTTCTTCTTCAGTTGGAAAAATATCCAACGTCGTTAAAATTAAATCAACGTCTTCGAATTCATTATTATTTGCTAGTTCTACATAACTAGTCATAGTAATATTTCTGAGCAATTCGGATTCTGTAGTACTTCCGGAGTCAACTATTAGTTTAACCTTGATTTTATCGGATTCAGGAATAGCACTAATGTAACTAGGTAAGACTTGTGTTAAGTCATGACTAATTGTATCAACTGAGTTGGATATTCCCGGAAATTCATCATGATCAATTCCTTTTATAAAATCAGATATAAATTTATAGAGTGAAGTATATGCGCTAACGCTGTCATTACCTTCACTGAAATTTTGCCAGCTAGTCACAGAAATATCAGACATAATGTAAAAGAATCCAAATATTCTAGCGGTGTATTCCTTTAAATAATTTATAGGATCTATATCGGTGGAAACACTCACGCGAACATTAATCTTATATTTGCTTAGCAAACTGTCGATAAATGAATCAACTAATCCTTTTATCTTTTCTGATGAAATATCGTAGATACTGAAAATCTTATAGTCATCATCACTAGTGGATCTTGATCTAAAGTTTAGATTATTGAAGACACTTAGAAATTTATTTTCATTCATAATATCTGAAGGAGAAATCAATGGGTAATCACTCTGTAAGATTATATCGTCTCCAATTGGGTGATTATCAAATATTTCTTTGTATGAAGTCATGCTTCCCAAGTTGTTCTTTTTGATTAATCTCATACGAGAAATAGCAACTAGATATTTCATTTGAATGAATGTAACAGGATTAACAATTTGTTCTGATCTATGTAAAATTTGTTCAACATTATCTTCGTTTACAATATCAAATGGCCAAACTTGTCCGTGAAAAATTCGCCAATAAATCAAATATGCGACCCATCGAATGCGTTTTTCATCGCCACTGATTTCTAATGTGGAATTAGAAATCTTCAGATCGAATCCCTTAAGCATTTTTCGTAGACCAGCCATTTTTCTATTTAAAGTAGACTTACTTGTAAAATGTAAAGTACTAAAATTATCAAAGCTCGGTTTACTTGTGGACATCCCATAATTAAATGCTTGGAAAACAACAGAGTCTTCAATTAAAAACAACCTATATTTATTAATTGAAATATTGTCAAAATCTATATCTTCAATTTTGTTATTTGCGACATCAAGTTTTTCATCCATAATCATCAAATCTTGGATTAATGATTGAAAAATATTGTATGTTTTTTGGTATGTAAAGTCTAGTTCCGTACTGATGTTATTTAAATTAAGTTCATGTTCTGGCAAGGACTTAATGACAGTTAGCATCTTGTATTTTTCGACTTCAGGTCTTCCTAAAAATACTTCTTCTAACATAATTTCCCCTATATAAATTAAATTTGTTACAGATTTATTATACTATACCAATTTATAATTACTTGATTGCTTTAATATTTTTTAATATAATGAACGTAATTAGATAGAGGCGCGAATTTTATTAGTAGCAAATTTGAGTATGTAGGGTACTTTGACAATTTGTAAAAGGGAAATTTGCCGAAATGTTGTAAAGCCTACAGTTACAACGTTGGGCTGCTGCTTAACAGGTAGTGGACTGTCGCAATGTGTTTGCGGTGAGCTATTGAATATTTCGGTTGATTGAATATATCAGTGAATCCTTAATAATCAGTAGTTTCCTTCTGATTTATTAAGGATTTTTTTGAATCCGGATAGGGGAAACGTGATGGATAATAATAATGAAATGGAAAAGAGTCTGAAGACCAGACATCTCTCGATGATTGCTTTAGGGGGGTCTATTGGAACCGGTCTATTTGTTGCTAGTGGTAGTTCAATATCTACTGCTGGACCGGGGGGTGCTTTGGTAGCATACTCTGCAATTGGTATAATGGTCTACTTTTTGATGACCAGTTTAGGAGAAATGGCTACTTATATGCCAGTATCTGGTTCATTTTCAACGTACGCTACTGAGTTTATTGATCCTGCATTAGGATTCTCATTGGGTTGGAATTACTGGTTTAACTGGGCCATTACATTGGCAGTTGATCTCTCGACAATTTCGATTGTTTTAAAATATTGGTTCCCGATGTGGGAAACTTGGAAAATTAGTTTTGTATTTTTGATTTTACTTTTGGTTATAAATTTCATTTCTGTTAAATCCTTTGGAGAAACAGAGTACATACTGTCATCTATCAAAGTTATTGCAGTAATTGTATTCTTGATATTTGGTATTTTAACTATTCTTGGAATTTTGGGTAAAAATCCAGGAATGGGTATGGGTCCACATCATATGGGACCTCACGGACCTAGGGAATTAACACAACCTATACATGGTTTGAGTAATTACTTTATAGGAGATGCTCCCTTTGTTGGTGGTTGGCCTGCTATATTTAGTGTATTTGTTATCGCAGGATTTTCTTTCCAAGGAACAGAATTGGTAGGTATTACTGCCGGAGAATCTGCAACACCGGAAAAGAGTATACCAAAGGCAATTAAACAAGTATTTTGGAGAATTCTATTATTCTATATTCTTTCTATTGCAGTTATTGGGGCTATTATTCCTTATACAAGTCCTAATTTATTAGGATCTGGCGCTGGAGATATTGCTATTAGTCCATTTACTATTGTTTTCCAAAGAGTTGGTATTCCTCTTGCTGCGGGTATTATGAATGCTGTTATTCTAACATCAGTTGTATCTGCAGCTAATTCAGGACTATACGCCGCAAGTAGAATGCTTTGGTCTATGAGTAAGACTGATATGGCACCAAAAATCTTTTCTAGAACTAATAATCATGGTGTACCAGTATTTGCATTGCTACTAACTGCCATTATTGGAGGTGCAGCGCTTCTAACTAGTTTGTTCGGAGACGGTTTCTACGGAATACTAGTCGCTGCCAGTGGTTTAACTGGATTTATAGCTTGGTTAGGAATAGCATTTTCACATTATAGATTTAGAAAAGCTTATTTAAATAAAGGTTATAAAATAGATGATTTGAAGTATCATGCTAAGTGGTTCCCACTTGGTCCAATACTAGCTATTATTTTGGGAATTATTATTATCTTTGCTCAAGATATTCCTTCAATAATTCACTTCGATTTTGTTAAACTAATTGTAAGTTACAGTGGTCTTATCCTGTTATTTGTATTTTGGATTTATTACAAATTAAGATACAAAACTAAATACTTAAAATTAGATGATATCGATGTTGAAAAAATAAGAGAACAACATATACATAATAGTTGAATTTATCAAACGAATCTTATAACATAATTTGTAGATAATATTACGCTTAAAGTGTACCTATAATGAGCCTTTCAGAGAGACGATAACTGGTGAGAATCGTTAAGGCTTAACAACTTCTAGTACACTAGCGACAGGTAATGCTGTCCGGGTTCAATCCGTTATAGTTGACTAGAGTGTGGTAAATATTTTATTTACTGAATTTGGGTGGCACCGCGAATGACTGATTCGTCCCATTATTGGGACAAGTCAGTCTTTTTTTATATTTTAGGAGGAAATTTTAAATGTTAGATATTAAAGTCATTAGAAATAATCCAGATTGGGCAAAACAAAAACTTGAATCACGTGGTGTTAAACCAGAAGAGATTGACGAAGTAATAGGCTTAGACCAAAAAAGACGTGATATTTTAGTTCAAGTTGAAGATCTAAAGGGAAAACGTAATACTGTATCTCAAGCTATTGCTGAAAAGAAACGTAATAAAGAAAACGCTGATAACGAAATTGCAGATATGCAAAAGGTCGGTAGTGACATCAAAGCGTTGGATTCTGATTTACAAGAAACAGAAGATAAAATGAATTATATCTTAGTACGATTGCCTAACTTTCCAGATGATTCTGTTCCTGTTGGTCCAGACGAAAGTTTTAATGTTGAAGCACGTAAAGTAGGTAAAATTCCAGAACTTGGCTTCACTCCTAAAAATCATTGGGAAATTGGTGAAGATTTAGGAATCCTTGATTTCGAACAAGCTGCTAAAGTTTCAGGTGCCAGATTTGTTTATTATGTAGGCATGGGTGCTCGATTAGAGAGAGCTATCTATAACTTTATGTTGGATCAACATCAACAAGAAGGCTATACAGAAATGATTACACCGTACTTGGTTAATGACCAAGCAATGTTTGGAACAAGTCAATTTCCAAAATTTAGAGAAGATGTATACACAGTTGAAGTAGATGAAAATCCATTGACATTGATACCTACTGCTGAAGTTCCATTGACAAATTATTTTGCTGGTAAAATTTTGTCAGAAGATGAACTACCAAAATATGTTACTGCAATTTCACCAAGTTTCCGTTCAGAAGCAGGTTCAGCAGGTCGAGATACTCGTGGATTGATAAGAATGCACCAATTCAATAAAGTAGAAATGGTAAAAGTTTCTAAACCTGAAAATTCATATAATGAATTAGAAAAAATGGTTGGCGATGCTGAAAATATTCTACAAAAATTGGGACTTGCATATCATGTTATAACTTTGGCTAGTGGGGATGCTAGTTTCTCATCAGCTAAAACATACGATTTGGAAGTATGGTTACCTGCACAAGACAGATATCGTGAAATATCAAGTTGTTCTAACTGTTTAGACTTCCAAGCTCGTCGTGCCCAAATACGTTATCGTGATGAAAATGGTAAAACTCAATTAGTTCATACTCTAAATGGTTCTGGATTGGCTGTAGGACGTACAGTTGCAGCTATTTTGGAAAATTACCAAAACGAAGACGGCTCAGTTACAATCCCAGAAGTACTAGTACCATATATGGGTGGAGTAACAAAAATTACAAAAGAAAATGCAATTTAGTTTAAAATATCTTGACGATAATTTCTGTCATTGATAAAATTTAATAGTTCCTTAGTGAACTATTATTATTCCGGTTTAGCTCAGTTGGTAGAGCGTCTGACTGTTAATCAGGATGTCGTCAGTTCGAGTCTGACAACCGGAGTACAATTAAATCTACCTACTTTTGTAGGTAGATTTTTTATTTACATAGATTATAAAAAATAATACAATAACTGATGTGCTGTTCGCCGTCTTAGCTCAGTTGGTAGAGCAACGGTATCGTAAACCGTGGGTCGCAGGTTCGACTCCTGTAGACGGCATTGAAATTTTATTAATCAAATTGAGATATTCTAATTTTTTTGAGACATTAAGTCAAAACAAGATTATAGCTAATAAATAATAAAACACCTACTAATAAATAATATTTAGTAGGTGTTTTATTTTTTAAAAATAAGAAAAATTAATTAAATATGTAACTATCGTTACATATGTTCAAAAAATGATTTTACAAGTGTAATACTATATGTTATTTTGTAAGCGCATACAAAAACGAAAAGGGAGAATTACTATGAATTTAGCAAAATATATCGATCACACAATTTTAAATCCAGATGCAACTGAGAAAGATGTAAAAAGAATTTTATCAGAAGCCAAAGAATATGACTTTGCTTCTGTATGTATCAATCCTTACTGGGTAAAAAAATCGTATGAATCACTATTAGATACTGATGTTAATGTTTGTACAGTTATTGGTTTCCCTCTAGGTGCAACAACTACATCATCAAAAGTTTTTGAAGCAGAAGATGCTATCAAAAATGGTGCTGATGAATTAGATATGGTTATAAATGTTGGTGAGTTAAAAGCTGGTCATTATGATTCAGTTCTTTCAGATATTAAAGGTGTCGTTAAAGTAGGACACGGTTCTAACAAACACGTTAAGGTAATTATTGAAACATGTCTTCTAACTGATCAAGAAAAAGTTAAAGCATGCGAGCTTTCAAAGGAAGCTGGTGCTGATTTTGTTAAGACTTCAACAGGCTTTTCAACTGGAGGAGCTACTGTTGAAGATGTAGCGCTTATGCGTAAAACAGTTGGCCCAGATATGGGTGTTAAGGCATCGGGCGGCATTCATTCCAAAGAAGAAGCACTTGCAATGATTGAAGCAGGAGCAACAAGATTAGGAGCAAGTTCTGGCGTTAAGATTATGAATAGCTAATAGAAATAAGGACAGGTAAACCATAATGAAGTTTAATCGTGTATTTACAGTAGTTTTAGATTCAACAGGTATAGGAACAGCCCCTGATTCAAAAAAATTTGGTGATGAAGGCGCAGATACATTAGGTCATATCGGAGAGTACTTCAAAGGTAATTTTAATGTTCCTAATCTTCAAAAATTAGGATTAGGAAATATTCGAAAGAATAATCCAATCGAAGGTGTTGAACCTATCGAAAAACCAATTGGTAGTTTTGGAAAAATGGAAGAAAAATCAGTTGGAAAAGATAGTATGGATGGCCATTGGGAGATGATGGGGCTTCCTGTCATGGAGGAACTTGATTTCTTTCCTAATGGATTTCCTGAAGATTTATTAGACAAAATATCAAAATTTAGTGGAAGAAATATTATTGTTAATAAACCATACTCTGGTACAGAAGTTATCAAAGATTACGGAGAGCATCAGTTAGAAACTGGTGATTTGATAGTTTACACTTCAGGTGATTCAGTACTTCAAATTGCAGCTAATGAAAGTATTATTCCATTGGAAGAACTTTATAAAATATGTGAATATGCCAGAAGCTTAACTTTGGAAAAGCCAACGTTAATAGGACGTATCATAGCTAGACCATACGTTGGAACAAATAAGGATAATTTTGAAAGAACATCCAATCGTCATGATTATACTTTAGAACCATTTGCAAAAAGTGACATGGATTATTTAAAGGATTCTAATTTCGATGTTTTAGCAGTTGGTAAAATTAATGATATTTTCTCAGGTCATGGGATTACTGAAGGAGTTCATACAACTAGCAATCATGATGGTATGGTTCAAACAATAAAAAATGCTAATAATGATTTCCACGGATTTAGTTTTACTAATTTGGTTGATTTTGATGCTATGTATGGGCATAGAAGAAATCCTGAGGGTTACGGAAATGATTTGATGCAATTTGATAAACAGTTGGGAGAGTTATTAAGTGTATTAAAGGATGATGATTTATTATTAATTACCGCTGATCACGGAAATGATCCGGGTTTTAAAGGAACTGATCATACTAGAGAATATGTTCCACTATTAGCATATTCCCCAGGTCTTTCTGGAAATATTGACTTAGGAATTCGTGATGGGTTTTCAGATTTAGGTGCAACAATTCTTGATAATTTTAGTGTTAAAGGAAATGACGTAGGAAATAGTTTCTTGAATAATCTAAGTTAAGGGAGAATATATTTATGAGTACACATATTGACGCCAAACCAGGAGATATTGCTGAAGTTGTTTTAATGCCAGGTGATCCATTAAGAGCAAAGTTCATTGCAGAGAACTTTTTAGAGGATATTGTACTTTACAATACTGTAAGAAATGCGTTTGGTTATACAGGAACTTATAAGGGTAAACGGGTCTCTGTACAGGCCTCGGGGATGGGTATTCCATCTATCTCAATCTATGCAAATGAATTAGTTAAATTTTATGGTGTAAAAAAACTAATTCGTGTAGGAACTATTGGGGCTATCGGCAAAGATGTTAAAGTTCGCGATGTAATAATAGCTGATTCAGCAAGTACAGATTCATCTTTCATTCATAATATTTTTGGCAGAAGTATCTATTATGCTCCAACAGCAGATTTTGAAATGGTATATGATGCGTACCAAATTGCTAAAAATATGGGAGTTAAAACTCATGTTGGAAATATTTTGTCTGCGGATAGATTTTATAACGATGAAATTGATAATGAGATGTTAAGTGAATACGGAGTCTTAGGTATTGAAATGGAAGCAGCAGCTTTATATACAATTGCTGTTAAGCATGATGCTAAAGCAGTAGCCATTTGTACAGTTAGTGATGAAATACTTAATGGTGTATCTACCTCATCAAAAGAGCGAGAGCAATCATTCAAAGACATGATGATTATTTCTTTAGAAACGGCAATTAAATAATATTTGGGGGCATCATTATGTATCTATTTGTAAATATTATCGGATTAATTGTATTTGTATCAATAGCATTCTTATTTTCAAAAAATAAGAAAGAAATCCATTGGAAATCTGTTGGAATAATGTTAACTATAAATCTATTTTTAGCATGGTTTTTAATAGGATTTTCAATTGGACGAGACATTGTTTTAGGAGCAGCAGATGGATTTAATGCGCTTGTTCAAGTCGCCTACACAGGTATTGCATTTGCCTTACCTAGTATGGTTCACGTAAAACAAATGGATTTTGTGGTAAGTGTATTACTTCCAATTTTGATGATAATTCCTTTGTTTGATATTTTGACTTATATTGGATTATTGCCATTTATCATCAAATGGATTGGAAGAGGACTGGCCAAGGTTACAGGTCAACCAAAATTTGAATCTTTCTTTGCTGTTGAAATGATGTTCTTAGGGAACACAGAAGCATTAGCTATATCAGCGATACAACTAAGACAAATAAAGGCAGAGCGGAATTTAACACTAGCAATGATGTCAATGAGTTGTGTTACAGCTTCAATCATTGGTGCATACACAAGTATGATGCCTGGACAGTTTATCTTAACAGCAATACCAATTAATATCATTAATGCAATTATTGTGACAGATATTTTAAATCCAGTTAATGTGACACCAGAGGAAGATACAATTGCGACTATGCAAGGCAGTGGCTCAGATACTCATAGTGAAAAAAATGAAAAAGAACCATTTTTCTCATTTTTGGGTGATTCAATTCTTAATGCCGGTAGATTAGTTTTAATTATTACTGCTAATGTAATTGCATTTGTTGCTCTAGCTGCCTTAATCGATAAATTACTACAAATTATTAATCCATGGATTACGCTGGAACATATTTTAGGTGTTATTCTATTCCCATTTGCTTGGTTGTTGGGATTGAATACTGGAAATGCATTTGATATGGCTCAATTTATGGGTACCAAACTTGTTACTAATGAATTCGTTGTTATGGGCAAAGTAACAGGAACAATTAATAGTTTTGCGCCACATTATAAAGCAGTTCTAACAGTATTCCTTACTTCATTTGCAAACTTTAGCACTGTAGGTATGATAATAGGTTGTTTTAAGGGACTGGTAGACAAAGAAAAAAATGATTTAATAGCTAAAAATGTTGGATATCTATTGTTGTCAGGTGTATTAGTTTCACTACTTTCTGCAGCAACTGTTGGATTGTTTGTATGGTAATAGGAGATCATAACGAATGGATAATATTTGGAATAACAAATTAAGTGGTAAAGACTTAAAGAATGAAATTATTGCCGGTGTGACAGGATTTTTTGCGATTTCATATATTATGATTGTTAATCCTATCATACTTGGTGATGCTGCTATTCCAGCAAATTTGAGTGTTTTTGCTACGATATTTTCATCTGCTTTGGGATGTATATTGATGTCTTTGTGGGCAAATTCTCCAATTATTATTACCCCAGGTATGGGTGTGAATGCATTTTTTACGTATACATTAGTAATAGGTATGCATTTAAGTTGGCAACAAGCTATTTCGATATCAATTGTAAGTAGCGTGCTTTATATGATTGTGGCATTTTCGAAAATAAGTGATGTTCTATCGAGAGATATTCCAGATACTTTGAAAAATGGGATAACGGTAGGAATTGGTTTGTTTTTAGTTGTTGTAGGCTTAGAAAAAGCAGGCTTGATTCAATCAGGAGGAAAACAGTCATTGTTAATGTTGGGTAATATGTCTCAGCCGACTGTTTTATTATCGATATTTGGCTTAGTTGTTACCTTAATTTTATTTTTAAATAACGTTACAGGAAGCTTTATTATAGGAATCGTCTTAACCAGTATTTTGTCTCTATTTTTAAATATTTCCAGTCCCATTGCTTCTACTAGTGTAGGAGATTTGGGTTCAATGACTAAAATCTTGTTTCAAGGGGATTTTTCAGACTTGTTTTCTTTTAAATTTTTACTAGCTGTATTCTCTATGACTATGATTTTAGTATTTGAATCTATGGGGATTTTGGAGGGATTACTTCCAGATAATACAAAGTTCAAAAAATCCTTTCAAGCCAGTTCCGTATCAACTTTTATATCAGGCTTTTTGGGAACAAGCCCTACAGTTGCTGCGGCAGAAAGTGCATCAGGTATTGAAAGTGGGGGAAGAACAGGAATTATGTCATTAACTTCTGGAATATTGTTCTTGTTGTCAATATTTTTTATACCATTATTAAAATATGTTCCAGAACAGGCAATAGCACCTGTAATAATAATTACTGGTGCTTTAATGATGCAACAACTTCAAAATATTAACTATCAAGATCTAAGTGAATGGATTCCTGCATTTCTTATTTTGGTAATTATTCCTTTATCAGGTTCAATTTCTGCAGGTATGGCGTTCGGATTTGTATCGTATCCATTTTTGAAATTTATTACCGGTAAAAAGGAACAAGTAAATTATGTAATTGTAGTCGTAGGCTGCTTATTTTTATTACAATTGATATGTGATGCACTATTAGTATAGGAGCCGATAATATGAAAACCGATGTTAGAAATAAAAGAATACTTGATAGTTTGAAAGTAGCTAGACTTTATTATGAGTCAGGTATGGGGCAGGTAGAAATAGCAAAGAAATTAAATATATCAAGGCCAACAGTTTCAAGACTTTTACAATATGCTTTAGAAAATGGGCTAGTAAAAATAGATATAATTGATCCATTTTCTAGTATGACTAGCCTAGAACAGGCATTAGTTAAAAAATTTAATTTAAAAGAGGCACATGTTGTTCCGGTGGAATCTAGCAATTATGATGACATTGTTGAAGCTCTAGGTGTTTATACTGCCGATTATTTGTATGATACTATTCAAGACAATGATAAGATCGGGGTAAGTTGGGGAAGGACAATGCATCAGGTTGCTGATAATTTGAAGTTAAGTCCTGCTCAAAATGTTCAAGTTGTTGAGTTAAAAGGTAGTGTGACGTACACTCCAACACCAGTCTATGGTGAAGACGTGTTAAAAAAATTTGGAGATGCTTTTCAGACATCACCTGTTGTTCTACCATTGCCGGTAGTTTTTGAAAATAAAGTAACACATGATATCGTTCTGAAAGATCGACATATTAGCAAACTTATCAAATTAGGTGAGGAGACTAATGTAGTTTTATTCACAGTGGGAACAGTTAGGGATGAAGCTTTGCTGTTTAAAACAGGTTACTTTGATAAGAAGGAAATAGCAGAATTGCAGGAAAGTGCTGTAGGTGATATATGCTCTAGATTTTTTGATGTCGATGGGGAAATAGCTTCATCTGAAATCAACTCCAGAACCATAGGAATTGAATTGGATAAATTAAAAGATAAAGATAAATCAATATTAGTAGCTGGTGGTATGAGAAAATTACAATCCATCAGGGGTGCTCTAAAGGGTAATTATGCTAATTGTCTAATTATTGATGTAGAAACAGCCCAAGCTTTAATCGAACAAGACTAGTTGTGGAGGCTTTTATTATGAGAATGATAGATATCATAGATGATAAAAGAAACAAAAAAGAACTTAGTAAAGAAGAGATTGAATATTTTGTTGATGGTTATACAGATGGAACTATCCCTGATTATCAAACGAGTGCATTATTGATGTCAATTTATTTTAACGGGATGAGTGACTCTGAACAAACTAATTTAGCAATGCAAATGTTAGATTCTGGTGATAAATTAGATTTATCTAACATAAGCGGTATTAAGGTTGATAAACATTCGACTGGAGGTGTTGGAGATAAGACAAGTATCCCACTTGCACCAATGATTGCAGCTCTAGGAATACCCATACCCATGATTTCTGGTAGAGGATTAGGTCATACTGGTGGAACACTTGATAAACTTGAAGCAATCCCTGGATTTAATGTGGAACTTAGTGAAGAAGAATTTAAGAATCAAGTTAAAGATATTAATCTTGCTATAGTAGGAGCAACAGGAAATATTGCACCTGCAGATAAGAAAATATATGCACTCCGTGATGTAACTGATACAGTCGATTCCATTCCTTTAATTGCAAGTTCCATAATGAGTAAGAAAATTGCTTCGGGAACTAACGCTTTAGTTTTAGATGTGAAAACAGGATCGGGTGCCTTTATGAAAGAGGAATCTGAAGCAGAGAAATTAGCAAATGCTTTAGTTTCGATAGGTAAAATTGTTGGGATGGATTGCATGGCAGTAATTTCAGATATGAATCAACCTTTGGGAAATAAGATAGGAAATTCGCTAGAAATTGAAGAATCTATTGATATTTTGAAGGGTAAAGGTCCAGAAGATATTACTGAGTTAGTGTATACACTAGGTAGTCAAATGGTTGTCCTTGCAGGAAAAGCTGAAAACCTAGCTGAAGCTAGAGAAAAACTAGAATCAGTAGTTAAAAACGGAAAAGCGTTAGAAAGTTTTAAGGAAATGATTATCGCTCAAGGTGGTAATCCTGATATTATTGATAACCCATTGTTAATGGGAAAGGCAAAGTATGAGGTTGAACTACCATCTAAAGAATCTGGATTTATCTCTAAAATGAATGCCAATGAAATCGGCATAGCTAGTATGTTACTGGGTGGAGGACGTCAATCTAAAGGCGATAAGTTAGACTACACTGTTGGAATTAATTTGAATAAAAAAATTGGTGATCCAGTAAATAAAGGTGAGAGTATATTAACAATTTATAGCAATAGCAAAGATATAGATGATGTTATGAATTTGTTGTACAACAATATTGAAATTACTAGTGAGCCAGGCAGTGTCAAACTGATACATGAAATAATTAAATAAAAACCTCTACTCTTGTGGTGTAGAGGTTTTTTTGTTTATCAAAAATACAAAAACGATAAGCAGTTCTAATTTACGTTTATCAAAACCCGAAAATTATAAATAAAACCATTGTGTTCTCGATATGTGAGTGTTAAATTTTATATATAAATAAAAAATTCACAAAGAAGGCGAATGTTATGAAGGTTAGCATTATTGGATGTACACATGCGGGAACATTTTCAGCAATGAATATACTAAAGGAACATCCTGATTGGGAAGTTTCTGTATTTGAAAGAAATGACAATTTATCATTTTTATCATGTGGTATTGCTTTATGGGTAAGTGATAGAGTATCAGATCCTAATAAGATGTTTTACTCAAGTCCAGAGGACTTGTCACAACTTGGAGCACACATGTACATGGGACATGATGTAACGGATATCAATTTTGATAATAAAAAACTTAATGTTACAAATTTAACAACTGGTGAAAAAATTTGAACAAAAATATGATAAGTTGGTCATTACAACTGGATCAGCACCTATAGTTCCTAATATCCCAGGTATTGATTCTGATAGAGTATTCTTATGTAAAAATTGGGCAAATGCCAAAGAATTGAAAGATAATGCTCCTAAAATTAAGAGTGCTATTGTAATTGGTGCTGGATATATCGGTGCTGAATTGGCAGAAGGATATTCTACCTTAGGTAAAGAAACTATTCTAATCGATGCTCTACCTAATGTTCTTGCAAAAAACTTTGATGAAAATATGTCTAAAATTGCAGAACAAGATTTTAAAGATCATGGTGTGAAGCTTGGAATGAACGAAAAAGTTGTTTCATTTGAGGACAATGGAGATTCAGTAAAAGTTATCACTGATAAAAATGAATATACTGCTGATATAGCTGTCATGTGTGTTGGTTTTAAACCTAATACTGATATGTTCAAAGATAATTTTGAGATACTTGATAACGGTGCTTTGATTATTGATAAGTACATGCATACAAGTAAGACTGATGTATTTTCTGCTGAAGATGCGGCATCGGTTCACTATAATCCTACAAATAATAACCAGTACATTCCGCTTGCAACTAATTCAGTACGCCAGGGAATTCTAGTTGGGAAAAATATTGCAAAAGATACTGTTCCCTACATAGGTACACAATCAAGTTCTGCTGTTGAACTATTTGGAAGAACATATGCTGCTTCTGGATTAACAGCAGTTCACGCTAATATTTTAAATAAAAAGGTTGATTCTATTACATATGAGGACAACTATCGTCCAGAATTTATGCTTACCACTGAAAAGGTAACTATAAACCTTATATGGGATCCTGAAACTAGAGAAATACTAGGGGGAGCATTGACAAGTAAGTATGATGTTTCTCAATCAGCTAACTTAATTTCATTAGCCATTCAAAAGAAAGTAACTATTGATGAACTAGCTATGGTTGATTTTCTATTCCAACCAAACTTTGATAAACCTATAAATTATGTCAGTGCAGCTGCAATTGCTGCTAGTGAGAAATAAAAAAAGATCAGCCATTAGGCTGATCTTTTTTGTTGAGTAAAATAAAAATCACTTTTGATATTCTCAAAAGTGATTTGGGGTTTTAGTGTCGGATTAAGTAATATACATATTGGGGTATGTTATTATTTAAAATTTGGAATTAAATGCGGGGGGTTAACTAAATCCATGGGGTTGAACTTAGTTAAAACATTCTTAATCCTTAGCACAAAACCTATTATAGAACAGATGAATGTAAAAATCGATCATAATTCAAAAAAAAATCTATTTTCTTTTGAATTATATAAAAAAATAAATATTTTTATCTTCTGTATGTTTTACTATAGTTTGATATTATTATAGTTAACTATTAACGCTTGAGGGTAATTATGAAGAATATAAGAAACTGGCTATACTATCTAGGAGCATTTTTTATAAATGCTCTATTAATATCCATAATTTTTGCTATTTCTGGAATGGCACCTTTTGGACATTCAAGTTTTTTGACTAGTGATTTAGGAACACAATACATAATGTTTCTAACTGAGTTTAGACGTCAGTTAACTCAAGGAAATGTACATTTATACTTATTTAGTCTCTCCCTTGGAGACAATTTTTTTCCAATATTAAGCTATTATTTATTATCACCATTTAATGTTATTTTGACATTTTTTAGTGCAGGTAATGTTCCTGTGGCAGCAAATGTTATTATAATGGCCAAAATCTCCACAATGGGTATTACCATGGCCTATTTTTTGAAGAAGTACTTTAATAATAATTCTTACTTCAATTATCTATTTACAGTAGCCTACAGTTTCTGTGGGTTCGTAGCAACATATTTCTATGATTTGATGTGGCTAGATGCCTTGATTATGCTACCGTTAATCGCCGTTGCGCTATTAAATTTAGTAAAACATGATAAGTTCATAATGTATTATGTAGTCTTGCTAGTTTCTATAATTGTTAACTACTATCTTGGCTATATGTTATGTATCTTCTCACTTTGTTTCTTTATCTATTTATTTATTGAAAACAATGTCTGGAAAAGTGATCGTAGAAAAAAAGTTATACGCAATTTCGCAGTGACTTCAATCTTATCAGGATTAAGTTCAGCTGTAATTCTGGTTCCTACTCTTTTTGGAATGATGAAAACGGCAAAGGGAACTTTCAATATTGGGTACTATCTTCCAACTCCAAGGTTTGGTTTAGAAGCTCTGACTCAATTTGGAATTGGGGCAAATAATTTTAATCAAAGATTAGTTCATGGCCCTGCAATATTTATGACTTCTACAGTTTTGATTTTAGTTATTGCTTATTTCTTTAGCAACAATATAGAAGCAAAAGACAAAAAGAATTCATTTATATTAATATTCTTCCTATTTATAACAATGATAGTGACCATTTTTAATACAATTTGGCATATGTTCCAAAATCCTGCAGGCTTTCCTTTTAGAGATAGTTTTATCTTTTCTTTTATCTGTATTTTCATTGCATATAAGAGTTTTAATGCAGGAGTGTATAAAGAGAAAGAGGCAATACTAAGAGCTTCTGTAATCGCAGTTTTAGCTCTATTAGTTGGTTATGCTGTGGAACTAGCTATTCCTAAGTTGCTAACAAAGATGTATTTCATATCAGAAGGTAATTCTAACCATATTAGATATCTGATTCTATCCTTAATAACATTTATACTTTCTGGATTCCTTATTTATCTAATAGGTAAGAATAAAAAATTTGGATATTTATTGTTTGCAGTGATAGCCTTCGAAGTTATAGCTAACTTTAATTCGGTTTTGGGAACTGCACCATTAGGAAACCAAACTGAATATAGCAATGCTTTCAAAAAAGAAGCAAAATATTTCCAATCAATTGAAAAGCAACGTTCTACTGCACAAAGAACAATGATTACGCAATCTGGACTAAATGAAGTCTTTACTGAAAATTATAATAACTACAATGACCCAATAATGTTTAATGTAAATGGAATTAGTCTATATAGTTCAACATTGAACCAAGATACTATGGAGTTTTTGAATAATTTGGGATTCTTCTCCAAGAATGTCCGACGCATTGGTAATCGTGGAGGCACTAAATTTTCAACATCAATATTAGGAATTCATGACAGAGTTACTGTCAAAAAAGGTAAACAAGTACTAATTAATAATCCTTACTCTCCAGGTCTAGGTTACCTAGTAGATAGCAAGATTAAAGATTATAAGATGAGTAAAGGTAAACCATTTAATAATCAAAATAGTTTGTATCAACATATGACAGGCAATAAAGATACCTTGTTTTCATCAGCTATAATGACAAATTATCAACAGAACAAGTCTCATGGGAAAAATAATTTTACCTATGAAATTACTCCACAAGATGATGGACCGCTATATTTCTATCGAAAACCACTGTCATACGTGGGAACTAGTATTACTGTAAACGGTAAAAGAGTGGGTAAAGGCTCACTAATGAATAAAGCTACAATCATATACTTGGGTAAATTTAAAGCAGATGAGAAGGTTAAAATTAAGATTCGTACAAAGTATAGTTTGTTTGCGGATCCTACTTATTTCCAAACTTTAGATATGAATAAATTTTCTCAATTTGCTGATACTTTGAAAAATAATTCTTTAGATGTTCAGTCTGATCTAAATCATGATAAGATTGCTGGAACAATTACAGCAGACAAGGATTCTACATTGTTAGTATCTGTTCCCTATGACAAGGGGTGGTCAGCTTATGACAATGGTAAAAAAGTACCAGTACAAAAATCAGCTGATAGTTTGTCATCGATAGATATTTCCAAAGGAAAGCATAATATATCGTTTAATTACTCAGTACCAGGTCTGAAATTAGGTTGGTTGGTCTCACTAATTTCATTAATTTTATTTATCGGATATGCGATATTTATTAAATTTTTAAAAAAAGGTCCAAATAATGCCTAAAAATTATGTATAATTAATACTTGTGCTGAAATTTATTTAGTAACAATTGAATTTTATAATTCAAAATTATATTAAGGAGTACATAATGGGCTATAGTTTACCTATTCAACTTCTAGGAGAATTCCTAGGTACATTAGTCATGGTTACACTTGGTAATGGTGTAATCTCAGGACATATCTTGAACAAATCAAAGGCCAAAGGCGACGGTTGGGTTGCTATCTCAATCGGCTGGGGTCTTGCAGTAATGATCGGTGTTTACTGTGTAAGTTACATCAGTCCTGGACTATTAAATCCTGCCGTTACAATTGGTATGGCAGTTGCAGGCTCACTTGAATGGAGTTATGTTATCCCATTCATCGGAGCACAAATTTTAGGAGCATTCTGTGGTGCTATTTTAGTATGGCTAAACTACATGCCACACTGGAAAGAAACAAAAGATGCTGAAGAAATCAGAACTTGTTTCTCAACTGTTCCTGCTATTCGTCACTTCCCATCTAATTTCTTGAGTGAATTTATTGGTACAGTAATTTTGATGTTTACTGTACTTGCATTCTCAAGATCAAGCTTTTCTGCAGGTCTTGCACCAGTAGTTACAGGTATGTTGATCATGGCTGTTGTCTTCTCAATGGGTGGTACAACAGGTTATGCAATCAATCCTGCACGTGATTTGGGACCAAGAATTGCACATCAAATTTTACCAATTGCTAACAAGGGTACATCTGACTGGTCATACAGTTGGGTTCCTGTATTTGCACCAATTTGTGGTGCAGTAGTTGCGGCATTGATATTTACAGCGCTTCCATAGTACAATGAAAAAGACAGAAATGTCTTTTTTTTGTACTTTAAATTAGGAGGATTAATAATGGGGAATGAATATATTTTGTCAATTGATGAAGGTACTACAACTACCAGAGCTATTATCTTCGATCATGACGGCAATAAAATAGTTTCTTCTAGAAGAACTATTGATGCGATTTTGCCCAATCCAGGCTGGGTTGAGCAAGATCCTAATCAAATTTGGAATGCGGTTCAATCAACAATTGCAATGTCATTGATTGAATCTGGGGTTAAACCTGACGAAATCAAATCTATTGGTATCGCCAATCAACGTGAAACTACGGTTATTTGGGACAAAGAAACCGGAAAACCTATTTATAATGCAATTGTCTGGCAAAGTCGCCAAACAGCAGATCTTGCAAATAAAATAAATAGTGAAGATTTGAAAATTATTCGAAATAAAACAGGATTGGTTGTTAGTCCATATTTCTCAGCAACAAAGATTCGTTTTATATTGGATACTGTGCCAGGAGCTCAGGAAAAAGCTGAAGCTGGTCAACTGATGTTTGGGACAATCAATACTTGGTTATTGTGGAAATTAACTGATGGTAAGAGTTTCAAAACAGATGTTTCTAATGCTAGTCGTACAATGTTGTTTAATATTGATACATTGGATTGGGATGATGACTTACTAAAAATGTTTAACATCCCTAAGGCAATGATGCCTGAAGTAACATCAAATTCTGAAATTTTTGGTTACTCAGAAAACAATCAATTTTATGGTGCTACTGTTCCTATTTCAGGAATGATGGGATCACAACAAGCTTCATTATTCGGACAAATGGCGTTTGAACCAGGTATGGTTAAAAACACTTATGGTACAGGTGCTTTTGCTGTTATGAATACTGGTACAACTAAAGCTATTTCTGATAATAGATTATTAACTACTGTTGCTTATAAAATAGGTGATAAAGTTAATTATGCGCTAGAAGGTAGTATCTTTGTTGCCGGTGCAGCTTTGCAATGGTTACAAGATGAAATGGAATTAATTAAATCATCAGAACAATCATCAGAGATGGCTCAAAATTCAGAAAATCAAAACGAAGTTTATGTTGTACCTTCATTTTCAGGATTAGGTGCTCCATATTGGGATGATTTGGCTCGTGGAGCAATTTTTGGACTTACACGTGGTACAACAGACGCTGATTTAGTAAAAGCAACTCTACAATCAATTGCTTACCAATCTAAAGATATCATCGAAACAATGAGTTCTGATTCAAATATTCCTATTCAATCAATTCGTGTTGACGGATCCGCTTCTCAAAATGAATATTTGATGCAATTCCAATCAGATATTCTAGGTATTCCAATTCAAAAATCAAATGAAATGGAAACTACTTCTCTTGGAGCAGCTTTCATGGCAGGGTTGGCTGTTGGATTCTGGAAAGATTTGGACGAAATTAGAACAGTATTTAAACATGGTGAAGAATATGTTCCTACTATGAAAGAAGATCAAAGAGATGATCTTTATTCTGGATGGAAAAATGCAGTTGAAGCAACAATGATGTTTAAACACACAAAATAATATTAAATAAGAATCTTTTCTTTAAAAGATTCTTATTTTTTTTTGCTGTTATATCAACGGTAAGTAAAGAAAAATTAAAAAAACTTTGACATGAAAGAATAATCCTATTAATATAATTACATTGTGTTTTATATTATGAGGAGAATTATTGATGGATAACAAAAAAGAAAGAAAGTTCCTTGGTCAGCCATTGGGACTTCGTACTTTATTCTTAACTGAGTTCTGGGAAAGATTCAGTTACTACGGTATGCGTGCGATCTTAATTTATTATATGTACACTGCTGTAAAAGATGGTGGTTTGGGCATGAGCCAAACTACTGCTGCTTCAATTATGGCCATTTATGGTTCGTTGGTTTACATGACTTCAGTTCTTGGTGGTTTCTTGAGTGACCGAATTTTTGGTACAAGAAGAACTGTCTTCTGGGGTGGGGTATTGATCATGCTTGGTCATATCGTACTTTCATTACCAATCGCTACAGCTGGTCTATTTGGATCAATTATTTTGATCACTATTGGTACAGGTATGTTGAAACCCAACGTTTCTGAAATGGTTGGTGGATTATATACCGCTGATGACCCACGTCGTGATTCAGGATTTAGTATCTATGTAATGGGAATCAACTTAGGATCACTAATTGCACCGATAGCAGTTGGTGGTGTTCAATCAGCTTATAATTATCATGCTGGATTCTCATTGGCAGCTATTGGTATGTTCTTTGGATTAATCGTTTACTTGATTGATGGTAGAAAATACCTAAGTAAAGCAAGCCTTGTTGCCCCAGATCCTCTTAAAGGTGAAGAAAAAACAAGATTTATTAAGCGACTTGTTTACTCATTAATTGCTGTAGCAATTATTGTTGTACTATTGATTCTTACAAAAAACTTTAATATAGAAAATGTTATTACTTTAATTTCAATCTTGGGTGTTGTTTTACCAATTGCCTACTTCGTTCTTATGTTAAGGAGTGACAAAGTTACTAAGATTGAAAAATCACGTGTTCGTGCATATATTCCTATGTTCATTATTGCCGTTATTTTTTGGGCAATTGAAGAACAAGGCTCAGTTGTGTTAGCACTATTTGCTGCTAATCAAACACAGTTACAGTTTGGAACATTCAATATTAACCCTGCGAACTTCCAGTTATTTAATCCTTTATTCATAACAATCTATTCTCCAATTTTTGCCTTCTTATGGACAAAACTTGGTAAAAGACAACCCTCTTCACCAACTAAATTTTGGATGGGTCTTATGATAGCTGGTATATCATACTTATTTATCTCTATCCCACTTATTGGATTGGGCAAGAACGAATTAGTTAATCCTGTATGGTTAGTTGCTACTTGGGCAATAATGATGATAGGTGAGTTGTTGATTTCTCCAGTTGGAATGTCAACAACAACAAAACTTGCACCTAAAGCTTTTTCTTCTCAAATGATGAGTATGTGGTTCTTGGCAGATGCTGCCGGACAAGCAATAAATGCGCAAATTGTTAAATACTTTGATGCTGGTAATCCTAAGAACGAAATAATCTTCTTTACTAGTGTTGGTACTGTTGCAATTGTATTCTCAATCGTGTTGATTTTCTTGGTACCTATGATTAAGAGACAAATGCAAGGTGTAAATTAAATTTGTAATATTACATTAAAATTAAAATGTCTTTTGAAACTTGAATTTGTTACAGATGTTCTGTAATATAATTTAGGTCAAAAGACATATATGGAGGGGTAGCGAAGTTTGGCTAAACGCGGCGGACTGTAAATCCGCTCCTTCGGGTTCGGAGGTTCGAATCCTCTCCCCTCCATTATTGGGCTATAGCCAAGCGGTAAGGCAACGGACTTTGACTCCGTCATGCGCTGGTTCGAATCCAGCTAGCCCAATATACAAAGGACCGATATCATCGGTCCTTTTTCTATATTGGCAATCGTTTATTTAAGGAGATTTGTATATGAAAGTCCCAATTTATATCCAAATTCATAATCAAATTAAAGAGCAAATTGAAAAAGGTAAGTGGGATGTTGGTGAACGTATACCTTCTGAAAGACAACTTGCTGATGATTTTGGTGTAAGCAGAATGACTCTCCGTCAAGCGGTTCAAACATTGGTTGATGAAGGAATACTTCAACGACAAGTCGGTTCAGGTACGTATGTTTCAAGTAGTAAGGTTCAAGAGAAGATGAGCGGAACTACTAGTTTTACTGAATTGACTGAAGAACAGGGTAAAAAACCTTCTAGTACAACAGTTTCATATCATTTTGTAGATCCCACAGTGAGTGAGATGGAACAACTGAATTTGAATGAAGGTGATTTAGTGTTACGAATGGAAAGAATTCGTTATGCTGATGAGCAACCAATTTGTTTTGAAGTAACAACTATTCCTGTTGATTTAATCAAAGATTTAAGCAAAGAAGATATTACTTCATCGTTATATAAAGCTCTTGAAACTAAGGCAAATTATAAGCTAGGAAATGCGAAGCAAACTGTCTCTTCAATGCTGGCCTCGGAAAAAATTGCGACACTACTAAATGTTAAAAGAGGCTCTGCCATTCTTAGACTACGTCAAATTACTGAGCTAGAAGATGGAAGACCCTTCGAATATGTTAGATCTCAGTACGCTGGAGATAGATTTGAGTTTTATCTAGAGAGATAAATACGTAATTTTGCTAAAATAATAGTATAATCAATTACAAACTACTTAATGGGAGTCACTTATGCAGAGTTTTATTAAAAGATATAGTATCTTTTTGATGATATTTATAGCCATACAGCCGGTTCTTGATTCTGTTACTGGTTTAATGGCAAGAATGCACATGGATGTAACTTTTGGTGTTGTTATACGTATGATAGTTATGGCAATATCTGCAGTTTTTATTTTAATTTATTTGTTAATGAATAGGGATAATAAAAAAGGTTTTTTGATTATCGGATATTTTGTAATACTGGCGTTGGTATCAGTAATAAGTCTGATAATAAATTATAAAACTAAAAAAGTATTCATAGTCTCTGAAGAAGTTCAGGCTCTAGCTAAAAGTTTGTATTATCCAATCATGCTAGTAACATATTA
This sequence comes from Companilactobacillus metriopterae, assembly GCF_004117915.1. Lineage (GTDB taxonomy): Bacteria > Bacillota > Bacilli > Lactobacillales > Lactobacillaceae > Companilactobacillus > Companilactobacillus metriopterae. The sequence goes on from NZ_RSTD01000001.1 coordinate 147,317, forward strand.
CTTTGCATTTGAAGAACTTATAAGAGATAGAACTATCAATAGATATTTTCCAAAGGTAATCTTTATTGCAGGTAATATTATCAGTATTATTATGATAATTGCTCACTTTACCCATACAGGATTTAGCTCATATTCATACTATAATCTTGGAGAAAGTGGCTGGTTCTATGCTGCTAATGAATTAAGTGCCTTTGTTTCAATTATGTTCCCAATCATGCTTTGGTATGCATTGAAAAAAGTTAACTCTTGGTCAAGATGGTATTACTGGATTTCAGTAGTAATTGCGCTTTATTCAGCACTCCTAATTGGTACTAAGGGTTCATTTATAGCTATTCTTTTGGGTCTTGGTATTGCAATAATTGCAGCAATTGTCCAAAGATTCCAAAATGGCGGATCCAAGAAATTACAAAGTGGTATGATCCTTCTGTTGATTCTTACATTGGTAGGAGTAGGAGTTTCATATCCACAAATGGCTGTTTCTAGAACAAATGAACTGCACAATGAAATGTTGAAGTATCGTAAGAAAGCTGGAAAAAAGAAGCTTACATCTGAACAAGAAAGATACGTAAAAACTAATAAGTTTGTATCTTATATCTTTAGTGGACGTACGATATATTTTGAAGATGCTGCAAATCATTTTTCTAAAGCTACTCCTGCCCAAAAGACTTTTGGAATGGGATATGCAACTAACTACAAGAATGCTAAGAAGGCAAAATTGGTCGAAATGGACTACGTTGATATTTTCTTCCAGTTTGGTATTTTAGGTTCTATAATCTATATGTTGCCGTTAATCTATAGTTTAATCATGCTTATTATCTTGTTCTTCAGTAGATTTAAGCATATGTGGTCATATAAGTGGTCGATGTTGGTTGCTAGTGTCTGTTTAGGCTTTGGTATGGCAATGTTGACAGGTCACGTTATAGAGGCACCTTCTGTAAGTATTTACTTTGTATCTATTTTGGCATTTGCACTATATAACGCAAAACTTTATAGAGAAAAAAATGAAGATCCAATATCTATAGATGTTGAATCATAAAGAAAAAAAACATGTAGGAATTTTCCTACATGTTTTTTTTCTTTTCTTGATTAATTAATCTCAAATATTTTGGGATAGCTAGCATTCTTATGAATCTTGAGGGTTCAATTGCAAAACGATAGAACCACTCTAATCCAAGCTTCTGAATAATTTTAGGAGCTCTTTTCTTAGTGCCAGAAAATACATCAAATGATCCTCCAATACCAATCCAGATAGCGTCACTTACATCTCGATGATTATTGATGAAAATTTCTTGTTTAGGTGATCCTAAGGCAACAAGAACAATATCTGGCTGTTTTTCTTTAATTTCGTCAACGATTTTTTGTTCATCTTTAAAGTAACCGTCATTGTAACCAACTAATTTGACGTTTGAAAATTCAGATTTAATTCTGTTAGCGCTGGCAGTTATAACTTCATTGGTAGAACCTAGAATGTAAAGTTTTAGACCTTGTTTATTAGCTTCCTCTATCAAGAACATTGTTGTATCAAAACCAGTGATTCTTTCTGGTAGAGGGGTTCCTAATTTGTTGGCACCTTTGATTATTCCGATACCATCAGGAATAACGTAGTCAGCATTTTGGTTAATTATATTTTGAAAATTCTTGTCATCACGAGCATTTAAGACAATTTCAGGGTTAGGAGTTACGATAAAGCGATTATTTTTATTTTTTATATCATCAATTAGTTGTTGGTGGAATGATTCAACTGTAAAATTGTCAAAATAAGTTCCTAAAATATTTACTTTATTATTGTGCATATAATTCTCCTTTACGATATCATTTATTATACACAAGAAAGTTTAATGAGAGGTATAAATTCATGAGAGTATTACATATTAACGCTGGGAATGAAGACGGTGGAGCTCGTACATATATTATTAATTTGATGAAGGGCCAAAAAAATATTGGAGTTGATTCTACTCTGATGACATTTCAAGAAGGGCCAGTTTCTCAAATGGCTAGACATAATGGCTTAGATGTTATTGTATTACCTCAGAAACAACGATTTGATTTGTCGATATTAAGTCGTATGAAAGATTATATTAATAAGAATAATTTTGATGTTGTTACTACTCATGGACCTAGAGCAAATTTTTTAGTATCTAGAATTTCTAAAAAAATATCAGCTAAATGGGCGATTACTGTTCATTCTGATCCTAGGATCGATTTTTCAGGATTAAAGGGCTCCATTATGATCAAGTTAAATATGAGCGCTCTAAAAAAAGCAGATTTTATTTTCTATATTAATCCTGATTTGGTTGAATATTTTGAAGACAATGGTATTAATCCATATAATTTATTTGAAGTATTTAATGCAATTGAATTTAAAAATTTAGGAATTGAGCCCACTAAACAAGAGATATTTAGTATTTTGGAAGTTGCACGATTAGTTGAAATAAAAAATCATAGACTATTATTATTAGCATTGAGTAAAGTTAATTTTGATTTCAAGCTAACTTTAGTTGGTGACGGGCCAATGTTAGCAGAATTAAAAGAATATTCTAAAGAGTTGAATATCGCTGATAAGGTCGATTTTGCTGGATTCCACGAAAATACTGGTGACTACTATCAGTCAAATGACATTACTATTTTGACTTCAAAATCAGAAAGTTTGCCAGCGGTTTACTTTGAATCAGCACAATATGCACGTCCAGTTATTGCCACAAATGTCGGTGCTACATCAAAACTTATCAACAACAATAACGGATGGTTAGTAGAATCGGAAAATGTTGATGGCCTGGTTGCAGCTTTGAATGATGCCTATGCTAGCTATCAAAATGGTACATTAGATAATAAAGGATTTAAATTATTTGATGATGTAAAGAATAATTTCTCCATTGATAAATTAGCTCAAAAATTTGATCAAGGGTACAGTAAATTACTATCTAGATGATAAATGTTATAATAACAAGAAATAATTGTATTTAAAGGAAGATATGATGACCCAATACGAGCATTCTGATTTGACTCTACACACTGATTATTATGAATTAAATATGATGTACACATATTGGAAAAAGGGATTACATAAGAGAAACGCAGTCTTTGAATGTTATTTCAGAAATATACCTTTTGGTAATGGTTTTGCAGTGTTTGCAGGGCTTGAACATGTAGTTTCTTACCTAAAGAATCTTAAGTTTACAGATTCAGATATTGACTACTTACGTGAATATGGTGAGTTTGATGAAGACTTTTTAAAATGTCTGAAAGATTTTAATTTTAGTTGTACCATTCGATCTGCTAAAGAGGGAGATCTGGTTTTCAATGAAGAACCAATCTTCCAAGTTGAGGGACCATTAGCACAGTGCCAACTGATTGAAACTGCTGTTTTGAACATTATCAATTATCAAACTTTGGTTGCTACTAAAGCGTCTCGTATTAAAGCAGTCAGTGGGACTGACCCTGTTTTAGAATTTGGATCACGCCGTGCACAAGAAATAGATGCAGCTATATGGGGTAGTCGCGCCTCATACATCGCGGGATTTGATGCTACTAGTAATGTTTTGGCAGGTAAATTATTTGGGATTCCAATTTCAGGAACACATGCACATGCTCTAGTTCAAACATATCAAGATGAGTATGAAGCCTTTAAAGCGTATGCTGAAACTCATAAAAATTGTGTATTTTTAGTTGATACTTATGACACTCTAAAGAGCGGTGTACCAACCGCTATTCGTGTAGCAAAAGAAATGGGTGACAAAATCAATTTTCAAGGTGTGCGTATTGATTCTGGTGATATGGCATACATCTCAAAACGCGTTAGGGAACAACTAGATGAAGCAGGATTTACAGATGCTAAAATTTATGCTTCTAATGACTTGGACGAAGATACTATCCAAAACTTGAAAATGCAGGGAGCTAAGATAGATGTTTGGGGTATTGGGACCAAAAATATCACAGCTTTTGATCAGCCAGCTCTTGGAGCCGTATACAAGCTTGTAAGTATTGAAGATGAAAAAGGCAATATGATGGATACTTTGAAGCTTTCAAGTAATGCTGCTAAAATTTCTACACCAGGTAAAAAACAGGTTTGGAGAATTACTAATAACCTAGAGGACGACAAGTCCGAAGGTGACTATATTACATTTGGTAATGAAGATCCAAGAGATCACGAATCAATATTTATGTTCCATCCTCAATATACATATATCAATAAAACTGTTGAAGATTTCACTGCAACACCAGTATTACAAGATATTTATATAGACGGTAAATTGATTTATGATTTGCCAACAGTTAAAGAAATTAAAGAATATTGTGCTAAAAACTTGGATTCACTATGGGACGAGTATAAGCGAATTTTAAATCCACAAACATATCCAGTAGATTTGTCATCTAACTTGTATAGTCACAAAATGAAATATATCGAAAAAATTCGTAACTCTGTTAATAATATAAAATCAGGTGAATAATAATGAGACCTATGCAAAAAGAAATTATTGCTTATGAAAAGACACAACCAACTATTGATCCGGAAACTGAAATTCGCCGATCAATAGATTTTATAAAAAACTATCTAAAAAAGAATTCATTTCTAAAAACACTAGTTTTGGGAATTTCAGGTGGTCAAGATTCCACATTAGCTGGTAAACTTGCTGAAATCGCTATAACTGAATTACGTGAAGATACTGGAGATTCTGAATATAAGTTCATTGCAATGCGATTACCATACGGAGAACAAGCTGACGAGTCAGATGCTATGGCAGCTATCGAATGGATGGAAGCGGATGAAACTGTACGTGTAAATATCAAGGAAAGCGTTGATGCAATGGTCAAAGCCATTGAAGTTAGCGGTTTGAAGATGAGTGATTTTAACAAAGGAAATATCAAAGCTCGATCAAGAATGATCGCTCAGTTTGCTATAGCTGGAGATACCAAGGGTGTTGTCATTGGTACTGATCATGCAGCCGAAAATATTACTGGTTTCTATACTAAATATGGTGATGGAGCTGCAGATATTTTGCCATTGTTCCGTTTGGACAAGCGCCAAGGTCGATCAATGCTTGAAAAATTAAATGCTCCTTCATATCTATATGAAAAGACACCAACAGCTGATCTTGAAGAAGATCGTCCTTCATTACCTGATGAGGTTGCCTTAGGAGTTGGTTATAAAGCAATTGATGATTATCTTGAAGGAAAAGATGTTTCTGAACATGACGCTGAAATTATAGAAAATTGGTATCAAAAGACATCTCACAAGAGAGACCAACCTTATACAGTTTTTGATATTTAAAGACATCGTAAGATGTCTTTTTTTATTTGGAAGAGGCAATCATTTAAGAAAGTATTTTAATTTATACAAATCACTGTTTATTAATAAAGATTTTCAATATAATTTTGTTAGTTATTGAAAATTGTAAGGTTAGGTATTAAGGGAATGTTAAAAAAAACTCAGAATATTATCAGCAATATTGTATTAGCTTGTCTTTTTTTATTTACGACAGCTGTTTTAGTGAGATCTGCACAATATCTGTATAAAGTTTATTTGACTACAACACCAAGAAACTATTGGATAGTTTTGATCTTTGCTATATTAGCAGTTCTATTTGTTAGCTACTTTTTGTATAGAATAAGAATTGATTCTGTTTGGCTAAACTGGACGATAATAGGAATTATTCTGCTAATTTTTGTGGGAATTTCTATTTGGTGGTTAGGATTTGTACCCAAACAGCAATTTAGTGATTTTGCTGGTTTTTGGTCAAATGCACCAGGAGCTTTAAAAGGCGAAAAATTATATTCTATGGATAATGATTACTTTGCTAAATGGGCATACCAAACTGGATTTTTAACATATGTAATGTTAGTTGTTAAAATTTTTGGTGCTCATATTTTAGCAATTCAGTTGTTAAATGTTTTTTATCAGGTAGTTATTCTGGTTCTGGTATATTTGTTGGTTATTGAAATCTTTGATAACATTAAAATGGCAAGAATTGCGACATTTATTTTGATGATTGATCTTGATTGGTTTGCTTTATCTAGTCAAACTAACAATCAATATATAGGGACAATGTTTTTCTTATTAACTTTTTACCTAATACTTAAAAATAAATATTGGAGCTATGCAGTTGCTGGTGTGACTCTTGGAATTGGTAGTGTTGTTCGCCCAATTGGCCCCGTTATTATTGCTGGAATTGTAGTATTTGTATTAATTTATCAGATGTTCAAAGATTCTAAGTTCGATTTATCTTCACTCTATAAATTAGCTATTACCTTGCTACTATACTTAGTTATATTTAATGGTGCTTCAGCACTTATAAAATCAAGTGGACTAAATGAATATGGTTTATCAAATCGAGATTCAGAATGGAAATTTGTAGTTGGGTTAGATTATAATTCTGCGGGTGCATACGATTCTGTATTAGCTAGCCAATTTAATATGAAAGATAGCCGTGCAGAAATGGCTAAGCAAGAAAAGATAATAGTAAAGCAAGAATCCAAATGGTTGACCGATAATAATAAATGGTTGCCATTATTCTGGAATAAAAATGCAATTATGTGGGCCAAAAGATCTAACGCCACAGACTTTACTGGGTACTATGATAGTCATAAGTTAGAGACGATTAACTGGACTAATTATGTTGCGTATTTGGGAAGTATTTTGATAATTCTATTTTCATTTATTGGCTCTTTGCGCTTATTTAAATTAAGATATAATCATAAAGGGATGTACTTATTAATTTTGCCATTGATGGCATATGTTGTTATTGAGCTATTGATTGAAGTTCAAGGACGTTATCGTATAGAATTTGTGCCAATATTAGCTATTATAGCTAGTGTAGGTATTGAAGGTATTATACAGATTATAAAAAATAATTTGACCAGAAAAGAGAAACAAATTGATTAAATTAAGTATTGTCGTACCTTGTTATAACGAGGAAGAGGTCCTGGGAGAAACAACCAAGGAACTTAATGGTGTATATGAAAAACTACTAAATAGTCAAAAAATCAGTAGTGATAGTAAAATTGTTTATGTTGATGACGGAAGCAAGGATCAGACATGGCCAATGATAGAACAATTTTCAAGGGATTATCCTAATATTGCTGGCGTGAAGTTGAGCCGCAATTTTGGTCATCAAGGCGCTTTATTAGCTGGTATAGATTCTGTATATCGTGACTCTGATGCTGTTGTAACTATTGATGCTGATTTACAAGATGATGTAAATGCAATTATCGAGATGGTTGACGAGTTCGAAAAGGGCAATGAAGTAGTATATGGTGTCAGAAATAATCGTGATACAGATACAGCATTTAAAAGAAATACAGCAGAATTGTTTTATAAAATAATGGGTTGGCTGGGAGTCAAAATGGTTCCAGATTCTGCTGACTTTAGATTGATGAGCAAACGTGCTGTGGAAGTTCTTCTAAGTTATAAAGAACAAAACTTATTTTTACGGGGCATTGTTCCCATGGTGGGATTTAAATCTTCAAAAGTCTATTATGCTAGAAAAGAGAGATTTGCTGGAGAATCAAAATATCCATTACGTAAAATGGTAAAATTTGCTGTTGATGGAATTACTTCATTTTCTATTGTTCCAATTAAGATGATCATGGGGCTAGGATTTACAATTGTTATAATAAGTATCATATTATTAATCTATACAATCGTTAGCAAAGTAAGAGGACAAGTTGTTTCAGGCTGGTCATCTCTAATGATATCCATCTGGGCACTAGGCGGAGTACAATTGATTTGTATCAGTGTCATTGGTGAATATGTTGGTAAAATATTCAGTGAAGTAAAGAATCGTCCCCGCTATACAATTGAACGTGACATATATTTAGAAAAGAAAAACATGGAGAATTAATAAAATGAATCAAGCACAACTAAAAGCAATGAAATATGGTCAAGCTATCAACGATGCAATTGCTGTTATTGAAAAACAACAAGACATCTTAAATCCAGAATTTGAAGTTATCAAAAAAGAAGTCGAAGCTGGAACTTTTGCAGAAATGGATGAAACAGAATACGAAAAAATTCGTAAGGACTTTTCTGCTGGAACAAAAGAATACAAAACAGTTTTGCAAAACTTAGAAGATGCGAAGGCACCAGCAAGAATGATGGGCACACATATGTCTCTTGTAAACTCTTTCCGTTCATATGTTGAAGGATGTACAGAAATGACTAAGAGTTTAGGAAAAGGCAGAAAAGTAAATAAAAAGAAATTTGGAGAGTCTGAAGCAACTCAAGATAAGTATATGGACAAGTTCTCATATCAAATCCAAAAGTTGACTCAAAACATGTAATTAATGACAGATAAAGAATTAACAGAATTAATAAAAAAGGTTTCCCAAAACTACTTTGGGAAACCTTTTATTCATAAGGCAAATTTTAACAATCGACTACAAACTACTGGTGGAAGATTTCATTTAAAAGATAAACATATTGATATAAATCCTAAAATTTTAGACAAGTATGGTAAAGATGAATTGATAGGTGTCATTAAGCATGAATTAGTACATTATCATTTGTACATCAGTGGCTTACCATCACAACATAAAGATAAGGAATTTAAATATCTTTTGAAAAAAGTAGGTGGATCAAGATATGCACCACCTATGAAATATACGGGTAAATCGAGGACAAGACACCAGTATATTTGCTCAAACTGTGGTCTAGAGTATTTACGTGTAAAAAAGATAGATACTAAGCGATATGTTTGTGGTAAATGTGGTGGCAAACTAATCTTTGTTAAAGATATAAATCATTAAATGTTCAGATATACTAAAGAAAAATACTTGGAAGAAGCCCTTAAATTAATGAATAGAGCTTCTTTTTTTATTATTTAAATTTAGTTAATTGAAAATGTAAATTGTCGATTGTACACTTTAGGCGGAATCTCGGAAAGAGTAAGAAAATGAAAAAAGGATATAGATATTTAATTTTAATATCTTGTCTTTTAGCGGGATTTTTATTTAGTTTAACCTCCGTGAAAGCTCAAAGTATTACTTCCGATGATTATTATGTAGATACTGTAAGTTCTCCATCTCAAATATATGATCATTCTGAAGAATTAACAAATTTGACTATCCCTGCAAATACTCAGTGGAAATTAGGGGACCAACTGGTAGATGGTGGGTTATTCTTCTATCAAGTAGGGCAAGATGAATATACAAGCTCTGAGCAATCATATTTGTATCAAGAGAGAATTGAAGTTTTAGGAACATCACTAAAAGATACTACAAAATTGTATAACTTTAAGGGAGAAGAGATTCCAAATAGAATGTTATCTGCAAATACATATTGGTATTCTGATCAATTAATGAACACAAGAGGTCATCATTATTTCCGTGTAGCAACAGATGAATTTATACAAGCTCCAGATGTTAGATCAGAATCAGTAACAATGTCATTTTAAAATCACACAATTGTGTGATTTTTTTATTTTACTCATAAATTTATCTACAATGCGATAAAACTATTTTCGAATTGGACCGTACTAATTTTGAAATTGGTGTTTACTAATTAATTCACGAATGCTATATTATCACTGTAAACGATTTCAATGGAGGATTTTACTATGAAGAATTCAAGAGTAATTAATTCAGATATATCAAGAGTTATCTCTCAAATGGGTCATTTCGATACTTTGGGTATCGGTGATGCGGGTATGCCTATTCCAGATGATACAGAACGTATTGATTTAGCAGTTGAAGCTGGTATTCCTAGCTTTATGCAAGTTTTAGAAAATGTAATCAGTGAATTAGAAGTACAAAGAATTTTCTTAGCCGAAGAAATGAAAACACAAAACCCAGAACAATTAGCAGCTGTTAAGAAATTGATGGGCGATAAAGTAGAAATTGAATTCATACCACATGAACAAATGAAGAAAGATTTGAGCAAATCAAAAGCTTTCATTAGAACAGGTGAAGAAACACCATATTCAAATATTTTGCTAGAAAGTGGCGTAGTATTTTAAGGAGAAAATAATGAAAAAAATTGTTGTTTTAGGATCAACTAATGTTGATACTATTTTAAATATTGAAAGATTACCTTTACCAGGAGAAACTATGGCAATGACAGATCGTTCAGTTGCCGGTGGTGGAAAGGGTGCTAATCAAGCAATTGCTGCCGTTCGAGCAGGTGCAGAAGCATCATTTATTTCTAAAGTTGGTGGTGATCACGCCGCTGATTTCATGTTTGAAACATTCAAAAAGGATGGTTTGAATATGGAACACGTTATTGTTGATGAGAATGTTGGTACAGGTAAAGCCTATATTCTTTTAGACGAAAATGGTCAAAATAGTATTTTGGTATATGGTGGAGCTAATCAAGCAATTACACCCGCAGAAATTGATGATACAAAGGATTTTATTGCTGAAGCTGACTGTATCATTGCTCAATTTGAAGTTCCGTTAGAAACTATTACAGAAGCATTTAAAATTGCTAAAGATAATGGAGTTGTTACAATTTTAAATCCTGCTCCTGCTAAAAAAGAAATACCTGCAGAACTTATTGCATTGTCTGATGTAATTGCACCTAATGAAACAGAAGCAGAAATCATTACTGGTGTAAAAGTTGAAGATGAAGCTTCAATGCAAAAAGCAGCCGATGCATTGCACGAAATGGGTGTAGGAACGGTTGTTATTACTGTTGGTGACAAAGGATCATTCTATTCATTCAAAGATGGTAAGAGTGGATTTGTTGACGCCTTTAAAGTTAAGGCAGTTGATACAACTGCAGCTGGAGATACATTCATCGGTTATCTATCAGCTAACCTTGAAAAAGATATGAGTAATATTGAAGAAGCTATGAAAATAGCAAGTAAAGCATCATCAATCACTGTACAAGAACAAGGTGCACAAAACTCAATACCTCATAAAAGTAAAATTAATTTTTAATAAAAAAAATTGATTTAAAAAATTAGGCATTTATGTTTGTAAAGACCCGTTACACATGATATTATATATCTTGTATTGTAGTTGGTTAGTTGATGGGGTTGTATGGTTTTGATGGCTATCTTCCATAAAGTACCACGTATGATGCACAAATTTATTTTTTTCCCAGGAGGAATAGTCTGATGGAACATGGAACAGTAAAATGGTTTAACGCAGAAAAGGGTTATGGTTTCTTAACTCGTGAAGATGGAAGTGACGTATTCGTTCACTTCTCAGCTATCCAAGGTGATGGTTACAAGACTCTTGAAGAAGGTCAAGCTGTATCATTCGATATCGAAGATTCAGATCGTGGACCACAAGCTTCAAACGTAAACAAAGACTAATTTTTAGTTTTTTAAGATCAACTCGCAGAGTTGGTCTTTTTTTTTATATAAAAAATCCCATCAAACTGATTAATCATTTATAATAGATAGAAATCAATAAAGAAAAAAGGAAATACCAAGTGGCTAAAAGAAGAAAATCAACTAGAAAAAGCAAACATCAAAAAGACGTAGCAATAATATCTATTGTTCTTTTTTTTGTTGCCATTTTATTAATCTTTTTTGGCTTTAATAAATACCAAGAAAAAAACAAAGAAAATCAGGCAGAATTAGTTAGAGAAGAACGCAATGCTTTCATTAAGAAAACAGCACCATATTCGATTGAATTGGGTAAAGAGTACGGTATATTACCGAGTATCACAATTGCACAATCTATTTTGGAAAGTGACTGGGGTAACAGTACTTTAGCAAGTAAGTACAATAATTACTTCGGTATAAAAGGTACATCGGATTCGGATAGTGTTGTTTTGAAGACAAAAGAATTTGAAAATGGTCAATGGATAGAAGTGAATGGTCGATTTAGAGTTTATTCAGACTATCGGGAGTCTATGAAAGCTCATGCTATTTTACTCGCAAATGGAACTACATGGAATGCCAACCAGTATCAACATGTGACCGGAGCACAGGACTATATTTCTGCAGCAGTAGGGTTACAGACAGACGGATATGCAACAGATCCAACTTATACAACTAAGATAATTAGGTTAATACAAAAATATAATTTAAAAAAATATGATGTCGGTATAAAGTGAAAATCAAAGTATGATAGACTTTAACTAATATAATCTGGGAGATGTGATTTTGAGAGAACTTGAAGAGAGAATTCAAAAAGATGGTCAAGTATTAGGTGAAGATGTTTTAAAAGTTGATAGTTTTTTAAATCATCAAGTAGATCCAATGCTTATGGAAAGAATGGGTGAAGAATTTTATCAACATTTTGGTGATAAAAAAGTAGATAAAATTTTGACAGTGGAATCATCAGGAATTGCACCAGCTGTCATGGCTGGACTAAAATTTGGCGTTCCTGTAGTTTTTGCCCGTAAACACAAATCGGTTACTTTGAACGATGATTTGTATACAGCTGAAGTGTATTCATACACTAAGAAAACATCTAATCATATTAGTATTGCTAAAAAATATTTGTCTGCAGATGATAATGTATTGATCATTGATGACTTTTTGGCAAATGGTCAAGCTGTCAATGGACTAAATGACATCATTAAAGATGCGGGTTCTAACTTAGTTGGAATCGGAATTGTAATCGAAAAGACATTCCAAATCGGACGTAAATTAATTGATGATCAAGGAATACCAGTGTATTCTCTAGCTAGAATTAAAGAATTTAAAGATGGTCAAGTAATTTTTGAAGAAGAGTAAGGATGGTTGCGTATGGCATTTGTTACACCTGGTAAGACCCTTGGAATAATTGGTGGCGGTAGCGAAACATATCTATTGGAAATTGAAGCTAAAAGAATGGGCTTTAGAACTGTTCTTTTGACTAAAGATGAAAATGATATAGCAACAACTGGAGCTGATTTTTTCCTAATTGGAGAATTAGAAAATGTAAATAACCTAGACGAAATAGGTCAAAGATCAGATATTTTGTTGTATATGGATGAAGACTTTGACAGTGTTATATTGTCTCAATTGGAGAAAAAATATAATGTTTCTCAGGGTTCTTATTTATTGTCTATTGTTCAAGATCGATATATTGAAAGAACTTTTTTGAACAAATTGAACGTCAATGTACCACCTTTTTTTGCTGTTGCATCAAAAGATGACGTCCAAAAAGCAGTATCGATGATCGGTTTTCCATGTATATTAAAGCCAATTCGCAAGTACCAATCTAAACTAAAAAACGTAATCTTATATAGAGAGCAAGATTTGTCTCAAGTAGATGATTTATTGAAGTCTGGAACTTATATTCTAGAAGCATGGATTTCTACCAAAGAAGAATTTTCTATCATGATTAGTAAGAGTATCGATGGAAAAGTCCATACTTTCCCTATGATTAAGGATATCTATGATGGCAAGACTCTAATGAGTTCTCTTCTCTATCAGAAGAATGATCCAAGTCTAGAAGCCGAGATACAATCAGTGGCTATTCAGATTGCAGAGAACATCGACTATGTAGGTATATTTGGGATAGGCTTTATTATTTCTGATAATGACGTTCTTTACGTCAAGAGAATCTATCCTGGGATTAATTATTCAGCCAATGTTTACAATGAGGCTACAGGAGTTTCTCAATTTGAGATACACTTGCGAGCTATTTGTGATTGGCCTATCCCTGAAATATATCCACGAGTAGACGCTGCTACTCTGAAAATCATCGAAGGAACTCTTGCTCAAAGTTTGGAATTGTTAGAAACAAAGCAACAATGGAAATTTAATTATTACACCGGTTTTAAAGAAATGAATTTAGATAATCGAGATGTTGGATTTATCTCAGTAGTTGCAGATAATTCCGAAGACTTGGATTCAGATATTTCATCAACTAAAATTTGGAGAGTGGATTAAATGATCGATCGCTACGTTACTAAGAAGATGGCACCAATTTGGACAGATGAGAACAAGTACCAAGCTTGGCTAGATATTGAGATAGCCGCCGTTGAAGCGTGGAGTGAGGTAGGAGAAATTCCTGCTGAAGATGCAAGATTGGTAGCTCAGAACGCTAAATTTGATGTTGCAGAAATTTTGGAAATTGAAAAAGAAACTAAGCATGATGTAGTTGCTTTTACTAGAGATGTTTCCAAATATCTAGGAGCTGAACGAAAGTGGGTTCACTTCGGATTGACATCGACTGATGTTGTAGATACTTCTTATGGATACTTAATCAAGCAAGCAAATGATATTATCCGTGAGGACCTACAAAACTTTTTAGAAGTAGTAAAAAATAAAGCTTTAGAATATAAAGATACTGTCATGATTGGTAGAACTCATGGGGTTCATGCCGAGCCAACTACATTTGGCTTGGTTTTAGCCAATTGGTATTCAGAAATAAAACGTGATATCGAAAGATTTGATCATGCATCTAAGGGTGTTGAGACAGGTAAAATATCAGGTGCAGTGGGTAGTTTTGCTAATATTTCTCCAGAAGTTGAAGCAATCATTTGTAAAAAATTAGGAATTAATGCTCAAGAGATTTCGACACAGGTGTTACCTCGTGATTTACACGCTGAATATGTTCAAACTATGGCATTGATAGCTACATCGATAGAACGATTTGCCTTAGAAGTTAGACATCTTCAAAGAACCGAAGTACGTGAAGCTGAAGAATTTTTTGCAGCTGGTCAGAAAGGTTCATCGGCTATGCCGCACAAAAGAAATCCTATTGGATCAGAGAATGTGACTGGTTTGGCTAGAGTTATCCGTGGGAACTCAATAACTGCTTTGGAAGATGTTCCATTGTGGCATGAAAGAGATATTTCACACAGTTCAGCTGAAAGAATTATCATTCCTGATTCAACTTCATTGTTGGATTATATTTTGACTAGATTTACCAAAATAGTTAAGGATTTGACTGTTTTCCCAGATCAGATGCTAGAAAATATGAATAAAACACATGGACTTATCTTCTCTCAACGTGTTCTTTTGAAGTTAGTTGAAGCTGGATATAGTCGTGAAGAAGCTTATGATTTAGTTCAACCAAAGACAGCACAGGTTTGGGATGAACAAAAAGATTTCCGAACATTATTGGAAAATGATGAGCGTGTTACTTCAAAACTATCCGAGAAAGATTTGGACGATGCCTTTGATTACAATTGGCATTTAAAACATGTAGATGACATTTTTAATAGAGTAGGTATCAAATAAGGTTGAAGCAATTGCTTCAACCTTTTTCTATTGGTGTTAATATTATTGAAAATTTGTTAATATATTAAGTAGATGATTTTTTTACAAATGTTGATTTAATAAGGATTAGAGGTTGTATAAAAATGGATAATGATCTATTGACTGGTATGAATGATCAGCAGCAAAAAGCAGTACAAACAACTCAAGGTCCACTACTAATTATGGCAGGTGCTGGAAGTGGAAAAACACGAGTACTAACTCATAGAGTTGCTTATTTAATCGAACATGAAAATGTTATGCCATGGCGTATTTTGGCAATTACCTTTACAAACAAAGCAGCAAAAGAAATGCGAGAGAGAATTGGTAATCTTTTGGATGGTGCAAATGATGTCTGGGTTTCAACATTTCACTCATTGTGTGTCCGTATTTTAAGAAGAGACATTGACAAATTAGGTATAAATACATCATTTACCATTGCAGACCCTGCAGAACAAAGAACTCTTATGAAAAGAATCTTGAAGGAAAAGAATCTTGATCCGAAAAAGTATGATCCTCGAGCAATTTTGGGTGCTATTAGCAATGCTAAAAATGAATTATTGACACCTGAAGACTATGCTAAGAAGAATGGTTCACCCTTTGAACAAATAGTTGCTACTTGTTATGATGCATATTCCAAAGAAATGGAAAAAAATCAGTCTCTGGATTTTGATGATTTGATTATGCAGACAAGTATTCTTTTTGATACAAATAAAGATGTTTTAGAGTTTTACCAAAATAAATTTCAATATATTCACGTTGACGAGTATCAGGACACTAACGCCGCACAATATAAGCTAGTAAATCAATTAGCTGCAAAGAATCGCAACATCTGTGTTGTTGGCGATGCGGATCAAAGTATCTATGGTTGGCGTGGAGCTAATATGCAAAATATTCTTGATTTTGAAGATGATTATCCAGAAGCTAAAACTATCAAACTTGAACAAAATTATCGTTCTACACAAACAATTCTTGATGCAGCAAACGAAGTTATCAACAATAATACAAATCGAAAAGACAAAGCATTATGGACAGATAATAAAGTTGGAGAAAAAATCACTTATTATCGGGGTCAATCAGAGTCTGATGAGGCGCTATACGTTGTCAGTCAGATTAAAGAATTAGAAGCCAAGAATTATAATTATGGTGATTTTGCTATCTTGTATAGAACCAATGCTCAATCTCGTTCTTTTGAAGAAAAACTGTTACAAGCCAATATCCCATATAAAATTATTGGTGGGCATAAATTTTATGATCGTAAAGAGATCAAAGATATTATGGCTTATTTGAGATTGATAGCTAATCCTGCTGATTCAATGAGTTTTCAACGTATTATTAACTCACCAAAACGTGGTATTGGCCCAGGTACCATTGATAAATTACAAGCTTACGCAGATGAGCACGGTTGGTCACTATTAGAAGCAGCAAATAATATTGAATTATCATCATTAGCAGCAAAACCTAGAAAAACTTTAGGTGATTTTTCTAGATTAATAGAAACATTGCAGAAAAAAGCAGCTAGTTTTTCTATGACAGAATTACTTCAAGATTTGATAGACGATTCTGGCTACGTTTCTGAATTGAAGAATCAAGCTACCCTTGAATCAGAATCACGATTAGAGAATATTGAAGAATTATTGACAGTTACAAGACAATTTGATCAAACTTATGAACCAGATGAAGAAGCTGATCAAACTAGACTGGACATGTTCCTTACTGAATTATCTCTAGTTAGTGATCAAGATGAGTTGGAAGAAGGTCAGACAGAAGTTACGATGATGACCCTTCATGCAGCCAAAGGTCTAGAATTTCCAATTGTATTTTTAGTAGGTATGGAAGAAAGTATTTTCCCATTATCTAGGGCAATGATGGATGAAAATGAGCTTGAAGAAGAACGTCGTTTGGCTTATGTAGGAATAACACGTGCGGAACAAAAATTGTATTTAACAAATGCTTACAGTCGTATGTTGTACGGTCGTGTTCAAAATAACCCAGTATCTCGTTTTATCGAAGAAATTCATGATGACAAATTGGAACAAGCTAATCCTAATGCTGGAAATCTAGGAACAACTCGTACTAATAATTCTGAATTACCATTTATGAAACGCCGTCGTGAAAGTGCTCATATATCTAGTCCAAGAGCTACAATGGCTAAAAAAGCTAGTGGTGCACAAGGAGCAGAAAAAGTTTCTTGGGCCATTGGCGACAAAGTAGAACATAAAAAATGGGGCGTTGGAACAGTTGTTAAAGTTCAAGGAGATGCTTCTAGTGCTGAATTAGATGTAGCATTTGATTCTCAAGGGATTAAACGTCTCTTAGCAGAATTTGCACCAATTACAAAAGTACAGTAACAAACGAAAGTGAGGAAAATTGTGGCTGAATTGACTAAAAAACAAGTTGAAAAAGAATTATCAGAATTAAAAGATCAACTGAATGAATATCGCAATGCTTATTACACCAAAGATGCACCATTGGTGGAAGATAATGTTTATGATAATTTGTATAATCGCTTGTTGGAAATTGAAAACGAATATCCAGATTTAGTAACGCCTGATTCTCCTTCACAATTAGTTGGGGATGTTACTGATGATAAACTTGGAAAAGTTACCCATGATATTCCCATGTTGTCTATGGGCGATGTCTTTTCATATGAAGAATTACAAGAGTATGATAATCGGATTGTAAAAAACGTAGGCAGTCCTGTAGATTACAATGTCGAACTAAAAATCGATGGCTTGGCAATCTCATTAATTTATGAAAATGGTAAATTAGTCGAAGGTTCAACTCGTGGAGATGGTACAACTGGTGAGAATGTAACAGCTAATATCATGACAATTGATAGCATACCTAAGCAACTACCACAGCCTCTGAATATTGAAGTTCGTGGTGAATGTTTCATGTCTAAAAAAGAATTCTTGCGAATTAATGAAGAACGTGAAAAAGAAGGACAGCAAGTATTTGCTAATCCAAGAAATGCTGCAGCCGGATCATTACGCCAGTTAGATCCCCAAATTACAGCAGATCGTAAATTGGATGCCTTCATGTATACAATTGTTACCTTTGATACTTTGAATGTTTCTACTCAATCACAGGCACTTCAAACACTTGAAGAATTAGGCTTTATGGTCAATGAGACTGCCAAAGTTTCTAAAGGGTTGGAAGTTGTAAATGAGTATATTGAAAAGTATGAAATCAATCGCGATAATCTGGATTATGGTATTGATGGAGTTGTCTTAAAAGTCAACGATCTGGAGACACAACAACAGTTAGGTAATACTGTCAAAGTTCCTAGGTGGGAAATAGCCTATAAATTTCCACCAGAACAATCAGAGACAGTCGTACGTGAAGTAACTTGGACAGTTGGTCGTACTGGTGTATTAACACCAACAGCAGTTATGGATCCGGTTAGTTTAGCAGGTACTACAGTTTCTCGTGCCACTTTACACAATATAGATATGATTCGCCAAAAAGATGTAAGACTACTAGATACAGTATTACTTCATAAAGCAGGAGATATCATCCCCGAAGTATCACAAGTGGTATTGAGCAAACGACCAAAAGATTCGGTGGAACTGGAAATTCCTACACATTGTCCATCTTGTGGATCAGAGTTGGTTCATTTAGAAGATGAAGTAGCCATACGTTGTATCAATCCTAAATGTCCCGCCCAAGTTAAGGAACAATTGACACATTTTGCATCTAGAAATGCAATGAATATTGACGGACTAGGACCTAAAATAATCGAGCAACTATTTAGCAAGAAATTAATTAAAGATGTTGCGGATTTATACAAATTGGATGAAGAAATATTATTTCAACTGGATGGTTTTAAAGAAAAATCAATAAACAATCTACTAAATGCTATTGAAAATTCAAAAACAAATTCAGTCGAAAGACTAATTTTTGGTTTAGGAATTCAACACGTTGGGTTAAAGGCAGCTACATTGTTAAGTGAAGAATTTGGTTCACTAGATAATATCATTGCTGCACCTAGTGAAGACATTCTTGCAGTCAACACAATAGGGGAGACTATAGTAAATAGTTTGAAAACTTATTTTGCTAATAAAGATGTCTTAATTTTGATTGATGAAATAAAAAATGCAGGAGTTAACACAGAATTTATAGATACTTCAAATTCTAATGAAACAAATGAGCATTTTACTGATAAAATAGTTGTTATAACTGGAACGTTAAATTCGTATAAACGTTCTGAATTGGCCGACAAGTTAAAACATATGGGAGCCAAGGTAACAGGGTCTGTTACTAAAAAAACTGATATTCTTATTGCTGGTGAAAAAGCTGGTAGTAAATTAACCAAAGCACAAGATCTAGGTATTCAAATTATTGATGAAGCAACATTATCAACATATTTAGAAGACGTTGATAAATAGGAGAAATAGCAGTGAAGAAAATTTTAAAAGCAGCATCCTTATTACTAATGGTATCTCTAATTTTAACAGGATGTGGTAACTTACAAGATTCTAGTCTTTCAGGTGGAAGTGGTAGTAATAATTCAGTACAGACTAGTTCAACTAGTGATACCGGTATTTATGATGTCCTTATGAGTAAGGGAAAATATAAAACTAGTCCTATCTCAGGTCTTTCAGCAACTACTAATACTAATCAATTCAATGGTCGAAGTTTTGAAAGTGGTCTAACTAATCTTTCTCAAGATCAATTTTCAACTAGTTCATATGTATTTCAAGAAGGACAATTGTTATCTGCAAATACTGTAAATAATTGGTTAGGTAGAAAATCTTCCAAAAATCCAGATGGGTTAAATCCTAAAGCCAATAATTCCAATGATCCAGATAAGAGAACACCTATTTATCTTCAACAAGTGATGGAACAAGATTATTTGCAAAAAGAAAATGGTAAGTACAAAGTTCAAGGAATTTCTATTGGTATTGCTATGAATTCAACTGATTATTATCAAAAAGAACAATACGGTGCCACTTATAGTACAAAAATTTCTGCTGACAAACAAAAAGAACAAGGTGAACGCATTGCCAAAGAAGTTGTTAAACGTCTTCGTAAAATGAAGAGTGTCGGAAATGATACTCCTATCCTTGTTGGCTTGTATTCAGTAGCTCCTCAAGACACTTTGGTTGGGGGAACATATTTCCAATATGGTGTAAGTAAGAGTGGTAGCTTGGATAAGTTCTCAAATTTGAATTATAAAAATCAAATGCTACCAGTTGTGAATGATGAAAAACCTATAAACAGCAATGATGCTGATAATTTCTCTAACTTCAAATCAAATATTCAAAGCTATTTCCCTAATTTATCAGGTGTAACAGCTCAAGCACATTATGAAAACAACAGTTTGAAATCAATGGATATTACAATCAATACACAATTTGATGGACTATCACAAATAAGTAGTTTTACTCAATTTGTACAAGACAGCTCTTCTAAGTATTTGCCATCAGGTGTAGATTTGGACATCAGTATTCAAACAGTTGATGCACAACAATCATTCATTTCACGAGTTAATAATAAATATACATCCCATGTTTACAATGGACATTAATAAAGGAGAAAAATATGCTTTCAAAAGAAGAGATTTTACATGTTGCTGAATTGGCAAATCTAGAGTTAGATGATGCTGAAGTAGACGGTTTTGTTACTCAAATTGGTCAAATTGTCGAAATGGAAGACAAACTGGCATCTGTAGATACAACAGGAGTTGAATCTACATACAGCATGGGAGATAGATTAACTGTTTTCCGTGAAGATGAAGGTAAGCACGATCAAACAGTCGAACAATTGTTGTCAAATGTTCCAGAAACAAAGGGCAATCTAATTAAGGTTCCGTCAATTCTTGGAAATGGGGAGGAAGAATAGTGAATTATTTAAATGAAACCATTGATTCTCTACACCAAAAACTTTCTTCTAAAGAAATTACGGCTGAAGAATTAACAGAGCAAACATTAGAAAATATCAACAAAACAGAAGAAAAAGTACATGCTTTCATCACAGTGAATGAAAAGTCAGTTGATGATGCAAAAAAAGTTGATGCTAGTGGCATCCATGATCGTCTATCAGGAATTCCAATTGCTATCAAAGATAATATTGTTTCTGATGGTATTTTAACAACTGCCGCAAGTAAGATTTTGTCTAACTTCGTACCAGTCTATAGTGCTACAGTTTTGGAAAAATTAGAAAAAGCTGGAGCTATCAATATTGGTAAAGCA
Source organism: Companilactobacillus metriopterae (assembly GCF_004117915.1). Classification (GTDB taxonomy): domain Bacteria; phylum Bacillota; class Bacilli; order Lactobacillales; family Lactobacillaceae; genus Companilactobacillus; species Companilactobacillus metriopterae. The sequence continues at coordinate 168,594 of NZ_RSTD01000001.1, forward strand.
AACATGGATGAGTTTGCCATGGGATCTTCTACTGAAACATCTCACTTTGGAAAAACATTTAACCCATGGGATCTAACAAAAGTTCCTGGTGGATCTTCAGGTGGTTCCGCAGCAGCAGTTGCCTCTGGTGAAGTTATTGCCGCTCTAGGTACTGACACAGGTGGTTCAATCAGACAACCAGCTGCTTTTAATGGTATTTTTGGTATTAAGCCTACTTATGGACGTGTTTCAAGATGGGGTGTTATAGCTTTTGCCTCAAGTTTGGATCAAGTTGGAGTTCTTTCAAAACGTGTTGAAGACTCTGCTGAAGTGCTTTCTGTCATTGCTGGAGTGGATGAACATGACCTAACAAGTTCTGAAAAGGAAGTACCAGATTACCGTGCTAACTTGAATAAAGATATGTCTGGTATGAAGATTGCTGTTCCTAAAGAATTTAAAGATCAAGGAACAAATCCAGCAGTTCAAGAACAAATTGATATAGCTCTTGCTGCTTATGAAAAAATGGGTGTTACTGTTGAAGAAGTAAGTATTCCAGCTATTAAGCATGCGGTTGAAGTTTATTATATTTTGGCATCTAGTGAAGCATCTTCTAACCTTCAAAGATATGATGGTATTCGTTATGGCTTCCGTGCTGAAAATATTAAGAATATCAGTGAAATGTATGTAAAAACACGTTCAGAAGGTTTCGGAGATGAAATCAAACGTCGTGTAATGTTAGGAACATTTGCTCTTTCTGCAGGTTCTTACGATGCTTACTTCAAAAAAGCTGCTCAAGTTAGAACAATGTTTATTCAAGAAATGGATGCTGTTTTGAAGGACTATGATTTCATCATGGGACCTTCTACTACTTCTGCTGCCTTTGGTATTGGTGCAAAAATTGATGATCCATTGGCAATGTATATGAATGATGTACTAACAATTCCTGCTAATATGGCAGGTTTGCCTGCAGCATCTGTTCCTGCAGGTTTAGTAGATGGTATGCCAGTAGGTTTACAAATAATTGCTAAACCATTTGAAGAACAAAAAGTTCTTAACGCGTCATACGCATTACAAGAAGAAAACAAATTTTATGAACAAATTCCAACTGCAATGAAAGGGGCAAATTAATGAACTTTGAAACAACTATTGGACTAGAAGTCCACGTTGAGCTAAAAACACTTTCAAAAATGTTCAGTCCTTCACCAGTTGAATACGGTGCAGAACCCAACACAAATACTAATGTAATTGATTTTGGATTTCCGGGAACACTTCCTACAGTCAATAAAAATGGTTATCGCTTAGGAATTATGGTTGCTCTAGCATTAAATGCAGACATTGAAAATCATACTCACTTTGACCGTAAAAATTATTTTTATCCAGATAATCCCAAAGCATACCAACTAACACAACATGATCGACCATTAGCTCATGATGGATATATTGAAATCGAAGTAGATGGCGAAACAAAAAAAATTGGTATCGAAGAACTTCACGTTGAAGAAGATGCTGGTAAGAATACCCACGGAAACGATGGATTCTCATATGTCGATCTTAACCGTCAAGGTACTGGATTGATTGAAATTGTTTCTAAAGCTGACATGCATTCTCCAGAAGAAGCCTATCAATACCTAGAACAACTACGTCAAATCGTTCAATTTACTGGTGCATCAGATGTTAAGATGGAAGAGGGATCAATGCGTGTCGATTGTAATATTTCAATTAGACCAGTTGGTTCAAGTGAATATGGAACAAAAGTTGAGTTGAAGAATATTAACTCATTTAACTTTGCTCGTTTGGGTCTAGCTTTTGAAGAAAAACGTCAAGCTGCCATTTTAAAAACTGGTGGAAAGATCCAACAAGAAACAAGACGTTTTGATGAAAAATCTGGGGAAACAATTTTAATGCGTGTTAAATCTGGAAATGAAGATTATAGATATTTTCCAGAGCCAGATTTACCAAATTATGAAATTTCTGATGAGTGGATTGAACAAATTAAGTCAGAACTTCCAGAAACTGCGGACAAGCGTCGCAAACGTTATATTAATGATTTAAAAATTCCTGAATATGATGCTGGTCTTCTTACTGATACTAAGGAAATGTCAGATTTCTTTGATGAAACTGTTAAATTCAATGCCAATCCAAAACTAGTATCAAACTGGTTGATGGGTGAAGTTAACGCCTATCTAAATGAAAATCACTTGGAATTGCTTGAAACAAAATTAACACCAGAGCATCTAGCTAAGATGATCAACTTAATTTCTGATGGTACTATTTCATCAAAAATTGCCAAAAAGGTATTCCAAGAAACTATAAGCAATGGTACAGAGCCAGAGTCTTGGGTCAAAGAAAAGGGTATGGTTCAAGAATCAGATCCCGCTGTTCTTACACCAATTATCACAGCTATTTTGGATAACAATGAACAATCAATTGAAGATTTCAAAAATGGTAAAGACCGTGCTGTTGGCTTCTTAATTGGACAAATTATGAAAGAGACAAAGGGTCAAGCAAATCCTAAGATCGTAAATAGTATTTTGATGCAAGAATTAAACAATCGTTAAAAGTTAAAAGAGGGAACGCTATAAATGAGAGCCAGACTTATCTATAATCCAACCTCAGGCCATGAAACATTAAGAGAAAATGTTGGAGACATATTAAATATATTAGAAAAAGCCGGCTATGAAGCTAGCGCTTTTCGTACTACTCCAGAAGAAGACTCTGCTATGCATGAAGCACGACGTGTAGCAGAGGAAGGCTTTGATTTAATAATCGCAGCCGGAGGAGATGGTACAATAAATGAAGTAGTTAATGGTATTTCTCCATTGGAAAAACGCCCAGAAATTGCTATCATTCCCGCAGGTACAACTAACGATTTTGCCAGAGCTCTGAAAATTCCAAGAGATGACGTTGTAGAAGCTGCTAAGGTTATTTTGAAAAAGCAAAAGCTCCCAATTGATATCGGTCAAGCTGGTGATAAGTACTTTATGAATATCGCCGGTGGTGGCTCTATGACTGAATTGACTTATGAAGTTCCATCAGCCTATAAGTCTATCTTAGGATACTTGGCATACTTGCTGAAGGGTGCTGAACTATTGCCCAAAAATAGTCCTATCGATATGCACATTGAGTACGACGATGGTGTTTTCGATGGCAAAGCTACTCTTTTCTTGATAGGATTGACTAACTCAATTGGTGGTATGGAACAGATTGCTCCGGACTCTGTTATTGGAGATGGAACATTCTCGCTAATTATTGTTAAGGAAACAAATATTCGAGATCTAGTACATTTGATTGCATTGGTTATTAATGGTGGTCGACATGTTGATAATCCTAAAGTCATCTATACTAAGACAAAGAAATTATCTGTTAGGGCAAACAACGATAGCAAAATAATGATTAATCTTGATGGCGAATATGGTGGCGATGCCCCTATGGATCTAGTCAATTTACATAATCATTTAACTATCTATGCTAATATAGACTCAATGCCTGACAAGTCTATTCCAGAAAATGTAAATATAAAAAAAGAATCTGATTAAACAGTCCGAAGGGCTGTTTTTTCTTTCAAAAGGTGAAAAATGGATAAACCAAATTTTAAAAAAAATGACGAATTAGAATTAACAATTTCTGACCTTTCCTATGAAGGAAAAGGTGTTTCAAAGGTTGATAATTTCACATTATTCGTAGACAATGCACTACCTGGTGAAGTAGTCAAAGCCATAATCTTAAAAATGGGTAAGAGTTATGGATTTGCTAAAGCCACTGAAATTATAAAAAAATCTCCTGATCGTGTTGAAGATATTGATCGTATCTATACACAAACAGGAATTGCTCCACTAAGTCATTTGAAATATAGTGAGCAATTAAAATTCAAACAAAAACAAGTTAAGATTGATTTTGAAAAAATGGGTCTTGATGGTATCGAGGTCAATGACACTATAGGGATGGATAATCCACTTCACTATAGAAATAAAGCTCAAGTTCCTGTTCGTCAAATTGATGGAAAATTAACAACAGGATTCTACAGAAGAAACTCTCATGACCTTGTACCAATGGAAGATTTCTTAATTCAAGATCCTATAATTGATGAAGAAATAGTTCGTGTCCGCGACATTTTACGTAAATATAATGTTCGTGGATATGATGAAGCTACTCATAAAGGTCAGATAAGAACAATTATGATTCGTCGTGCATACTTTACAGGTCAAATTATGATTGTCCTTGTTAGTCGTGTCCAAGATATTTCTCACTATAAAGAAATTGCTGCCGACATTATGTCTAATAGTAATGTGAAGTCACTTTATATCAACGTCAATGAGAAGAAAACTAATGTTATTCTTGGTAAAAAAATGATGCTTCTTGCGGGATTACCATATATTGATGATGAAATTTTGGGTAAACATTTCCATATTTCACCTAACTCTTTCTATCAAGTAAATCCTACTCAAACACAAAAATTATATGATTTAGCTATTCAGAAAGCTCAACTAACAGGAACAGAAAATGTTGTTGATGCTTATTCTGGAATCGGTACTATTGGGCTATCATTAGCCGATAACGCCAAAGTTGTTACAGGCATTGAAGTTGTCAATGAAGCTGTCAAAGATGCTCGTGATAACGCTAAAATCAATAACATTAAGAATGCAGAGTTTGTCGTTGGTAAAACGGAAGATGTCCTAAATGAATGGGCAAAAGATAACAAAAAAATTGATGTGCTTCTAGTTGATCCACCACGTAAAGGATTGGCAAATTCTTTGATTAGTTCAATTACAAATATCAAACCTAAACGTATTGTTTATATCAGTTGTAATCCAGCAACATTAGCACGTGATTTACAACTACTTAGTGAAGATTATGATATTTCAGATGCAACACCAGTTGATATGTTCCCAATGACAAATCACATTGAGACAGTCATATCATTGAATTTAAAATAAAAAAAGCTAGCAACGGATAAATAAATCCGAAGCTAGCTTTTTTAATTATTAGAATTTAACTGTGGCTTTTTATTTTGTTCTGGATCAGTATTAGAACCATTATTCAAAATGTAGTGGTGGAACAATGATATGAATTGTTTGTTATCCAACATATCAGAATGTTCAGCGTCGCCACCAGTTAAAGTTATTAAAGTGTAACTCTTGATATTTCCTTCGTATATGTACTTACCACAATCCACACTTGCTAGTGGAACAATACCATCATCAGAGAATTTTTTGGTACCAGCAATTGATGTGTAAGTAATATTTTTAGGAATATTGTTTTTATATTTTATAAAGTCATTGAGCATTTGAGTTCGTTTTGTACTAGATGATTCCTCAAAATTGAATGGTGCACCAACAGTTTGGAACTGATTCAATGTTGATTCAGAGCTATCAAAATAGTGTTCTAGATAATATGTCCATATCAAACTACCATTTGAATGTCCAAACGCATTAAAGTTATTGAATTGATATCTTTTTTGAAGTGTATCAAAAGCAATTGAAAGCCACTTGGCTTGTTTTTTAATGTTGTTATATCCATCCTTGTTGTTCTCAAATCCGATAACAATAATAGGCCGGTTGTCACCATTTTTGATAGATCCTGAATAGGTTAACTTGTTATCAGTATGGACGGTAACTTCAAGTAAACTATGCTTTTGATTGTAAGTTTTGTTGACATTTTTTACTAGATCTTCAAATCTATTTGCTCTGGCACTACTACCAGGGATCATGATAATAGGAGAAAGAGGAGAGTTGAATTTGGAGGCAAGATGACTATTGTTTTGTCTAGTCCAAGAGAAAATAGGGATTCCCAACAATAGAATGATAATGAATGCCAAAGAGATATATTTTAGATTTTTTTTATTCAAGAGTATTCACCTCTGAATCTGTATAATCATTAATTTTATCGGCTAATTTAACAAATGGTATATAAATTAAAACAGAAATAATGAAAGTCAATATAGTAAATACCAAGGCTTGCCAACTACCGTTAGTTCCAATAAATGCATTTAAGAAACCTGGTGTTCCAACAGGTATCGGATAAACTGATGGTGGCATTAAGTGAATAACTAATCCCAATGCTGCAACTAACATACTGCAAATGGGAGCCAAGATCATAGGAACTATGAAGAGGGGGTTAAATAGCAATGGAAGTCCTACCATCATAGGAGCATCTATATTAAAAATACTTGGGACAATTGATACTTTAGAAATCTTGTTATAATTTTTATTTTTTGAAAATAGCATGATGGCTACAATTAAAGCTAAAACTGATCCTACGCCACCAAAAGAACCAAATGCATAATACAAAGTGTCGCCATTAAAAATATTAGGTGCACCCCATGCGCTGTGGTGAGAGAATGCATAATTTAAATTCTTTAGTACTGTAGAATCACCCATTCCAATTGGTTGAGTATAAAATCCACGCCAGCCAAGGAATGCAGCAATGATTGAAAAGAAACTAAGAAGGAGTGTCTTAAATAATTCTGCTAATTGGGATTTATTATTGATACTGTTGGTTATGAGATTACTAAACAAATTGGTGGAATTTAGAGATATCTCTATGAAAAAACTTACTAAACTAACTAATACAATGACTAATGTGACTGACCAAAATGAGTTAAGATAACGATTCAAAAGATCTTTGGAGCTATCTGAGGTTAATTTCTTGGAAGTTTTAGAGAAAATCCATCCAACAGCCATACCAACTATCAATGCAAATAATAATCCTCTAAGACCCAAAATATCAGGATTAAAGGATATAAGTCTATTATTTGGAAATGTGTACGAAAGTAACAGCAAACATACAAAACTAGTAGTACCCGCCATCTGACCATCACGATCAAAATGGCTAGCTGTGAAATTGGCAGATGAGAATGTAGCCATAAGCGAGATTATTCCGAGGGTTAACCCATAAATGAGATTTACTATACTATCGAAAGTTATAAGCCAATTGAAGTTATCTATTTGTGGGAAAAAAGTCATCAAAAGAGAACCTTTTTCTAAAAAAAGAATTTGCAAAAGCTTCAGGAAGCTTCCCAAAATAACAAAGGGTAATGTAGATAAAATTGACTTTCTAAATACTTTATAAATTAAAGTTTTTTGCAATTTGATCGTAATTGTAGCAATTGATTTCTCTAACTTGTTTGAAAATATAGCATCCATAAGGTTATCCTCCCAGTAATCAGTCTAACCTGATTATAATCCTAAAATCTAAAAAGGCACTAAGAATCACACTTTTTTGCCTTATTATATTTATGAATGTTGTAAATCGATTAACCCAGTGTTTAATTATATTTATGAGCTTGTATTAATCTTAAAATTCAGAGGGGATATCATCATGAAAATAATGACCGCAATTGATTCAATGAAAGGCTCGATGACTAGTATTGAATCAAATCAAATTATTAAAGATGTATTTGAAAATAATCAAACATCTGTTGCCAATTTTGCTATTGCTGATGGTGGTGAAGGGACAGTTGAAGCATTTGCTCAAAATCTTCATGGTGAAATCGTTTCTGTTGATTGTCATGATTTAAAGGGTGATAAAATTTCTGCAAGTTACTCGTGGATACCCGATCAAAAATTAGCTGTGATTGAATCTTCTGCTACATCAGGTATACAGTTTTTAGATAATACTGAGCAAACTCATCCTAGAATGACCAACAGTTATGGATTAGGAGAGCAGATATTAACCGCTGTTAATCATGGTGCTGATAAGATTATTATTGGTTTGGGTGGTACAGGGACTGTTGATGCTGGTCTAGGTATGATGTCTGCGTTAGGTGTTAAATTTTATGATGATAATTATTCTGAACTAGATCCTATTCCCAAAAACTTATGTTCTATTTCAAATGTAGATTCATCTGGTATTGATAATAATTTGAAAAACGTTGAATTTATTTTAGCTGCAGATGTTAAGAGTCCTATTACAGGGCCTACTGGTGCTGTCTATATGTTTGGTAAACAAAAAGGAATAACAGATTTAGAACTTTCAGAATATGAAAAAGATATGGAAAAATTTAGCAAATTATTATTAAACACTGAGGAATCACAACCAGGTGATGGCGCTGCTGGTGGGTTAGGTATGGCACTGAGAGTTATGCTAAATGCTGATATTGAACCAGGTTTAAATTTACTCGCAAAATACACACATCTAGAAGAAAAGATTGCACAAAGTGATTTGATAATAACTGGCGAAGGTAAAATGGATAATCAAAGTCTTCAGGGTAAAGTTCCGGTATCTATCGCTGCTTACGCCAAAAAACATGGGGTTCCTGTAATTGCTTTTGTGGGTTCATTTCAAGGGGACCGCGAACAATTTAGACAGACTGGAATTAATGCAATAGTCCCAATCGTTAAAGATATATCGACATTAGAGGAAGCAATTAAAAATGCAAAAAGTAACCTTAGAAATGCTGCTCAGATGACATTTGATTTGCTGAATATTTAAAATAAAAAAAGCTGACAATATATTGTCAGCTTTTTTTATTATATTTATGAATGTAGTAAACAGGTAACCCTAACAATGTAATTCCTATTCCTGTAAGACAAAGTACAGGTTGTCTGAATAAGGTAGAAATAAGAATAAATGCTCCACCTAAAATGGCAATAATAGGGGGAATGGGGTAGAAGTTTATCTTGTAAGGTCTTTCTAAATCAGGCTCTCTTTTTCTCAAGATAAATACCCCAAAGAATAACATCATTGAGAATATCCACATAACAAATACCAACATATCAGTTAGAAAATCAAATGATCCCATCAATATCATCAATACTGCAATGATTGTTTGAACAATACCTGCATTAACAGGAATCATAGTTTTCTTTGTAAGTTTTGAAAAGAACTTAGAAAAAATTAATTGGTCATCACTTCCTAATACGAAAGGTACACGAATACCAGTCATAGAGTAGCCATTAATAGAACCAAAAACAGATATTAAAATTCCAATAGTAACAATTTTTCCCCCGATGTTACCAAAAATTCTCACAGCAGCATCAGAAGCTGCGTTTTCATTTCCAGGAATCAAATTGAATGGCAAAAATTTTACGAATACAAAGTTAATAAAAACGTACACTAAGGTAATTAGGAATATACCGACAATAATAGATTTAGATAAATCTTTTTCAGGTTTTTTCATTTCACCAGCCATGTTACCAACGTTCATCCAACCATCAAAGGCAAACATTGTAGCTAATAATCCACCACCAAGGGATGACCAGAAATTAGAGTGTGATCCTGATGTAATAGGGAATAAAGAAAATTCATTTGTAGATTTAGTGAATAGTCCTACTACAATAATTAAAATAATAGGAATCAGTTTTGCAATGAGAGCAATTGATTGAATCGATCCGCTGACTCTAGCACCTAGTAAGGTAGTTGCAAATAAAAATACAGCAATAGCGATAGCTATTGGAACAGTCCATCGGCCATCAGTTATACCCAGTAAGTTAAGGGTTTGAGTAGCGAAGATGATTGAGAGTGCACTAATCCCTGCAGGGTAATAAATTACCGATTGTGCCCAACCTAGTAAAAATGCTGGAACTTTTCCATAAATATGTTCGATGTATTTAAAAATACCACCAGCAATTGGCAATGCTGTAGCAAGTTCAGCAACGGTTAATCCTGCGTTAATAGTGATGAAACCTGCCAATATCCAGACAAAAACAGTTAAACTAGCTGAAGCAGTTGCTTCTGTGACACTAGATATTTTGAAAAAGACACCTCCACCGATAACCAACCCCATTACGGTAGATAATGCATGAAAGAAACCAAGTTCTTTCTTTAGAAATTTTTGATTATTCTCCATATAATTGCTCCCAAAATTTTAATATATTTAATTATATGATATAAAGTGCTAATGCTGTATTGTTTTTTGTGGTAATTAATCATTTAAATAAGTAAAATATTAATGAGGTGATATTATGTTAAACTTAGGAATCATTGGAACCAACTGGATTACAAAGCAATTCATTGAAGCTTCAGATGAAACAAATAGCTTCAAGTTAACTCATATATATTCTAGAACTGAAGAAAAAGCAAAAGATTTTGCAGCTTCAGTTAACACATCTGACGCCAAAATTAGTACTGATTTGGAAGAATTCTTTAGTAGTGATGATTTTGATGTTGTCTATATAGCATCACCAAATTCATTGCACTATTCACAATCAAAACTAGCAATGGAACATGGTAAACATGTAATTGTAGAAAAACCTTCGACTGCCAATATTCGTGAATTTACTATTCTTGAAGAAACAGCTAAATCAAATAATGTTTATTTCTTAGAGGCAGCTAGACATATACATGAACCAATTTTTAAGAGTGCTGAAAAATATGTGAATGAGAACCGCTCTGAATTAACTGGTGGAACATTCTCATATATGAAGTACTCTAGTAAGTATGATGATTTCTTGGCAAAGAAAATTCCTAACGTATTTACTACTAAGTTCTCAGGTGGAGCACTGTATGATTTAGGCGTTTATGCAGTTTATGATGCCGTTGTATTGCTTGGCCGACCAGATAAAATCAATTACGATGCGGAAATCTTAGAAGGTGGAATCGACGGTAGCGGAGTGCTTACACTTAGCTATCCTGATTTTGATGCTAACTTAATCGTTGGTAAGACAAAGAATTCTCATATACCATCAGAAGTTTATTTTGGTAAAAAGACATTATTGTTAATGGATAATGGTGGAGATATCACCAATGTTACATTGGTAAATGGCAACAGTGAAGATCTAATTAGTAATGAAAAGAGTTCTAACCCTATGGATGCAGAAGCAGTTGAATTTGCCAGAATTATTGAAGAAAAAGATCAAGCTGCATTTGAAAAATTACTAGGTTATGCTCGTACAGTTAATAAATTACTAGAACAAGCCAGAATTACTGCAGGAATTATATTTGAATCAGATAAGGAATATTAAAATTGGAAATACCTACAAAATTCCAAAATTATTTCAAACAGAATAATTTTGAAAAAATGACAACTATTCAAGAGACGGTTTTCGAACCCTTTATTAATGGTGAAGATTTTGTTGCTATGGCACCCACGGGTTCAGGGAAAACTCTGGCTTTTGCTATGCCAATACTTCAAAATATTACACCGAATGATGGACTTCAAGTTGTTATTTTGGAACCATCACAGGAACTCGCAGTACAAGTCCGAAATGTTATTGCTCCTTTAGCTAAAGAGTTTGGCTGCAAGGTACAATCAATTACAGGTGGAGCCAATCCTAAACGTCAACTGGACAAACTAAAAGAAAAGCCAGAGATTATTGTAGCTACTTTAGGTCGTTTAGATGCTCTAGTTAAAGCAAAAAAAATTAAGTTGGCTACAGTTCAGACTGTTGTTGTTGATGAAGCAGATGAAATGTTGAACAGTACTAAACTTCAGTCAGTACGTGAGTTACTTTCTGATATGCCTGAGGATATACAATTGACATTTTTCTCAGCCACTGCCAATGACATATTTAATGATATGAAGAAATGGTTTGGCGTTGATTTTAATGTAATCGATCAAAGAAGTGACGAAAGTTATACCACTGGGATTAAGCATTATTTTATTAACACAACTGATGATGGCATGAAGGATATGCTTATTCGTCAAATGGCACATAATAGAAAGTTCCTAGGTATGGTTTTCTTCAATAATTCTCGATCTTTACACAAAGTGATAAGTAGTTTGGATCACAATAAAACCAATTTTGTAGCTTTAGATAGTAAGATGTCCTCACAGTCTAGAAAAGAAGCACTACAATTATTTACAAGTAAAAAAGTAAATTTGATGTTAACTACAGATGTTGCCGCACGAGGTATGGACATCAGTAACGTAACTAATGTCGTTAACTATATGGTTCCTAGAGATAAAAATGAGTATACTCATCGTGCAGGTAGAACTGGTCGTATGGGTAAAGAAGGTAGCGTTGTTACATTTGGTAACACTCATGATTATCGTAATTTAAAGAGTTATACAGATTCTGAGATAGAAAAAGTATTCTTGAACGCTGATGGCTCGTTTAGTGATAAAGAAACATATAACAAAAAACGTAAGAAACGTTCTGAAAATTCTAAAGGTGATAAACCTAAGACAAAGAAGCGCTTGCGTGATCAGAAGAATAAAGGTAAACGTCGAAAACCATCGACAGAATCAAAGTGATAAAGTATTCACTTTGTTACTTGGTCCCTTGGCTCAGTAGGATAGAGCAACTGCCTCCTAAGCAGTAGGTCCCCGGTTCGATTCCGGGAGGGATCATCTATACGTGTTTTATAGAGATTGTGTAAATAATTGATTTCACCAATAAATGCTGACATTACAGCGTTTATGTCTGATGTGTAATTTGTAAACGGTTGGTAAAAAAGTAGAAATTTTGCACATCTTTTGCACACTTCTGACCACAAAAAAACAACCTTTCTATCCGAATAGTGAGGTCGTTTTTTTGCTTCAATATCTTTTCTATCTTGAAGTAAATGAACATATACTTTACTGGTTATAGAAGTGTCGGCATGGCCTAATCGTTTGGCAATATATTCAATACTGATACCGTTAGCGATCAGTATAGAGGCATGAGTATGTCTTAATCCATGAAACGTTATTAGGTTAGTTATTTTTAGATTGTTTTTTAATATGGACTTTAAAGCCTTATTAACGGAACGGCATTATCAGTAGGAATTTTGTGTCGATTGTTTGGAAATACTAAATTATGTTTGTTTATGTATCCCTGATTTAAGAAAAGTTTGAATTGCATTAACTTGAGTCTTTTGAGCATATCTAATGTTTTTATGTCGACGTCAATAATACGGTTCGATGACTCTGTTTTCTTTTTTTTGAAACCGGAACGTGTTTGATAATCGTATTGTTTATTAATTTTCAATGTGTGATTCTTAAAATCAATGTCATTCCACGTAAGGCCAACTACTTCACCATATCTCATACCGGTCGTAATTGCTAAAGCTATCTCAAATTTATTGACATAAAATAGATTTGCTGTTTCCATGCAGTAAGATCTAAGCTTTTCTGCTTCTTTTTGTTCCAAGTATTTAATCTTAATTTCTCTTGATTTGCCGGTTATTTCAACATTGCGAGTGAAGTCCTTATAAATTATTTATTCTTCAAGTGCATCTCTTATTGACGATCTTATATAACTATTTTAAAAGAGAGAATTGAAGTGAACCCCAAAAGTGGGAGTGAATTTTATTAAATATGTCTGATCACAATTGTGTGATTAGGCATATTTTTTCGCATTTCAATTGGAGTTAGCCAGTTGTTAGACTGTCTAATTTGCTTGTAATTGTAATAATTTACCCAGCTGGATATTGCTCGTTCCAGTTTCCTTTGTGTTTCGTATTTATGATTTAAAACTGTACCGATCTTCAACTGCTTGTTGCAGTAAGTCTTTTTATTTATCCAAATGAAGCTAAAGCAGATAACTTCAATATTAATTATGATTATCAGTTGGGCACCTATGAAGGTGACAGCAGAACTGCCTATTCGTGGTATATAGTTCTTCACGAATCTGGAAACCAAAACGATATTTATGATCCAAATGCTGTATTGCATGAAGTTCAATATATGAAGAACAACTATAATAACGCATATTCAACATTTTTTGTTGGAGGTGAGGGCCAGGTCTATCAAATAGGTGAGCCAGGGTACGTTGCTTGGGCAGCGTTGAGTGGTAATCCATATTCCCCCGTTCAAATTGAACTAGCCAGAACTGCAGATAAAGCGACATTTAATAATGATTATAGAACCTATATAAACTTGGCATAGGTTCTATGCAAACCAATATGTTATTCCACTTAAGTTAGATGAAGGTTATGCTGGAACTAAAGGTATAAAAGATTACTAATAACTATTGTGGTTATCATCAAGACCCTTATGGTTATCTTTCAAGTTGGGGGATCACTCGTCAACAATTATCGCATGATTTGATGTATGGCTTAGACGAATCTCAACCAACAGTCCGCAGAGACGTTGTTACGTTCAAAAACGGACCAGCAACTGGAATTGCTGCATGGAATTCTAAAGGTAAAATCGTTCCTAGTTCCAACTCAACGTTTAGAAATGAGACTTCATGGAAAACCACAAACATCAAACTGATTAACGGTTTACCAATGTACCAGGTCTCGACAGATGAATATATTCCTAAGAAGTACACTGACCAAGCAGGAATTATCACGATCAACGCTATTGCTGGTATTAAAGCTATCAACAGTAAGGGCGAAGAGTACAAAGGCAGTGAAAAGACGTTCACTGACCAATCAAAATGGCTCTCTGATGATAAAGAGCGTGCGCGTAATTAATGGTAGATTATGTTTCCAAGTATCTACTGACCAGTACATCGACGCCTTCTACACGATTGGCGGTGAAAATATTCAATATTATCTATTTAATAAAGTGATATTATTTTAATGGTAAAACTTGATTAATCATGTTATCTTTTTAAATGGTAATAAAACTCATAATTCCAACAAAAAAGGACCTATACATTAATTTGTATGGGTCTTTTTTTGTAAATTGAAATATATTAATTCCGTTTATCTGTTCTTGTAAAAATTAATTAATATTATTTGACTAAAAAATCTGGAACATGTTATTTCTCAAAATATAAAGTTGAAGGTAGATGTTTTATTATGAAAAATAAATTTATTAATTTCTAGTCTATCGATATTTTTGCTTTTGGGAGATACTGCAAGTGTAACAAGTGTTGCGAAGGCGTCAAATGAAAATATTAATAATGAAACAGTGTCATTCAATAACTCAATTGAACCATTGACTAATACAGATATAAGTACTGTGATTTTGGTTAACAATCCATTAGGAGCCAGACTTTATGATTCTGAAGGTAAATTAGTAACTAATCGTCGATTAGGTTCTTGGACAAGCTGGTATACAGATAAAAAACGTGTGGCAAACAAAAATAGTAACGTAAGTAATTCAATTTGGAAGGGTGTATACTATAGAGTTTCCACAAACGAGTATGTTCGAGCTTACGATGTTGTTAATCCTTTATATAATCAACCTAGATAAAACAATTGTGGTATTGACGCAAAATTCATTAATTCAAGTTTGATTATTTTTATAATTTTTTTGTGGTAGTGCATTCAAATATTAATAAAAGGAGGGATTTTATGCATTGGTTATGGGCTTTGATTGTAGGATCGATTATTGGTGCAATTGCCGGATCGGTTACCAATAAAGGAGAATCTATGGGATGGATTGCTAATATAATGGCTGGTGTTGTGGGGTCATTCATTGGAGAAGGAATATTGGGATCATGGGGTCCACAACTTGCTGGAATGGCAATTGTTCCATCTTTAGTAGGTGCAGTTATTCTCGTATTGTTTGTATCTTTTGTATTAAGAAAAAGAGCTTGAGGAGGATCACATCATGGGTATTAAAGAATGTTTTTACTTTTATGGCTGTTAGTACATTGATTGTCGGAGGAGTACTTATAGGAGGAACTGTTGTTGCTGCTAAAGGTATAGATAAAGCTGGAGATAAATTACAAAAAAAGGTTCATTAGAAATATATTTAAAAGGAGATATTAATATGAGTGTTGATAGCAAAAAAGATATGATTAAAGGAAAAACCAATGAGACAGTTGGAAAAGCAACTGACGATAATAAGAAAGAACTAAAAGGTAAGATTCAAGAAAAAGTTGAACAAGCCAAAGAAAAAGCTGATAAGGTTGCTGAAAAAATTAACAAAAAGTCTGAAAAGTAATATCGAATTAACCACATCTTTTAAATTAGATGTTTTTTTTTATTATCTAAATTTAAATATTTATAAAAAAAGTTGACAAAAAATAATGATTATTTTATAGTGAAAAGGTTCACAAAAACATATGGAGGATTCAAACTTATGAAAAAAAATTTTTTAGTTTCTATATTCGCCACATTGCTTTTGATAGGTGGAATAGGTACTACAACTGTTAAGGCTACAAGTGCCTTAAATGAAGGGGATATTCCTTTAGTAGAACCATCAAAATTAAATAAAGTAAAAAATAATAATGTTACTAAAGATTTACCAGATGGAATAACTGAAAATGATGTAGTTGGAGTTATTGGAACGGGTAAAGATATGTATGGTAATGACGTTCAGTTGAATCTGTCTAAAGATTTATTTGGAAATTATTACTTTGACGATCAGACTAATAATACTAGAATTCAAGTTTCAAATTACAAGAATATGGGATCATTATATACAAAAGATAACCAGGTATCTCTAATTTTTCAACTATTTGGTGTATCAGATGCATACCCTGATTTAAATGATAGTAACAAAAAAAGAGGTTTAGTTATCTCAAAATCAACTACCGTAAATGATCCTAGTGCCGTTGAATTATATAAAAAGGCGAAGGAAAGTCTTAAATATTACAAAGACACATTTAATTATAAAGGCACGCATAATAATGGAAAGAAGAACAGACTTGCATTAGTTGTGGATGCTTCAAATGAAAACAATTGGTTCAATGCTCAGATGGTACCTTCAGTGGTCGATGAAGGTACAGCTATTATAACTGGTATTGGTGGAGAGACATCTGAACAAACATCTTCATCTGGAGAAAAGTGGATTGGTTATGGTGAAAATTTTGCGAAATCAGAAACAACAGTTGCTCATGAATATGCACACATAATTGCAAAAAACTTAATGAATGACAATGCGTCAAATAATGAAGTTTCAGCAGGTAAAGAAGCCATTGCAGATATGTTTGCTGCGAGTCAAACAAGAAAATGGAATGTAATGGATGGAACACATACTAATAAAGAAAATTGGGAAATTGGTAGGGATTTAGCTGATCCTTCGAGTCATATTGATGCCTTTAGTGGTTTACCATTTCCTGATAAGTATTCTGACTTAGCAAATGCTAACTATGATCCTCATAATATGGGTACCGTAGTTGGGAAAGCTTATTACCTATTAACAGAAGGTGAAAAGTTTAATGGCTATGATGTAAAAGGTATCGGATTTAAAAATTCTGAACAATTACTATATAAGGCTGTTAGTTATTTAGGTCATGAGGTACCTTATACTGGTTTTTCGTCAATAAGACAAGCTTTTGAAAAAGCAGCAGCGGATAATTATCCTGAATATATACAAAATATTCAGGATGCATTTAACGCTACAGAGATTCCATCAAGCAGCAATAACTAAAAAATAATAGTTTATCGTTACTCAATAATAAACCCTTACTGAACTGAACCCCTTGAGTTGGAGAAATCCAATTCAAGGGATTTTTCTATGGCTAAATATAATATTGAAACAAAAATTGAAGCAATCAAACTTTATAAGAATGGCATGGATTCTACTACAATTTCTCGTAAATTCGGTATATCTAAAAATGGTACGATTCTAAATTGGATTCGTTTATGGGAGAAACATGGATTAGACGGAATCACCAGAACAAAGAGATTGCCAAGATACTAACCTTCCTTCAAAATGAAAGTAATTACTTGGTTAGTAAAGAACAATGCCTCATATCCACAAGCAGCTGATTATTTTAATATTTCCAATCAAGGAACTGTTTGGCAATGGAAACGTCAATACGACCTTTATGGATATAGCATCTTCTCTGACCACAGGAAGAGAGTTAAGATAATGGCCGACAAAAAGAACTTAACGCCTTCAGAAGAAAATAAACAACTTAAGAAACGCCTTGAATATTTAGAAGCAGAAAAATGCCTATCTAAAAAATTTAAAGGCCGTAATGGATCGAACAGAGAAAAAGCCGAAGCGATAGATTCACTGCGGCCTGACTATAGGTTGTCGATGTTGCTTGAAATTGCAGGAATGAGTTCAAGTAGCTACTTTGATGCACGTAAAAGAAACTATGGTTCTCAATATGATACTGATGATTTTATAGTTGAAGACATCAAGTCATTGAGAGCAGAAAATAAGGAAGCTGAAAGCCTAGGATATCGTCCATTGACAATCAAGGTAAACACGTTGCGAAATAGTCGTAATGAATCACCGGTCAACCACAAAAGAATCCTAAGGATAATGCGACAAATGGACTGCTCAGCCATGCTTACAAGAAGAAAGTTGCTAATTATAACAGCTATGAAGGAAGTAAAGGCAGAGAACGAAAGAATCATATCATACGTAGGTTAATAACTGACAGACCTTTACAAAAATTGGAACGGACGTCACATAAGCAAGATGGGGAACGCAAACAACCGACGAAAGAATATACATTTCTGTTTTCACAGACTTTTATTCTGGAGAGATACTGTCATACAGCACCTCACTTCATCCAAATACGGAGTTCATCTTAGAATCGCTTGGGCCAGTTATAGAAATGACCAAAGATACACCATATGTAACCAATATCAGTCTGGAAAATATCAAAACTAATTGAAGAAAAATAATATAAGACAGAGTATGTCGAGAAAATCTTCTCCTTGTGATAACGTCCCCAACTGAGAGCCTAATACATCAGTTGAAGATCGGTACAGTTTTAAATCATAAATACGAAACACAAAGGAAACTGGAACGAGCAATATCCAGCTGGGTAAATTATTACAATTACAAGCAAATTAGACAGTCTAACAACTGGCTAACTCCAATTGAAATGCGAAAAAATATGCCTAATCACACAATTGTGATCAGACATATTTAATAAAATTCACTCCCACTTTTTGGGGTTCACTTCATACTCAAATCGAATAGGGACTTTTTTATACATTTTCACTTATAAAAATTAAGAAAAATTCAAAGCTCTGCACACTTTTCGCACACTTATGTGTTACAAATGCTTATGCAGAAGTATTGTTGATTCAGGGAGGGATAATAAAAAAACTCTATACATTTGTATACATGTTTTTAATTTATAGAGTCTTGTAAATTAAATTCATTTCCTAATTTATTCATATATTCAATATGACCTTCGCCCCACTTGCAAAGAACTAACATAATGTCTTTCAAGTTCTCACCATATTCAGTGAATTTGTACTCTACTTGTGGAATTTTTTCGTCAAATCTCTCTTTGTAAAGAATTCCATCTTCAATTAGTTGACGCAATTGTTCAGTTAAAACTTTTTGTGAAATTTCAGGAATTTCATTAAGTAGTTGTCCATTTCTATTGATTCCTACTCCAATGTAGCAAAGAATTAGAGGCTTCCATTTTTCAGCAATAACGTCTAAAGATGCTTCTATTCCAATATGATATTTCTTTTTCATTTATTAGGCCTGCTTACTTGAAAGTGCGTACTGTT
Organism: Companilactobacillus metriopterae; assembly: GCF_004117915.1. Classification (GTDB taxonomy): domain Bacteria; phylum Bacillota; class Bacilli; order Lactobacillales; family Lactobacillaceae; genus Companilactobacillus; species Companilactobacillus metriopterae. Next base: position 187,767 of record NZ_RSTD01000001.1, read on the forward strand.
TTTTTTGATATTGAAAATATACACTAATTTTATTCACAATAAAAGGAGAATGAAACTAATGAAAAGATATCCAGTTAATTTTTCACATGTTGGACTTTCAGTACCTGACATAAATAAAGCTGTAAAATTCTATACAGAGGTTATGGGTTGGTACGTAATCATGGAACCTACTGATGTAACAGAAGATAACTCTGCAATTGGTGTAATGTCGACAGAAGTATTTGGCGAAAATTGGGGAAGTTATAAGATTGCTCACCTATCAACTGGTGACGGAATCGGCATTGAAATCTTTGAATTTAATAATAATGAAGATCCAGATAATAACTTCAAATATTGGGAAACAGGAATATTCCATTATGCAGTCCAAGATCCTAATATTGAAGAGTTAGTTGAAAAAATCAAAGAGCATGGTGGCAAGCAAAGAATGCCAATCAAGGAATACTATCCAGGAGAAAAGCCATACAAAATGGTTTATATGGAAGATCCATTTGGTAATCTCGTAGAGATTTACACTCACTCATATGAGCTAACTTATTCATATGGTGATTATTAAAATAGTCTATATATATTTTTAAAAACACTTTTAGTTAATAAAAGTGTTTTTTATTTTGTTGACAATCGACTAATGTGAGTTATAATTTACAAAAAGACATATATATCTTACATACGGGGAGGGCAAATGAAAAACAAGAAAATGAAAATAGCACGATTAGAAAAAGATTTAAATCAAAATGATTTGGCAAGTATAGTTGGAGTTACACGTCAAACCATAGGATTGATTGAGTCGGGAGACTATAATCCTAGCTTGAATTTGTGCATTGCAATTTGTAAGGCACTTGATAGAACACTAGATGAACTATTTTGGGGGAATGATAATGATTAAGAAAATAGATGAACGAGTAAAATTATTTCAGGGTAAGGTTTCAGGAGAAGTGCTGTCTATATTGTTAGCTTTTCTCGTAATTGATATTTTTTATAAGTCTTTTTTTACAAACTTTGAATTTCAAAGCTATATATCTGAACTATATATGTTACTAGGCGTTACGTTATATATTATTATTCGTTATTTGATTGCTGGGAATGATCTAATTCAGGTTAAAGGTAGTTATATATTTGGGGGAATTTTTATAACCAGTATTTTAGTGACAGCTATTGGTGGCATTAGCAGTTATTCAAAGTATCACTCTTTTTATATTCAAAATAACTTCTCAACATTTTGGTTCGTTTTAGGCATCATGTTCTTAAGTTCATTTATATTAACGGGTATAATCTTCACGTTAGTTTACGTTATAAATAATAGACGACAAAAACAAATTGATAAGAAACTAGATATTGAAGAAAACGATTAGTAGGTTATCATTAACATTGCGGGGGTAATGTTATGAAATTAAAAACTATTAGATGTATTGCATCGGGACTCATATTGATAACCTTTTTTAGTGGAATGTATCTTAATGATAAGAATATTTTAAGTTCAGGTGCTTTATCTTTAATTATAGCTTCATTAAATTTAATTATAATTTTGGGGTTTTATGCTATAAGTAAAACTCCAAAATACAAGGATCAACCAACTCAAGCAGTCAGCAAAGCTATCGTAATACCTCTTATAGTTATTCTGGCAATCATGATGTTGTTACCACTTATAATTCAATTTTTAATTGTTATATAGTAAACGAAAAGGATGATCTCAATTTGAGACCATCCTTTTTTTATACGAGTATCTTATTAATAATAGGTATTTTACTTAGAATAAATGCTACTGCTGTTGAAATGACGAGGGTAACTACAAATATCCATAGGAAATCATTTGGATGAACGAATAATAAAACAATTTCAATAACTATTCCATGTATTAAGTAAATTCCGTAACTCAGAGGAGCTACCAATTTACCTGTACTTCTCATCCAATTAGGATAGGAGTCTTCCAATGATTGGAAATATAAAAAGATCTCCATAGATGCAAGCAAGACAAGTGGATCTTGTTCAACACTAACCGTTGCAAAGTTTAACTCTGGATAAAGAAATTTAAAGAAGTTTTCGTATACGATCAGTACCATTAGCATCAAACTAATAACTAAATGCGAGTTACCTTGAAAATAAGTGTTTTTAAGCTTTGATAGCCGATATCCCAGTAGGAAGTAACCAAGCAGTGGACTTCCGAAAGTATATATATGGAAGTATTTGCTAATATCTTTTGGTAATGAACTGGAGAAGAACGGAATTAGGATAAAAATTATTAGCCATAACCATAATATATAGTCTAAAGTTTTCATACTTATATTATCTATGGCAGCTTTTAAAAATGGAGAAATTAGATAAAAGGCTATCAAGGGATAGACAAACCAATACGCTGGAGTAACCGGTTTTGTTAAAATCAGCCAAAAACTATGCCAAAAATCTGTAACACCAAAATGATGATCGATTTGCATAGTGGTCCATAATGTTGCAATTGACCAAATTAAAAATGGGATTACTAGTCTAGGTATTCTTTTTAAGAATAGGTAAGTAAGACTTTTTGTTCGTGGACTATTAAGAATTAAAGCACCACTGACCATCAAGAAAATAGGGACGGATGGTAGCGATATACTAATGAATGTATTTGCCAACATCCAGTTAGTAATAAAGGAAGGATGGGACCACTGATTTGATCCAGCGTGAGCCATGATAACACCAGACATAGCTAGAATTTTTAAAATATCAAAGTAAGTGACTCGATGATTTCGTTCTCTCACGCCTATTACCCCCATGCTATAAGTTAATATTCAAATTATGGGACAAAAAAGTTAAGAACTAGTTAAATGTTAAGAATTCCTTAAGATGGCATTTCTAGCAAGCTGACGCCGTGTAACCGCCTTAAAATCGGGTTTTTCCAGTACTCCATTTGATAGTGTCCCGTTTATTTGTTAGCATTTTAGTTATAGATTTTTACAAATGAAATCAAAATTTTCATGTAAAAAATTTAGTGGGAGGATTTAATGACTGCAAAAGTTGAAGTTAGAAATCTAACAAAAATTTTTGGAAACCGCTCAAATGCAGCTGGAGAATTATTGCTGAAGGGGACAAGTAAGCAAGAAATTTTAAAGAAAACAGGTGCTACGGTAGGTGTAGACAGAGCTAACTTTCAAGTAGAAGATGGCGAAATATTTGTAATAATGGGTTTATCAGGTAGTGGTAAATCAACATTAATTAGAATGATTAACCGTTTAATCGAACCAACACACGGAGATATTTTTATTGATGGTGAAAATTTAACAAAACTTGATAAAAAAGCTTTACGCGAAACTCGTCGTACTAAGATGGGTATGGTATTCCAAGATTTTGGTTTGTTACCAAATAGAACTGTTATTCAAAATGTTGAGTACGGTTTGGAAATAAGAGGAGTTTCTAAAGAAGAAAGATACGATAAAGCTAGAAAATCATTATCCAAAGTAGGAATTGATGGCTATGATGATCAATACCCAGATCAGCTTTCAGGTGGTATGCAACAGCGTGTTGCTTTAGCACGTGCATTGGCTAATGGACCAGAAATTTTATTGATGGATGAGGCTTTCTCTGCTCTTGATCCTTTGAATAGAACAGAAATGCAAGATCAATTGATTGATCTACAAGAAGATTTAAATAAGACAATTATTTTCATTAGTCATGATTTGAATGAAGCCTTGAAATTAGGTGATCATATCATGATCATGCGTGATGGAGAAGTTGTTCAAACTGGTACACCAGAAGAAATTTTGACACAACCAGCTAATGATTATGTGGAAGCATTTATTGAAAATGTTGACCGTAGTAAGGTTCTGACTGCTTCAAATGTTATGATTCGACCAGTTATGATCAATATTGATAAACAAGGACCAAGAACTGCATTAAAACAAATGCGTGATAATGAAGTTTCTAATGGTTATGTTGTAAATAATAAGCGTGAACTAATTGGTGTTGTAGATGCGACAGATATGATTGAATTGATTAGATCCAAAAGTACAGATATGAAATCAATTGTAAAAACTGATATTCCAAAAACCGATGTTGATACACCAGTATCAGATATTATGGATGATATATCTACTTCTACAATACCTTTTGCAGTAACTAATGATAAAAACCAACTTCAGGGAATTATTGTTAGAGGTGCTGTTCTAGGTGTACTCTCAGGAATGGAGGTAAGTGACTTTGAATAATTTACCAAAATTACCATTAGCAGATTGGATCGATAAATTTGTAGCATGGTTAACACAATTTACAGGATTTTTTAATGGACTAACGAATTTTATAGGTGCTATTAATAGTACCTTCCAATTCATATTTGATTTATTACCTATATGGCTATTTATGATAATAGTTATCGGGGTAACTTATTTTGTTAATCGTAAACACCAAAGATGGAGTTTATTGATTTTTGAATTATTAGGAATGTTATTTATTTGGAATTTGGATTTTTGGCGTGATATGACACAGACTTTGTCATTGGTTTTGACATCTAGTCTTATCGCCTTGGTAATAGGTATTCCATTAGGAATTCTGATGGCAAAAAGTAATATTGCTAAGGTTATCTTAGAACCAATTCTTGATTTTATGCAGACTATGCCTGCGTTTGTTTATCTAATTCCAGCTGTTGCATTATTCGGTATTGGAATGGTGCCAGGTATTGTTGCTTCAGTTATCTTTGCAATGCCACCAACAGTTCGTATGACTAATATGGGAATTCGTGATGTCCCTAGTGACCTTATTGAAGTCGCTGACTCTTACGGATCTACTGAATGGCAAAAACTAATCAAAGTACAATTGCCATTGGCTAGAAATAGCTTGATGGCAGGTATCAACCAAAGTATGATGCTTTCACTTTCAATGGTTGTTATTGCTTCAATGATTGGAGCAATGGGACTAGGAACCAAAGTATACTTTGCCGTTGGTAGAAATGATGCTGGTAATGGATTTACTGCTGGTTTGGCAATTGTTATCTTGGCAATCATTATGGATAGATTGACACAATCGTTGATCAAGCAACGAGAAAATTAATATGGGTGGGGTGATTCTTTGAAATTTAAAAAAGCAATTATTCTATCAGGTTTATTATTATTGATACTACCTACATTGGCAGGATGTACTACTACATTGAAAAAATATGATGCCAATGAAAAGCTAGGTCCACAAGTCAATTACACAATCACAGGTATAGACGCGGGGGCTGGTATCATGGCTACTACACAAACTGCTATTCAAAAGTACGGTTTGAATAAATCAAATTGGCAATTACAAACCAGTTCAACAGCAGCCATGACTAGTACACTTGATAAGGCAATTGAAAATAAACAGCCAATTGTTATAACAGGGTGGCAACCTCACTGGATGTTTACAAAATATCCAATCAAGTTTTTGAAAGATCCTAAGAATGCTTATGGATCATCAGAACATATAAACACCATTGTGCGTAAGGGTTTAAAGAGTGATATGCCAGAAGCATACACAATTTTAGATCGATTCCACTGGAAGTCAACTGATATGTCATCAGTAATGTTAGACGTTAATGCAGGTATGGATCCTTCCAAAGCTGCAAAAAAATGGATTAAGAATAACCAAACTCAGGTTAATCAATGGACAGACGGCGTTAAAAAAGTTAATGGCAAAAAAATAAAATTAACTTATGTCGCATGGGATTCTGAAATTGCATCGACAAACGTTGTAGCTGAAGTCTTGAAAGAGCACGGCTACTCTGTGACTATCCAATCCATGGAAATGCAACCAATGTGGGCTTCCATCGCGACAAATGCCGCTGATGCGCAAGTTTGTGCTTGGTTACCAAATACATCAAAACAGTTCTACGATGACTACAAGGGCAAATATGACGACCTAGGACCTAATCTAGAAGGTGCCAAGGTTGGATTGGCAGTTCCTAAGTATATGACTAATATAAATTCAATCGAAGATTTGAAAAAATAAAGAAAAGCATTCTCACTAATATTTAGTGGGAATGCTTTTTTATTAATTATTATTTACTTTTCTCTGTTGGTTCATGAACGCAATAAATGATATTCCGGTTAGAATAACCGCCACTATACCGTAAACAACAAAGGAATCTATAACACCAAATCTAGAGAACAGACTGGTAATGATTATAGTTTCCAAGAACATCAATCCTGCTGTCAGTGTATTCACACTTGATATAAGGGATGTTCTAATCTGATCATTTGAAGCATCTTGCACTACTGCATTTAATGAAGTATCGACGAATTCAAACGAGAATTCGATTGCAAAGTAGGCGATTAATAGAGTTATAAAGTATTCTCCCTTGATCATTGCAAATGAGATAAGCGTTATACCGAGAAATATACTGATAGCACGTTTAGTTCCGATTCTTTGCGAAATCTTTTCGATTGATACTGATGCTACAGCTGAAAGTGCTAGAGCAATTGTCAAAATAGTTGCTGAAGTAAATGGTGTTAGATGTTTTGCAGAGAACAGCATTTGAGCAAAATTCAATAATGCAGAAATAGAACTTTGAAATAATGAAATTGTAATAATCAGGTATCTAATTTCTTTGAGTTTTAGAATACTAAACAATTCGATGAACATATCCTTGATACTCATTAGTTCTTCATCATCGTCTGGATCGGTTTCATCAGATTCTTTGTTGATGAATAATAATATAAAGATAGAAAGTACCTGAGTTAAAATTTCGATAATGAAAATACTTTGCCATGAAATAGTTGTTAAGTAACCACCAATCATTGAACTTACAGTTAAACCAATAATTGTTATAGCTTCAAAAATTCCAATTTTGTGTTGGTAGCTTTGTTCAGGATTAGTTTGATAAATCAATGTTTGATCACTACCAGAAATCATTGACAGTCCTGCACCATAGGCTACAAAACCAATAATCAAGCTAACGTAACCTAGGTTTAATAACAGTGCTAGCAAGTAGATTATTATCAGAATATGTCCGATGTTCATAACTTTTTTAGCACCTAATCGGTCACTTAAAACTCCAGAAGGAAATTCAAAGATAAACATTGCCAATGTTAGCAATGTTTGCAAAAAACCAATCTGAACTGTGCTATATCCTTGATGCTGTAAATAATTGATCCAAATAGATCTTTCAAAAAATAATGCTCCCCAGAATGCATAAACATAGAGTCTGTTTTGCTTAAAATGTGCCATAAATATTTCCCCGTAATCCAAAAAAACGTATGTAATAATTTTCATTATTGTTTGTTTATAAATAATACTTTGAGTTAAGTATATAAGAAATAAATTAAAATACAAACGGTTTATCTAATATTTATTAGAAGAGTTATAATTAACAGAAATACTTTTATATTGTAGGGGGAGTACTATGAAAAAGTATATTATCTCACCTAATTTTTTAATTTTCGGAATATATTTGTTGTTAACTTTGTTTCACAGTGCAATCAATGTTAGTTATGCTGGCTTTATCAAATTTCTAACAGAACTAGCAACTGGCCAGAAACATATTACGATAAGTTCTTTAATATTAATTGTTGTCATCTATGCTTTCATAGTTTCCTTCTCTAATTTTATTGCTGGTTATTTGAAGAATAACTTAATTTTTAGAGGAATATACAACTTGAGAAGGGAAGTATTTTCAAAATTACTAGGTAAAGATATTGAAAGTTATGGCAACAGTAATATAGGAAAAAGTTTTTCATTACTTGGACAAAAAACAGACATTATAGAGCAGTACTATTTCGGATCTGTCTTCACAATTATTTCTTACACGATGCAAGTAGTTTTGGCAGTAGTTTATTCGTGGTACTTAAATCAGACAATGACAATTTTTATTTTGATATTAGTTGTTCCGTCAGTATTATTGCCGTTTTTTAGTGAGAACATTTTAAGGAAAATAAAAGAACCACTTTTGAAAGATATTGAAACTTATACAAGTCTTGTTTCCGATTGGTTAAGTGGATTCACAACAATAAAAAATTTTAGCAGTGAATTTTTCTTGAAAAGAAAGCACGATTCTAATGCAGAAAATTTACTAAATGATCAAAGTAAAGATATTTTGGTTAGAAAGATAGTAGGTAGTTTGTCTCAATTATTAGGGGATTTCATGTACTTAGGAACATGGGTAGTGGGAATTATTCTTATTTGGAATAATAGTCTAGGACTAGCTACATTTATGGCATTTACGCAGTTGTCTGGTATTATTTCATTTCCAATTGAATCAATAACTAACACCTTGTCTGATATATTTGGTGGCAAGAGCGCTTATAGGGAATATCTTTCATTCTTGGAAGAGGATGAAGATCAGTCCAATAAAAATGATGATCATCAAATAATTATTCATAGTCCGTTTATTGAAATTAAAAATGTAGATATAGTGAATACTAATCAGATCCTTCTAAGTAATGTAAATATGCAGACTAACCTCGGAGAAAAAGTTCTACTTTGTGGGGAAAGTGGCTCTGGTAAGACCACTATTTTGAATAGTATTCTGGGTTATAAACAAATTTCCAAGGGAAACATATCGATAGGTGGAGAAAATATAAGCGATCTATCATCTGAACAAATTGTTAAAGTTATTGGTTATCAAGAGCAGAGAACTTATATTTTTTCTGGAACGATCTTAGAAAATATTACAGTATTTTCTTCTAAATTCTCTGATGAAGAAATTCAAAGAGCAATGAAAATCACTGGTTTTGATAAGGTTGTAGAAAAAATGCCCAACCAATTAGAAACAATGGTTGGGCAAAATAGTACTATTCTTTCAGGTGGAGAGAGACAGAGAATGGGAATTACAAGAAATATTCTTTTTGATAAGCAATTTCTTCTAATTGATGAATTGGCAAGTGGGTTAGATGTTCCATCTGCCAAAACTCTGGAAGATGATCTATTTAAATTAAAAATTGGATTCATCTATGTTTCTCATGATGTAAGTGATTTGACAGATAAACGTTTTGATAAAATCTATAAAATATCAAACAAAACTGTGAAGCTGATTTAATAATCTAGTTTCATATCATGATGCAAAATTCCGGCATCTAAATATTGATCTCCAATAACTTTGAATCCTAATTTTTTGTAGAATCCCTGTGCTTGATCTTGAGCGCCTAAGATGGCATATTTGTAGTTTTCTTTTTTGGTGTGTTCAATGATGTCTTCGATTAATAGAGAAGCAATACCCTTTTTGCGTGATGATTTAATTACAGCTACACGTTGGATATGAACGCCGTCATCATCGGTAGGAAAGTATCTGGCAGTGGCAATTGCTTTGTCATCTTCATAGATAGTGACATAGGTACACCTATCTTCGTATTCATCTACTTCCATATTTTCTGGCACGCTTTGTTCATCAACGAACACTTCTTTACGAATTGCTAATCCGTCAGTATAGATGTTTGAATTTAGGTCATCAGAGTATTTTATTTGCATAGGTTATTCTCCTTTTGCATTTAATTCTAACAAAAAAGAAGCTCATTGAGCTTCTTTTTAATTTTGTATCTTTTCTTCTTCGATATTTTCCATATCAACATTTCGTACTGGACTGACCCAAGTACCATGGCCATATCCCATAATTGTTTTGATAGCAGGGATAAATGTCATAACAAGTGCCAAGGCATTAACTTGCCAATAAACAATCATGTATATCGGCATGAAGAACAGGTATTTGAGTTTCCTGCCTCGATCGTCGACGATAAGAGCAGATAATAGCTGCAACAATCCGGCAAACATTTCAAAGGCAACAAAGATAAACGCCATGGCAAACATGTGGAAGAGTCGCTCATCATTTCCTAGGAAAATAAATCTTACTGCGGTAATTAAAAATAGAATAGTTGTAATAAAGTAGAAGAATGACCATAGGATACTTAATGACTGATCAAGTAAGAAAACTAATTGTCGATTGTACTTCACAGGGTGGGTGATGATTTTCATGAAGTTAGTTAACCAAACTTCAGTACCGCCTTTTGCCCATCTCTTACGTTGATTATAAAGACTTTGAAGATCATCAGGCACATTCATGTAGAACATAATATTTGGTGCGAAGATAGTAGACCAGCCACCAATTTGATGATCCCAAGCAATACTGATATCCTCTGTGGCACGGTCTTGTCTGAATAAACCAACATCAATCAGCGCATCACGACGGTACATAGTGTTAGCACCACTATATGCGTACATATTTCCAAGAGCGGCGATTTGCCCACGTTTGATAACACCAACGATACTTGAAAATTCTACAGTTTGCGATTTTGTGATAATTTTACTTCTGTTTTGAACATCCATGTTGGCTGTAACAGCAGCTACGTTTTGACCTTCTTCACCATTGAAGTAATTCATGTACTTCCAAAGTGCATCAGGTTCTGGAATAGAATCAGCGTCGTTACTTAGGATAAATTCCCCATGTGCAAAAGCCACCCCGACGTTAAAAGCATGTGCTTTACCTTGATTCTTTTCAAAGTGAACAACACGTAGGTTTTTGTATTTTTTCATCAATCGATCTAAGATTTCAGGTGTTTTATCTGTAGATCCATCATCAGTAACTAGTATTTCATAGTTTTTATTATCATAAGTAAGATCATTCATTAGATAGTTGATAGTATGTTCAATCATAACTTCTTCATTGTGAGCAGGAATCATGATTGTTATGAATGGCTCATTTTCAGGATCAAATTTTTCATAGTTGTGAATTTTGTGACCATAGATAGTTTGATAGCAGATAACACCGATGAACCAGCAAAATGCTCCCAAGATAGGGTAGGAAACAAGTATCAAAAGAATAAAGTTCATCGTAGCGTCAAATGTAGATAGACCAGTATTCAAATGTATCATTTGTTTGCCTCCGCTTCTTTATATATTTCTCTAATGGTATCTGAATCTAGATTTTGTTCTGGTTTCACAGAATAATATTTGATTGAACGGCGGACTTCAGGTTGACCGAATTCTTCAGTATAGAAATCCTTCATTGCATTACGTCTTGTAAGCAAGCGTTCTTGATCGTACTTAGTTTCCTTCTTAGTGTGATGCTTTGTATAGTAATTGTTTTGGATAGTGAAGATGATAGTAATTAGCGCAATTACTACAAAAGCAATGATGAAGAATCGACCAAATCCATAGAAGAGATCACGTCCTTCTTGATAATTCCAAATAGTTCTCAAAGTTTTTTTGTTAAAAAATAATGTTGCAGAAAGTGTCCAGTATATTGGAATGATAAAGCACATCCAACCCAGAATAACTATTACAGTCTGACGAAATTTAAGCCAGAAGTTTCCTTTTTCAAAATATTTGTCATTAATGTATTTTTCAGCAGTCTTACGTTCTTCATGCTCTTTAGTATTTTGTTCTTTCATACGTTTCCCCTATATTTCTATACTAAAATATGTTGTAATTTATAACAAAATAAATTATAACTGTATGTGAGTGAATTAACAATTACTATAAGGGGGTTATTATGAAAATTTGGTGGGGTGCTAATATATTTTGGATTATTGCTTATGCTGTAATCACGATAATTATTTATGTTAGAAAAGTTGATGGGTCAGGTGTGGTACAAACACCAGGTTTAAAAATAGCAACTTTCATCGTATGGACAAGCTTTATTATTTTGGTATTCTTTGTTCAAATGATTATTTATTTTGTAATGAAGCGAAATGTAAAACAATAAAAAAAAGAACATCTCATGTGAGATGTTCTTTTTAATTGCTTAAATTTAAAATTAAGCTTTAGGTGTACCAAACCATTCGATACGTTCTTCAACTGTATCTTGGATAGCTTGTGTACCAGGTGCAAGAAGTTTACGAGGATCAAATCCTTTACCTTCTAGATCTTTACCTGCTTCGATGTATTCGCGAGTTGCTTTAGCGAATGCAAGTTGACATTCTGTATTAACGTTAACTTTTGAAATACCCATTGAGATAGCTTTAACGATTTGTTCCTTAGGAATTCCTGAACCACCGTGAAGTACTAGAGGTGTCTTGATAGCGTCTCCTAGTTCTTGTAGACGATCAAAGTTTAGTCCTTGCCAGTTAGCTGGGTAAACACCATGAATGTTACCAATACCAACAGCTAGGTAATCAACACCTGTGTCAGCTAATTGTTTTGCTTCATCAACGTCAGCAATTTCACCGGCACCAACGATACCGTCTTCTTCACCACCAATTGAACCAACTTCGGCTTCAACTGAGATTCCTTTAGCATGTGCTAAAGCAACGATTTCTTTAGTTTTTTCTAGGTTTTCTGCAAATGGTAGGTCATGTCCATCAAACATAACTGAGTTGTATCCAACTTCGATACATTCTTTAGCAGCTTCGTAGTTACCGTGATCCAAGTGCATGATAACTGGAACGGTGATATTCATTGCTTTTACTGTAGATTCTACAAGGTTTTTACATAATTCGTAACCACCCATATATTTAGCAGCACCCATTGATGTTTGGATTAGGATAGGAGTTTGTGTTTTTTCAGCAGCAGCCAAAATTGCACGAGTCCATTCTAGGTTGTTAGTGTTAAAAGCACCAACAGCATATTTACCTTCACGAGCTTTTTTGAAAATTTCGTTTCCGTTAGTTAAAACCATGATAGTCCTCCAAAAGTTTTTTAATTATACAAGGTCTATTTTAACTCAAAATATTGATAAATAGAAATGTTTTGTTGAAGTATTTTCTGTAAATTAATATCAAATTATGTGAAAATAAATAAAAGATAAAGCACCTACTATGCAAGAAAGTATTACTAGCGTGATCCATGCCGCTTTTGCAGAAAAGTCCTTTGTGAAACTTAGGTAGATAGAAATAATAAAAAAGAATCCCCAAAGGAGTATAAAAATACCTGCAATCATTAAAATTATAATTGAATTTGTCATATTACAAATTATAGCAGTTTAGATTGTATAAAATTGGTTTAGTATAGTTTTCTTTTTTGATATACTTTTATATAAGTAATTACGAGGTGATAAAGTGGATAAAATTAAAGTAATGACCGTTTTCGGTACTCGACCAGAAGCTATCAAGATGGCACCGCTAGTACTAAAATTAAAAGAAAACAGTGATCGTTTTGAAACTGTTACAGTTGTTACAGCTCAACATCGTCAGATGTTAGACTCTGTTTTGGAAATTTTTAATATCCAACCTGACTACGATTTAAATATTATGCGTGATCGTCAAACTCTAAGTGGTATTACAGGATTAGTATTAAAAGAGCTTGATTCTATCATCGAGAGTGAGCAACCTGACATAGTTTTGGTTCACGGTGATACTACTACTACTTTCAGTGCTTCACTATCTGCTTTCTATCATCAAACAAGTATTGGTCACGTTGAAGCAGGTCTTCGTACCTGGGACAAATATTCGCCATGGCCGGAAGAAATGAACCGTCAAATGACTGATGATTTGGCAGATTTATACTTTGCACCAACGACAGAAAGTAGAGCAAATCTGTTAAAGGAAAATCATTCAGAAGAAAAGATATTTGTTACTGGTAATACTGCAATTGATGCGTTAGAAGGAACAGTTAATCAAAACTATCATCATGAAATTTTGGATAGTCTAGATCCTGACAAGAAGATGATCTTAATTACTATGCATCGCCGTGAAAACCAAGGCGAACCTATGCGACAAGTTTTCAAAGCAATGCGCAAAGTAGTAGATAACAATGATGATATTGAATTAATCTATCCAGTCCACTTGAATCCAGTGGTTCAAGAAACTGCACAAGAAATTCTAGGTGATGATAGTCGTATTCACCTGATAGATCCTCTTGATGTTGTGGATTTCCATAACTTAGCATCTAAAAGTTATTTCATCATGACTGACTCTGGTGGTGTTCAAGAAGAAGCACCATCATTAGGTAAGCCAGTATTGGTACTTCGTGATACTACGGAGCGTCCAGAGGGTGTAGAAGCTGGAACACTCAAATTAGTGGGTACAGATGCAGATGTTGTAGAACGAGAAATGAATCGTTTGATCAATGATGAAGCAGAGTATCAACGAATGGCAAATGCTAAAAATCCATATGGTGACGGAAAAGCTTCAGAAAGAATTGCTGATGCAATCAGTTATCATTTTAATCAAATTAATAAAAAACCAAATGAATTTGGAAATTAAAAAAGAGGCCGTTAGGCCTCTTTTTTGTCTTTTGATATTTGTTTCATTTTTTCTAATAAGTGACGGTTGTTGTAATTGAAAATAATTTTTGATGAAAAATAATTGAACAATCCAATAAGTATTTGGTCGATTATTTTGATCACAAAACTACTCCATGGCAATACCATGACTGCTACTACCATGAAGATATCATCTATCAATAAGGCTAGTAATCTTGAAACTAGAAAATAAGATGATTCCTCGGCTAGTTTTTTAAATCCTTCAAAAGGAACTTTAAAAACAAATCGTCGAGTCACCACAAATGAGAATATATTTGCTAATAGCCAAGCTACAGTATTGGCAAACAACACCTTAAGATGAAATTGACTATGGATAGCAGTAAAGACAAATATATTGATAACTGATGCTAAAAATCCAAAAAAGCAATATACGAAAAATTCACGGTACTTATTATAAAATTTCATAGTCTTATACCTTTTTCATTAACTCCTCAGCAAATTCGTCAAGATCTGCAATATCTTTTTCTTCAGGTTCCAGCTCAATTTTAACAGGTTCTGCACCTTTTATGGCACCAACTTGATCAAATATTTTTGCAAATTCATCTACAGCACGACAAAAGTCCCCATAGTAATGATCTCCAGAACCGCAAGTTCCATAAATTTTACCAGTTAAGTCTAGTTCTTGCATGTCTTCATAAAAATCCAAAGCTTCATCAGGAACAATTCCTTCATCGTATGTAAATGTAGCTATAACGCAAATGTCCACATCTTCAAAGTCAGCGGCATCAGTTTGTTGAATCTCACTAATCTCAACATCTGCACCTAATTCTTCAAACTTTTCTTCTAAGACATATGCAATATCTTCGTCATTACCAGTGACACTAGCATAAACAATTTTAACGTTTGTCATATGATTTAAGTCCTTCTTTAAAAGTCTCAAAACATTATAGCAAAATAAACAGTATCAAACCAAACAAAATATAAGCATAGTAATGATATAATGATTGTATTATTGATTTGGAAGGATATGAAGAATTTGATCACATTAAAATCTGAACGTGAAATTGAAGGTATGAGAAAGTCTGGAGCAATTATCGCCCAGGTTAATTTACATCTGAGAGACATTATTAAACCAGGTATTTCTACATATGAGATCGAAGAATTTGCTGACAAGTACATTACAGATCATGGTGCTACACCATCTGAAAAGGGATTCGAAGGATACAAATACGCAACTTGTGTTTGTGTGAACGATGAGGTAGCTCATGGAATTCCTCGTAAGAAGCTTTTTCTTAAAGAAGGAGACATTGTCAAAGTTGATATGACAGTCAATCTAGATGGTTATGAGAGTGATTCTTGTTGGACATATGCGGTTGGAGAAATCTCTGATGAAGACAAACGTCTGATGGAAGTAACACACAAGGCTTTATACTTAGGAATTGATCAGGCTGTTATTGGTAACAGAATTGGTGATATTGGATATGCTATCCAAACATATGTTGAGGACAAAAATGGCTTTGGGGATGTTCGAGATTTGATTGGTCATGGTATTCAACCAACAATGCACGAAGCTCCCAACGTTCCACATTATGGTGAACCTGGTAAGGGACTTCGCCTAAAAGAAGGTATGACAATTACTATTGAGCCCATGGTAAACGCAGGTACATGGGAAATCGCTGAAAAGTTTGTCAAAGAAGACGGTTGGGAATATTTTGTTTCAGCTGACGGATCTAATTCAGCACAATATGAACATACAATTGCAATTACAAAAGATGGTCCAAAGATTCTAACTTCTCAAGATCCTGAGTTCGATGCTAAGTATCTATAAGTAGAAGTTAACATGGTGAGTATTTGATGGGTGAGAATAATCAAGAAACCCCAGTCTTTAAACAAGATATTTCTTTTAAGGATAAGATAATAGGGTTTGTCAAAATTATTGCAAGAGCACTGACTGATACAAATATTGGTCTCTCTTCCAAAGCAATAACATATTATATCCTGTTGGCAATGTTTCCACTGGTTATTATTATTGCTAATATAATTCCGTTATTTCATATTGATGTACCTTCGGTAATATCATATATTGAGTTCATAATTCCGGAGGATTTACATAAATATTTGATACCAACAATTCAAAAAGTTTTGACTAATTCCAACACTGGTGTTTTGTCTGTTGGTATTGTTATTGCTATTTGGGCTATTTCCAGAGGTATCAATATTTCTCAAATGATGATGAATCAAGCATACGGACTGGACATCAGTAATTTATATGTTGAACAAACATTTTTTAATTACGTCATTCGAAGATTTTTAGCATTTGTAACCACATTTGTTATGTTGCTATTTGGTGCTTTGGGAGTTGGGTTGTTTACCTTTGGTCAGTTGGTAATAAGTTGGATAACCCCTACATTAGGTCTGAATTTGAATTTTCAGAGTTATTTTAATCAATGGAAGTGGCCGTTTGGTATTCTTTTGATTTTTATTGTAATAATGATTTTGTACTTTTTCCTTCCTAACGTACGTTTAAGGTTACGTTATGTTTTGGTTGGTACCATTATTTCAACAGCAGGAATACTAGGGCTGTCACAAGCATTTTCAATCTATTTGAAATACTTTGGTGCTTCATGGGACAGTTATGGAGCTATTGGAGCTATCATTGTGTTCTTGTTATGGATGAATATGTCGGTTACAATATTTTTGTTTGGTAATGCTGTTAATGTTGGCTTTGCTGAATCATTTAGTAATCTGACAATAGAAAAAAATACCGGCAGAATATCTAATTATATGAAGTCGCGCGAAAAAGGAGACAATTAAATGAAAGTAAGAAAAGCTATTATTCCAGCCGCTGGACTAGGAACAAGATTTTTACCAGCAACTAAAGCATTGGCAAAGGAAATGCTGCCAATTGTTGATAAACCTACTATTCAATTTATCGTCGAAGAAGCAAAAGCTTCGGGTATTGAAGATATTCTGATCATTACTGGTAAAAACAAAAGATCTATTGAAGATCATTTTGATTCAGTTCCTGAATTGGAACAAAATCTTAGCGAAAAACACAAAACTGAACTTTTGAAAGTTGTTCAATCAACTACAGATCTTGGCGTAAACTTGTACTACAGCCGTCAAGCTCATCCAAATGGTTTGGGAGATGCAGTTTTGCAAGCTAAATCATTTATTGCAGACGAACCATTTATAGTTATGTTAGGCGATGACCTTATGTCAGATAAGGTTCCGCTAACAAAACAATTAATCGATGATTATGAAAAAACACACTCATCAACCATTGCGGTTATGCGTGTGCCAGACAAAGATGTTTCAAAATATGGAATTATTGATCCAGAACAAGAACAAGTTCCTGGACTTTACAACGTTAAGAATTTTGTTGAGAAACCTGATGTAGCCGATGCACCTAGTAATCTAGCTATCATCGGTAGATATTTACTAACACCAGAAATTTTTGACTTACTTGAAAGTCAAGAACCAGGTGCAGGTAACGAAATACAACTAACTGACGCCATCGATCGCATGAACAAAACTCAAAGAGTATTTGCTCATGAGTTCAATGGTGATCGTTTCGATGTTGGTAACAAGTTTGGTTATGTTAAAACAAATATTGATTATGGATTGGTTCATCCAGAAGTTAAAGATGAATTGGAAACTTATATTCTAGATTTGGCAGATAAAATTCAAAAAAAGAATAAAAAATAATTAACCTAATAAAATGCGATTATCACTTACTCGAAACCCGAATAATTGATAGTCGTTTTTTTGATAAGAGTAGAAAATTGGTAATTCTAGCAATTCTTTTTTGTTAATCAAAAGCGAAAATTCCCAGTTTTTCAATGCCGTTATCTTAGTTGAGTGCACTAAAAAAACACCTTCATCGGTGACTTTGATATCTACCACGTTGAGAAACGTGTCATCGTTTTCTATACAGATGAAGTTATTTTTATTAAAATCGTTTAATAAGATTAATAAATCTATTGCTCTCATTTTATGCCTCAAATGTTGTTATAATTCCATTAATAAATTATTATATAGTCTTAAGACAATTTTACCAAACTCGGAGGTTTTATATACCATGGATTCAGTAGTTATTATTGATGCAAAACGCACTGCTATTGGAAAGTTCAGAGGACAATTTGCAGACTTGTCTGCAGTAGAGTTAGGTACTAAGTTAGTCCAACAATTGTTGGATATAAATAAATTAGATCCTAAAGAAGTAGATCAATTTATATTTGGAAATGTCTATCAAGCAGGACAAGGACAAAATCCAGCACGTCAAATAGCAATTAATTCTGGAGCAAGGGTTGAGTCAACATCCATGACAATTAACCAAGTTTGCGGTTCAGGATTGAAAGCTGTAAAAGAAGGTTACAACGCCTTAGTATTGGGCGACGCAGATATCGTAGTCGCCGGTGGAATAGAAAGTATGTCCAATGCGCCATTCTTTGCACCACGCGTGGATAAAATGAAAGCCAGTGAAGAGTTACAAGATACACTCTTCAAAGATGGTCTAACAGATGCATTTAGCAACCAACATATGGGAATCACAGCAGAAAATGTTGCTGAAAAGTATTCTGTGACTAGAGAACAACAAGATCAGTTCTCTCTTGATTCTCAAATGAAAGCAAGCGCCGCAATTGAAAAACTTCAAAAAGAAATTATTCCTATCGAAGTGAATGGAAATAAAGTAACTACAGATGAATCTATTCGTGCTAATTCAACTCTAGAAAGTCTGGCAGGTTTGAAAACAGTATTTAAGGAAAATGGAACAGTAACTGCTGGTAATTCTTCGCCATTAAACGATGGTGCAGCTGCCTTAATTTTGATGACAAAGTCAAAAGCTGATGAATTAGGATTGAAATATGTGGCAACTATCAAAGGTTACACTGAAGTAGGAATAGATCCGGACTATATGGGATATGCCCCATATTACGCAATCAAAAAATATTACGACAAATACAATCAATCATCTGAAGATATAGATTTATTTGATATCAATGAAGCCTTTGCATCTCAAGCTTACGCAGTAACCAGAGACCTAGAATTACCATCAGAAAAAGTAAATATATATGGTGGAGCAATTGCACTTGGTCATCCATTGGGAGCCACAGGAGCCAGATTAATAACTACTCTAATTAATCAATTGAAAACTGAAAACAAAAAAACTGGTATGGTTTCACTATGTATCGGTGGCGGTATGGGTATGGCTCTAGGAATTGAGTTATCATGAAATTGTACGAAATGAGTAATCAGGAGCGACTTGATTATTTAATAGAGAATAAATATCTTACAGCACATCAAGCTCAAATATTGGCAGATAGGGATGTTATATCTGAGGATTTAGCTAGTAGTCTAAGTGAGAATCAAATAGGGGCTTTTAGTTTGCCATATGGTTTTGCAACAGATGTTGTAGTGAATGGCAAAGAATATATAGTTCCTATGGTGACAGAAGAACCATCAGTTGTAGCCGCTGCCTCAAATGGTGCTAAGCGTGTGAAGAATTCCGGTGGATTCAAAGTGCAACCAACCACTAGAAATATTTTTGGTCAAATAATACTAAAACCAAACAACCCCCAAACTTTGGAAATATTGAATCATTCTCTAGCTGAATTGACTGATTTAGGCAATGAATCTCGTCCAAGTCTTGTGAAGCGTGGCGGTGGTATTGTAGGTATGTATGTTGACGAGGTTGGTGAGTTCTTAGAGATAGTTATTCAGTTTGATACTGTGGATGCCATGGGCGCTAATATAGTCAACTCAATGTTGGAAGTTATTGCTCACAGGGTGACAGAACTGACCAATGAAAACATACTCAGCAGCATTCTGTCCAATAGTGGTATCGGTCAGATTGTTAAAGCAGAGGCTAAACTAAACTTTGAAGATCTGGCAACTAAAGATTTAGACGGACAAATGGTCGCAGAAAAAATTGTGCAACTAAATGATTTTGCTCATCAATCCTATCGCAGAGCTGTTACCAATAATAAAGGTATTATGAACGGAATTGATGCCGTCTATTTAGCCACTGGCAATGATTTTCGAGCAGAAGAAGCTGCCGCACACAGTACACAAGATAGACCTTATGCCCCATTCAGTGATTGGAAAATTATAAACAATCAATTAATTGGAACTCTGGAAATGCCAATAGAAATCGGAAGTGTTGGTGGAGCAATCAGTTCCTTGCCAATGGCACAGATTAGTTTAGCTATGATGAAAATAGAAGATAGCAAAGAATTACAGTCAGTTGTAGCAGCAGTTGGTTTGGCAAATAATCTATCAGCTATGAGAGCTCTGGTTTCAACAGGTATTCAAAATGGACATATGAGTTTGCAAAGTAAGTCTCTAGCAGTGAGTGCTGGAGCAAAAGGCTCAGAAATAGAAGAAGTATCTAAAAAAATGAATGAACTTAAAGAGTACAATTTAGATTTAGCAAAAAAAATCTTAGGTGAATTAAGAGGTAATAACTAATGAGTATAGGTATTGATAAATTAGGTTTTTATACTCCTAAAAATTATATAGATATCGTTGAACTTGCAGAAGCTAGAGACGTTGAACCTGGTAAATTTACCATTGGGATTGGTCAAGATAAGCAAGCTGTTCCTAATCCTTATGAAGATGTGGTAACAATGGCTGCAGAAGCAGCTAACCAGATTTTGACAGAAGACAATAAAAAGGATATTGAACTAGTAATTGTTGGTACTGAAAGTAGTATTGATGAATCTAAGTCTTCATCTGCATTTTTGATGGATCTACTAGACTTACCAAATGAAGTTCGTGCTTTCGAAATTAAACAAGCATGTTACGGTGCTACTGCTGGTTTACAAATGGCAAAAGATTTTATTGCGACACATCCAGGTAAGAAAGCACTAGTTATTGCTAGTGATATTGCTAAATATGGTATCAAAACTGCCGGTGAAGTTACACAAGGTGCAGGTGCTATTGCTATGTTAGTTAGTGATAATCCTCAGATTGTTGAACTAGAAGATAGATCAGTTTATCTAACTAAAAATGTTGGTGATTTTTGGAGACCTACATTCTCTAAAACAGCATTTGCTCGAGGTAAATATTCAAACGAAATTTATATGGATTTCTTCAAAACATTGTTTGATAATTACAATCAAAAATTTGACCAAGATGTTGAAAATATCGATACCTTGTTGTTCCATATTCCATATACAAAAATGGGACGTAAAGCGCTTAACACTATTGAAAGTGATGTTTCAGAAGAGAAGTTCAATGATTTGGTAGAACGTTACCAAAAGAGTATAGAAATAAGCCGTTCAGTGGGTAATCTATATACAGGATCATTGTATTTAGGATTACTTTCATACCTAATCAATGGTGATGTAAAAGATAACGAATCATTGATGATGTTTAGTTATGGTTCTGGTGCAGTAGGTGAAATTTATTCAGCCAAAGTAGTTCCAGGATTTGAAAAAGCAATTGATATCGAAGGAATCAAGAACATGCTTGATTCTAGAAAGAAAATATCAATCAGTGAATATGAAACAATCTTCAATACTGAATACAAGAACGATGATGTAGTCAATATTGACACTGTAGAAGGTGAATTCTATCTATCAGAAATTACTGAAAATGAAAGATTATATTCTCGAATTAGTAAATAAAAAGATGATACCGAAAGGTATCATCTTTTTATTTTTGTACTAATGATTTTGATTCAAAAATTATAAATGAGTTCCCTTTATACTCAATTATTTAAAAATAAAATAAAATTAAATGAATTTTTCAAAAAGATATAACGTTTATATCAATATTTAGTACGTTTATATTTTATTTTTATTAATTATAAATTAACATGATATATTATTTTTATAAATATAATAAATATTTATAAAATAAAATGCGGGGGTATCAAAAATGAAAAAAAGTGAAATTGTTCCAGAATTCGAAAGTTTATCAGTAGATGAAATGAATTCGATACAAGGAGCAGGAGAAATGCAATCAGAAACAACACCAGTTTGTGCTATTGCTGCAACGGTTGCTGAAAGTTCAGGTGTATGTTCATCTGTTGCAACAGGAGTCACAACTGGAGCTACTGTTGTTTTAACGATAAAACGTTGTAAATAAGGGGGGTATTAAAATGAAAAAAAGTGAAATTGTTCCAGAATTCGAAAGTCTATCAATAGATGAAATGAATTCAATACAAGGAGCAGGAGAAATGCAGTCAGAAACAACACCAGTATGTATTGCTGGATTCACTGTTGGTGTTGGTGTTGGAGTAACTCTGTCAGTTACTACCTGCTAAATATTATGTGATTTTTAAGTGAAAAAGTACTTCTAAGAATTTTAGGAAGTACTTTTTTTATACAATAGGGGGGATTTAAACTTGGAAAAAATTTATAATTCATTATCTATAAGCGAACGGTCAAAACTATCCTATAAAATTGATGAAAAAATTATGGAAAAAAACTATGATAATTGGACTTCCAGAAAGTCTACATTAAATTCTGAGGATTTCACAAGAATGGCCAAAATGGTTTATGGGTCAAAATATAATATGCAAAAAGGTATTACACCATTTTCTCAAATTAAAAAGGAATTTGTGGAAGATGAATTAAATAATCTTGACTGGGTGGAGAAAGCCAAAAATATCTTTGAAAATAATGATTCTAAATTAAGAAATGATGATTTAGATTTAAATTATGCATTAAGATATTTTATTAGAGATTTGTATAAGTTTTTAGATGAAAAACAAAAGAGGTTTTCATTTATTAGTGATAGTTTTATAGAGGATTTGATAAATTCTTTCAGCACACAGTTGTATGGAATTATTATTAAAACAATTACCGTAGATGTTTATAACTATAAAAAAAATAATAAATTAAATGGGGATTCATCTACAGAGAGATTCAAATTATATTTAAAAGAACGATTTAATAGTTTAGAAAAAACAGAACAATTTTATGATGAATATCCTACGCTACTTCGTCTAATTATAAAAAGATTAGATTATTTTAAAAACAATTGTATGGATTTGTTCATAAACATAAATGAGAAACTAAATAATATATCAAGCATATATGATACAAAAATAACGGAAATAGTTCATTGTAAGGGATTGAAGGGTGATTCTCACGATGGTGGGAAAAGTGTAACTGAAATTGAATTTAATGATAATATCACCATGTTTTATAAGCCTAAAGTTAATTCAAAATCCAGTAAAACTATTGATGATTTTTTATCATTTTTAAATGAAAATTACGAAGCTGAGTTGTTTGTTCCTAAAAAAGTTTATGGTAATAGTTTCACACTAGAAGAGAAAATTGAAAGTCTTCCTATGGATAAAAAGGGCGATGAAAAAAAATATTATTTTAGGTTTGGGAAAATATTAGGGATAGCTTACTTATTTAATTTTCTAGATTTACATTTTGAAAATATTATTGCATATAAAAATTACCCTGTTCTTATTGACAATGAAACCATTTTCCATCAAAGTACGAGTTTGAAATTTAATAATAATGCTATAACCGATTCCAAATATAAATTCTTAGACTCAGTTTCTGGAACGGGACTTTTACCTCATGAAAGTTTTAAAGAAAGAAGTAAGGAGAATAAGTCTGTTGATTTAAGTGCCTTAAAATCCAAAAGTCAAGTTTTGCCTTTTAAAGTACTTCAGCTTCAAAATATATATACTGATGAGATGAAGTATGACTATGATGAAGTTGTTCTTGACATGGGTCAAAATTTACCATTTTTAGGTGCAAAATACTACAGTGTAAAAGGACAAGAGGAAGAAGTACATAGAGGGATAGGGTCAATATTAAAAAAAATTATGAGTAATAAAAGTAAGTTAGTTAAATACATTGAATCAAACTTAACTGACGTATCTGTTAGAAATGTTGTAAGACCTACACAAAAATATAGTGATATGCTTGACTACTCATACCACCCTAATTGTATGAAAAACAAAATTGAACAGGAACGTGTGCTACAGAATATGTGGGCATATCCACTAAAGGATAAAAGTGTCATAAAGTACGAAATTTTAGATTTGTTAAACGGTGATATACCACAATTTTTTAATTTAATTAATACTAGAGATTTGATTACAACATCTGGTGATATAATATCGAATTTTTATGATAAAACTATGATTGAAATTATTAAGCAAAAAATCGAAAATTTGGATGATGAAATAGTTTCATGGCAAATTGCACATTTTGATGTTTCCACGGGATTTTATAATGAATATTCAGATGCACAGCTTTATCCAGAAAAAAGTATGAAAATTAGTGATAGAAAATATTCAAAAGTTGAATTAGAAGAACTTTCACTAAAAATTGAAAGTATAATAAGTAACCGATCTTCAATAAATAAATCATCTCAAACAATAAGTTGGCTTGATATAAAGCAGTCTAATGATTGGGAAATAGGCGTTTTGGATGACAATTTATATAATGGACTATCTGGTATATATATTTATTATTTGTCATTACAATATTACTTCAATACACAAGAATTACAATTAAAGAAAAATTATATTAGAAATACTTTGAAGTTGATTTTGAAAAAATCATTATATTCATATTCTGCATATTTTGGTGCAGGAAGCATCATATATCCAATGATTTTAGATTATAAACTTAACGATGACAAAGATTCTCTAAAAATTGCAGTTGATATTTCAAATAATTTTTTAAATAATGGAATACCATCCTCTCAGGATTTAAAAAACGATTGGATTTTAGGAGTTAATTCACTAATAAAAGTTATGATAGTTATGAGTGAAGTAACAAAAAACATTGATTATAGTGACTATGCATATAAATTATATCAAGAACTTTCTTCAGAAGAAATGAATACATCAGAAGGTTTTGGACATGGAATAAATAGCTATTTGTATATCAAAGGTATTTTTGAAAAAGATATGGATCATAATTTGAAGCAAAAAAAATCGAAAGAAGTTTCTTGGTGTAACGGATTAATTGGTAGTGATATGTATGAACAGTATTCTAATAAGAATTTCTCTCCAAATATAAAAGAATTATATAATCAGAAATATACTAATTGGTCTCTTTGCCATGGTCTATCAGGTTTAATAGAACTACTGTCACCATATCGTCAACAATATGATATTAGTAGTCTTATTTATACATTTGCAGAAGGTTTTGAGAAAAATAATTTATATTTAAAAGGACCCAAAGATATAAAACCTTTAGGCTTATATACAGGATTATCAGGAGTTGGATTTGAGATATTAAAATATTTAGATAAGGATAAAAAAATCCCTAATATTTTGATGTTTGATTAAGGTGAATATATGAAAAAATTAAAGATAACACTACAAGGTGAGCATAGTGAGTGTGGAATGGCGTGTATTTCTTCCATACTAAATTATCACGGACTTGATTATTCTTTATTAAAATTAACTAATGAATTTGGTATTCCAAGAGGTGGACTGACATTTCAAAATATATATGAAATATTGAAAGTTAAGGGTCTAGATTCAATTTCTATGAATACTAAAAATAGAACGTCAATTCCAGTGCCATCTATTGCACTTTGGAATGAAAATCATTTTGTAATTATCGAAAAAATATTAAAAAATAGAGTTTTAATTATGAATCCATCTTCTGGGAAACAATGGATACCAATAAATGAATATTTGAATAAATTTAGTGGAAAATTTATATATTCAAAATTTGATTCTCAAAAAAAGTCCAAACTAGTAGAGAATAAAATTAAAAAAAATTCATATTTAGAAACAATATTTAAGAGTTTTACCTTAGACTGGGTAAAATTGACATTAGTTACTATTTTTTTCCAATTTTCTCTTTTAACTATTCCTATATTGTCACAAAGAATTATTGATGTAATAAGTTCAGGTCAGAAGTTAAATTATTATTTTTTAATTATATTTATCGTATCAATATTTATAATTGTTTATATTTTACAAAAATCTAAAAATACTATACTAGCAAAATTAAGAAAAAAAATTGATGAGAAACTTATGTCTGAATTCTATTCAAAACTTTTAAAGATGCCTTTAATTTTTTTTAGTAATAGATCTACGGGTGAACTTATTTTTAGATCAAATTTGAATATCTATATTAGACAAGTAATGTCACAAAATTTAATTTCTTTATTAGTTGATTCATTATTTTTATTTATTTACCTGATTTTAATGTTACGTTACTCTATTTTATTAACTGTTGTTACTGCTGTTATAACAATATTTATTTCAATTATTATGATTATTAATGCTAATCAGATTAAAAAAATAGTTGATGTAGAGATAACTTTTCAAGGTAGAGTTCAGAAGATATTAACTGAGTCTATATCTGGAATAGAAACACTAAAAAGTCAACATGCAGAAAATTCTTTTTTTGAATCATGGTTTAAAAATTTTAAAGAGCAATTGGATGTTTCCTTAAAAAAAGATTTATATATAGCTAAATACGGAATTCTAACAGATTTAATGCAAAATTTTGCACCATTTATTTTAATTATTTTTGCTAGTACTCAAATTGAAAATAATAATATGAGCATGGGGACGTTGGTTGCATTTTTATCATTGTTAGGTATGTTTATGTCTCCCGTTATAGGGTTAGCATCAGCGTATAATGATCTTTCAGTGTTAAAGATATATATTGGCAAGTTAGATGAAGTTTTGGATTATAAATTTGATAATGACAATTGTATTGTGAGTCAAAATGAGAAGAATGAAAATTATAAAATAATTTTAGATAATATTACTTATAGGAATTCATTATTTGAAACACCTATTATAGATAATTTATATTTGGAGATATCAAAGGGTGAAAAAATTGCTCTTGTTGGAAAAAGTGGATCAGGAAAAACAACTCTTTTAAAGTTGTTATCTCAAAGCATTCAACCAACATATGGTAAATCCTATATTATTAACGACTCTGGATATAAAGAATTTGATTATAGCAATGATGTATTTATGGTGAATCAGCATTCACAATTATTTAGTGGAACTTTAAAGGAAAATATTCATCTTACGTATGATGATGAGTTAATAAATTTTAATATTGAGAGAATCAATCATGCATCTAGACTGTCTCAAGTTGATGAGATTATAAAAAGCATTCCGATAGGTTTAGATACAATAGTATCTGAAAATGGAAATAATTTTTCGGGTGGCCAACAGCAAAAAATATCTATAGCCAGAGCTTTTTTTTCTAATTACCCTATTATATTATTTGATGAGGCTACATCTGCTATAGATAAAGTATCTGAAAATCAAATACTAAAAAATATTCTAGAATATAAAGAAGCAACAATAATATCAATAACTCATAAAATTAATATGATTAAAAAATTTGATAAGATCATAGTTATGGACAGTGGGAAAATTAACGCAATAGGCCGTCATGAAGAATTGATCAATTCCAACAAAATATACAAGGATCTTTACAGAGAAAGTGTGGAATTAAACAATGAAGAGTTTGATAGATAAATTTATAATATGCTTTATTTTTTTTCTCTTACTCAGTAATCCGGTTCAAGCAAAGTCAAATGATAAATTAGATATACTATCTGATGATTTTAGTACATTTAATTGGTCATATAGACGGGTATTGAATGGTGGTGATTATTTGAACTCAAAAAAAAATCTATTGATTTCGGGTCAAGGAAAAGGTGTTAAGATTGCTTTAATTGACAGTGGTGTTGATTTGAATCATTCAATGCTAAAAGATAATGTTATAACTCAATATAATTATACTAGTGATAAAAATAACTCAACAGATGAATTGACTCATGGAACTCAAGTAATGGGAATTATAGATACGTTATCTCCAAAATCGACTGTTATATCCTACAAAGTGATGAATGCAAAGGAAAGAGATCCATCAAAAACAATTTCTGCAGTTTACGATGCAGCAGAAAAAAATGTTGATGTTATTAATATTAGTAGTGGAGTTTATGAAGATATTACATCGGAGACAGATAAATCAGAATTAGTTGATTTCCAAAATGCAATTAATTTTGCAAGACAAAAAAATATATTTATAGTAGCATCGGCAGGAAATGAATCTGAGGATATCACAAGTAATTCTGTTAAAGTACATGCGCCAGGTGGTCTAGAAAATGTAGTGACAGTTGCTGCTACAACTAAGAGTGGACTACTTGCAAGTTATTCAAATTATGGTAGTAATATATCTGTTTCTGCGCCTGGAGGAGATTATGGAAATTTTTATAAAACTAGTGGTCAATTAGATGCTAGGGAAATGATAATGACATATTATCCTACTGATAAGGAGTCTATTATAGGTAAATCCGCGGATTTACCTACAGGGTACACGTTGTCTCTAGGAACCAGTTTGGCTGCACCAGTGGTTAGTTCCATCTTGGCTGATATGATTTCCAATCAAAAAGAAGTTAATAGAACTTCTATGAGATACACTAAAATATTAAAGAAGTTACATCAAACTGCTGCTCCATTTAGTTATTATTCTAACAATGGAGTAGGGGAAGTGAGATTAAGGAAATGAAATTATGGTTCAAAATAATATTGATTTTATGGGCATTGACAATATTATATATATTAATAGTGAACAATTTAGTTCAAAATATATTCATATATCTTTTTGCCTTTGTAATCGCCATTTGTATACATGAGTTTGGTCATTTAATCATAGGTCTGTTTTATAAATTTAAACTAGAATACATTCGTTTGCCTTTAGCAAAGATAGGTTTGTCAGATAAAGGAAATTACAGTCTATCCTTAGAAATTAACGTATTTAATTGGTTTGGATCCACAAAGATGATACCGAATAGTTATAATGTTATAAAATATGCCATATTTATAGTTTCCGGACCAGTTTTTAGTTTGCTGTTTGGCTTTTTATTTTTATTTATTTCGATCCCCATTATTTTTAGTTTATTTAGTCTTTCAATAGGTTTATTTACATTAATTCCTTTGAAATATAGAAATTTAGGCTATGGAAATGATGGATATAAATTTTTAAAATTAATTTCAGGTGATGAATTGTTTTATATGTATATCCAAGTGGGGGATCTATTTTTTAAGAAAATAGATGAAAACACATTTAATTTTATTCCAATTATTTTTAAAAATGCTATATATCTAAATTACAATAAAAAATATATCCCTACATTTCTTAGCTATTTGAACTATTACTGTATTTTAAATTTAGAGAGCCCTTGTGATAATAGTATCAAAGATATATTCGACAATTTAGATTATCAAGCAGATGATATCTATTTAACAAATGAATATATAAACCACAGATTCATTTACAATGAAGAGATAGATGAACCAGATTTCATATCAGATATGATGAGGAAACTTGATCCATATGCAAAGAAGAAACTATCAGCAATCTTTTCGAAATCAAGTGAATCCATCCAAGAGTACAGAGATTTTTTGAGTAAATCTAAGTTAGTACCTCAGGATTCACTTTTCATTACAGCAGAAAATGCCTACATGGATCTTTTAGAAAAAAGAATATAACAAAAAAGCAGACAACTAATTGTCTGCTTTTTTATTTACTATTTATTATTTAACAACTTGAACTGTAATTGTTTGTCTACCAAATGATAGTGCTTGTGAGTTAGGCATAGCAATATCTAGTTGGTTTGAGTTTGATAGGGCAAAGTAACCTGTATCGTTAACTGTTCTGTACATTACTGTACCGTCACCAAGAGTGATTTTTAGTTGAGTTCCCTTAGGGAAACGTGAAAGGTTAGCAGCAACGCCACTGTAACCCATGCTTGAACCTAATACTGCTGGATCATAAGCTGTAGCTGACATTGTATATTTAACTGATGGTTCTTCTTCAGTCATGTATTGACCATTGATCCATTCGTTAGAACCTAGGTTATACCAAACTTGACCATTTTGATCAGTTGTTTGAGCATAAACGTGATATGCGTTACCGTCAGAAACTGAGTTATCTACATAGTATCCATCGTTAGCAGATGAATATAGGTTTACGTTTCCACCATTTGATGAAACATAAAGCACTTTGTCAATTGCTACGACAGGTGCATTGAAAGAAACATCTGATGATGATACCCATGTATCATTTCCAATTTCGTAATATGTTTTACCATTAACCATAGCTGTTTTGTCGATTGACCAAGCTGTGTTTGTTTGAACAGAGTTTGCTGAAGTTGCAACTTTACCTGATGTTACATTGTGGTATACTTTTGCGCCATTGTCATTGTTAATGTATATAACGTCTGATGATGGTGCAACTTGAACCTTACTTGATGCTGTTGTAGCAGCTGAAACTGATGTTGCGCTTGTTACTGCTGTAGAACCAATAGCAGTTAGTGCGATGATTGAAAGTGTAATGTGTTTTAAATTCATATATATAATTTCTCCTGAAACTCTTACAAAAATATCTATAAGAGTTAAGTTATGTTTTTATCAACGATAACCATCATAACTCAAAGGAAATAAAAAAAGTTGGATATAATCCAACTGTAAATTCTATGTAATATTAATGAAATCTTTATAATTTTTTAGCAATTTCTTGTAATAATGTATCAATATTGTTAACAACTTTACCGTTTAACTTAATCAATCCAATAGTATAAGTGTTTACATATTGGAATGGATTTTCTCCGATTTCAGCTACGGCAGCAATTTTTTCTGGATTTTCTGCACCGTGTTGACGAAGATCTGTAAATAATCCTAGTATAGGAATTTCTTTACCAAATGCTAATCCGATTTCAGAAGCAACTCCAACATCGATGATTTCTCCGTCTAGTACTGCAACCACTAAATCTGAAGTAAGGAGTTCTTTGTTATCTTCTTCAGCAATTTTGATTGAATCAGCGAACTTTGTTTTATCATTGATATCGCCATTTTCTTGAGGTAGGTACACTTCAATATCATCAGAAATCTTGCGGATCTTATCAACTACAACTTCATTGAACATACGATCTGCCTGTGAGAATAAACCATTAGCAAAATAAATTTTCATAACAAATTCCTCCTAAATTATATTCACTAGTAATCTTATCATAGCTAAAAAAAGAAACTGAATATTTCAGTTTCTTTTTTCTATCTTTTTTCTAATTTTACAATTGTTTCAACGTGAGGTGTTTGTGGGAACATATCCACAGGTTGAAGGTATTGGACGCGATATTTGCTGGCTAGACGTGTAAGGTCTTTTGCAAGTGTCGATGGATTACAAGATATATAAACTAGCTTTTCTGTAGGATTATCTAGGATTGTATCAATCAAGCAATCTTCCAGACCAGTTCTTGGAGGATCAACAATCATTGCATTGACTTCTATACCATCTGCTAGTAGTTCTGGATATATTTTATCAACAGCACCGGCGTAATATTCTGTATTGTTAATATTATTCAGTTCAGCGTTTTTCTTCGCATCCTCGATAGCTTCAGGAATGATTTCGATACCGTAAACTTTTTCAACTTTGTCTGCCATGGTGATACCGATCGTACCAACACCACAGTATGCATCTAGTAGAACGTCATTTTGGTTAGGTTCTAGAGCATCTTCTGCTAAATCGTACAAATGATCTGTTTGTAATGAGTTTAGTTGTAGGAAAGCACGAGGGGATAGATTGAAGGTATAACCGTTGATATCTTCTTGAAGATATTCATCTCCCCAGACTAGTCTAGTTTCATCTCCCCAAACACCTTTTTGATCTTCTAGGTTAATATTTTGAGAAATTGAAGAAACTTCAGGTATCTGATCTGTGATTAGTTCTACAAGTTTTCGTTCTTTTAAAAATTTCTTAGTTCTAGTAATGAATGTTACTTGTAATTTGTTAAATTCAACCGATTCACGAATAACAATCATGCTGATAATACCGGATTTGTTTTCGGGGTTGAATACAGGTAGTTCTAACTCTTTGATGATATCGACAATCTTACGCATGGCTTTCATCGTTAGTTCCATTTGAGTAGGCATATCTTCTAAATCGACTAATTCTTGAGTACCTGTTTTGTACAAACCACAGCGGATTTCACCATTAATTTCTTGGATTGGAAACTGTGCTTTATTACGATATCTTTCTTGTTGAGGTGATGCAATAGTAGGTCTTATCTCATAGCGATCATAAGCATGTGGTTTATATCTTTCTAGAGAATTACGTAAGATATCTTCTTTAAATTCTAATTGGTCTTCGTAATTTATATGTGCAAACTCTAATCCACCAACCTCATTACTTAGTGGATTCACATCCTTGTTTCTGTATGGACTAGCAGTTCTGATTTTATGGATTTTACCATTTAAAAATTTTGGATGAATATCTGTAATTTCACAGACAATGACATCTTCAGGCACAGCTTTAGGTACGAAGACAATGGCATGCTTGAAATAACCGATTCCTTCGCCGTTAATTCCTATTTGTTTGATAGTAAGGGGAAAGCGATCCCCAACATTTAGTTCTTCAATAATATTTGTATTCATTGTTTGTCCTTTGTTTAAAATGTGAGTTAAACTTATATCTGAGTATACCACGGGAGAATATAATATTGGCTAAAGTAACTTTAATTCAGGCACAAAAACAAAAGGGTAGATACAATGTTTTTATTGATAACAAATTTGCCTTTGGTGTTAGTGAGAATACGTTGATTGATTTCAGACTTGCGAAGAATTTAGAGCTTGATGACAATCAAATAGAAGAAATTAAAAATCGGGAAAATATCAACAAAGCTTACGGTGATGCCGTAAATTATTTGAGTTACCAATTGAGAACTGAATTTGAGTTGAAAAAGTATCTTAAGGAAAAAGAGTACGATTTAGATACTATCGATGAAGTTCTTGAACGTTTGAGATCTTTGCACTATGTGGACGATGATAACTATGCAAAGACTTATATTCACAGTCAGTTGAATACATCCAACAATGGTCCCAAGATTATGGAACAAAAGTTGATTCAAAAAGGTGTATCCAAATTTGTAATAGAAGACCAGTTGGCAGAAATTGACCAAGATATTTTAATTGAAAATGCAGTAGATTTTGCAAAAAAGCAAATCAAAAAATCACGAAAAAATTCTTTTAGTAACATGCAACAAAAAATCAAACAAACTCTATACCAAAAGGGCTTTTCAAATGAAATCATTGATGAAGCCATTTCAAAAATTGATCTACAAAAGGATGATGAGACTGAATTAGAAAATTTAAAGGCAATGATAAATAAAGTTCAAAAACGTTATCCAGACAAGAATAAACTCATTACTTACCTGATGACCAAGGGGTTTAAGTATCAAGACATAAAGAATGAACTAGAGTGAATTTTTTGATGTATGTTGTTTCACAATCTGGTATAATCTCACATGGATATAAATTTTTGAAAGCTGGTTATGTTATGGATCTTCCAAGAGAGAGAGATTACGTAGCAATCCAGAGTTACAAGCATGATGGACATTTACACCGAACATGGCGTGAAACAATGGTGCTTAAGACAAGTGAAAATGAGATAATCGGTTGCAATGAAAACACCTTAGTGACTGAAGCAGATGGTCGCAGATGGGTTACTAGAGAGCCAGCTATCATATATTTCCATAGGAAGTATTGGTTCAATATCGTTGCAATGGTGAGAGATAACGGAGTTTCATATTACTGTAATTTGGCTACTCCGTTTGCTTTAGATAAAGAAGCTATTAAATATATAGACTATGATTTAGATGTAAAAGTTTTTGCTGATGGCGAAAAACGACTTTTAGATGTGGACGAGTATGCTCTTCACAGTCAACAGTGGAATTACCCACCTGAAATAGATACTATCCTTCACGAGAATGTCGACGTGCTTCTTGATTGGATTGACAATGGTAAGGGTCCGTTTTCTCAAGCATATATTGATCTTTGGATGAAAAGATACAACGAGTTATCTCACAACTAATTTGGATTGCAAAAAAAGACTGCCAGTGGCAGTCTTTTTTTATGTTTATTTAAGTGTAATTCCAGAAAGGAAGTTTTCAATTCTTTGATTTGGTTTATTGAAGAAATCTTCGGTACTACCGTCAAACTCTATTTTTCCATCTTCAACGAATAAAATTTTATCAGCAACCATTCTAGCAAACTCCATGTTATGAGTTACAAGAATCATAGATTGACCTTCATCTGACAAATTCTTTAGAATTCGCAGAACTTGTGTTTCAAGCTCTGGATCAAGGGCACTTGTAGGTTCGTCCAATAATATGTATTCAGGATTTACTGCAAGTGATCTACAGATTGAGATACGTTGTTGTTGTCCACCAGATAGCTGACTAGGGTATCTATCAGCATATTCTTCTAATCCGACATCTTTTAACAATTGTTTAGCGTGATCTTCCGCAGATTTTCTATCTTGCTTAAGAACCTTGATTGGGGCTTCAGTAATATTATTCAGCACGGTAAGGTTAGGGAATAGATTCCAATTTTGGAAAACCATACTAGTTTTTGACCGTAGTTCAAAACTGTCATTACTTGAGATTGATTTTGAATAATCGATGTGCAAATTAGAGAAATCAATTTCACCTTTTTCAGGACGAACTAATAAATTTAAAGATCTCAACAAAGTAGATTTACCTGAACCTGAAGGACCTAAGATAACAGTTGTTTTTCCACTTGGAAATTCAGTGGATATATTGTTTAATACCAACTTATCATCAAATGTTTTACTAATGTTTTTTATCGAAATCATTAGGCATTTCCTCCCTCTAAGTATCTATTAGTACGTTTTTCCAAGTAACGTTGAAGCCAACTTAGTAGTGTACATATTATGGCGTATAGTGCAGCGACCACAACATACATTAGCAATGGTTGATAGTTTTTGGCTACAATTTGTTGACTGACTTGGAACATTTCTAGGATAGTAATAGAACTTGCTAGAGAAGTATCTTTTACTAATCCAATGAATGAATTAGATAGAGGTGGTAAGGCAATTCTAATTGCTTGAGGAAATACTATATATTGTAATGTTTGTCTTGTAGAGAAATTCAAAGTATACGCTGCATTCCATTGATCTTGAGGAACAGACATCAATGCAGATCTAATTGTTTCTGAGGCATAAGCACCTGTATTTAAAGAAAAGCCAATAATTGCAGCAGGGAAGGCATCTATTTGAATACCTATACTTGGTAGCCCAAAGAAAATAATAAATAATTGAACCAGTAGTGGTGTGGATCTAAAAAGCCAGACATAAAATGAAGCAATAGCTTTTAGAACATACCAAATTCCTTTTACAGCTTTATTTTCAGACGGAGTAATAAATTTAATCAGAGCTGTAACTATAGCTAGGATTAGTCCAAAAATAAATGAAAGTATTGCTATTGGAATGGTAAATTTTAACATTGCGGTGATAAGTTCTGGAAGTGATGAGATGACGGTTTGCCACATGGCGTTAATTCCCCCTGGAATTTCTAATAATTATTTTTGAGTAATATCTTCGCCAAAGTACTTAATTGAAAGTTTCTTTAGTGTTCCATCTTTTTGAAGTTTATTCATTGCTTTGTTCATTTCTTTTTGAAGTTCAGTAGAGTTTTTGTTCATAATTGGTGCAATCTCTGAAGCCTTGATATCTTTTGAAGAAACAACTCTATATTGAAGACCCGTAGTTTTACTATCTTTTATATATGTAAGATATGCTTCTTTTGAGTTAATTGTTGCATCAACACGACCATCTTTAATCATTGACATTGTTGTTGCAAAATCTGTAGAAGGGCTAATATTACCACCAAATTTTTCGGCGTTCAACCAGTTGTCAGTACCAGTTCCTTCTGCCATTTTCTTACCTTTTAAATCTTTTACAGAAGTTATATCTTTGTTACCTTCTTTTGTAATAAGTACAGATTTAGAATAAACGTAAGGTGTGGCAAAGATGTATTGTTTTTTACGACTGCTGTTTATTGCAACATTGTTCAAAACAACATCAAATGTTTTTGAGTTTAGACCAGCAATTAATGAATCCCATTTTGTAGGAACAAATTTTGCTTTCATTCCCATTTCCTTGGCAAGATCTTTTCCTAATTCAACTTCGAATCCAGTAAGTTTACCATTTTCACGGTATGAGTATGGAGCGTATGTTCCTTCAAGTCCAATTGTTAATGTTCCTTGTTCTTGGGTAACAGATTTAGAACTTGAAGAACATCCTGAAAGAATCAGCACAAACATAGCTAGAATAGAAATAATCGCTGTAATTTTCTTTTTCATTATTAGTTAATTCCCCTTAATTTGTTTTTTAACATTTTATATTTTCTCACATTAGTAGTAGATTTAAAAATTAAATAAATCTGTAGATAGATATCTTTCACCATTGTCCGCAGCTGTAGTGACAACTATTTTACCAGCACCTAGTTTTTTGGCAATTTCTTTTGCTCCAAAAATATTAGCTCCTGATGATATTCCTACTAGTAAACCTTCTTCTCTTGCCACTTCTTGTGCAGTTTTTATAGCTTGTGTACTACTTACTTCGATAATATCTTCATAGACATTTTGGTCTAATGTATCAGGAATAATCCCTGCACTAATACCTTGAATTTTGTGAGGTCCAGTAGTTCCTTCTTTTAGTAGAGGGGATTCACTAGCTTCTAGAGCATAAATTTGTACATCTGGATAAACTTTTTTAAGACCATGACCTACTCCGGAAAGAGTACCTCCTGTACCAACTCCAGCTACAAAAGCATCGATATTTTCATTTTTGAAATCTTTGATAATTTCTTGAGCAGTTGTTAATTCGTGAACTTCAGGATTGGCAGGATTTTCAAATTGCATAGGCATAAATGCGTCATTTTCTTCAGCATATTCGCTAGTTCTTTTGATTGCTCCAGACATTCCTTCTGAACCTGGTGTTAGAACTAGTTCAGCACCGTATCCTTGCATGATCTTACGTCTTTCCACACTCATAGTTTCAGGCATGAATATTACAATCTTGTAGCCTTTGGCACTTGCAACAAGAGATAGACCTATACCAGTATTACCAGATGTAGGCTCAACAATAGTATCACCTTTTTTTAGTTTGCCGTCTTTTTCAGCCTTTTCAATCATTGACAAGGCTATACGATCCTTAACAGATCCACCGGGATTGAAAAATTCTAGTTTTACAAAGATATCCGCCATATTTTGTGGGTCATTATTTTGAAGTTTTACCATAGGTGTGTTTCCAATTAATTCTGTGATTGAGTTTACTTTTGTCATATTAATTTCCTCTTTTAAATGTGTTCAACCAATTGTTAAAGAATTTTTCCTGACTTTCTTGCCATTCGAAAGTTGGTTGATTATTTTTATAGTAGTTATGAGCTTTAAATGCGTTAGGTACTTTACCACTAGCTATTTCTAATTGATACTCTTTGTCTAAATCATCTTTATGATATTCGAGATGGTTGAATAAAAAGGTCTGATTAGCAATGTTTGATTTTGCTAAAGATAATAAATTATTTTCAGTAACTGATAATACTTCTAAACGTTCATCTTCGTTCACTTGGGATAGATCCATCTCAGTGTAACGGGCATTTGGAGCAAGATAACCGGTAGGTATATCTTTTAGAAGTGGATCTGATTGTACAATTTTATTCTGATAGACTCCAAAATCTTTTTTTGATAATGGTTTCTTTCTTATACCATACAAATGAGCTAGTGCTTCCATCGCTCCCCAACAGACATAGAGCTGAATAATATCGGATTTGTGAAGGTAATTCAGCAAATCATGTACTTCTGGTAGATAAGTTATTTTATCATCAGAGATTCTTTCGACTGGACTCCCAGAAATGATGAAACCATCTAGATATTTTAACTCTTCTAGTTTTAGTGGTTTCATATTTGGTTCAGGAGGTTCGCTATATCGACTGGCAGAATAATAGTATGTTAAATCGACATTGCTATTTTGATTTAGAACTTGTTCAAAGTTGGAATTGGTTTGTTTTTTATCGGTCATTAAGTTTAGGAGACCTATTTTCAAATGAGTCATATTTTCACCTTGATAAACAAAAAAAGAGCTGACCAATGTCAGCTCTTTAATCGCATTATTTATAGTAACTAATTGATTAATTTAGAGTGATATTAGGCATGATGAATAACTATAATTTCTATTTGTGCAAGAAATTACAGTACAACATGCAGTATTGATTGTAGAATTGCTTGTTTTCATCATGTGAAAAATCCTCCGTATTTGTTTTGTAAATCTTGGTAGTTATGATAGCCGTATATTATTAGTCTGTCAATGAAATTTTATTTGTCTTCTTTATAAATTGATAAAGCATCGAATTCTAGATATGATGCAAATGTCACTGATAACATCAATATTAGTACCAACCAACCTAATGTGTTACCCATGATATGAGAGATAGGTAGTACATTCTTTACTAGATAAATACTAATGATAGAGAAAATAAAGTCTGATATTAAATTGAAAGAAATAATCCAAAAATTTCTCTCTAGAATGAATAAATTGATAAATTTCTTTAACGCTGGTCTCGTAGAATTACGATACATAATCAATATTGGTCTTTGTGCAATGACTTTTACAGCAAAAAGACCGAATGCACCAATGATACCGCCAAGAATTATTCTCCAACTGATGGCGTGTAGCACCAAAGCATTGTATGAAATACCTACTATTAACAGACAGGCAATATAAGGTATTAGAAAGAAAAATAGATAAATAACAGTTATTCTCTTATTTGACATTGTTATAGCTCCGATAATTTAATAGCTTTATTTTATCATGAAATTTAGATATATTGTTGAATACTTTAAGGACTGATATAATTAGCCTAGTTATAAAATATATAGTTTATATTGAAAGAGAGTGACATGTCGATGAACGGTGACCCTAGCGGTGTGACCTTGCTAGTACAACTATTAATAATCGTTGTATTAACAATTTTAAATGCTTTTTTTGCAGCTGCAGAAATTGCTATAGTTTCAGTAAGTAAAGCAACAGTAGAAGAAAAGGCGGAAGACGGTAGTAAGAAGGATAAACGTATTCTTAAAGCTATCGAAGAACCTAATCAGTTCTTATCTACAATCCAAGTAGCAATTACATTTGCAGGATTCTTATCATCTGCTATTGCTGCTACCAGTTTGAGTGGAAGCCTTGATAGATTGATGGGGGACTTTCCCGGAAGCCAAGAAGTATCTATCGTAATTATTACAGTTATCTTGTCTTATATTTCGCTGGTATTTGGTGAATTGTTACCAAAGCGTATAGCCATGAATAAACCTTATGGTGTAGCTAGATTTACTGAACCATACGTAAGATTTTTCAGATTTATTTTTAGTCCTTTTGTTAAGTTACTAACAGGATCTTTAAATCTAGTATTTAAATTAATTCCTATGAATTTTTCAAAAAAAGAAGATACTGCTTCTCGTAGTGAAGTTTTAGCAACTATTCGTGAATCCAAAGATAGTGGAACTATCAATTCTGATGAATACCAAATGATGCAAGGAATTATCGAATTTAGTGATAAGAATGTTCGAGAAATCATGGTTCCTAGAACTGATGCTTTCATGGTTGATATCAATGATCCTAAGGATCAAACTATTGATGCTATCTTGGAACAACCATTTTCTCGAGTACCTGTTTATGGTGGGGAAAAGGATAAGGTTATCGGAATTATCCATATTAAGGATATATTGAAACAAGCTCGTAAGTCAGGCTTTGAAAGTATCAGTTTGGATCATGTCATGGTAGAGCCTATGTTTGTTCCTGAAACTACTAGTATTGATGCTTTGCTTTTGAAAATGAAGAGCACACAAACTCAGATGGCAGTTGTTATGGATGAGTATGGTGGAGTCGTTGGATTGGCTACAATTGAAGATATCATTGAAGAAATTGTTGGTGATATAGATGATGAATACGATCAAGCTATCACAGCATATCGTCGTATAAATAGTAACGAGTACTCAATTATCGGTAAAATGACGACAGAAGATTTTAATGAATTATTTGAAGAGGATCTTCATTTGGATGATTATGATTCTGTTGCAGGTGTTTTAATTGCTCAAGCAGGTGATATTCCTACAGAGAACATTCCGATATCTATTACTTTAGATGATGGAACTAAACTTACATCAGGCAAAGTTAATGGTTCAAGAATTGAAGATGTCATAGTCACAATACCTGACGATAAACTTAAACAAGTAATGAAAAATATGTATGAGAAGAAATACTAGAGGTATTTCTTTTTTCTTTTATAAGTAACAAACAGGAGAAAATAATGGATCAAAAACAATTAAGAGAACAAGTTGAAAAGAGAAGAACTTTTGCCATCATTTCCCATCCCGATGCTGGTAAAACAACTATTACTGAACAATTACTATATTTTGGTGGAGCTATTCGTTCTGCTGGTACAGTTAAGGGTAAGAAAACTGGTCAATTTGCTGCCAGTGATTGGATGGAAATTGAAAAGAAACGTGGAATTTCTGTTACCAGTTCTGTTATGCAGTTTAACTATAAAGATAGAGATATCAATATTTTGGATACTCCAGGACATGAGGATTTCTCAGAAGATACTTACCGTACACTGATGGCTGTGGATGCTGCTGTCATGGTTATTGATTCTGCTAAGGGTATTGAGCCACAAACTAAGAAATTATTCCAAGTTGTAAAAAAACGTGGTATTCCTATCTTTACATTTATGAACAAACTGGATCGTGATGGACGTGATCCATTGGATCTTATCGCTGAACTGGAAGAACTGCTTAACATAGAAGGTTGTGCCATGAACTGGCCAATCGGTATGGGTAAAGAACTTAAGGGATTATATGATATACATAATCAAAGAGTGGAACTTTATCGAAAAGAGGGCGATGAGCGCTACATTCCAATCAATAGTGAAGGTTCGATAGATGATAAGGAATTGGCAGAAGATTCATTATTTGAACAAGCTATCGGTGAAGTTGAATTACTAGAAGAAGCTGGAAATAGTTTTGATCCTGAAAAAATACAAAAAGGTGATCAAACACCAGTATTCTTCGGTTCAGCTCTAACCAACTTCGGTGTACAAGTATTCTTAGATACATTCTTGGAAATGGCACCAGCTCCTGCACCACATAAGTTGCAAGATAGTGATGAAG
Source organism: Companilactobacillus metriopterae (assembly GCF_004117915.1). Classification (GTDB taxonomy): domain Bacteria; phylum Bacillota; class Bacilli; order Lactobacillales; family Lactobacillaceae; genus Companilactobacillus; species Companilactobacillus metriopterae. Next base: position 228,818 of record NZ_RSTD01000001.1, read on the forward strand.
TTATCGAACCAGATTCAGAACAATTTTCAGGATTTGTATTTAAGATACAGGCCAATATGAACCCTAATCATCGTGATAGAATTGCCTTTGTACGAATTTGTTCAGGTGAATTTGAAAAAGGTATGGATGTAACATTACAAAGAACTGGCAAAACTCTGAGACTTAATAATGCTACTGAATTTATGTCTGACCAACGTGAACAGGTTAAGAATGCTGTAGCTGGTGATATTGTAGGATTGTATGATACTGGTAATTTCCAAATTGGAGATACAATTTATAGTGGTAAAAAATCTATTCAATATGAAGAATTACCACAATTTACACCAGAAATGTTTATGGAAGTTCAAGCTAAAAACGTTATGAAACAAAAGTCATTCCATAAAGGTATGCAGCAACTAGTTCAAGAAGGTGCTGTACAGTTGTACCAAAAATACTCAACCAGTGATTATATTCTAGGTGCTGTCGGACAGCTTCAATTTGAGGTTTTCCAATTCCGTATGCAAAATGAATATAACTGTGATGTTGTGATGACTCCAATCGGTTCAAGAATTGCTAGATGGATTGATCCTGAAAAATTAGATGAATCAATGTCTTCTTCTAGAAATATGTTGGTTAAAGATCTAGAAGGTAATCCACTATTCTTATTTGAGAATAAATTTGCGGTGACATGGTTTGAAGGTAAGTATCCAGACGTTAAATTAACTGCAAAGCTATAATAAAAAAGCACATCCCTAGGGATGTGCTTTTTATATGTTCAAATATTGTCTTTCAACGTAATTACCATCATCTAATTCAGCCCAAACACTGTTGTTTTCTAGTAGGATTAGATTTTTAACGAATACACGTTGATTGCTTTGATAGTAACCAATCAGCATTTTTCCATAAGGTTGAACCCAGCCGGTTACGCTGTGTTCATGGAAATTACCAATATTAGTGTATTGGTTAATTTCACTGATATCTATAACTTTATAGTTGTATGAATTCTTAATTTGAGATTGATTTTCCAATTGATAAGGTGGGATTTTAAATGTTGAAACGTCTTCAGTACTAGGTACCCAGATATCTGCACCTAAGTTATACCAGATGCGATTTGTGTATCCTTCTTTCATCGCGTGAAAAATTTTCCATGTTGAGTTCATTGGAATAGTTCTATTGATAGGGTAGTTGATATTAGCTCTTTCAAAAACTTGAGTGCTATTAAATGTTTCCAAAAATAGATTATTAGGAATAATGTACGGAGTTAGTTTTTGGGTATTGTACTTGAATTCAAATTCTTGAACTTGATCTGTGAACTTTCCACTAACAACCTTTGGTGATTCAACAAGAAAATTGCGTGCTTCTTCTAGAGGTTTTGCCTGAAAAGTACCGTTGAATTTACCTGTAAGGAAGATAGGGTCAGCAATCAATTTATCATCGATATTTCTATGATAGATAATTACAGGAGCTGCTACTTGCTTAGCATAAATTATATTAATTCCATCACTATTAGGAATGAATTTTTTTTGGAAGTTTTGAACGGTCGACAAAATATATCCAGGGATAGTTTGAAAGGGAACATCCAAATCATCAAGGTATTTACCCTGAATAGTTTTTGAGTCTCTTAGTTTATTTCCCACTGAATCTAGGTAATTTACTTCTATTAATATGTCGTTACGAATAATTTTTTCTACTTTGTCCATTATTACCCCTCTAATATTCCACTTACTCTTATTTTGAATTTTAACAGCAAATACTGATCTATCAACTAGAGTTTAAGTAATTATAAACAGGCGTAAGAGAAACTTAAATCTTTTTGATTGTACAAAAAAAGCATCAAAATTTTCGATGCTTTTGGTTAGTCATTATTTCTTTTCAACTACAGCTGGAGCATCTTGATAAGAGGCAATTTTTATTTCACCTTTTACTACTTTAGCTTCTAAATCTTTTTCTGTAGGGTGATCCAAGTAGTAGTCAGCTACTTTATCTTCAATTTGTTCTTCAATAACACGACGTAATGGTCGAGCACCCATGCTAGGGTTGTAACCTAACTCTACTAGCTTGTCTTTAGCAGATTTTGTTACATGGATCTTTAGTCCTTGATCAGCAATCATCTTGTTAGTATCAGCTAACATTAAATCTACAATTTGAACTAAATTATCTTTTGATAGAGCATTAAATTCTACGATACCATCAAAACGGTTTAAGAATTCAGGTTTGAAGTAATCAGAAAGACGACTGATTACAGTAGATATAGTTGATGTAGCGCCAAATCCAACATTGGCTTCTTTTACATCTTGACCAGCGTTTGAAGTCATAATAATGATAGTATCTTTGAAACTAACAGTTCTACCTTGAGAATCTGTCAATCGACCGTCTTCAAGAATTTGTAAGAACATATGCATAACATCAGGATGAGCTTTTTCTACTTCATCTAGAAGAATCAAACTATATGGATTTCTTCTTACTTGTTCAGTTAGTTGACCGGCTTCTTCATATCCTACATAGCCAGGAGGAGAACCAATCAATTTAGACACGCTGTGTTTCTCCATGTATTCAGACATATCAAAACGAATCATTGATTCTGTTGTTCCGAATAGATCCTTGGCTAATTGCTTAGCTAATTCTGTTTTACCAACACCAGTTGGTCCAACAAATAGGAATGAACCAATAGGACGACCAGACTTATTAAATCCAACACGATTTCTACGAATTGCTTTAGAAACTTGTTCAACAGCTTCATCTTGACCAATAACACTTGATTTTAGGTTTGGTTCTAGATTCTTTAGTTGAAGTTGTTCGTTAGCTTTCAAATCACCAACAGGAATTTTAGTCTTCTCTTCGACAATTTTTTCGATTTCTTTTTCAGAGATCATACTTTCATCAAGAGGAGTTTCCTTAGTGTTGTCTTTCATTTTTTGGTACTTAGAAACTTCATCACGGTAATATGCAGCTTTTTCATAATCTTCATTTCTCAATGCAGATTGTTTTTGAACTTCCGCATCAGAAATCTTGTTATCTAATTCTGCAATATCGATATGATTTGTTTGAAGATTTTTCTTAGATCCAGCTTCATCCATCAAATCGATAGCTTTATCAGGTAAGAATCTGTCTTGAATATAGCGAGCTGATAATTCCGCAGCGGCTACAATAGCATCATTAGAATATTTTACGTGGTGATAGTCCTCATACTTAGGTTGAATACCCTTTAGAATCTGGATAGTAGCTTCAACACTAGGTTCATCAACTTGAACAGGTTGAAGTCTTCTTTCTAGAGCTGAATCTTTTTCGATTGTACGATATTCATTTAAAGTTGTTGCACCAACTAGTTGTAGTTCGCCACGAGCTAATGCAGGTTTTAGAACGTTACCAGCATCCATTCCGCCTTCAGCATTACCGGCACCAACAATTTCATGAATTTCATCTATAAATAGGATGATATTGTCATCTGCCTGAAGTTCTTGGATAAGTTGTTGCATTCTTTGTTCAAACTGACCACGTACGCCAGTGCCTTGAACTAGTGAAACAACATCCAAGCGAATTACTTTTTTGTTGCGAAGTTTTTCAGGAACGTCTTCGTCAACAATTTTTTGTGCTAATCCTTCAACCACAGCTGTTTTACCAACACCGGCTTCACCGATTAGTACAGGATTGTTCTTAGTTCTTCTATTTAATATTTCAATTACACGTTTAATTTCATCGTCACGTCCAATTACGGGATCGACTTGACCTTTTCTTGCTTGTTCGGTTAAATCCACACCATATTGAGCTAGTAGGGAATTACCACCGCCGTTTGGACCACGTCGACCTGATTGCGTATTAGGATCTCCAGCTTGAAAACCTTGTGATTCAGATGAATTGTTCATAGCATTGAATAGTTCTTCAAAACTTGAAAAACCATTTGTGTTTTCTGCCATATTATCTATACCTTCATTACTTTCGTTTCTTAATTTTTGATAGCAATTTTGACAAAGGTTAACCTCTGTACGTTTGCCATTTACACTGGTATATAAGTGAATTGTTGCTTCATTTTCATTACAATTTTGACACAGCACTATAATCCCACCTTTCGGTTCAAAATTATAAAGATAGTATAAGACTTAGCACTCTCTAATTGCAAGTGCTAAGTCTTAAAAATTTCAACTTTATTTTATGAAAGTTATTTTTTCGCTAATTATCCTTGAAAAGCCTTTCTGTAAGCGTTAACTGACTTATTTGATAAGGTTTTTGAGAGTTATAAAATAATGAAAAAGGTTGTTAATAATTTAAGAAAATGGTAAATTAAGAAATGAATATTTGTAGAGCTTTCTACATAATTTAATAAACAATAAAGAGGTAATTTATATCATGGAAAAGAAAGAATATCACGTAATCGCAGAAACAGGAATTCACGCACGTCCAGCAACAATGCTTGTACAAGCTGCAAGTAAATTCTCTTCAGATGTAAACATCGAATTTGATGGAAAATCAGTTAACCTAAAATCAATCATGGGTGTTATGTCACTTGGTGTTGGTCAAGGTGCTGATATTACTATTACTGCCGAAGGTGATGACGAAGCTGACGCAATTGCTGCAATCACAGAAACAATGACAAAAGAAGGTTTAGCTGAATAATGTCTACACAAATCAAAGGGATAGCTGCTAGTGAAGGTATTGCTACTGCAGAAGCATACCTTTTGGTTCAACCAGACCTTTCATTTTCAAAGAAGAGTATTAGTGATGTTGATGGCGAAGTTAAACGTCTTCAAGATGCACTTACTCAATCAGACAATGAATTAACAAAAATCAGAGATGCGGCTAAAGAATCATTGGGTGAAGAAGGCGCACAAGTTTTTGATGCGCACAAATTGATTCTTGCTGATCCTGAATTTACAGGTGCTGTTGAACAACAAATTAAAGATCAAAGTGTCAATGCTGAACAAGCACTTGATGAAGTTTCACAAAACTTTATTACAATTTTCGAAGGTATGACAGATAATCCATACATGCAAGAAAGAGCGGCGGATATTCGCGACGTTACTAAACGTGTAATGGCTCACTTGCTTGGTGTTGAATTACCTAATCCTTCACTAATTGATCATGAAGTTATTGTTGTTGCTCACGATCTTACTCCAAGTGATACAGCTCAACTTAACAAAAAATTTGTTAGGGGCTTTATTACTGATATTGGTGGACGTACAGCCCACTCTGCAATTATGGCGCGTTCATTAGAACTACCTGCTGTAGTTGGAACAAATACAGTTACAGCTGACATCAAAGATGGTGATCAGGTTATTCTTGATGGTCTCGATGGTGTGGCTATTGTTAACCCAAGTGATGATGATGTTGCTAAGTATTCAAAATTAGCTTCTGATTTTGCTGCCGAAAAAGCAGAATGGAAAAAGCTAAAGAGTGAAGCAACAGTCACTGCTGATGGTAAACATTTTGATATAGCAGCTAATATTGGTTCACCAGATGATCTAGATGGTGTTCTTGATAATGGTGCTGAAGGTATCGGATTGTATCGTACAGAATTCTTGTACATGCAATCAGATCAACTTCCAACAGAAGAAGATCAATTCAATGCTTACAAGAAAGTTCTTGAAAGTATGAATGGAAAACCAGTTGTTGTCCGTACTATGGATATTGGTGGGGATAAGCATTTACCATATCTACCACTACCAGAAGAAGACAATCCTTTCTTAGGATATCGTGCTATTCGTATTAGTATTGACCAACAAGATATTTTCAGAACTCAACTGCGTGCTTTGATTCGTGCTTCAGCATTTGGTGAACTAAGAATTATGTTCCCAATGATTGGTACACTTCAAGAATTTAGAACTGCTAAGTCTATTTTTGAAGAAGAAAAAGCTAAGTTAGTTTCAGAAGGTGTAAAAATTTCAGATTCTATCCAAACAGGAATGATGATGGAAATACCTGCTGCTGCTGTATTAGCTGATCAATTCGCCAAGGAAGTTGATTTCTTTAGTATTGGAACAAATGACTTGATTCAATACACAATGGCTGCTGATCGTGGTAATGAAAGAGTTTCATATCTATACCAACCATATAATCCTTCAATCTTGAGATTGATCAAGCACATTATTGAATCAGCTCACAAAGAAGGCAAGTGGGCAGGTATGTGTGGAGAAGCTGCTGGAGATGACGTAATGGTTCCAATCCTATTAGGTATGGGACTAGATGAATACTCTATGAGTGCTACATCTGTATTACGTGTAAGAAGCTTGATGAAGAAATTAAGCACAGCAGATCTACAAACACTTGCAGAACGTGCTGTTAATGAATCATTAACAAACGATGATAATATTAAATTAGTATCTGAATATGTTAAATAATAAAAAAGAGTCGAATTTTTCGACTCTTTTTTATTTACTTTTAAAGTTTACAGATGTAAACTTTAGTTATTGAAGGATTACATTTGTAAACTTGAAAGGAGAATAAATGGCTGATATAGAAAACATGACACAAGCAGAGTGGCAAGTTATGAGAATAATCTGGACACTCAATGGTGCAACAAGTAAACAAGTAATAGATGTTTTAACGAAAAAAACATCTTGGAAACAAGCTACTATCAAAACTTTAATTGTCCGATTGCAGAGCAAAGGTTATTTGGAAGTAGATAAAAAAGTTAGACCATATACTTATTCACCGGTTATCAAAGAGGAAGATGCTATTGATCAAAGTGTAAATCATTTATTTGCAAGTCTTTGTTGTATGAGAAAAGGTCAGGCAATTGAGAATGCAATTGAAAATTCAGATATATCTAAATCTGATATCAATGAACTAATAACTATACTTACTAAAAAATCAAAAGACGCGCCAGAAGAAGTAATGTGCGACTGTTTGGGGGAGACAAATAATGGATAATCAACATATGAATCACGAAAATATGGATATGGAAATGGATCACTCTGATATGGGTGGCCACATGATGATGCACGGAGGTCACATGATGGACATGGGAGATCTAAGGAAGAAGTTCTGGATTTCCTTAGTACTAGCAATACCGATATTTATTCTCTCATCATTTATGGGTATGGATTTACCATTTCAAATTCAATTCCCTGGTTCTGATTGGATAGTATTAATCTTGGCTTCAATTTTGTTTTTCTACGGTGGTAAACCTTTTTTCCAAGGTGCTAAGGGTGAATTAAAATCAAAACAACCCGCTATGATGACACTGATAACCATGGGTATAGGAGTTGCCTATATCTACAGTATTTATTCATTCATCATGAAAAATTTCTTCAACAGCACTGATTCAATGGATTTCTTTTGGGAGCTAGCATCCCTAATAGTTATCATGTTGTTGGGTCATTGGATTGAAATGAAGTCCACTATGGAAGCCGGTAGTGCGATGGATAAAATAGTTGCACTAGTTCCTGACAATGCTCATGTTGTTCACGATGGTATGACGATGGATTCTCCAGTTTCTTCTGTTAAAAAAAATACAATTATCGAAGTACGTGCTGGGGAAACAATTCCACTGGATGGGGTTGTGACTAAAGGAAATACCTATGTAAATGAATCATTAATTACTGGTGAATCTGAATCTGTAAAGAAAACTGTAGGTGACAAGGTAGTTGGAGGATCTATTAATGGTGACTCTACTATTAATTTAACAGTTGAAAAAACAACCTCAGAAGGATATTTATCACAGATAAGTAAACTAGTATCAGATGCACAAATGAATCAGTCTAGAACGCAAAAATTAGCAGATAAAGTTTCTGGTTGGTTGTTTTATGCAGCTATAACAGCTGGTTTGATTTCCTTTGTAGTTTGGCTATTTTTGGGAACATTTGACAATGCACTTTTAAGATTGGTAACTGTTTTGATTATCGCATGTCCACATGCTTTGGGATTGGCAGTTCCATTAGTAATTTCACGTAGTACTTCGATTGCAGCTACAAATGGATTGATAATCCGTGATAATCAAGTTATGGAAATTAGTCGAAAAATTGATTATCTAGCCTTGGATAAAACAGGTACTCTTACTGAAGGTGATTTTTCAGTAAATGAAGTAAAAGCAATTGGTTCTTCTTATTCTACAGATGAAATTTTAGCCTTAATATCAGGGTTAGAAGTTAGTTCAAACCATCCAATTGCCAAAAGTATAGTAGAGTACGCAGCTGAAAAAAATATTACTCCAACACAGATATCAAATGTTAAAGCACTAAAGGGTTATGGATTAAGTGGAGAGTTAGATAAGAAAAGTATTCTCTTAGTTAATCGGAAATATCTACAGGAGAATAAGCTTGAGGTTGAAAATATAGCCACTGATAGCACTGTTAGTTATTTAGTTGTAGATAGTTCAGTTGTTGGTTATATCACTTTAGGAGACTCACTAAAGGCTAATTCAAAGGAATTCATTAGCAAATTGAAGGCAAGAAATATTATCCCAATAATGTTGACTGGTGACAATAAAGAGGCAGCCAAAAAAGTTGCTGATGAATTAGGTATTGATGAATATCGTGCTGAATTACTTCCACAAGATAAAGATAAGATAATCAAAGATCTTGAGTTGGAAGGACACAAAGTAATGATGGTCGGTGATGGAATTAATGATGCACCTAGTTTAGCAGCTGCTTCTATTGGTGTAGCCATTGGAGCAGGTACAGATGTTGCAATTGAGTCTGCTGATGTGATTCTTTATAGCAATGATCCAATAAACATTTTGGACTTCTTCGATTTATCAGCGAAAACTTACCGTAAAACTGTAGAAAATTTATGGTGGGGAGCTGGATATAATATAATTGCTATACCACTTGCAGCAGGGGTTTTAGCTGGCGTAGGTATTGTACTAAGTCCCGCAGTTGGTGCTATATTGATGTCATTATCTACAGTTGTTGTAGCGTTAAATGCTCTAACTTTAAGAAAATAAAAAAACTCCCTATTAGGGAGTTTTTATTTTTTATAAATTTTAGTAAAAGTACCAAAAGATTTTTTTGCTGATCCAGCTAAAAGATTTTTAATACTGTTATTAATTTTATTTTCATTATCAATAATGTTTTTATCATTATCAGAGTAATTTATAAGCAAGAATTTATTAGAGTTGTTACTATCTTGGTAGAGAGAAAAATTGATTTTTTCCAATTCTCTAGCACGTTTTTCAATTGAAAATAAAAATAATTCAGATTGTTTTTCATCTAAATCTAAGTACGTGAAAAAATAAATTTCAGAATTAAAATTTAAGTCTCCCAGCAAGTTTTTAAATTCACTAACTGATTTTGACTCTTTCAATAGTAAGTAATCTGTTTTATCATCATTGTTATAGGGTTTTAATAGTAGATCACCTTGATCAAACTGTTTAACCAAATGATTGTAAGTACCAAGTTTTGTATCTATATACATACTAATTACGGTCCTTTCATATTAAAAATATTGGAGTAAATTTATGTTAATTACAGTTTTAGGAATGTACGGAGGCTACCCATATAAGGGAGTCGGGACAACTAGTTATTTATTACAAAAAGATGGATTCAAATTATTAATCGATTGTGGAAGTGGAAGTCTAAATGAACTTTCACGTTATATAGACCCTACCGAATTAGATGCGGTTGTACTTTCACACTATCACCATGATCATACAGCAGATCTAGGTGTTCTTCAATACAATCTATTAGCTTCTGATAAGGAAGAACCGCTTCCTATCTATGGCCACACACGTGACTTTGTTAATTTTGCCCAGTTGACCTTGGATGGTGCTACTAAAGGGATTGCTTACAATGATTATGAAGAATTAAAGATAGGACCATTTAAGTTTAACTTTATGGAAACAATTCACCCAGTACCTGCATATGCTATGCGTATTCAAGCAAATGGTAAATCTATAGTATTCACTGCTGACACTGCATATTTTGATGGATTAATTGATTTCAGTAAGGGAGCAGATTTATTAATTACTGACACTAATTTTCCTGAAGAAAAAACGGGTAAAATTTGGCATATGACAACCAAAGAAACAGGTGAGTTAGCTAAAAAAGCAAAAGTAGAACGTGTTATGATTAGCCACTTACCTCAAACTATTGATCACTCAATTATGCTAAAGCAAACTCAAAAATATGCTGAAAATATACCAGTAATTCGCGCTTTCCAAGACCTAGAATTAGACGTATAAATAAATTTATATTAGAAAAACTAATTTGTGATATTAAAAATAAATACTAATAGTTATCATAATTTTAATCTAAAACCATTTGTGAAATAATTTTCAAAATGTTGATTTTACAGCGAAGAAAATTCACAAAAAAATAAATAAGTCAAATTTGAACAATGATTTTTGTGAAATATCGTGGATTTTTTATTAAAAAAGTTGTAATATTGTACTTGTAAAGAATTACAGGTAATCCAGACCAGAGGAGGAGAGAAGTTATGGTAACTATTTATACATCTCCAAGCTGTACTTCTTGCCGTAAAGCTAAGGCTTGGCTAGAAGAACATGACATTGCATATAAAGAGAGAAACATATATCAAGAACCATTAAATAAAGAAGAAATCCAACAAGTCCTACAAATGACAGAAAATGGTACAGAAGAAATTATTTCAACTAGATCAAAATCATTTAAGAATCTAGATGTTGATCTTGATGATTTAACTGTTGATCAATTGTTAGAGCTTGTTTCAAACAATCCTGGACTTCTAAAGAGACCTATCATTATGGACGACAAACGTCTACAAGTCGGTTTCAATGAAGACGAAATCCGTAGATTTTTACCTAGAAGTGTTAGAACTATGGAATTAAGACGTGCACAGATTATGTCAGGATTTTAATAAAATATTTCTTTTTAGCCTAGTTTCTATTTTTATTATGGAAATTAGGCTTTTTTTGTTAATTAAAGTTTTATTTCCTTTACATTAAAATTCATACTGATAAAATATGTTTACAGAATTGAGGTGGCTATGATGCAAATGGAACATATAAATGAAAATACAATCAGAGTCATCCTAAGTACTGAGGATTTAAGTGAAAGAGGCGTTTCAATGCTTGATCTTTTAGGAAATAAAGATCAAATAGAAACATTTTTCTATAGTATTTTGGATGAGGTTGATGAAGATCATACTTTTACGAATAATCAACCTGTTACTTTTCAAATTATGCCAAACAAGGAAGGCTTAGAAGTTCTTATTGTTAAGGCAAATCCAGACGATGAAGACGCTTCATTTGAGAATATTAATTTGGAAAATTTTGAGTCAAAAGATATGTCAGCATTTTCAAATGCTAGTCTAGATTCAGAAGATTACGATGCTGATGTAACTCCTTATGTTAGAGATAGAGATACACCAACAAAGTCATTAGTTGTAGAATTTAATAATTTTGAAGATTTCATTCAATTATCTAAAATATTGAGATTAGAGAGTGGAATTAGTAATTTGTGGCAATACAATGATAAATACTACTTGCAATTAATTATCTTTACTGATGAAATCCATGATATGACATATAACGATATTGTTGCTCTGTTAAGCGAATATAGTTCACAAACAAAGACAACTTCAGCTATGCTATCAGAATATGGTAAAGAATTGATGAGTAGGACAGCACTTGAACAAGCAAGATATTACTTTGATTAAAAACACTAACCGTCTAGGTTAGTGTTTTTTTCGTAATGTTATATGAGGTGATTGATATGTACGCTGCATATGACAAAAACAAAAAATTAATATATGCAAATGATGCAAATTCAAGGTTAGATTACATTTGTATCGATTGTGATAGATCCATGAAGTTAACTATCAAAGATAATTCTAAATATTTTCGGCATGAGAATAACAATTTCAACAACACAAATGAACGATTGATACACCAGCAGGGGAAAGAACTATTGATTAGCGGATTACTAGAATTAGGTGTCAAAGATATTGAAATGGAAAAATTTTTACCTAATATTAAGCAGCGTGCAGATATATTTTATGAGAAAAACGTTATGGAATACCAGTGTTCGATAATTGGTGAATCAAAATTTACGAAGCGGGTTAAATCTTATCAGGACAGTAATTATAATAATTTTTGGATATTAGGCGGAAACTATTTAAGTAACAGCTTGAGCAAAAAACATCTGATATTTCTTAAATATAATAAGAATTGGGGTTTTTACCTGCTAATGTTTGACGCTCAAATTGCCAAATTTAGATTGTTTTATGATATTCATTTTGAAGGATTATTTAACAGGATAGTATACAAGAGTAGAAGTTTTATTTTGGAAGATATAAAAGAGCTAGCAAATTTTAAACCAAAATTATTTAACAAAAATAATAGCTATCGTGTTGATGAATATTCAATCACTAGAATAAGAAGAATGAATGATCTTGAATCACAAAATTTGAAAATAAAATTTTATTACGAGTATAAAAAAACCATTGAAGATTATTTATCCAATAAAAAAATATCTGCTGAAATACCGGTATATAAAAATCATAAATGGCAGAGGTTATGTGGTGAGAAACCAATATATTTAAGTCAGCCATTAATAATAAAGAAGAGCCGAGGATAATCTCAGCTCTTCTTTATTTTCTAAAATCATTAAAATTCAAAACTTTTGCTTCTTGTTTTAGAGATGGTTGTTCGGAAGGTTCAAGTAATGTTCTGCTTAATAAATCATTCAAATTATCTTCGATTGATTGTTTATCTCTGTCATCGCCAAAATCATTGATGACTAATCCAGGTTCTTCAGGATTTGCATTATCAAAAATAACTATAGATGGTGCTTTTCTGATGTTCATATCCTTAATTAACTGTTGATCACGTTTTAATCCTTGTTCAACAGATTCACTGTCTTTGTATGACATAATCGTATCGTATTCCAAACCGGCATATATAGCAGCATCCATGATGGTTTTTTCATTGAAAGGTAGATTTTGAACATTAATTTGATCTTGCATACGCATTAAAAATATACGAGCTTTTTTATTTCCTTGGAAAGTGGCTGATTTGTAAAGCAGCGCAGCATCATAAATTTCCTTTGTGCACTTAGTTCTTTCATCTAGGTCAGACAATTTGCAACCTTTCATCTCTAGATACTCGTTAATGGTTTCCATATTATAAGTTGTTATAAAATGGAATTGTGTACTTATGGAATTTTTTCTTGTGAAGTCGATTATACTTTGTTCAACATTAAGACAGTATGAACATAAAGGATTAACATATAAAAATATTTCCCACACAATTCTTTCCTCCATTCTGTTACAGTTAATATTCTAACAAGTTAATTAGTAAACGTAAAATTATTACCCTTATACACTGGTATTCTAGATATTGTTAATGAATAAGTTTCCAAAGTAGGTTATATTTATTAGGTATTGGAGTGTGAAAAACAATGGCAAATACAGACATAAATTGGATTGAATTTCTAGATCCATATACTCAGGCAGTTTCTGAGTTAAAACTTAAATTACGTAATCTTCGTAAAGAATTTTTAGATAAAAATTTACATTCACCAATTGAATTTGTAACGGGTCGTGTAAAGACTGAAGATAGTATCAAAGAAAAAATGAAGCGTCGCTTCATCACAACAGAGCTGTTGGAACAAGACATGCAAGATATTGCAGGTATAAGAATCCAATGCCAATTTGTTGAGGATATCTATGAAGTGGCTAAACTACTTCATGATCGTGAAGACATGCAAGTAATCGAAGAAAGAGACTACATTGCTAATAGTAAGCCTAGTGGTTACAGATCATATCACGTTGTTATTGAATATCCTATTCAAACATCACAAGGTCAAAAGCAGATCTTAGCTGAGATTCAGATTAGAACATTAGCTATGAATTTTTGGTCTACAATTGAACACTCTTTAAACTACAAATATCGTGGGGATTTTCCGCAAAATATTAATGAACGTCTAAAAAGAGCTGCGGAAGCTTCATTCATGTTGGATGAAGAAATGTCCAAAATTCGAGAAGAGATTCAAGATGCTCAGCAATATTTTACAGATAATAAACAGCAGTATACTAACAATCAATCGGAGAAGGATTAATGATGAAATTTTGGATTCATAATAATACTAAAGCTAAATCTGTTAAAGCCTCTCAACATATGAGAAAAAGACTGATTAAAGCAGGATTAGTACCTGATGAACAAAATCCTGAACTTGTTATTAGTATCGGTGGAGACGGGACTTTATTGAGTACTTTTCATAAATATGAAAAGCAATTAGATAAAGTAATGTTTGTTGCTCTTCATACTGGTCACTTGGGTTTTTATGCAGACTGGATTGATGATGAAATCGATGAGCTTGTTGAGAGAATAATTGAACAACAGGAAAATGTTAGAACAACTAGTTATCCGGTTATTCAAGTTAACGTAGAAGATTCTAAAGGTAATGTATCGAGTTATCGAGCTATCAATGAAGGAATTGTTCGACGCCTGACTTCGTTGACAATGAAGACACAAGTGAACATTGATACAGAATATTTTGAAAATTTCCGTGGTGACGGTCTTTGTTTTGCCACTCCAACTGGTTCTACAGCATACGCTAAAGCTATTGGTGGAGCATTGATTCATCCTAAAGTAGATATTTTTCAAATGGTAGAGATAGCTTCTATAAACAATCGTGTCTTTAGAACGATATCATCTCCTATTATTATTCCTAAAGACCAAAGAATTGATTTGTATCCTGAAAAAGCTGATGACTACGTGGTTAGTTGTGATGGTCAGCCAGTAGAATTTAGTGATATTAAAAAAATCAGTGTTGGTTTATGTGAAAAGCGTGCAACATTTGCCCAATATCGTCATGTACATTTCTGGTCTAGAGTAGAAAATGCATTCTTAGGTAAAAATGAAAAATAGACGAATATTTAAGTATATAGTTCAAGACAATGACCCTAAGAATATTCGAAAATTTTTATCGCACAAGAATTTTTCGGAAAGTCAATTACATAAAATTAGAAATAAAGATGGACGTGTTTATGTAAATAAAAAAGAACGCCACCTGAATTTTGCAATTAAATCAGGGGATGTTTTATCTGTGGTTATGAGCAGTGAAATAGGCTCAGATTTAATTGTTCCAATGCATGCTGATTTAGATGTTATATATGAGGATCGATACTTACTAATCATCAATAAAAAACCTGGTATAGCAAGTTTGCCTTCAAAAAACAGAGAATCATATACTGTAGCTAATATTGTAAAGTACTATCTTCAAGAAAATCATCAAGATGATTCTATCCACCTTGTGACACGGTTGGATAGAAATACTTCAGGTTTGATGGTTTTTGCTAAAGATTCTTACACACATTCCAGATTGGATCAAATTCTGCATGGTGATAAGTTTCAAAAGTATTATTATGCAATTGTCTATGGAGTAATGAATCCTTTAAGTGGCGTTATAAATAAGCCAATAGGTATCGATCCAGATTATTATTATCGTAGATGTATAGATGTGAAAAATGGAAAAGAATCCAAAACTGCTTATAGAACAATTAAAGATTATGGAGAATATTCTTTAATAGAACTACAATTATATACGGGAAGAACTCATCAGATAAGAGTTCATACTTCATCAGTGGGGCATCCTATCATAGGTGATAACATGTATTCTGGTAAAAAAGATGTGCTTATTGATAGGCAAGCATTGCATTGTGCTAAGCTCAAAATATTTCATCCTATGAAAGATATTTGGTTAGAGTTAGAAGCACCAATGCCTGATGATATGCAAAGAGTATTAAATGAACTAGGGGGTGAGTAGTGTGGACGAAAAGGAAGCTTTACTACAAGAGAAATTTCAAACTCTAAATGAGTATCTGAATGATAATGATATAAAAAGATTCCGCAAGACTTTTTTAGATATGCATTTTTATGATCAAAGTACCTTCTTCCTTTCATTAGATGAAGAGGAAAGAAAAAAGATATACTCTATCCTTGAACCCGATGAAATGGGTGATATGTTTGATACTGTTGAAGAGGATCACCCTGAGATACCAAAATTCATGGATGAGATGGAAGACAAGTATGCTTCAAAAATGCTTATTAGTATGTATGATGATAATGCTGCGGATATTCTCGAACATTTAGATAAGTCAGAAATTGAAAAATATCTAAGTAACATGTCTAAGCAAGATGCTAATAATCTTCGCGGTTTGTTGCACTATGATACTGAAACTGCCGGTGGTATCATGACTACCGACTATGTAGAATTTAAGGCAACAGAAACAGCAGGGAATGCTATTAAAGATTTACGTAAATTTGCTGATGCCGAGACGGTTTACTACTTGTATGTACTAGATGACAATGAAGATCTAGTTGGTGTTATGTCTCTTCGTGATTTGATTATGTTAGAGCCTGAAGATATCCTGGGTGAGCATATGAACACTGATATCATATCTGTTAAAGTTGATGATGATCAGGAAGAAGTTGCTCAAGTATTTAGGGATTATGAATTCTTAGCTATTCCGGTAGTTGATTATTCTAATCAAATGGTCGGTATCGTAACGGTTGATGATGTTATTGAAGTTATTGATGAAGAAGCACAACAAGATTATTCTGGTTTGGCTGCTGTTAGCGTAGATGAAACAATCAACGATAATAATCCTTTCAGAGCCGCTGGTAAACGATTGCCATGGTTGATCACTCTACTTATTCTTAGTATGATTACAGCCACTTTGATTAATCAGTATGAGAGCTTACTGGCAGAAGCAAGTATTCTGGCAGTGTTTATTTCAATGATCACTGGTACAGCTGGTAATGCAGGTACACAGAGTTTAGCTGTTGCTGTTAGAAGAATTGCACTGGAAGATATCAGTGGGAGTGAATTCTTCAAACTTTTAGGTAAGGAATTAGTTACGGGTTTGGTCACAGGTCTGGTGACAGGATCCACTGTATTTCTTATCGTAGGTTTATGGAAAACAAACTTTATGTTGGGGTTAGTAATAGGTTTGGCAATGTTTTGTGCAATAACTGTTGCAAATATTGCCGGAAGCTTAATACCATTGCTAATGTCTAAATTAGGTTTTGACCCAGCAGTAGCTAGTGGTCCTTTTATTTCAACACTTAGTGATTTGACAAGTGTTTTGATATATTTCAGTATCGCAAGTATTTTTATTCAATATTTCATAAAATAAAAGACATAAACTAATGTTTAGGTCTTTTTTTATTATTTATTATACAAATACTAGTACAATAGTAGTTTGTTTGTGATATTATATTGGGATCTCGTTTGAAGGAGGGGAAGATATGAAAAACTTGTCTAAGGAAGCAAGACGTTCGATTATTATTTTGATTTTTAGTACATTTTTAATTTGTTTAGGTATAAGTATTGTTATACCGGTAACTCCATTTATTAAAAGGGAATATGGTTATAGTACAACTGATATGGGTATTATGACGGCTTTGTTTGCCTTAGCCCAATTCATCACTTCCCCAATTGTAGGGAGAATTTCCGATAAGATGGGTAGAAAGCCTATGATGGCTTTGGGACTATTCTTGTATATGATTTCGGAACTGATTTTTGCAATGTCAAACACGCTTTGGCTATTTAATTTTTCACGTATTATTGGTGGTATTTCTGCCGGTATGTTTGTACCCACATCAATGGCAATGGCCGCAGATATGACTAGTATAAAGGATCGTGCGAAAGTTATCGGTTGGATTTCTGCATCATTTAGTGGGGGATTAATTATGGGACCTGGTATTGGTGGAGTTTTAGCAAGTTTTAGTTATAAGACACCATTTTGGGCAGCGTCAGCACTGGGATTGATTAGTACAATTTTCCTAATTATTTTCCTACCTAGTAAAACACCCAGGCCAGATGGCATCACTGAAGAAGAATCTCTTGAGTCTAGAGGCCAGAAGTCATCAATCATGAGTATTTTGAATAGACCGATGGTTATATTTTTCTCAATGATACTAGTATCAGCATTTGGTCTACAGTTGTTCGAAAGTATCTATAGTATTTATGTAAATCAAGTGTTTAACTTCAGTTTAAATAATATTGCGCTGGTTCTTGTTCTTAATGGGGTAATTTCTCTATTCTTACAAGTAGCATTATTTGATTTCTTAGTTAGAAAATTAACTGAAATTAGACTGATTAGATGGTGTTTCTTATTAGGTGCAGTTTGTGTTCTTTGGATTGTTTTAGCACATTCTAAGGTGGAAGTATTTATTGCAACACTAGTTATCTTTTCCGCATTTGATTTGTTAAGACCTGCTATTACAACATTGCTAACAAAATTTGGTGATGATAATCAAGGCTTGATTAATGGTGTAAATATGTCATTAACAAGTGTTGGTAACATTATCGGACCTATCATTGCAGGGATGCTAATGGATAGAAATACGCATTATCCATATATCTTTGCAGCAATCATGTTAATTATTTCATTCTTAGTTACATTTACAGTTAATAGTGTAATAAAAAATAGTAATCAAATTTCAAAACAATAAAAAGGCTATCCAAATGGATAGTCTTTTTATTTTGTCTAAATTATGTCGATGGAAAAAACATGTTTTAAGATTAACAGTTTGTTATTATTACCTTGAAAGATCATGAAGTTATATATTGAAGGGGCAAAAAGTAATGATAAAAATTATAGCTACAGATATCGATGGAACTCTGGCAAACAGTGAAAGTAAGTTGAATCCAAGGACTCGTGACAGACTAATAGAGGCGCAAAAGCAAGGAATAAAACTAGTAATTGCTTCTGGTAGACCAGCATTTAGTATGCAACGTTACGTTGACGAATTAGAAATGGCTAAGTACGGTGGTTTGATTGTTTCCTTCAACGGAGCACAGATCAATGATTGTTCTACTGGAGAAACACTTTATCAAAAAGCAATTTCATTAGATGAAACTCGCCAGGTTATAGAGCATGTTCAAAATTACGATGTTATTCCTACAGTGACAATCGGAAAGTATATGTATGTAAATAAAGATAATGTTAATAGAATATACATGAAATCATTAGGAATGGATATTGTAGATTATGAAGTTGTAACCGGAGACTTGGTTCAAAAAGCTGTTGATGATTTGCCTGAATCAATCACACAACCAGTAAATAAGATTTTGGTAGCGGGTGTTCCAAGTTATCTGCAGGAACATTATAAAGAATTGAGTGCTCCTTTTTCTGATTTGAATGCTGTTTTTACAGCAGATCATTACTATGAGTTTAATCGTAAAAATGTTGATAAGGCAACTGCTCTTGAGTATATACTTCCAAAATTAGGTTATAGCAAGGATGATTTAGTAGCTTTTGGTGATGGTCAAAATGATATGACAATGCTTCAATATGCTTCTACTGGTGTTGCTATGGAGAATGCCAGTGATGAGGTCAAAAATATTTCAGATCAAGTTACTCTAACAAATGACAAAGATGGGATTGCTGAATTTTTAGACAATAATCTTTAAGAGGAAAAACATGCTATTAATTTTACTGGGTGTAATTGTAGGAATCATTTTGCCAGTACAAACCAGTATCAATGCTAGACTTCAAAAAACAGTAGGATCTCCCTTTGTTGTGTCGTTTATTACATTTACTGTAGGAACTATTTTCTTGGCAATTGTAACCTTAATTCAAATTAAGACCTTACTTGTACCTTTGACGTTAATAGAGAATCAACCATTTTGGATTTGGATAGGTGGGTTATTGGGAGTGTTTTATCTAACTACCAATATTCTACTTTTTCCCAAACTGGGTAGTATTCAAACGGTTATAATGCCCATTTTAGGTCAAATCTTGATGGGTCTAGTTATAGATCAATTTGGATTATTCTATTCGATGGAAAGTAAAATGACTGTTGTAAAATTCTTGGGTGCTATGCTCGTCGTAGCGGGTGTTTTGGTAGCAATAGTTTTGAAGAGTATGCTAGAACATCAAGTTTCGTATACACAAAAGTCTAAGGGATTAAATCTTTGGCGTTTGATCGGACTTATTGCAGGTATGTTGAGTGCCACAGAAAGTGCCATTAATGGACACTTAGAAGTTGTTTTAAAGTCTTCTGAGCAAGCGTCTTTTATTTCGTTTCTTGTAGGAGCAATAGCTTTACTGATAATAGTTTTAATTTTAAGACCAAATCTACAACAAATAAAAAGTAGTCAAAATAGTGTTTGGTGGAGTTGGTCAGGTGGAATTATTGGGGCGTTATTTGTTTTAGGTAATGTTTTTTTAGTTCCAATCCTAGGCACAGGATTAACGGTTATTATAGTTATAGTGGGTATGATGATAGGTGGTATTATAATTGATCAATTTGGTCTTTTTGGTTCTCCTAAAAAACCAACTACATTAATTCAAATTTTGGGACTGGCTATGATGATAGTTGGAGTTGTTATGATTAAACTGTAAAAAGTCTATACCAAGAATTAAAGGTCTAGATGAATTTTTGTTGATTTTCACTGTTTTAACAATAATTTTCAGAAAATATATTGCAATGGTCTATCTATACCAGTATGATAGTCGTTATTGATTATCATACTTTTTTATTTGAGGGAAAATTCATGAAAAATTATTTACAGAGAATGGGTAGATCAATTCAATTACCAGTTTCTGTCTTACCGGCAGCAGCTTTACTAGTAGGTATTGGTCATTGGTTGCCACAAAAATCGGCAGTAGCACAATTTTTACAATCCGGTGGGAATGCTATTTTAAACAATCTAGCAATATTGTTCGCTGTCGGATTAGCGTTAGGGATGTCAAAAGATAAAGACGGCGCTTCAGCTTTGGCAGGTTTAGTTGCTTATTTGGTTCCATCTTTTGTGTTGGCTCCCAAGCAAGTTGCTGATTTGTTTAAAATAAAAGAATCAGCCGTTGATCCAGCTTTTGCTGCTATACCCAATAATGTATTTATTGGTATTATAGGTGGTTTGATTGCTGCAGCAATGTATAATCGTTTTCACAATACTAAATTACCTATGGCATTATCTTTCTTTAGTGGGAAAAGGTCTGTGCCAATTGTTACTTCGGTAGTAATGTTGTTGGTCTCAGTATTGTTACTATTTGTTTGGCCACCAGTTTATACAGCTCTAATCATATTTGGTAAATTCATTGTTGGATTAGGAGCAATTGGTGCGGGACTATTTGGTTTCTTTAATAGACTGCTTATACCTACAGGATTGCATCATGCATTGAACCAAGTGTTCTGGTTTAACGCTGCAGGAATTAATGATATTGGTAATTTTTGGGCAAGTAAGGGTACAAAAGGTGTGACAGGTATGTATCTTGCAGGATTTTTCCCAGTTATGATGTTTGGGTTACCTGCTGGAGCTTATGCAATGTACCGAAATGCTCTTCCCGAAAGAAAAAAAGAAACCGCTAGTTTGTTATTGGCTGGAGCCTTTGCATCATTCTTTACTGGTGTTACAGAACCATTAGAATTTTCATTTATGTTCGTTGCTTGGCCTTTATATGTATTGCACGCAGTTCTTATGGGACTTTCAATGTGGTTTGCTGCATTGATGCATTGGACTGCAGGATTTACATTTAGCGGTGGTTTAGTAGATTATGTTTTGAGTCTGAGAGTTCCAATAGCTAATATGCCATTGATGTTGTTAGTTCAAGGTTTAATATTTGCTGCTATATATTTTTTCACATTCGATTTTGCAATTAAAAAATTTAACCTAATGACACCTGGTAGAGAACCAATCGAAGTCGACGAGGCTATGGCTATAGATTTTGATGAAGATGACGATAAATTTATGATTACTGCTAAAAAAGTTTATGCAGGATTAGGTGGTTATAAAAATATCAAAGTTGTCGATAACTGTACAACTCGTCTGCGTATGCAACTAGTTGATAGTTCTACAATAGATATTCCATTATTAAAATCTGCTTCTGCAGGTGTTAATGTACTCGATAAAACAAATGTACATATTGTAATAGGTACAGAGGTTCAATTTGTTGCGGATGCTTTGAGTAAATTGTTTGAAGCCAAGGCACCAATTTCTAAAGTTGAATCTAGTAATGATATTAAAGAAGATACAGAAAATGTTGTATCAAATGGAGCTATAACTTTACTTAATAGCGTATCTTCAGGTCGTCTGGAAAAATTGGAAGATGTTCCAGATCAAACATTTTCTCAAAAAATGTTAGGTGATGGATTTGCAATTATTCCAGATGAGGATAAAGTTTACTCACCTGTAGATGGTGTTATTACCTCAATTTTTCCAACTAAGCATGCATTTGGTATCACTACTGATAGTGGATTAGAAATTTTAATTCATATTGGAATTGATACTGTGAATTTAAGTGGTGAACCATTTGATGTTGTTGCCCAAGAAGGTCAACAGGTCAAATCAGGAGATCTTTTGGTAAATGTTGATTTTGATGCAATTAAAGCTGCTGACAAGAAAACAGATACAATAGTAATTATTACTAATATGGATTTAGTAGCAGAACTAGATTTTTCTGATGCATCTGGTTCAGTAGATAAAGAAACAAAAATTTTAAAAGTAACTAATAAATAAAAAACATCTACCTTTATGGCAGATGTTTTTTTATTTGAGTTTTTGTTCAAATTCTTTCACGATATTCTCTATGTAAACAACTTTATCGCTAAAAGTTTCAGCTGGATCTAGAGGGGACTTAATATCGTAACTCATTGCAAGTCTAGAATTTAAAATATCCATCTCTAGACCCTTCATAACTAGACTAAAAGCTAACTCAGCTTGATATGCATTGTGCATTCCGTAGACGATTGTTGCTGCAGGTTTATTTTTCCACTCACTATAAAGATAATCGATAGCATTCTTTAGCGGTGCTGGATATCCCCAGTTATATTGTGGAAATAAGAAGATTACACCATCCAATGATTTAATATATTCAGACCATTTTTTAGTTTCGTCTAATTCATACATATTAAAGGCGGGAATATATTTCTCGTTCATTTGAGGTAAATTTAATTCTTTAAGATCAATTAATTCTACTTCTAAAATATCTGAGTGGAAATTATCCATTACCCAGTGTGCGATTTTTAAACCAGCTCTAGATGATCTAGTGGAACCAACTATCAAACCAATCTTTTTCATTATAAGATTACCTCTTTTTTATTTTATTTTAACGCATAAATACATATTTGACATTGACTAAAGCGTTTTCAAAGAATAAATTAAAATTAGTAAAAAATAAGGAGAACATTATGGGTGTATACGAAGAATTTGTAAAATTAAATCAGGACTATACAATACAACCGATTGATTCTAAAGAGTTTCATAGATATGGAGTTGTTTTAAAGGATTATGATTTATCAGAAATAGAAGATTATATGAGCAACATTTCAATATCAAATCCAAACTTAGAGTACGTTGCATCAAATCCTGAACTGGAAAATATTAGAGCTATTAAACAGATTGGAAATGATGTATACGGCGGAATGGATTTTGAAGCTGGTGAATGTAGTGGACAAACATCTATGTTTGATGGAATGGAATACCATCAAGGCAGTGAAGTTAATATTATGATGACAGATGTTGTCATGGTGTTAAGTAAAAGAAGTATCTTAGATCAAAAGGGATTGATAGATTCCAATGCGGATACTAATATTTTCTTTGTACCAGCAGGTACAGCAATTGAGTTTTATGGAGAAACGTTACATTATGCTCCTATTAAAGTTCATGAAGAAGGATTCAAATCTGTTGTCTTACTTTTGAGGGGAACAAATGAACCTTTCCCTATTGGCTATAAAACTAAAAATTCTAGATTGACAATGAAAAATAAATTTCAATTAATCCATGAAGAAAACCAAGAGGGAATAGCTAATGGATTGGAAATTGGTATAGTAGGAGAACTACTAAAGTTAAAACAACTAGACTGACTATATAACAATTGGTACTGATGAAAATGATATAAAATATAGTAATTTACAAATTAAATTTGTAAACAGTTACACAAATGTAATATTCAAAATAAAAAATTAAAATTTATATTAATTACTGATTTATCAGTATCTATTCATTAATGAATAAAAAAACTTCTAAAAAAAGTTCTTAAAATTTAAATAAAAGCGTTTTCTTTTTTTCTGTAAAATGCTAATATGAAATAGTTCACAAGAAGGTTGAACTATTTTTTTGTTCAATTCTTTTAGTAAGCGCTTAATTAATTTTGAAAATATAGGGAGGATTACAGATGGTTGGAATCGTCATAGCAACTCATGGAGAGTTTGCAAAGGGCATTATGATGTCAGGTTCAATGATCTTTGGAGAACAAGAAGATGTTCAAGCGGTTACTTTTATGCCAAATGAAGGTCCAGAAGATTTGAAAAAGCATCTTGAAGAGGCTGTATCAAAATTAAGTTCTGACGACCAAGTTTTATTTTTAGTTGATTTATGGGGTGGATCACCATTTAATCAAGCAAATGGTTTGTTTGAACAACATGCTGACAATTGGGCAGTTGTTTCAGGACTTAATTTACCAATGTTGATTGAAGCATACGCATCACGTATGTCAATGGAATCAGCACATGAAATCGCAAAGAGCATAACAACTCCAGCAATTGATGGTATCAAGGTCAAGCCAGAAGACCTTATGCCAAAAGCTTCTGCACCAGCAGAAGAAAGTAAATCTAATACAGGAAGTGCGGGTAAACCAGGAAGTTTTGACTACGTACTTGCACGTATTGATTCACGTTTACTTCATGGACAGGTTGCTACTGCTTGGACAAAGACTACACAACCTACACGTATTATCGTAGTTTCAGATGATGTTGCTAAGGATGAATTAAGAACAAAATTGATTCAACAAGCTGCACCATCAGGCGTTAAAGCTCACGTTGTTCCAGTTGACCAAATGATCAAACTTGCAAAAGATGATCAACATTTTGGTGGTCAAAGAGCACTGCTATTATTTGAAACACCACAAGATGCTCTAAGAGCTATCGAAGGTGGAGTCCCATTGAAGACTTTGAATGTCGGATCAATGGCTCATTCAACTGGTAAAGTTCAACCTAATAAAGTTTTGGCATTTGATCAAAACGATATCGATACATTCAGAAAATTGGAAGCTGATGGCGTTGAATTTGACGTTCGTAAAGTTCCTTCAGATACAAAAGATAATATGGATAACATCCTTAAAAAAGCTCAAAGTGAATTAAACAAATAATTAGATATAAATATGGAGGCTTAATATAATGCAACTCAATATAATACAAATAATATTAGTAGTGCTTATATCATTTCTAGCTGGTGTTGAAGGTATTTTGGATATGTTCCAATTCCATCAACCAGTTATTGCTTGTACTCTAATTGGTCTTGTAACAGGTCAATTAATACCTTGTCTTATCCTTGGTGGAACTCTACAAATGATTGCACTAGGATGGGCAAATATCGGAGCTGCTGTTGCTCCTGATGCTGCTTTAGCATCTGTAGCTTCAGCTATCATCCTTGTCCTAGGTGGTCAAGGAAGAGCTGGTGTAACATCAGCTTACGCAATTGCCATTCCTATTGCAGTTGCTGGTCTATTACTTACAATCTTGGTGCGTACAATTTCTACAGCTATTGTTCATATTATGGATGCTGCTGCTAAAGAAGGTAGTTATAGAAAAATTGAAGTTTGGCAATGGATTGCCATTTGTCTTCAAGGAATTCGTATTGCAATCCCTGCTGCTCTAATTCTTGCTATTGGAGCTGGACCGGTTAGAGCAGCTCTAGAATCTATTCCACAATGGTTAACTCAAGGACTTGCAGTTGGTGGTGGAATGGTTGTTGCTGTTGGTTACGCTATGGTTATCAATATGATGGCTACTAGAGAAGTTTGGCCATTCTTTGCAATTGGTTTTGTACTTGCAACAATTGAACAATTAACTCTTATTGGATTAGGTGCTATTGGACTTGCTCTTGCATTTATCTACCTAACACTTTCAAAACAAGGTGGTTCAGGTGATAACGGAAGTAACGGCGGTGGTAATACTGGTGATCCAGTCGGAGATATAATAGATAACTATTAGGAGGGAGAACGATTATGGCAGATAATACTAATAAATTAACAAAAAGAGATCGATTGTCAGTATGGTGGCGTTCGACTTTCTTACAAGGATCATGGAATTACGAACGTATGCAAAATGGTGGTTGGGCTTACTCAATGATCCCAGCTATCAAAAAATTATATAAAACAAAAGAAGACCGCTCGGCTGCTCTAGAACGTCACTTGGAATTCTTTAACACTCACCCATATGTGGCTTCACCTATTTTAGGTGTCACTATGGCCCTTGAAGAAGAACGTGCTACTGGTGCACCTGTCGATGACGCTGCTATTCAAGGTGTTAAAGTTGGTATGATGGGACCACTTGCTGGTATTGGAGATCCCGTATTTTGGTTTACAGTTAGACCTATTATTGGTGCTCTAGGAGCATCAATGGCTATTGCTGGTAACATTATGGGACCAATTATTTTCTTCCTTGCTTGGAATGCAATTCGTATGGCGTTTACATGGTATACACAAGAACTTGGATATAGAGCCGGATCAAGGATTACAGATGATTTATCTGGTGGTATTTTACAAGATATCACTAAGGGTGCTTCTATTTTGGGTATGTTCATTTTGGGGGCATTGGTTAATCGATGGGTTTCAATCAAATTTACCCCAGTGGTATCTACAGCTCCATTAGATAAAGATGCTTATATTCATTGGGACAGCCTAGCACATGGTGCTAAGGGTATACAACAGGCATTGATTCAACAAGGACAAGGTCTATCATTGACATCAACAAAAGTAACAACACTTCAAGATAACTTGGATAGTTTGATTCCAGGTCTTGCAGCATTGCTACTAACATTCTTCTGTATGTGGCTACTTAAGAAGAAAGTTTCACCAATTATTATTATTCTTGGACTATTCGTAGTTGGTGTTCTTCTACACGTATTGAACCTTATGTAATAAATAAAAAAGATGATCTCATTTTGAGTTCATCTTTTTTATTACTTTGTTATAATTTAAAAAGGCATATATAGAAATGGAGCATTATTAAATGGTTCAATCAATCAATACAAAATCAGATTTAGTTATAAACGGAACTTCACATTTAGGATTATCAGACTATGGGAAAATCATGGTCGGTGATAAGGGTTTTGAATTTTATAGCGATAGAAATATAAATAATTATATTCAATTACCATGGGACGAAGTTGAGATAGTAATTGTATCTGTTCTCTTTGGAGGCAAATGGATACCTAGATTTGCTTTGAAGACAAAGACAAACGGAACATATACATTTTCTGCTAAAGATCCTAAAAAAGTTTTACGTGCAATAAGAGTTTATATCGATCCAGATAAGATTGTTAAATCACTAGGATTCTTCAAAGTATTATCTAATGGTTTGAAAAATCTATTTAGTAGAAAAAAGAACAAGTAAAAGAACATAATATTTATGCTCTTTTTTTTATTATTTTTATCATAAGATTTTGTTGCATAATTTTGTAATATAGTTGAAAATGGTAACTATATGTGAGGATGTTATTAATGAAAAAGCAAAAGTTAATTAAATCAGTATTTCTATTTTCAGCAGTGCTTCTGGGAACTGTTGTTTCACAAGACGTAGTAAAGGCTGACACGGTCAGTCCGGCAGAAACAACAAGTGTGTCTAGCTCTGATGCCAGTTCAAGCGCTACAACAAAATCATCTACTACAGATAGTTCGACAACAATTACCAGCACTGATGATTCTTCAGATGTTAAGGGTACAGTGGGTGGTTCACAGGTAAACAACGTTTCCAATGTATCTCCAGAGGACAATTACTATTATGGGGAAAATGGTAGCTGGATTTCATCTACTAATGTTGACCCTGACAGTTTTGCTGGAACTATAGCAGATGCAAATAAAAATATTGATGATAAAACATATAATGCATTCATGGATTATGTTAATGGTAATGAAAAAACATCTGATGCAAATATAAATAAGGCAATTGAATATTACAACTATCTAGTAAATACACCTATTAATAATGATACAGCTTCTAACGGATTAGCAGCTGAAGTAAAAGCTATTTCTAATTTGCAAAATATTGGTGAACTAAGCAATATGCTTTACGCTTATTATAAAGAGGGATATGTCTTACCATTTGATGTTGATATTGCAAGAGATCAAAATGACTATACACGATATGCTCTGTATATGAAAGGTATAGGTCCTTTATTGACTAGTGCAGATGGTTCTGATGATGAAACATTGCAACAATATCAAAATAATATCGGTCAAATTCTGACAAGTTTAGGTTATTCATTTTCTGATATAGAAGATATTATTACAAACACTAAAAAGTTTGATGAATTACTTATTAAAATTCAAAATCCTTCTGATTTAAATGAATATGAAGACCAAGATTCTGAAGGTGATACATATTCTGGATACACACAGTATAGTGGAGAAGATTTCAGTAAACTAAGTACATATCTTGATTTTGATAGTTTCTTTAATGAATTGATTGGTGGCGTTCCAGACCATTTATATATTGAAAATCCATCTTATTTCTATAGTTTAAACCAGATTTTAACACCAGATAATTTTTCATACTTGAGAGATTGGATGTTAACAGCACAAATTATTCAAAGAGCATTTTATCTAAATAGTTTTGCTAATGAATATGCATCTGATAAATCAACTGAAACTGATCATTCTAAGTTTGCATATTTCTTAACTAGTTATGCTTTCAATGATGCATTTAGCCAACATTTTGGTAGTAAATTTACAACTAATGCTCAGATAAATGCTGTAACTGACATGACTCAAAATATCATGGACTCTTATTCTGATGCTATCTCAAATAGTAGCTGGATGAGTGATGAAACTAAATCAGCTGCACTTGATAAATTAAATAGTATTTCTGTTAACGTAGGTTATCCAAAACAGGATTTTTCATACTTCAGTAAATATAATATTGATTCTGCGAAGAGTGTATATGAAAATACAGTCGATTTAACTACTTTATCTAGAATGAATAAGTTTAATAATTATTATTCACCAGTTGATCGTTCCGATTGGGGTGGAAATAGTTCACTTTCAGCTAACGCAATGTACAGCCGTCAATCCAATTCAATCTTCATATTCGCTGGAATTATGAATTCTCCATTTTTTGATGTTAATCAAGATGCATCTAAGAATTATGGTGGGTTAGGTACAGTTATCGGACACGAGTTATCACATGCTTTTGATAGCAAGGGTTCAATGTACGATGAAAATGGTATTGAGAATAACTGGTGGACTGCAAGTGATAAAACAGCTTATAACAAAATCGTCCAGGCTATGGAAAATGAATTTGAAGGATTACAATATCAAGGATTAACTGTCAGTGGAGTCAATACTGTTGATGAAAACTTAGCAGATAACGGTGGTCTATCAGTAGCTTATGAAGCTGCATCTAAAGTTGATGGTTTTGATGCTAAGGAATTCTTTGAAAACTATGCTTCTGTTAATAAATCAAAAGAAGGATCAAATTACGTCCTTGCTACAATAAATGATGTTCATGCACCAAGTGTATATCGTGTAAATGTTAATTTACAAAACTTAGATGCATTCTATGATACTTATGGAATTACACCTAAAGATGGTATGTGGTTGAACAACGATCAAAGAGTTAAATTGTGGGAAGTTTAAAATTAATAAATAAATTTACTGAATTTGATTTTTTTTATAATAGAATTGTAGTAGTATAGTGATGTAGTATATATAAATTGGAGGTATTCACATGTCAAACATCGCAAGTTTATTAGGTACATCAGCTACATCATCATATATGTATGGTGCAACAACAAAAGACCCATGGGGTCAAATCATGGCAATCTTTAAATAATAATTGAGGTGATTTTTTGTGATTAATGTCAACGTATGGTTGTTATTAGTCCAGAATTTCTCAAACTATTTCATTATTAGTTTGCTAACATATTTTGTTACAAGAAAATTAAGCTGGAGAACAATAGGTATATCCGTTGTTACTTCGGCTTTCTTTGGTTTTATAACAATTTTCGTTGGGAATGCCGGTATAATAGTATTCGTGATTTTTAATATAATATTGGCAATGCTTCTTCAAAGGAAAATCTGGATTAATATACAAGATACTAATGTTCTAATTTTAATAACTATTCTACAGATGATTTCAAATATCATTTCAGTTTTTATATTTAGAGTGATTTTTGCTCTGATTAATAATGATTGGAATTTGAATTCTAATAATATCAAATATGGTGGAATAATTGTTTTAGCAATAGTTCTAAATTATATTCTGTCCATTATTTTTGCTATTATTATAAAAAAAGACAAATCCTACTTTGAAAATTGGAACTTACAACTTTCACAGTATAATATGCACAATCAGATTTTTTGGCTAGTATCAGGATTATTTATTTCTCTGGAAATTTTGTTAATAGTGTGTGATATAGAACAAGTTACTGCTGTATTTTTATTTGCTCTGGTTGTCATCTTCACAATTTTTATCATCTTAATGGGCGTTATAATTAGCCAATTTACCAGTGCTTACGTTCTTAAGCAGGAAACGGCCAATGAAATAAAACAAAATCAACAACTTGAAATATATTTAAAAAGTATTGAAAAACAATATACAGATATAAGAAGATTCAGACATGATTTTAAAAATATAGTTCTTTCAATGAGCGAAATGGATTCCGACAAAAATGATTTTAAAGAATACTATGATCAATTAGTTGAAAATAATTCGATTATGGATGTTCAAGATAGCTCGATTGTTGAGGCTAAGAGAATACTTAATGCACCACTAAAAGGAATAATTGTACAAAAATATTTTGAAGCTAACTCAAAAGATATAAGTCTGAAACTAGAATTAGATTCTGATATTCAAATTAAACATAACTCGCTATCTATCGTTAGAATTGTGGGTATATTTATCGATAATGCCTTAGAATATGCTGAAAAGCATGATCTAAATAGCATTACTTGTGCTATTGTCGACTATGGCGATAATCTAGAAATATCAGTTGCAAATGAACTGGTTGAGGATGTCAATGTTAGTAGATTATTTAAAATGGGATATTCGACAAAGGGTGAAGACCGCGGAGTTGGATTGTCTAATGTAGAAAGAATTGTCGATGAAGATGACAATTTGTATTTAGATGCGGAAGTAAAAAATGATCAATTGATTATGACATTGGGGATTTTGGAGGATAATTAGTTGTTTCCAATTTATGTAATGGAAGATAATCCAAAGCAAATAGAATTTTATCGTGATTTTATTTCAAATTATATAATGATTAACGATTTGTCAGCTAATCTAGTTTATGCAGCTCAGAGTGTCGATAGTTTCAAAGAAAATTTTGAACCTAGCGAGAATGGACTGTTCTTTTTGGACATGGAAATTGGTGAAAATAGCAAGGCCGGTCTTGAAACAGCTGAGTATATTAGATCTGAAATGCCATTCGCTGATATAGTTTTTATAACTACTCATTCAGAAATGACGCTCTTAACCTTAGATAGAAGAATTGGTCCTCTAGACTATGTAATCAAAGATGAGGGATATGAGAATATTAGAAAGCATATTGCTGATGATATTGAGTTATCAATGAAAAAGTTTGAGCAATCTTCACTTGTGCAAAAGAATATTTTTAGTTACAAGATAGGTTCTAGAGTATTCTCTATGCCAATGGATGATGTTTTGATGTTGTATACTACAAAAGAGAATCCGGGAAAGGTAATCTTGGTATCTAAAACAAAAGAGACCATTTTTAAATCTAACTTGAATACAATTGAAGAACAGTTTGATCATTTATTTAGAACAGATCGCAGTTACTTGGTTAATCTAGATAATATTGAATCATTCGATATAGATGAGAAAAAATTATTTTTCGATAACGGAATGGAAGCTAATGTTTCGGTAAGAAAAGCCAAAGAATTATCGAAAATTCTTAATAAAATTAACTAATAAATGATCAAAAGAAAAAATATAAACGTTTATATCGGAAATCGATACGTTTATATTTTTTTTGGTCACAGGTAATATATAGGCTATATAATATTACTTGTAAGTTAGTTATGCGAAACTTACATCCTTGATGTAATTCATTTGTTACACTCATACCTAATTTTTCAGATAACTTTGCGGGGGCATTCAATTCTGATTTTGTTAGCACAAGATTAAGGTATGAATAAGAAACAGATGCTGGTGTTACATTTTCATGTGAATATAGTATTTCTCTTATTAGACAAATAAAACTTCTCAAACGATTTTCCCTAAAAATCAATTATATAAAATAAGAGAATTAAGTTAATTATCAAGAAATCGAATAGTTCATTTCTTGTTCTGGTAATGATTAACTTTTATATATATAAAATCCTAGCTTGCGAGGCTAGGATTTTTTTGTTCCAGAAATAAAAAATACCCAATCCTTATGGATTGGGTATTTTTACTTAAGATTAAATGGTTGATTTGTATCCAGTAGCTCATTTGTTTTAATGTTCTTGAAGTACATATTAACTTGTGTTTCAGTGTCATTAACTTTTACCAATAGAGCACCATCAAATGACTGGTTAGGAAGAACAAGTCCGTTATTTGATCCATTTACTATATCTGCGTAATCACTAGCAGCTGTAGTAGGTTGTAATTCAACACCGTCCTGTTTGATTACCATATAGTTGGCTTGAACGACTTGCGGTGTTTGTTTTGAATTTGTTTTATTTGTGTAATTATATTTGATAAGTAGTGCAGGAGAACCACTAGCATCTTTTACTAACTTCACATCATTTGAGATTTTGAATGTAAACCAATCTGACTTATAAGTTAAAGCATTATAAGAACCTGCGTTTTTAATTTCACTAGAAGTGGAGTTATCAGGTTGAGTGTCATCAGTGACATTAGCATCTGCTTGCTTTGCAGTTTTTTTGGTATTTTTTTTAGGCTTACTCTTATTTTTTTGAACATTTTCAACTTGAGCATCATTTGTCTTGTTGTCATGATTCAAGTAATAAGTTAAACCTCCAACTACTATTATAAAAATAACAACTATTAAGCTAATCAAAAAGCTACGTTTTTTATAAAAAGGTTGCTTTCTTTTTCGCATGGAACGTCTAGATGGTAATTTGCTATTATCCATGATGTCTCCTCTGAAATTAATCTATTTTCATTATACTATTTGTGAACAAGATCTTCTGTTCTAAATTTAATAATTTTTTTTAAAAATATACGGCTGAAAATATTGAATACATTTTTAAAAAGTGGTATAACTATCTAGTCGAAAAAAACATATATATTAAAATAAATATTAACTAGGGGGATAGGCTGATGTTGTTTTTTGGTAATGATAATGGTGATTATGAAGTAACATGTCAATTTCATAGTAAATCTGGCCAATCAATTGCTAAGAAGCGCGTTTGTCATAACGTTTCTAAGAAAGAAGCCCGTGAAGGTATGATGAGTTATATTACTCGTACATTTTCTGAAACAATAGACTGTACAGCGCCAATTAAAATTATTGCAAGTAAGACTTCTAAATAATTTTTATTTTAAAGAACCTTCTACATGTAGGAGGTTCTTTTTTTGTGCGTTTTTGCTATCATATGACTTAGAGGTGACAATCATGGATGAAACACATAAAACGTCAGGAAGTAAGTTTTTGGTAGTTACATTATTAAATGTTGTAATTACCATTGCTGAATTTATAGGTGGTCTTGTGTCAGGTAGTCTGGGGTTATTATCTGATGCATTACACAATTTACAAGATACTGTATCGATAATAATTGCATACATAGCTGATCTCATTAGTGGAAAGAAAAATGATGCCGCTAAGACTTTTGGTTACAAGAGAGCAGAAATTATAGCTGCCTTTGTAAATGCTAGTGTTCTGATAGTTATAACTGTTTTCATGGTTGTAGAGTCAATAAATCGTTTAGGTTCGCCACAAAAAATTGATGGAAAATTGATGATGATTGTAGCTATTGTCGGTTTAGTTGCTAACTTTATCTCAATGCTTATTCTATTTTCAGGCACAAAGAATAATTTGAATATTAGAGCAACTTTCTTACATATGTTATCTGATACTTTGTCATCTGTAGGAGTTGTTATTGCTTCAGTATTTGTGACATTGTTCAATTGGACTTGGGTTGATCCTGTTATCACTATTGTTATAGCTATATGGCTTTTAAAAGAAGCATTTGACGTAATAAAAGAATCCACAAATATTTTGATGGAATCTAGTCCAGAAATAGATTTGGAAGAAGTTCAGTCAGCTCTTCTTGAAATACCTGAAATTGTTGGAATACATCATGTTCATATTTGGATGATTGATGAGAACTACTGTATTCTTGATGCTCATATAAATGTACAAAAGAATTTAAATTTATCAGAACTAGATGAGATTTATTCTAGAGTAGGTGATTTGTTGAAAGAGAAGTTTAATATTTCGCATGTTACGCTACAGGCTGAATGTGACAGAGGTCTGGATAAACCTCTAATTGAATAGGAATAATACATGGCAAAATTAATTTTGATTAGGCATGGTGAAAGTACTGCCAATGCAAAAAATGAATATACCGGTTGGAATGATGTCGATTTAACTCCAAAGGGTGAACAGCAGGCACGTGATGCCGCTAAAATAATAAGCAATATTCCAATATCTGAAATACATACATCGGTTTTAAAAAGAGCTATCAAAACGGCGTATATAATTGCAGATTATAACGATCTTAATTCACTTCCTATAACTAAGACGTGGAGATTAAATGAACGTCACTATGGAGCTCTCAGGGGCAAGAATAAAGATGCTACTCGAATAGAGTATGGTAAAGAACAAGTACAATTGTGGCGAAGAAGTTTCTACTCTAGGCCACCATTGTTAGATAGAAGAGATGAGTTAGTTGGACCTTATAGAAATTTAGATCCAGAGATAATGCCAAAATCAGAAAGTCTCTATGATTCTTATCTTAGAATAATGCCATATTTTCAAGATGTTATCGCTCCTAAGTTGAAGGATGGTAAGAATCAATTAGTAGTTGCTCATGGAAGTACAATACGTGCTCTGATGAAATATATCGAACAAATAAGTGATGAAGGAATAGACGGGATCGAAGTTGAAAATGGAGATCCAGTAATTTATGAGTTTGATAATGAATTGAATATAATTTCTTCTAAATAAAAAAGTCGACCAATATAGGTCGACTTTTTATTTTGGATTGATAATTTGTGTTCCATGAAGAGCATTAACATTTAGCTCTTTTGCAATATCATCACAGTTATCATAGTTGATACCTCCACCAGGAAGAATTTCTATTCTTCCTGCAGCATATTCGATGATTTCTTTAAGATGATCAATCGTATTTTCAATTGGAATATCCAATGCTCCACCATGTGTTAAGATACGATCTACATTGTTTTCAACTAACCAATCAATAGCGTGAAATTGCTTTTCAAGAGGAATAGCGTCAAATGCCATGTGGAATACTATCTGCATGCCAGATGAAGAACCTATTAATAATTCCATGGCTTCTTCGTCGATATCTCCATCTTTAGTTAATGCACCAAATGTAACAGCATCTATTCCAAGTTTTTGTGCTTGAAATAAATCGGCTTCCATCATTTTTAATTCTATATCGTTATAGACAAAATTACCCCCACGAGAGCGAATCATTTCTACTAGTGGAATACCCTTTTCCTGAAGGTATTTGCTAGTTTCTTGAACGACACCTAGACTTGGGGTTGTTCCCCCAACAGCAAGGTTGTCATTTAATTCAATTCTATTAGCGCCAGACATCACCATCAATGGGATGTCGCTAAAATTCTCAACTGCAACTTCTTTATAAATGATATTCACGTCCTTTTGTAAACATAATAGTTACATTATACAGGTCAATAAAAAAAGAGCTATAAAAATAGCTCTCTAATTTATCTAACAAATCCGAAATATAAGATAACAATAATCGCAAGTATGATTCTGTACCAACCAAATATTTTGAAGTCGTTTTTCTTTATGTAGTCTAATAAGAACTTAATTGAGATATAAGCAACAATAAATGAAACTAATGTACCAACTAATAAAATAATAGTTTGATCCATTGAGAAAGTATTGCCATCAACTAAGTATTTAACAATCTTCAAAAGTGAGGCACCAAACATAGTTGGTATTGCTAGGAAGAATGAAAATTCAGTAACAACAAATCTTGAAACACCGATTACTATACCACCTAAGATAGTAGCACCAGATCTAGAAGTACCAGGAACTAACGCTAATACTTGGAATAATCCAATTGCAAAAGCTGTTCTATATGACAAACTATTCAAGGAAGTAGTACTTGGCTTTTTATCCTTGGCGTAGTTTTCAATAACGATGAATAAAATACCGTAGATAAGCAATGTAGAAGCAATAACTTGCCAACTAGTGAGATTTTGTTCCATCCAGTTGTTAAGAGGAAGACCAACAATTACAGATGGTAATATTGCAATGATTACCTTAAACCAAATATCCCAAGTTTGACGCTTTTCTAGAGAATCTTTTCTTGGTGAAAATGGATTTAACTTGTGGAAGTAAATGAGAATAACCGCCAATATAGCACCAAATTGAATTACAACCATGAACATGTCAATAAATGCTTTTGGTTCATTCAAACGAACAAATTCATCAGCTAGGTAAAGATGTCCGGTAGAACTGATTGGTAGAAATTCTGTGAAACCTTCGATAATTCCCAAAATTATTGTTTTAAATAATTCTACTATCATAATATTCTCCTATTCATTGATTAAATAAAGTGTACACAAACTGATTCAGGAAGTGCAATATCTTTTTGAATTTCAGTAAGTACTCCTTTATTTGGATTACGTTTGAATAGTGTAGCATTATTTGAATCTTGGTTAGCAACAACCAAATAATCATTTGTGGGATCAAGATCGAAGTCTCTAGGTCCTTGACCTAAAGTTTTGAGGGTAGTAATTTTACGTAATCTTTTACCATAATCAGATGTTTCAAAAATGGCTATAGTATCTGCACCACGAGTAGAGACATATACATATTTACCATCTTTACTTATTCTGATAGCAGCAGTGGTATTTTTTTGTTCATCTTTAGCGGCAGAAACTTCATCAATCAATGTAAGTCTTGAGTCTTCTTCATCGTACTTCATGACTAAGACCTTTGAAGATAACTCACATGCAACGTATGCAATAGATTCCTCAGGGTGGAATACCAAATGTCTAGGAGCATATCCAGATGGTGCAAGGCAATCATTTAATAATTTAGGATTGTGTGGGTCATCAATGTCGTAGATAGAGATATGATCATTACCATAATCACAAATTATTAATTTACCATCTGGTGTAAGTGCACTATAGTGAGGTTTAGATTGATCTTGTTCAGGTCTAGGACCTGATCCTGTGAAGTTGATCTCTGATAGATGTTCAATTTTATTTTCTTCATTGAGACGATCAATCTTTACTTTACTTAAATGGAAGTAAGCACTGAAGATTAGACGTCTGCTCTCATCAAACTTAACGTAAGAAGGAGAGGTAGATTCTGAAAAATCACTATCCAAAAGAGTTGGTTCGTTGTTTATGTCATAGACAACGATTCCACCTTTATCGCCATCTTTTGCCAAGACAATTAATTTTAAATCATTCGTTACATCGATGTATGTAGGATTGTTAAGTTCAACTAATAGTTCAGGTGTAGTCAGAGTATTTGTCTCAGTATCTAGAGATGATTTGTAGACACCTTTACCATCGTTTTTTGTATAACCACTAAATAAGACATTTTCTTGCATAAAATTTACCTCCGATAATGATATAGTATACAGTATAATATTCTTAATAAATTTTTGATACTACTAGGAGCCATTATGAAATCTCAACATGATAATGAAAAAAGTTGGTTCTATCGATTATTTTTAAATAATAGAGCAACTGTAATTCTTTTTAATATCTTTTTGCTGTTTTTAATAATTTTTGTATTTACAAAAATTCAATCTGTTTTTAATCCTCTATGGGGAATCTTAAATATTATTTTGCCGCCAGTACTACTGGCACTTGTTCTTTACTATTTGATTAATCCACTGATTAATGTTTTAGAAAGAAAATTTAATATTAATCGGGTT
Organism: Companilactobacillus metriopterae; assembly: GCF_004117915.1. Lineage (GTDB taxonomy): Bacteria > Bacillota > Bacilli > Lactobacillales > Lactobacillaceae > Companilactobacillus > Companilactobacillus metriopterae. The sequence continues at coordinate 266,744 of NZ_RSTD01000001.1, forward strand.
ATCTCAATAAGTTTTGTTTTTGTTATCATTGCCATTTTGTTGGTTTGGGGAGTTATGTCGTTAATTCCATTTTTGCAAAATCAAATAGATTCATTGATAAAAAATTGGCCACAATACTGGACTTCAGTTAATAATAGTTTAGATAAATTATTAGATGATCCAAAGTTAGGCTACTTTAAGAAGAATTTTGAAGGATCTGATGGTAGTATATCAGCTCATTTACAAGACGCCTTGAAGAAAATGGCACCAAGTGCATTTAATAACATTGGTTCTGCTGTAGGTATCGTTACAAATATTGTTGTTATCTTGTTGACAGCTCCATTTATCTTATTCTTCATGTTAAAAGATGATAAGAAGTTCAAACAATCAATTTTGAAATATGTACCTACAAAATTAAAGAAATCAACTGGCGAAACTTTATCAGAAATTAGTCAGTCTCTTAGCTCATATATTACAGGTCAGTTGACAGTCGCTTTCTGGGTAGCAGTAATGTTCTTTGTTGGTTACCTAATAATCGGTCAAAAGTATGCTCTAGTACTGGGAATTATTGCGGGAATTTTAAACTTAATTCCTTATGTTGGTTCAACATTGGCTTTAATCCCTTCATTAGTTATTGCTGCATTTGTTGCTCCTTCAATGATATTGAAAGTTTTGATTGTGTTTGTGGTTGAGCAAACTATTGAAACTCGTGTTGTTTCACCAATTATTGTTGGTAACAAGATGCAAATGCATCCGGTCACAACTATTTTGGTCTTGCTAGTTTCAGCAGGAATGTATGGATTAGTTGGAATGATAGCTGGTATTCCAATCTTTGCTATTTTGAAAATCTTGTTCGTAAGAGTCTTTGAATGGGTAAAGAAAAATAACGATTGGTATGATGAACCTGAAGTAATAATTGAAGAAACAGAAGATACAAAGAAGTAAGTTTATATGGGTTGATAAACATGGATATTGTGTCTATAATATAGTTTATACTTTACGTTTATCTGTTTTTCTCAGAATAAGTTTTGATAAAAGCAAATAAATCATGAAGATCACTAACGTATGCCCTTGCCGTGTTTATAACCGAGGGTATGCGTTTTTTTAATAAAAAATAAAGGATATTCAAAAATGACAAATCATATTGTATTATATGAACCCCTAATGCCAGCAAATACTGGTAATATAGCAAGAACGTGTGCGGGAACTAATACGGAATTACATCTTATTAGACCATTAGGATTTAGTACAGATGATGCACAGATGAAGCGTGCTGGTTTGGATTATTGGGATAAGGTTAAGATAACTTATCATGATGATTTGGACGAATTTCTGGATTCTGTTCCTGATGACCAATACTTATACCTCATTACAAAATTTTCAGATAAAGTCTATAGTGACAACGATTTTTCTAATACAGATGTTGATCATTATTTCTTATTTGGTAAAGAAACCACTGGATTGCCTGAAAAATTTATGCGTAAGAATCCTGAAAAATGTTTACGTATTCCTATGAGTGATAATATTCGCGCGTTGAATCTTGCAAATAGTTGTGCACTAGTTATTTATGAGGCTATAAGACAACAAAACTTTGCAGGATTAGAATTATCGCACCATTATGAAAATGATAAATTAGATTAGAGGAGTTTTTATTTATGAAGGCAAATAGGGGACCAATTCAAGTTGACAGTTTTCACTACGACGTTGAAGCACAAACAGCAGAGGTTAGCCAAGATATTCAAGTTAATACGGTAAAACCTGACTTAAAAGATCAAGATGGAAATGTATTAGATGATTCAGAAGGTGCATTTTTCCAAATTGTGATTCCTTTTGATATTCACACAGAAAATGCACCATTTAGGGTAACCGGATTGCTTGGACAAGTAATTCAATTGGTAGATTTCCATGGTGATGCTTCTGAAATTGACGGAGAAGAAATCAAAAGATTAAGTCGACCACTAATAGAGTATATTGAAACTCTTACATATCAAGTAACAGCAATAACTTTGAACAAAGGTGTTTCACTTAACTTCACAGCAAATGAAAATCAATAAAAAATAACAGCCTATAGGCTGTTATTTTTTTAAGATTAATTTTAGAAATCTCTTTTTCTTATGAGATAAAGGTATAATTTAAAGTAATATTGAGCAAAATGGGTGAATAATTAATGGCTAAAAAAGTAGCAAAGAAAAAGTCTAAAAAAACTAGCAAAAATTCCAGTAAAAAAACTAACCAGAATGAACGTATAGTAGGTTCTGTTGTTAGTTTAGTATCTATTGTCTTATCAGTATTAGGATTGTTTCAATTTGGGTTAGTAGGACGATTTTTCGATAATATTTATAGAATATTCGTAGGGGATAGTTATCCAGTTCTATTAATAATAACAATTTTTGCAAGTGTATTTGTTATAGCCACAGGTCGATTCCCAATGATGAATCTGAAACGAAATGTTGGCTTTTTGATAACTTATTTAGGTTCTCTGGTCTTATTACATGCCATACTATTTGGTCAAATGAAGCTGTATCATAACTTTGCTCAAGTAACTTGGAACATATTATCTGCGGATATAGCTAAAGTTGCTGTTCAACAATCCGTAGGTGGAGGTATGATTGGAGCTTATCTATATGGTTTCTTTATGCCAATGTTTTCAACCGCAGGGACTTACTTTGTAACAATATTTTTAATTGTTGTGGGTATTTTGATGTTATTTAATTTTACAATGAAGCAGGTTGCTATATTTACAACCAGTGTCCTTGTTAAAATAAAGAATGGCATGAAATCGATGAAAGAATCTACTTCCAAGGGATTAGACAATTATCGAGAAACACATGAGGAAAATCAAAAGGCAAATACAGAAAACAAACCACAACAAGATGTTGTTAGGGATGACAGTAAATTTCAAGATATTAATACTTTTGCCAATGATACTCAAAAGGAAGAGCCAGAATCGGAATTTCATATTGATATCCCTAACCAACCTACTGTATCAACTACAAAACCTGCTGAAAAACCCTCAGCAACTATTATGTCTCAGCCTCATGGTATGGGAAACTCTGGAGATAAGGATTTACCTACACCAGTAGAAAATAAAACAAAATCAAATAATTCTGTAGATGAAAACTATGAATTACCATCTGTTGATCTTTTGACTGATGTTGTTCAAGCTGATCAAAGTGATGAAGTAAGATTAATTGATCAAAACAAAGACAAATTAAAAGCTACATTCAAGAGTTTTGGTGTCGATGTTGAAGTTAAAAAAGCTAGTTTGGGTCCCGCAGTTACAAAATATGAAATTCAGCCTGCCGTTGGTGTAAAAGTAAGTAAAATTGTCAATCTTGCAGATGATCTTGCCTTAGCATTGGCTGCTAAGGATATTCGTATTGAGGCACCAATTCCAGGTAAATCATTTGTAGGTATTGAAGTCCCTAATACGACAGTTTCCACAGTTTCATTTAAAGAAATAACTGAAAGACAACCTGATAAGATTCATCCCTTAACCGTTCCTTTGGGTAAGGATGTTACAGGTAACATAATAGAAGCAGATATCACAAAAATGCCGCATTTACTTATAGCTGGTTCTACAGGTTCAGGTAAATCTGTTGCAATCAACACAATAATTACTGGTATTTTGATGAAATCTAAGCCAAATGAAGTAAAATTAATTCTTATTGATCCTAAAATGGTTGAGTTAAATATTTATAATGGAATACCTCATTTGTTAATTCCGGTAGTTACAGACTCAAGACGTGCTGCTGGTGCACTACAAAAAGCTGTACAAGAGATGGAAAGAAGATATAAGCTTTTTGCAGAAACAAATCATCGAAATATCGGCGAATACAATTCTTCTGTCGATGAATTTAATAAGACAGCTTCAGAAGATCAACAAATGGAACGTTTGCCATTCATAGTTGTAATTGTAGATGAGTTATCAGATTTGATGATGGTTGCAGGACATGAAGTAGAAGCAGCAATTGTTCGTTTGGCACAAATGGCACGTGCTGCTGGATTGCATATTATAATTGCTACGCAACGTCCATCTGTTGATGTTATTACTGGTTTGATTAAAGCAAATATTCCGTCAAGAATAGCTTTTGCTGTATCAAGTGGTGTTGATTCTAGAACAATTTTAGATTCTGTTGGTGCAGAAAAGTTATTGGGTAGAGGAGATATGTTATTCCAACCAATAGGTAAAAGTAAACCTACTCGTGTTCAAGGTGCCTATATTTCTGAAACAGAAGTTGAAAATGTTGTAAACTTTGTTAGCGATCAGCAAGAAGCAGAGTACAATGAAGAAATGATACCGACGGATATGGAAGAAAATTCATCTGAAAGTAACGAAAAACCTAATGATGAATACTGGAATGATGCACTAGAACTAGTCGTAAACCAACAAGGTGCAAGTACATCTATGTTACAAAGAAGATTCCAAATAGGTTACAATCGAGCAGCTAGAATTGTAGACTTGATGGAAGAAAAAGGAATTGTTGGACCATCAGAAGGAAGTAAGCAAAGGAAAGTTTTGATTACTCCTGAACAATTAGAACAACTAAAAAATAATCAGGCGGATAATTAGATTTGAGAAAAGAAATAGCAAAAAATGTTGTGTTAAATATAATCCCAATGCAGAAATTCAGAACTATTAAGGTACAAATAGATTTTTTACGCCCCTTGTTGAAGGATGAAAACGCACAACGTAGATTATTAGCAAATGTATTGTCTAATTCTACAAAAAAATATCCCACATTTAAGAAGTTAAATGACCGTGAAATGGAACTTTACGGTACAGAAATTAATGTTTACACTAGAGGATTAATTAACTACAACGATTTAGCTATCAGTGCAGAATTTGCAGATCCACAATTTTTGATTGGTGGAGATAATTTAATAAAAGAGAATTTGGAATTATTGTCAGAAATTATTTTAAATCTTAATATTGAAAATAATTTATTTGAAAAAACTGCATTTGATACTGAGAAAAGTAACTTAATTTCCAATTTGTTATCAATAGATGACAATCAAGATTTAGTTAGTTCTTTGGCATTGAATCGTTTGATTTATAAGAACAATGTTAATAAACAATTACCTATTTTTGGTACAGTTGAGCAAGTTGAAAATATTACTAATCAGGGATTATTGGATTACTATAAAAAAGTTATTTCTGAAGACACAGTTGTTATCAATGTTGTTGGTGATGTTGATGAACAAGAAATTATCAATATTTTCGAAGATGGCAAGTTAGCCGAATTTTTCCAAAAAGAACGACCTACTTTAGATTTGAAATTTGATAATTTTGATGAACTAAAGGAAACTCCTGCTATTCAAAAAGAGCATAAAAAACTCAACCAAAGTAGGATAGCTGAGGCTTTTACTACTGAAAAAATATCTGAAGATATCAGCTTTTTGGCTCCACAAATTATGAATCTTATCTTAGGTGGGGATGATCAATCTCAGTTATTCCAAGAAGTCCGCGAGAAGAATAGCTTAGCTTATTCTGTTTCAAGCTCGTATCAACCTATTAGTCGATTAGTTACAATTCACGCTGGTCTAGATGCTAATTCTTTGAATAAAACTGTAGAATTAATTTCGGATCAAATAGACTATATAAAAAATGGTAATGTATCAGCTGATCAGATTGAACACGCTAAAAAAGTAATGTCTACTAGACGCTTAATAGGAAGTGACTCAATTCAACACTACATAAATCGTAGTATTTGGGATATTATTTATCCTCAATCATTATTAGATGATGAGAAATTTAGAGTAGAGTTAGAAAAAGTAGACGTTGCACAAGTTGCAGAGGTAGCTAGTTCTATGAAAGTAATTGCACAATATCAATTAATTGGAGACTAAACAATGGTCGCAAAGCTGGAAAAAGTTACAAGAAAATTAAAAAATGGATTTGAAATTCAAGTAATTCAGATGCCTAATTTTAACCAAATATATGGTTTAGTTATGGTTAATTTTGGATCAGTAAATACATTACTTGAAGATGGTGAGCAACTTCCTGCTGGGATAGCTCATTTTATTGAGCATAAACTATTTGCTAAACCTGGTTACGATGTTAGCGAAAAATTTGCTGAATATGGTGCTAACACTAATGCATATACTAGCTATACAAAGACTGCATATTTATTTCAAACAATTGAAAATCCATATGATAATTTGAGAATCTTGCTAGATTTAGTAAGTAATCCTTATTTCACTAAGAAAAATGTCAATTCTGAAAGAGGAATAATTGATCAAGAAATTCAGATGTACTTAGATATGCCTGAATGGGTTTTAGAGCAAAAAATATTATCTCAGCTTTATCCAAATGATCCTATAAGTGCTGATATTGCTGGAACTAGTGAATCACTCAAAGAAATAAATAATGAAAATTTACTTTCAACATATTATCGCTACTATCAACCCAAAAATATGAATCTTGTTCTAGTAGGAAATGTGGATATAGATAAAGTGGAAGAAATTGTAAATGAATTTGATCTTGAAGCCACTGATCCTATGCCTAACAAGATTATGCGACCTTTTGAACCAATTTCTGACGGTGGACAAAATACTATGGAAATTAGTCAGAGCAGAAGTTCATTTGGTATTCGTGTTGACTTAGATAAAACTTCCAAATCATTGGTTGAGTTACAATTTGAGATCAATATGGTTATGGAGACATTAGTTGGAGAATCTTCAGATTATTATGAAGAGTTAACTAATTCAGGAATAATCGATGACAGTTTTTCATACAACGTCGTAGCAGAAAACAATTATTGTTTTGTGATAATCAGTGGAACAACACCAAAACCAGATGAATTCAGAGAATTTATGAGTAGTCATTTAACAACAGAAATACTAAAAAATGCTTTGACTGCTACTAAATTTCAACAAATAAAACTTGATGCAATAGGCTCATATGTTTTTGCTCAAAATTCACCTGAATCTATAGCTAATCAAGTAGCAGAGTTATATTTCTATGACACAGATTATTTGAAGTTGATTGATATTATTGACGGAATCACTATAAATGATTTGAATGAGGTAGCAGAATTAGTGTTAAATCCGGATAACTATACTTACTATCATTTATTATCGGAGAAAAAATAATGTTTGCACTTATAATGGGGAGTTCTGGTGATATTGGAAATGAAGTAGCAAAAAAATTAGCTCAAGATGGTTGTTCATTGTATATTCATTACAATAAAAATAAGTCTAGAATAGATGATCTTTTGTCAGAATTGCAAAGTTTGTATCCAAATCAAGATTTTATTCCAGTGCAATTTGATATGGATCAAGGTGAAGTAAGCAATTTGCTGGATCAACTTTTTCAAGTGGATGCCGTTGTTTTTGCCCAAGGTAATACATACTACAAATTATTAACAGACATAGATGAGTCAGAAGTTAGTTCTTTAATTAATATACATATAAAAACCCCCATCCTTATTTTGAAGAATATCCAAGATAAGCTGGCAAAATCAGGTCACGGAAGAGTAGTTTTTATAGGTTCAATCTATGGTAAAGTTGGTTCTGCAATGGAAGTGGTTTACAGTACTGTCAAAGGTGCTATAAATACTTTTGCAGACGCATATTCTAAAGAAGTAGCATCACTTGGTATTAGTGTTAACGTTATTGCACCTGGTGCAGTTGCAACAAAGATGAACAATGAATTTTCTAAAGAAGATTTGCAGTCTATAAAAGATGAGATTCCAGCTAATCGATTGGCTCAACCTCAAGAAATTGCAAATTTTGTAAGTTATATAGTAAATTCGGAATCCAATTATTTAACCGGTCAAACTATTTATTTTGCGGGTGGCTGGTTATTGTAGTAGTAGCGATTATAAGAAGTTATATGTTATAATTATTTAAATTATTTATACGGTGGTATGACATGGACGAAATCGGTCAAAAATTAAGAAGTGCACGTATTAAAAAAGGCTATACAATTGATGATTTACAACAAATCACAAAACTACAAAAGAGATATTTAATTGCCATTGAAGAAGGTCAATTTGACCATCTTCCTGGTGATTTTTATGTGCGCGCATTTATAAAACAATATGCGGAAGCTGTTGATTTATCTAATGACGAATTATTAGAAGAATACAAAGCAATCATTCCTGATTCTCAGCCCAAGCAACCTGAAAAAACTGAAACTAAGACTAGATCTGTTAAGGATGACACTCCTTCATTATTTAGTCGTATGAGAGATTACATTCCACAAATCATTGTAGTTGTAGTAATTATTTTGATAGTTGGGGTAGTTGTATTTGGAATGACTCATCGTTCAAATGATTCTTCTCAAGTAACGATTCCAAAGGATAGTTCTTCTCAAACTAAGTCAGCAACTAAAAAGAAAGCAACACCTAAAAAATCTACAGAAACTAAGAGTACAGAGTTTTCTGTAAAAGCAGCTAGTGAAGATGATACATTTAATATTGAAAACATTCCTAGTGATGGTGTACCTCTGGAAGTAACAGCTACTGGTGGTCAAGCTTGGATTCAGGTTGAAGAAGATTCAGAAACAATTTGGCAACAAGCCTTGTCATCTGGACAAAGTAAATCAACGACTGTTCCTAAGGATGTTAAACAATTTACTGTACATACAGGTAACGCAAACATCACAACTATCAAATTGAACAACAAAGATGTGGATTTAGGCACAGCTAGTTCATCATCTACCAGTTCAGCTTTAGTAAAGACTTATACATTTAAAGTTAAATAAAAAGAGAATCGAGAAATCAAATGGAATGGAATTTACCAAATAAATTAACGTTATTCAGAATTCTTTTAATTCCGGTATTTATTATTTTGTTGGCATTTAGTTGGACAAATTTGGGCGATGTCTATGTTTTTAATGACTTAATCCCTTGTAATCATATACTTGCTGCAATTGTATTTATTGTTGCGTCTCTTACAGATTTAGCTGATGGTAAGATTGCACGAAAGAATAAATTAGTTACAAATTTTGGAAAATTTGCTGATCCATTGGCTGATAAAATGTTAGTCATGACTGCTTTTATCTTCTTGGTAGAATTGGGTATGGCTCCTGCATGGGTTATCGCAATTATTGTCTGTCGCGAATTAGCAGTTACTGGTTTGAGGATGTTGGTTCTTGAAGAAGGCGGAACTGTTATGGCAGCTCAAATGCCTGGTAAAATAAAAACATTTACACAAATGTTAGCAATTATTTTCTTATTACTACATAATATTTTCTTTAGCATGATCCATATTCCACTTGGTGAGATTATGCTATACATCTGTCTAATATTTACCTTGTATTCAGGATATGACTACTTTAGACAGACAAAAGATCTTTTCAAAAAATAAAACGTACTTTAAAAGAGTAATGATTATGAATAATAAAATTGAAAATTTCACTCAAATAGAAAAATTAGCTAAATTTAATTTAGTTGATTTTTCTTTTTTATTTGAAGAAATTGTAAATCAATTGAAATTAAAAAATATCAAAATTACAGCTGCTGAAAGTCTAACTTCAGGGTTATTTTTGGCAACAGTTGCAAATGTTCCAGGAGCATCTGAAATCTTGGAGGGAGGTTTTGTAACATATTCAGATCAGTCCAAGATTGATTTGATTGGTGTATCAAAAAATATCATTGAAGAAAATACGGTTGTAAGTTCTGAAGTTGCCGCTGATATGGCTATTAAATCTGCTAGAAAAATGAATGCTAATTTGGGTGTTGGTTTGACTGGTGTTGCGGGTCCTGATCCACTAGAAGGTAACCCAGTGGGAACAGTGTTTATAGGCGTAAGTTTGGAAGATAATGTTGTAACTGAAGAATTTCATTTTACAGGAGATAGGGAATTAATTAGAAATAAGTCCGTTCTAAGTGCTTTTCTAATGATAAAAAATGTTCTTAAATAAAAGCAAACATTTGTTCGCTTTCTGGTAAAAAATCTGTTATATTATCTTTAAAGAATAACTTGTCTTCGTAGGAGGAAGAAATTTTGGTCAAAGACGAAAGAGAAAAGGCTCTAGAAACAGCCATTAAACAAATTGAAAAGGATTTTGGTAAGGGAGCCATCATGAGAATGGGTGAGGACTTGAATACTCAAGTCCAAACTGTTTCTTCTGGATCATTGGCTTTGGATGATGCTCTTGGAGTAGGTGGATTTCCACGAGGAAGAATTGTTGAAATCTACGGACCAGAAAGTTCTGGTAAAACTACAGTAGCATTGCATGCTGTTGCTGAAGTGCAAAAAAATGGTGGTACAGCTGCATATATTGATGCTGAAAACGCTATGGATCCTGCCTATGCTACAGCATTGGGTGTAAATATTGATGATTTACTATTGTCACAACCAGATACTGGTGAGCAAGGATTAGAAATTGCTGATGCACTAGTATCTAGTGGTGCCGTAGATATCGTTGTTGTTGATTCGGTTGCTGCTTTGGTACCACGAGCTGAAATTGAAGGTGACATGGGGGACTCTCATGTTGGGTTGCAAGCTAGACTTATGTCACAGGCATTACGTAAATTATCAGGTTCTATCAACAAAACAAAAACAATTGCACTATTTATCAACCAAATTCGTGAAAAAGTCGGAATTATGTTTGGAAATCCTGAGACTACTCCTGGTGGACGAGCATTAAAATTTTATTCAACTATTCGTTTGGAAGTTAGAAGATCTGAACAAATTAAAGACGGATCAGATGTTATTGGTAACCGTACAAAAATAAAAGTTGTTAAAAATAAAGTTGCTCCTCCATTTAAAGTTGCTTTGGTAGATATTATGTATGGATATGGTATTTCTCAAACTGGGGAACTAGTAGACATGGCCGTTGAAAAAGATATCATTGATAAGAGTGGATCATGGTATTCATACAATGATGAGAGAATTGGCCAAGGTAGAGAGAACGCCAAGAAGTATCTATCTGAAAATCAAGATAAGATGTTAGAAATTCGCAAAGCTGTTAGAGAAGCTTACGGTATGGACAAGAGTACTGAAGAAGAATCATCAAAGGATGAAGTAGTCACAGAATTAATTCCCGATGATGATATTGAAGAATAAAAAAAGAGACATTTTTAGTCTCTTTTTTTTTATTTATGTGGTGCACAGAACATATTTATTCTATAATATGTAATATGTATTAAATTGTAATGAAAAGTTAATATATAACACACAGAAAAATAAACTATTTGGAGGTGATAGCATGTCTAGTGCTATCGTTATCCTCTCATTTGCTTTAATAACATTAATAATTGGAATTGGCGCCGGATATTTCGGTGGACAAAAGGCAATTAATAATAAACTTTCTCAAGCAAAACAAAATTCCGATGATATTATTGCCAATGCAAAAGCTAGCGCAGAAGCAATAAAAAAGGAAAAAATCTTAGAAGCCAAAGAAAGTGTTCATGAATATCGTGACCAACAAGAAGCTGATCTTAAAGAACGTCGTAAAGACGTTCAAAAGCAAGAAGATCGCATGTTGGAACGTCAAGAAATTCTAGATCGTAAAGATCAATCACTTGAAAAACGTGAAGAAAATCTTGAAAAAAATGAATCTAATTTAGCTTCTGAAAAAAATAAACTTGATGAAATTAAAAAACAACTGACGGAAACATTAGAACAACAACAAGCGGAATTAAACAGAATCAGTAATTTAACTCATGATGAAGCAAGAGAAATAATTCTTGATGAACTAAATCAAGAGCTTGTAGCAGAACGAGCTAAAATGATTAATGAAAGTGATGAAATTGCTCATCAGCGTGCTGCTAAAGAAGCTAAGAGTCTTATCGTATCTGCAATTCAAAGAAGTGCAGCTGATACAGTTTCTGAAACAACAGTATCTACAGTTACACTTCCAAACGAAGATATGAAGGGACGTATTATTGGTCGAGAGGGTAGAAATATCCGTACTATTGAAGCCTTGACAGGTGTAGATCTTATCATCGATGATACGCCCGAGATTGTTTCTCTTAGTGCGTTTGATCCCGTTCGTCGAGAGATTGCAAAGAGTACACTTGAAAAATTAATCGAAGATGGAAGAATTCATCCGGCTAGAATTGAGGAGATGGTTGATAAATCTCGTAAAGAGATGGATGACTATATCCGAGAAGTTGGAGAACAAACTCTATATGGGTTAGGATTACCATCTATGAATCCCGATCTTATTAAGATCATCGGACGTATGAAATATAGAACAAGTTATGGTCAGAATGTTTTAAATCACTCAATTGAGGTTGCTAAATTATCCGCAATTATGGCAGCTGAATTAGGTGAAGATGTTATGTTAGCTAAACGAGCAGGATTGTTACACGATATTGGGAAGGCTATTGATCGTGAGGTTCAAGGATCTCATGTTGATATTGGTGTTGATATTGCCAAGAAGTACAAACTTCCTGATGTCATAATAAATACTATTGCTTCACATCATGGTGATGTAGAACCTACATCATTGATTGCTACAATTGTTGCTGCGGCAGATGCTATATCAGCTGCTCGACCTGGAGCAAGATCTGAATCAATGGAAAATTATATTCATAGATTAGAAAAACTTGAAGAGATTGCCTTGAAACACGATGGTGTCGATACGACATATGCCATTCAAGCTGGTCATGAAATTAGAATTATGGTTAAACCTGAACAAGTATCAGATGAACAAGCTACAATTCTTTCACGTGATATCAAAAATGAAATTGAAAAAGATTTGGATTATCCAGGTCATATCAAAGTTACAGTTATTCGTGAAGTTAGAAAAGTTGAATTAGCTAAATAAAAAGATTAAGTGTATAAACACTTAATCTTTTTTTAAATACTGATCATAGATATACATATAAGGTATAATAAATACATTAGATTGAAAGAGAGTTTTGGGAAAGTATGTTTAACGTAATTGTGTCGCTTTTTTTGACAATGATATTGTCTGCAGTTATCACACCATTTGTAGTTAAATTGGCATTTATTTTGGGTGCAGTTGATAAGCCTAATGCTCGCCGAGTTAATAAAAAGCCTATGCCCACTATTGGTGGATTAGCTATATTTATTGCATTTACTTTTTCTACCTTTGTCTTGCTGAGGGGGCAACTTCCCACTCACGAATTATTCAGTGTGTTTTTAGCTGAATGTATTATTATTTTGACCGGATTGATTGACGATATTAGAGAGCTTTCTCCCAAAGCAAAGATGGCAGGTATTCTTGCAGCAGCTTTGGTTATATATTTCTTAGCTGATATCAAGATGAACGAAGTTAGTCTTCCATTTATCGGATCATTTAATTTAGGTTGGTGGAGTTTCCCAATAACAATTATTTGGATCTTAGCCATAACTAATGCAGTTAACTTAATTGATGGTTTAGATGGACTTGCTACTGGAGTTTCAATAATTTCTCTTTTCACTATGGGAATAGTAGGATATTTCTTCCTTAATACAAACAATATTTATATTTCTATATGGATATTTGCTCTTGTAGCTTCACTTATTGGATTCTTACCACACAACTTTAACCCTGCTAAAATATTTTTGGGTGATACAGGATCATTATTTATTGGATTTATGATGGCAGTATTTTCTTTAAAGGGACTAAAAAATGTAACATTCGTTACAGTATTGATCCCGGTTGTGATAATGGGTGTTCCTATAACTGATACCGTTTATGCAATGTTAAGACGATTTTTGAATAAAAAACCTATTACACAAGCTGATAAGCATCACTTACATCATAGATTGATGCAGCTTGGATTAAGTCATCGACAAACAGTGCTTGCTATATATGGTATCGCATTAATATTTGCCTTTATTTCAATGCTTTATCCAATTTCAAGTTTCTGGGGTAGCATTTTACTAACGATATTTGTTCTTATTGGTTTGGAACTTTTCGTTGAAACCATAGGATTGATTGGGGAAAATAGGCAGCCTTTACTGCATATCTTTCAAAAATTTATTAGCAAATTAGATGAAAAAAAATAGACATCCGTTAGGATGTCTATTTTTTTATGGGAACTAATAATTCTTCAGTATTTGTTTTAATAATATCAATTTTCCCTTGGAACTCATTATTTATGTTTGCTATAATCTCATCACAATTTTCTAAATCTAAAAAAATATCAAGATTTACATTCTCAGAAAAAGCTTTGTTGAGTAGATTAATATTTTCTTTTTTAGAAAAGTTTTCAAATTTATCAAATAAAGAATAAGGAATATTCAAATTAAATCCTTGTTGAATTCTATTTTCAAAAATAGGAATTTCATCTATTGCCTTTGAGGTGGATGAAGAATAGGCTCTGATTAATCCTCCAGCTCCAAGTTTGATACCTCCAAAATATCTCGTTACTACTACACTAATGTTTTTTAGATTATTTTGCTGAATAACGTTTAGAATTGGTGCTCCTGCTGTACCACTAGGCTCGCCGTCATCACTCATTCTTTCTATTTCTATATTTTCTAGAACAACATAGGCTGAACAATTATGTGTAGCATTCTTTTCTTGAAGTTTTATTTTTTCAATAAATTCTTTTGCTTCTTGTTCAGAGTTTGTAGGAGCCAAATGTGCAATGAATTTAGATTTTTTTATTTCTTGTTCAAAAGCAAATGGTTCTTTGATTGTTAAATAATTAGGCAATATCATACTCCTATTCGTAATTTTAAATATGGAAAATATTAATCAGTATTTAGGTGGACGAATCACTTTAAAAAACTCTTTAGATTTGGATACTATCAATTATCTTAACCAGATAGGGGTTAAAGAAGTTCCCGGAATTGAGCAATTAAATGAGATAAGGTATAGATGCAATAGGTGTATATCTGAATTTAATAAAGTTAATTTTAAATCAAAAATGATTTATTGTCGAAATTGTATAAATTTAGGCAGGATAAAGCTCGGTGATCAGATATTAGTTAGTAATGCTGATGTTAATTTTGAAATGAATTTGAATCCATTATATTGGCTGGGTGAGCTTACTACACTTCAAAAGAGAGTTTCTCAAGAACTATTAGAAAGTTATAAGTTACAAGAAAATCATTTGGTGTGGGCAGTCACAGGTGCGGGGAAAACGGAAATTATATTTCCTTTGTTAAAACAAGCAATAATGGATGGAAAAAGAGTAGCAATATGTTCTCCTAGACTGGATGTTTGCAATGAATTATATCCTCGTTTGAAGAGTGCTTTTCCCGATACATCGATGTCTATTTCGCATGGAAAAATTGAAGATAATTATCACATGACACAAGTTCTTATTGCTACCGTGCACCAATTGATTAAATTCTCTAAAGCATTTGATTTATTGATTATTGATGAAGTAGATGCTTTCCCACTAAACGGAAATCAGGTACTTTGGAATGCTATCCAAAAATCACAATCTGCTAATGCTAGCGTCATTTACCTATCTGCAACTCCTCCAACTAATTTACTAGACGAAGTTAGTGCAAATAAACTAAATTTATCAAAACTTTACCAGAGATTCCATGGAAGATCATTGCCATTACCTAAGCTGAAACTACTACTCCGCAATTCTTTGTTTATGAATGTTAATCCACGAATAAGGTATTTGATAAATCAATGGATTAAGTCAAATACAAGGGGCTTGATATTTTTCCCAGATATTGAACATATGAACAGATTCTATTTAAATTTAAAGAAGATATATCCTGATATTAAAATCAATCAAGTTCATTCAAAAGATCCACAAAGAATTGAAAAAATTCAAAAATTTAGAGATTCAGAAGTTGATATACTTTTAACGACAACTATATTAGAACGAGGCGTCACGTTTAAACAAATTGATGTGATTGTAATACATGCAGACTCTGCTAGATATTCAAAGATGGCACTAATCCAAATTGCTGGAAGAGTGGGGAGAGATTCAGTGCCAGGAAGTGACAAAATTTATTTTTTCTATAATCAGTACAATAAAAATATTTCAGGTGCGGTGAAAGAAATAAAAAGAATGAACAGGTTAATTAAATAATGAATTGTCTACTGTGCAATAGCATAATTAATGATATTCCCAGATGGAGAGACATCCTTACCTTTAATATCCCAATAAATATGGAACTATGCGATTTTTGCTTAAGTAGGTTTCAAACTATTGAGAGTCGAAATATTTGTTTACGTTGCATGGGTAATAGTAACCAAAGTATCTGTGGTAATTGCATTATGTGGGAGAAAACAGAAAATATATTAGTTAATCATAAATCGATATTTAAATATAATTTACAGATGAAAGAATACTTTCGTACCTATAAATTTATGGGGGATGTAGAGTTATCAAGACTATTTGATAATGAGCTAGAAAAGTTTAAAAAACAGCTTGATTTCGATATTGCAACTTTTGTTCCAAATGCCAGAAGCCATTACGATTATAGAGGGTTTGACCATGTTTTTGAAATGTACAACCGTGTATTTAAGTTGGAATGTATGTTAGAAAAAAATGATATTGAAGATTTTCAATCACGTAAATCATTTAAAGAGAGAGTTTCAACAGCACAGAGTTTTACAGTTAAGCAAAATCAAATTTCTGAAAATTCTAAAATATTATTGATAGACGATATTTATACAAGTGGACGTACAATAACACACGCACAAAAAGCATTAAATAAAGCTGGTTATAAAAAAATATTAACTTTTTCACTAGTTCGTTCTTGAAAACGTTGCCAATGTTTGCATAAAAAGTATATAATTAACCCAAGAGTTAGATAGCTCTTAAATTTCCAATAGTTGTAAGGAGAAAGAATTATGCTAAAAATTAATGTACGTGGCGAAAACGTTGAAGTAACACCCGCAATGCGTGAGTATGTTGAAAAGAAGCTTGAAAAATTGAATAAATATTTTAACGATGGTAGCACTCCTGTTGCTCATGTTAATTTAAAGACATATCCCACAAAAGGAACAAAAGTGGAAGTTACTATTCCTCTTTCATATGTAACATTAAGAGCTGAAGAATTAAACGATGATATGTATGCTGGTATTGATCTAGTGATTGATAAACTAGAACGTCAAATCAGAAAATTTAAGACAAAAGTAAATCGTAAAACACGTGATTCTGGTGGAATCAAAGCTATTTCATTGGATGATGTAGACGGAGATTTTTCTGCAGATTTATTTGATGATGTGGATGAAGATGCAAAAGATGCAGAACAAAATATCGTTAGAACAAAGAGACTTTCTCTAAAACCAATGGATGCTCAAGAAGCTATTTTACAAATGGAAATGCTTGGCCATGAATTCTTTATTTTTGAAGATTCAGAAACAAATGGAGCAAGTATTGTATACAAGAGAAATGACGGAAAATATGGTCTATTGGAAACAAACGAATAGGTTTATATAATAAAAAAGAACTTAATATTATAATTAAGTTCTTTTTTTATTCCTTGTGAATAACTTTGTCAGGGTGTAATATATTAGTTCTGAAAGTGTTTTTTAATTACACACTAATAGTGGTTTAAAATTGATATAAAAAATGCTATGATATTAGTATTGTTTTAAACATTTAGGAGAGAATTATACTATGGCAAATCCCTTAAGAAAATGGGTCGAAAGTGATAACCGTGAACTAAGACGTATGGGAAGAATAGCTGACAAGATTGAAAGCTATTCAGACGCATACAGTAAACTAACTGATGATCAGCTAAAAGCTAAGACACCTGAATTTAAAGAAAGATTAGAAAAAGGTGAAACTTTAGATGATATTTTACCAGAAGCATTTGCTACTGCTCGTGAAGGAGCAAAGCGTGTTCTAGGACTATATCCATTTAGAGTTCAATTGATTGGTGGTATTACACTTCACGAAGGTAATATTGCTGAAATGAAGACTGGTGAAGGTAAGACACTTACTGCTACACTACCAGTATACTTAAATGCTCTATCTGGTAACGGTGTACACGTTGTTACTGTTAATGAGTACCTTTCATCTCGTGATGCTGAAGAGATGGGTGAGTTATACAAGTGGTTAGGTCTAACTGTTGGACTTAATGTTAACCAACTAGACTCAGATCAAAAACGTGAAGCATACAATTGTGATATTACATATTCAACAAACAGTGAACTAGGATTCGATTACCTACGTGACAACATGGTTGTCTACAAGGAAGAAATGGTTCAACGTCATCTGCAATTTGCTATTGTCGATGAGGTTGACTCAATTCTTATTGATGAAGCTAGAACACCTTTGATTATTTCTGGTGGTGCTGAAAAATCAACTGCTATGTACGTTCGTACAGATCGTTTTGTTAAGACACTTGATGAAGACGATTATGCTATTGATTGGCCTACTAAATCAATCAGTTTAACTGAAACAGGTATCAGAAAAGCTGAAGACAACTTCGGTTTAGATAACTTGTATGATATTGACAATACAGTCTTAAATCACCATATGGATCAAGCTCTACGTGCTAACTATGTTATGTCACTAGATATTGATTATGTGGTTCAAGATAATGAAGTAAAAATTGTTGATCAATTTACTGGTCGTGTTATGGATGGACGTCGTTATTCAGACGGTCTTCACCAAGCTATTGAAGCTAAAGAAGGCGTTGAAATCCAAGATGAAACAAAAACAATGGCCAATATCACATATCAAAACTTCTTCCGTATGTACGATAAGCTTGCTGGTATGACTGGTACAGCTAAAACTGAAGCAGAAGAATTTAGAGAAATCTATAACATGGAAATCATCACTATCCCAACTAACAAGCCAATTGCTCGTGTGGATCGTGACGATGTTCTATACCCAACACTAAGAAGTAAATTTAATGCTGTTGTTGAAGATATTCGTGAACGTCATGCAAAAGGTCAACCAATTCTTGTTGGTACTGTTGCTGTTGAATCTTCAGAATATCTATCAAAAATGTTAACAGAACAAGGCATTCCACATGCAGTTCTAAATGCTAAGAACCATGCTAAAGAAGCTGAAATTGTCCAAAACGCGGGACAACGTGGAGCAGTTACAATCGCTACAAATATGGCTGGTCGTGGTACTGATATTAAACTTGGACCTGGTGTTACAGATCTTGGTGGATTATCAGTTATTGGTACAGAGCGTCATGAATCACGTCGTATTGATAACCAACTTCGTGGACGTTCAGGTCGTCAAGGTGATCCTGGTGTATCACAATTCTACATGTCTCTTGAAGATGATCTTATGAAACGATTTGGTTCAGAAAGAATCAAACGTGTTCTTAGCTCACTAAAAATTGAAGACGATGATGCTGTTATTCAAAGTCGTTTGATGACTAGACAAGTTGAATCAGCACAAAAACGTGTCGAAGGTAATAACTACGATACACGTAAGAACACACTTCAATATGATGATGTTATGCGTGAACAACGTGAAGTTATCTATAAACAACGTATGGAAGTTATCAATGAAGAAGAAGACCTTGATAGAGTATTACTACCAATTATCAAGCGTACAATTCAAACACAAGTTGATATTCATACACAAGGTAAGGAAGAAGACTGGGATCTTGAAGCAATTGCTGAATTTGCCAAAGGTTATCTTGTAAATGAAGATGAAATGAGTGTTGTAGATCTTCAAAGAAGAACACCTGAAGACATGGTCGATTATCTCTATGGATTTGTTCAAAAGAACTATGATGGTAAAGTTGAACAATTGGGTGATCCAAATCAAATGTTAGAATTTGAAAAGGTTGTTATCCTTAGAGTTGTTGATGAACACTGGACAGACCATATTGATGCTATGGATCAACTTCGTCAATCTATTGGACTACGTGGATATGGACAACTAAATCCGCTTGTTGAATACCAAGATGAAGGTTACAGCATGTTTGAAGAAATGGTTGCAGAAATTGAAAAAGATGTAACTAGATTATTCATGAAGGCCGAAATTAGACAAAACATGGAAAGATAAAAAGCAGGCCTTAGGCCTGCTTTTTTTATAGGTAAATAAGTATGGAGTTAGGTGAATTAACTAACAGAATAAATGTAATATCTGAAAAAATTAATCAATTTAGGGGGTCTCTTTGACTTAGAAGCTTTGGAAGCAAATATTGCAGAGAATGAGTCAAAGATGGCGGAACCTAATTTTTGGAATGACCAACAGGGTGCTCAAAAAATCATTGATGAAAATAATTTTCTAAAAAGTAAATTTGATAATTTTAATCAACTGAATGATCAGTTAGAAAATTTACAAGTACTAGTAGAACTATATCAAGAGGATCAAGATCCTGAATTATTTAAACAGTTAATATCTGAAGTTGATGCAGTTGAGCAACAAGTTCAAGAATATGAAATGACTATACTACTATCAGGAGAATATGATCAAAGTAATGCTATCCTTGAAATACACCCCGGTGCTGGTGGAACAGAATCTCAAGATTGGGGTTCAATGTTACTTAGAATGTACGAACGTTGGTCAGAACAACACGGATTAAAAGTTGAAGTGGAAGATTATCAACCAGGTGAAGAAGCTGGTATTAAAAGTGTTACCTTGATGATAAGTGGAGAAAATGCGTATGGAAGACTTAGATCAGAACAAGGAGTTCATCGATTAGTAAGAATTTCTCCATTCGATTCAGCTGGCCGAAGACATACATCATTTGCTTCTGTAGATGTTATGCCAGAAATTGATGATAGTATAGATATAGAAATAAATGATGACGATTTGCGCGTAGATGTCTTTAGAGCTTCTGGTGCTGGAGGTCAGCACGTTAATAAAACATCATCGGCTGTTAGAATAACCCACTTACCAACAGGGTTTGTAGTTAGTTCTCAAGCACAAAGATCACAGCTTCAAAATAGAGAAACTGCTATGAACATGTTGAAAGCAAAATTATTCCAAAAAGAACAAGAAGAACAAGCAAAACGAAATGCAGAGATCAAAGGTGAACAACTTGAGATTGGATGGGGTTCACAGATAAGATCATATGTATTTCATCCTTATACTATGGTGAAAGATCACCGAACTGATTATGAAACTGGAAACGGACAAGCTGTCATGGATGGTGACTTAGATCCATTTATATACTCATACTTACAATGGAAGTTAAAAGATGAAAACCCAGACTAATAATGCAAAAATTTTGGTAGTTGATGATCAAAAATCTATAGTAGAACTTCTTAAATACAACTTAGAAGAATCTGGTTATGATTTGAATGAAGCGTACGATGGATTGTCTGCATATGAAATGTCATTGTCAGGAGATTACGATTTAATCATTCTAGATCAAATGCTACCTGAGCTAAGTGGCATAGAAACCCTAAAAAAACTTAGATCCAATGGCATAACTACACCTGTTATTTTCTTAACAGCATTGGATACAGAAGATAAGAAAATAGAAGGTTTAGTCAGTGGTGCAGATGATTATATAACTAAACCATTTAGTATCAATGAATTATTGGCAAGAATTGATGTTGTTTTAAGAAGAACTATGGATAAATCAGATAGTAAAAAAACAAATTTAACATTAACTGGAAAATCAGTTGAGGTTCGTGGCAAAAAAATACCACTTACTAAAAAAGAATACAAAGTTTTAGAATATTTGGTCAGCAATAGTGGTCAGATATTATCAAGAGACCAAATCTTTGAAAATATTTGGGGTCTTAATTCTGACTCACAAATAAGAATGGTCGATATTCAAATCAGTCATTTGAGAGATAAAATTGAAATAAATAGTAAAGAACCAGAAATTATAAAAACAGTTCATGGTTTTGGATATATTTTAGGGGAATAGAATTTGAAGAATAATTTTAAATTAGTATTATCAGTAATATTATCAGTAATAGTTTTTTTTGCGATAGTTGTAGCATCAGACAATGTTATTTCAAATGTTCAAAGAGATATGTTTGATCAAAAGATTCAGATATATAAAGAACTTAAGAAAAATTACGATAAGCCAGAAGCAGCAAGATTAGCAAGAGTGAAGTATATATATAATCCTGCAAAAGACAAATCCTCATATAGTAATGGAGCTTTAGAATTATCCAAACGTGGAAAATTAGATACTGATAATGAAATAACAACATTTACTGATTTTGATGAGAGATATATCTACTTTAAGACAGGAAATGATAGAGATTTAGTCTCAGAGAGATTCCCAAGATTATGGAATTTTAATAGAGCTAGATTTATTGCTGTTATGATTGCATATTTTATTATCTTTAACTTAATAATTTATCTGTATTATAGAAATCAAAGAAATACAGAGAGAGACATTGAGGAAGTTACAAATTACATAAATAGTGTTAGAAAATCTAATGATTATAATTCCATTATTTTGCCTCCTGACGATAAACTTTATGATCTTTCTCAAGAAATAAATAGTCTAGGAGAAGATTTAAATAATATAAGAATAGCTTCAAGATTAAGAAAACGTCGATTTGAAAGTTTGATTGGTCATTTGCCTGTAGGAGTTATGCTAATGAGTAAAACAGGACAAGTTTTGCTGCATAATCAGGCTATGGCTAATTTGTTAGGAGTTAATATTTCAAGTGAAATTCACCCATTTGTTGAAGATGTTAAAACATATGAGCTTTCTCAAATGATTGAAAAGACTCTTCGCAAGAATCAAAACTATCATAAGATAATTCAGTTAGTAGGAAATACTAATCGTTATGTTGATGCCACAGTTACTAGACTTGCACACTCTAGTGAAGAGATGATAGATCAACAAATAATGTTAATTCTATATGATTTAACTGATACAAAATTAGCTGAAAAACAACAAGAAGATTTTGTGAACAATGTAAGTCATGAGTTAAAAACACCAATTACATCGATTCAAGGATTTGCAGAAACGTTGAAGAATGGTGCAAAGAATGATCCACAAATGCTAGATCACTTCTTGGATATAATCTATGACGAATCTGTTCACCTAAATGATCTGGTTCAAGATATTTTATCTATTTCAAAAATTCAGACACAAGATGATGAATTAGAATATGTTGACGTTAAAGCATTAATTGATAAAAATATTCAGCATCAGGCACTATCGATTGATAATAAAAACATTAGAGTTGAGACAGAATTTTTTGGAAGAAATACTGTTGAAATTAGTAAATCTAGGTTAAATAAAATAATTGAAAACCTACTAAAAAATGCAATTTCTTACAACAAAGATGGCGGTGAGATCAAGATTGAATTCCACCATGATGAGATTAAAAATCGTGTGAGATTATCTGTTGAAGATACTGGTATAGGTATTAAAGAGGCAGATGAACAAAGAATTTTCGAGCGATTCTACCAAGTTGATGAATCTAGAAGCAAAAAAGTCGGTGGTACGGGTCTAGGTTTATCTATTGTTAAAGAAACTGTAGAAAAAATGAATGGTGATATTTTTGTTGAGTCTCATTTGGGATTGGGTACGAAATTTATCGTTGATTTACCTTTATAAAAACAGCAAATTTATTGCTGTTTTTTTTATTTGTATACAAAAAATATACATTTAAAACGTATTATTAATCATACGGGGTGAAAATAGTGAAAAATAAAAAAATAGCAGTAATAGTATCTATGCTTTCACTTATCTTAATTTTAAGTGGATGTGGAAAAAGTTCATATGAATCAATAACAGCAGTTGGTTCCACCGCTGTTCAACCATTAGTTGAACAGGCTGCAAGCAAATACGATCTTGAACATGATAATACTTATATCAATGTTCAAGGTGGAGGATCTGGTACTGGGTTAAGTCAGATTCAACAAGGAGCTGTTGATATAGGTAGCTCTGATTTGTATGCTGAACAGAAAAAAGGAATTGATGCATCAAAATTAGTGGATCATCGAATCTGTGCGGTTGGTATGGTACCGATTGTTAATAAAGAAGTTAAAGTTAAAAATTTGACACTTACTCAACTAAAAGATATTTTTTCTGGAAAGATTAAAAATTGGAAAGAAGTCGGCGGACAAAATTTAGATATAACAATTGTCAATCGTGCAGACGGTAGTGGAACAAGAACAGCATTTGCAAATGATGTTATGGGTGATACAGAATTTGCTAGCTCTCAAGAACAAGATTCAACTGGAACTGTACGTCAAATCGTAAAAAATACAGACGGCGCTATCAGTTATGTTTCAATGCCATATCTAGATAATAATACTAAGCCATTAAAAGTTAATGGTGTAAAAGCTACTGTAGAAAATGTTCAATCAAATGCTTGGCCTATCTGGTCATATGAACATCTATATACTAAAGGCGAACCAAAAGGTCTTACTAAGAAATTTTTAGCATATCTAATGACAGATGAAGTTCAGAATAAAATTGTTAAAGAAATGAAATATGTTCCAATAAAAGATATGCAATATGAAAAAGATGCAAATAACAAATTGATAAAAAAATAGTTTTATAAGGGGATATCACTTTGAAAGATACTATTAGAGAGAGTCTGACACAGAGATCTAAATCAGCAAAACTTGAAACACGTGGGAAAATTATCTCACTAAGTTTTACTGCTGTAATTGTTATTTTAGTTATTTCAATTATTGGATTTGTTGCTGCTAAAGGATCATTAATTTTTATTAAGGACGGGGTTAATCCTTTTGATTTTTTGACACATACAACGTGGAAACCTAATACACTGGATGCAAATGGTCATCCAATTATCGGAGCTGCTCCTATGATTGTTGGATCGTTTGTTGTTACACTTTTTGCTGCAATTATTGCTACACCTTTTGCCATTGCAGCAGCTGTATATATGACTGAAATATCATCAAAATGGGGTAAGAAAATTCTTCAACCTGTTATTGAACTACTAGTTGGTATTCCATCAGTTGTTTATGGATTTATTGGTTTGACAGTTGTTGTACCTTTTGTAAAGGACGTTGCCGGAGGAAGTGGACTGGGTGTACTTTCAGGTGCGTTTGTATTGTTTGTTATGATTTTACCAACTATTACATCAATGACGGTTGATGCTCTAAAGGCTGTGCCACGCAACTATCGTGAAGCTTCATTGGCTCTGGGTGCCACACGATGGCAAACTACTAGCAAAGTGGTCTTACGTGCAGCCACACCAGGAATTTTGACAGCAATTATTTTTGGAATGTCACGTGCATTCGGTGAAGCACTTGCTGTTCAAATGGTTATTGGTAATGCTATGTTGATGCCAACGAGTTTGGTATCTCCTTCGTCTACACTAACATCAGTTTTAACAATGAATATGGGAAATTCTGTTCAAGGATCAACTTCTAACAATGCACTATGGTCACTTGCGCTAATTTTATTACTTATGTCACTTATTTTTAATACTGTTACAAGAGCCATTGCTAAGCGAGGTGAGTTCTAGTGTTTAATGCAAAAGTAAAAGATAAAATAGCCACAGGAATTATTTATACTCTGTCAGGAATTATTGTTATAATTCTTGCCTCACTACTACTTTATATTTTGGGTAGCGGACTTCGCTACGTGAACTGGGATTTTCTAACATCTACTTCATCGGATTTCTCAAAAGGTAGCGGTGTTGGTGTTCAATTGTTCAATTCGTTTTATCTTCTAGTTATATCAATGCTGATTTCTATTCCTATCTCTGTTTCTTCAGGAATATATCTATCAGAATATGCTGGAAAAAGTAAAATTGTAAATGTCATTAGAATCTCAATAGAAGTTTTAAGTTCATTACCATCAATCGTGGTTGGTTTATTTGGATTTTTAGTTTTCGTAATATATTTTCACATGGGATTTTCAATTTTATCAGGTGCTCTAACTCTTACGGTATTCAATCTACCAATTTTAACAAGAAGTGTTGAAGACTCTCTAAAAGCTGTACCTGGCTCACAACGTGAAGCTGGTCTATCACTTGGCTTATCAAAATGGGAAACAGTGATTCATGTAATTATCCCTAGTGCATTGCCTGGTATCATCACAGGTATGGTTTTAGGAGCGGGCAGAATTTTCGGTGAAGCTGCTGCTCTTATCTACACAGCCGGTCAAAGTGCTCCACCACTTGAATTTAGTAACTTTAATATTTTCAGTCCTACTAATCCACTTAACTTGATGAGACCAGCTGAAACATTAGCTGTACATATTTGGAAGGTTAATTCTGAAGGACTAGTTGCTAATGCTGATCAAGTTTCCGCAGGATCATCTGCTATCTTGATTATTGCTGTTTTGATATTTAACTTATTAGCAAGATATATCGGAAACAAAGTATATAAGAAGATAACAGGGGGTGAATAGGGATGGCAGATAAATATATTCTGGAACTAGATAGTAATAAACACGAAATTGCTATGGAAACAAAGAATGTTCAAGTTTTCTATGGTGAAAAAGAAGCCTTAGAAAAAACATCAATGCAATTTGAAAGATACAAAATCACTTCGCTTATTGGCTCTTCTGGATCTGGTAAGTCTACATTCTTAAGATCGCTTAATCGTATGAATGATAACGTTCCTGGTGCAAGTGTTAAAGGTGAAATTATATATAGAGGCTTAGATATCAATAAAAATGATATTGATATTTATGAAACAAGAAAACATATCGGAATGGTATTCCAAAGACCTAATCCTTTTTCTAAATCTATCTATGAAAATATAACTTTTGCACTTAAACGACACGGTATGAAAGATAAAAATGAATTAGATGAAATTGTTGAAACAACACTAAAACAAGCATCTTTGTGGGAACAAGTTAAGGATGATCTTAACAAGAGTGCTTTGGCTTTGTCAGGTGGCCAACAACAAAGACTTTGTATTGCAAGAGCTATCGCAATGAAACCAGACGTTTTATTAATGGATGAACCTGCTAGTGCGCTAGATCCAATTTCAACAGCAAACATTGAAGAGACAATGTTAAATTTAAAAGATAACTACACGATTATTATCGTTACACATAATATGCAACAAGCATCACGTGTTAGCGACTATACAGCCTTTTTCAACATGGGAAAAGCTGTAGAGTTTGATGAAACAAGAAAGATCTTTACTAGACCAAAAATTCAACTAACTGAAGACTATGTTTCAGGACATTTTGGATAAGGGGGCTTCAAAAATGGCAGAAAATCCAACAATTTTAACATCTTCTAATGTTCACTTATTCTATGGTAAAAAAGAAGCGCTAAAGGGGATTAATTTATTTTTCAAAAAGAACGAAATTACAGCACTTATTGGACCATCAGGTTGCGGTAAGTCTACTTATCTTAGATGTTTAAATAGGATGAATGACTTAATACCTAATGTTACTATTACTGGAAATATCGAAATGGAAGATAAAAATCTCTATGCCCCAAATGTTGATACTGTTGAGCTACGTAAAAAAGTAGGGATGGTATTCCAACAGCCTAATCCTTTTCCTTTTTCAATTTATGAAAATGTAGCATATGGTTTGAGATTAGCTGGAATTAAGGACAAAACTTACATTGATGAAGCCGTTGAATCTAGTTTAAAACAAGCAGCGGTTTGGGAAGATGTAAAAGATAAGTTACATGAGAACGCTCTTTCTTTATCTGGTGGTCAACAACAAAGAGTATGTATTGCTAGAGTTCTAGCAGTAAAACCAGAAATTATTCTTTTAGATGAACCTACAAGTGCTCTGGATCCAATATCTTCTGGTAAGATTGAAGATATGTTATTATCTTTAAAAAAAGAATACACAATAATCATTGTTACACATAGCATGCAGCAAGCTTCAAGAATTGCTGATAAAACTGCATTTTTTTTAAACGGTGATTTGATAGAAGTTGCTGAAACTAAGAAGATTTTCTTAAATCCAGAAAAACAAGAAACCGAAGATTATATTTCAGGAAAATTCGGGTAGGAGGACAATTATGGCAGGAAATTTAGAAGAAAGATTAAATGATTTACATCTTAGATTTTCAGAAATGGGTATGATGGCCATTGAGGCAACAACAAAGGCTGTAGAAGCATATATTGCACATGATAAGGTAATTGCACAAGAAGTTATCGATGCTGATCAAAATCTAAATTCCCGAGAAACAGAGTTAGAGAAGAGTTCTTTTGAAACTATTGCTCTACAACAACCAGTTACATCTGATTTGCGTATGATTGTGACTGTTTTGAAAGCAAGTTCTGATTTAGAGAGAATGGGTGATCATGCGGTAAGTATTGCGCAAGAAACCATTCGAGTTAAAGGTGAACATCGTATTCCTGAAATTGAAAAGAAGATTGCTGAATTAGGCGATATGAGTACCAATATTGTCGAAAATGCACTTGAAGCTTATCTGAAAAAAGATAAAGAAATGGCTGAAAGAGTTTCGGCTGGAGATTTCAAAATAGATAAAAAATCTGCTGAGATAGTAGATGACTGTATAAAAGCAATGCAAGAAGATAGTGATTCAGTATTAAGTGGAACTTCATATATGCTAGTTTCAAGCTATCTAGAACGCATTGGTGATTACGCTAAGAATCTTTGTGAATGGGTTGTTTACCTAGAAACAGGACATGTTGTAGAACTTTATTCAAAGGATATTGAATCTGAAGATTAATATTGAAAACAATCTTAGACTGTTGTACATTGACTATACTGAGGTTGAGAGATGAAAAAGAAATTAACAAGATCAAGTAAAAATAGAATTTTAGCTGGTGTTTGCGGAGGTATCGCCGATTATTTAGGTATTGACGTAGTATGGGTCAGATTAGTTTTGATTATCCTAACTCCGCTAACTTATTTTTTAACTGTTATAGCTTATATAGTGGCTATATTCCTAATTCCAGAAACTAGAAATATACAGATTACTGATGGTAGTAGAAAAGATGTTACTAATTCAGTCAAGGTTTCAGATGAGGAGAAAAAATAATGTTACGCTTTATCGCAAGAGTTGGAATTTATACTGTTTTATTTCTAGCAATAGCTGCGTTATTTCCTAGATACTTCTTTATAAGTAGTTTTGGATCTGCTCTAATTGCTAGTGTTATTTTAGTTATTTTAAATGCAACCATTAAACCGTTTCTAAATTTTGTTTCGTTACCTATAACAATGTTAACTTTTGGTTTTTTCACTTTTATAATAAGTGCCATTACTTTGGAGCTAACATCTTGGATAGTAGGATCAACAAGATTTAATTTTACGAGTTTTTGGTCAGCATTGTTCATAGCAATATTAATTTCAATATGTAATTCCATTATAAATTCATATTTAATGAAGAATTTTCAAAAACGTGTATAAATTACACGTTTTTTTTATATACCTTAAAATGATAAAATAGAATATAACTAATAAGAAGTGAGGCATAATTATGGCTGATTTTGTTACAGTTTCAAAATTTGTTAAAGAAAATGATTTAACTTATCTTGGTGGTGAAGAATTTGCTGCAAATAAGAAAATCACAACTAGTGATATATCAAGACCAGGTATTGAATTGACAGGGTACTTTGACTATTATCCTAGTGAACGAATTCAATTATTTGGACAAACTGAGTTTGCATACTCTAAAACAATGACGTCTAACAATCGTTATAAAGTAATGCTTGAATTATGTCGCGAAGATACACCGATGCTTCTAGTAGCTAGAGATATCGTTCCCACTCCTGAACTTTTGAAAGCAGCTGCTGAAAATAAGGTTCCTGTAGTTGGTTCAAAAATTCCTACAACTAGATTATCAAGTATTATTACAGACTATTTGGATCGCGAGTTAGCACCTAGAGAGTCTGTTCATGGTGTTTTAGTTGATGTTTACGGAATTGGAATAATGCTAACTGGTCATTCAGGAATTGGTAAAAGTGAAACAGCTCTTGAATTAGTGAAAAGAGGGCACAGATTAATTGCAGATGACCGTGTTGATGTATATCAACAGGATGAAAAAACTTTAATGGGTGAAGCACCCAAAATTTTAAATCATTTGTTGGAAATCCGTGGAATTGGAATAATAGATGTCATGAATCTTTTTGGTGCAGGAGCAGTTCGCTCACGTAGCGAAGTTCAGCTTATTATCAATCTAGAAGATTGGTCACCAGATCAGAATTATGACCGCTTAGGAACAATGGAAGACAGTAGAAAATATTTTGATGTTACTGTACCAAGAATTAATATACCTGTTAAAGTGGGTCGTAATATCTCAATTATTATTGAAGTAGCAGCAATGAACTTCCGTGCTAAACGTATGGGATATGATGCCACAGAAAAATTTGAACAGAACCTTAATAATTTGATCAAAGAAAACGAAGAAAATGATAAGGAATAGTGAAAAATGATGAACTTAGAATTTTTATCTTTGAATCCAATAGCTTTTACTGTTGGTAGCTTACAAGTTCATTGGTATGGTTTGATAATTGCCTTAGGCGCAATCTTAGGAATTGCGTTAGCAATTAGTGAAGCAAAACATCTAGGTGTAGATACCGATAATATCCTAGATTTAGTATTATACGGTGTTCCAATAGCTATTATTGGTGCAAGATTGTACTATGTAATATTTGAATTACCTTTTTACTTGGCTAACCCAGGTGAAATAATAAAAATTTGGCATGGTGGTATAGCCATATATGGTGGTTTAATAGCTGCTTTTATAGTGCTATTAGTATTATCCAAGAAAAGAAATATATCAGCGTGGACCATGCTGGATATTGCAGCACCAGCTGTGATGATTGGTCAGATTGTAGGTCGTTGGGGTAACTTTATGAATCAGGAAGCTTACGGTGCCAAAGTGAGTTTATCTTTTCTACAAAGTTTGCACCTACCTAACTTTATTATTAATCAGATGTTTATTGACGGAGCATATCGTCAACCTACTTTTCTGTATGAATCACTGTGGAATTTAATAGGACTGATTATAATTCTTTCCATTAGACACAGGAAAAACTTTTTGAAACGTGGAGAGGTTTTCTTATCATATCTAATCTGGTATCCAGTGGGAAGATTTTTTATAGAAGGAATGAGAACAGATAGTCTGTACCTAATTCCTGGGTTGAGAATATCTCAATTATTATCATTGTTATTCTTGATAGTAGCAGTAACATTATTTATTTATCGTAGAAAAAAATATGATGAACCATATTATGAGCAAATAAAATAGCATTTTATAATTAAAGTGCTATCATGTGGTAATGATTAAAGGAGGGTGTCAATAATGAAAAATTATGATGTTGTAGTTATTGGTGCAGGTCCTGGGGGACTAACTGCCGCACTTTATGCTTCACGTGCAAATCTTTCGGTAGCAATTTTAGATCGCGGGATTTACGGCGGTCAAATGAACAATACAGCAGAGATAGAGAATTATCCTGGTTTTGATTCTATTTTAGGACCAGATTTAAGTGAAAAGATGTATAATTCTTCAACTAGATTCGGAGCAACTTTTGAATATGGAACTGTTGAAAGTATTGAGGATAAAGGATCAAAGAAAATTATCCATACTGATGATGGTGACTATGAAACTAGTGTAGTAATTATCGCTACAGGATCACAATATAAAAAAATTGGTGTTCCTGGAGAAGAAGAGATGTCTGGACGAGGAGTATCTTACTGTGCTGTATGTGATGGTGCTTTCTTCAAAAATCAAGATGTAGCAGTAATTGGTGGGGGAGATTCAGCCGTTGAAGAGGGTGTTTACCTAACCCAATTAGCTAAATCAGTTACAATCATTCACCGTCGTGATCAATTACGTGCTCAAAAAATTCTTCAAGATCGTGCATTCAAGAATGACAAAATTAATTTTGTTTGGAATGCAGACGTAGAAGAAATCACTAGTGAAGATGGAAAAGTTAGTGGAGTTAAATACTTAGACAAAGAAACAGGCGATGAAAAAGTAGTTCCTGCAAGTGGCGCCTTTATTTATGTCGGTATCCAACCAATGACAGAACCATTCCAAGATTTAGGTATTTTGGATTCAGAAAACTGGATTGAAACTAATGATAAAATGGAAACTTCAGTTCCAGGAATTTATGCTATTGGAGATGTTCGTAAAAAAGATTTACGACAAATTACAACAGCAGTTGGAGACGGTGGTATTGCTGGACAAGAAGCTTTCAATTATATTCAAACATTATCAGATGCTGATTTAGCAGATGTAAAATAAAAAGAGTAACTTATAAAAAGTTACTCTTTTTTTTTATTTATTTAAAATACTTCTTGAATAACCTCGTAATTTAAATGATACTTACAAGTAGTGCTTTATTATTGGGAGGGAATTATGGTTGTTATTAATTACATAATGAGCTTGGGTGCCAATGTTATGATGCCCATTGTTTTCATTATTTTAGGACTTTGTTTAGGACTTGGAGTAGCGAAATCTATCAAATCCGGTATTATGGTCGGTGTTGGTTTTGTTGGTCTTACAATTGTTACAGAATTATTAGCTGAAAATCTTGGACCAGCAGTTAACAAAATGGTTCAGATATATGGATTGAACTTAAAGGTTTTGGATATTGGTTGGCCAGCAGCTGCTACAGTATCTTATGGTACAAAATTAGGAGCTATTGTCATTCCAGTAGGACTAGTTATTAATATGATCATGTTATTCACTAAAACTACAAATACAATGAACATCAATTTATGGAGTTACTGGCACTATGCTTTTGTTGGAACTCTTGTAACTATTGCCACAAATAGTTTTTGGTTAGGATTCTTTGCACTAGTTGTTACGATAGTATTTACATTGGTAGGATGTGATTTATCACAGAAAAAGATGGAAGAATTTTATGGTGAAGAATACAAGGGAGTATCATTCCCTCAAGCCTTTTCAGTCGGATTCATTCCATTTGCTATTGCAGTAAACTGGATTATTGAGCGTATTCCTGTAATCAATAAAATAGATATTGATGCAGAAAAAATGCAAAAAAGATACGGATTATTCGGAGATCCAGCATTTTTGGGTGTCATAATTGGTATTTTATTAGGATTAATTGCCCATTATACTGTTGCTAAGATGCTAACACTTGGTATCACTATGGCAGCTGTGATGGTATTGATACCTAGAATTACTAAAGTATTCATGGAAGGATTGAATCCTACTTCACAGAGAGCTCAATACTTACTTGTTAACAAATACAAGACAAACCGTGATATTAGTATAGGTATTACACCATCAGTTATCATTGGTCATCCAGTTACATTGGCAGTAGGATTATTATTAGTTCCTATTACATTATTCTTGTCAGTTATCTTACCAGGGAACATGTTTTTACCACTTGCTTCATTGGCTGGTTTAATCTATGTATTTCCTTTGGTACTTCCTTATACAAAAGGAAATGCATTTAGAACTCTAGTTACTGGTATAGTTGGTGTCATGTGCAGTTTGTGGTTTGCTACTGCACTAGCACCTACATTTACAAAAGCAGTTCATACTGTTAGTCCCAAATTAATACCTCACGGTACTAGTGGTGTAGCCTCATTGGACTTCGCGGGAAGTTTGATTGCTTGGGTAACATATGAATTGTCTGTAAATGCTACTATCATCGGAGTTATTGTTTTAGGTATAGCTACATTGGCATTAATGCTTTATAATCGTAGAAAAATTGTTGCACAAAAATAAAGACTGGAGACAGTCTTTTTTTATTTATCTGAATAATATTTTTACATTTAAGAACAATTTAAGATTAATTTTCTATCATAAAAAAAACGATTTTAAAAATGACAGATTGATTGATATAATCAAATGTAAGGACTTACATAACAGGAGGAACCAATATGTCTTGGCAAGATACAATGCAAACATGGATTAATTACGAAAATATGGATCCTGAATTAAAAAATCAATTATTAGATATGCAAAAAGATGAAGCAGTTGCCCAAGAAGCATTCTATGCACCTATGGAATTTGGTACAGCAGGTATGCGCGGACTTATTGGACCTGGAATAAACAGAATGAATATTTATACAGTCCGTCAAGCCACTGAAGGACTAGCATCATTTATGGATACTTTGGGAGATGATATCAAAAAAAGAGGTGTGGCAATCAGCTATGACTCTAGATACTATTCTCAAGTATTTGCTTATGAATCAGCAAGAGTTCTAGGACAACACAATATTAATTCTTTCGTTTTTGATAGTTTGCGTCCAACACCAGAATTATCATTTGCAGTAAGAAGACTAAATACATATGCTGGAATTATGATTACAGCTAGTCATAATCCTAAACAATACAATGGATTTAAAATATACGGTCCAGATGGTGGACAAATGCCACCAGAAGAATCTGATAACATAACTAATTATGCTCGTGCAGCAAGTGATTTATTTGCAATTAAGGTGAAGTCTATTTCACAATTGCGTGATGAAAACTTATTACAAATAATAGGTGAAGATGTTGACCAACTATATCTTAAAGAACTGAACAGTGTAATAGTAAACCATGATTTGATTGAAAAAGTAGCTGATAAAATTAAAGTAGTATACACGCCACTACATGGAACTGGTAAAATGATTGCTCCTCGAGTATTTGAAAATTTAGGATTTAAACAATTTTCTATGGTCGCAAAGCAGGCAATATTGGATCCGGAGTTTGCTACTACACCAGCACCTAATCCAGAATTTGCCCAAGCTTTTGATATGGCAATTGCTGAAGGTGAAAAAGTAGACGCTAATATTCTTATTGCCACAGATCCAGATGCTGATCGTTTAGGTGCGGCCGTTCGCCAACCTGATGGAACATATGCTCTAATGACAGGTAATCAAATTGCTGCGGTAATGCTTAACTACTTACTTCAAGCTAAGAAGGAGTTAGGTCAATTACCAGCTAATGGGGCAGTTATAAAATCAATTGTTTCATCAGAACTAGCGGCAGCTGTTGCTAAGAGTTACGATATCGAAATTTTTGATGTACTTACTGGTTTCAAATATATTGCAGAAAAAATTGAAGATTTTGAAGAAACTAATAGTCATGAATTTCTATTTGGATTTGAGGAAAGTTACGGTTACTTAGTTAAACCGTTTGTCCGTGATAAAGATGCAATGCAAGCAACCATTTTATTAACAGAAGTAGCTGCGTATTATGAATCAAAAGGCATGACAATTTATGATGCATTGCAAGAGCTGTATAATAAACTTGGCTTTTATCATGAAGAGACTATTTCCAAGACATTCAACGGCATATCTGGAAAAGATCGCATGCAAGATATTATGAAGGAATTTCGTGAAGATGGTTTATCAGATATCAATGGTGTGAAAGTTACCAAAACAATTGATTATCTAGGAGAAACTGATCTTCCTAAAGCAGATGTGCTTAAATATATCTTGGAAGATGGTACATGGGTAGCTATAAGACCATCAGGTACAGAACCCAAGATGAAGTTTTATGTTGGAGTAACTGCTGATACTGAAGAAAAATCAGAGAATAAATTAAATGAGTATGTAAAAACAATTAAAAGTTGGGATTAAAAAGAGACCTTTAAGGTCTCTTTTTTAGGTTGCTAATAATGGCGAACATACGTTTGTTATGTTAAAATATTCAATAAATTATAATGGGTTACTATGTGCGATTAAACGGAGGTTAGATATATGCTTGAAAGAGATGATACTCACAAATTTGAACTAGTCTCTAAATATTCTCCTGCTGGCGATCAAGGTCAAGCAATTGAAAAACTTGAAAAAGAATTTAGAGCTGGCGATAAAGAGATGATTTTAGAGGGTGCTACAGGTACTGGTAAAACATTTACTATGGCAAATATTATCAAGGATTTAAACAAGCCGACTTTAATAATTTCTCATAATAAAACTTTGGCCGGACAATTGTATGGAGAATTCAAAGAATTTTTTCCTAACAATGCGGTTGAGTATTTTGTCAGTTATTACGATTACTACCAACCGGAAGCATACGTTCCTTCAAGTGATACCTACATCGAAAAAGATTCTAGTATCAATGATGAGATTGATAAGTTACGACATGCGGCAACAAGTGCGTTACTTGAGAGAAATGATGTAATTATTGTTGCATCTGTCTCTTGTATATTTGGATTGGGTGATCCTAGAGAATATGCTTCAAGTGTTATTTCTTTAAAAGTCGGTCAAGAAATTAGTCGAGATAAATTACTAGAAGAATTAGTAACTAATCAATTTGAAAGAAATGATATCGATTTTCAACGTGGAAGATTTAGAGTACGCGGTGATATTGTCGATATTTTCCCAGCTTCACGAGATGACAATGCATATCGTATTGAATTTTTTGGTGACGAAATTGATCGTATTGTTGAAATGAATGCATTGACTGGTGAGGTTGCAGGTACTTTAAATCGTGTAGAAATCTTCCCGGCAACTCACTTTATGATCAATGAAGAAGTTATGGAAGCTGCTCTTGAGAGAATTCAAAAAGAGATGGAAGAACAAGTAGCATTGTTTACCAAAGAAGGTAAACTCTTAGAAGCACAACGTCTAAAACAAAGAACAGAATACGATATTGAGATGATGCGCGAAATGGGTTATACATCTGGTATTGAAAATTACTCTAGACATATGGAAGGCAGAGCTGAAGGCGAACCACCATATACATTGCTAGACTTTTTCCCAGATGACTTTAATATCATGATTGATGAGTCCCATGTTACTATGCCTCAAATTAGAGGGATGTATAATGGTGATCGTGCCAGAAAACAAATGCTTGTAGATTATGGATTTAGATTACCTAGTGCCTTGGATAATAGACCATTGACTCTTGATGAATTTGAAACACACGTTAACCAAATTATGTATGTTTCTGCCACTCCTGGACCTTACGAAATGGAACGTACTGACAAAGTTGCTGAACAAATTATTCGTCCAACTGGACTATTAGATCCTGAGATTGAAGTTCGACCAATTATGGGACAAATTGATGATCTTGTCGGTGAAATCAATGAACGTGTTGAAAAAAATGAGCGTGTATTTGTAACAACTTTAACCAAGAAAATGGCTGAAGATTTAACAGATTATTTCAAAGATTTAGGAATTAAAGTCAAATATTTACACAGTGATATCAAAACACTTGAGCGTACAGAAATAATTCGTGATCTTCGATTAGGTAAGTTTGATGTTTTGATTGGTATCAATCTTCTTAGAGAAGGTATTGATGTGCCAGAAGTTTCCTTGATAGCTATTTTGGATGCTGACAAGGAAGGTTTCTTGCGATCAGAAAGATCACTTGTTCAAATCATTGGACGTGCTGCGCGTAATTCATCTGGTAAAGTAATCATGTATGCGGATAGCGTTACAGACTCTATGCAAGGTGCTATTGATAAAACCATGGATAGAAGAGAAAGACAGATTGCCTTTAATAAAGAGCATGGTGTTACACCTACAACTATTATTAAACCAATCCGTGATGCTATTACTGCAGTTCAAAAAGTTGATAATACTGCTTCAGAAAGTGAAAGTATTATTCAAGATGATGTTAGCTTTGCAGATATGACTAAGAAAGAGAAGCAAGAATTACTTGTTAATTTGAATGAACAAATGGAGAATGCCGCCAAGAAGTTAGATTTCGAAGCTGCTGCCAATTTGAGAGATACTATTTTAGAATTAAAGGCGGAAATTGATTAATTATGTTAAATGACAAAATAATTATTCATGGCGCTAGAGAACATAATTTGAAAGATATTGATGTTACTATTCCACGTAATGAATTTGTGGTTGTTACAGGACTATCTGGATCTGGAAAAAGTTCTTTGGCGTTTGATACATTGTATGCCGAAGGTCAAAGACGATACGTCGAAAGTCTTTCATCATACGCACGACAATTTTTAGGTCAAATGGATAAACCAGATGTAGATTCTATTGATGGGTTAAGTCCATCTATTTCAATTGATCAAAAAACTACATCAAAAAATCCTCGTTCGACGGTAGGTACAGTTACTGAAATCAATGATTATTTAAGATTATTGTGGGCTAGAGCTGGTACACCTATTTGTCCAAATGATGGGACTGAAATAACTAGTCAATCTGCTCAACAAATGGTTGATGAAATTATGAATCTTGAAGAAAAAACTAAGATTCAAGTTCTATCTCCAGTTGTTAGAGGTAAAAAGGGTCAACATAAGAAGCAATTAGAACAAATCAAAAAGCAAGGATATGTTCGTATCAGAGTTGATGGAGAAACAATGGACGTCAATGATGAAATTGACTTAGATAAGAATAAAAAACATGATATCGATGTTGTTGTTGACCGTATTGTTGTTAGTGATTCAGTTCGTTCTAGATTATTTGATTCAGTTGAAGCTGCTCTAAGATTGTCAGATGGCTACATGAATGTTGATGTTATTGGTTCAGAACCAATGATATTTTCAGAGAATAATTCTTGTCCAAAATGTGGGTTCACAGTTGGAGAAGTAGAACCTAGATTGTTTTCATTTAATGCTCCTTTTGGTGCTTGTGAGGGATGTGACGGTCTTGGCGTTAAGTTAGAAGTAGATATTGATCTAGTAATTCAAGATGATACTCTTACCCTAAATGACGGTGTTATAGTGCCTTGGAATCCTATCAGTTCACAATATTATCCAGAAATGTTGGCACAATTTTGTAAAGAATTCAAAATTGATATGGCTAAACCTTTTAAAAAGTTATCTAAAAAAGAAAAGAACATGATACTTTACGGTGCAGGAGACAAAACTTTCCATTTCCACTACGAAAATGATTTTGGTGGTGTTAGAGATGTGGACGTACCATTTGAAGGTGTAATTACAAATATTGATCGTCGTTATCACGAAACAAATAGTGATTTCGTAAGAGAAACTATGCGTAAATACATGACAGAGTTAAAATGTCCTGTTTGTAAAGGTAAGAGACTAAATGAAAAAGCCCTTGCTGTTAAAATTGATGGCAAAGATATTGCTGAAGTTTCAAGTTTTTCTATCAAGGAAGATATGCCTTTCTTTGACAATCTAACTTTAGGTGAACAAAAAACTGTAATTGCTAAACCAATATTAAAAGAAGTTAGAGATCGTATTAGCTTCTTGATCAACGTTGGTTTAGATTATCTAACACTCTCTCGTTCAGCTGGAACACTATCTGGTGGAGAAGCTCAGCGTATTCGCTTGGCAACACAAATAGGTTCTAATTTGTCAGGAGTTATGTATATCTTAGATGAACCATCTATCGGACTTCATCAAAGAGATAATGATCGATTGATTACTTCATTGAAACAGATGCGTGATCTTGGCAATACTTTGATTGTTGTTGAACATGATGAAGATACTATGTTGGCATCAGATTACTTAATTGATGTCGGACCAGGTGCAGGCTCACATGGTGGGGAAATTATGGCCGCAGGTACACCTGAAGAAGTAAAAAATAATCCTAATTCATTAACGGGTAAGTATTTATCAGGTGAAAAATTTGTCCCAGTTCCATTAAAACGTCGCAAGGGAAATGGGGACAAAATTCAAATTACTGGAGCTTCAGAAAATAATTTGAAGAATTTAAAAGTTAACTTCCCGTTAGGTAAATTTATTTCAGTTACTGGTGTTTCTGGTTCAGGTAAATCTACATTAGTTAACATGATTCTAAAAAGAGCTTTAGCTCAAAAAATGAATAATAACTCAGAAAAACCTGGAAAGTATAAGTCTATTAAAGGATATGAAGGACTGGAAAAACTTATAGCGATTGATCAAAGTCCTATTGGTAGAACTCCTAGAAGTAATCCTGCTACTTATACGGGAGTATTTGATGACGTACGTGATTTATTTGCACAAACAAATGAAGCCAAATTACGTGGTTATAAAAAAGGTCGCTTCTCATTTAACGTTAAGGGCGGTCGTTGTGAAAACTGTCGTGGTGATGGAATTATCAAAATCGAGATGAATTTCTTGCCAGATGTTTATGTTCCTTGTGAAGTTTGTCATGGTACTAGATATAATTCAGAAACTTTAGAAGTAACTTATAAGGATAAAAATATTTCTGAAATTTTAGATATGAAAGTTGAAGATGCTTTAGAGTTCTTCAATACTATTCCAAAGATTAAACGTAAACTACAAACGATTGTTGATGTTGGATTAGGCTATGTTGCACTTGGACAATCAGCGACACAATTGTCTGGTGGAGAAGCTCAACGTATGAAATTGGCTTCTGAATTATACAAAAAATCTAGCGGAAAAAATTTCTATATTTTAGATGAACCGACAACAGGGTTACATACTGATGATATAAAGAGACTGCTGGAGGTACTTCAGAGATTAGTTGATGAAGGTAATACTGTCTTGGTTATTGAACATAATTTGGACGTTATAAAATCTTCTGATTGGTTAATTGATTTAGGACCAGAAGGTGGAGATGGTGGTGGAACAATCATTGCTACCGGAACACCGGAACAAGTAGTTAAAGTAGACGAAAGTTATACTGGTAAGTACCTTGCTCCAATTTTGAAGCGTGATATTGAAAGAACAAAAAATAGTAAATAAAAATAACCTCATTTCATAATAGAAATGAGGTTATTTTTTCTAAAAGACACACCAGGGTTGCTGTGTTATAATTAACAAATAATGAGAGGTGCAAACATGTCAAGAGAACCAATGAAACTAGTAGTTGTAACGGGAATGAGTGGCGCTGGTAAATCAGTAGCCATGAAGGCATTTGAAGATATGGGATACTTTTGTATCGATAATATGCCTCCAAACTTACTACCAAAATTTTGGGAACTAGTTTATGAATCAGGTAATATCAATAAAGTCGCCCTTGTTGTAGATATTCGTTCTAGAGATTTTTATGATGAAATTTTTTCAATGATTTCTAAAGTAGAAGCTGATGAAATTGAATTAGGTGAAGAAGTAGAAATGAAAATTCTATTTCTAGATTCATCTAATCAAGTATTGGTTTCAAGATATAAAGAAACCAGACGTAGTCATCCGCTAGCAGGTGAGGGTCGACTACTTGATGGAATAGACATGGAAAGAAAACTTCTTTCTGAATTAAAACACCGTGCTAGTGTCAGAATTGATACAAGTGATTTGTCTCCTAGAGAATTGCGTGAACAAATTTTTGAAAATTTCCAAAATAGTAATACAAAACCCACCTTTCAAATTCAAACAATGTCATTTGGGTTTAAATATGGTTTACCAATAGACGCGGATATTGTGATGGATGTGAGATTTTTAAAAAATCCATTTTATATCGATGAATTAAAAGCCAAAACTGGTCAAGATAAAGAAGTTTATGATTATGTTATGAACGCTGATGGAACTGAGAATTTTTATACTAAATTCTTTGATTTACTAAAGGATATAGTTCCAGGTTACAAAGCAGAAGGTAAGAGTAATCTGACAATTGCTATTGGTTGTACAGGTGGTCAACATCGCTCTGTAGCTATTACAGAACGCTTATCAAAAGATTTAGCTAAGTTAGGATATAACACCGATATATCACATCGTGATATGGAAAAATCTCAAAAGAAGGTAATTGAGCATGGCAACAAATAGAATTGTCCGAGTTGTAAAAGGACGTCGACCTAAAGTTGTTGTTATAGGTGGGGGAACAGGATTACCAGTTATTTTAAATAGTTTGAGGAATAAAGATGCTGAAATCACCGCTATTGTTACTGTGGCTGATGATGGAGGATCTTCAGGAATTATCCGAGACTATATTAATGTGGTTCCACCTGGGGATATTCGTAATGTTCTAGCATCTCTATCAGATTTACCAGATGTTGAACTCGATGTTTTTCAATATCGTTTCAAAAGTAATGACGACTTTTTTGCAGGTCACGCAATAGGTAATTTGATTATTGCTGCACTTACAGAAATGTCACCTAATATTTTTGATGCAGTTCAAGAGTTGTCAAAAATGATGAAGATAGATGGTCGAGTATTTCCAGCCAGTAATACTAAATTAACTTTGAATGCTGAATTCACTGATGGAAGTGTTATTTCTGGAGAACATGATATTACCCATTCTGGTAAGCATGTTAAGAGAGTTTGGGTTACGAACTCAGAAGAACCAGAAAAAGAACCAGAATCATTGTTACCTGTTATTGCATCAATTATGCAAGCAGACGTAATAGTTTTAGGACCAGGTAGTTTATTTACAAGCATTCTTCCTAACTTGATGATTAAAGAGTTAGGGGAAGCCATGCGTCAAACTTCTGCAGAAATAGTTTATGTTTGCAATATTATGACGCAAATTGGTGAAACAGAAGGCTTTACAGATGCTGACCATGTCCAAGTTATTAATGATCATTTAGGTGGTAATTACGTAGATACTGTTTTAGTTAATACGGCGCCAATTCCAAATGATTACATGGATTTGAAAAAGTATGATGAGTATGTAAAACAAGTAGAAACAGATTACAAACGTCTTCGTGAAATGGGCTGTCGAGTTGTACAAGATAATTTCTTGTCGTTACACAATAAGGGAGCTTTCCATAACGGAGATAAAATAACAGAAGAAATATTAAACCTAGCTATGAGATCAGGTAATAGAAAAAATGAGGTGAGATCGTAGTGTCTTCATATGCAAGTGAAGTAAAGAAAGAATTAACAGGATTAGAAGTTCATCCAGAACATGCCAGAGTAGAGTTATCTGCATTGTTGCGCATGAATGGATCAGTCAGTTTACAAAATCATCATTTTGTTCTGACAGCAGTCACTGAAAATCCTGCTATTGCTCGAAGAATTTTTTCTTTAATCAAACAAAATTATGGTGTCGAATCAGAATTATTGGTTCGCAAGAAAATGAAATTAAAAAAGAACAATCAATATTTAGTAAGATTAAAATATGATACAGAACGTATTTTAAGCGATTTAGGTATTATTGATAAAAATAGTTTTGGAATTAATACAGACGTTCCAAAAGATATGTTGGAAGAAAAACAGCGTATGCGCTCATACCTTCGTGGTGCATTTTTGGCTACCGGAAGTGTGAATAATCCTGAAACATCAAGATATCATTTAGAAATTTATTCATTATATGAATCACATAATGATGATATTGCTTATATGATGAACAAATTTGGATTGAATGCTAAAACTACAAACAGACGTAATGGTTTCATTGTTTATTTGAAAGAAGCTGAAAAAATAGCAGAATTTTTGCAGTTAATCGGTGCAACGAATGCAATGTTAAAATTTGAAGATATCAGAATTGTTAGAGATATGAGAAATTCTGTGAATCGTCTTGTTAACTGTGAGAATGCTAATATAAATAAAACTGTTGAAGCTGCAGAAAAGCAAATTGACAATATCAAATTTTTACGCGATACAGTTGGTTTAGATTCTTTACCACAAAAATTAAAAGAAATTGCAATTTTAAGAATGGATAATCCTGAAGTTTCACTTAAAGAACTTGGGGATATGGTACCTAGTGGTGCTATTTCCAAGTCAGGTATTAATCATAGATTAAGAAAACTAAATCAAATTGCAGAAGAAGCAAAAGTTTAAAAATATAAATAAAAAAGAGTCGTAAGTTTATACTTACGACTCTTTTTTATTTGAATAATTCCTTATTAAAATTGCAAAGCAACAACCGATTAATGCCAGAACAAAGAATGTAATAAATACATATTTATATCCAATTTGTCCTGAGTCTTCAGGCAAGTTGAAATTTTTATTTGCAGACGAAAGAATTATCATTGCTAGACTTACGCCAAGAGATCCGAGGATTTGTCTGACTGTTGTAATTATTGCTGTTCCATGAGAGATTAAATTATTAGGTAATGAGTTACCACCTAGAGTAGTGGCAGGCATCATGACGAAAGCATTTCCCCCTTCAATTAAGCAGGCAATGATAATCATTTCTATAAAATTCTTGTTAGGTATTATTACCAGTGATAACCATCCTATGGTGATAATTATCATTCCTAGTAGTAATAAACGTTTGAAACCTAATGACTTGGCTAAACGTCCAGAAATAGGATTTAAAATACTTAATAATATTGCGGGTGGAACTAGAGATAGACCTGAGTTAAGAACACTCATGTGTAATACATTTTGATAATATAGTGGATAAATAATAGTAACCACAATTAGAGAAATGTAAGAAAACCCAGTCAGTAGAACTGCTAGATCAAAATTTATATTTTTCATAACTTTTAAATCTAAAAGTGGTTGTGGAATTGTTAATTGACGGTGAATGAATAATATCGATAGAACCAGACTGACAATTAAAACTACAATTAGTTCAATATTTAAAGACATAGATGTTCCCGCTTGGTTGATTACATACAACAATCCCACAATACCTATTAAACTAACAGTTGAGTATATATCAAATGTATAAC
The DNA here is from genome assembly GCF_004117915.1 of Companilactobacillus metriopterae. Classification (GTDB taxonomy): domain Bacteria; phylum Bacillota; class Bacilli; order Lactobacillales; family Lactobacillaceae; genus Companilactobacillus; species Companilactobacillus metriopterae. Next base: position 310,671 of record NZ_RSTD01000001.1, read on the forward strand.
TATGTTTTTCCGATACATCTGTAATGTAAAATAGTGAGCTGATAAAAATAATAATCATAATGATTAGAAAGAATGCAAAAAGTCCTTGCCAGGAAACAAACTTCAAAACAATCCCTGAGATAATAGGTCCAGATGCTAGTGCTGAACCCATGACTAAACCGGCAATACCCATAGTCCTTGAACGTTTATCTTTGGTTGTTATTTCAAGTAATACTGATTGAAATGAAGGGAATAAAATACCAACGGCTAGTGCCTCAAGAATTCTACCTAGCATCGCTACAGGAAAGTTTGGAGCGAGCATAATAATTACGGTACCAATTGAAAATATAGAAATAATTCCTAGGTATAGTTTTTTAAAAGAAACATTATTTAATAACCAAGGACTTATAGGCATAGTCAAACACATTACTAGCATGAATCCTGTTGTTAGCCATTGAATAGTTGTTGGGCCTACGTTGAAGTATTTCATCAAAGTGGGATAGGCAGTTGAAAGCGATGACTGACTAATTGACATAGTAAATGTACCAGCTAAAAGTGTTATTATGAATGCCTTCCTGTTTACTATTCTGCTAGTTGTATTCATCTTAATTACCCCCTTATCTAGTTATAGATTAGGGCAGATAAAGTAAATTAACAAATAAATGAACTAAAAAAACCCCAACATCAAAAATGTTGGGGTCAAAAATTATTTTTTGTTGATCATAATCTCATCGATTAAACCATAATCTTTTGCTTCTTGAGCAGTCATGTAGTTATCACGTTCAGTATCTTTTTGTAGTTTTTCGAAAGATTGACCAGAGTTGTCAGCTAAAATGTGATTTAGTTTTTCTCTAGTTTTTAAAATTTCTTTTGCTGCAATTTCGATTTCTGTTTGTTGACCTTGAACACCACCAAGAGGTTGGTGAATTAGGACAGTTGAGTTAGGAAGGGCAAATCTCTTACCCTTAGTACCAGCTGATAACAATACACTGGCCATTGAAGCAGCCATACCTGTGGCAATTGTTTGGATATCAGATTTTACAAAATTCATAGTATCCATAATTGCTAGACCAGATGTTACAGATCCACCAGGAGAGTTGATATAAATAGAAATATCCTTATCTGAATCTTGTGCATCTAAGAATAACAATTCTGCAATAACAGTATTTGCAAGTTGATCGTTAACCTCACCAGATAACATGATAATTCTGTCTTTTAAAAGTCTTGAATAAATATCATATGCACGTTCACCACGTGAGCTTTGTTCAATAACTGTAGGTACTAACATATGTTGCCTCCTAAAGTAAATTAGCACTCTAAATGCTATGGTGCTAATTTAGCACAATTATATTAATAGGTCAATTGATTTAGTCGTTAATTTGCTATGTGCCAACTATTAATGTATAGTGTACCTATGTAAGAATACAATCACATGTATTGATTCATTGGTCATGGTCGGCTAATGGGTTGCTTACAGCAAAAGTCTCTACTCTTTTGAGTAGGGGCTTTTTGTTTTTATTAGCCATAAATTATGCGTCACATGGGAGTCGAACCCACATTCCAAGAACCGGAATCTTGTGTGCTATCCATTACACTAATGACGCGAGTTTCTATGACATAAAAGATTATTACAAATAGATTGTTTAAAAGCAAAAAAATAATACAAAAAGTGTCTAGTTATATTTATAATGAAAGCGTATTACAAAATACTCTTGGGGGAGAAAATATGACAGCACAAAGAAAAGGGATTATTGGTGGAATATCGATAATTGTATTAATTATGCTAATAGGTACATTTTATGATTGGCAAATATCGCAAGCATTAATTAATCAAAATTCATTAATTGGAACAATTTTTCAAGACTTTGGTCTTTGGCCACTTGCTTTGGTAATCATTCTAAGTTCAATGGTTGTTGTGAATTATGAATTAAGGATATCGAATCAATCAACTTTAATCAGATTAATTGCGGCTTTAGGAGCACTGACATTAGGTGGTTGGGAATTATGGAGAGGGTATCTTAAAACAACTCTATACTATTCATTAGCATTGAAAGATAATTTAGACAAACATGCTCCAATAGCACAGGCCAATAGTGATGGTGGTAATTTACACTTATCATGGCTAGGTAACTTTTCAATTTGGATAATTATTTATCTAGTTATTATAGGTTTATCTCAAATTTGGTTATCACAAAAGAGCAGCTATCAAATGGACTACTTGTTAAAAGTTGCGATCGTTGCAACATTAGCATGTTTCCTTGCTGACAATGTTAATTCTGCCATGAAAACATATTGGGGAAGATGGCGTCCCTATGAATTAGCTGGAAATTCACAACATTTTACTATGTGGTTATTTCCTAATGGAGCAGATAATCATTTGAGTTTTCCATCTGGTCATACAACGGCCGCAGCAGCTATTATGTTGTTACCAATGTTTGTTGATAGAAGTAACATAAAACTTCAAAAAATAACATTTTGGATTAGTTTGGCTTATTGCATAATCATGTGGTACACAAGAATTAGAGTAGGGGCACATTTTACAACTGATGCTACATCAGGACTGTGGATAACGTGGTTGATTTTCTTCATTGTACTAAGTGTTACAAATATGCATCTTATATCTAAAGATAGTTATTCAATAAATTTATATAAATAAAAGGTTAGTCCTTGAAAAATAATCGAGATAAGTTATAATTTAGTTGTGCTCAAAAAGTGATTATTTTTCACAGGGCTTTTATTTTTTGACACAATGGGTCAGAAAAAGACACACAGGGACAAAAAAAGTCCCACGGAGATAAAAATGGCAGATAATGAAGAAATTGAATTGCTGGATTTAATTGCCCCAGACTTTGTTAAGACTCTGGAGAAGCGTTTCAAGATTCTTCAGACCATTTCATTGATGGAACCTGTCGGAAGAAGAATTTTAGCAGAAGATTTAGATTTGAGCGAAAGGTCACTGAGAACTGAGACTGAGCTTTTGAAAAATCAAGGATTGCTAATTTCTTCAAAATCAGGGATGTCTTTAACAGAAGAAGGTAAGAGAGTTTCTACACAACTAAGTAATGTTATTGCCGAATTTCAAGGAAGAACCATACTTGAAAGGCAGCTTAGTCAAAAGTTAGGAATTGAAAGATGTATAATCTTACCAGGAAATTCTGATAGACAGAGTCGCGTCGTAGATTCATTTGGTCGTCGATTGAATCAGCTACTAGGAGCATTGCTTCCTGCTGGAGATTCAATAATTTCTGTAACCGGTGGTTCCACCATGGCACAGGTTGCACAAAATTTATCACCAGATTTATCTAAAAATCGCGATTTGTTATTCTTACCAGCACGTGGTGGTGTTGGAGAATCGATGCAGATACAAGCTAATAATGTGTGTGCTGAGATGGCTGAAAAATCTCATGGTCATTACAGATCTTTGTACTTACCAGAGGACATCAGCGAAAATAGTTTTGAATCTTTGCAAAATGAGTCTTCAATTAAATCGATTCTTGATTTAATATATAAGAGTGATGTTGTTGTTCATAGTATTGGAACTGCAGCAGTCATGGCAAAGCGTAGAAACTTACCATCAAAAGATGCAGATGAAATCGTTACTAAGAAAGCGGTTGCTGAAGCATTTGGACATTTCTATGACCATAATGGTAAACTAGTATACAAGGTACCCAGAATTGGATTACACATTCGGGACCTTGATAATATCCCATATGTGATTGCTATAGCAGGTGGAGAATCAAAAGCCGAAGCTATTCAAGCATATATGAAAAATGCACCTAGTCACACTCAGTTAATAACTGACGAAGGTGCCTCAAAACTGATTTTAAGGGATAACCCTTAAAAATATTATTTTTGCTTTCCTGAAGGAGGAAATTTTCATGACTACAAAAGTTGGTATTAATGGATTTGGACGTATTGGTCGTCTTGCATTCCGTCGTATTTCAGAAGTTGCTTCAGATCTAGAAGTTGTTGCAATCAACGATTTGACATCACCTGCAATGCTTGCACACCTACTAAAATATGATACAGCTCATGGTAACTTTAAGGCTGACAGCATTTCAGCTACAGAAAACTCAATCATCGTTGATGGTAAAGAAATTCCTGTATACGCAGAAACAAATGCTGCTGACCTAAAATGGGTTGGAACAAACGGTGTTGACATCGTTCTTGAATGTACTGGTTTCTATACATCAGAAGAAAAAGCAAAAGCTCACTTGGACGCTGGTGCAAAACGTGTTCTTATCTCAGCTCCTGCTGGTAAGATGCCAACAGTTGTTTACGGTGTAAACGATGACGTTCTAACATCAGACGTAAGAATCGCTTCAGCTGGTTCATGTACAACAAACTGTCTTGCACCTCTAGCAAATGCCGTTAACAAAGAATTCGGTATCAAAGCTGGTACAATGACAACTGTTCACGCATACACAGCTACTCAAAAACTTCAAGATGGTCCTGATCGTGGTGGTAACCTACGTGCTGCACGTGCTGCTGCTGCTAACATCATTCCTCATTCAACTGGTGCTGCTAAGGCTCTTGGTTTGGTTGTTCCTGAACTTCAAGGTAAACTTGATGGACATGCACAACGTGTACCCGTTATCACAGGTTCACTTACAGAACTTGTTGTTACTCTTGACAAAGAAGTTACAGCTGATGATGTAAACGCTGCTGTTAAGAAATATACAGAAAACAACCCATCATTCGGTTACAACGATGATGAAATTGTTTCATCTGATATTATCGGAACTTCATTTGGTTCAGTATTTGACCCAACACAAACACAAGTTGTTGGTTCAGGTGAAGGCCAAGTTGTTAAGGCTGTTGCATGGTATGATAACGAATCAGGTTTCACAGCTCAAATGGTTCGTACACTTCAAAAATTTGCTAGCTTAGACTAATTTTTAGTCATTTAGTAGCAATTTAAAACTTTTATTAAGTTTGAAATGGCGGAGGGAGGAAACTCCTTCCGTTTTTTTTTAGGAAAAAACTTCGGAGGATTTAACATGGCAAAATTAATCGTTTCAGATGTTGATGTAAAAGATAAGAAGGTTCTTATCCGTGTTGACTTTAATGTTCCAATCAAAGATGGTGTTGTAGGAGATACAAACCGTATCGTTGCAGCAATGCCAACAATTAACTATGTAGCTGATAATGGTGGAAAAGTTATTCTTCTATCTCACTTAGGTAGAATTAAGAGTGATGATGACAAGAAAGCTCTTACTCTAAAACCAGTTGCAGCTAAACTAGAAGAACTAATTGGAAAACCAGTTAAGTTTGTACCTTCAAATGAAGGTAAAGAACTAGAAGATGCTATAAACTCACTACAAGATGGAGAAATCCTTCTTATGGAAAATACTCGTTTCCAAGATATCGATAATGACTTCGGTAAACGTGAAAGTAAAAATGATCCTAAGTTAGGTGAATACTGGGCATCACTTGGTGACGTATTTGTAAATGACGCTTTCGGTACAGCTCACCGTGCTCACGCATCTAACGTTGGTATTTCAGAAGCAATGAAAGCTAGCAACAAACCAGTTGCTGCTGGATTCCTTATGGAAAAAGAAATCAAATTCTTAGGTAATGCTGTTGAAAACCCAGTACACCCATTCGTTACAATTCTTGGTGGTGCTAAGGTTTCAGATAAGATTGCTGTTATTGAAAACCTAATTCCTAAGTCAGATCACATCATTATTGGTGGTGGTATGGCATATACATTCCTTGCAGCTCAAGGACACAAGATTGGTAAGTCACTATTTGAAGAAGACAAACTTGATTTAGCTAAGGAACTATTAGCTAAAGCTGGAGACAAGATTGTTCTACCTGTAGATCACCTTGTTTCAAAAGAATTCTCAAATGATGCTCCATTTGAAGTATCTGGAATTGATGTTCCTGATGACATGATGGCTCTTGATATTGGACCAGAATCAATCAAGTTATTTGTAAGTAAATTACAAGGTGCTAAGACAGTTGTTTGGAATGGACCAATGGGTGCATTCGAAATGAGCAACTTTGCCAACGGTACTCTTGAAGTTGGTAAGGCACTTGGTGAACTACCTGATGCTATTACAATCGTTGGTGGTGGTGATTCAACTGCTGCTGCTAAACAACTAGGTATTGCTGATAAGATCACACATATTTCTACTGGTGGTGGTTCATCACTTGAATATCTAGAAGGTAAGACATTACCTGGTATTGCATCAATCTCAGACAAATAATTTAATAGGAGTAACAAATTTATGCGTACACCAATTATCGCGGGTAACTGGAAATTAAACAAAAACCCTAAAGAAGCACAAGAATTTTTAAATGCAATTGAAGGTAAATTACCAGAATCTGGTGTTGAAGCCGTTATCGGTGCACCAGCTGTTGATTTATATACACTTGTAGAAGGTTCAAAAAATACACCTCTAAAGATTTCTGCTGAAAACTCATACTTTGAAGACGAAGGTGCCTTTACAGGTGAAAACAGTCCTAAAGTACTAGCAGAAATGGGTGTTGAATATGTAATTATTGGACATTCAGAACGTAGAGAATATTTCCACGAAACTGATGAAGATATTAACAAAAAAGCAGTTAAGATCATTGCTAATGGTCTAACACCTATCGTATGTTGTGGTGAAACACTAGAACAACGTGAAGCAAACGAAACAGAAGGATTCGTTACTGGTCAAATTGAAGCAGCTCTTAAAGGTATCTCTGCTGCTGATGTTGCTAACCTTGTTATTGCCTACGAACCAATCTGGGCAATTGGTACTGGTAAAACAGCTACAAGTGACCAAGCACAAGAAGTTGTTCATGTAATCCGTGAAAAAGTTGCAAGTCTTTATGATGCTGATACAGCTGATAAAGTTCGTATTCTTTACGGTGGTTCTGTAAAACCAGAAAGTATCAAAGAATTAATGTCTAAAGAAGACATTGATGGTGGACTTGTTGGTGGAGCATCACTTGATCCAGAATCATTCATCGCACTAGTTAACTATCAAAAATAATTAATATTAATTAATACTAAAATTAATGTTAAAATAAACTTATATTTGAAATAAAAAAGGAGATTACAATATGTCTGTAATTACTGATATTTTAGGTCGTGAAGTCCTTGACTCACGTGGAAATCCAACTGTTGAAGTTGAAGTTTATACTGAATTAGGTGGCTTCGGTCGCGCTCTTGTTCCATCAGGTGCTTCTACTGGTGAACACGAAGCTGTAGAACTTCGTGATGGAGACAAATCACGTTTTAATGGTAATGGTGTTTTGAAAGCTGTTGCTAATGTTAACGATAAAATCGCTAAAGAAGTTATCGGTATGGATGCAACTGATCAAAGAGCACTTGATCAAGCTATGATCGCTCTTGATGGTACAGAAAACAAAGGTAAATTAGGTGCTAACGCTATTCTTGGTGTATCACTTGCTGCTGCACGTGCTGCTGCTGACGAAATTGGTTTACCTCTATATGAATATCTTGGTGGACCAAATGCTCATACATTGCCAACACCAATGATGAATGTTATCAATGGTGGTAAGCATGCTGATAACAACGTTGACTTCCAAGAATTCATGATTCTACCTGTTGGTGCAAAGTCAATCCGTGAAGCAGTTCGTATGGGTTCAGAAACATTCCACGCACTAAAATCACTTCTACAAGCTCGCGGTCTAAACACTGCTGTTGGTGATGAAGGTGGATTTGCTCCTGACCTTGAAAACAACGAAGAACCATTCAAGATTCTTGTTGAAGCTATTGAAAAAGCTGGTTACAAACCTGGTGATGATATTGCTATTGGATTTGACTGTGCTTCATCAGAATTCTACAACAAAGAAACTGGCAAGTATGAACTTAAAGGTGAAGGTGCCAACGGTGCTGAACTAACAGCTGACGAGTTCATCGACCTACTTGCAGGAATCGTTGAAAAATACCCTGTTCTTACAATCGAAGATCCTATCGATGAAGACAACTGGGAAGACTGGCAAAAAGTTACTGCTAAACTAGGAGACAAAGTTCAACTAGTTGGTGATGACCTATTTGTTACAAACACTGATTACTTGAAGAAGGGTATTGATATGGGAGTATCAAACTCAATTCTTATCAAGCTAAACCAAATCGGTACACTTACAGAAACATTTGAAGCTATCGAAATGGCTAAAGAAGCTGGATTTACAGCTGTTGTTTCTCACCGTTCTGGTGAAACAGAAGATACAACAATTGCTGATCTTGTTGTTGCTACAAACGCTGGTCAAATTAAGACTGGTTCAATGAGTCGTACAGACCGTATTGCTAAGTACAACCAATTGATGAGAATCGAAGATCAATTAGGCTCACAAGCAGAATACAAAGGTGTACACAGTTTCTACAACCTAAAGAAATAATTACAGATTATTGTAAATAAAAAGACAGCCTTAGGGCTGTCTTTTTTTGTTTTCCTCTGCGTAATGTATAATTAAACTAACGGGGGTAATTATGGACGCAAATATTAATTTTGAAAAAGTAAAGTTGACCTTTGAAGGAGTACTAGTCGGATTAATAGCTGGAACTATAGTAAGCTCATTTCGTTGGATAATCGAAAACTTATTAGCAAGTTTTCGTAATTTTTATTCTTTAGTACAAACTCAAGGAAATCTTGTGGTTTTAGCTGGCATCATTGCCACATTGATTGTCTTTGTTGTTATTAATGCATTACTATTGAAGAGCGAAAAAAATATTGCTGGTTCCGGAATACCTCAGGTTGAATTACAGCTAGCCGGAGAATTGAAACTCAATTGGTGGTCGATTCTATGGAAGAAGTATCTGGGTGGAATTATTAGTATCGGACCTGGTTTGTTTCTAGGAAGAGAGGGGCCATCCATCCAATTGGGTGCAATGGTTGGACAAGGTTTTGGTGAGTTAATTGATGATGAATTTTCATCACATCAAAGAATTTTAATTTCTAGTGGTGCTGCGGCTGGTTTGGCTGCTGCATTTAGTGCCCCACTTGCAGGAACACTATTTGTTTTAGAAGAAATCTATCATAATTTTTCTCCACTTGTATGGATTACTGCATTGGCAAGTGCTGTATCAGCCAATTTTGTGACATTATATATTTTTGGATTAAAGCCAATTTTAGATATATCTCATAATACAAGTTTCCCAATAAAATACTATTGGATTCTGTTAATACTAGGTATTGCTTTAGGAGTTTTAGGAAGGTTATACCAAATCGCTTTACTAAGAATGCCTAAATGGCTATCTTATAGTAGAATTCCGAGAAACTGGCAGGGTATTATTCCCTTTGTATTAATTGTGCCAATCGGATTGATTGTTCCACAATATCTTGGTGGTGGTAACTCTATTATCACCTCATTACCTAGTTTAAAAATTGGTTTATTGGCCTTATTAGGATTATTTGTCTTTAGATTCATTTTTTCGATGATATCTTATGGATCAGGTCTTCCTGGTGGAATATTCCTTCCAATTTTAAATTTGGGGGCAATTATTGGAGCAATATTTACAGTTATATTTAGTCACTTGGGCTTATTACCTATGCAATTTGAAAGTAGCTTAATCATATATGCTATGGCAGGATACTTTGCTTGTATTGGTAAAGCTCCATTTACAGCCATCATATTGGTTACGGAAATGGTGGGTTCTTTGGCACATTTAATGCCTTTGGCAGTAGTTTCACTAGTGGCATATCTGATAGTAGACTTGCTTGGAGGTGCGCCAATTTATGAATCTTTGAAGAGTAAAATAAAGATAAATGGCAGCCATTCAACTGATTTTAATTCAGAAGATACAATTGAAGTTCCTGTTTATGAAGGATCTCAGATTAATGGTAAAGAAGTTCGTCAATTGTCTTTGCCTAACGAATGTTTAATTGTAAAAATATACCGTGGAGAAAAATTAATTATTCCACATGGAGATACTATGATACTATCAGGAGACCGAATTATATTTTCAGTACCTTCCCCTAGAAGGGCAGAATATCGATCTCAAATTAGAACAATGATTAACGGAATTAACTAGAATTATCATAATAAATATGTTATTCTTGTAGAAGTGATTTTAGCGTCTAACACCAATTTTGGAGGTTTTGCAGGTGTATAATATACTTGAAGGATTATTAATATTTGTGTCAATTCTTATCGTTATTGCAGTATTGATGCAACCAACTAAACAACAAGATGCCTTGGGTGCACTTTCTGGTGGTGGTGCTGATTTATTCAGTAACCAAAAGAAACGTGGCTTTGAAGCATTTATGGTCAAGGTTACATATGTACTACTAGTAATTTTCTTTGGACTTTCTCTAATACTAGTATACTTATCATCACATTAATTTAGTTAACCTCCTGATAGTTTGATCAGGGGGTTTTTTGTTAGGAGGGATTAAAGTGAAAATAGTTGAACCTAAGCCATTTTATTTTAAAAATAGCACCAAAGCTGTATTACTCCTACATTCATTTTCTGGAAGCCCTAATGACATGCGTCTATTAGGCAGATTCTTAGAGAGAAATGAATACTCAGCTTATGCACCAATGTTTGCAGGTCATGGAACATTTGAACCAAATGATATTTTTGAACAGGGATCACCAGATATTTGGTATCGACAAACTGTTGAAGCTATCGAATTTTTGGAATCAGAAGGTATGACCGAAATATCTGTATTTGGTTTATCGCTTGGCTCTATCTTTGCCACTAAGATATTAGAGGAAAACAATAGAGTCAAATTAGGTGGAGTATTTGGAACACCTTTAGGTAGTCGAGATTTTAGTAATATTCGCCAAGGGTTTTTTCAATATTCTAGAAAAGTTTATGAATTAAACAATCAAGCGGATATAGATAAAAAATTGGATTTACTTACTACTAATTTAGATAAAATGATGGCCAGCATAGCTTCTTATACGGAAGATGTTGAAGACAAAATATCTCAAATTAGAAAACCATATTTTATTGGTCAAGGAACATACGATAAGCTAGTAAATCCTGAGCTGGCAGTATCAATGGGGAAGAAAGTTCCTAATGCTGAAATCCATTTATATGATGCAGGGCACGTGCTAACTGTGAATGATGCACATAAACAATTGGAAATAGATTTATTAAATTTTTTAGAAAATAATTGAGGACAAAAATGCCTGATAAAGAACAAAAATTAATTGCGGATATACTTGAATTTTTTAGAAGTAATCCCGAAAAAAGATACACTTCTGAGCAAGTAGAAGATTCGCTTAGAATGCACGGAGCAAGTGCGTTTAAACGCGTAGTTAAAGCACTTGCAGTATTAGAAGGTGAAGGTAAAATTACACTAACTAATACTGATGAATTTAAGATGGCTCAACAGACTAAAGTAGTCGAAGGATCATTTAGAGGAAACGAAAAGGGTTTTGGATTTGTTAGATATGACGAAGTAGAACCTGATATATTTATCAATAAAGGCAATACTTTGTTTGCTGTCAATGGAGATACCGTTGAAGTCAAAATAACTAAGCCTTCTAATCCTTGGATTGACAAGGGACCTGAAGGTGAAGTAGTAGGTATTGTAGAACGTGGAAGCACAAAGATTGTCGGAGAATTCCATCCATATAGTGATGCACAGGTTGAAAAGACTGGAAACTTCGGATATATAAAGAGTCATGAAAAGAAAATTGCTTCTTATATGATTTTTATTTCAGACAAGGGATTACACCCGCAAATGGGTGATATGGTTCAAGTTTCAGTAGATGAATACCCTAATGAAAAGCACCCACAAAGTATGAAGGGAACTGCTTTGGAAATATTGGGTAATAAAAATGATCCCGGTGTTGATATTATTTCTATTGTTATTGATAACGATATCAACCCAGAATTTCCTAATGAAGTTTTAAAGGAAGCCGAATCAATACCTGATCAAGTGTTGGAAAAAGATTGGGAAGGTCGCAAAGATTTAACTGAACATGTAATTATGACAATCGATGGAGATGATTCAAAAGATTTTGATGATGCTGTTGGTGTTGATGTCTTACCTAGCGGTAATTTCCATTTAGAGGTCCATATAGCGGATGTTTCACACTATGTTACTGAAGGTAGTGAACTTAACAAAGAAGCCTTTGAACGTGGAACAAGTACATATTTAGTTGATCGTGTTATTCCAATGATTCCGTTTAGACTTTCAAATGGTATTTGTTCACTAAATCCTGGTGAGAATCGTCTTGCTTTAACTTGTGATATGGAAATAGATCGCAATGGGGATGTTATTAAACATGAGATATACCCTAGTGTAATTCAGTCAAAATATCGTATGACATATAAAAATGTTAATGAAATTTTAGATGGTGATCCCTTACTTAATGAAGAATATTCAGCTATTGTTCCTCAAATTCAAGCAATGGCGTCTCTTCACGAAATTCTTTATAATAAGCGTCATAATCGTGGTGCCATTGACTTTGAAGAAACTGAAGCAAAAATTATCGTTGATGAAAATGGTAAACCAACAGATATTGAATTGAGAGAACGTGGAATTTCTGAACGAATGATTGAGTCATTCATGTTGGAAGCCAACGAAACAGTGGCTGAACACTATAGTACTAAGCAAGTGCCATTCTTGTATCGTGTCCATGAAAAACCAGATGATGAGAAAGTAAAACGTTTCTTTGAATTTGTTGCCGCTATGGGTGTAGAAGTAAAGGGTAACCTTAAAGAAATAAGCCCAATGATGTTCCAAAATGTTTTAAAGAGTGTTTCTGGTACTCCAGAAGAAGCTGTTGTTACTATCATGCTATTGAGAAGTATGCAACAAGCTAGATACTCTGATAATCCTCTAGGACACTTTGGACTAGCTGCTAAATATTACACACACTTTACTTCACCAATCAGACGTTATCCTGATATGATTGTTCATCGTATGATACATGAGTATGCAGATTTAGGATTCACTGATGAAGAACAAGATAAGTGGTCAGAAATTCTTCCTGACATTGCAGAGCACTCATCTGGTCGTGAAAGACATTCTATCGATGCAGAAAGAGCTGTCAATGACCTTAAGAAGACAGAATACATGGCAGATCAAGTTGGAAATGAATTTGATGCAGTTGTGAGTTCTGTTACAGGATTTGGTATGTTTATTCAGCTTGAAAATACAGTTGAAGGGTTAATTCATATTTCTAATATGAAAGATGATTTCTATGAATATGATGAAAAGAGCATGTCAATTCATGGACGAAATTCTGGAAAAGAATTCAAAGTCGGTCAAGAAATTAAAGTTAAGCTAATAAGAGCTGATATAGAACTTAGAAAACTTGATTTTGAAAGAGTTCTAACAAAAGAAGAACAAGAAATGGTTGTTAAGCGTGAAGCGGAATTCCAAAAGCGTCGTAATAATCGCAAAAATTCGAGTCGCAATGGCAGAGGTCATGAAGATAAGAATAACAATTCTGATAAGAAAAGACATCGCAATAGTAAATACGAAAGACGGTGATGACTTATGAAAAAACATCACGCAAAGGCTGATAACGAAGTAGCTAATAATCGTAAAGCAAGACATGATTATAATATTTTAGAAACCTATGAGGCAGGTATTTCTTTGACAGGGACAGAGATAAAATCTGTGCGTGCCAGTAAGATAACAATCCGTGATGGCTATGTTCAACCGAGAAATGGTGAAATGTGGTTGGATAATGTAAATATTAGTGTCTATGATCAGGGTAATCAGTTTAACCACGACCCGTTGAGAGCACGAAAATTACTGTTACATAAAAAAGAAATTAGAAAATTAACTGCAACTGTTCAAGAGAAAGGAATTACAATAATTCCTTTAAAAGTATATTTAAAAAATGGTTTTGCAAAAGTTTTAATCGGTGTTGCTGAAGGTAAGAAACAATACGATAAGCGTGAAACATTGAAGAGACGCGATCAAGAAAGAGAAATTCAACGAGCATTGAAAAATACCCGTTAATTTTTTCGAGATTGGGTCTTTTTTTTATGTGCTAATAATTTTTAAAGTCTAGTTGGGACTGCTAAAATTATTAAGCGCAAAGAGGTGAAATATGAATTTAACTAGAGAGTATTTACTAGATATTGTTGAAAAAGAATTATCAGATAACTTGAGAGATAAGTTTACAATTACTGAATTAGTAAATATTTCCGATTTAAGTCGAAGTACCGTTTACTATCACTTTGAATCATTGGAAGAAGTTTACAAGAGCTTATTTAATGAAAGAATATTACCTAATATAATCGTCAAAAATTTGAGTTTAAGGCCAATTGTTGAGGGACTAATTGACTATATAGTTAATAATAAGAAGATTTGTCTTAATATGTATCGACTAACGTCTGATATGAATAGGAGAGATTATATTATTTCTTTGGTTAACCAAGCTTTTTATAAATATGAACTAGGAGAAGACAAAATTAATTCTCACCGCAGATATTTGATGGGAGGATTTGTTTTTATTCTATACTCTTGGTTTGAAGATAATTTGAGCACTGATAGTGCAGATATAAAAAAACAAGTTCATTCGTTTTTTGAAATGTTAAGTGAATATATTTAAAGGTCTATACAAATTTTGGAAAGTGTACTAATTTGAGACTGATTCAAATTTCTGTTTATTCTAAATGAAAAGATAGAACTGTAGCATAATATATGAGCTAAAGCTCAAATAAAAATGAACAACTTATCAAAAAAAGATGGTATCTAATTAGATATCATCTTTTTTTTTGAATAATTTGTAAGTTTCGGTATCATATTTAGATGAGGTGAAAAAATGCTTAGATTTGCTAAAGAAGAAGATGTAGATCATTTAATACCAATACTGTTCCAAATTTTTGATGATATGGAATTAGAAGTTTTCAATAAAGTTGGTCGCGAAAAAATGATGAAACTAATTCGTGAAGGATTTTTCCAAAGTGACTATCGATATGGCTATAAGAATATTCTAGTTGAAGAGATAGAGGGAAAAATCGCAGGATTATCTGTGGGCTATCCAGAAGAATTAGAAGATGATATTGATCAACCGATGCAAAAAATTATGCAGAAGCATGGGATTGACTCACAAACACTGTTCGATGACAAAGAGGCATGGCCTGGTGAGTGGTACTTAGATTCATTTGCAATTTCTAAAGATCTTCAAAACCAAGGTATTGGAACTAAAATGCTAA
The DNA here is from genome assembly GCF_004117915.1 of Companilactobacillus metriopterae. Taxonomy (GTDB): domain Bacteria; phylum Bacillota; class Bacilli; order Lactobacillales; family Lactobacillaceae; genus Companilactobacillus; species Companilactobacillus metriopterae. Next base: position 325,744 of record NZ_RSTD01000001.1, read on the forward strand.
AAGAATTAATCGAGTGGGTTAAGAACCAAGGCGAAAAAACACTTAGTTTGAATGTTGATACCAAAAATGATCGTGCTAGACACGTATATGAAAAGCTAGGTTTTAAAAAAGTTGGCGAATTATATATTGGAACTCATCTGTACGAACATATGCAATTAAATCTTATATAAAAAAGACGTCTAACAAGACGTCTTTTTGTTTTTTATTTTACTTACCGATAACTTTAATTTTGATTTAGAAGGTGTTAAATTTGTTTTTTTATCGCTATCTAATAAAGGTAGTTTAAGATATCTATTTAGAAAGATAGTGATTAAAACAATCACAGGCATATTGGAATTGTCAGCAATATCCATTTCTAAAATCTGTTGGTTAATTCTACCCACACTTGGATGGACGTTAAAAACTGGTTCAGATTTATGAGTAACAGTGTATTTGCATAATGGTAAATTACCATGAACATTCCAATTCAATTTTGAAATGTGAATAAATCTTAAGTCAATAACTGGAAGTGTCGTAATACTGGCAATATTAACTTCCTCAATAAAAAAATTAAAAGAATTTAGGAGTTTGTTTTTATATTTAATTTCTCCAATAAGTTCATTCTGAGTGTTATATAATTTGATTAGTAAGGGATCTTTTTTATCTCTAGAAGCGATGAAAATAGTATGGCTATTTTTATTGCTAATAGTCATAACATTTCCGTGATCTAGATCTGTTTTTCTTATAAACAGTTTTGTCATGAAAATCCCTCCTAATTTATATTTGAATAGTAACACAAAATAAATACTTTAGGATAAATTATGGGCAGGTATAGGATGAAAAAATTTATATCAAATGATTGGCAAGATATATTAGAGCCAGAATTCCAAAAAGATTACTATAAAAAATTACATGATTTTTTAAAGAAAGAGTATAGTACAAAAACTATTTATCCTGAGATGCATCATATATATCAAGCTTTCAATTGGACATCATTTAGTGATACCAAAGTAGTTATTTTAGGTCAAGATCCTTATCATGAACCTAATCAAGCTATCGGTTGCAGTTTTGCAGTCAGTGAAGGCGTTCAACTGCCACCTTCACTTCAAAATATATACAAAGAATTAAATGATGATTTAGGTATTCCTCCTGTATCAACAGGATATTTAAAAAAGTGGGCAGATCAAGGAGTTTTATTACTGAACTCTGTTCTTACAGTTGAGCGTGGTCGTGCCAATTCTCACAAGGGACAAGGTTGGGAACAGTTAACCGATACGGCTATCAAAAAGTTGTCAGATCGGGGAGAAGTAGTATTTATACTATGGGGTAACTCAGCTCGTAGTAAAAAATCAATGATCAATGAAGAAAAGAATACCATTATAGAAGGAGTTCATCCAAGTCCTTTGTCAGCATATCGAGGATTTTTTGGGTCAAAGCCTTTTTCTAAAGCAAATAAAGCGCTTTTACACTATAATAAAGAAGTAATTGATTGGAATGTTTTATAATATAAAATATTGTGAGGTATTTAAGATGGATTTATTTGAAAGCTTAAAGAACAAGATAGATGGAAAAAATCTAACAATAGTATTTCCAGAAGGTACTGAAAAAAGAATTCTGGGAGCAGCAAGCCGTTTGAAAAAAGATGGCATTCTTGAACCAATTCTTATTGGTAATCAATCAGAAGTTTCTAAAGTAGCCACATCTGAAAAATTTGATATTTCTGGAATAGAAATTATTGATCCAGAAAATTATGATGATTTTGATAATATGGTTGATTCTTTTGTAGAACGCCGTAAGGGTAAGAATACAAAAGAACAAGCACTTGAAATGTTGAAAGATAATAATTACTTTGGAACAATGCTTGTTTATATGGGAAAAGCTGACGGAATGGTTTCTGGTGCAGTACATTCTACAGGAGATACTGTTCGCCCGGCTTTACAAATAATTAAGACTGCACCTGGTTCATCTAGAATAAGTGGATCATTTATTGTTCAAAAGGACGATGAAAGATATCTATTTGCTGATTGTGCTATCAATATTAATCCAAATGCTCAAGAATTAGCAGAAATTGCTATTCAATCTGCCAAAGAAGCTGAATTGTTCGATATCGAACCAAGAGTTGCGATGCTTAGCTTTTCAACAAAGGGTAGTGCCAAGAGTGAAGAAGTTGAAAAAGTCGCAGAGGCAACAAAAATAGCCCAAGAATTAGATTCTACAGTTCCTCTAGATGGTGAATTACAATTTGATGCCGCATTTGTAAAATCAGTAGGTGAGCAAAAAGCTCCTGGTTCTAAGGTGGCAGGTCACGCTAATGTCTTTATTTTCCCAGATTTACAATCAGGAAATATTGGATATAAAATTGCTCAGCGTTTAGGTGGATATGAAGCTATCGGACCTATCTTACAAGGTTTAAATAAACCAGTTTCTGATTTATCACGTGGATGTAATGAAGAAGATGTTTATAAATCAGCCATTTTAACCGCATCACAAGCATTATAAAGGGAAATGACATGAAAAAAATTACTATTCAAACTTCATCTTATGATGAGACTGAAAATTTTGGTAAGCAATTTGCTTCAGATTTAATACCCGGGGATGTTATTTTATTAAATGGTGATTTGGGTGTTGGTAAAACAACATTTACCAGAGGTATTGCCTCAGGACTAGGAATTACTAAAAATGTAAAAAGTCCCACTTTCACCTTAATAAGAGAATATAAGGGTGGACGTATACCTTTGTATCATATGGATATGTATCGTCTAGAGGATAGTATGGATGAAGATTTGGGCTTCTCAGAGTATTTTGATGGAGATGGTGTATCTATTGTTGAATGGCCACAATTTATCAAAGACGAGTTACCTAAGGATCATATATCTATAAGTATCAGAAGAAATCTTGAATCAGAAGATGGACGCATAATTGAAATTATTTTACGAGGCGACAAATACCAAGCACGGTCATTCGGAGGCATAAAATGACGGAACAACTTACATTAAGAGAAGCTATTCCAGATGATGCTTCTAATCTAATAGCATTTTTGAAAAAGGTTGCAGATGAATCAGAATTTATAGAATTTGAATCTAGTTTGAGATTTTTGACGGTTGAAGAAGAAAAAATTGAACTGGATAGAATTTATAACTCAACACAAGATAATATCTTTTTAGCAATTTTTGAAGGTGATATCGTTGGATTTGCTCGTGTAGCTCATGCAGACGATAAAAGTTCAGAATTTGGAGTGGTAGTAACCGAAGAGTTTAGTGGGAATAATATTGCCTCTTATTTAACAGAGGATGCAATCAATTGGTCTACTGATTCCAAAGATATCAATGAACTAACTCTAGAAGTGTATAGAGATAATTCTGTAGCTATTCATATTTATGAAAAATATGGTTTTAGTGTCGAATCTGAAACAGAAGAAACAATATTCATGAAAAGATTAGTGAAGTAAATTGATTTTATAACAAATTAGGGAGGATCTACTAATTGCTAACTATATAATATTTTTAATAGAAATAGTTGCTGCTATTCTATGGGTATTTTTTTGGAGCAACATCGTGGGTTACAGGCACTATCGGAATTATAGTTATAATATGTATTTCTCATTTTTTGCATTATATTTTTAAATAATTCTAAATTTTGTATCTAATTTCAATAATAGAGCCGCTACCAAATTTGGGTAGGGACTTTTTAATTTATATATATTTATATAAAATTTCTGTCAATACCAAAAATTCTTAAGCTTGAGTAAGGATATATTTTATATATAAATATATAAAAAAAGGTCATGATATTATCGCTTATAACAAAGAAGGAGATGATATCATGGGTGCAAATATACTTACTTGTTTATCTTTAATATCAACTAGTTTTACTGTGTATAATACGAACTCACCAATAAAAATAGAAAATGATAGGCCGCTTATTTTAACTAGTTTACCCAACTCAAAAGATAGATATTATAAGGATATGTATCCTAATATACTTAAATTTAATTCTGACATGAGTGACAATTCTGAAGGTAACAATGTAATTAATCTTAATAGTTCAAAGAATTTTTCATCTAAATATGATGATATATGGATTAGGGATGTAGCTCCAGTAGCAACAAATAAATTAGTCAAATTTAGATATTCACCAAAATACCTAAGTAAAAATTATAGTCACAAATTAGACAGAGATTTTACTTCATGGCTAAGGGCCAACAAATTTAAATTTACTGAGAGTAAACTTATTTTGGATGGTGGAAATTTCGTTTATAACGGTAAAGATACAGCGATAATTACTAATCGAGTTTTTGATGATAATAAAAATTATTCTAAGAAAGATGTAATTTCGACATTGAAGAATGATTTAGGTTTAAAAAAGATTGTTATTGTAACACCTGAATATGGTGATGTACTTGCTCATACTGATGGCATGCTGTGCTTTATCAAACCTAATACACTGTTAATTAGTGATTTTGAGAACTATAAAAAAGTTGAAAAAGAAATTAGTGAGCAATTGCCAAATATTAAATTCATAAATTTATCTAGTGGTTATACTTCAAAAGGTCAGTATGATAGCAAGATACCTTCGGCACGAGGAGTTTATACAAATATATTAGAAACAGATAGTGCAATATATGTTCCACAATATTCATTGAAAAAAGATAAAGAAATAATTGCAACACTACGTAAGAATACTGATAAAAAAATTATTCCAATAGATGTATCAAAAATTTCTACCATGGGTGGTTCCTTCCATTGTCTGACGTGGTATTGTCCAAACAAATTTTTACCACATTAAATAAAAAAGTCTCTACTAAATTTTAGTAGAGACTTTTTATTATTTAGTAAACTGAACCATTTTTTTAATTTGTTCAGTTCCAAAATCTTGTTCAGTTCTTAATAAGATATTTGCACACGCTATACTATCTGCTAGCGCGTTATGATGGTCGACTAGTTCAATATTCAAATTTCTAGAAACAGTATCTAATTTATGATTTGGTAATTCTGGATAAAATTTCCGACTAGTTTTAACAGTGTCAATTGTCAAATAACGAGGAGTAATAATTCCGTAGTTGCTTAATGTTTTGTTTAAAACACTATTATCAAAGCTGGCATTATGTGCAGCTACCAAATGATTGATATCAAATAATGGTGAAATATGGTCCCAAATTTTATCAAATGTTGGAGCATCTTGAACATCCTGAGGAGTAATGTGATGGATTGCTATATTTCTTTGATCAAATTGCATTTGAGGATTTATCAAAGAGTAAAATGAGTCTACTATTTTGCTGTCCCTTACTAATACAAGAGCAATTGAACACGCACTTTCACGTTTACTATTAGCAGTTTCAAAATCTAAAGTTACAAAGTTCATAAGCTACCTCTTTTGAATCTAATTATTATTAGTCGAATTATAACATCTTTTAAGCATTATTACTCTGGGGATATATCAAAATATGATAAAATTACAAGGACACGTTTAATAATAAGGACGGTTTTAAAATTGAAGTTTCCAATTGAAAAGTTACCTAATATCGAATTTAAAATAAATGAACCTATGAGTAAGTATACTTTCACAAAAACGGGTGGGAATGCTGATGTTCTAGCTTTTCCTAAATCACGTGATGAATTAGTATCTATTATAAATACTGCCAGAGATTATGATATCAAAATTACTATCGTTGGAAATGCAAGTAACCTGATTATTAAAGATGGTGGTATTAGAGGAATTGTTATAATTCTACCTAATTTCAAACAAATCTCAGTTGATGGTAATGTTGTCTTTGCAGAAGCAGGTGCAACAATTATTGATACTACAATCGTTGCACAACAGTATGGGCTAACTGGTCTTGAGTTTGCTGCTGGAATACCTGGTAGTGTCGGTGGCGCTGTTTTCATGAATGCTGGTGCCTATGGTGGAGAACTAACAGACGCATTTTTGAGTGCTGAAGTTTTGATGCCTGACGGTCAGATATTGAACTTCAATCATGAAGATATGAAGTTTGCATATCGTCACAGTGCGATACAAGAAAATGGTGGTATCGTTATAAGTGCCAAATTTCAACTCGCAAAGGGTGACAAGGAAGAAATCCAAAAAGAAATGGATCACCTTAATGCCTTAAGAAGATCTAAACAACCACTAGAATATCCTTCTTGTGGAAGTGTATTCAAACGTCCAGAAGGTCATTTCACAGGTCCATTGATAATAGAAGCCGGCCTGCAAGGTAAAATAATTGGTGGGGCACAAGTTTCGATGAAACACGCTGGCTTTATTGTGAATATAGATGGAGCTACAGCCACTGACTACATGGATTTGATTCATTTAATTCAAAGGGAAATTAAACAAAAATTTGATATTGAACTTCAAACAGAAGTCCGAATTATTGGTGAAGATAAAAAATAAAAGAATAGATGAGGTATTTTTATGCACATACTTGAGTCTGTTATATTGATTGTTGCTTTATTGCTTATTGCTAATATCATTAGTAACTATTTTATTTCGATACCACCAAGTTTAATTCAAATTGGTGCAGGAATTTTAGCGGCTTTATTCATGAAGGTTAAAATTCAAGTTAATACGGAATGGTTTATGTTAGCGTTTATTGCTCCCATTTTGTTTAACGACGGGAATAGGTTTCCTAAAAAAGAATTGTGGAATTTAAGAGGTCCTATTTTAGGAAATGCAATTTTATTAGTTTTTCTATCAACAATAGTTGGTGGAATTTTAGTTAAAATATTGATTCCAGGTCTGCCTTTAGCGGCAGCTTTCACTTTAGTGGCCGTATTGTCACCAACTGATCCTGTTGCTGTACAGTCAATAGCTCAAAAGACTAAGCTACCGGATTCATTGATGCATTTGATTAGTGGAGAGAGTTTAATCAATGATGCATCAGGATTGATCGCTTTCAAATATGGTGTAGCAGCTACAGTTACAGGAGCTTTTTCTCTGAGAGATGCTTCACTTGATTTCTTAGCAATTTCATTTGGTGGTGCTTTCGTAGGTGCAGTAATGATTTGGCTGTTTAATGGTTTAAGATTATGGATGGTTAATCAGGGCATTGACGATACAATTTTGCATGTAATTCTAGTTTTACTGATACCATTTGTGATTTATTATGTTGCGGATGAAGTATTTGGCGTATCCGGAGTTGTGGCAGTTGTTGTCGCAGGAATCTTAAATATAAATACAAGATCACCTAGAAGTCCCTTTAGTCCTGAGATTAGGTTAATGAGTGCAAGATCGTGGGATATGTTAGTTTACTTATTGAACGGTTTTGTTTTTGTCTTATTAGGTGTTGAAGTACCATTTGCTATGCGTGAATTAGTAGCAAATGATCAAATGAATACTTTTAGAGCTATTTTCTTAGCATTTGTCATTTGGATTATTTTAGTAGTCATTAGATTTATATGGAGTTTCGTTTATACATTGACTTTTGGTCGCAAAAGAAACAAAGAGTACTCTGTTTCAGAACGATTCTTTTATAGTTTGTTGTCAGGTATTTCCGGAGTTAGAGGATCAGTAACTATGGTGGGTATACTATCACTACCTTTTGTTACCAATAATGGTTCAGAATTTCCAGCTAGAACACTCTTATTATTCTTAGCGAGTGGGGTAATAATCTTTAGTTTATTAGGAGCTACAATATTAATACCGTTACTAACAAATAGAAATATTCATATTACATATCGTGGTAATTTTGAAGATCAAGATATCCAAGAGTTAGAAAACTCTGATGATGATAGTAGTTTAATGGATAGTTTTGAAGCACAGAAATTTGTTTACGAGAAGACAATTGAACAACTGAGAGCTGAAAGTGGGGATGATTCAAATGTTGTTTATTCTGCCGTTATAGCTGAATATTTACACAATTTACAACATCTGCAATACTCAGTCAGTTCTGAAAAAATTATTGATGGTCCTATTAGTAAGAAACAAGTTCATACTAAAAAAGGTATAAATTTATGGAAAACTTGTTTTAATTCTGAACTAGAAGCAGCTCAACAGCTCCTTGAAGAAGGAAAAATTAGTGAAGAATCTTATAATTTATCAGTCAGACGAATTGGTAGATACAAAAGAGAATTGGTAAGAGGACATAGAAATAAAACACTAGATTTTATTAATTCTTACGTAAAAAACACGGTAAAAGGTTTTACAAAATTAATCAGATGGTCAATTATTAAGAAAAAAGCTATTATGACAGCTAATAGAGAAGATTTCAAACTGATAGCAATTGCTGGATCACAGAATGCTATTGTTAAGTTAAACGAAATAGAAGAGACTAATCAGTTTGAAGGTTCTGAGCATTTAGTTGAAAACTTTAAAAAGCATTACGAAAATAGAATTGATTCATTTGAAGGTAGGATTGAACGTCCTTCCGATGACTTTATTCAAGAAAAATCGGCAATCGATTTAAAAGCATTAAGTTATCAACGTGCATTTCTGCAAGATTTATTAGAGGCTGGTAAAATTAATCGCTCAATTGCTAATGATTTAAGACAAAACATTAATTATAGTGAAGAATTGATAAATCTCGATCATTAGGCTAGTTAATACCGTATAACTAAGACTAATTTTTGTTATAATATTAGTTATAAATAAAGAGGTAAGATAATGAGTAATTTAATACCAAATAATATCTTTACATGGCAGAATTTAGCAAATCTTGTTGATATCTTGGTTGTATGGTATTTTTTGTACAAAGTTTTGAATATTATGAGAGGTACCAAGGCGGTTCAATTACTTAAGGGAATAATAATAATATTTGTTATTCGTTTGGTAAGTTGGGCTCTAAATTTACACACAGTTTCCTATATCATGGATCAGCTTTTAAACTGGGGAATTGTTATTATTGTAATTATTTTCCAACCTGAAATTAGAAGAGGGTTGGAACATTTGGGACGTCTACCGTTCTTCAGTACTAATAGTAACGAAGAGGGTAAAAGCCAAAATCTTTTAATCGAAAGTTTGGATCAAGCTATCCAGTACATGAGTAAGAGACGTATTGGTGCTTTGATTTCCCTAGAGATGAGTACAGGTCTTGAAGAGTACGTAGAAACAGGTATTTCACTAGATTCTGAAATTACCGGAGCGCTACTAATTAATATATTTATTCCTAATACGCCATTGCATGATGGTGCGGTTATTATTCAAAATAATCGAATATCTGCTGCTGCGGCTTACTTGCCACTTTCGGAAAGTAATACTATTCCTAAAGAATTAGGAACTAGACACCGTGCGGCTGTTGGTATTAGTGAAGTTACTGATGCTATAACCATTGTTGTTTCTGAAGAAACTGGTGGAGTCATGATTACTAGAAACGGTCACATGATGTTGGACTTGTCACGTGATGAGTATCTAAATTACTTACGAGCTCAATTAGTGCCTTCTGATGAAAGAAGCAATTCCATATTTGGTTCACTATTCCGTAGAAAGAATAGAGGTGCATAATTATGATGAGAAATATTCTTAATAGTAAGTACTTTTACTTAGTAGTATCACTATTCTGTGCAATTTATTTATTTTTAAATGTTAGTACACCGGGAATGGGATCTACAAGAGATTCCAATCAGGCTAACACTTCTAATGTTAATACTTCGGCTACTATGAAGATGCCTTTGCAAGTCCAAGCTGATAAGGGAAAATATATAACTGGTTATCCAGGTAAAGTTTCAGTTAATATAGAAGGCTCTTCTGCCTTAGTGACAAGTACAAAGAATACACAAAATTTTCGTGTCTACATTAACTTAACAGGTTTATCAAATGGTAAACACAAAGTTAAAATTCAGGAAAAGGGTTTGAATCGTGAATTAACATGTTCATTTAAACCAAGTTATGTAACAGTCAATATCCAGACAAGCTCTGTGGCTGAGTTACCTGTTGAAGTAGAATATAACAAAGATGCCTTGGCTGATGGTTATGAGGTAGGTAAGATCAAGGTTTCTCCAGATACAGCCAAAGTTACTGGAGCAAAATCGGAAATTAAAAAAATTGATAGAATAGTTGCTAAACCTCTATTACCCGGTGGTATTAAAAATACATTTGACCAAGAAGTATTGTTGCAGGCCTTGGATAAAGAAGGACACACACTAAATGTTGTTCTAGAACCTCAAACTGCTAAAGTAACTATTCCTATCTCTCTTCCAAGTAAAGAAGTTACTGTTAATTTAAAAGCAACGGGGGATAACGCAGGTAATGTAACCCTTAGTTCAAAAACTAAGAAAGTTACGGTCTATGGTTCTGCCAAACAAATAGCAGCAATATCTAGTTCTATAGATATTCCGGTTGATGTATCAGATGTTTCTGGTGATATGAGAAAAACTGTTAATATTATTAATACTTTAGGTAGTAAAATAGTTGATTCAGACCCAGAACAAATATCTGTTGATATAAAATACACTAACAATTCAACAACCACTGATAGCAACAACACAAATACAATAACAGATTCAAATAATGAAGATGACTAATTTTTGGGGGTATATAAATAATGACTAAATATTTCGGAACTGACGGTGTTAGGGGTATTGCAAATAAAGAACTGACACCAGAGTTGGCATTTCAACTAGGTAGAGCGGGTGGTTTTGTCTTAACAAAACATTTTGAAGAATCCAATGAAAAAGATCAAAATCCACGTGTACTAGTTGCAAGAGATACAAGAATTTCAGGTCAAATGTTACAGTCTAGTTTGATTTCTGGACTACTTTCAGTAGGGATAGAGGTGCTCGATTTAAATGTTGTAACTACACCTGCTGTAGCATATTTGGTTAAAGCCGTTTCAGCACAAGCTGGAATTATGATTTCTGCATCACACAATCCTGCTGCTGACAATGGTATTAAGTTCTTTGGTTCAGATGGATACAAACTTCCGGATGAAGTAGAAGACGAAATCGAAGTTCTTCTAGATGCTCCAGAGGATCTATTACCAAGACCTTCTGCAGAAGGTCTTGGAATAAGCTCAGATTATCCAGAAGGATCTCAAAAGTATCTACAATTTTTAAAACAAACACTTTCAGATGACCTTGAAGGAATGAATGTTATTATTGATACCGCTAATGGATCAACAAGCAAACTAGCAAGTAGTTTATTCGCTGACTTGAATGCAGATTTTGAAATCATGGCTTCACATCCTGATGGCATTAATATCAATCGTCAAGTAGGATCAACTCATCCTGAAGGATTAGCACAAAGAGTCAAAGATTCTAACGAAGCTATGGCGGGTATCGCTTTTGATGGTGATGGCGATAGATGTATCGCTGTAGATGAAAATGGTGAGATTGTCGACGGAGATAGAATTATGTTTATCTTAGGACAATTTTTACATGATGAAGGTCGTCTAAAGAAGGATACAATTGTAACTACTGTAATGAGCAATCTAGGCCTATATAAAGCAATTGAAGAACATGGTATGCAAGATGTTCAAACTGCTGTAGGTGATCGTCATGTCGTGGAAGAAATACGTAAAAATGATTACAATCTTGGTGGAGAACAATCAGGTCACATTGTCCTTTACGATTATCTAAACACTGGTGATGGAATGTTAACAGCTATCCATCTGCTTTATATCATGAAAAGAACAGGAAAGACTTTGTCTGAATTAGCAAGTCAAGTAACTATTTATCCACAAAAATTGGTTAATGTTCCTGTTGCTGATAAAGAATCTTGGAAAGAACATACAGCAGTTATGGATGTTATTCAAGAAGTGGAATCAGAAATGGCTGGAGACGGACGTGTATTAGTTCGTCCTAGTGGAACAGAATCATTGCTACGCGTCATGTGCGAGGCTCCAACAGAAGAAAAGGTTAACGCATATACAGATAAAATTGTAAAAGTTGTTGAATCTGAAATGAATTAAAAGACCGAAAGGTCTTTTTTTTATTTATTTGAGCTATACCATTTTAATAAAATTAAAGAAATGTTTGACAAACTATATATAAATTTAGTATTCTATCAGCGTTGAAAGAAAAACAACACTTAAAAATTGACTATACCAATTTAAATAAAACTAACTATACCAATTAAAGGATGCTAATAATTATGTGTGGAATTGTCGGAGTTATTGGAAACACAGAAACAACAGATATTTTACTTAATGGTCTGGAAAAACTTGAATATCGTGGATACGATTCAGCTGGTATTTATGTTAATGACCAAAATGGCAAAGATTTTCTAGTTAAGGAAGTTGGTAAAATCAGTCAACTTCGTAATGCAGTTGGTCCAGATGTACAAGGAATAACAGGAATTGGACATACACGTTGGGCAACTCATGGTGAACCTACTGTGGATAACGCACATCCACATTTCTCTTCAGATGATCGTTTCTATCTTGTTCATAATGGAGTTTTAACTAACTTTAATGAAATTAAATCTGAATATCTATCAGATGTTCAATTTAGAAGTGAAACAGATACTGAAGTTGCAGTTCAATTAATTTCAAAATTTGCAAATGAAGGTCTTAGTGCTGAAGATGCATTTAGAAAAGCTCTAGGTATCATTGAAGGATCATACGCATTTGGTCTAGTAGATACACAAGAGCCAGATAAGATTTTTGTTGCAAAGAGTAAGAGTCCACTACTTATAGGACTTGGAGATGGCTTTAACGTTATCTGTTCTGATGCAATGGCCATGTTAGACCGTACAAATAAATTTGTTGAAATTCATGATGGTGAAGTTGTTATTCTTGAAAAAGACAAAGTATCTATTAGTAAATTAGATGGAACACCTGTTGAAAGAGAATATTACACAGTTGATATTGACGCTAATGATATTTCTAAGGGTACATATGACACATTCATGTTAAAAGAAATTGATGAACAACCCGTTGTTATGAGAAAAATTTCATCACATTATCTAGACGGAAATAAAGTTAACGTGGATCCTGCTCTAATTAACGAGTTAAAAGAGGCAGATCGTCTATACATTATCGCTGCTGGTACAAGTTATCATGCCGGATTAGCTGGAAAAGAAATTTTTGAAAAATTATGTGACATTCCTGTAGATGTAGAAGTTGCTAGTGAATTTGGATATCATATGCCAAAACTTTCTAAAAAACCATTCTTCTTATTCTTATCACAAAGTGGTGAAACAGCAGATAGTAGACAAGTACTTGTTAAAGTAAATGAATTGGGATTACCAAGTTTAACAATGACAAATGTTCCTAATTCAACACTTTCACGTGAAGCTAACTACACAATGGAACTTCTTGCAGGTCCAGAAATTGCTGTTGCTTCTACAAAAGCATATACAGCCAACATCGCTGTTGAAGCAGTTCTTGCTAAAGCACTTGGTGAAGCCAAAGGAATTCAAGCAGCAATCGATCTAGATTTGAAAGCACAATTAGCTATGGCTGCTAATGGTATTCAAACTATTATTGATGAAAAGAGTCTATTTGAAGGTATTGCAAGAGATTATCTTACAGATAAAAGAGATGCTTTCTACATTGGACGTGGCGTTGACTATGCGCTATCACTAGAAGCAGCATTGAAGCTAAAAGAAATTTCATATATTCATTCTGAAGGATTTGCTGCAGGTGAATTGAAACATGGTACAATCTCATTGATTGAAAAAGATACTCCGGTATTTGCCTTTATTAGTGATAAGATTGGTCAAGATCACACAAGAGGTAATATCAAAGAAGTTGAAGCTCGTGGAGCTAAGGTTCTAAGGATTGTTTCATCTGATTTTGCTCAAGAGGGCGACCAAATTGTTCTACCCGAAATTGATCAAATGATTTCACCACTAATCAGTGTTGTTCCTGCTCAATTAATTGCTTACTATGCAAGTTTGCAACGTGGTAACAATGTTGATCAACCAAGAAACTTGGCAAAGAGTGTTACAGTTGAATAATTAATTAAAAATACTCTGTTAAATTCAGAGTATTTTTTTTATTATTAATAGAATAACTATTTTAGGGGTTGTTTAATCAATGAAGAAAAAATTGAATTTATTTTCTACTACCATGTTTGGATTAAGTGCCATTATTGGATCTGGATGGATGTTTGGAGCTAGTCAGGCAGCAAAAATTGCTGGGCCAGCTGCCATAATTTCATGGATACTTGCTGCAATTATTGTTGCTATGATGGCAAGTGTCTTCGTTGAAGTTGGTACAATGTTTCCAGAAGATGGTGCGATGAGTCGCTTCACCATGTATACTCATGGTTCTTTATTGGGCCATATGGCGTCTTGGTCCAATTGGTTTGCCTTATTGGCAATATTGCCTATTGAAGCCGTTGCAAGCACTCAGTATATGAGTACGTGGCCATGGGGATGGGCAAAGTGGACAGCCAATCTTATGAATGGAGACAATCTATCGGTTTATGGATTATTAATGTCCTTCATATTGTTGTTTGTCTTCACTATATTGAACTATTGGTCTGTATCTATAATGGCAAGATTTAATAATTTAATATCTATTTTTAAATTAGCTGTTCCTATTTTAACAATGATATTTCTAGTGAATGCACATTTTGATATGGGTAATTTTGGAAGTAGTGTTCATCAATTTATGCCAAACGGCAGTTCATCAATTTTTATTGCCATAGGTAGTGCTGGAATAATTTATTCATACGTTGCATTTCAAACCTTAGTAAGTATCGGAAATGACATTATTAATCCTGCAGTTAATATTCGTAGGGGAATAATAATTTCGCTATTTATTAGTGCAGTAATCTATATTGCATTACAATTTGTATTTATAGGAGCACTTCCACATAGTGTGGTAACTAACGGTTGGTCTAATCTTAATTTTAATTCACCATATGCTGATCTAGCGATTATGCTAAATGTATACTGGCTGTCTACCTTAATTTACTTTGCTGCATTTGTATCACCTGTGGGAAGTGGTATTGCATTCTCAGCATCTGCAAGTAAATCACTTTCATCAATGACTAAGAATAAGCATTTTCCTTTGTTTATAGGATCAACAAATAATAAATATAATTCTCCAAGAATTGCGTTATTGGTTAACTTCATCGTTAGCTTTTTGTTGATTCTACTATTTAAAAATTGGGCACTACTTGCAAGAGTCGTGGCGGCTGCAACGTTGATATCGTTGTTAACTGGTCCAGTAGTTGTAGGTTCTCTCAGAAAAATTGCTCCAGATTTTAAACGTCCATCTAAGATTAGAGGTATGAAAATATTGGCGCCAGTCACTTTTGATGCTATTAGTTTAGCAATTTATTGGTCAATGTTTCCAACCGCTGTTGAGGTCATTATTTTAATCATTATTGGATTACCAATATATATTTTTTACGATTATAAAAGAGGGTTTAGAGAATTTAAGCTAAAATTATATTCAAGTTTGTGGTTTATATTTGAGTTACTATTCTTATCGATTGTTTCATGGTTAGGAAGTGTCCATTTTGGTGGAATTGATTTGATACATTATCCTTGGGATTTCCTAGTAATTATAATTGGATCTACAGCGTTTTATTATTGGGGCATCAACTCTTCATACAAATCAGGATATTTTGAAGATGCTAGAAAATTAAATGAAAAAGTAGATTGGTAATTTATGGACAAAAAAATAATTGATAAACAAAAATGGTTTGCTTGGATTGTTGTTTTAATAGAAGGAATTTTGTTTTATAGTTCATCAATGACATATAAACAACAAACATCGGTGCCATTTTTAGAAAAGAATATTGAGAATAAACCACTCTACCACTTTTTAAATGGCATTAAATTTAATTATGGTGGCAAAGTGCAATCTATTGAAAATGATGGATATTACCATTTTGTGGAATTCTTTATTCGCAAGGGTGCCCACTTTGGAATTTATTTGGTATTAGGAATATTTTTGGTATTGTTTTTATATAAATACTTTGAAAATAATCATTGGTTACTAGCTTTTGTAGGTTGGATGACTACTACTGGGTTAGCTGCATTTGATGAATTTCATCAAGGTTTGACAGGTGGTCGCAGTCCTATGGTCGAGGATGTAATCTTGGATAGTATGGGTGCACTATTTGGAATTGTAATTTTATTGACAATAATATGGATTATTCAGAGAAGAAATACTCGTAAAATATTGAATTAAACGTTTTCTTTTGATATTATTTAGTCTGGTTTCAAAAAAATTAACGAAAGAAGGAAGCAGAAATGTCAGGACATTCAAAATGGCATAACATACAAGGCCGAAAAAATGCTCAAGATGCTAAGCGTGGTAAGATTTTCCAAAAAATCTCACGTGAAATCTTTATGGCAGCAAAGGCGGGTGGTCCGGATCCTGCTAGTAACCCTGCTCTTCGTTTAATGCTAGATAAGGCCCGTTCAGCGAACATGCCAAAAGACAACATCAAGCGTGCTATTGATAAGGCCGCTGGTGGTAGTGATGAACATTATGATGAAGTAGTATATGAAGGATATGGACCAGGTGGAGTTGCTGTTCTAGTTGAAGCACTAACTGATAACAAGAACAGAACTGCATCATCAGTTCGTGTTGCTTTCACTAGAAATGGTGGTAACATGGGTTCTGCTGGATCAGTTGCTTACATGTTTGATCGCCGTGGATATATCGTTCTTGAGAGAGAAAAGAATACTCAAGAAGAAGACGATGTATTAATGGATATTATGGATTTAGGTGCAGATGATTTGCAAACTTCAGATGAAGTATTTGAAATTTATACAGGACCTAAAGAATTTACAGCGGTTCGTGATGGATTAATTGAAAAAGGTTATGATATTTCTAACGCTGAATTAACTATGATTCCTCAAAATACAACAGAAGTTCCAGAAGATAAACAAGAACAATTCGAACGCATGATCGATCAACTTGAAGATGACGATGATGTATCAGAAGTATATACAGCAGCAGAATAATATAAAAAAAGACAACACACAAAGTGTTGTCTTTTTTTTATTACGTAATTTAAATTCATGAAAGGAGAAAATATGTCAGCTGACGAAATAGTCAATGATTTACTACATAAAGCGATGCAGGATGTAGTGACAGATATTTATTTTATACCTAAGTCTGATTTTTATATTATTCAGGCAAGAAATCAAAGTAGTCGGCAGGTAATATCGCAGCTGAATAGTGATATGGCTCAAAGTTTGATGAATGTATTAAAGTTCCGTGGAGGACTGGACATCGCCGAAAAGAGACGTCCACAAAAAGGTTCATTTGTATTTGAATCTGACACAGCCAACGTTAGTATTCGAATATCTAGTATTGGTGATTACAAGAATAGAGAATCACTAGTAATTAGACTTATCTACAATTCAGCCGTAGTAGATACATCTATTGACCAGATAGTTAAAGATTTATTATTATCAGCCAAGAAGCCTGGGATGATGGTATTTTCAGGGCCGATGGGATCTGGTAAGACAACTTTGATGTATAGAATAGCCAGAGAATTATCTGGTCAAAAAATGGTAATGTGTATTGAGGATCCAATTGAAATTGAGGAACCAGAATTTATACAGTTACAAGTAAATGAACAAGCTCAGATGACTTATGAAGAGCTAATAAAAGCCAGTCTGCGACATAGAGCAGAAGTATTAATAATTGGGGAAATCCGGGATAAAGAAACCGCTAAAGTAGCTCTTCAAGCGGCAATGTGTGGATATACAGTATTAACAACTATACATTCGAAGTCTAAATTTTCAGTTATAAAGAGAATGGTTCAGCTAGGTATTGATCCTGATGAAATTGTAAATGGGGTAAATTTAATTTCATATCAAAGATTAATACCTACCATATCCAAAAGTGAAATATTTATAGACTCAATAAGTAATTCTAAAATAATAGAATTTTTAGAAAATTCAAAACGTGATGACAACTGGAAACTTCAATTGAAGGAATCTCTAAACAAAGGAGTTATCACAAAAGATATATATGAAGAGTATATTAGTGGGTAAGAAAAGGGTATCAGCCAACAAGAAGTCAGAATATTTACTAACAATGAGCAAGTTAATGAAAAATGGGTATTCATTACTAGCTGCTGTTAGAAGTTTACATATTATGACTAAAGATAAAATATTTAATTTAATTGAAGCCGATTTAGAACAAGGGAATAGTGTTGCATTTGCTATGCAAAGATTGGAATTACCATTAACGATGATAAATCAGTTTTTTATAGCCGAGCAAAATGGTGAAATAGTAAAAACATTTAATCAATGTGGGTTACTTTTGAGTTCTAAGAAAAAACAATTAGATAAACTAAAAGAATTATTGATGTATCCTCTGGTCATATTATTTTCATTAGTAATTATGATTATAGGAATAAAATTCTATATTATTCCGCAATTAGAGGTTGATGATTATGAGTTTATATTTGATATTTTGCAGAAGATTGTAATTACAGTAGGGGTACTTTTAATAACATTTATAATTTATTTCATTAAAAAATTAGCGAAAAAAACTGAATATAATAAAGCTTTAACGTTAATTAAGTTACCAATTGTAGGGAAAGTACATTTGGCTTTCTATCACTATTTGATTTTACAGGGCATAGGTATGCAGATGAGTGGTGGAACAAATTTAAACCAAGTTTGTCAAATGAGTAGAATATATGTAGAAGGATCTATCCAACAAGAATTATCTAGATACATTCAAAAATCGCTTAACAAGGGGTTAAAACTAGATGTTTTAATTGATAATTCTGTGTTGATTCCAGATGAATTGAAATCAATCATTAATTTGGGTGGCGATAATCAATCAATGGCAAGAGATATCTTGTTAATGTCGGATTTAAAATATAGCGAAACTACCAAAAAAATAAAAAACATTTTAAACTTGGTTCAGCCAGTACTATTTTTGGTAATTGCTATATCGATAATTACTACATATTTATTGGTTCTGCTACCGGTTTATGGAATGATGAGGGGAATTTCATAATGAAGAAAAAATTATTGAAGAAAACTAAAAAGGCATTTACTCTTATTGAAATGGTTATTGTATTGTTTATCATTTCCTTGCTACTTCTGATTATTTTGCCTAATTTAGGGGAGCAAAAAAAATCAGCATCAAATAAAACTGATGAAGCGTTTAGAACAACTCTTCAAACACAAGTAGATTTATACGATGGAAATGCTAAAAGTTTTGATGACCTAGAGAATGCACATCTAATTTCAAATAAACAAATGAAAAAAGCCACAGATGAGGGATACACTATCATAAATGGTAATGTTGAGAAAAAATAATGCTTTTGGAATGATTGAGGCAATTATTGCATTATCAATTACCTGTATTGTTTTGAGTATCAGCATAACTGGAATTAATCAATATAAATTAAGGATTGAAGAAAAACAATTTCTTCAATCCTTTAAATTTTCATGGACAAACACATTAAATTATTCTTATTTATCAAACAGTACCTGCGAAATGATTGTTCTTCCCGATGAACAAAAAATCGTTTTTAAAGATATTGACGGAAATAAAGAATTAAATGTAGTGAAAATTCCTGAGTATATTAAATATGGTAATGGTGGTTCTAAAATCATAAAAATAAATGGATCTTCTAAAGGTTATACGATAATTTTTATCTCTTCCCTTAGTGGTAAACGTTACACTTTCAAAGTCCAATTACATTGGGGAGAAATTTTAGAAAATGTTGAAAAAATCTAGTGGATTCATTTTTGCTGAATCATTAATTTCTTTAATGATTGCAGTTTTGATTACAATTACTCTTTCTTATACAGTATCAGCTCAATTTGAGATGTTACACAAATATGAACGAAAAATTAACGCTTATCGTTTTATAGATAATCATATTCAATCAGACAAAGTGCCTGATAAGTTAACTATAAAGAATTATACTTACATATTTTCTAAAAGTGATGATCTATATCAGGTAAGGGTTAATAATGAAATATATAAAATTAGATACTAAAAAGTCAGGCTTTTTATTAGCAGAAGCAATGATGTCCTTATTTGTGACACTATTAATTCTTCTGATACTAAGTCAAGTTATTGCAGTGATAAAGAATGTTGAAACAAGTGCAAATAGTGGATATATAAGAGGACAAGTGACCTATGATAAAATACAAAATTTATTAGAAGGGTCACAATTGAAAGTAAAGAATTCACACAGAATTATATTTAGACCAAGAGAAAATGGTGGATTTTCTAAAAATTCTTTTGTTATTGAAGAATATATAAGTAATCAAAAAATGATACGTTATAGATCCACCACTCATGGCGGTCATGTTCCATTAGTTACAGATATTGAAGATTGCCAATTTAGTTTAAATGGCGATGTTTTAAAGATAGAGATCATAGATAAAGAACATAAAAAATCAGAATGGTATATTACAAATAATCATGAAAATTTTCCAGAATTTATACCTACAGCATAGATCAGGTACAGTAATGGTAAATGTGATATTTATTTTATTCTTAAGTATTATGGTTATCTTGTTTTGTAATGATTATTACGTTAACCAAATGAGAAACTATCAAAAGTTAGATAAATTATATCAACAAAAGATAATTACTCATTTAGATAATGAAAAAATTGTTTTTGTTGATAATTAGAATACTTGAATTAAACAACATTTATCTGTAGAATTTACTTCTAGTTTATTAAAAGAGGTAGAGTAATGGCAGAAAATCAAGCACTACAACAATATTTTGATTTATTAGATGAATCCACAGCTCTTTTAAAGGAATCACTGTCTTCTTCTAATGTTGATGCTTTATCAGAAAATTTAAATAATATAGCAAATAAAGAAGTATTTGTTGAAAATGGTGCTCCAAATGAAGAAACAGTTCAAAAGTTAAATGATATATACAAAAAAATGTCAGATATTAATCTGACGCAGACACAATTGAAACAAGCTATCACGATTTCAATTATTAAATCACAACGCTCAGATAAGACTGAAGTTAACAAGTTAATGACACCAGATACTATCGGATTAATTTCAAGTGTGATTGGGTATGAGATTATTAAAAAACTAGATGTTAAAGAACTTAATATTATTGATCCTACTGTAGGAACAGGAAATCTTTTAATTGAATTTATTCATCAGTTAAAACTTGCGATGGATATTAATGTAAATGCAGCAGCCATTGATAATGACGAGAGTCTTCTGTCACTTACCAAAGTATTCGGTGAAGTATTGAATATCAACTTGGAAGCGTATTTACAGGACGCAATTGCTGATTGGCCAATAGAAGATATTCAGTTAGCTATTGCTGATCTACCTGTTGGTTATTATCCAGTTGATGATAATGCCATTAAATTCGAAACAAAATCAGAATCAGGTCATTCATACGCGCACCATCTCTTAATTGAACAAACTATGGATAATCTAAATGATGATGGTGTAGGAATTTTTATTGTTCCTTCACAAATTTTTCAAACTGAAGAAGCAAAGATATTGTCTAGTTGGATGGTCAAGAGTGTGTACTTGCAAGCAGTGCTTGATCTACCTAATAATCTTTTTACTTCAAAAGAAGCACAAAAATCTATTGTTGTTCTTCAAAAACATGGTGATCACTCTAAACAAACTCCAAATGTTCTTATGGGAACAATTCCAGATGTAAATAATATCAAGGAATTTGAAGAGTTTAGAAAGCAAATAAAAAAATGGTCTGAAGAAACATTTTAAAAGGAACTCCGAATGGAGTTCTTTTTTTGTTTACTATTCAAAAATAAAATCAATATTTTATGATTTTTTAATAATTTTATATGTGAAAACATTTACAAGATGTTAGAGTGGTGGTTAACTAAAGGTGTAGAAACGGAGGATTTTGTTATGACACGTAAAGCATATATGATTGGTACTGGTATAGGAAATTTGGCAGCTGGTATATATTTGATTAGAGATGGTGGCTTCAAAGGAGAACAAATCACTATGTATGGTTTGGAGACACATGGAGCCAATGATGGTAATACGGTTGCTGCATATGAATCTGAGTACAGTAATCCAAAACTTTCTAATAATAAAGGATTCCTAGCAAAGGGTGGACGTATGTTGAACGAAGAAACATATGAAAACTTATGGGATCTTTTGAGATCTGTTCCGTCATTAGATAATCCAGGACAAACTGTTACTGACGATATTTTGAATTTTGATCACGCACATCCTACACATGATGTTGGTCGTTTAATTGACAGTAATGGACCTCGTAATAAGGGTGGGAAAGATGATTATAAACATATGCAATTTAGTAATAAAGATCGTGTTTTATTATCTAAATTAATGTTGATGCCTGAAAAAGATGAAGAAAAATTAAATAATATTAGTATTGCTGAATGGTTCCAGACAAGTCCAACCTTTTTCCAAACTAACTTTTGGTACATGTGGCAAACTACTTTTGCATTCAAACGCGCTAGCTCTGCAATGGAATTAAGACGTTATATGAATAGAATGATACTAGAATTTAGTCGTATTAATACTTTGGAAGGTGTAACAAGAACACCATACAACCAATATGAGAGTATTATTTTGCCTATGAGAAGGTATCTTGAGGATCGCGGTGTAACTTTTGTAAATAATATGAAAGTCACTGACTTAGAATTCAAAGATACTCCGCTAATGGATGATATTATTGTTACAAAATTGATTATGCAAAATGTAACCAACGATGAGGTATCCGAGGTAGCAGTTGAAGAAGATGACATGGTATTTGATACTAATGGATCAATTACTGATAGCTCATCAATTGGTGATATCAATACTCCGGTCAAAGAAAATATGGAATATGCTCCTAGTGCTGAACTTTGGAAAAAGGCTGCAAGTAAGTTCTACTCTCTAGGTAATCCTGACAAATTCTTTAATGATCGCACTCAAAGTGAATGGTTAAGTTTCACTGTTACAACTGATGATCATAAACTTGTACAAGAAATTTCAAGAATTACTCAGCAAGAGCCAGGTAATGCCTTGAATACATTTATTGATAGTACAGCTTTACTATCAATTGTTGTACATCATCAACCACATTTCAAAGCACAAAAACCTAATGAATCAGTATTCTGGGGCTATTTCATGTATCCACGTAGAAATGGTGATTTTGTTCAAAAACCTATCATAGAAATGACTGGCCAAGAGATGCTAGAAGAACTTTTGGGACACCTTTCAAAAGTTGATCCAAGTAAAGACAATATTATGAATCACAAAGATGAGATTATGGATAGTATTATCAATGTAATACCTGTTCATATGCCATATGCAAGTGCTTTATTTAATCAACGTGCAGTAGGTGATAGACCAGCAGTAGTTCCTACTCATAGCAAGAATTTAGCATTTGTTAGTCAATTCTGTGAAATGCCATTTGATATGGTATTTACAGAACAATATTCATTTAGAGCTGCACAAATCGCTGTATACAAGTTCTTAGGAATTTCAGAAGCACAGTTAACACCTGTTCATCATTATGAAAAAGATCCTAAAGTTATGGCACGTGCTACTAAGACGATGTTGAGATAATAAAAAAGCCAATAGATTAATATCTATTGGCTTTTTTTGTGGTTATTTATTTTCTTCTACAGAAGAAGGACTTAGTAAACTTGCTGCATCTTTATCAATAATTACTATTACATTATCTTTTGTTTGTAAAACAGAAGCAGGTAAATCTTCTGTAACAGGTCCTTCAACCATACCTTTAATAGCTTCTGCTTTATCCTTTCCAAAAGCCATAAGGATAATTTCTTTACTCTTCATAATAGATGCAATCCCCATAGAATAAGCATATCTTGGGACATCATTTTTGTTTTCAAAGTAAACTGAATTTGCTTCAATTGTAGATTCAGTAAGGGCAACTTTATGAGTCTGTTCATCGAAAGAAGAACCTGGTTCGTTAAAACCAATATGACCATTTCTACCAATAC
Organism: Companilactobacillus metriopterae; assembly: GCF_004117915.1. Classification (GTDB taxonomy): domain Bacteria; phylum Bacillota; class Bacilli; order Lactobacillales; family Lactobacillaceae; genus Companilactobacillus; species Companilactobacillus metriopterae. The sequence continues at coordinate 349,485 of NZ_RSTD01000001.1, forward strand.
CCAAAATTTGTAAATCAATAGGGTTGTCTTCAATCACTTTATTATAACGTGCTGTTTCTTCATCAGCATTTTTAGCAAGTCCATTAGGAACAAATGTTTTAGCAAAAGGTTTTTGATTAAATAGATGATCTTGCATAAAGTAACGATAACTTTGAGTGTCTTCGGGAGCTAATCCAACATATTCATCAAGGTTAACTGATGTCATATGAGAAAAATCAAGATCACTATTTGTCATCTCTTTGTATAGATCAACGGGGGTGCTACCTGTAGCAAGACCTAATGTCTTGATGCCTTTGTTCATAGATTCTTTAATAAGATCGAAAGCTACTTTACTTCCTTCTTTTTTGTCGTTTGTAATAATTAATTTCATGTTTTTGCTCCTCTTAAATCGGTATAGTCCAATTATAGAATTTAATTCTCATCCTGTCAATAAATACTATCGCTTATAAATAAAAAAAGATCTGACAATTGTCAGATCTTTTTTTATTTAACAAATTTCATTGTTTCTTTTGTGTTATTAGTAAACAAACTATCAACTTTGTTTTGCTTTATAGCATTGTAATTATCGTTATAAGTAGCAACTGTGTAGACGTTTGTTTTAAACCCTCTATCATGAGCTTTTTTGGCAATTTTATCAGTGTATTGTTCTTGGTCAAGAGAGATAAATGTTAAAAACTTAGGTGCATGTTCAAATTGGATTAGATAATCAGATTCGCTTGATGCTTCCATCAACCAAAGAGTAGGGACGTTCTTTTGCTCATCTTTTTTATGGAGTTGTTTTAAGGCATCTAGATCGGAGTCTTGAATGATAACATTACTATTCATTTTATATTTATTCAGTGTTTTGGCTAGTTGATCTTCAGTATTATCGAGTTCTCCATCACCTTTTTTTGATTCAATAATATAGTGGGTTGTTTTTTTATATTTTTTGAAGACATCAGAAAGTTTATGGATTGATTCACCATTACGTAATTTAACGTTTTTTAGTTCATCTGATGTAGATTCACTGATGTTAATATTTTTCCCCGTAGTACGTTTCAAATTGTTGTCATGTGACACATATAGGACATTATCCTTGCTTAGCCAAACATCTTGCTCTATAAATTTACTACCGTTTTTGATAGCTTCATTATATCCTGCATAACTATGTTCTGGTTGATTATCAGGTGTTCCACGATGAGAGAATATAAGCGGATTCTTTCCAGAAGCATTCTTGACAAGTGAGCTGACTGAATCTTTGTCCTTTGCAGCTAATGTAACACTTGGTGTAATTGCAATCGTTGCTGAGGCAACAATTAAGGATGATAAAATAGCTAACTTCTTCAAATTTTTCATAATATTTCCTCCAATATGGTTTCATTTTAGCAAATACTAATTGAATGAAGAAGTTATATATTTATTTTAGTGAAATTTTTCCATCCATTATTTCATATGTTTTATCAGCAAATTCCATAAGTCTTTGATCATGTGTAACAATGATTATCGCCTTATTTTGCTCAACAGCAAGATCTTTAAGAAGGCTACCAACTTCGATTACTTTTTCAGAATCCAGCGAAGCAGTTGGCTCGTCAGCTAGTACGATATCTGGATTTGCGTATAGTGCACGTGCAATTGCAACACGTTGATTTTGACCACCGGATAATTCGTTTGGATATTTATTAACATATTTTTCAATTCCCAATTTTTTGAGTAAATCTAGCAAATTATCTTTAGAAAAATTATTATCTTTTTTAATTTTATCCACTAGCTCAAATTGTTCACTTACAGTTAGGTATGGCACCAGGTTATACTTTTGTAAGATAAATCCGATGTTGTTAAGTCTTAAGGCATCTCTTTGCGAATCACTGAGATTTCCAACAGATTTACCTTCTATTTCTACTTGACCAGAGCTAGGAGTTAACAATCCACCCGCTATAGTTAAAAAGGTGCTTTTTCCTGATCCAGAAGGCCCTATTACAACAATTAATTCTCCTCTTTCTGCTGAAAAGTTTATGTCAGTTAGAACGTGAACTTTACTAGTGCCAGAACCAAAATATTTATTTATATTTGTTAGTTTAATAGCTGTCATGTCAATGCCTCCTTAAAGAATAGATACAGGGTCAATTTTTAGAATAGTTCTAACTGGGATAAGGGAACCTAGTAAACTAGTTAAAACAATACCTAGTGAAACTAGAGAAAGCATCTTAACATCAAAGAATATAGGAACACTTGCAGGTATTAACAATCCGGTTATGGCTGTCAAAATAACGGCAACTAATAAACCAACTATCACTAAGATAAGTGATTGATAAATGGTTGTTTTAACTAGAATAGATGCAGGAACTCCCTGAGCTCTAAGAACAGCGTAATTAGGAAGTTTTTGAATTGTTAAAATATATAGGAATACTGTAATTACAATTAGTGAAATGACCATTAAAAAGGCAATCATAAAAGTAAATGTTGCAACTTGTGCAGAATAACCGGGTAGTTTATTTATAAATTGACCGATTGGATATGATTTTAATTGATCTGAACTGAATTTTACCTTGTCATTCTTAGAAATAACAGCACTGGCAACGACTGTATTACCCATACCTCTTAATGTGGACCAATTATCCGTTGAACCATATATTATTGGTGCAATATTTAATTTGGCATTTTCTGTAAATCCAACAATTTTAAATTCAGTTTTACTTGAATTAAATTTAATTTTGTCACCAATTTTGTAGCCATTATTTTTGTAAGAACTATCTACGACAACATCTTTATTTTTTATAGATTTCTTACCTTCAGTAATTTTTAAATCTTTATAGATAAATTCATCAGTTTTTATACCCATGAATGAACCTGATACTTGGCTACGGTCTTTTGATTTAACTACAACCCCCATTTGGGCAACAGAAGCGTCTTTACTATTCATATTGATATTTTTGTATTGGTCGTTTGTAATCATGGACTGACTAATATTCGTATTTGAATCTTTATTTAGTAGGATACTTCTTGCACCCCACGTATCTAATACCTCTGTATTTTGGCCAGCAAGACCTTGTGCTAGTCCAGTTAGGATAAATATTAGGTAACCTATAAGAACAAACATAGAAATAATCAACGAATATCTCAATTTTTCATGAAGAATTTCTTTCACAGCTAGGAACATAATATTTCCTCCTCTAAATTATTAATAATAAAATTTGTTTATTTATATTATTTAATAATAAATAATTGGTTTTAGTCAAAATTAAAGTTTGATACTATTAGTAGTATAGTTAATATTCTAATTAAATGGGTGTAATATGATTAAAAAAAATATAAAGAAATTTCTGAAGTTAGATAATATCAGTAGCTTGATAGTATTTTCTATATTAATAAGTTTTCTGATAGTTCTTTCATTTGAATGGATACCAGGACACGTGTTTGCTACAGGGGATTATCATTTTCACCTAGATAGAATGTACGCAATAGTAGATGCTTGGAAGCACGGAATAATGTCACCACGAGTTGATAATTTCTTTGCTGGCGGTTATGGCTATGCAGCAAGTCTATTTTATCCAAATATATTCCTGTATCCAGCAGCTTTTGTGTATTTAATTACCTCAAGTGCAACAGTTTCATACTTATTTTTACTATTTTTTGTAAATTTACTGACATTTTGGATTACATATTTTGCAGGTAAAAGATTAAAATTACCAGAAAAAAACAATATTATTTTCACTGTTTTATATCTTTTAAGTGCTTATAGACTTCAGGATTTATTGAGTAGACATGATATTGGAGAATTGTTAGGTATAGCATTTTTCCCACTGATCTTAGCAGAGTTGATTAGATACAAAGATGGTGATACCAAAAATTGGTTTATCATTTCTTTTGCAATCGCAGGGGTAGGATACTCACATGTTCTATCACTAATAATGATAGTTGGGTTTGCTTTTATATATGCAATCATACATTTAAGAAGCTTTTTGAAAAAAGATACATTAATCCAACTTTTGAAAGCTGCAATGTTTACTTTAGTTTTAATGATTGCTTACATTGTTCCGGTATTGGAACAAATGAAATCGCAAAAATTTCAAGTTTCGACTAATCCATTGATAATAATTTCTGATAGGGCAATACCACTTCAAAATATTTTATTTAATTCATTTACCAATCAAATATTCCATGCAAGTACGGTTAATCTAGGATTTGTTGTTATAGTAGGATTGTTGGTTTATCTAGTATTTAACATAAGAAATCATAAGGATTTAGATTTAACGATACTTGCCACTGTGATGTTAATAGTCTCATCTTCACTTTTTCCTTGGAAATTATTGAAAAATACACCAGTATCTGTATTGCAATTTCCTTGGAGAATGTTCTCTTTAATTAGTTTAATTGTAGTTTATTTGATAGCTAAAGATGAGATGAACCTATTTTCAAGAAAGAGATTCTTGCCAATTTTTATGACCGTAGTGTCACTATTATCAATAGGTTTAGCGCAAGGAACAATTATTGTTTCCAACTACCGGGAACACCCATATTCTGAATTTGAAAAATTAGATTCATATAAAATCGGTGCAGGTACAGAATATTTACCTGAAGCTGTAAAATACAAACATTTGATTAAAAAAGAACGGGTACGTAAAATTTCTTATAATAAATCTGAAATTAAAATAAATGATTTGAAAATAAACAATGAAACAACAGAATTTTATTTCAATGCAAATAAGAAAAATACTGTCGTTACTATTCCCAAATTTTATTACAAGGGTTACCAAGCAATCGTTGGCGAAAAAGGTTCAGCTTCAGTTCCTTATTTAAATAAAAAGAACGGAATGGTTAACGTCAAATTGTCTGGAAAAGGATACTTAACCGTTAAATATCACATGACCACATTACAGGTTTTAAGTAGCATAATTTCACTTGCAGGTTTAGTTTTATTTATTTTAAGTAGAATTATAATTTCAAAAAAAGATACTGAATAGTATCTTTTTTTTATTTTGATTAAGGAAATAATAGCAGCACAAAACTTGTGAATTTGTTAATTTTAATATCTGTTAGTGAACGTAGAAATACCATTATTATCAATAAATTAAAAATAATGTCACAAATATTTTTCTTTCACAAAATTTGTGAAAAAAAACAACGAATTTATTTGGATTATTTCAGTAAGTATGATAAATTGAAAGCGTTAACAAAAGTTTAAGGAGTAAAATCATGGACGAAAAATACATAATGGCGATTGATGAGGGTACAACAAGTACCCGTGCCATAATCTTTGATCATAATGGAAATCAAGTGACAGATTCACAACGTGAATTTAAACAATATTTCCCAAAAGCTGGTTGGGTAGAACATGACGCAAATGAAATTTGGAATGCCGTGTTATCAACAATTGCTAATGCTTTCATAGGATCTGGTGTTCAACCAAGTCAAATTGCTGGTATTGGTATAACCAATCAACGTGAAACAACTGTAGTTTGGGACAAAAATACAGGTTTGCCAATCTACAATGCTATTGTTTGGCAAAGTAGACAAACCTCAGAAATTGCAGATAAATTGAAAGAAGACGGTCATGAAGATTTAATTCATGAAAAAACTGGATTGATTATTGATTCATATTTTTCAGCAACTAAAATTCGTTGGATTTTGGATAACGTTGAAGGAGCTCAAGAAAAAGCTGAAAAAGGAGAGCTTCTATTTGGAACAATCGATACATGGATTTTATGGAAATTAAGTGGTGGAACTTCACATAAAACAGATTACTCAAATGCAAGTAGAACAATGCTATTCAATATACATGAATTGAAATGGGACAAAGAGATTTTAGATATCTTAAATATCCCAGAAGCAATGCTTCCAGAAGCAGTGCCTAATGATGCTAACTTTGGTAAAACTAAGGATTATCATTTCTTTGGATCAGAAGTTCCAATTTCTGGAATGATCGGTGACCAACAAGGTGCGTTGTTTGGACAAATGGCATTTGATCCAGGAATGGTTAAAAATACTTACGGAACTGGTGCCTTTATTGTTATGAACACTGGTGAAACTCCTAAAATTTCAGACAATAACCTTTTAACTACAATCGGTTATGGAATTAATGGGAAAGTAAACTACGCTCTTGAAGGATCTATTTTTGTTGCTGGATCAGCTATTCAATGGTTACGTGATTCCATGAAACTTGTTGAAAGCGCACCTGATTCAGAAAAAGCAGCAACAGAGTCTACAGATGATGATGAAGTATACGTTGTTCCTGCATTTACTGGACTAGGAGCTCCATATTGGGACTCTGAAGCTCGTGGTGCGGTCTTTGGAATAACTCGTGGAACAACTAGAAATGACTTTATCAAAGCCACTCTACAAGCTCTTGCTTATCAATCAAGGGATGTTATTGAAACAATGGAAAAAGATACAGGAATTGATATTCCAACGTTGAAAGTTGACGGGGGAGCTGCTAGAAACAAATTCTTGATGCAATTCCAATCAGATATCTTACAAACACCAGTTCAAATGCCTAAAGATCTAGAAACAACTGCTTTAGGTGCTGCCTTCTTAGCTGGTATAGGTGTAGGTTTCTGGAAAGATATAGATGACTTAAAACAGAACTATGCTATAGGTGATTTGTTCGAACCAAGTATGGACAAGAAACGTGCTGAAGATTTATACTCAGGATGGCAAGATGCTGTTGAAGCCACAAGAACTTTTAAGCATAAATCAAAATAATTAAGGGGAATTAATTATGGATAATAGTTTGATGGTCCAATTAATTGGAGAATTTTTAGGTACAGCAATGTTAATCCTTTTAGGTGATGGTGTTGTTGCTGCCGTAAGTTTGAAAAAATCTAAAGCTGAAGGTGCAGGATGGATTGCGATAGCTTTAGGATGGGGACTTGCAGTTACAATAGCTGTATATTGTTCTAATTTTATGAGTGCAGCACATTTAAACCCTGCTGTAACACTAGGTATGGCTATTGCAGGTTCATTTAGTTGGAGTTATGTAGTGCCATATATTATTGCACAAGTATTGGGTGGATTATTAGGAGGAATTCTAGTTTGGATTCACTACTACCCACACTGGCAAGAAACAAAAGATGAAGCTACAATTTTAGGAATTTTTGCAACAGGACCTGCAATTAGAAATTATGCAGCTAACTTTATTAGTGAATTTGTCGGTACATTTGTATTAGTATTTGCATTATTAGCATTTTCAAAAACACAATTTGCCGGTGGTATGAATCCAGTTGCCGTAGGTGTTTTAATTACAGCAATTGGTTTCTCACTTGGAGGAACTACCGGTTATGCAATTAACCCGGCCAGAGATTTGGGCCCAAGAATTGCACATCAAATTTTGCCAATAGCAAATAAAGGAGCTTCAGACTGGTCATACAGTTGGGTTCCAGTATTTGGACCATTAGCAGGTGGAGCAGTCGCAGCACTTGTTTATGGATTGGTAGCATAAAAATAAAAAAACACTCAACTAAACTGTTTGAGTGTTTTTTTGTATTATAATAACCCAATACATTAACTGTTAAAAAGGAAGTGTTATTTTTGTTACAAGATATTGCACCGAAGACATTGAACAATCAATATGAAGAAGCAAGGAAACCAAAAGATAATGATTTGGTGGTCATTTATTCTAATCGTCAAGTTATTTTGAATAGTCATAAGAAATTCCCGACAGTTATTGAGGCACAAAATAGATGGAATTTTAAAAAGAGTAATCTTATCTATTTATTATCTGTGGATGAAATAGCTTTTTACCTAACGTTAGAACCAATTACTGAAGACGATAACTATCAATATAATAAATTTATAAGTTTAAGAAAATTAGAACCCAAATGGATGAGCTTTGTAGGAGCGACATCTACACAATTGGCTGAATGGTATGAAAACAACAAGTTCTGTGGAAGATGTGGTTCTAAAACTACACCTGATGATGTAGAACGTGCTTTATACTGTTCAAATTGTAATCAAAAGATATATCCAAATATTTCACCAGCGATTATTGTCGGTGTTACTAACGGAGATAAAATTTTACTTACTAAATTTTTATCTGGCTATGATAGATATGCCTTAATTTCCGGATATAGTGAAATAGGTGAAACTTTTGAAGATACTGTCAGACGAGAAGTGATGGAGGAGGTTGGCTTATCTGTGCATAACATCCGATATTTTGGAAGTCAGCCTTGGCCGTTTAGTCATTCATTGTTAACGGGATATTTTGCTGAGGTAGACGAGGATATTGCTATTCAACTAGAAACTGATGAACTTTCTAAAGCTCAGTGGTTTAGCCGAAAAAAAAAACCTACTGAAGACACAATTGATAGTCTAACTTGGACTATGATAGAAGCATTTAGAAGAGAGAAATAAAAAAGAGTTCAACCTAACTTGATAGGTTAAACTCTTTTTTTTAGATCCAAAATTATGAATCAATTGTCCTCGGTATGAATCTTATTTAATACATGATTCAACATAATTTGATGATATTTATTGTGTAATGTTGGATCTGCATCTTTTATATCATGATACATTTGATCATTAATTTTATCCAAAATATTATTTAGTTGAATTAATTCTTCATCATTTAGTGCTTTGAGGTAATTAGGAATTACTTGATTTCCTTTTTCAGTTTCTAAACGTCCATTCTCGGTCAAGCTCACGATTGTAACACGTTTATCAGTTGATGATTTCTTTTTTGAAACTAATCCTCTTTTTTCCAATTTTTGTACAAATTCTGCTACTGATTGAGGTGTCATATTAAGTCTTTCTACTAAATCTTTTTGCGATAAATTATCATTATCAGAAAGGGCTAATAGTACCTTTCCTTGTCCTTGAAATAACATTTTATAGTCATTTTTGCTTTGAGAATCATCTTCTGCAATGTTTTGTAACATACTAAATTCAACTAATTTACCTGCTGTTTTGCTTTGATTAATTATATTTGCCATCGATTTAATCCTCCAACATTTATTATACTCGAAAATGAAATTAAATTCAGGTGCCCCTAATTAAATTCTTGCTAATTAGTCAGGTATACCTTATAATTTATTTAATCAGGTGAACCTGATTAATATGTCACAAAAAAGAGGCTATTAAAATGCAAGATGAAATTGCTATTAAAGTTGATCATTTAACTAAGATATTCGACAAGCAAAAAGTAGTTGATGATGTTTCATTTAGAGTTAAAAAAGGTGAGGTATTTGGTCTGTTAGGACCTAACGGAGCAGGTAAAACAACCATTCTTAGAATGTTAACCACATTATTAAAACCTTCAGAAGGTAATATAGCTATTTTTGATTATGATATTAAAAAGGAAAGCAAACAAGCTAGATCAACTTTTGGGGTGACTGGGCAATACGCCTCTGTGGATGAAGATATCTCTGCAAGGGAAAATTTAATGATATTTTCTAGATTAAATGGTCTTTCCAAAGATGTGGCACGTGTTAGGGCAGAGGAATTATTAAAAGAATTTTCACTTGAAGCTAGTGCTGACAAATCTATAAAAGACTTTTCCGGAGGAATGCGTCGTCGACTTGATTTGGCAATCAGTCTAATTACGAGACCAGAAATAATATTTTTGGACGAACCAACAACCGGCTTGGATCCACGAACTCGGTTACAAATGTGGGAAACCATCAGAGGATTGGTCAAAGACGGATCGACTATTTTTTTGACTACACAATACCTTGAAGAAGCAGATAATTTGGCAGATCGTGTAGCTGTGATTGATCATGGAAAATTAATAAAAATAGGTACACCTGATAAATTGAAACATGAAAATGGTGAATCTACGATGTCTTTAAAAATTATGGATAAAAGTGATATTGGTCGTTCTGTCGAGATTCTTAAAAAAAATTTGAATTCGGAGCCAACATTAATAGATAGTACAATCATCACAAAATTTAAAGAAACAAAACAAGCTATTGATGGTTTATCAGAGCTAAAGAATGCCAATATTAGTATCTCTAATTTAACTATTAAAGAGCCTTCTCTAGACGATGTATTTATGGCACTAACAGTAGGAAAAAACTAATTAAGGAGAATATTTACGATGGAAATTAAAAGAACAAGATTTAATGTGGTTCAAAATATAAATACAATGGCATATCGAAATTTATTAAAGACACTTCATAATCCTGATAACTTTATGGATGTTTTAATACAGCCAATTATGTTCATGATATTGTTTGGTTATTTGTTTGGCGGAGCAATAGCTGGTGGCGTTTATGCATATTTACCAACAATAGTTCCAGGTATACTAGCCCAAACAATTCTTTCAGCAGCATCAGGATCAGGCACACAAATCAAAGAAGATATGGAAACAGGTATTTTTGATAGATTTAAGACATTGCCAATTGATCATATTGCGCCACTGGCTGGACAGCTACTGGCAGATATTTTGAGACTACTTATTGCAACTATTGCATCACTTACAACGGGATTCTTTATGGGATGGCGCCCAAATGTTAATTTTGGCTGGATTGTGGTAATTGTTTTATTGTCTGTATTTATAGGTTGGGCTATCTCGTGGATATATGCACTCGTTGGACTTCTTGCTAAAAGTGCAACAATGGTCGAAAGTATTTCCTTGATGACAATGTTACTCTTGTCATTCTTATCAAATGCTTTTATACCAATTAACACCTTACCTAAATTATTACAAATTATTGCAAACTTGAATCCAATGACTTACGTGATTACCGCTGTCCGTCAAATTTTAGCTAATGGATCATTTTCAAACACAGCATGGGCTGTTTTATTGTTCGGAATAGGAATAGTCCTAGTATTTGCACCATTAACTGTATGGGCATATAACAAACAAAGTTAATGATTTTAAAAAAAGAGTTCAATCTAAGGATGTACAAGGTTGAACTCTTTTTTATGAATTTTGATATTTTATCAATGGATTGCAGTTATAGAGTGCTTTTAATTTTCTTTATAAAAAGTTTGGCAATTTCGGACTGTGTCGAATTTTTAATCCATACAACACTTGATGTTGAATGAAAATCACCTGAAAGTGGAACAAATTGTAAATTGGATGATGCAGTATTTATTATTCCCTCAAAACCGATCACAAGTCCTAATCCAGACTCAACCATAAGTGAGGCATTATATATTAAATCGTAAGTTGCAACAATATTTAAATTGTCAATGTTTTCTCCGAAAAATTCACTTAATTGATCACGAACCAATCTCTGCCTTGAAATAATTAGCGGGCGCTTTTTAATGTCTGAAGGACTAATATGCTTTTTTGAAGAAAGGGGGTCATCTTTTCTCATAAGGATTCCCCATTTATCTGTACTTTTAATTTGGAGATAATCATATTTTGTTTTATCAGCAGGATTAAATATAATTGCAAAATCTAAAACTCCATTTGAAAGTAATTCATTCATGGTATCTGCATTGCCACTTATAACATGAAATTTTATCTTTGGATAATCTGAATTTATTTCAGTTAATATATCTGTGATAAATTTTTTTGTTGGACTTTCTCCTGCTCCAATGAATAAGTCTCCTGAATAATCAGAATTTGTTTGAATATTGGAGATAGTTTCATCAACAGAATTTATTATTTGAATTGATTGTGATAAAAAGTATTGACCTTGATCTGTCAAAGTTAGTTGACGGGATCCTCTATTGAAAAGTTTTACCCCAAGCTCTGACTCAAGTTCATTTAACTGTCTTGATAATGAGGGTTGACTGATACTTAAGACTTGAGCAGCATGACTGATGTTTCTTTCTGAAGCAACAGTAATAAAATAACGTAAAATCCTTAGTTCCATGAAAGCTCTCCTATTCAAAAAATGTATATATTAGTATTCATTATAAGTATTGGAAATAAGGTATAGAACAGCATACAATATAAATTGTAATTCTTCTATTGAATATTTTCCGTTTTATGTTTTTGATTCTTTTAATTTTAATTCCAAAATTGCATTGACGACCTATGAGGGAAGAAATTATATGAAACATGCAGTTCAAAGTTGAATTTAAGAGCGAAAAACACTGGAGGGTAAATTTGAAAAGAAAAATTCTTTTTATTGGAATATTTACATTTGTTATAACAATGACATTATTGATTATTAATGGAGGTAGTAATGTGAAAGCTGATCCAGTTTATACTGCGGGAGAAGAAAACGTCTTCTCAAGAAATCCGTCATTACCAACGGGCGATTTGTCTAACGGGGCAGACAATTGGTATAAGAGTGATAAAGTTACTCAAACCAAAGTGTCCTTCAAAAATATATACGGAATGAAAATTGTTGGAAATTTATTTGTACCAAAGGGTTTGGATAAAACAAAAGAAAATCCAGCAATTATTGTTGGCGCACCGTTTGGTGCAGTAAAAGAACAATCTTCAAATCTTTACGCACAAAAGATGGCAGATAAGGGTTTTGTGACATTGTCATTTGATCAAGTATTTTATGGTGAAAGTGATGGTTCTCCAAAAGGAAGTGTTGAACATGATTTATATTCAGAAAGTTTCTCTGCGGCTGCTGATTATTTAACTACGTTAAATTATGTGGACAACGATAGAATCGGGGTTCTCGGCATATGTGCATCGGGTGGATTCTCTATAAGTGCAGCTAAGATTGATTCACGATTAAAAGCTATAGCAACGGTTAGTATGTACGATCTTGGTGAAATGGCAAGATCAGGAATCAATAATTCCCAAAGTATTGAACAAAGAAAAGCAAATATAAAGGCTGCATCTGATGAACGTACAGCAGTAGCAAATGGTAAACCAATCCAATATATTGGAGGTACACCTGAAACAATTACACCAGATTCAGATCCAATTTCCAAAGAGTTTTATGACTTTTATAGAACTCAAAGAGGTGCTGCAGGTACTACAACACAGATGACGCAAGAATCTAGTGCTAAGTTTATTAACTTCTATCCGCTTGAGGATATGGAAACAATTGCTCCAAGACCACTACTTTTCATTGCTGGTGATCATGCGCACTCTCTATCATTTAGTCAAGAAGCATATGAAAAAGCATCAGGTCCAAAAGAATTATATATTGTAAAAAATGCAGGTCATGTTGATTTATATGATCGAACAGACTTAATACCATTTGAGAAATTAGATAGCTTCTTCTCAAATAATTTGTAATTTAAATAGAAAAACACTACCTATGATAATTAGGTGGTGTTTTTTTTATGTTCGATAGAAGATATTTATTAGATTTAATTTATTTTGTTAGTTTTTATTTTGTTTTATAAATAAAATTAAATACTATTAAGTATCAAAAAATAAAAAAATAATAATTCATTTATCGATTTATATAATTGTGATAGTATGAACATGTATTAAGACCTCAAAGAAGTTCTCTATTAAGATCAATTAACAGGTGTTAAAAGAAAAGTAATTCCGCTTATGGCCATCTAGGAGGGTAGTTATGTTACAGATAAAAGAATTAGATATTTATTATGGAAGAAAAAAGATTGTTAAAAATGCCTCTTTTGAAATTTCAGATGGTGAAATAGTTGGTTTGATAGGTCCTAATGGGGCTGGAAAAACTACTATAATGAAAACTATTTTAGGACTTACAAAATTTAGAGGAAACATTAGTTTTAATGGTAAAGAAATAACTGATAATAACCATGAAGAGTTGAATAATGTTGGTGCTTTGATTGAAAATCCTGCAATATATCCATTTTTAACAGGAAAAGCAAATCTTGAACTATATTCAACTAATGAGCAGAGTACTTCCGAACTTATTACTCGTTTAGGAATGGATAGTTATATCAACAAAAAAGCAGGTTCTTATTCTATCGGAATGAAACAAAAATTAGGAATCGCTTTAGCATTATTAAATAATCCTAAGTTTGTGATTCTTGATGAACCAATGAATGGATTAGATATTGAATCTACAATTTTAATACGTCAAATTATTCGCGAGTATTCTTCACGAGGCACTTCTTTTTTAATATCGAGTCATGTGCTTAGTGAACTACAAAAAGTTATGACTTCAGTAATTATTATTAATCACGGTGAAATTATTATGAATTCTCCGATTGAAGAATTCAATAAGAGTAACTCATCGTCATATTTATTAAGAACTACTGATATGGATAAGACATTCAAACTTTTAAATGAAAATTCAATTCCAGTATCTAAAGATGAAAATCATTTTATTATCAAGGATGAGTATATTGATAAGTCACAAAAGATAATTTTTGATCACCAAATTTGGTTAATAGAATTAGCTCCAAACGAATTGACGTTCGAGCAAAATATCATAAATATTCTGCAAAAAAAGCGAGGGGAGAACAATGCAAACTAATTTTTCGCATGAACTATTTAAGTTTACTAATCGTCATGTACCAAGGTATGGAATTATTATTTTGTTTTTATTAATGGTTTATACGGCAATTCCAACAAACAATATTAGTAGTAACATTGTTGCCCAAGGATTTTCTGCAGGTCAATGGATATGTATTATAATTATTGCTTTGGCATCTGACACCATTACCATGGAATATAGAAACAATACAATGTCTACAATTGTGTATAAAAGCAAGAATAAAATATCAGTCTATATATCTAAATTGTTTGTATTGATTATTTATGGAGTTCTTTTGCTGGTTATAGGTGTTTTGTTCTCTTTTTTAATTAAATTTCTAGCTGCTAGAAGTAAGTTTTCTTGGCTTTCTACATATCATGAAGGTCATTCATTATTAAATTCTTTATTACTAAACATGGGTGGTACAGCGATTTACCTGTTATTCATTATTACATTGTCTATGCTATTAATATCACTTTTTAAAAACAATGCTACTGTAATTATTATTGGTCTGGCGATTGCCTTTTTAGGAGCCGACCTTTCTAATGTTTTAATAGCTGCGTTACCAAATTTAAAATCTATATTGGCATGGAATCCGTTTAATATGATTAACGTTATTAATCAATTATCTGGAGTGAATTCGTCACATCTTTCTAATATAGAATTAATCGTTGGAAATATAGTTTACTCAATTTTATTTTTAATACTTGGATTTTGGACATTCAAAAAAAGACCTATTTGAAGTTTTAGTTTGCTGGGAGGTGAATTCTAAATTATGTATACTGAACTACGTCACGAACTGTATAAATTAATTCATCGTAAATTGCCATGGTTGGTTATCATTATAATGATTCTGTTCATGATAATCATGGGTATTGGTATGGGAAGTGATTACGGCAAATTATTGGTTATGACTAGTTATAATTCTAGTCAAATAATACTACTGCTATTAGTAATTGTTGGATCCACTATTTTTTCAATGGAATTTCAAAATAAGACTATACTAACACTCCTATATCGCTCCAAAAATAAATCATCGGTATTTTTAGCTAAATTTTTTACTTTAATTATATATAGTATTTTACTTCACGTAATTGCAATGATAGTAACAATAATATTTAACATGTTCCCATTAATTAATAATCCTGTTTCACTCAATAGTATATATAAGTATCATCAATATTTATTTGTAAATATGTTGATGACCACCGGGGTTGATATTGTTGTTTCAATTTTAATTATTAGTCTTATTTGCCTCACATCTTGTTTGATTAATTCAAATACAATCGTAATTGTTATCAATGCCATAATTATATTTATGGGGAGTGGATTATCTTCAAATTTATTAAATGCAAATGTTAGATATGTAAATATTGTTCGTTGGAATCCGCTAAATATGCTTAATCTAACCACTCAATATTACAATTACAGTACATATCATTTAACATCTATGCTCTCCAATATTCAGCTTTTAATGGGTACTATTTTGTACGCAATGATATTTTTACTACTTGGATATTTTGTTTTCAGGAAGAAAAAATTTTAATACATTGTTGTGTTAAAGTTACATTCAATTTGCTATTAAATGTTTAAAGAATATTATTTTCCGGAAATTTAGATTAATAATTTCTACAGAATAAAAAGGCAAACTAACAAAGAGGTTGTCTTTTTTTTATTTATAATTGAAATGCATAGATAGAAGCTCTAACTTAGAAAAAATAATTATTATTTAAAATTTAATAGGATTATTGATGCTTTTGAATTATCGTATAAGTGTAAATATATTTTTTATCATTAATGCAAGGAGGGTGCAATTTTGGAAAGACCAAATTTTAGTAGCACAATGAGCACCCAAAGTTTTAACAGTTTTTAATGGTATAAAAAAGAATTAGAACAGATATGTAGGACACATGGTTTACCAAGCTATGGGACTAAAGCTGAGTTAGAATCATACGTAAATCAATTTTTAGATGGAGTTCCTACAAGTAAAATAAAAAGTGTAAGAAAAATCAGGCGAAATACTTCCAACAAATTAACTTCAGATCAGATTACTTTAGATACAAAATTATTAAATTCAGGGTTTTCACTGAATAATGAAGCCAGAGTATTCTTTTGTAATTATTTTAATCTTGAGAAGTTTTCATTTAGTAAACCTATGGCAATTATGATGCGGGAAGTTGAAAAAAATGCAGATACAGAAGCAACAGCTTCAGATTTAATAGCATCTTTAAGCTATAAAAAAAATAGTTACACAGATGACTCTGAGGAAAAAACTTATCAATGGAATAATTTTGTAAGAGATTTCCGAAAAGATCCAAATAACTCTATATTTAGTTCACAAATGAAGGTAGCGTCAATCCTTTGGAAGGAAGTAAAAAATTCCAACAAAGAAAAGGTATATAATCAAGAATTAGTTAGAGAAAATTATGATTTAATAAAAGAGTATCTTAAGTGATATGCCCTTTTAATGAAATACATATTTGTGAATAAAAGAAAACATAGGTGAAATGAGCATGGGAAAATTTTGTTTTAGTTTCAGTGCAGGAAAAGACAGCTTGCTAGCTCTTGATAAGCTAGTAAATGAAGGAAATGAATTGATTGGAATTCTTACTAGTGTTGATGCTAACATTCAACGTTCATGGTTTCATGGCTTACCCGTTAGTGTTCTACAGGAGACAGCAGACAGTTTGGGAGTTCCGTTAAAAATAGTTGAGGCAGGTGCCAGTGACTATCAAAATCAAATGGTAAAACATCTGCAAGAATTTGCTGACCAAGGTGCTGAATTCTGTGGATTTGGAGATATGGACAATCCAGAGAACAAAAATTGGAACGTTGAGACTGCTAAAAAAGCAGGTCTTCAAGCTCGTTTGCCACTATGGGGAATTGAGCACGATGAAATAATGAACCAGTTTTTAGATAGCGGATATAAAGCAATCGTTAAAGCTATCAGCAAAAAAACGGATATTCCGCAGAGCTACCTTGGCAAACCAGTCGATGTTGAATTCGTTGGTTACTTAAAAGATAAAAATATTGACGTTACAGGTGAAAACGGTGAGTACCATACTTTTGTTTATGATGGTCCGCTGTATAGTAAACCGATTGAATTTAAAACAGGGGATGTCTTTGAAAGTAAGTATGCTTATTCTTTGATTATTGATTAATTTTTTAACATGGAGATGAGAACTTATGATTTGTATTAATATTAACCGAGATAGAAATATTGTTTGGAGAAAATTAAACCCCACCTTAATTGGTAGGGACTTTTTTATTTGTGATTTTTTCCCATTTTAGTTTTATTATTAAATTTAAGTAATATTTTATATTATTTATAGTTATAAAATTGATGATTTTATTAAATATTTACGTTTATGTTGAAAATCTACACGTTTATATTTGTTTTATTTGTAGATTCAGAAAGTGATGTTTCTATAGATGAATTGATTGAAATTTTAAGTATGCAAAATAGTAATACTGATATCAACCGCCTAGCAAAAATTATCAATGAAGTAATTGAAACAGGAACGTACATGACTATATTTCCTAAGTTAATAGCTAGGGAGTATCGATTAAATATGAGTCAACTAGCATTGGAGGTAAGGTAAATGGAAGCTAAATATCTCAAACAACAAGCAGCAGCTGATTATGGAGATGTTAGTTATAACACAATTACTAATTGGACTAAAAAACGCGGTCTCGCATATATAAAAATTGGAAAAAAAAGACTATACACTACAGATAATATTGATGAATTATTAAGTAAATGTAGTAGAATTATAATTCTAAAATAAATAGAACGGAGAAACAGATGAATAATATTTCGAGAGTAATTAACCCCAAATGGTACAAGGAACAAATGAGTGGGTGGACGAGAATTAGTTACATTCTATTATTTGTAGGTTATTTAATACAATTGGTAATAGGGTTTAATAGTGGAATTAATATGTTGAGTGTTACAAGTACAATTGCTGGTGTTATCGGTTTTACCTGTACAATAGCAATTACTAATGGTAAGAGTATAAATGGATTATTAGGATTTATATCAGCTTTATTATTAATATTCGTAGCTACAAGAACAGGTAACTACTCTGATGTTATTATGCAAACAGCTTATGTTTTGTTACTTGATATACCAATTCTTCTTAGTGTTTCTTGGAATGGAAATTTTGAACCTAGAAAAATGAAAATTAACAACATTATTTTTTACCTAGGATTATTTTTTATTTTTGTAATACTAACTTTTTTACTGGATACATATTTGGGAAGTCAGCAAGCAATTTTAGATAGTATTTCAGCTTCTGTAGGTTTAACTGGTGCTGTTTTAACTGTTCAACGTTATAGAGCATCATATTATATGTGGACACTTCAGGCACTTATGAGTATTGCTTTGTGGATTCAAACTGCAATTAATGGACATGCGGTATGGGTATTGATGATAACCTATATGCTATATCTAACTAACGATATAATTGCATTTACACACTCTAAGTGGTTTAAGTAGAAATAAAAAAGCCACCCACAAAGTTAGTGACATCTATATTGATTAATCCTGAACAGATTAATTATGTCACATGGAGGGTGTAGGGTGGCAATTAGAGATTTATCTATATTAGATCAGATATTCAATAATGTTGATGTTGAAAAAACCGAAAACAATGTTCGCAATTATTTCAGTAACAGATTCCCAAAGTTGGTAATGAAAGCTGGTTATAGCATGTCTCAACTTAAGTCCCCGGTCATTGAAGATATGCCCAGTTCTACGGCTTATGGCAATAGTGTTGAGATTGATGCACGATTAGTTGTAATTGAAACGATCGTAGCTATAGATAGATGCCAGATTAAATACCAAAGACTATTAAGATTGAAATATATTGATGAACTACCTAACTACATCATTATGGAAAGATTGGGATACGAAAAAACTCAATACTATTAAAATGTTAAAAAAGCATATATGTGGTTTGCTAATTCATTTGAAAGGACAATGGATCTACATGTTTACAAAACCGGACTTTTTCCGGACTAATACCGTAACACTTTACGTGTTAAATTGATATAGTAGCAAAATATAAGGAAACACCTTATACGCAAGTCATGGTGCTAGTAAAAACTCCTTTCAAAGCAAATTTAATTTTCATGGTGTCCTCCATATCACATTTAAAATTAAACTAGAGTAGGTTCGATTCCTATTGCTTGCTTATGCCTATCTTCCCTGATAGGCAAATAAATATAGAAAGACTACCACTGGTAGTCCTATAAAAAAATTACAACACCAAGCGTAGTCGCTCATTCGGATGTGCTTTTTGCTTAACTATTGTATTATGGATATATATTTTATTTATGGAGGCTCAAAAGTGAAGATAAAATATTATCATCTTAGTATTTCTATACTTTCTCTTATAGGAATATTCAAAGCAACATATATTGGTAATTTGGATTTTAGATATACAAATTTTTACTATTATACAGATTTAAGTAATTTACTTGTTTTATTTTTTTATTTATACAGTTTTTGGAAATTAAACAAAGGTGATATCCATAGTTATTCTTTAAATTATTCAAATATCAAGTTTTCTATGACAACTTTTATAACATTGACGGGAATTGTTTATTGGTTATTATTGGCGCCAGATACTCTAAAAACAGAAGGTATTTCTTCAATTCTTACATTAGACAATTTATTACTACATTTAATTATTCCAATAATGGTATTGTTTGATTGGTTTTTATCTAGAGAAAAAATTCAATATAATAAAAAAACAATTTACATACCTATTCTTATAACATTTATTTATCTTATTTTAACGGAAATACGTGTTTTTTATGGAATAAGAATATCCAAGGAACTATTATATCCTTACTTCTTTTTAGATCCTTCTATGAATACTGTATTGACAATATTAGTTTATATTTTGGTTATTGCTATTTTGCTACTAATAATAGGTTATCTTCTTTTAAGAATGGTGCCTAAAAGTGATAATAAAAAGCACATCTATTAATTGGGTTGTGCTTTTTGTTTTCACTATTTTACGTAAGGAGACGGAAACTTTTGAGAACTTGGAATATGAAAGAAATTAATAGAGCAATTTTAAAATTCTATGATCTGGAAAAATAAGTTGATGAAAAAGCCTACTTTATAATAAAATCACTAATGTGTATAACATTTATGTACTTTAAAGATTGAATGTAAATTTCAAATGTCTGACACCATAAAAATACATATTTTGCACACCGGATTAGTGAAGGTTGATAAAGGATTACCTTTCCATGATGATTACAGAAATCCTTTTGCTTTTACAGGATTATTTCGTAGCCATAAAAATCAAATTCTTCTGCCTGTCTCTAGTTATTTGATTGAGCACCCAAAAGGCCTCGTTCTGTTAGATACAGGATGGAATGAATTAGTACGTAAAAGTTAGTGGGCTGAATTGGGACTACAGGTACAAATCAACAAAGCATATTTACCATCAGGTTGGTCAATCAAAGAACAACTTGCTGATCTAGGATATTCTGATTCTGACTTAGATTTAGTATTATTAAGTCATTTGCATTCTGATCATGCCAGCGGGTTACCGATGGTTCAAAATGCTAAAAAGTTTTTAGTTAGCGAGGAAGAACTTGATGCGGGTAAAAAAGATAAATTAAGATATATTCCTAAGATGTGGAAAGATGTCGAATTAACACCATTTCAATTTAAAGACAGCAACTTAGGACCTTTCCATCGGTCATTTGATTTGTTTGGCGATAAATCAGTTCAAATGATTTGGACACCAGGCCATAGCGAAGGGTTGTCATCAACATTAATTACTGGGGCAGGTGGGAAATCAATCTTATTAGCTTCTGATGTTGGTTATGATCAATCGTCTATTGAAGAGCGTAAAACTCAAGGGATTTCAATCAACCGAAAGTGGTCTTACATTTCTTCTGGATGGGCTAATCAAATGAGCCATTCACCAAATATTTTACGTACCATTGTAAATCATGATGTTAATACACACCCAGAGATTATTACTTTATCCTAATTAAAGTAATATTGTTATATTTCACAATGTTAGCCGAAACAATTAGCTAGTATCTGAATTTATAAAGTGCATAAAAGGCGAACTCAATGGTTCGCCTTTTATTAAAAATTAGTACCAAAGTTGTGCTAAGTTTCCACTGTGGCACTTAAAAATGAAAACTTACCATTCTATCAAATAGCTACAAATATTTTTATTCCTCAAAAGATTACTAATTTTAAAGATGTTATAGTGATTAATTTACCTACATCAGAGCATGCATACACTGTTAATGACTTAGGTGAAAAGACAGGGGATAAAGTGGACAATTCACTAGTAGGTGGTTCTTCATGGCAACATGATGGTACACTTTACCCAATGAAGAATGGAGTAATAGCATATAAGATTGATTCTAATCTATATCTACCTGTTAAGTTTGCACAAGGTTCTGGATATACAGGTCGATAAAGATATTAAAGCTGGAATGTAGAAATTAATTATAATTAATGTTAGAATTTTATATGCGATCCCCCCGATCGTGTATTTTAATCCCTATATAAATTAGCCCTTACTCAAGTCGAGTGGGGGCTTTTTTTATTTCCTCTTTACAATCAGAACGTATGTTCACATGATATTCTCTATTATGAATAAACTTGCAGAGAGAATTAAGCATACACTTAGTTACTATTATGATTTAAAATTTGATCACTTACTTTTAGTGAATAATACATTGGAAGATGTAAGTACCATTTTTTTAGAATGCAGTGGAAACACATCAATAGTTATCTGGTGAGAAATGAAGTAGATGAGGTACCTAAAAAAGTAATTCTGAAATTAGATAAATAATGTCAGTACTTTTTATTTGAATTTTAACCAAATCGAAAATAGAATAAAAATATTCGCCACTTTAGTTATATTAATAGGAGGTAAATAATGATGAGTTATCGTATTCAATTAAATACGGACTCTCAATTGTTTACTGTAGTAGATAAGAACAATACAAATGTTTTTACAAGCGGTAGAACAATTGAAGAAGCCGTTAATAAATTTAAGAATTTATAATTCAAAAAGCCTCTATCTTAATTGATAGGGGTTTTTTCTATGTATTAAAAACTATTTATTTTTGATTGGTAATAGGTTAATATTTAATTCAATTCATAAAATTACATATTAATTATAAATAGTCTCTATGACAAATAATTTTTAGAAAATGTAGCCAAATATGTAGCCATAAAAAAATAAAAAAGAAGTAAATCCTTTGAAAATAAAGGTTTTACTTCTTTTTATATGGAGATGAGGGGAATCGAACCCCTGTCCAAGCATAACGCCATGTAAGCCTCTACACTCATAGTTGTATTATTTCAAATTTCGCCACTATGAACGCCATACAACCAGGCTAGCCATAGTGGCTATCCTGACAATCTCTTTTTGATTATTCAGAATGCATAATCAAACGTAGCTTAGTTCATTTAAGACCCAGTTCTAACCCCTAAGCAAAGTCAGTTGGATCTCGCTTAGACTGTTTTTAGGCAGCTAATGCGAAAGAATTATTATTTTTTGCAGTTATAATTTAAACTGAATGTTTTTACGGAACAAATAACCGAAGTGCAGCTCACACGCTATTACACATGTCGAATCCAGAACATCCCCGATATAAAAATACCGGTTACAGTACGGAATACTTATATTATACCTTAATGCTTAATATATCAATATAAATACTTTGGATTTATTCATTTTGGTCATTAGCAAGTTTATTTTCGATAACAGTATAAATTTTGATTGTTAAACTTGAAATTGCAACTGAAGCAAGTGCTAAGATAAAGGCACTAAATCCACTGACAAAAATATTTCCAATACATACCAGAGCATCGATAATAAAGAGTCCAATATATTTTTCAATGCCCAAAGTTTTGTGAAAGATCATAGGCGGAACAGTTGTACCACCGCTAGACATATCAAGCATATATAAAATAGCTAAACCAATACCAAAAATTATACTACCAATGATAATAGATAATATTCTGTTAGGAATAACATTGTATACAGGCGTAATAAAAATCAATACAGGTAATACAAAACTACCAAAAGATAGTTTGATAGTAGTTTCCTTGTTTAAAAATATATATGAGAAAATTAGCATAACAATATTGATCAAAAAGACAGTTAGCGCTGTGGGAACAGAGAATGCTTCAAATAAAAGAATAGCTATTCCTGTTGCACCGCCGGCGGCTATTCTGCTGGGTTCAAAAAACATATTTATACTAATTACAATAATTTCTAGTGCAATAACTACTAAAACAGCTTTTAAAATAAAGTTCTTTTTATTATTAGTCATGTTTTTATTTTATCAAAATGAGGAGTTATTTACTAATTTCAAAATTAATATTAATTAATATGTATTGATATAATAGGATATTTTTATGTAATATTAGAAAACATCTTATTTTTCTAATATTACAATTGACAGATTAAAGAAAAAAATGTAATATCGATTCAACAATTAAAAGATATTTTAAAACAAATTGATCAGGGGAAGTAGCCTGAGATACTTTTTACAGAAAACCTAGATAGCTGAGAATAGGGAAGAGTATCCAAGTGAAAATGACCTGTGATTGGTACGCTGAGTCTTCGGATAAGGATGTAATGGTTGGTACCCATTATAGTACACACGCATATTTGTGCGTTGTTGAGGGGGTAAATCTAAGATTTATCCTGAATTAGAATGGTACCGCGAGAAGTCGCTTCTAAGAATAGATACTTATTGTATCTGTCTTGGGAGCGGCTTTTTTCGTTTTAAATTATCATAAATTGAAAAATTATGCGGGAGAGTTGAAAATGAAAAAACTATCAAAATTTATTCTAGTAGTATTATCTGCCTTATTGGTTGTTAGTCTAACAGCATGTGGCAATGGGGGAAATGGTGACAAAGTAGTAAAAGTTGGTATTAGTAGTTCAGATGCTGATATCTGGAAAGTTGTTAAAGATAAGGTCAAAAAAGAAGGTATAGATTTACAGATTGTTCAATTCAATGATTACAATCAACCAAATACAGCACTTTCACAAGGACAAGTTGACATTAATGCATATCAACATCAATATTTCTTAGATGCATGGAACAAAGCACATAAGACAGACATTGTGCGTATAGGTGATACTATTTTCCAACCAATGGCTATTTACTCAAACAAGTTTAAGAGTATTGATAAGATCACTAAGGGATCAGAAGTAGCACTACCAAATGATGTATCTAATCAAGGTAGAGCATTACAACTTCTACAATCAGCAGGCTTGATCAAAGTTAAAGATGTAAAAATTCCATCTACAAAAGATGTTACTGAAAATAAATTGAATTTGAAATTTACTCCATTAGATGCAAATCAGACAGCAAGATCTTTAAATGATGTAGGTATTTCTGTTGTTAATGGTAATGTTGCTAGCGATGCAAAATTAGATACTGACAAGGCACTATACACAGAGAAGGTAACTGCAAAATCTCAACCTTACGTAAACTTTATAGCTACAAATAAGAAAGACAAAGATAACAAGACTTACAAGAAGATTGTTAAAGCTTTCCAAACAAAAGAAGTTGGTAAAGAAATTAAAAAAGTTTATGGTAAAAACGTAATTTTAGCTTGGGAAGATAAAATCAAATAATTAAGAGGTACAAACGTATGCTCAAACTGACGGATCCACTTATTGAAGAATCAATCGAAAATTTAAAAGAATATATCTCATTTCCTTCTGTTTCGGCTAAAAATCAATCAATTAATGAGACAGCAAATTTTTTGAAAAAATTATTTGATGACTTGGGTGCTGAGGTTCAAATTTTGGATGATTACTCTAAACCGTTAGTATATGCAGAGCTAATTCTTGATGAGTCCACAAACAAAACAATACTTATATATGATCATTATGATGTTCAACCAGAAGAACCAGTTGAGTTGTGGTACTCTGATCCATTTGAACTCAAAATAACGAAAGATAAATTCATTGCGAGAGGTGTTTCAGATTGTAAAGCTGATCTGATTAGCCGAATCACAGCATTAAAATTATACAAACAAGAGAATGGTGATTGGCCTTGTAACATCAAGTTTGTTATCGAAGGTGGAGAAGAAATCGCCAGTGAAAATTTAGAGGAATACCTTAAAAAGTATTCTAGTTTGTTTTCAGCAGATTTGGTTATTTGGGAATCTGGAATAAAAAATGAAAATGAACAATTTAGTTTTAATGGTGGTAATAAAGGTATTGTTTGCTTCGAATTAGAGGCTATTTCAGCATCAACTGATCTTCATTCTTCTTTTGCGGCAGTGGTCGACAGCGCATCTTGGAGATTAAATGAAGCTCTTAGTTTGTTACGAAGCTCCAATGGAGAAATTTTAATTCCAGGATTTTACGATGACGTTCTTGACCCATCTGATAGAGAAAAGGAATTAGTTGATAATACAATTGCACCTGATTTTAAATCAAAGTGGGATTTGAAAACTGATTTACTAAAAAATCCAAGTATTAATTATAATTTGGCTTTCTCTCCAACAATTAACATAGAAGGTATTTCTACCGGTTGGGAAGGTGAAGGCGTAAAAACAGTTACACCCAAAAAAGCTATTGCAAAATTAGAATGTAGATTGGTACCTGATCAAGATCCAAAGGATATTTTTAATAAAATTAACGCATATTTATCGGAGAATGGTTTTGAAGATGTAAAGGCAACATACCTTATGGGTGAAAAATCCTATCGATGGGATTTAGATAGCAAAATTACAAATAAACTTATTGAAACTGCAGTTAATTATTATGGTGGTAAGGATAAGGTTGAAGTATTGCCATCTAGTCCGGGAACTGGCCCTATGCATCTTGTAAATCAATATACCAAGGCACCAATAGTTTCTTGTGGAGTAAGTTATTCTCAGGCCAACAATCATGCTCCAAACGAGAATATACGAATAAATGATTATCTAGAGTTTATAGAATTTTTTGAAAAATTTCTGACTGAGGTAAAGGGGATATAAATGTCTGAAGAAAATAATATCGTTCAATTAAAAAATATTGATGTGACTTTTCATGACGGTGAAAAAGATGTTACTGCCGTAAAAAATGTATCTATTAATGTAGAAAAAGGAGACATTTTTGGCGTAATTGGATATTCAGGAGCTGGAAAAAGTACATTAGTTAGGGTTATTAACTTATTACAAAAGCCTACTAAAGGTGAAGTCATAGTTAATGGTCAAAATTTAACAGAATTAAAACCTAAAGAATTACGTTCTGCTCGTAGAAATATCGGAATGATATTTCAACACTTCAATTTGATGAATTCTTTGAGTGTATTTGATAATATTTTATTTCCACTGAGAGATACAAAATTATCCAAATCAGAACGAAAAGCCAAGGTATCTAGTCTTATAAATTTAGTAGGACTAGATGAGCATGCCAAAAAATATCCGTCACAACTTTCTGGTGGTCAAAAACAGCGTGTAGCTATTGCAAGAGCCTTAGCAAATGATCCAGAGGTATTGATATCAGATGAAGCAACTAGTGCGCTAGATCCCAAAACTACCACAGAGATACTTGATCTTTTGAGTAGGCTTAACAAAGAATTGGGGATCACTGTAGTAATCATTACCCATGAGATGGATGCAGTTAAACAAATTTGTAACAGAGTGGCTGTGATGGAAAAAGGATCAGTGATAGAAGAAGGAAGTTTGCTTTCAATCTTTGGTCAACCCAAACAACAACTTACAAAAGATTTTGTTAATACATCTACACGAATTAGCAATGTTCTAGAGGAAATTCACGAAGCAGGATTGGCCAATCAAATATCTGGTCGTGTGGTACAACTAAACTACTTAGGTGAGTCAACAAATGAACCATTGGTAGTAAGCTTGTACAAGCGATTCGGAGTAGAAGCTAATATTTTGTTTAGTAATATCGAACAATTGCAAAATACCACTGTGGGAATTATGCTGCTTTCGTTGACTGGAGATGAATCTAGCTTAGACCAGGCTCTTAATTACTTGAACGAATCCAAAGTCAATGTAAAAGAGATCAATTTAAAGGATGAGGTGAATGTCTAATGAGTAATATTTTAAATACATATTTACCTAATGTTGTTACCAATTGGTATGGCGAAGGTGGATTTGTTCAAGCAATTTGGGAAACACTCTATATGACATTTTATAGTGCACTTTTTGCAGGGATTATTGGAATTATTCTAGGAATTTTGTTAGTTGTAACTGATAAAAATGGTATTAAACCAAATAAAGTTTTTTACAATATCTTAGATAAAGTAGTCAATTTGTTCAGATCAATTCCATTCATAATCCTGTTAGCTGTTATAGGACCATTCACACGATTACTAGTTGGACAAACAATTGGACCTAAAGGTGCACTGGTTCCTTTAATTATTGGTACAGCACCATTCTTTGCTCGTCAGGTTCAATTGGCTTTAGTTGAAGTCGACCCTGGAGTTATTGAAGCGGCTGAGTCAATTGGCTTGTCACCTTTACAAATAATATTTAGAGTATATTTACGAGAAGGACTGCCAGAATTAATTAGATCAGGTACCCTTACAATTATTAGTTTGATTGGTTTAACTGCTATGGCAGGTGCCGTTGGTGGAGGAGGACTTGGTAACATGGCTATATCTGTCGGTTACCAACGATTTGAAAATGATGTAACTATTGTCTCTATGTTACTAATTTTAGTATTAGTCTTTGTAATTCAAGGAATTGGAGATTTTTTCGTAAAAAAATTAGAACATTAATGGAAGGCATATTTAATGATTTATTTATCCTGAAGATGTTATTATTGAATAAATAATAACTAAGGAGTGAAAGTTATGCATATTCCAATTAAAAGATCTGCCAATAATAGATTAATTGCTGGAGTAGTTGGTGGTATCTGTGAAAAATTCGGTTGGAGTCCAGCACTTGGAAGAATTGTATATTTAGTACTAGGAAGTATGTCATTCTTCGCAGGTATTCCAATATATCTTGTTTTATGGTTATTAATGGAAAAACCAGATTATTAAAAAGCTGAGCAATGTGCTCAGCTTTTTATTTTGTCTTTTTATTTTAAATAGAAGCGGAAATGAGTATTTGTAAAATGATATAATCAAAGTATTCTAAAATGGAATACTTGGGAGCAACTGCGATGAATATAAGAAAGTTAGAAGTTTTTTTAGATTTATCAGAGACTCTTAGCTATTCAGAAACAGCGTATAGATTATTTACTACACAAGGTAATATATCTAAAATCATCAAATCATTAGAAGAAGAATTAGGTACTCAACTATTTGAACGGTCACATCGCAATATAGTTATGACCGAGTCTGCAAAAGCAATACTGATTTACGCTCGAGATATCGTTTCGCAAAATAATCAGCTGATTGAAACAATTAATGGCATGAATAACAAAAATGGTAGTCAAATTCAATTAGATACTATACCAACAATGTCTAGTTATAAGAGTTTTTCTATTTTATCTAAGTTCATGGCAAAAAATCATCAAATAAATTTTAAACTTACTGAAACTGAAGGAAGTTTAAAATTTATAAACTCAAAAATGAAGAAACACAAATCGTTTTTACAAGAGTATTTGAAGAAATCACCGAGTTTGATTCAGTCTTGATGGATGAAGATGATTTTGTTTTAGTATCACCTTCAAGTAGGGATCTTAATAACCAAGAAGAATATATAGATATTAGTGAATTGGCAAATGAAAGCTTCATTTTGCGTAATGAGCAAACAAATTTATATAAATCTGTAATTAATTTATTTGAAAAGAGTGGGATTACACCTGATATCTTTTATAAAGGTAATAGATTTGATTTAATTGCAGAAATGGTTGCAGAAGGTATGGGATTGTCTATTGTTCCCAGAAAAATTGCTGAAAGCATGACTTCAAATAAGATAAAAATAATTGATATTATTGAATCACCACAAAGTAGACTAGGATTTTTAAAAAACAAAAACTTCCGACAGGATAATATTGATCAATTTTGGAATGAAATCAAAAAATATGAATTACAATGAAATGCTAATAAAAAAGGTTAAGCCATTTGGCTTAACCTTTTTTATTTTAATATTTATTAAGTAGGTCAATATAAGCATCTACAATACTTTGTAGATATTTAGCTGTTCCTTCAACTAAAGTACCATCTTCTTGAAGAAGATCTGCGATATTTCCAAGGTATGCTTCTGGGTTTGTTAGAGTAGGCATATTAAGGAATGCAAGTACTTGTCTCAAGTGGTTACTTGCACCGAATCCACCAATTGCACCAGGTGAGTTGCTGATGATAGCAGCAGGTTTGTTATTCCAAACACTTTGACCCCATGGACGTGAAGCTACATCAATAGCATTTTTTAGTCCACCAGGAATTGAACGGTTATATTCAGGTGTTACAAAAATAATACCATCTGAATTCTTAACTTTATTTCTAAATTCAGTAAATTCAGGAACATCTTGTTCATCTGAATCTTGGTTATAAATAGGAAGATTTGAAAAATCTAGAAATTCTACATCATATCCAGCAGGAATCATGTTTTTAACGTTGTTAGCAACTTGTCCTGAAAATGAGTTCTCTCTCAAACTACCAACTATAATACTTATTTTCTTTGTCATTTAAATGACCTCCAATTTTGTTATGAGATTAATCTAGCATAAGATTTTAGAATTAAAAAAAATTCTTTCTCGAAAATTTGTTTTTTCCTAAAAAAGTACCTAGTATTACAGAAATGTTACACATATATGGATTTCTGGGATTTATTTCATTTAAATGTAATCATTCTGTAACATTATTCTTGTATAGTGTGCTTTATCGGTTAAAAAATAGGGGGTATATTTATTAAACGATTTAGAAAAAATATAATGGTAGTTAGTGGAGTACTACTAACAATGGTTACTGCAACACATTTGAATGCAGAAGCTACAGTGGATCCTATGAAGGATCCAAGCTCCGCACTTACCGTAAAATACGACCATAACTTACTTGGTGTCTTCGGTCAAAAGGATAAAACTTCAAATGTTACTTTAAATAAAGTTGTATCTGTAGGCGAAGATCGTAATTTTATTCCAGGTGTTGATGGGAGCGGGAAAAATGTTTCTTCCGAAAAAATAGAGAGCATCAAGGAAGAACAACGCAAAGAAGATGAAAGAATTGCTGAGCAACAAGCTGAAGCACAAGTAGCTGCTCAGGTTCAGGAAGTTTCATATGTACCGACAACAAAAACAGTAGGTAACTTCAAAGTAAGTTTTTATGATCCGGCTGTATTAGGATCTGATATGGGCTACGACGGTGTTGCAGCCAATTTTGGAGTTCTACCTAGAGGTACAAGATTAAAAATAACTACTTCTCAAGGAGATGTCTGGTATCGCACAGTTAATGATACTGGAACCTTTGCAAGTTCAAATCCATATCAGATTGATGTTGCCATGCCTGATAGCTTGGTTCCATCATATGGAATCACTTCAGCAACAGTTGAAATCGTGTATTAAAAATAAATAACCGAAAGCCGACAGCTTATGTTGGCTTTTTTATTTTATAAAGTATTTAATTATATCTATTAAATATAAAGGGGTTAAATAATGAAAGTTTATTCTTATAAAGATAGTAATTCTAACAGCTTAACAGAGTTTGATTTAGACAAGCCAAAGGCAGAGAGATTTGATCTATTAGTAGAAGTTGAAGCCATTTCAATTAATCCAGTAGACATAGCAGTTAGAAAAAATATTGAAGATAATGATAACCATAATATATTGGGATATGACGGCTATGGTACTGTAACTGAAGTTGGGGAACAAGTAACTGATTTCAAAGTTGGAGACAAAGTCTTTTACGCTGGTGATATTTCCCGTTCAGGTAGTAATCAAGAGTACCAATTGATTGATTCTAGAATTGTCGCTCTTGCACCTAAAAAGACAGATATATCTGATAGCATCGGACTACCATTAGTTTATATGACAGCAAGTGAGTTGTTATATGAAAAATTGGGTAAATTGAAAGGTAAGACAGTTCTTATAATCAATGGTGCTGGTGGTGTCGGTTCTATTACTACTCAATTGGCTAGTAAAGAAGGTATGACAGTCATATCAACTGCCCATGGTGAAGATAAAAGGGCTTGGGTTGAAAAACTAGGCGCTGATCATGTAGTAGATCACTATCAAGACTTAGTTGAACAAGTTCATGAATTAGGTTTTGAATATGTTGATTATATTATCGGATTAAGTGACAATACTCCGCACTTTGAGGAAATTATAGAATTAATTAGACCATTTGGAACATTTGCAACAATAACATCACTAAAAAATTTGGATTTAGATTTGTTGAAAAATAAGTCTGTAAATATAGAATATGAGTGGATGTTTACAAAAAGCTATTTCCAATTAGATGATCTAATGCAAACTCAGGGTAAATATCTATCTAAGCTAGCTGAACAATTGGACTCTGGAGAGATTTTGCCTATAACTACTGAAGTTATTAATGGAATTGACGTCGAAAAAATTAAACAAGCAACTAAAATGGTCGAAGATGGACATATGATTGGAAAAGTTGTTTTAGTTAAATAAAAAAAGACTTTTGAGACTATTCTCAAAAGTCTTTTTAAATTAGTCCATAATGTTTCAATCCGTTGGCAATACCGCCATTAATATTTTCTGAGGTAGTATATTCAGCAGCTTCCTTAGCTTGATCAGATCCATTTCCCATAGCAATACCATGGTCAACTGATGACAACATTGGAATATCATTAGCACCATCACCGAAAGCGTAAGTTGGCTTATCTTCAAGATCAAGAGTTTTTAAAATGTGTTGAATACCAGTCATTTTAGTAACATTCTTATTAACTACGTCAATTGAATATTTTCCTGTTTTGTAGAAATTTAGTGAATCAAAAAATTCGGAATAACGATCTATATCATCTTCTGAAATGATTATCATCATAGGAATTTCATGATTTAAATGAAAATCACTGTCAATTTTAGGCATTTTTATGTTTACCATGTTATAAAATGAAGTAGCGGTATCAGATGATTTTATAAGTCTAGTATCTGTTGCTGAATGCAATCCAACAAAATCGCCTAATTCATCAACCTTATCAATAACTTGGGAAACTACATCAGTGTCCATAACACTCTTATAAATAACATCATCTTGATGTTTAACATAGGCACCATTTAGAGTAACCAAGGTATCAATACCCGTTGGCTTTGCAGCATCTTGTGCTTCGTCAAATGATCTACCAGTACTAATAACAGGTAAATAGTTATTAGCACGAAGTTGATGAACGGCATCGGCTACATCTTTATCAATCTTAGTTTGATTGTTAAAAAGTGTTCCATCGAGGTCGAAGAATACAGAACCTTTATAGTTATTTTGCATATTAGTCACCAGCCTTATATAATTAAGTCTATTACACGTAATATAGTAGCAAGTTTTTCGTGATTATTATAGAGTTATTTTAGAAGAAATATAGAAATTGGAGTTTTATATATGAAAATATTAATGATTGAAGATAATAAATCAGTATCAGAAATGATGGGAATGTTTTTCCAAAAGGAAGATTGGGATGCTACATTTTCATATGATGGAAATGATGCCGTCGAAGTATTTAATCAAGATCCTGAAAGTTGGGATATGATTACATTGGATTTGAATTTGCCTGGTAAAGATGGAATGGAAGTTGCTAAAGATATCCGTAAGGTTTCAAAGACTGTTCCTATTATCATGCTTACTGCTCGTGACAGTGAAAGTGATCAAGTTCTAGGACTTGAATTTGGTGCAGATGACTATGTAACCAAGCCATTTAGTCCGATAACTTTGATAGCAAGAATTAAGGCTATTCACCGTAGAAGTGAAAATATTTCAGAAGCAGCTCCAGCATCTAATTCTGAGAGTTCTAATAGTCAAGGGTATGATATTGATACTGGATTTTTCAAGTTGAATTCAAGTACTCGTGAAGCTTATCTAGGAGATGCAGCGATTGTAGATTTGACTCCTAAGGAGTTCGATTTGCTAAAGACCTTAGCAAGTAAGCCTAAGCAAGTATTTACTAGAGAACAATTATTAGAGCAAGTATGGGATTACGACTACTTTGGTGAAGAAAGAACTGTTGATGCTCATATCAAAAAGTTGCGACAAAAGATTGAAAAAGTAGGACCTCAAGTAATTGAAACTGTTTGGGGTGTTGGATACAAATTCGATGATTCAGGAGTAAACAATAAATAAAATGAAGTTAATGTATCAAAACATGTTGAGTTTCATGATAGTTATATTAACCACATTGGGTATTATTTTGTACACCGTTACAAGTTATACAACTAATTGGGAATATAATTCTACGTATGAAACATTAGAGAGTTATGCGTACAACATGGAAAAAGTGGCATTAAGTAAGAATCCAGATGATGGTAATATTCAAAATATTACTGATGAAAACATGGATTTTTTGAGACAAGTTTTGGCACAACACTCTGTTCAGTTTGGGGTTTTTGATGAGAACAATAACCAAGTATACCCATCTATGCCATCAAGTGGCTTTACTAATCATCTAAAAAGTAAGTACTGGGAAAAGATGAAAAAAGGACAAACTATTCGTTATATTCAAAATGCAGCAACATCAGATGGTCGTCCTAAATTAGAAAATGGCAACAATTTGAGTTATGTATGTGTCCTAGTTCCTTGGTTTGAGGATGGTAAGTTAGTAGCAGTTATTTGGGTAGGATCGAATGTTAGTCAGATTCAATCAAATATTGTTGAAATTAAAAACCGCCTATATCTTGCACTACTTATCTCATTATTAGCTTCTATTATCTTGAGTTTCATTCTTTCAAGATATCAAGTAAATAGAATCAACAAACTTAGTTACGCAACAAGAAAAGTTGCTAATAACGATTTTTCTGTTCATATTGATAGTAAAAATAGAGATGAATTAGATGATTTGGCAAATGATTTCAATAAGATGGTTACCTCACTACGTGAATCAGATGAGGAAATTAATCGCCAAGAGTTAAGGCGTAAAGAATTCATGGCTGATGCTTCTCACGAAATGAGAACACCATTAACTACTATAAATGGATTACTTGAAGGATTGGCCTATGATGCTATACCTGAAGAGTCCAAAGCACAAAGTATAGAATTAATGAGAAATGAAACCAATCGTCTAATAAGATTAGTCAATGAAAATCTAGATTATGAAAAGATTAGAACTAATCAAATTTCCTTGTCAAAACAAGAATTTGATGCCAGAGTTCCACTCAGAGACATTGTTTCACAGCTGCAAAAGAAGGCAGAAGATGCCAATGACAAGATTAATTTAGATCTTCCTGAAGAAGAGTTAAAGACTTACGCAGACTATGATCGATTTGTTCAAGTTATGTTTAATGTTCTTCAAAACTCTATTCAATTCACTACCAGCGGTTTCATTAATACTACTGGATTTAGGGATGAAGAAAAACATGCTACCATCTTTAAGGTTAGCGATAACGGGATAGGGATGTCCGAAGATCAGGTTAAGAATATTTGGGATAGATACTATAAAGCAGATGTATCACGTAAGAATCGTAAATATGGTGAATCTGGTTTAGGATTATCAATTGTTCATCAATTAGTTCAAAATCATGGCGGTGAGATTAAAGTCGCTAGTGAACTAGGAAAAGGAACAACCTTTACAATTACTTTCTATGATGAAGGTCATGAACTTAAAAATTAAGCATAAAAAAAGCAACTCTCATTGAGAGTTGCTTTTTTATTTGTTAAGAATATTATCCCAACTATCAATATCAGTTCGATCGCCATTAAGTTCAGGTGCATCTGTTTTATATAGATCAGTTGTGGATTTGTTACCATTTTTAGAGTAGACACTTGTTGATTTATCTCCAAGGTTATCACGTGTGGAAATAAGTCTTTGGATTTGATCATTGTAGACATTCAATGACGGATCAACAGGTGTGAATCCGTTAGGTGTATAGAAACGTAATAAGTTTTTATTTGTTATGTTGTCTGATACATCTAGGAGTGCATCTACTTGTTTTTGCCATTTGGAAATTTTTTCTTTCAAATCGGGATTCAAACTAAGGTCTATTTCTTCGCCGGTATCATTTTTGAATACTTCATGCGAGTCACCTTTTTTAATAACGGTATATTTAGGAGTAACGAAGCTACCTTTTCTAAAGGCAACTATCTGGTTATGATCTTTTGATAACAGATCAGTTCCTAATTGCACGTATCCCTTTGTATTAATACCTGCTAGATGTAATAGGGTAGGAAGAACATCGACTTCACCACCATATGTATGCTTAATTCCACCTTTTAGACCAGGCATGTGGAACATAAGAGGAACTTTCTGACCCTGACTATTGATAAAATCAGCACCATCTTTATCAGAATTTACGTAGCCTAACTGTTTTGCAAAAACAGAGTTATCTGCAGAATTTAAGCCATAATGATCACCATATAGCATGATTATTGAATTATCATAAATACCACTGGCTTTTAAATAATCAAAAAATTCTTTTACAGAACTATCTAAATAATTGGCAGTTCCAAAATATCTGTTTACAGTACTACTTGATGTATTAGGAATAACATCCTGGTCAGTGTTAGCACTGTCTAACTGATAGTCAGTATGATTGGAAACAGTTATAAATTTAGTATAGAAAGGTTGTTGCATTTGTTCTAGGTATTTTGCACTTTCAGCAAAAAGCAATTTGTCTTTTAAGCCATATTGAGTAAGTGAGTTTTTTTCACTAGCATCATAATAGTTTTGTGAGAAGAAGTAATTGTAGCCGAGGTTTGGGTAGACTTTATCACGTCCCCAAAATCCTGGAGTATTACCATGGAAAACTGCACTAGTATATCCCTGCTCTTGAGCAAGGATTGCTGGTGCGGCTTGGAAAGTATTATCTCCACCTAAACGAACAAATAAAGATGAGCCTCCATTTTGTCCAAATGTACTTGTTTCCAAAAGGTTTTCTGCATCGGCAGTTCTACCTTCACCAACTTGGTTATAAAAATTATCAAATGATAGAGTGTTTTTGTCATTATATATACTATTCAAAAATGGTGTTACTTCATGACCGTTAACTTTGGCACCAATTAATTGTTGTTGAAAACTCTCTAGGTGAATAATGATGATGTTTTTTTGCTTTGCTACACCAAAGTACTCACTGTTAGGGGCAGCATATCTATCACTAACATAGTCTAAAACTTCATCCATATCAGTGCCGACAGCCTCTGATCTGGTCTGATTGGTTTGAATGGTTTTAACTGAGTCATATGCAAGGAAAGAATTAAGACCTAAATATTTAACAACATAATTCCTGTCGAAACCTCTACCCAAAAGTTGCGGACGATTCGACTCAGCAAGCATTAGATTGAAGAATAGAAAAAATATCCCAAATACTAGAACAGCTGAAGCTGTAAGTTTGCGTAGTGGTGCAGGGTTAATTTTAATTATTTTGAAAGCAAACAATCCAAGAATTATTATGAAATCTAAGAATATGATAATATCTGTAGGATGCAACAGTGTATTAACACTACCGCTCAAACCCTTAGCAACCTTAGTAGATCCCGCTATAGTGCTGTAGGAGATAAAGTCATTAAATTGTCGATAATACAGAACGTTAGCGTATAAAAAACCAGTTTCTACTATGTAAACCAGTCCACTAATAATGTAAGAAATAACTGCTCTGTTTATAAATAAGGGCAAACTCAACAGTATAATGGTTGTAGCTATAGGATTGAGTATAAGAATAATGTGTTGCAGTGGATTTTCTATACCTAAAGAAAAATCGGTATAGTACACAAAAACTGTTTTAAACCACATTAACAAGACTAGCAATGCTGTAAAGCCTAACCTTGTATTGAAAAATGTCTGTATTTTTTTCATAAAAATTCCCTTTTTTTATGTTGTAAGTGCTAATATCAGTTAAAATTAATCTATATATAGATTATATACGGATTTTGATATTTTTGGAAGAAGGGGAGAAAAATGATATTTCTAGGGCCAATATACAATGAAGTGGTCAAATTGTATGCAAATAAGATTAATCACTTCCCGTTGATATCTCTGAGTTTTCATGCTTTTGACAAGGCAATTTTTTATACATTGATTTTCATATTTTTACGAGTGATCTGGATTCGCAGAAAAAATCTTCATGTAAAACCAGCAAGAGAATTTTGGTTAACCTTCTTCTTGTTCTACATATTACTCCTTTATTTCCTAACGGTATTTAGGGATGGGTATTTTCCTTGGCAGTTCCATTTTGAATGGCACAGATCGTTGTCATATATTAATACCGAACCCTTAATCGAGACGTTTAAATTGTCTCATGGAATATCTAAAGTTGATTTCTATTACAATTTATTTGGCAATATATTGTGGTTTATTCCAGTCGGAATATTCCTACCTTATCTATGGAGTAAGAATATGAAGTTTTATCATATTGTTATCTATGGTGCTCTGATATCATTATCAATTGAAACATTGCAATTTTTCTTAGCAACAGGTGTTTCAGATATTGATGATGTAATCACTAATACAATTGGAGCAATTGTTGGATATATTTTGTATAGGGCTGTTCATTCGATAACTAAAAAAGTATAATAAACCATGAATTATTAATTATTGATAATTAATTTATTTTCTAGGGTATGGAGGAGAAACGAAAAATGACACACATTAAATTTGATGATTCTAAGTTAGACAAATTTGTTCATCCAAATGAACTTGCTGAAATGCAAGCAATGGTTAACGCAGCTGATGAACAATTACGTAAAGGTACTGGTGCTGGAAGTGATTTCCGTGGCTTTATCGATTTGCCTGTAAACTATGACAAAGACGAATTTGCTCGTATTAAAGAAGCAGCCAAGAAAATTCAAAATGATTCAGAAGTATTTATTGGAATTGGAATTGGTGGATCATACCTAGGAGCACGTGCAGCTATTGATTTCTTGAGCTCATCATTCTACAACTTGAAGAATGAAAGAAAAGTTCCTGAAGTATATTTTGCAGGTAACTCTATTTCACCTAACTACTTAGCTGATCTTCTAGATCTTATCGGAGATCGTGATTTCAGTATTAATGTAATTTCTAAATCTGGTACAACTACAGAACCATCAATTGCTTTCAGAATTCTAAAAGCAAAACTTGTTGAAAAATACGGTAAAGATGGTGCCAAAGATCGTATCTATGCTACAACTGATCGTGCTAAAGGTGCACTTAAATCAGAATCAGATGCAGAAGGATATCAAGAATTTGTTGTTCCTGATGATATCGGTGGACGTTTCTCAGTTCTTTCAGCTGTAGGATTATTACCCATTGCTGTTGCTGGAATTGATATTGACAAACTTATGGAAGGTGCTGCAGCTGCTCGCACAGACTACTCAGACGCTGACCTTACAATAAATGAAGCATACAAATATGCTGCTTTACGTAATATCTTGTACCGCAAAGGATACACAACAGAATTGTTAGAAAACTACGAACCAAATCTACAATACTTTGGTGAATGGTGGAAACAATTGATGGGTGAATCAGAAGGTAAAGACCAAAAAGGTATCTACCCATCATCAGCAAACTTTTCAACAGATCTTCACTCATTAGGTCAATATATCCAAGAAGGTCGTCGTAACTTGATGGAAACAGTAGTTATGATTGACAAACCAAGATTTGATATTGAGATTCCTTCTGAAGCAGAAGATCTTGATGGATTAGGATATCTTGAAGGTAAGACAATGGACTTCGTAAACAAACGTGCTTATGAAGGTGTTGTTTTGGCTCATACAGACGGTGGAGTTCCTGTAATGAGTGTTCACATCCCTGAACAAGATACATTTACTTTAGGATACTTGATTTACTTCTTTGAAATCGCCGTTGGTATTTCAGGTTACCTAAATGGTATCAATCCATTCAACCAACCTGGTGTTGAAGCATACAAGAAGAACATGTTTGGTCTACTTGGTAAACCAGGATTTGAAGAAATTGGAAAAGAATTAAATAAGAGATTGTAATATAAAAAAGCTAACCGTTAGGTTAGCTTTTTTTGTTGTTTGATACAAAGAATCTTGCTCCTTCTGATAGATGCAAATATAGAATAAGTTCCATAGTCTTAGGATTTATACTTCGTAAAAATTTAAGATAACTTGTTCTTTCTAGTGTTTGGGAAATTACATTCTTCCGCATACTTTCAGATAGGTCTCTAGTTACTTCATCAGGAGTTACTGTAATTAGTTGAGAAGTGTACAAGTAATTTATGAAATCAGTATAAGCTGAATATACATAAGGATCATTGAGATTATTATATAGTAATCTCAACTCTGAAAAGATGTAAGCGGCGAAATATCGAACTACATCTACTGAGTTACTAGATTCTTCTAATTGTTTGAACATTTCGGTTTCAAACTTCATGAGCCATTGAATTTCTTCTCTGGTAAGGAAGTTGTACAAATCTACTTTAAAAGGATGCTCAAACGGAAGCTTACTATCAATTTTTTGACCAATCCAAATTGTATTTGGTAATCGATAAAACATCTGTGTTAAATCATGGTCTATATAGTCATTTCTTACTTCCGAAAAATCTAATCCGGTAATGTCTTTAAATTTTTGAACCGTTTCAGAATTACCACCGATTTGAGTAGCATTAAGGACACGATCCCAGATTTCATTAGTGAACAAGTCTGGTTTAATAAGCCTGATTTGCTTCAGCTGAATAGGAGCAGAATTCAAATTATAAACAGAATCAAATTTATGAGTTATCAACTGAATAGATTGAACAAGATTACCGCCAAGCGAATGTCCTAGTCCATATATTTGGGTTGACGGATCAAGCTTATCACTTAAAAATTCAATAAACTCTAAAGACTGTTTTATTTGTTCAAGACTGTGATCATTACCAGCTAAAATTGAATTTACATTGTATCGCCAATCTAAATAGTTTTCCCAAATAATCTTATCGTATTTGGTTGTAAATGATTTTTCTGAGTAATCAATATTAGCCCCAGTACCTTTGAATACAACGAATGAATATCTTTGATTGTAGACAATGAAGTTGTAGGCTAAAGCAGATAGTCCAGATTCTTTAGCGCCTTCAATCTCATTTCTTACATCAATAATATTAATATAATCTGGGAAAACTCCAGTAGATTTATAAAAAACAATACGAACATAATCTGATAATGGAATAAAATCTTGAAGATAGATATTGTCTTCATCTAATTGAATCAGACTGTGTCTTAATTGAGAAGACTCCATAGGGGAATCTTTGTAATTACGATTTATTGGAAATACATCAGGTCTGATGCTGTATATTATAGAAAGTAACTGGTAAATTAGTGATCTATATGAATGATTGCTAATTTTTTTTATTTGGTTAATTAGGAATAGTGAATCTTTATCAGTTGGCAAAGATATATTTAGATTGATTGATCCTAATTTTTTTAAAGTTAAAATGATTTCCGCAGAGTTTGCACTTTCGCGTGTATTGAAATCTTTATTTTCATTGACACGTAATAGTAAATCATTGAGCAACAGTGTTCTAAACTTAACTATTGATTTCAATTCATTTCTCAATGGAGTGATATCAAAATCAGTTTTCATAATTGTCTTATGTAATTCTAGATCGATTTGATCAATTTGGTCGGTGGTTTTCTCTAATTTGGAAATAATTATCATTATATTTTCCATAAAATTTCCACCTTTCTTCTTTAGTATCCCCATAATAGAAGCTTTTATCTAAAAAGTCAAAATTATTTCACATTTG
Organism: Companilactobacillus metriopterae; assembly: GCF_004117915.1. GTDB lineage: Bacteria > Bacillota > Bacilli > Lactobacillales > Lactobacillaceae > Companilactobacillus > Companilactobacillus metriopterae. Next base: position 390,481 of record NZ_RSTD01000001.1, read on the forward strand.
TGGTATTTCACACTTGTGTTATATCACAAATGTGGTATACTATATTTTGTGGAGGATAGAGTTATGAGGATTGACATTAAGTCATATATAAATGACAAAGATTTATCGATTTATGTGATAGCAAAGAAAAGTGGATATGGTTATACCACCTTGCATAAATCCTTTAATAAAACACAGACTTCCGCAACTTCAATTAATTTAAGAGATATAGAAGCTTTAGCTAAAGCACAAGATATCGAAATGTGGAGAGTGCTCAAAGAGCTAGAGACTAAATACCTCGACTAGGAGGATTTTATTTATGGCAAATTCATTTTGGGACGACGATAGATTTTCAAATAATGACATGGACCAAATTTTTAACAGACTATTAGGACAAATGCCAAATAGCGAAAATGGTTCTCAAACAAAATATTATGTTAATGGTAAGGAATTAACTCCTGAAGAGTTAGCTCAATATCAAGAACAAAGAACAGCTTCAAATATTAAACAACAAGATAAAAAATCAGATTATTTAGACCAATTAGGACGTAACTTAACCAATGAAGCTCGTGAGGGCTTGTTGGATCCTGTTATTGGTCGTGACAAAGAAATTCAGGAAACTGCAGAAATTTTGAGCAGAAGAACAAAGAATAATCCTATTTTAGTGGGTGACGCAGGTGTTGGTAAGACAGCTGTCGTTGAAGGATTAGCACAAGCCATTGTGAAGGGTGACGTTCCCGCAGCAATCAAGGATAAGGAAATAATCTCAGTTGATATATCTTCACTAGAAGCCGGTACTCAGTATCGTGGTGCATTCGAAGAAAATATTCAAAAACTTATTTCTGAAGTTCAAAAAGCTGGTAATGTTGTACTATTCTTTGATGAAATTCATCAAATTATTGGTACAGGATCAACAGGTTCAGAAGGTGGCAAGGGCTTAGCTGATATTATTAAACCCGCATTGAGTAGAGGTGAAATTTCAGTTATTGGTGCTACTACTCAAGACGAATATAGAAATACAATTATGAAAGATGCTGCTTTGGCACGTAGATTTAATGACGTGACAATTGAAGAACCTGATAAAGATGCTACATTAGCAATTCTAAAAGGTTTGCGTAAATCATACGAAGATCATCACAATGTTAAATTGTCAGATGATGTTCTAAAAGCAGCCGTTGATTATTCAGTACAATATATTCCTCAAAGAACATTACCAGACAAGGCAATCGATCTAATCGATATGACAGCTGCTCATTTAGCAGCCAAAAATCCTGTAACTGATAAAGTTAGCTTAGAAAAATCTCTTAAAGAAGCTCAAAATCAAAAGGATTTAGCTGCACAAAGAGAAGATTATGAAGCTGCTGCAAACTTGAAAAAAGAAATTGATGGACTAAACAAGAAATTAAATTCTAGTTCAGAATCTGCAGAGCCAGCTAAAGCAACTATAAACGATATTGCTGAATCAGTACAAAGATTGACAGGTATTCCTGTATCTCAAATGGGTGATAGCGATATTGAGAGATTAAAAGATATGAACAAGCGTATTAAGAGTAAAGTAATCGGACAAGATGAAGCAGTGGATATGGTTGTTAGAGCTATTCGCCGTAACCGTGCCGGATTTGATGAAGGCAATCGTCCAATCGGAAGTTTCTTATTTGTTGGACCTACTGGTGTTGGTAAAACAGAGCTAGTAAAACAATTGGCTTCTGACATGTTCGGAAATAAGAATGCTGTTATTCGTTTAGATATGAGTGAATATTCTGACCTTACAGCAGTATCCAAATTGATTGGTACAAGTGCTGGTTATGTTGGATACGAGGACAATGGTAATACATTGACTGAACAAGTAAGACGTAATCCATACTCAATTGTGCTACTTGATGAAATTGAAAAAGCTAACCCTCAAGTATTAACATTGCTATTGCAAGTTATGGATGATGGTCGTTTAACAGATGGTCAAGGTAATGTGGTAGATTTCAAAAACACAATTATCATTGCTACATCTAATGCTGGATTTGGAAACAAAGATACAGAAGATGTAGAATTATTCGACAAATTATCACCATTCTTCAGTCCGGAATTCTTGAACAGATTCAATGGTATTGTTGAATTTACACATCTTACAAAAGATGATTTGAAACAAATTGTTGATTTGATGATTGACAATGTTAATGAAAATCTAGCAAAAAAAGATATTACTTTAACTGTTACTGATGAAGCTAAAGAATGGTTGATTGATGAAGGTTACGATGAAGCAATGGGCGCAAGACCATTACGTCGTGTCATTGAACAACAAATTAGAGATAAAGTAGCAGAGTTTTATCTAGATAACTTGGACGTTAAGAATTTGATTGCTGAGTTGGATGAAGGAACTATCGTTATCAAAGAAAATAAATAATTAATAAAAGATTAGGCATATATGCCTAGTCTTTTTTATTTGTTACACTAAAACACGAACATTATTAGTGAATTTAAATATTAATGTTGGCTTTTAACTTGAAATTAATCATTAAAATATGTAATAATAGATATTGTTAAAAATATTTACGAATTAAGGGGAAAATTGTGGACACACAAGTTCAGAGTAGTTTAATAGAGAGATTATTCCATTTGAATGAAAATGGAACTACAGTAAGAAGAGAAATTCTAGCTGGATTAACAACGTTTGCTTCTATGGCTTATATTTTGTTTGTTAATCCTCAAGTACTAGGAGATTCAGGGATGAACAGTGGGGCAGTATTTACTGCAACTGCATTATCCGCAATACTAGGATCTGTACTTATGGGTATCCTTGCTAACTATCCAATTGCTGTTGCACCTGGTTTGGGAGATAATGCATTTTTCTCATACTCAGTTGTTATCGCCTTAGGTATTCCTTGGCAAGTTGCTATGTCTGGTGTATTCGTTGCCAGTTTATTATTCTTATTGATATCAGTATTCAAGCTTAGAGAGATTGTCATTGATGCTATTCCGCATGATTTGAAGTTAGCAGTCTCTGCTGGTATTGGTATGTTCATTACCTTTGTAGGTTTAAAAGGTGGGGGACTGGTTGTTGCAAATAAAGCCACACTGGTTGAAATGGGATCATTGTCTGTTCCTACCACATGGTTGACTATCTTAGGTCTTTTAGTTACTGCTGTTTTGATGATTAGAAAAGTTCCGGGTTCAATATTTATCGGTATGATTGTAACTACAGTTACAGGATTAGTTACTAAATTAATTCCAATGCCAACACATTTTGTATCAGGAATACCAAGTCTAAAACCTACATTTGCTGAAAGTATCTTCCATTTAGATAAGATGATTGTTGAGCCAAAGATGTGGGCTGTTGTTATTATTTTCTTACTAGTATCGTTCTTTGATACTGCTGGTACACTTATTGGTATTGCTGAACAAGCAGGTTTCATCAAGGATAACAAGATGCCAAGGATTGGACGTGCTATGCTAGCTGATTCTATTTCAATGGTAGGTGGTGCTGTTATGGGGACAACACCTACAGTTGCATATGTTGAATCATCTGCAGGTGTAGCTGTTGGTGGTAGAACAGGATTAACTGCAATTAGTACAGGATTCTTTTTTGCAATTGCTATGTTTTTCTCACCAATTCTAACTATGGTTACTTCTAACGTCACAGCTCCGGTACTAATTATTATCGGTATATTGATGTCTCAATCATTGAAATATATTGCTTGGGACAAATTCGAAATTGCATTACCAGCATTCTTAACAATTGTTGCTATGCCATTAACTTATAATATTTCATATGGTATCGCCTTTGGATTCATATTCTATCCATTCACAATGATTGCCGCAGGTCGCCGTAAAGAAGTTAATCTAGTGATGTATCTACTACTTGTGGTATTTGCAATACTTATGTATGTTGTAAATATATTATCTTAATCTTATGACACAATTTATTCACAGTTTTATAGATAATTAGGCTCAAATAACTAATATTTTTTTCAAACATACTTGTTAATATAATCTACATAATCTAATACAAAGATTATTATTAATAAATTGAAAAAAATAGGAGTGCCTCATATGAAAGATATTAAAACAAACAAGGGATTGCCATTTGGCAATCCCTTTCTTTTGTTCTAATTATTTATATCAATCTCTTTTTCTCTTAAACGTTTTAGTTCAAAGTTCCAAGTACTTACTAGAACTAAGACTGATCCGATCCAAGCTAGTGGGTTAGCCATGGCTGCTCCATAAAATCCGAAGATTCTAACTAAAACTAAACTGGCAAAGACTCTCATAAATAGTTCGGCAATTCCTGCAATAGTGGGTGCTTTCTGATTTCCCAAACCTTGTAATGTATATCTTACGATAAATAAAATCGAAAGTATAAAGTAAGATGAACCATTGAAATAGTAGTAAATTTGAATTAATTTTAGAACATTATTTTCTGGTCCATTCATAAATAGGTGAGAAATATTCTGACCAAATATGATTAATAAGAATCCGATGATAATACTTGAGATGATTGAAATAATCAGACCATCTCTTACCCCTCTCAAAATACGAGAGTATTTCTTAGCTCCTAAATTTTGAGCTGCAAAGTTAACCAAAGTAATTCCAAAACTCATGGCAGGTAAGGTTGCTATTTGTTCAACTCTACCAGCGACAGTATATGCAGCCACTGCATCAGGTCCCAAAGTATTGAGAGAAAATTGTAGAATTATTGAACCAATGGCAATTATTGATGCTTGAAATCCCATGGGCATACTTATACGTAAAAGTTCTTTTATTTCTTTCCAGTCAATTTTGAAATCAGACCATCCCAAAATTAGAGCTGGTATGTTTCTTCTTATATAAAAGAACAAAATTACCATGGTGATTCCTTGGGCGGAAACCGTAGCAAAACCAGCACCAGAAACTCCCATATGAAATACTAGTATAAATAGTAGTTCCAAAACTACGTTGAGAATAGTACTTACTATTAAATAGAATAAAGGAACTCTTGTGTTACCCAATGCTCTCATTGTGTTGGCTAAGAAATCAAACCCAACAAAAGTAAAAGTACCACCAAAGATTACTTCCATAAAAATGAACGAATCATGAATTAAGACATCAGGTGTATTTAATAGCTTTAGTAGGGGATAGGCAAAGGACATTGCCAAAATTGTGATAACAATAGAAGTTCCTATCGAGATAAGTAAACCAGAGGCAAAACTCTTCTTAACTCCTTTTTCATCACCAGAGCCATATCTTTGAGCCGACATTATGGATAATCCACTTGTCATACCTTGTGCAAATCCGATTATTAGAAAAAATATTCCCCCACAGGCTCCAACACTGGCAAGAGCATTGACACTGATTGTTTTTCCGACAATCAAAGTATCAATGAAGCTATAAAATTGTTGAAAAAAGTTTCCAAGTAGCAAAGGAATGGTATAAAGAAAGATCACTTTCATTGGCTTTCCGACCGTTAAATCATTCAACTTTGTTACCTCCTCCTTAAAAATGTAAAAATTATGTCATTTAACGACAAAGATACGCTAAAATAAGCGATAATTTAAGTTAATAAGTAAATTTTATAAAAAACATTAGTTTTTTTCTGAAAAATCAGAAAAGATAAAACATAGTGTTTTCAATGGTCTAGACGATTTTATATTTCATAACCATTACCAACATGACAAATAGTGATTTTTTGTAATTAATTAACATTGTTCGTGTAATATCTAGCTGTTAGTATAATCCCCATAGCAAATGAGTGCTATCAAATTTACTTACATAAAGGATGTTTATATTAAATGAAAAAAACACTACTAACTACTACTATAGTTGCTGCCTTCGGAATTTTTTCAGCATCTACAGCAAATACTGCACAGGCTGCAGTTGCTAACGGTAACGGAACAGTTACTGTAGAAGCAGGAGATACATATAAGAGTATTGCCGCTAACAACAATATGACTATTGCTCAACTAGAACAAACAAACGGAAGAGAAGTTGGTGGGTTCGACTTGATTTTCCCTGGGGAAGTAGTTTATCTACAAAATACTTCATCACAATCAGCTCAAACACAATCTACAGCATCAACAACAAACTCTACAGCAACAGTATCTAATGAATCATACACACCACAAGTTACAACAACATCAGCAGCTACTTCAGCTGGATCATTCAAGATTAGTTTCTACGATCCTGCTGTTTTAGGATCAAGCATGGGCTACAACGGTGTAGCTGCAAATCTTTCAGTATTCCCAAGAGGAACACAATTAAAGATCACACTTTCAAATGGTACAGTACTATACAGAATAGTTAATGATACAGGATCATTTGCTTACAGCAATCCTTATCAACTAGATGTTGCTATGCCAAGTTCACAAATTCCTGGATATGGTGTTACAACAGCATCTGTTCAAGTTATAGGATAATTATCTAAAAAAAGCATGCCTTATAGGCATGCTTTTTTTTATTCCATTCCAATTAATTGAAAGTTGGAAACTTGTTTTAATTCTTTTATTCTTAAAATTAAGTTATCCATAGAGATGTTTAAGTTTTTAATATCCATCGAAACACTGACGTTAGCCATGTTATTAATTGGAATATTCTGATTAATAGTCAAAATATTGGCATCAGATTCAGATATTATCTGGAGTACCTCTGCTAATAAGCCACTTTTATGTTCAATCATAAAAGAAATTAAGGCATGACGATCATTCTTATGCGTGTTTTCGTTTAGAAAAACCAAATCCTTGTATTTATAAAAAGTACCACGGCTAATATCTACAGCTTTCACAGCTTCACTAATATTTTTTGCTGCTCCAGATTTTAGAAGCTTTTGAGCTTCAGCAACTCTACTTACAGAATCAGATAAAATAGAACTATCTACTATATAATACTTTTCCATAATTTTTCTCCGCCACTTGTTTCTAACATAATATCACGAATTATATTCGGATATTTACGTATTTTTATTATATGTGAATATTTGTTATCCTTTAACCATGAAAGGGGTCTAATATTTTGAAAACATTAATTGTTATTTCCCATCCAGATATAGAAAATTCCAATACACAGCAGTTTTTATTGCAAGGTGCAAAACATCAAAATGTAGATACACTTCATTTAGACAACTACAGTTTTAATAGCCAAGCTAACCAACAAAGTGATCTTGAGAAATATGACAGAATCATATTTCAGTTTCCACTCTACTGGTACAGTGCGCCATATAGTTTGAAAAAGTGGATAGATGAGGTTTTTACTAGAGGTTTCGTCTATGGATCTGAATCTAAACTGATAGGCAAAGAGTTTGGGATTGTTGTCTCAACAGGTATGCCTGAAAAGAATTTTGCTGTTGGTGGTGGAGATGGTTATAGCATTGACCAGATAATGACACCTTATTATGCACTTGCAAGAAGAGCAGGCATGCAAATTCTTCCTACCCTCAAAGTATTTCAATTTTATAATATGAGTGAGCGAGAACACATGAACTTACTTGTAGATTATCAAAGATACATTACTCAAAAATATCCAGACACACTAGAAAACAAAATAGAATGGTTTATTAATCAATTTGATGAACAAGTTGATGAGTTTGACAACTCTGAACCAGTAAAAAATCTCTTAGAAGATCTAGGTATAGAGCTAGACACTCTGAAGTTAACCGTTGAGGATATAAAGAATGGGGGAGACTCTAATGAATAATTTTGAGTGGGTCAAAGAACAATTACAATCATCTGAAGATTCTCAGAGTAGCTATTTATCTAAGTCTTTTGTAGTTAGTCTTGAAAATTTATTCGATGATATCGAAGAGAGAAAGCAACAATATGAATATGAGATAGACGGTAAACTATGGGATCATGGTAGTTGGTAAATATCAACATAATAATTAATCGTTTATGGTAAAAAAAAATTTCTATAGTTGATTAAATTCACTATAAATATTTTGTTATAACTATTACATAGGCATTTAGTGTTTTTATCGCAAATGTTTTTTAGGGAAATCATTCAAATTTATACCAGTATTTTTGAATTGAGAGGAATTATTATGAGTAGAAAAATTCTAAAGGCTTCTGTTCTAGGCTTAGGCCTGCTAGCAGGCGCCGTATCTACGGTTACAGCCAATATTCAAGCTGCAGATATCGATCCAAATAACATCACGGATGTTCATGATACAAAAGCTACCATTGATTTAAGTGCAGGAAACCTTTCTTTGAATTCTGTACCCACAATTGTATTTAATAGTGGAACTGCTGGTCTGGCAAATACGCTGACTGCAAAAACAGCGGGTGACCTTGAAGTTAGTAATCCAGGTAATGAAGCTGGCTGGAGTGTTACTCTAGATGCTTCAGCATTTGTAGATAGTAGTAAAGCAGTATTACTTAAGGGACCAGTATTCCATTTTCCAGCAGGTGTAGTTACTGAAGATAGTGGTGGAGATGTCACAATGCCAACTTCACATGAAGTTACTGATCTTATGGGCATGGGAGCTATTGAAGTACTATCAGCAGGTAGTGGTGAAGGACTAGGTACATTCACTACAAAATATAATTTAGATGATATAACATTAAAAATTCCATCTGGAAACGTTTCCGGCGAATATAAGTCTACCTTAAACTGGACATTAACAGATGCACCATAGTATCATATATATATAATTCAATTAAGGGAGAATTTATATATGAGAAAAACACTACTAACTACATCAATCCTTAGCGTAGCAGTGCTAGGAAGCATAGTTGCACCTACTGCTGTATTGGCTGATACAGAAGGATCTACAACAGCTACTGCAAGTCTTCAAGGTGGGGATCTTGCGCTTGTTTCAGTACCTAATTTCAAATTTGTACCCGGTACTGCTGGTCTAGCTGACAGAGTAACAGCAGAAGAAATTTCAGACCCAATCAAAGTTTCTAACCCAGGTAACATCGAAGGTTGGACTCTTACAGTAAACGGTACACCATTTATTAATGATTTAGACAAAACTACTGAAATTAAGGGTGGAGTATTTAATCTATCGGCTGGTACAGTTGCAGCAACATCAGAAAATGGTGTTACAGAAGGACCTACAGCTACTGAAGTTGCAAATATGTCTGATAAGACATCACATACTATCCTTTCTGCTACTGCAAACAATGGTATTGGTGAATATACTGATACATTTACAAATGATCAAGCTATCTTAAAATACCCAGCTGGTAATACTGCTGGATCATATACATCAACATTAACATGGACACTTGTTAATGGTGTTACAGCTTAATTAAGGGAGAATATACTATGAAAAAAACACTTATTTTTGGTGCAGCCGCTGCACTTGCTTTAACAACAATGGCACCTACAGTTGCATCAGCAGCTGTAACAAATAGCCCAAAAACATCTGAAGCTGATGTTACTCTAGACGAAGGTAATCTTGACCTTACTAAGGTTCCTAGTTTCACATTTGGTACAATCAATGCCGGTGTTGCTTCAGACTTGAAAGCAGCTCCAAAAGATGATCAACTAACAGTTACTAATGCCGGTGTTATGACTGGATGGAATGTTACAGTTAGTGCTACTGCCTTCACTGACGATGCTAATACTTTGACACTTAAAGGTGCAGCATTGTCTCTAGAAGCTGGTACACCTACATCTGACAGTACAGATGGTGTTCCTACAGCCAAAGCTGTTGCAATCAATGATCAAGAAAACTCTGTTTTCTCAGCTGCAGCTGGACAAGGTCTTGGTGAATGGGTAAATAAGCTTGGTGATGGTCAAGCAAGATTGGTTATTCCTTCAGGATCACAACCAGGAAGCTACAAGTCAACACTTACATGGACATTGACTGACGCTCCTGCATAATCTATCATTTATAAAGTAATTTAAGAAATCAATTCTATGATAGAATTGGTTTTTTATTTTATATAGAAAAGTTAAAATCAATTCAAAATAACAAAAAAAATTATAATAAAACTGAAAAAACGCTAAAATATCTAGTGCTATAATCTAGTAGAAGGCGATATAGGTTTCTATATTTCATGTTTTTTCGGTTGAGGAGAATATTTATGAAACGAAAGTCTTTAGTATTAGGGATACTTGCTTTATTTTTAGGTTTAGGGACAATATTTGGAATCCAAACAGTTAAAGCTGAAGAAGTTTCTTACAACGTATCTGCAGAGAAGGCAGATAATCAGATCAATCCAGATGTAACTTACTTCGATCTTTTAGTTGATAAGGGTTCTAGTCAAGAATTGACTATTTATATTCAAAATAAAAGCTCATCAGCAAAGAAATATAAAGTTTCTGTGAATAGAGCATTGACTAACCGTAATGGTGTTATTGATTATGCTAGTCATGGTACTAAGTTAGATTCATCTACAAATTTTGATATTGAAAAAATGGTATCAAAACCACAAACAGTAACAGTAGAAGCTAACTCTACAAAACAAGTTAAGTTACAATTGAACACTCCCAATGAAGATTTTGATGGTGTAATTTTGGGTGGTATTAGAGTGGAACAAGAAAACCAAAATAATACTGCTAAGAAATCAAATTCTAAACAAGGCGCAACAATTGTTAACAAATTTGCTTATGTTATTGGTTTGCAAATCAGACAAAATCAAAACGAAGTAGCACCTGATTTGAAGATGAATAAAGTAGGAGCACAACAGTTCAATTATTCAAATTATATTACTGCCAACTTGCAAAATATAAAACCAACTGTTGTTCACAAATTAGAGGTTAATGCCAGAATTACAGAAAAAGGCAAGAATGCTACAGTGCTGAAAGCCAAGAAGTCTAACATGTCTATGGCACCTAACTCTAATTTTGATTTTCCTATCAGTACCAATGGTAAAGCTGTCAAGGCTGGTAATTATACTATCTATGTTAATGCTCAGTCTAGTGATGGTCAGTACAAGTGGTCATTCAAGAAAGACTTCGTGATATCAAATGCAGATGCTAACAAGCTTAATAACTCTGCCGTAGATGTTAAGAAGGGTGTTAACTGGTTCTTGATTATACTTATTGTATTCTTATTAATTATCGCAGGTCTCCTAATATACTTATACTTCAACCAACGAAATAAGAAACACACTCGCAAATAATGATTCACAAATTATGAGGTATAACGATGTTTAAAAAAAGCCAGAAAAAATATCTTAAATATGCAGTTTTAAGTTCAGCATTGTTTTTAGGGGTTGCTGGAATTACGGCTAGTTCTACTAAGGTAAAAGCTGACGACTCAGTAGCGAATGCACTAAAATCAGCTCCTTTAGGTGTATCCTTATCTGATGGATCTACAGGTATTAAACTATTTGAACCCGGTACTATAAAGGGTGGTTTATTGAATATATCTAACGTTAATGATGCATCCGTTAAGTCTTCTACAAATTCGGATTCAGCTGGTACTGATGTACTTATTATTAACCAAGGTGACTCAGGAGCTTGGCTAGGATTAGGTAGTGCAGCTTCACTTGGAACCATGTGGTCAACTAATATCAATAGATTTGATTTGAATAAAGATCAAACTGTTTCCATGTGGGTGTACTTTGGTAATAGAGGTAGTAAGGCAGGATCTGGTATGGCATTTGTTGTTCAAAATGATCCTAATCCAACCTCAGCCACAGGTTATTCTGGTGGAGCACTGGGAGTCTATGGTTCAGATTCTAATAGAGGTGTCGCAGGTATTGGTGATTCTGCAGAAAAGAGAGTAGCTGGTGCCGCAAAGGAAGCTGTTCAAAATTCATTTGCAATTGAATATGATACGCAGTCTGATTCAACCAAGGGTACAGGTACTGGTTGGGATGTTATTTCAAATGATGGAAATGCCGCATTTCCTTCAGGACACATGGCAGCAACTTATCCAGCAGATACTAGTGCTTATAATGGTTTTACATACAACTATCTAGGTAGTCATCCTTACTTAGCTATAAATCATACTGAACTTGGTGGTTTTCTAAAACCTGAAAATACTGATAGTACTGATACGGTTATAGCTTCTGATGGTCAATGGAGACATACAACCGTTCATTATGATAGTGCTAACCAAACTATGACATACTCTATCAATGATAAAAAGCTAGATGGTGAAGATTTGACTCACCCAGATTATTCAGATCCAAAACATCCTTACTTCTATAAGTCTGTTACTGTACCATTTGACAAGAGTAAAATATTTGCTAAAGAAGGTGAAACTTCAGCTGCAACAGGTAAGGTAAGATATGGTTTCACAGGTGCTACCGCAAGTAGTGCTTATGAAACAAATGCCGTGGTATTCGACAAAGTACCTAATGTTGTCGATGCTGATGGTGCTGTTAAAGTAGTTGATAAATCTAAGAATGGTAAAGTTCTTAAAGCAGGTGATGAGGTATCACCTGGTGATGAATTGACATATACATATGACTTAAGTTACTTAGGTGGATTGCAATCATGGCAAAACATCAGAACAACAGCAACTTTGGCATCTGAAATGCAACAAGATGGAAATAACCTATTTAATTTCCAATCTACTACAGATAATCCTACAGCAGGTACTGTTACATATCGTCTAGATTCTAATATTTTAGATACAGTAACTTTGAATATGCAGAATGGTGGTAATTTAACTCCTAATACAAATACAGTTAAGTATACTCTAAATTCTAATCTTTCTGGTTCATCTAAGAATGGTGCTTTATTAACATTCACAGGTAAAGTAGGGGATAAGACAGATGATAACGAGGACGTCTTTGCAGATGCTACACCTGCTATCTTCCAAGGTAATAACCATTTGCTATACCTTACACCACCTGACTTCTACGTCAGAACTAAGAAGGACATGGCTCTTGAAGTAGATCCTAATGAAAGAGTTACACCTGACGTTACTGACCAAGGTGCAACAACAGTATTCTACGAAGATGAAAATGCTGTCTTGAGTCCTCATGTTAGTTTTCCTAAAGATGATGCAACCAACAACTTCAATCCAGATAATGTAACTATGGATGTTACCTTGAATGGTACTCTTCTAGATCCTAGCCAATACAAGATAGTTGTAGATCCTAATGGTACTGGTGCTGATGATATATATCAAGTACAAATTAGTAATAGCATGATAAATATTGGTGAAAACAATGTCAAAGTTAAGGCAAACTATACTGGTGATTCTCATAGTAATGAAGTTAACTATGTAGTAACTAAGAAACCTAAGGATTCATTAAAGTTTGGTGATGTTAGTGATCAAGCTTCATTCGTAGGTGGTAATCTTGAAGGACACACAGACGAACACAAGAGAGATTCTGATTGGAAACTATCAGTTGCTGACGGAAGATTAGGAACAACAACTTGGAATCTTTATGCAGAATCTACTGATTTCATGAATGAAGATCAAGAAGAACTAATCGGAACACCTATATTCAATGATGGTACTAACTCATCATCTATACAAGGTCAATCAGCTCTTGTAGCTTCTTCAACAACATCAGAAGAATTCCTTCTTACAGATATCATTAAAGATGTTTGGAATGAACAAACTGGTGTTAAACTAGAAACAACATCTAAGACTAAACCAGGTTCATATTATGGTACTATTACATGGACATTGGCAGACGTTCCCTCATAATAAATAATAAAAAACAGCAAACATTGTTTGCTGTTTTTTTTATTAATTTATATTAAAACTTCGTTGATCAAATTACGCAAAACTATAACGCAAAGATGATATAATTATTCTACTCTATAGGGTAGTATCTTAGAGTTTGTATAATAAATGAGGTTTGCTATATCTTGATTTAGGGCATTTTTTGATAAAGGAGTTTAGATTCTTGAAACTAAATTATAAAATGCTCACAGCTATATTTGTATTTATAAGTTTTATATTTACTGTTTTTCTGTCTTTCAATGTCAATGCATCATCAGTTAATGCAGAATATAACGATGCATTGAAAAATGCTCCTAGGGGTATTAATTTGTATGACGTTATGACAGTCGGTAATTTTAGAGGTAACGGATCCTCTATGGATCAAGCTACAAATCCCGATAGCCTTGGGACTGGTATAGCGGTTGTAACCAATCAAAAGAGTAAGCAAGGAGCGATTTGGTCAAATTCTAATTATGCTTTTGACTTGAATAAGGATCAAAAATTATCCATGTGGTTAAATTTTGGTGACAGTAAGAATCCCGGAGATGGTATGGCATTCGTCCTACAGAATGATTCCTCTGGCACAGGTGCTTATGCTGGTAAAGGTGAGTCCATGAATGTATGGGCAGTTGATCGAGTACCTGAACAAGGAAGTACAGCCGTTATTGCTAACTCAGCTATTTTAAATTCTTTAGCCATAGAATTTGATACTTACGTTGATAACAATAACGATCTAAAGCATGCCGGGACTTCTACATCATTTGATACCGGTATTGCCAATGGAGATCAACATATCGCCTGGAATTATCCCGGAGATATAAATACTTACAATCAATTTTATGACCGTGATCCATTGGCTTTCTTCAATAAAAAATATTGGTATTCAATGAACCATAATGATTTTGAAGGAGATTTGAGCTTAACAGACGGTAAGTGGCATCACTTGACGATTGTATGGGATAAGAAAGATCAGACTTTGAAGTATTCGTTCAACGATAAAAATATGGACGGTTCTGATGCTGAATATGATAATGACAATTTTACTAAGACTATAAAAGTTGATAAGAGTAAGCTTAATTCTGATAACGATAAACTTATATGGGGCTTTACTGGAGCATCAAATGCTAGTACCCAGAACAATCTTGTCGTTATGGAAACTGTACCAAGCGATATTTATACTGAATCCAATATAACAGTTCATAACGATACTTATGGTGATGATATTGGAGACAATGGTTATATAGGAGTAGGTAATAGAATTTCATATAGTTATAACTTGAACTACAAGGAAGGTGGTAGGCCTTGGAAAGATATAAGTGCTTCTATCCCTCTACCTAACAATGTAGCGTTAGATAAATTTCAAGTTACATATCCAGATGGTAGCGTTAAAAATATTGACTTAAATAATATTGATTCAAAGAATCAAATGGACTTTAATTTGGATAAGACAATGAAAAAATCTGGAGACAAAATTCAAGTTAATCTAAGTGGTATTGTAGTAGATACCGCTAGTAAACAAGATTTTAAGATAAAATCAGGATTAGCAAGATTTTATTCATCAGATAACGTTGAGACTATAGGAAGCCCTACAATTGATGTTGTGACTTCTAAGAATATTCAACTTACAGCTGATCCGATTGATGATGAAAACCAAACTATCAACTTTGGTGAAGATGCACAAGTTAGAGGAAAATTCAGTTATACCAATTCTCTAATAAATGGATTTAAAAATTCAGATTTTAATCTTTACACATCATTAAATGATGGTGAAATTGTTAAGAATGATATAACTGATGCAGCTCCAACAGGTACCTTTAAATATGTTATTAAATCTAAAGATTTAAAACTTGGAGACAACAAATTAGATGTATTCGTAAGAGACAAGACTACTGGTGTTTCTAACGAAATTACATATAATATCAAGGTTACAAGAACACCAGGTACTTTAAAATTTGGTGAAGTAAGTAAATATAGTGATTTCAATTCTACAAAGTTGAATGGAAAGAACAAGCTATTAGGTAGAAATGCTAGCGATTGGAAAATAGATGTATTCGATGGTAGAGATATTGGTTCCAAGTGGCAGCTGACAGCCTATTCTTCTAAATTTGTAACTGAAGATGGTAGGTATCTTCAAGGTAATCCTATATATAGATTTTTTGGATATGACCAAGTCTTGGGTGATGAAGCTACTCTGATATACAATAAGACCACATCCGATTATGATGACCTAACTTCAGTGTCTGGAGATTGGGATGCAGATACGGGTATCTTGATGCGTGTTGATAAGAATGCCGCATCAGGTAAGTACACTGGTACTATAACTTGGGTATTAGAAGACGTTCCGCAATAAAACAAACTAAATTATAATTTAGTTTGTTTTTTTTGTTATAATAAATTATCAATAAGTATGGGGGGATTTTGATGAATAAATCAAGAGTTGAGGCATTTACAGATGCTGTATTAGCAATTATTTTGACTATAATGGTCTTGGAAATTAAGATACCTGAATCAACACATCTAAGCGCTATATTAGAGGAATTACCATATATACTTTCGTATGCTGTCGGTTGGTTATTTATTGGAGTGGCATGGTATAACCACCACTATATGTTTTCAAAGACTAAAGTTGTCAGTAGAAAGGTATTTTGGGTAAATAATTTTTGGATGTTTTCTACATCATTTTTGCCGGTCGCAACTGCATGGATTGGTAAGGATATAAATGCTCGAGGACCACAAATTTTTTATACAATAGTTTATGTTATTTGGTCTATAGCATATGGTCTTTTGACATATGTGATAATAAGCGAGAATGAGAAAAGTGGTCATATTGAAATAGCTAATGATATCAGGAGTATGGCGATATATAAAGTTTTAACTAATTGGAAGTTATCCCTAGTAGAAATTGTTCTAGTGGTTTTAATTCTGATCTATATGCCAGCATTATTGCTACTGTTAGTTACGTTACAAATAATTTTTGTAGGTGCTAGATTCAACGCTGATAGTGATAAATTATTTTGAGGATTAGAAAATGAATGCTGAAATTTTAGAATATATAGATAACATAAGAAATGCTGAGAATCGGAAAAAGTTCAAATCAATTATTGATTGGACTATGACTAATTATCCCAAGCTAGATATGAGAATGGCGTGGAATCAGCCAACTTTTACAGATCATGGAACATTTATTGTAAGTTACAAATCTACAGTAGATCATATTTCAGTGACCCCAGAAGTTTATACTATTCAAAAGTTTACTAAAGAAATAACTGATGCTGGTTATAAGTATGGCAAGATGACATATCAGATTCCATACTCAGAAAATTTTGATAGTAAATTACTCCAAACATTAATAGACTTCAATATTTCAGACAAAAAAGATACTACTAGATTTTGGAGAAAAAATTCAGACGCATAAGCGTCTATTTTTTTGTTGAAAATAAGAACATATGTTCGTATAATCTTATTGAGGATATAAAAATGTTATCAGATGAAGAATTGAATAAATTTTTTTCCCAGTATCAAGATAGAGGAATGAAGAAGTGGCAGGGATATCACTTGAGTGATCACACTGCTTCTCTCAAAAAAGAGTCTAAAGTTAGGAATAAGTCTGTAATAGAGTTGGAGCAGATGAGTTTAGAAGATATAACCCAAATATTGAGTGAGAGTTATGTAAATAATAAGATAGTGTTGCTTCAAACCAATTTTATTAATAATGATTTGCATTTGGTTGAAGAATTTCAAGGAAAAATAAAGGGTTATTTTGAAAATTCTGTTTTTTTAGATTCAAATGAAATTCAAATAAGTATGATAAGAAATGTCAGATTTATTGAGGTGGATAATCATGTATGACTACAAATCAGAACCAAAACATCTAATATTCATGATAGATAATAAGTCATTCTTCGCTAGTGTAGAGTGTGTTAGGAGGGGATTGAATCCACTTGAGGCAATATTAGTGATAATGTCCAAGAGACCAGGTGCTAAGAATAGTTTGGTGATGGCTAGCTCTCCTATGGCAAAGAAAAAGTATGGAATTAAGAATGTTACTCGAAAGCAGGATTTGCCAAAAGTGAGCGATATTATTGAAGCATCACCGAATATGAATCTATACATAAAGAGAAGTATTGAAATCAATAATATATTTAGAAAATATGCTGCTGAGGAAGATATTAATGTCTATTCGATAGATGAATCCCTAGTTGATATGACTAAATCTTGGAAACTATTTGGAGATACGCCAGAAGAAGTTGCTAGAAAAATTCAGATTGAAATAAGAGATACTTTAGGGCTTTATGTTTGTGTTGGGATAGGCGACAATCCACTACTAGCCAAGCTGGCATTGGATAATGAAGCTAAAAATAATAAGTCATTTATGGCACGTTGGACGTACTCAAATGTACCTAGTAAAGTTTGGAAAATCAGAAAACTAACTGATTTCTGGGGCATAAATAACCGCACCGCACATAGATTGAACAAACTTGGACTATATAGTATTAGTGATATTGCCAATTCTGATCCGAATAGACTTATTAAAGAATTTGGGACTATTGGAGCTCAAATTTTCGCCCATTCATGGGGTGTTGATCGATCAATAGTTTCTGAAAAATATATTCCAAAAGCAAAATCTTACAGTAATTCACAGGTATTGCCACATGTTTATAGCAAAAAAGATGATATAGAAGTGGTGATAAAAGAGATGGCAGAGCAAGTTGCTGCTAGAATAAGATTTCATCATCAAAAAACATCACATATATTTTTATTCATCGGTGGTTCATATGACAAATTCAGCAAAAAACGGACAGGATTTAGTAAGTCTAAAAAAATTACTGCTACTAATTCTAATTCTGTATTAAAAAATGAATTAATAAAAATGTTTAGAGATAGTTGGCAAAATGAACCTGTCTTGCATATGGCAGTTGGATTCAGTGATCTAGATGATGATACTGAGATGCAAATGAATCTCTTTGTCGATCCTGTAAAGCAGGTAAAGAGTCGAGATATTGATTATCTGGTAGATGAGATTCGTAATAAATATGGATTTACTTCTATTGTTAAAGCCAGTTCATTGTCTCATGGAGCCACAGCAATCAATCGATCAGATCTGGTTGGAGGACATCGTGGAGGAGAATCATACCAATAAAAAAGACCACCTTTAAGGTGGTCTTTTTAAATATTTATCAATAAGAAACCGATAGATCCAATAATGAATAACATGACAAAGTTAACAGCTGAGAATATACCTAAATATTTCCAAGGAGATTCTTTGAATAGGAATCGATATTGTTTAAATGCTAGTAGATTTGCAAGAGATCCGACAACAGTTCCCATACCACCGAAGTTAGTACCTAGGAAGATAGCGTAAAGGTAATGTGAGAATTTTGAAACAAGGATTGTTGTAGGGACGTTACTTATAAATTGACTAATAATTATTGAAGAAAAATAGGCACCGTTTTTTGTATCTATGATACTAGATAGATAGTTTACAATTTGCGGTTCTCTATTTATATTTCCTATTGTCAGGAAGAAACACATGAATATCAAAATCACTGAATAATCGACTGATCCTAATATTCTTGGATTGATTATAAAAACTAAAATTAATGCAGAAGCTAGTGATATCCACATAGGGATAACTGAGAATACCCCTAAAAATATTATTACTGTCACAAAACCAGAGAGTGTAATACTAGGAATATTGAGATCAAATTTTGGAAGTTGATTGAACTTAACTTCTTTTTTTGGGAAAAATCTGGTTAGAAGAAACATTAGAGTAAAAGTTATTAATGTTATAGGAGTAGACATTTTAAAGAAATTTAGAATATCTATATTGAAGTGAGTAAGTAAAAATAGATTGTGTGTGTTACCGAAAGGAGTGAAGATACTTCCCAAGTTAGCTGACATTGTAATAACTATAATTGGGAAAATAGGATCTACATCTAAGTGTTTAGAAATTTGATAAAAAAGAGGAACTAATGTAAGAATTGCAACATCATTTGTTAGAAACATTGCTCCAAAAAAAGCTAATCTGGACAAGATCCACAGCAGCTGTCTGGTTGTTTTGGCTTTATGAGTTAATCTAGAAGCAAAATATTCTAGAAAATCTAGATATTCGTAAATTTGAATTATTATCATCATAGACAATAAAGAAAAAATTGTTTTCCAATTTATATCCATTAACTGTGGTGGGCTAATTAAAATTGAAGTTATGATAACTGCTATAGCAGCTACCCAAAGAACATGATCAGAAAAAATTCTTTTTAAGATGTTCATTTAAAAATCCTCTATTTAATCAAATTATCATTAACTATAATATGTTATCCCTTTTATAAAGCCTTTTCAAACTAAATAATAAATTTTCCAAAAAAAGCAAAAATTGGAAATAAAATACAAAAAAATTACGTAATTATTCTTGTAAGAATAATTAAATTTCTTACAAATAGAATGTAGAGGTATACTTCCCGGTATTTCTGTATTATTCGGAGGCAATATTTAAACAATGAATAAAAAATGTTTAGCGCAGTTTATTATTATTTTTACAATATTTTTATTTTTTGCTCAAAACATTAAGGCAGACGCAGATTTAGATAAAGCACTTTTGAATGCACCATTAGGGGTTAAGATTTCAGGTATTTTTACTCCAGGTACACAGTCTGGTAACTCTGCAAAGGTTATGTCTGTAACTAACCCTTCAGTTAAAGGAACAGATGCTATCCTTATAACACCAGCCGATACTCAAAAGATTGGTTCGATTTGGTCGACTGATTCCAATTATTTTGATTTATCCAAGAATCAAGTAGCGTCAATGTGGATGTATTTTGGTAATCGTGGATCCAATGCAGGTGATGGGATGGCATTAGTTTTGCAAAATGATAGTAGGGGATTAAAAGCGAACGGTTACAAAGGTCAAGCTCTAAATGTCTATGGAAATGATCAAGCTAATTATTCCAGTTCTAGTCAAATAGCATCTACTGGGATACAAAATTCTTGGGCATTGGAATTTGATACATTCTTAAATCAAGATGATGGACGAGATAATGCCGGAATTGCATCTTCTTTTGATTTGGGTAATAAGAGTAATGGTGATAACAAAATTATAAAAAATGGTCACATGGCATCAACATACCCTGGAGAATCTAGCTCATACGTCAGATACAGTAGTGAATCTTCAATTTTGGGAGATAAATATTGGTATGGTTTGAATCATTATGGCTTAATCAATGGGGTTATCAATTCAGATGCCAATTGGCATCATGTTACTTTGTCTTGGAACAAAGATACTCAAAAAATGACGTATACAATAAATGATAAAAAACTAGACGGAACGCCATTGTATCAAGCTGAGCCAGGATATGCATATCAAACAAAGACGATTGATTTAGACGTAAAAAAATTAGGAAGTGCAGCAACTTCAACAGGTCATATTAGATATGGATTTACTGGATCTACAGGTGGATATTATGCAAATAATGTAGTTATCTTTGATCAAGTACCAGATTTAGTTAACTCAAGAGTAAATGCAACTATTTATGATGAAACTCAAAATAAATATTTAAAGAATGATGATGAAGTATCTGTTGGTGATAAGCTCACATATTCATATACTCTGAATTATGATAGTGGTAAGCAATCTTGGCAAAACATTAATGAGGTTACACAGTTAGCTAATAATAAAAGTGTTAACTTCTTAGATTATGATACTTACCCTGCAAATGAACTAGGATATATCAATTATTCTAATGGTGATTCGGAAACAATTGCGATGGATAAGGATATGGATGGCAACAATTTGGTTAAACATTTGTTTAAAAATGAATTGTCAAATAGTATTAATCAGGCAGTTAATGTTTTTAAAGGGGTAACGGTTTCGGCTGATAATCAAGATAAGTATGTAAAAAGTGAATTAGCCAGATTTATTGGTAATAATAATATTGGGGATGTCAATACACCTAGTTTTTATATAAGAACTCAAAAAGAAATGGCTATGACTGTTGATCCTAGTGAGCAAACCACCTCTAGTACGGAAGGGTCAAAAATAATAAGTTATAACGCTGATGCGATAATAGCTCCCCATGTTAAATTTACTAACAATGATGCGACAGATTATTTTAACCAAGATAATTTAAAAATATATGTAAGTATCAATGGTTCAGATTATGAAGAATGTAAGTATTCAGTTCAAAGTGACAAAGAAACATATAACTTAAAACTTAATAATTCAGATCTTAATTACGGTAAAAATGATGTTTCAGTTTATGCGACTTATACTGGAAATAGTAAATCAAACGAAATTCACTACGTTTTAGATAAGAAACGGTTAGGTGATTTGAAATTTGGAACTGTTTCAGACAAAAGCTCATTTAGTAACACTACTTTAGATGCAAAAGACCAACTAGTAGGAAGAAATAACGATTGGTCTCTAAATGTTATTGATACCAGAGAACCTAGTGGTTTTTGGAAAGTATCAGCAGAGTCTGGTTCATTTGTAGATCAAACAACTGGAAGAAAAATGATAGGTGATGTGATTTATAAAAACAATAGTTTGGAAAGCTCTATAGTAAACAATCCGGTTATTGTTGCAGATAATAATTTGCCCAACCTAGGTGAAGATATAGATATAGTAAATTCATTGTGGAATAATTCAGATGGTATATTTGTCAGAACTTATCCAGGTGCATTGCCAGGTAATTTTATTGGTACTATTTCATGGACTTTAGAAGATACTCCATAATATTGAAATAAAAAAATTATAAACCTATAATCTAGTTGAATACTTTTCTAAGGAGTTATTTGATGAAGAATATAGTTATAGATCAAGAAGTTATAGATTTGTTTCCAGAGATTCAACTATCAGTTTTGACACTAAATAATATCGATAATAAGGTAGATGAAAAAGATGATCCTTATTTTCAAAAATTATTAGATGATGGTTCAACAGAAGCAAAAAAATTTATAACAGAAGAAGATTTTAAAGAGAATGAAGTTGTAGATCAGTGGAGAGAAGCATTTAGAAAGTTCAAAACTAAAAAAGGTGCAAGATCTTCTATAGAAGCACTGCTAAAAAGAGTGAATCAAGAGAAGTCTTTCTCACCAATATCTCCTTTAGTAGATATCTACAATTCAGTATCATTATCATTTGGTGTTCCTTGTGGTGGAGAAGATTTAGATAAAGTTCAAGGTGATCTACATCTGGGAGTTGCTAAAGGTGGAGAAGACTTTTATCCTTTAGGAGCTGAAGAAAGTTCTCCTGCACTAGAAGGAGAAGTTATCTACTATGATAAAGCTGGAGCTATATGCCGTTGTTTTAACTGGCGAGAGGCTAAACGAACAATGCTAACTGAAGATACACATAATGCTGTATTAGTAGTTGAATCAATAAATAATGAGCAAGCTGAAAGATCTGCAGAAGCAATTGAAAAATTAAAGAGTTTATCTTCAAAATATTTTGATGTTGAAGGAGATAAATATACTTTAAATAAGCAGAATTCATCAGAAGAAATCTATTAAAAAAAACCAACTCATATGAGTTGGCTTTTTTATTTATTGGGCATATTGGGTTCGAACCAATAAATTACGGATTCAGAGTCCGTTGCCTTACCGTTTGGCGAATGCCCAATAACATTAATATGTTATTACTAAACAATATTAATGTCAATTTACAAAAAAAAGATAAACTTCATTATTTTGTAGTATAGTAAGTAGGTATATTACTTACATATAATTATGGTGGGAGCAGCATGGAATTAAATTATAATAAGAATAATTTATCGGCTTGTACAAGTATATTAATTGGTAAAAAGGCAACTATTGATGGATCAACTATTATTGGTCGAAATGAAGATGCAATGGCTTCGTGGCCCAAGCATTTTGTGATTCATGAACACAAAGAGTTTGATGAAAATCAAAGATACATTTCAAAAGATAATGGTTTCCAGATGGACCTGCCTAAAGTTCGGTTTAAATATTCAGCAACTCCAGAGTGGACAGACAAATCAGGACTCTTCGAAGAAGATGGAATCAATGAGTTGGGAATAGCTATGAGCGCTACAGAAAGTGCTTATTCTAATCAACGAGTTCTAGGTGCTGACCCTTTAGTTAAGGATGGTATTGGCGAGGAATCTATGTTAACAGTCGTTTTACCTTATATAAGATCAGCACGAGAAGGTGTTGAGCGATTGGGTGAAATAATATCAGAACATGGAACTTCTGAAACTAATGGAGTTTTATTTTCAGACAAAGATGAAGTTTGGTATTTTGAGAGTGGATCCGGTCATTATTGGGTAGCACAGAGAATTCCAGATGATTCATATGCAGTTGTAGCTAATCAGCTTGCAATCCAAGAAATCGATTTTGACGATAGTGATAATTTTATGTATCATTCTGAAATCCAAAAATTTGTTTCTGAAAATAATTTCAATCCATACCCGGAGACATTTAATTTCCGAAAAGTATTCGGGACTCAAGAATTTTCAGATGAAATTTATAGTACTCCTCGAGTATGGTGGGGACATAAATTTTTATCAGGTGTCAATTCTAATCCTGAAAGTGAAGACTTACCATTTATTATGAAACCTAATCGTCTTTTGAGTGTAGACGATGCTCAGGAATATCTGGCATCTCATTTTCAAAAGACTGAATTTGATCCGTTAAATGAAGGTAGTCAAAGCAAGCGATATCGACCTATCAGTTTAGCCAAAACTCAAGAATCCCATGTTCTTCAAATTAGACCAAATCTACCATTAGAAGTTGGTGCTATTCATTGGTTAGCAATGGGTGTAGCTTCACAGAGTATATTTGTTCCATTCTACATGGGAATAAATGATACACCTGAAGAATATAAGATTGGTGAGTTACCATATGATGGAAAATCAGCATACTGGACTTATAAGTTAGCGGGTGTGCTATTGGACGGTCATTACAAAGAATTTGGTAAAGATTTCCAAGCTAAACAAAAAGACATCAATATAACGCTTCGCAATATGTTAAATAAATATGATAAAGAATCACTAGAAATTCCAGAAGAAAAATTATCAGATTTCTTAACGGATTCTAGTAATCAAATGGCAAAGCTATCTTTAGATTCTTATAAGGAATTAATTGCCAAATTGATTACAGAATCTACTGATTTTTCACCACTTAATTTTAAAACAGATTTAAATTTATAAAATAATTAGAGGTATAGAACGATGGACGATGGTCAATCAAAAAATAAATCAATCACGCTAGTTGGATTGATTATGATGATATTTACAACAATTTACGGGTTTGCTAATACACCTGTTGCTTATGAACAAATGGGATTAGCAAGTATTATATGGTATGTTTTTGCCGCAATCTTCTTCTTCCTACCATTAGGATTTATGATGGCAGAGTACGGATCAGCATTTAATCAGTCTAAGGGTGGTATATACTCTTGGATTGAAGGAGCAGTTGGCTCAAAAATTGCCTTTGTAGGTACATTTATCTGGCTTGCTTCTTGGGAAGTTTGGTTAGTTTCAACTTCTTCAAAAATTTGGATTCCTTTAGCAACATTTTTCACAGGAAGTGATACAACTCAAAGTTGGCATTTCATGGGGTTGCACGGTTCACAAATTATTGGAATTCTTGCAGTTCTTTGGATTGTACTAGTAACATTTACAGCTTCACAAGGTATCGATAAAATTTCTAAAATCACTTCTATTGGTGGATTCATGATGGTGGCATTGAATGGAATATTCTTGCTACTAAGTATCGTTATGTTATTTGCTTCAGGATTCCATTTTGAAGAATCTATACATGGTATCCAAACATTTATTCAACCTGCAAATCCTGCATCGAGTGGATTGTTGGGAATGCTTTCGTTTGTTGTTTTTGCTATCTTTGCTTATGGTGGTATGGAGTCACTAGGTGGAGTTACAGATAGTATGAAAAATCCACGAAGAGACTTTCCTAGAGCTGTTTTAATTGCCACAGTTGTTATTTCAATTCTATACTCTCTATCAATTCTTCTATGGGGAGTAAGTACAAACTGGGCTGAGGTTCTTGGTAAATCCAATGTTAACCTGGGTAATATAACTTATATTATGATGAATAATCTTGGATATAAATTTTCAATATCTATTGGATTAAGTGCACAAGTTGCTCATAGTGTAGGAATGTGGTTAGCAAGATTTACAGGATTAAGTATGTTCATTCTTTATTCTGGATCATTCTTTGTCTTGATTTATTCACCTATCAAAGCGTTTGTATTGGGAACTCCTAAGGAATTTTGGCCTGAAAGAGTTACTAAGGTTAACGCACATGGTATGCCCGCCAATGCTATGTGGATGCAAGCAGCATTTGTTAGTGTTTTGATTTTAGCTATTAACTTAGGTGGACGAGATGCTAAAGCATTGTACGGTGTTCTAACTTTAATGGGTAATGTTGCAACTACTGTTCCTTACTTATTCCTAGTTGGTGCCTTTCCTTTCTTTAGTATTAATGATGATATAAAAAAACCATATGTCTTTTATAAAAATAAAAAATTCATGTGGGGAACATCTATAGTTACATTTACAATAATTGCTTTAGCGATTATCTTCACACTTATACAACCAATTATCGAAGGACGTTATGTTGATGCCTTCTGGACAATAATAGGACCACTATTGTTCCTTGTTATTGCATGGATTTTATATAATAGAGTAGATAAAAAATAAAAAAAAAAGAGATGGAAAAATCCATCTCTTTTTTTATTTAACTGGATATTTATCTGTTAGAGCTTTAGTTCTGGCATCTAGTTCTTTTAGTTTTTCTTCATTATCATGGTTATTAATAGCTTCAATAATTATATGTGCCACTTCTTTACAATCATCTTCTTTGAAACCTCTAGAAGTGATTGCAGGTGTACCAATTCTCAAACCTGATGTTTTTGAAGGAGGCAATGGATCACCAGGTATTGATTCTTTGTTGGTTGTAATGTGAATAGAATCTAGTAAATCTTGAACTTCCATTCCATTCAAATCAGTTTCTGTTAAAACAATGTTTAGTAGGTGATTGTCAGTTCCACCTGTAAGAACTGGTATATTTTCAGTTTGGTTGAATACTTCAGCCATAACACTAGCATTCTTAATAATTTGAGCACTGTATTCTTTGAATTCAGGTTCTAGGTCTTCGCCGAATGCGACAGCTTTAGCGGCAATGACATGTTCTAGTGGACCACCTTGAGTTCCAGGGAATACTGCAGAATTGATTTTTTTGCCTAGTTCTTCACTTGCAAAAATCATACCACCACGTGGACCACGTAATGTTTTGTGAGTGGTAGTTGTAACGATATCGGCAACGTTAATAGGTGATGGGTGAAGACCCGCAGCCACTAGTCCAGCAATATGAGCCATATCTACCATTAGATATGCATCTACAGAATCTGCAATTTCACGGAATTTATCAAAGTCAATAATACGACTGTATGCAGATGCACCAGCAACAATCATTTTTGGTTGAACTTCTTTTGCTATTTTTTGAACATCATCGTAGTCAATCAATCCATCGCTGTTTACACCGTATGAATAAAATGCGTACATTTTACCTGAAAAGTTAACTTTTGATCCATGAGTTAAGTGGCCACCAGCATTTAAATCCATACCTAATACTTTATCACCTGGTTTTAAAACTGCTTGATATGCTGCAGCATTAGCTTGTGATCCTGAGTGTGGCTGAACATTCACATATTCAGCACCAAATAATTCTTTTGCACGATCTATTGCTACTTGTTCGATTTTATCGATATATTCACAACCACCGTAGTATCTCTTTCCAGGGTAACCTTCAGCGTATTTGTTTGTTAGTACTGATCCCTGAGCCTTACGAACATTATCAGAGACAATATTTTCAGAAGCAATTAATTCAATATTTCTATTTTGTCTTTTTTCTTCTAATTCAATTAAATCAAAAATCTCACTATCATTTTCTTTATATATCATAGCTGTTCTCTCCTTAATTATCGTTTACTATTTTACTAGTACCATCAGTGTAATTGATTTGGACTCCTTTTTCTATATTAAAGATATAGATGTTAAAGGAAACCTGTCCGTCTTTTCTGCCTTGAGCGGTTAGTGATGTCGCCATCATGTGAACACCACGGGCTACTAATTCATTTCCTCGATAGACTGGTTCTACTCGATATCTGACATAGTTCTCAGGGTTTCTCCTGATGTAGTATGCCATATCTTCTTCGTATTTGAGCATTCCAGGGTTATTCAGAGATTTTGTACCAGTGATCAAATTCTTGGGGTTGTTATTCTGTCCTGTGAATTGATAACCAATCAAATGTGATCTGTTGTATAACCAGTCATGTCCATTAATCTTTTTGTTGTGCCATCCTGTAGGATCAACATATAGCTGTTCTCTTTTGGCAGTGGGCATGATTCCTTTGTTAAGCATCGCATTAGCAACACCTGCACGATTAAGTCTATCTAAGTTGGAATATTCTTCCCATGCGCCTCTTGATGTACTAAGCTCTTCATCAGAAAAAGTCGGCTTATCTCCATTGATAGTAATAATTTGTTCCTTGTCATAATTTAGCTTAGCTAAATCACTATAGGAACTATTGCTTTTGACAATGTTGTTCGCTGTACTAGGACTGCTTTTTGAAGGCATCTGAAAACTCTCATAAAGTCCACTTCCACCTGCAATTACTAAAACTAGACCAGCTGTCATTAAATTACGATAAGTTTTCTTTTTTGGTTTTGTAACGTATGTTGAAAATACAATCACAACCCCTACAACAATTAACCCAATCATATACATAATTTTTCCCCTTATTTTCCCATTAAGTTGTTTCAATTCTAGCATATTTGTTACTTAAAAATAAAAAAGAACTAGGACTTATCCTAGTTCTTTTTAGATATCTTGTAGTCGTTTAATTCTTTCATCCAAAGGAGGGTGGGTGTCATAAAGGCTGGCACGTTGCTTCTTTTTCAGTGGAGTACTTATATATAGTGAGGCACTAGACTCATCAACCTTTTTCATTGGCTTACTATTATCTTTCAGTTTTTCCAATGCACTAATCAACCCTTGAGGATTTCTTGTTAATTCTACTCCAGAAGCATCAGCAAGATATTCTCTATTTCTAGAAATTGCAAATTGAATTAAAGTTGCAATCATAGGTCCTAAAAATGAGAATACAATACCAACAATCCAGATGATAAGACGAATAATTTCTGCATTAGAGTTATTGCTTTCGCGGTCATCACTCATAGGTCTTGCCCAAAATAACATATTTGAAATCATATAGCTTAAAAAGATAATTGCAGACGAAAGTGCAATAGCAATTGTTGAGACACGAATATCATAATTACGTACATGTGATACTTCGTGAGCTATAACACCCTCTAGTTCTTCACGATTCATCAATTCTAATAGTCCTGATGTAACTGCCACTGCAGAATGTTTAGGATCTCTACCTGTAGCAAATGCGTTAGGACTAGGGTCATCGATTATATAAACTTCAGGCATAGGAATGTCAGCTACCATGCTCATATCTTCAACGATGTGCCAGAGTAGTGGATTTTCCTGTTCAGAAGTTTTCTTAGCATTATTCATGCTCATAACAATCGAAGTCGACTGATAGTAGGTTGTCAGAATATAGAATAATGTAATTAAAAATCCAACAATCAAACCAGCATATAAATTATTAAAGAAAAAATCACCAACAAAGGCAGAAATTCCCATCAATAAAATAATGAATAATGTAAAGATTAAATAGGTTTTCCTCTTATTACGATCTATTTGTTCATAAACCATGATGCTGCCTCAATTAAAACTTAACTTCTGGCGCAACTTTTTCAGCATCCGGAATATTTAAGTAATCCATTTTTTCAAAATGGTGAATTCCTGCAACAATGTTGCGAGGGAATGTTTCAAGAGCAGTATCATAAGATTGAACTTGGCTGTTATATGCTTGACGAGAATAAGCAATCTTGTTTTCAGTATTTGATAGTTCTTCCATCAATTGACCGAATTGTTGATTGGCCTTTAGGTCAGGGTAACTTTCTGATAAAGCAAAAACTTGGCGTAATGCACCAGTAAGTTGTGTATCAGCGTCTACTTTTTCTTGTAGGGTAGATGCATTATTTACACTATTACGTAATTCTACAATGTTGGCTAATGTTTCTTTTTCATGAGAAGCATAGCCCTTGACTGTTTCCACAAGGTTAGGGATAAGATCAGTTCTACGCTTTAGTTGAACATCAATTTGTGAACTAAATTCTTGAGCTCTATTTCTGTACTTAACTAGTCCGTTATATGCGGCTACATAGGCTATTACTAGTATAACCAGTATAGCGATTATAATAATTGCAATCATATGTTTCTCCTTTTATATTATTAAGTATATTCTAGCATACTTAGCATTGTGTTCTATAATATGAGTGAGGTGGGTGGAAAATGAAATATATTAAACGTATTGTCATATTGGACATTATAGCAATTCTGTTATTATCATTTTTTTCGAGTAATGTTTATGCTTCAAACGGTTCTTATATAGGTGGTATTGAACAGAAAAACGGTTGGTCTGGAACTATGATGGTGGTTAAGAACGATAAAACTGTTTATCTAAAAAGTTTTGGTTATGCAAACTATAAAAAAGATAAAAAAAATACCAATACAACTAGTTATCAAATCGATTCTATTCAAAAAAGTCTGACTGCTGGTCTTGTAATGCAACAAGTTGATAAGAAAAAATTGAAGTTAAATCAAAAATTAAGTGATTTTTATCCACAGATAGAAGGTAGTAACAAAATTACTATTCTTCAAATGTTAGAGATGACTTCTGGATTAAGATTTGATGAAGATAATGAATCAAAACAAATAATGTCTGAGCAAGATACAGCATTATATTTAGCCAATAATACAACGTTTAATAGTAAGGCATACAAGAAATGGGCTTATACACCAATCAATTATAATTTGTTAGCTGGTATATTGATGAAAGTTACTCACAAGTCTTACTCTGAATTATTTACAAAGGAATACATCAAAAAACTAAAATTAAAACATACTAAATTTGCATATGATAATGGCAAGAAAATCAGAGTTGCTTGTGGCTATACTAACTCTGATCATGAAGATAAAACTGTAAATTATAAATCACCTTTTGTTGTGCAAAAATACGAGTATCACAATGAATTGGGAACAGGACAAGTCTATATGAGTGTTGAAGACTTATATAAAGCAGAAAAATATATTACATCTGGCAAGTTTTTGACTCCTAAATCTAGACAAAAACTATATAGTCCTAGTCAAGTTTCATCTTATTCAGGTGGTTTCTACAATAGAAAGAATGATCACTATGCGAATGGTTGGGGTTATGGCTATCAGGGAGTTATTCACTTAACAGATGATAGTAAAAGCTTTGCTATTCTATTAAGTAATTATCAAAGAGATGCTTATGATTTAAAACCTGATGTTCAAAAAATATTTAGTACAATTATTTTGGAAAAAGAAAATTAATGTAACTTATATTTGATAGAAATCTTTTCATATTATGAAGTGATAGCGTATATAAACGTTGTTAAACTTAAGTTATCAAATAGGATAGGAGTTTAATTTGAGATCATATTTAGAATTTTGGACTAAACTATTTGTTTTTAATTCTTCAGCTACAAGAAAACAGTACTGGATTCCAGCAATAGTAAATTATCTTATTATGGGTATTTATTTTGGAGCTTCTGGAGAATATAAATATTTATATCCTAGTGTTTATCAAATCAGTTTACACTCTGAATCATTTACAGCTACGATAGTATTGTTTGTTTTTTGGTTGGCAACTTTCACTATTAGAGCAAGAAGATTACATGACACCGATAGAAGTAATTGGTGGATTCTCATTGAAATCATACCTTTCTTAGGTGATTTAGTTATATTTATATTGTTATTATTACCATCGAACCCAAATAGTAGATGGAGAGTTAATCAATCAAATACTTAGTTAAATTGGAGGAATATACATGAAGAAATATACAAAATTTATTACTGCATTTGCTGCAGCTACAATACTTTCATTAGGAACTGTGAATTATGTTGTTTTAGCTGATGAGGCAGTAGATATCGACCCTGGATTTGCAATTGACCCGGTAGATCCAATAATTGATCCTGACTTCTCAGTAGATCCTGTTGTTAACCCTGATGTTGAAGGGGTTACACCTACTGTAGATGAAAATTGGGTAAATACTCATCTTGATACTGTTGTTACTGTAAAAGATGGTCTTTCAGCACCAGTATTTGACTACGATGGTAATGCTATAGGAGATGTTGCTCCACAAAATACTCCCTGGTATACAGACCAGCAACATACAAGCCAAAAAGATGGCAAAGTTTATTATAGAATTGCCACAAATCAATACATCCTTGCTGATCAAGTAAATTAAGGAACTCCCACAATCATGTGGGGGTTTTTATTTTGGACTTTTTTGTAAAAAATGAAATTTATTTACATTATTTTATGAAAACGCTTTTAAAAATGTAATCAAATGTTAAACTAAGTATGTAAACTATTGTTAATAAATCAACAAATTGGGGTGGAAAAAATGAGTAAAAAAATTAATGCAGCCGTTATTGAAAAATTAAACGGAGATTTTGATATTAAGGAAGTTTATGTTGACGATGAGCCTAAAGCCAATGAGGTTTTAGTTAATATTGTTGCAACAGGTATTTGTCACACTGATGAAGCAGTAAGAAATGGACAATCAGGTGTTACAGAATTTCCAAGAATTGCTGGACATGAAGGTGCAGGAATTGTTGAAAAAGTAGGTGCTGGTGTAACAAACATCAAACCTGGAGATCACGTAATTCTTTCATATGCTTTTGATGGAACTTGTGAACAATGTCTAAAAGGACATCCATCATCATGTTTAAATTGGGGTGAACTAAATGTTGGAGGTAAGAGACCAGATGGAGCACCTACATTTACAGCTGAAGATGGTTCTGTAATAGATAATTTCTTCAATCAATCTTCTTTCGCTTCAACAACATTGGTACAACAAAACAATGTAATCGTGATAGATAAAAATGTTGATTTGAGAAAAGTTGGACCACTAGGCTGTGGTCTAGTTACTGGTTCAGGTACCGTCTTTAATGGTTTGAATCCTCAACAAGGTAGCACAATTGTTATTGTAGGAAGCGGTGCAGTAGGTGCCGGAGCTATAATGGCAGCTAAAATTAAAGGATGCTCTAAAATTATTAGTGTTGATATCCATGATCAAAGATTGGAAACATCTAAGAAAATCGGTGCTACTGATACTATCAATAGTAAAGATTTAAATTGGGTTGAAGAAGTTAAGAAACTAACTTACGGTTACGGAGTAGATTTTGCTATCGATACAACAGGAATTAGTAAAATCATGAAAGAATGTCTAGATGTTTTGAAATCTGGTGGACATTTTGCACCAATAGCAGTTACTGACAAGTCATTAGAATTCTTACCTTGGAATGAATTGGTAGCTTCTCAAAAACACGTTGATGGTGTATTGATGGGAGATGCAGTTCCTCAATTGTTGATACCACAATTAATAGAATTTTGGCAAAAAGGTCAATTTCCATTTGATATTTTGGAAAAAGTTTATGATTTCTCTGAAATTAATGAAGCAAATAAAGCATCAAATAACGGTTCAGTTATTAAACCAGTTCTAATTGTTGATAAAACTTATCAAGCATAAAAAAGCTTCCTTCATTATGAAGGAAGCTTTTTTTAACTAAGAAAATTAGGATCAGTGTAAGCAGGATTAGGATATTTGTAAAATCCTTCTCCTGTTGCAATACCCATTTTTCCCTTATCAATATATTCATTTTTTATCATGTCAGCTAATGGTTGGAATGAAGGATCATCTTTTGCGTGATTAGAGACAATGTCATAAGCGGTCTTCAATCCTACAATATCCAAGATTGCAAATGGACCCATCGGAGCTTTAGTTGCTAACATCCAAGTCTTATCTATAGTTTCAAAATCGGCCACACCTTTAGCATATAGTGCTTGTCCTGCACTTAAAAATGGAACTAACATAGAGTTTAGTACATAAGCAGGTTGTTCTTTTTTGAGCTCGATAGTTATCATACCAATGTCTTTAGCAAATTGAACTACTTCCTCATAAACTCCCTTATCAGTTTTGCTGTGACCCATTATTTCAGCTGTATTGTTTTTCCATATTTGGTTTGCAAAGTGAAGAGCAATGAATTTTTCAGGTCTACCTGTAATGTCAGCAAACATACTAGGCAATAGAGTTGAAGAATTGGTAGCAAAAATTGTTTTTGATGGAGCAACTTTTCCTAATTTTTCATAGAAGTCATTTTTTATTTCAACCTTTTCGGGTATTGCCTCTATCAGTAAATCTGCATCACTAACTGCAGATTTTAAGTCTGATGAAAAGCTGATGCTATCTTTGGCATGCTTTATAGATTTTAAATCGTCGTTTAGTTCATTAAAAGTAGCGATTTTTATATCAGGTAAAAAGTTAGGATTATAAACGCCACCATGCAATACTTTATCCATTGTTTTCTGTTGTTCACTAATTTCTTCAGTATAAATATCAGATAAATTTTGTATAGTTTGTTTTGCTTTTTCCAGTGTTTCATCATTTATATCGTAGATAGTTACATTAAAACCCTTAAAAGCAGATTGAAATGCAATTTGAGAACCTAAGACACCACTACCAGCAACAGTAACATTTTTTATAGTCATAATAATTCTCCTTATCTTTTTCTTTAACAGTAGTTCTAATTTTTAAATTATGTAAGCGATAACATTCAATATTTAAAATATCTAATTATTATTATTGAATATTAAAATAAAAATCTTATTTATGATTGCTTTTAAATTGTTAAATATGTGATAATTAAGCTCCAAATATGTTTTAGAGGAGATTAATTTGAAAAAGACTACTATTGTTTCAGTTATAGTTATTATTGTTGTTATTATTGCTGGACTTTTTGTTTACAACAATTATAAGAACAAAAACAGCGTTGGGAATTCTGATCAAGCCATTTCAATTGTTAAAAAAGCAATTGGAAAAGGAGATAATGATAAAGACCCCATCGTTAACTGGTCAGTGGTTTCTGATGCTGATAAAAAAGATGGTTCAACATTAGATGACAAGAATAAAAAAGTTTATCTAGTCAGAGGACAACACAAGTCTTACGTTAAGGCAGATCCAAAGGCAGGATCATATGATGGTGCAGATTACTATGTATATCCTGATGGACATATTGTAAAAAGAAGTTAATAAATAATATATATAAATAAAAACACGCTAGGATAAAAATCCCAGCGTGTTTTTTTATTTAAAATTTTAGATGTAGGTATGTTAAATAAAGTTACTTTATTATTTCAATCTATTTACAATTTTAAAAATATGCAAAATAGCGATCGATAATATGATATATTTTTATATTATAAATTAAGGGGAAAATTATGAAAAAGAGAAAATTTGTACCGTCTTTGATTTTAGCGTCAATTTTAATTGCGCCTGTCACAACAACGGTCGTTTCAGCAGATGTAGATTCAGATACATCTAATTATCAAACATCGGATGTTGTGAGCGAGCAAGATTTATCTGATGAAAATTCTCTATATGTACTTAATTCAGAAAAAAATATTTTGAATTCTGATAATGATTCTGAAAGCCAAAACTTAAATGAGAATACCAGCTCAGATATAACAAGTAATGACAATTCAGAAGTAAGTAATATCAACAACGAAAATAATATTAGTTCTAGTGAAAATGATACTATTTCCATAAGTGATATTAATCAAAAGGGAAGCACAACACATAAGACTATTATTGGTAAGATAAATGGTTTTATCAATGATAGGATTACCGACGTTACAACAGGGACTGTGGCTGCAATAAGTTATCCATTCTTGTTTGGTAAACACGGTACACAAGTTCTTTCTGATGTTAGAACTTTTATAAATCCAAATAGATATGATGTTGAAAACACATGGAATGTTTTAGATCAAAAATATAATCCAGAAGCTAGTCAAGAGTTTTACACAAATGCTCAAGATTGGTGGGACAATCAGGCAGTAAAAGAAACTATGGAAGTGCCATTTTACAACGATAGCAGCAAAAATATTCGTGCAACATATGTTGCTAATAATGCATCTAAAAAAACAGTAATAATAGGTCAAGGTTGGACTGAAAGACCAGACTGGATAGGTGTTGTTTCAAAGGTTTGGTACGACATGGGTTATAACGTATTAATGCCAAGTCAAAGAGGTCAATTTAGTAGTGATGGAAATCTACTATCATTTGGTTATCAAGATAAAAATGATTGGAAAACTTTAGTAAGTAAAGTTAATGAAATGAATGGTGAAGATGGCGAAATTGTTTTCTATGGTCAATCACTAGGAGCAAATACAGCATTGGAAGCTGCATCTGAACCTGATTTAGCAAAAAATGTAAAAGCAGTTATCGCTGATGCAGGGTATTCAACTCTACCTTCATTGGGTAATTCACTCTATGGAAAAACACTTAATTCATTGAATGGAGTAACTGGAAAATTACTTATACCAATTAATTTTAGTAGTTTACCTTTCCTACCATATGAAAAAATAGTTAAGAATGTTGATAAAATTAACCAATTCTTACAAGGATTCAGTTTAGATGATGTATCAGGACTAGCTGCTGCTGCAAAAACAACAATCCCATCATATTTCATTACAACAGAGGATGATGGATTTATACCCGACACACAAACAGTTGCTATGTTTGATGCGAGTAAAGCCAGTTTGAAGAGTCTATGGGTATTGACAGGTAGTGTTGGAGGTCATGCCTCGGCCAATAACGCAGTTGGGGACTATCAAAAGAATATTCAAGGATTTTTAGACCAAATCAATAAAGTTAATAACTTGTCACAAAGTAATGAATTAAGCGTAGCATAATTATTTTAAAACCTGTATAATATTTCGGGAGCAAAAAAATATTATTAAATTACTCGTTATGATAGTATTTTTATGTAGATTGGAGGGGATAAATTGCATAAAAAAATATTTATCTCAGTATTTTCGTTATTAATTTTGGGATTGTTTATTATATTCCCTGCTCATAGTAATTCAAATCAAGTGCTTGCTGCAGATACTACAGTGACACCACATGAAAAACCAACTTCTGATCCTACTATTTTCCTGTTCATATGGTTAACTACCGGATATAGTCTACAGCCTCAAAGTCAGTATACATATGTTGGTCATCCTAAGACATTGATGACTTCTGCCTCATTATCCATTTGGGATGCTATTCTTCATCCTCTAGCAAGTCAACATTACACTTGGTATACTTCTAGTAATAACGGTTCAACCTGGACTGATATGAAAAAGGGCGATCAAGATATAACTGTGGCACCTACTCAAGTGGGTGAGACTCATTACCAACAGAAAGTTAGATGGTATTCTCTTTTTCCAGGACTTTTTGATCCAACTGCATATTCAAAAGTTGCAACTGTTACAACCCTACCGGATCCTGTCAATGCTAAATCATTAAAAGTTAACGCTGATGAAAGATATCTATACAATAACCAAAAAGATAGTGTCTCAACTTATGTTCATGCAACTCCATTTCCAACAAATGCCACAGGGGAAGTTACATGGGCAGTTAACGATACAAGTCTTGCTACTATAAATAACAAGACAGGTTTACTAACAGCAAACAATCAAAGTAAATCTGGTGTTGTTACAGTAACAGGTACTATTACTAATAATGATGGTTCAACGGTATCTGATAGTACCACTGTTGAAATTGGTGGAGGACTAGAAGATCAAACCGTAGATGAAGGCAATACAGCTACTTTTGCTATAAAAGGAAATTTCTCTGCGACACCTGATTCTATTGCTTGGCATAAAGTTGTGAATGGAAATGATACTGTTGTTAGTACTTTAAATAGTAGAACGTATACAACTCCAAAAACAACGTATAAGGATGACGGAACAAAATACTATGCAGTTATCAAAATATCTCAAGATGGTCAATCAACTACTATTACGACCAATCAGGCAAAGTTGAATGTTAATTTTGATACAGAACCAAGAATTACACTGGATAGTACAATAGAAGATAAGACCTATACAGCTCCAAATAATGACAATACTACAATAAATTCGGTAGCCAAGAATGACAATATCGTTATTAAGGGTAATATTAAAGACGATAATGTGAATTCAAAACTTGCATCAGGTCTTTTAACATTTAAAATACCCTCTGATCTTAATGTGGCTGATGTAAAAATTGATGGATCATCTACTTCAAATTATTTAGTAACGAATGATAGTGATCCATCAACTAAGTACTTGAATATATTTGATTTAAGCTTTAAAACTACAAAAACTCATTCATTTGAATTATCGGGATACGTTGGAAGTATTCAATTAGATAACTATCAGTCATTTGTTTCATTTAAGGGTGTAGATAATAATGATGATGAATTAGACGGTGAGTATCGTAGTAATATTTTGAATATTAATTACACTACAAATAATATAACTGCTAATTCCAGTGATATTGATTACGGGAGTATTGGTTATAAGAACATTAATCAACCAGTATCTGCACAGTTGAGTAACAGTAACAGAATTGCCTTAGAAGTTGAAGATAAGAGAAGAGAGAAGAAGCCAAAGCAAATTTATCTTTCTGAAGATAAACCATTGACTAATTCTACTGGAAATAAAATGAACGCTGATCTTAGATACTACTATTCAAATGGTAATTTTGATAGTTTGAGTAAGGGAAGTTTATTGATATTAAGTACAAAACTTGGTGAAGCTATTAATTCCATATATTGGAGCGATAAAACAGGACTGAACTTATATCTATATAATCTTAATACACCAAAAGGTGATTATGAAGCATCACTAACTTGGACTATTGTTGATAGTGTTAAGTAAACAAAAAGGGCTCTCATTTGAGAGTCCTTTTTTTATTTGTTAGAAACAGCAAAGTATAAATCATTAGGGTCTTTGAAGTTAAATACTTTGTTATCACCCATTTGTTGTAAATCACCAACAGTGATATCAAGTTTGATCATCTTACTTCTTAAACTATCAATATCATCTGAGTGGAACATTATAGATGGGACATTGTCAGCCACTTCAGGAGAATTTTCTTTTATAAATTTAATATCATAAATGCACAAACTTAAACTACTGTTATCAGTAGGGGATACTTTAGCAAATGAGTAATTTCCTATTTTACCAGCTTCTATCAGTGAGAAGCCGATATTTTGCCAAAATTTTGCTTCAGCATCTACATTTTTAACGTACAACATTACTTCGACTAGATCATTCATTATTTAATATCCTCCAACTTTCTATTTATAATCTAAAAATAATTTTAACAAATAAATCAAAGTTATGGAGCATTAACTAGTGTTATCAATATTTATAGTGTTTTTAAAAATAGATAAACTTTTTGTGATTTGCTTATATAGTTTCTTTTATTGAAACAATCATAATTGTTCTTTCTTATTACATTTAAAATCTCTTTATAGAACATCATTGATCGAATTGTAGATTTTTTTGCAATTGGTTTTAAATATTTTGCTCCGTCTTCAAATTCTTTATAATATTTTTCTGCAATTTTAGCTTCATATTCCCAAAGATTAATAAAATTATCATTCAATAATTTGTTATGTAAATCATCTAAAGAGTAGTTATATGAATGCATTACTTCTACAGGGAGGTATACTCTGTTATTCTTGTCATCTTCACCAACATCTCTCAGTACATTTGTTAATTGCATAGCTTTACCCAAATAAATAGCATATGGATTAAATGCATCGGGGTCATCAGAGATAATAGGTGATAGCATGAGACCAACAGTTCCTGCAACATAGTAACAGTAATCCTCTAATCGATTTTGAGTCTTTATCTCGATTGTTTGAAAATCGGAAATTTGACCATGTATCATATCTCTAAATGCTTGAATATTCATATCATAGTTTTGAAATACAACATACAGAGCCCGCCACATTGGTGAATCCTCAATATTTCCATTTAAAAATTCATCAAATTCAGTAACAAAGTATTCGAGAGTAGTTATGTCATCATTTTTATCTGCTAGATCATCAATTTTTCTACAAAATGTATATACTGCAAAAACACTGTAGGCATCTTCTAGCGGTAAGGACTTAAAAGCGTTGTAAAAACTCGTGGAGTTATTTTTTATTACATTCTTACAATATTCAAAATCATCTTTGTATTTCAAAAATAAATTTTCAGAATTATTTGTCATCTCGTAATATTTCCTCAACTGTTAATTTTGCACTGTTAAGTACTATTGGAACACCTGCACCTGGGTGAACACTGCTGCCGGCAAAGTATAGGTTTTCTATTTCATCAGATTTGTTATGAGGTCTGAAATAGTTGCTTTGTAGTAGGGTAGGTCTTAATCCAAATGTAGCACCGTTGTATGCGTTGAATTTTTCTTCAAAGTCTTTAGGTGTATAGATATGTTCAACACGAATGTGATCCCTGATATCAGGAAGAATATCCTCGTCTTCCATCATTGTTAGAATCTTATTTCTATATTTGGCAACTTCATCTGAACTCCAAGACATTTTTCCACTTGAAAGTTCTGGCACTGGAGTGAGGATATAGATTGATTCACCATCTTCAGGTGCCATCGATTCATCAATTCTACTAGGGATGTATATGTAAGATGAGGGATCTTCAGGGAAGATGTTGTTAGCGAATAAATCATCAACATTCTTTTTGAAATCATCCGCAAATCTTATAGTATGAAGATTTCTGTTTGAATACTTTTTATCTGTTCCTAGATATATCATGAATGCTGAACAAGAGTATTTCATACTATCAATTTTCTTATTTGTATACTTCTTTCTATTTGTTTCATCGATTAAATTCTTCATAGCATAAGGAAAGTCGGCATTGGCCAAAACATAGTCAGAAGGAAATTCTTTATCATCAATAATTATTCCAGTAGCCTTCTTGTTCTCAACCATAATTTTAGATACGTCGCTATTAAGATGTATCTTTCCACCTAGTTCTTCAAACAATTTAGCCATAGCTGTAGCCATTGAGTACATACCACCATCTATGTACCATACTCCATAAAGTGATTGAATCATTGGAATTATATTGTAAAGAGATGGACCTTCATATGGAGAAATGCCAATATAAAGAGTTTGGAAGGCAATTGATTTGGCGATTCTGTCATCCTCAACAAATTTTGAAATAGCAGTGTATGCGTCACCGAGAGTGTGTAATTTAAAACCTGCTACTAGAGATTTCATATTAAAAAAATCGTGTGGTTTTCTGTAAGATTTGTTTAAAAAATTCTCATTGGCAATAATGTATTTATCATATATATCGCTCAAGAATTTATAATAACCTGAAGCATTTTCGTCGCCCATGGACTTAGTTAGTTTGACAAGGTCAGAAGTAAGTTCTAAGTCGTCATCGTTTTTAAATTTTAAATCCATCATTGGTTCGATGCGTCTCATATGAATATAATCTTCAGGATTTTTTCCAGCAAATTCGAATACTTCGTTGTAGATATCAGGCATCATTACGATTGTTGGACCAACATCAAATTTATAGCCGGAATCGACTATTTGGTTCATCTTGCCTCCGACTGTAGATTCTTTTTCGTATATATCAACGTCGTATCCTAACTTTTGCAATCTGATACCAGCAGATAATCCTCCAACACCAGATCCTATTATAGTAATTTTTTTCATGTTTAAATATTCCACCTATTTCTTAGTTAATTTAATTATATGACATAATTGGCGAAATATATAATTATAGGAATAACAAAATAAAAATTAATACAGTTTATAAATATGTATCGAATATATTTGACAAGTGTGTTAAAATTGAAATTAATTTTCATTAAAGATTAATTACTTTAATAATAAGAAATTAATTTCCGGTTTATAAAAGTGTTTACAAATTGAAATGAATCCATTAAAGTAAGGCTTAATCAATTGGTTAAGCCTTTTTGACGTCAAAGGTAAATTTAAATTGGAGAATTTTTATTATGGATGTGAGATTAGTAAATAATGAAACTGGAGATATGATAGATGTAAATTTAGGATTTTCGTGGACTACTTTATTTTTTGCGTTTTTCCCGGCAATTTTTAGAAAAGATTGGAAGTGGGCAGGAATAATATTTGGAATTTATTTCGTGGCGAATATTTTAACATTAGGAGTTGCTGGGGTTGGTGGAATTATAACCGCAGTAGTATTCGCATTTTTGTACAACGGACTTTATGTAAAAGATTTGTTGCAAAAGGGGTACGAACCAGCAGGTGATAACTCTAAAAAGGTATTAGAAAGAAAAAATCTAATCCAAATTAAAAATTAATTTTTTATAACGTATCAATCAATATACTTTTATTTGTAAATTATCGAGATTATAATTAGCGTGTTTTTGAAATAGTATTACATGCTATGTGTATCAAAATAATAGTATATGGGGAGAAAAGATATGAAGAAGAAGTTAGTATTATTAGGAATAATACTATTAAATATTTTAGTAATTGGGGGGTATAAAACTAGCAC
This sequence comes from Companilactobacillus metriopterae, assembly GCF_004117915.1. Classification (GTDB taxonomy): domain Bacteria; phylum Bacillota; class Bacilli; order Lactobacillales; family Lactobacillaceae; genus Companilactobacillus; species Companilactobacillus metriopterae. The sequence goes on from NZ_RSTD01000001.1 coordinate 432,528, forward strand.
AGTAGTTCAGGCTTCCACAGATATTCTTACTGATAAATATGAGCCTACTGGTGTCGCTGCTGTGAAATATCCACAAGTAGTAATTAGAACAAACAGATATGAAAAGAGAACAGATTTGGACAGTATTATTACTAGTGTTAATAATGTCGTCAACGAATATCCAGAAGATGACAGTGCTGCAAGATCTAAAGCAGCAATTGCTTCACTGAATACATACTTTAACTCAGGTAATATCGGTCATGTTTGGATTATCGTATTTAATAGTTCCAAAGCTGGCGATTATACTAGCTATGCTTACCATGGAAATGGTTATATAAAAAATGGTCCTTACGATACATCAGAAAGAAAATTTCATCAAGAACTTGCTGTAAATGTTAAATCTTATGATGATACTAGAAATTTAATGGAAGGAACATATATTCCTAAGTTAAACAGCGAAAGTTACAGTGTTGGTAAAATGATGAACCTTAGTGGTACTGCAACTAATGGTTCATACACACCTATTAATAATTGTGCATGGTTTGCTGGAGAATTGTTCAATCAGACAACTGGTGAAAATCTAGTTTATGCTCAACCAATTAATGGTCAGAATCTAAGCAGTTGGGGTATGCCATATTTAGCTAACATCAGTCAAATTGCTGATCCAGGTATGGTATCGGAAAGTATTGAAAAAGATAACGAGAAGAAATGTTTCCATTTCTTAGATTTCTAAAACAAAAACACTACTTTTGAGTAGTGTTTTTGTTTCTTTAAAGATGTTATTATTGGGTTAAGCTTTAATTTGGAATTATTTGGGGGCATTAACTATGGGAGTAATTGTTGGGGTGATTGAATTTATAACTACAATTTGGTTTTAGAATAATAAAAAGTTCACTATTTATGATAGTGAACTTTTTTAGTATTTTAAATTTTGGCTAGTTTATTTAACACTCGTACCATTTGACATACAAATCCATATTCATTGTCATACCAAGAAACTGTCTTAATTAATTGGTAGTCATCAGTTGTAACAACTTCTGTTTGCGTAGGGTCGAAGATACCACCAAAAGTTGTACCGATAACATCCGAAGAAACAATTTCATCATCATTAAATCCAAATGAAGGATTATTTTTTGTGTAATTAGTTAGTACTTCATTAACTTGCTCTTCAGTTACTTTGGTATCCAAAATTGTAGTTAATTCGGTGATTGAACCATCAGCGACGGCTACTCTTTGAGCATGACCTTTTAACTTACCATTTAATTCTGGAATAACTAATCCAATAGCTTTAGCTGCTCCGGTAGAATGGGGAATAGTGTTTTCTGCTGCTGCACGTGCAGCACGTTTGTTTCCGCCTCTATCTGGTCCGTCTTGTAGTTTTTGTGTTGCTGTATAAGCATGAACAGTAGTCATAGTACCAACTTTAATACCAAATGCTTTATTTTAAGCAGAATGCTAGTGGTGCCAGACTGTTAGTTGTACATGATCCTGCCGAGATAATTTTATCGGAACTGTTTATAGTATCATCGTTGACGTCATAAACAATAGTTTTAATTTTACCTGCTGGAGCAGAAATTAGAACTCTTTGAACGCCAGCTTTTAAATGCGCTGAGGCTTTTTCTTCAGATGTATACAATCCAGTACACTCAAGAACTAATTCTACATTATTATTTTTAACCCAAGGTATATTAGATGCATCCTTTTCTGCATAAATTTCTATTTCGCTATCATTAACAATAATTGAGTGATCTGTATAGTTAACGGTCCCATCAAAAACACCATGAATTGAATCATACTTAAATAACTGTGCCAATGCCTCAGGACTTGTCAAATCATTAATTGCTACAACAGAAACTGTTGATTTATTATCACTAAGAATACGTCTTAAAGCTAATCTTCCAATTCTGCCAAAACCATTTATTCCAATATTAGTCATTTACCTGTACCTCTTTTTTATTATTTAATATGTATCTGTTATATAAATTGTTTAAAACAAGCGCGGCTATAGTGATAGCAACACCTAGTAATTCAAAACGTGAAACGTGATAACCATTTATAATTGATATTACAAATGACGTTATTGGTACTAAATTCATGAATAGGATACCGTTGATAGGTTTGACTATCCTATTACCCATGTTCCAAGCAAATACCGCAATTACGCCGGCAAATGTAATCATGTAAATTAAAGCACCTCTTACTCCAATAATTTGATTAACAGTTGGGAATGATAATAAACCAAATGCTGTTGCAAATATGAGGATAACAATTACTGAACCAACACCATAAATTGATGTTAGAGTTGAATATCTTAAAATTGACCAATCTGGGAAATCAGTACCACCAGTTGTATAAATTACCCAACATAAAGCACCTAATAAGATTAAAACTAGTGCAAATAGGGTGTTCTTTCCAGAATATAAAATTGAAATATCACCTTTTGTTACTACCATAAATACACCAATAGCAGCAACAATCATAGAAATCAATGAAACTTTAGTAGGCTTTGTTCCTTTGTAAACCCACCCAACTAAAACTCCTAATAGTGGTTGGATTGCCATCATAACTGAAGCAATAATAGCGCCAGAAGGTCCAGCTATTTTTTGACCAAGGAATACTAAGAAACTAAATCCTGCAAACGCTGAAGTTCCTAATATCCAAATTTTTAGTCTGTGTCCTTGCGTATTGAAAGATTTTTTTCCTTCAATTATCCAAAGTAATATTGCAAATATAATCGCTACAGAACCATATCTAAATAGTGTGAAGTAGAATGGATCCATTATTTTCAGTGCAGGAGCCATAACTGGAAACATGCCTCCCCAGGATAAGACTGATATTAAACACAGTAATAATCCTGATAAGTATCTTTTTGACATTAGTAAATCTCCTTTCAAATTAGAATTTATCAGTGGATTGTACTTTTGGGAATTAACTCTTTATAATGTGGCTTATAACTAATGGTTATATGGGTCTCTAAATGACAGGGGAATACTTATGGAATTTAACTCGGTAAATATTGATTTGTTTTATGTTTTCACTCGAGTAGCTGAACTAAAAAGCATTAATAAAAGCAGTGAGAGCCTGTCACTCAAGCAACCAGCTATTAGTAAAAAAATTAAACAGTTAGAAAATTATGTGGGTGTTAGTTTATTCAAAAGAACCCCACAAGGGATGGAACTAACTAACGAAGGTAAAAAGCTATATCTGGAGTCTAAAAACTTTCTAAATAATTTTCAGAATTTAAAAGATTCTGTAAATTCAACTGAGCTTACTTTAGAAGATTTAAGTGTTGGAGTATTGGACAGCATATCTTCATATCTGTATCCGCAATTTTTTATAGATACTATGACAAAATTAAAAAATGTAGTTATTTCAAATAAGATTTTCGATTTGATAGATCCATTCAATGATTCTAATCTGGATGCTATTTTTATAGACTCCAGTTTCACAAGAAATTTGAAAGTAGACTATGTAGAAAAAGAACTTTATTCAGAACCATACTTTGTTGTTTATTCTAGACATAACAAAAAAGCCGATGAAGTTCTTTCTTCATCAGCTTTAGCAACAGCAGAAAATCTGCCCAAACTTGATTTGATTATGTATCCAAAGTATTGTCCGATTCATCAAAGGATTGTACAAATATACGATGAACTAGGGTTGTCATACCCCAACATATTCGAGATAGATTATAGTGAATCTACAGTTTCATTAGTTGCCAGTTCAGAGTACGTAACTGTGTTACCCAAATCACTAGCAGTTAACAAGGTGACTCGAGATATTGATAACTTGGCACTAAAACAATTGGATATACCATTTCTCCGAAGTGTTTCTTTGATTTCTAGGAACCAGGAAATTTCAGATTGCATATATAAATATTTATGATGTTGTATATCAGGCATATATTTAGAATTTACTTTCGATACCTAATATAATATCTTTACAGTCGAGAGACTGTATAGCATAATAACCAACCCTATTAACTAGAAAAAGCCCTTGCTCAAATTTTGAGTAGGGGCTTTTTGTATTAGTTCGCTTTGGATGACCTTACGGGTATAAACCAAAAGAATATTGAAGAAAGAAGTCCGATAAGTGGGAAGAAAGGAATAAATAATGTAACTATCAAAGTGAAGCAATTGATAGCTAATGAAATCCATTCTTTCTGTAAAGACTGTCCCATTTTTGGAATATCATTAATTCTCATAACAGATTTTTTCAAATTGATACTAGATAAGTTGAACAATATTACATTGATTACATAAAGTGAAGATGACAGCACAGAATTAATATCCGATCCCATCCATGCAGTTGTTGCAGGTAGTAGGGATGTGAAAAATAGCAAAACAATGTTTGAACAAATAATTCTATAGTCAATTCTATCAACACTATTAAATAGTAAGTGATGATTTACCCACATAGTAGCTATGAATATAAAAGTTATAATATACGAGAAGAATGGGATAGCCATTTCCATTAATGCATGCACAGAGTGGTCATTGTCAGGAAGATGAATTTCCAATACCAAAATTGTCAAAATAATTGCGACTACAGCATCAGTGAATGCTTCAAAACGCTCAGTTCGTTCAAACATAGATTGCTCCTTTATAATGTTTAACTTTTATAATAGTTTATATTATGTCAAAACTTTCGAAGTTTTTAACCATTTTTAAATATTCTGGTTTTATATCTGGTGCTATCCAACTCTTTATATTATTACCTTTTTCATCGATAAATTTTATTGCGAATGGGATAAAAATACTTACTTCAAATTTTCCATATAGATCTTTCTTACCACTACATGTTTTAAATATTTTAATGATGTTATCAATATCTTCGATACTATAATTTTGTTTAATTGATATTAAATAGCATTTTTTAATTAGACCTCCTTGTTGAATATTACTTATAATATATTCGTTGATTTTCAAATATGAATACTTTACTTTACTAAAAATTAATATATTGAAATTTTTGTAAAGAGTATAAGATGTTTTACGATAAATAAGAAAATTTTCTAAAGTGTCTAACTGACTTATGTATTTCCAAGATAGTATTAGTGGAATATTAATTATCCAGAAAATTATTACAGAAAAGTAGTTTATGAAAATAAGAATACTCATATTATTACTTAAATCAGTAACAAAACTTTGCAATGAATGAACTATTATAACTATTCCTAGAATGCTTATGATAATATCAATGAATGTTTTTGTTTTTTTGTTAATATTTTTTGCTATTTCACTTATTAATATTAATAAAGAAAAATTTATTATGATTTCAGTTAACAATGAAAAGGTATATTGATTTGTTATAAAAATTAGCAATCCAGAAACAGTAAAAGATTTTAAAATTTCTTTTTTAAATTTTCCCATACCATTTTCTTTATTTACATAAATAATTAGAGGACTTATAGAGAAAATAATCATTATTATGTAATCCTTAATTATCCATAAATCTATATGGAATTTTAAAATAATTGACGTTAAAATTGTTAAGCAAAAAATTTGGTAAGTAAATAACAAATTAAACGCAGGTTCTTTAATAACTTCTGATATAGATTTAATTATTTCAGCGATAGATTCTTTTATATCTTTATTAAAGATTGCAATTGTAAGGAAGAGGGAAGCAAGAATTAAGATTGCAAGTTCTCTATTGTTCAAATTATTTTCTCCAATAAAAGAACACTATCCACTTGGATAGTGCTCATTTAGATTATACGATTAAGTAGTACTATTTATCACCCGTACGGGAATCGAACCCGTAACTCTACCTTGAGAGGGTAGCGTCTTAAACCATTTGACCAACGGGCAAAAAGACAATATATACTTTAAAGATATATGTATGTATTGTCAATCTAAATTATTTATTTTTATTAAATAACCAAAAAAACAAATAAAAAATCAACCAAATTAAAAATCCAAAAGTACCAATCAAACCTGCCATTCCCAAGTACCAAAAGATAACCCAGTTTGTAACATGATAGGTAGCAATCAGTAAGATAGTCATTAAAGCAAATGTGATAACTCGTATGGATAGATCTTTAAATATGTCATTTTTCATATTTTTATGAAGAAAGCCGATAAATTATTTAGCATATGAACTGCTATGTTAGCTTTTATATTCTTAGTGTTTCTATAGATTACAGCTAGGACGATGCCCAATAAAACTTTAGATATCAAATATCCAAATGTTTTGATTGATACATCTGGTGCATGGATATAACCAAATACTAAACCACTCAATATTATATTCAAATATTTATATCTATAGAAGAACCAATTCATGAAAATACCTCTAAATAATAATTCTTCAAAAACAGGACTTAGAAATACTGCAAATATAAGGAAGTATAGTAAATAGTTTTTAGCAATAGAAGACAGTGCTTCTACGTTAGAGTTATCCGTACTAGGTACAAGAAGAAGTGTTAAGTAATTAATAATCAAGAATGCTACCACTCCTCCTAATATATAAACCCAAGTTCTTTTGTTGAAGGCTACAGTATCAAATTTCTGTGCTTTTTTATAGGTAAAGTAAATAATAAGAAAGGCTACTACAGTTAGTGCAATTACTATATAAGGGAGGATATTATTTACTGGTTTTAGATTTTTTTGTGGAATTGTCAGAATAGCCATTGGCAATTGTTCTATAATAAATAGTCCTATAAAAGCTATTATTTTAAGTATTCCAGACATTATACTTTGAGATTTGGTATTATTATTCATGTAGCACCATCCTGATTTTAAAATTAATTAGATATTTTAGTAAATTAATATTATAATACTTAATTTACGAAGGAGAATTTAAATGATTAAAGTTGCAAAAGGTCGATTGAATATTACTTTTGTAGTCATGGCTTGTTTGTTTATGGTTTTTCAAGTTATTGCTACATTATATATTCCTAATCTTACTTCTGACATTGTTAATAATGGTATTGCCAAAGGACAGACTGGTTATATTATTAGTGCCGGAATGAAGATGATTTTAGTTTCTGTTCTAAGTATTATAGCATCATTTATTAACGTATATTTTGCAGCTAAATCTTCACAAGGTTTAGGTAAGAATTTACGTTCAGATATTTTTAAGAAAGTTCTATATTTCTCTAATGACGAATTTGATAATTTTGATACTTCATCATTAACAACTAGAACTACTAATGATGTTAATCAAATTCAAAATGTACTTATTATGGTATTAAGGATGATGATCATGGCACCTATTCTTTTAGTAGGTGCTAGTGTCATGGCTTATCGCCAAAATGCTGCAATGACAAAGATTTTCTTGGTATCAATACCAGTTATGATAATTATTGTTGGACTAATTATGTTTTTTGCAGTTCCTAAATTTAAGGCAATGCAAACTAAGACTGATCGTTTGAACATGATTTTTAGAGAAGGTCTAACAGGTGTACGTGTTATTCGTGCATTTAGACAAGATAAATTTGAACAAAACCGTTTTAAAGATGCTAATCAAGATTATACACATAATGCTATCAGTGTATTTACTATTGTTTCACTGATGCTTCCTCTTGTTACATTGGTAATGAGTGGTACAAATATTGGTATTGTTTGGTTGGGTTCTCATTATATTGCAAACCAAAGTATGGAAATTGGTAATATGATTGCCTTTATGACATATGCTATGCAAATTCTTATGAGTTTCATGATTTTATCAATGGTGTTCGTTTTTGTTCCCAGAGCTTCAGCTTCGGCTGCACGTATCAATGAAATTTTTGCAGCAAAAAGTAATATTGATAATGTTACAAAACCTGCAGTTATGGGAACAGATCCATCAGTAGAATTTAGTGATGTAAATTATCGCTATGAAGGTGCTCAAGATCTTGCACTTACTGATTTGAACTTCAAAGTTACTGAAGGTCAAACTTTGGCAATTATTGGTGGTACTGGATCTGGTAAGACAACACTGATAAACATGATTCCAAGATTTTATGATGTTGAGGCAGGAACTGTTCGTGTAAACGGAACAGATGTTAAAGCATTGGATAAGGTTGATGTTAATAACCAAGTTTCTATGGTACCTCAAAAAGCTGTTTTATTTAAGGGTAATATTAGAGATAACATGCGATATGGTAAACCTGAAGCAACCGATGAGGAAATATGGAATGCTTTAGAGATTGCACAAGCTGCAGAATTTGTCAGAGAACTAGATGATCAGCTCGATGCACCAGTTGAACAAAATGGTGATAATTTCTCAGGTGGTCAAAGACAACGTCTTGCGATTGCCAGAGCATTGGTTAAAGATGCTTCAATCTATGTGTTTGATGATTCCTTCTCAGCACTTGATTTCAAGACAGATTTGAATCTTCGTACAGCTTTGAAGAATGACTCTAAGATTAAGAAGAGTGTCGTTGTTATTGTTGGTCAGAGAATTTCAACAGTTGCTGACGCTGATCAAATTGTTGTTCTTGAAGAAGGTAAGATGGTGGGTCTTGGAACTCATCAAGAATTGAAAGAAAATAATAAGACTTATCAAGAAATTATTGAGTCTCAGATTAAGGAGGCAGAGTAATGGCTGAAAAAGAAGAAAAGCAACAAGCTCCTAATCGTCAACATGGACCTGGTGCCACTGCTGGTGTTGTAGTTAAACCTAAGAACTTCTGGAAAACAACCAGAAGACTTGCTAAATACATGTCTAAATACTCAATTGGTGTTTTGATAGTTGTTATTTTTGCCATTGCGTCTGCAATATTCCAAATCAGAACTCCTAAAGTTCTTGGTCAGGCAACTACAGAAATATACAAAGGTTACATGAATGGTGTAGCCGAACAAAAAGCAGGAATTAATATTTCGCAATATCCAATTAATTTTGAAAAAGTCGGACATATTATTCTAATTGTTCTTACACTTTATGTATTATCAGCACTATTTAGTTTCATGCAACAATTTATAATGACACGTATTTCTCAGAGAACTGTTTTCAACTTGAGAAGAGATCTTAAAGAAAAAATGTCACGTTTACCAATTCATTATTATGATACTCATACTAATGGGGATGTTATGTCCAGAGCTATCAATGATATGGATAATATTGCTGGTACACTGCAACAAAGTGTTACTCAAATAGTTACTAGTACCGTGACATTTATCGGTGTTATCTGGATGATGCTTACTATCAGTTGGAAGCTAACCTTAATTGCCCTAATAACTATTCCATTGAGTTTACTAGTTGTTGGAGTAATTGCTCCACGTTCTCAAAAACACTTCAAAGCACAACAAAAATCACTTGGACTTCTAAATGATCAAGTTGAAGAAGAATACGCTGGACATGATGTTGTAAAGAGTTTTAATCATGAAGAAAAATCTATCAAAGTTTTCGAAGAAGAAAATGAAAAACTTTATCAATCATCTTGGCGTGCTCAAATGATATCCGGTGTTATTATGCCACTTATGACATTTATTAATAACCTAGGTTACGTTTGGGTTGCTGTATATGGTGGTATCAAGGTTGCTTCTGGTAAGTTGGCTCTTGGTGATATTCAAGCATTCTTACAATATATGAATCAATTTTCTCAACCAATCACACAACTAGCTAACTTATCTAATACTATTCAATCTACAGTTGCCAGTGCGGAAAGAATTTTCGAAGTTATGGATGAAGAAGAAATGAACGACGATAAAGTCGATGTTCCTGACATTCAAACTGACAAGAAAGTTATTCTTGATCATATGCAATTTGGATATGATGGTAAATCATTGTTGATGGATGATTATAATCTTGAAGTCAATCCTGGTGAAATGATTGCCATTGTTGGACCTACTGGTGCTGGTAAAACTACTATCATCAACTTGCTAGAACGCTTCTACGATGTAAGTGGTGGTTCAATCAAACTTGATGGTAAAGATATCAGAAATATGACACGTGAGGAAGTTCGTTCTCACTATGCTATGGTTCTTCAAGATACATGGCTATTTACTGGTTCGATTTATGATAATCTGAAGTACAGTCGAGAAGACGCTACCAAGGAAGAAATTATTGAAGCAGCTAAAGCTGCTCACGTTGACGGATTTGTTCGCCAATTGCCAGATGGTTATGATACTGTCTTGAATGAAGAAGCATCTAATATTTCTCAAGGACAACGTCAATTATTAACAATTGCCAGAGCATTTATTGCTAATCCTGAAATCCTAATCCTTGATGAAGCCACATCATCTGTTGATACAAGAACGGAAGTACATATTCAACATGCTATGAATAGACTACTTAAGAACCGTACAAGTTTTGTTGTTGCTCACAGATTGTCTACAATTCGTGATGCTGACAAGATTATTGTTATGAATGAAGGTTCTATCATTGAAACAGGTAATCATGAAGAACTTATGGAAAAAAATGGTTTCTATGCTGATTTATATAATTCACAATTTGCTGGAAACGTTGCATTATAAGATTATTCAGGTTAAATTAAAGACATGTTTAGACATGTCTTTTTTTATTGGAGAAAATAATGTTTGAAAATACACGTTCACAATTAATATCATTAGTTAACGAGCAGGTTTGTCCCGGAGTTAGCATGGGATTTATTGACCATGGGAAAATGGAGACAGAATACCTTGGAGCCAAATCATGGTTAACAACGTATCGTCCAATAGATCAGGAAAGTTTTCATGATTTAGCCTCGCTGACCAAAGTCATGGTAACTGTGCCAATGATCAAAAAACTAGTTGAAGAAGGTAAACTGTCTTATTCTGATCCTATTAACAAATATCTACCAGAATTCAAAGGCGATAGGGTTCAGGTGATTCATTTATTGACGCACACATCAGGAATTAAGGGCTATATACCTGATCGTGATAGTTTAAATGGGGAAGAGTTAGTTAAAGCTCTTTTAAAACTACCAGTAACAGCAGATTTTAATAAAAAAGTAGTTTATACAGATACAGGGATGATATTTTTAGGATTGATTATTGAAAGAATAATAGGCGGTAATTTTCAAGAAATTGTTCAAACTGAAATATTAGATAATTGGGGATTACATCAAACAACCTTCAATCCTGATCCTCAAATATGTGTTCCAACTTACAAATTGAATGGTGACTATATGCAAGGCATACCTAATGATCCTAAAGCTAGACAGTTGGGGGTACATTGTGGCTCTGCAGGGCTGTTTGCGACATTAAATGATGTTATGAAATTTGCTGAAATTATGCTTGAGAATAAAGATTATTATCAAAATTTAACGGAGTTGAATCCTGGAAGATCTTACGGGTGGAATATCTTAACAGAAGATGGAAATATCTTGTTTCACACTGGATATACAGGACATTTCATTGAACTTAACTATGAAAAACAAAGAGCTATGGTTGTTTTGACTAACAGGGTTCATCCTTTAGAAAATAATCAAAAATTTTTAATTAGACGACAAATTATCAGAGATTCATTTATGAATGAAAAATAAAAAAGCAAATCTCATTTATGAGATTTGCTTATTTTTTAATATGACCTTTATCGGTAAGTATTTTTCTTAAGTTCATCATTGCAGTATATGTTGCTAGTACATATATTTTTGATGTTGGAATATTTTGAATATCATCTACAAAGTCTTCAATATTCTCCGTTTGAATATTCTTATCCATATCTAGACCAGCTATTTTAAATCTGTAAGTAACATCTTTGGATCTTTTTCCACCAGTTAGTACTAGTGGAATTTTATCGTAATCGAATTCTTCGAAGTTACCATCCCAGATCCAACTGGTATCAATTCCGTCAGCGTAGTTAGCATTCAATAAGAAAGCAAGTGAATACTCAGAAGTATCACTGAGGATAGTTTCAATAACTTGATTAAGTCCTACAGGATTTTTAACTAGAATAATATTCAAACTTTTATCTTTAATATTAATTGTTTCTTGTCTACCAAAAACTTTTTCATCATAGTTGAAAGCTTTGCCTATTTGTTCGACACTAACACCCATTTCTGATGCTAATGCATAAGCTGCTAGTGCATTGTAGACATTATATTGACCACCAATATTCATTTCAAAAGTGCTGCCATTGATTTCAAATGTTGTTTTATTAGGAAGAAGCTTAGGTATATCTGTAACTAAATATTTTAATTCCGGACGTTTGAATCCACAGTTAGGACAGAAGAAGCTACCCAGATTTGCGTAAGAAATTGAGTGATAGTGCATGATATGATTACATTTAGGACAAAGCACACCATCGGTATTAGTAGGGGCTTTGAAGTCATCATTTTCATGTCCTTGATCGCTAAATCCATAATAAACAATTTTGTTTGGTAAATCTTTTGATGAGAATATTGCAGCATCACCATTTGCAATAATTGTTGCATCAGGAGCAAGCTTAATACCATCGAGGATTTTTTGGTAAGTTGTATAAATTTCACCATAACGATCCATTTGGTCACGGAATATATTTGTAAGGACAAAGTATTTAGGCTTAATATGTTTACAAATTAGTTCGACATTTGCTTCGTCTACTTCCAAAATTGCTAATGGTTTTTTACTTTTTTTGTGATGTGTCACAAAACTGGTAACTACCCCTTGAATCATATTAGAACCAGTAGGGTTAGTTAAGATATCATCATATTTTTGAGATAGCATTTTGGTAATAAGCGATGTTGTTAAAGTTTTACCGTTAGTACCGGTCACAATAACCAAATCGTATTTTTTACCAATTGAACTTAGAATATTTGGGTCTATTTTATAGGCGATTTTTCCCGGATAAGAAGAACCACCATTAAAAAATGTATTTAAAATAAAGTATGAAGATTTACCAGTTATTGTGGCAATTCTCGATTTTATTGTCATTAGGGGACCTCATTTATTTTCAATAGAAATATATTATCACATAATATTATAGATTTTTCCTAATATTAAATTAATTTAGATGATGTTTGTTGTGTTAATCTAAGTAGTTTTTAGTTATAATTTTTAACGAACACAAAATTGGAGGCAGTATAATGGCGCAATTGTTTTTTAAATATGGTGCAATGAATAGTGGAAAATCTATTGAAATTTTGAAAGTTGCTCATAACTATGAAGAGCAGGGTAAATCAGTAATTTTGATGACAAGCATCCTAGATACCAGATCTGGTGAAGGAAAGATTCAGAGTCGTATAGGATTAGAGTCAGAGGCTATTGCATTAATGAATGATTCCAATGTCTATGATATTGTTAAATCAACAGATTTGAATGCTTCATGTGTTTTGATTGATGAATGTGAATTTATGTCTAAAGAACAAGTTTTACAAGCTACTAGAGTCGTGGATGATTTAGGAATTCCAGTGATGGCATTCGGACTAAAGAACGATTTCAAAAATGAATTGTTTGAAGGTAGCAAGTATTTGCTACTATATGCTGATAAACTAGAAGAAATGAAAACAATTTGTTGGTACTGTAAGAAAAAAGCTATTATGAATATGCGTATGAATGATGGTAAACCTGTTTACGATGGTGACCAAATTGCTATTGGTGGTAATGAGATGTATGTTCCAGTTTGTCGTAACCATTATAACCATCCTCCAATGTTGAACAAGTAAGAAAGGATTTTTAAATTGGATAATAATTTTGAACAATTAGAAACAGTTCTTGATCGATACAGTGAATTACAAGAATTGATGAGTGATCCAGATGTTATTAACGATACAAAGCGCTATATGGAGATTTCTAAAGAGGAATCAGATATGCGTGAGATTGTTTCTGCATACAAGAAATACAAAGATTTAGAGCAGACAATTGATGAAAGTGACGAAATTCTTCGTGAAAGCAATGATCCAGAAATGGAAGCAATGGCTAAAGAAGATTTAAATGAAGCAAAAACTGAGATAGAAGAAGTTGCTCAAAATCTGAATATGTTGATGCTTCCTAAAGACCCTAATGATGATAAAAATATCATCATGGAAATTCGTGGAGCTGCTGGTGGAGATGAAGCCAGTTTATTTGCTGCCGATCTTTTGAGTATGTATACGAAGTATGGTGAAAAACAAGGTTGGAATTTAGAAATTATTGATGAAACTTCAACTGAAGTTGGTGGTTATAAAGATGTTGCTATCATGATCACAGGTCAGAGTGTATTTTCTAAGTTGAAATACGAAAATGGTGCACACCGTGTGCAACGTATTCCATCAACTGAATCACAAGGACGTGTTCATACTTCAACAGCCACTGTTGCTATTATGCCTGAGTACGATGAAATTGATTTGGATCTAGATCCAAAAGATATTAGAACCGACGTTTATCGTGCTTCTGGTGCTGGTGGACAGCATGTTAATAAAACATCATCCGCAGTTAGAATGACTCACTTGCCTACAGGTATTGTTGTTGCTATGCAAGATCAAAGATCACAACAACAAAATCGTGAGAAAGCTATGAAAATTTTGAAATCTCGTGTTTATGACTTTTATGAATCACAAAATCAAAGTGAATACGATGAACAACGTAAATCAGCAGTTGGTACTGGTGATCGTTCTGAACGTATTAGAACATATAACTATCCTCAAAACCGTGTTACAGATCACCGTATCGGATTGTCACTTAACAAATTGGATAGAATTATGAATGGTGAATTAGATGAAGTCATTGAAGCATTAATAGTTGATGACCAAACTAAGAAGATGGAGCAAATCCAAAGTGGAGAATCAAAACTATTCTAATGCCCTGAAAAGGGCTTTTTTAATGCTAGAAAATAATTCAAAGCTTCCATATGATGCACAATATTTGATGGAAGAGTTGACCGGTTGGAATAAACTTCTGCTACAAGTTCATGGTCAGGAATTAATGACAGATGATTTGCAAAGCAAATTTAATGAGGGCATTCAAAGACTCTTGAATGACGAACCTGTTCAATATATTTTGGGACAAGCCTATTTTATGGGAAATGTTTTTCAAGTTAACAGCAGTGTCCTGATACCTAGGCAAGAAACAGAAGAATTGGTTGATCAAGTAATTCAAGATAATGTTAATTCTAATCCAAAAAATATACTGGATATCGGTACCGGGTCTGGTGTTATTGCCATTACATTGGCACAACATTTTGAAAAATCAAATATTATTGCAAGTGATATTTCTAGTGATGCTTTAGAAGTTGCAAAATGTAATGCTCAAAACTTAAATGTTCCAAATATAAAATTTGTTGAAAGTAATTTGTTTTCCTCAATCGATAACACTTTTGATATTGTAGTTTCCAACCCACCATATATTTCAACTGATGAGATGGATGTAATGGACGAAAGTGTTAAGAAGTACGAGCCAGATTTAGCATTATTTGGAGAAAATAACGGATTAGAAATATATCAAAAATTAATACCTGAAATTGATCATTTTCTTTCTGAAAAGGGTAAACTATACCTTGAATATGGTTATCACCAGAAAGAAGCAATAAAACAAATTTTTGAAGAATTTCAACCTGATATGAAAGTGACTTTTTTCAAAGATATAGGTGGTAACGATAGATATCTTAGAGCAGAGAAGGGATGATAAATTGACTGAAATACTAACAAGTTCTGAAATTGATAAGGCAGTATCACTATTAGATAGCGGTCAGTTAGTATCCTTTCCAACTGAAACTGTTTATGGATTAGGTGCAGATGCTACAAATGAGGATGCTGTCAAAAATGTTTATCTTGCTAAGGGTAGACCTAGTGACAATCCTTTGATTGTCCATGTGTCGAGTCCAGATATGGTTTTTGAGTATGTAGATGAAAATTATTCTGATCAAGTTAGAGAATTAATGGATAATTTTTGGCCAGGTCCATTGACAATTATATTGCCAATAAAAAGAGATAGGTTATCCTCAAGTGTAACTGGTGGTTTGGATACAGCTGCATTTCGAATGCCTGATAATCAATTAACATTGAGCTTGATTGACAAACTAGGCAGACCAATTGTTGGTCCGTCAGCTAATACATCTGGAAAACCGAGTCCTACTCTGGCAGAGCATGTTTATCATGATTTAAATGGTAAGATTGCAGCAATTTTGGATGATGGTCCTACTGTTATAGGTGTCGAGTCTACTGTATTAGATATGTCGACAGATGTGCCGACTATTTTAAGACCTGGAATGATAACTGTTGATGATTTAGGTAAGTATTTACCTGTTGTTTCAAGTGATCATCATAAAGTTGGCCAGAAGGAAATACCAAAAGCTCCAGGAATGAAGTACACCCACTATTCACCCAATGCCGAAGTTATTATAGTAGATAAACCAGATGGTTTTGCTATGGCTATGGCAGAATATTCAAATGATTCTGTCGGAATAATGGCTACTGATGATTTGCTTTCTAATATTAAGAATGCAGAGCTAACCTTTTCATTAGGTAACGATATATATTCAGCAACGAGAAATTTATATGCTGGTTTGAGATATCTTGATAATAAAAAAGTAAAATATATTTTGGCACAGGGTTTCTCAGATGATAATATAAATGAAGCATATAATAATAGATTGGAAAAATCTGCTGGTCAAAAACATTATAAAAAATAAGGAGAATTGAAATGTCTAAATTTCAAGTATTGAACCACCCACTTATTCAACATAAATTAACACTTATCAGAAGTAAGCATGCTGGAACAAAAGTGTTTAGAGAAGTAGCCAATGAAATTGGTGAATTGATGGTTTATGAAATTACTCGTGATCTTCCTCTTAAAGAAGTTGAAATTGAAACACCTATGGGTAAATCAAAGCAAAACGTTATTGCTGGTAAAAAACTAGCTGTTATTCCTATTCTAAGAGCAGGTTTGGGAATGGTTGACGGAGTTCTTGAACTTATCCCTGCAGCAAAAGTAGGACACATCGGAATGTATAGAGATGAAAAAACTTTGCAACCACATGAGTACTTTGTGAAGCTTCCAAGTGACATCGATCAACGTGATCTATTCATTGTAGATCCGATGTTAGCTACTGGTGGTTCAGCAAATATGGCGATTGACGCCTTGAAAAAGCGTGGTGCTAAGAACATGAGACTTGTAGTCTTAGTAGCAGCACCAGAGGGTGTTAAGGCTGTTCAAGAAGCTCATCCTGATGTAGATATTTATGCAGCAGCTCTGGATGACCAACTAACAGATGACGGATATATTTTCCCAGGTCTTGGAGATGCTGGAGATCGTCTTTTCGGCACAAAATAATTTCACAAATTGAATGAAAAAATTTAAATTTTTAACTTATAATTTTTTATCTTTAGTGTTATTATTTTGTGGTATCGTGTACAAAATATTACGCTGAAAGGAGGGTGATCTAACTTGGATGATAAGTATAGATTTATTGATTTTTTAGGTATGAGATTTAATGTTGCTAATTGTCTTTCAACTATAATCGCGGCAATATTAGTATTTATACTTGTATTTTCATTATCAAGAAAACTACAATTGAAACCTGGTAAAGCTCAGAACCTTCTTGAATGGATGATAGATTTTACAAATGGAATTGTAAAATCTAATGTCTCTGATAGACCTTCTAATAACTTTGGATTATATGGATTTGTATTATTCCTATTTATATTTATGTCAAATCAATTAGGATTAATTTTTCAAATTAACGTTGGTGGATATGCATACTTGAAATCTCCAACGGCTAATCCAATTGTGACAATGGGATTAGCATTAATGTCGATTCTATTAGCACATTATTATGGAGTTAAGAAATTTGGATTCGGTGGATATTTGAGTAATTTTACGAGACCATTGCCTCTATTATTACCATTTAATCTGATTGAAGAATTTACGAATTACCTTACTTTATCATTACGTCTTTACGGTAATATCTTTGCTGGAGAAGTTTTATTGATGTTGATTGCTAAGGTAGCAACAAGTTTTGGTCTTGTATCATTTGCCTTTGCAATTCCAGTAGAAATGATTTGGCAAGGTTTCTCAGTATTTATTGGAGCCATCCAAGCGTACGTTTTCACTACACTATCGATGGTATATGTATCACGCAAATTAGAACGAGAATAACAAATTTTTGGAGGATTTTTAACTATGAAAGAAATAGCCGCAGCATTAGCAGCAGGTTTAGCAGCCTTTGGAGCATCAATTGGTAACGGTCTAGTTATCTCTAAAACAATTGAAAGTATGGCACGCCAACCAGAAATATCAGGTGACTTAAGAGGAACAATGTTCGTCGGTGTTGGTCTTATCGAAGCTGTTCCGATCATCGCTATTGCCATCTCATTTGTTATTCTTTTCGTATAATATCAAACAAATTGCTGGCGATGATTAAAAATAATAATCGCCTTTTTCTGTTTTTATTTATGAAAGGAAGGAGAATAGTAAATGGCAAACTTATTAGTACTTGGAGCCGGAAAATTAGCTTTAGGTGATATGTTATTTGTTCTTATTTCCTTTATCATTTTAACTTTATTGGTTAAGAAATTTGCATGGGGACCTGTAACTAAGATCATGGACGATCGATCTAAAAAAATTACAGGCGACCTAGATTACGCTGATCAAGAGAGAGCTAAAGCTGAAAAATTAGCTAACGAACGCGAACAAGCTCTACAAAAGTCAAGAGCTGAAGCAGTTGATATTGTTAACAAAGCCAAAGAAAATGGGGAAACTCAGAAGAAGGGTATTGTTGACAGTGCCAATGATCAAGCTGAAAAGGTAAGACAAAAAGCACAAGAAGATGCTGCAAAAGCTAAAGAAGATGCAATGAAAGATGCTCAGAATGACATCGCAAGTATTTCACTTCAAATTGCTTCAACAGTTATCGGAAAAGAACTTAAAGCAGATGATCAAAGTGCATTAATTGACTCTTATATTAAGGAGTTGACTTTAGACAATGAAGCTAAGTAAATTCCAAGTTGGAAAAAGATATAGCCGTGCATTGTATGAGGTTGCTCAAGATAATGGGAATTTAGATGAAACGCTTGAAGAAATTTATAGTTTAAAAGCTGTTTTTGATGAAAATCCAGAATTGAGTGTTGCCTTGAGCACGCGTTCTATTTCAATGAAAGATAAGAAGAACATATTAGATGCCTTATCATCACAATATAGTGATCTTCTAAAGAATTTTTTGAGTATGGTTCTTGATAGAGATAGGATGAATGCTATTACAGAAATTGTAGATTCATTCGTTGCTCGTTATGATCTGGACCATGGTATTGTTGAAGCAACTGCTACAACAAGTGTGCCTTTATCAAAAGAACAAGAAGAAAACTTGATAAATGTTGTTAAGCAACGTTTTTCGGTGAAACAAGTAAATCTAAAGAGTGTAGTAGATGAATCAATCTTAGGCGGAGTTATCTTACGTGTAGGTGACAACGTTATTGATGGTAGTGTAATTAAGAAATTTAATAACATCAAAAATCTACTTGCTTCAAATTAAAATAATTGAGGTGAAAAGGATGAGCATCAAAACTGAAGAAATTAGTTCATTGATTAAAGAACAGTTGAAAAACTACAAAGATGAACTTTCAGTTGACGAAGTAGGTGCAGTTACTTACGTCGGTGACGGTATTGCCCGTGCTAATGGTTTGGGTAATGCTATGGCCAGTGAGTTATTGCAATTTGCTGATGGTACTTATGGTGTTGCTCAAAACCTGGAAAGTGATGATGTTGGTATCATCATTCTAGGTAACTACGATAATATTCGTGAAGGCGACACCGTTAAGAGAACCGGTCAAATTATGGAAGTCCCTGTTGGGGAAGCACTCATTGGACGTGTTGTTAATACTTTAGGTCAACCAGTTGATGGTCTTGGAGATATTGCAACTACAGAAACTAGACCAATGGAATCACCAGCACCTGGTGTTATGCAACGTAAATCAGTTTTTGAACCACTTCAAACAGGTTTAAAAGCTATTGATGCCCTTGTTCCTATTGGACGTGGACAACGTGAGTTGATCATTGGGGATAGAAAAACTGGTAAAACTTCAGTAGCCATTGATACAATCTTGAATCAAAAAGATCAAGATATGATTTGTATCTATGTAGCTATTGGTCAAAAGGAATCAACAATTAGAAGTCAAGTTGAGACCCTTAGAAAAAATGGAGCAATGGATTATACAATCGTTGTTGAAGCTGGACCAAGTTCTCCAGCACCTATGCTTTATTTTGCACCATATACTGGTGCAGCAATGGGTGAATACTTCATGTATAACGGTAAGCATGTCTTGATTATTTATGATGATTTAAGTAAGCAAGCTACTTCTTATCGTGAACTCTCATTGCTTCTTCGTAGACCACCTGGTCGTGAAGCTTATCCTGGTGATGTTTTCTACTTGCACTCACGTTTACTAGAACGTGCTGCTAAATTGAGTGATGAATTGGGTGGTGGTTCAATGACTGCTTTACCAATTATCGAAACTCAAGCCGGAGACATTTCTGCTTATATTCCAACTAACGTTATTTCCATTACAGATGGACAAATTTTCTTGAGTAGTGATTTGTTCTATTCAGGTACAAGACCGGCTATCAATGCCGGTGCATCTGTTTCTCGTGTTGGTGGGGATGCTCAAATTAAAGCTATGAAGAAAGTTGCTGGTACACTTCGTTTGGATCTTTCTTCTTATCGTGAATTGGAATCATTTGCTCAATTTGGTTCTGATTTGGACGCAGCAACTAAATCAAAATTAGATCGTGGACGTAGAACAGTTGAAGTATTAAAACAACCAGTTCACTCTCCAATTACTGTTGAAAAGCAAGTTCTTATTCTTTTTGCTCTTACTCGCGGATTCTTAGACAATGTTGAAGTGGAAGATATCCAAGAATATGAAAGTTCATTATCAGAATTCTTTGAATCAAATCATCAAGATCTATTGGACACTATCAAAAATGAAGGTGTTCTTCCTGATGAAGATAAGATGAAATCTGGAATTGATGACTTTACTAAGAATTTCATTGCTTCAAAACAAAATGATAAGTAAAAATACAGGAGGTTTAAATTTTGGCTGAATCATTAATGGATATTAAAAGAAGAATAACTTCTACTCGTAAGACCGGTCAAATTACAAGAGCCATGCAAATGGTTTCTGGTGCCAAACTCTCTCGTATTGAAAGCAAATCAAAAGCTTATCAATTATATTCAAATAAGGTTGAAGAAATTGTAAGACACTTGAGTGTCGGACATGTATTTCGTGAAGCTTCAGAAACACAATCAAGTGATCCGATGGCTTTAGGAAATCTTTTGGCTAAACGTCCAATCAAGAAGACAGCATATATTGTTGTCACTAGTGATCGTGGATTAGTTGGTGGATACAATAGTAATATTTTGAAGGCAATGATGGAGCAATTTAAGCAAAATCATAATAACGATAAGTCTAAATTTACTATTATTTCATTTGGTAATACAGGAACTGAGTTTTTTAAAAATCGTGGATTTGATGTGAGCTATCAATATAATGGTTTACCTGATATTCCTACAGTTGAAGAGATTACTCCAGTTGTTAAATCAGTTTTGGAATTATATCAAAAGGGTGAATTTGATGAGATTTATGTATGTCATAACCATCATGTTAATTCTTTAGTATCTAAATTTACAAAACAGAAATTGTTACCTTTAGATGAAGCCGAAGATGCAACTTTAGAAGAACAAAATATTGCAAGTGCATATATTACTGAACCAAGTCCTGAAGTGGTCTTGTCAGCAATCGTGCCTCAATATATTGAATGTTTGATATTTGGAGCAATCATGGATGCAAAAACTGCAGAACATGCTGCTTCTGTTACAGCAATGAAGAGTGCTACTGATAATGCTGATAGTTTAATTTCAGATTTATCATTACACTACAACCGTGCTCGTCAAGCTCAAATTACAACAGAAATCACTGAAATTGTTGGTGGAGCTGCTGCACTAGAATAGTTAAGAGAGGAACCAATAATATGAGTAGTAAAGGAACTGTTAATCAAGTCATTGGTCCAGTTGTTGACGTAGAATTTCCACTAGATGGAGATTTACCAAAACTTAACGATGCTCTTGTTGTAGACAAAGCAGATGGATCAAAGATTACTCTAGAAGTTGCCCTAGAACTTGGAGATGGTATATTACGTACTATTTCAATGAGTTCAACAGATGGTATTCGTAGAGGTGCTGAAGTTATAACTACAGGTAGTCCTATTACTGTCCCTGTTGGTAAAGAAACATTGGGACGTGTTTTCAATGTTCTTGGTCAAACAGTTGATGGTGGGGATGAATTTCCTGCAGACTTTAGACGTGATCCAATTCATCGTCAAGCACCCGCTTATGATGAATTGAATACATCAACTGAAATTCTTGAAACAGGAATTAAAGTTATTGATCTTCTTGAACCATATGTTCGAGGAGGAAAAGTTGGATTGTTCGGTGGTGCCGGTGTTGGTAAAACCGTTTTAATCCAAGAGTTAATTCACAATATCGCCGAAGAACACGGTGGAATTTCTGTGTTTACTGGTGTTGGTGAAAGAACTCGTGAAGGTAATGACCTTTATTATGAAATGAAGGAATCTGGTGTTCTTAAAAAGACTGCCATGGTTTATGGACAAATGAACGAATCACCAGGTGCTCGTATGCGTGTTGCCCTAACAGGTTTAACAATTGCTGAGTATTTCCGTGATGTCGAAGGACAAGATGTTCTATTGTTCATTGATAATATCTTTAGATTTACTCAAGCTGGTTCTGAGGTTTCTGCCTTACTAGGTCGTATGCCATCAGCCGTTGGTTACCAACCAACATTGGCTACAGAAATGGGACAATTGCAAGAAAGAATTACTTCAACTAAGAAGGGTTCAATCACTTCAATTCAAGCTGTTTATGTTCCTGCTGATGATTATACCGATCCAGCTCCAGCTACAACATTTGCTCATTTGGATGCTACAACCAACTTGGAACGTAAATTGACAGAGCAAGGTATATATCCTGCCGTTGATCCATTGGCATCATCTTCATCTGCTCTTGATCCATCAATCGTTGGTGAAGAACACTACAATGTAGCTACTGAAGTACAACAAGTTCTTCAAAGATATCGTGAATTGCAAGATATTATTTCAATTCTTGGTATGGATGAACTATCTGATGAAGAAAAAACAGTTGTTGCACGTGCCAGAAGAATTCAATTCTTCTTAGCACAAAACTTTAGTGTTGCTGAACAATTTACTGGTATGCCTGGTTCATATGTTCCTGTTGAACAAACAGTAAAAGACTTCCGTTCTATATTAGATGGTAAGTACGATGATGTTCCAGAAGATGCCTTCAATGGTGTTGGTGGAATTGAAGATGTACTTAAAAAAGCTGAAGGTATGGGCTGGAAAGCATCAGAAGATTCAAGTAAAGCTGTTACTAACTAAAAATAAGGAGGAATAATATGGCTGATCAAGATAATGTTATGACGGTCAATATTGTCACTCCTGATGGCGTTGTTTACGATCATCATGGAAAAATTATTATTGCAAGTTCCATTGATGGTGAAATTGGTATAATGGCAAATCATGAACCAATTATTGCCCCACTTAAAATAGATAAAGTTCGTGTTAAGAGATTAGACGATCCTAATCATGTGGATGTAATTGCTGTAAATGGCGGCTTTTTGGAGTTTAGTAATGATCTAGTGTCTATTGTGGCAAATAGTGCTGAAAGAGCTGGAGACATTGATTTAAGACGTGCTGAATATCAAAAGAAACATGCTGAAGAAATTATTCAGAAATCTAAAGATAATTCAGAGAACGATGCAGATGCCAAAAGAGCTGAAATATCACTACGTAAAGCTATCAATAGAATTAATGTAAGTTCAGATAAATAAAAAGCTTGGGAATACATTTCCCAAGCTTTTTTTATTTTAAATTAAAAAAAGTAAAAGAATTACTTAATTTGCATATTTAAAATTAAGTCATGTTATTATGTAGAAAGTGAGGTTAGACTATGAGTTTAAGTTTGATATCTTTAGTTACACTAATTAGTCATTTAGTCTTTATTACTATTACATACAACATATTACAATCTATCGATTGGAATAAGATTTTCCGATCAAGTAATGATCCTAGACCTTTAAGATTTTTTGTTTTATTTTTATCAATTGCAATTGGGTACAACGTAAGTACATTTTTTATAAGTATTTTTACTTTATCACAGAGTTTTTCTTTACTCTTTAGGTAATATCTGGAGGCTTTATCGTGGAAAAAATTATTGTTAATGGTCCCAGTCGTTTGACAGGGCATGTTGAAATAGAAGGGGCTAAAAATGCAGTATTGCCAATTTTGGCATCAACAATTTTAGCTGAGAAAGGAACTGTACAACTTGCAAATGTTCCTCCTCTTTCTGATGTTTTAACAATGATTGAAGTTCTAAAAAGATTAGACGCTGATGTTGATTATGATCAGATAAATAAGACAGTGGAAATTAATTCAGAAGGTACAATTCTATCAGATGCACCCGAAGAATTAGTAGATAAAATGCGCGCATCTATTGTTGTTTTGGGAGCTCTCCTTGCTAGAAACAAAGAAGCTCACATTGCCATGCCTGGAGGTTGCGCTATTGGTTCTAGACCAATTGATTTGCATCTTAAGGGTTTGGAAGCTATGGGAGCAGAATTTACTCAAAACGGTGGATATATTGATGCCAAGACAGAAGGTCTTCATGGCACAAATATTTATTTAGATTTCCCTAGTGTTGGAGCTACTCAAAATATCATGATGGCTGCTACCTTAGCAGAAGGCGAAACAATTATTGAAAATGCAGCTCGTGAACCTGAAATTGTTGATTTGGCCAATGTTCTAAGTAAAATGGGTGCTAGAGTCACTGGTGCAGGAACAAATACTATCAAAATAACAGGTGTAGAATCACTTCATGGCTGTGAACACAGTATTATGCAGGATAGAATTGAGGCAGGCACTTTCATGGTAGCCGCTGCCGTCACAAATGGTGATATCTTGATTGAAGATGCAGTTGTTAACCACAATCGTCCATTGATTTCTAAGTTAGAAGAAATGGGAGTTGAATTTATTGAATCTGATGAAGGTATAAGAGTTATCGGAACTGATAACTTGAAACCTACAGATGTTAAAACAATTCCACATCCAGGCTTCCCAACAGATATGCAAGCACAAATGACATTAGCTCAAATTCTAAGTAATGGAACAAGTATTATGCAAGAAACTGTTTTTGAAAATAGATTCATGCATTTTAATGAATTCGGAAAAATGGGTGGAGATTACCGTATAGAAGGTAATTCTGTTATTATGTTTGGACCTGCACAACTTTCAGGTGCAGACGTTGAAGCTACAGATTTGAGATCTGCCGCTGCACTTGTTTTAGCTGGGATTGTTGCTGACGGTGAAACCAGAGTTTCAAATCTAAAATATCTTGATCGTGGTTACTATAAATTTGTAGAAAAACTTCAAAATTTAGTTGCTGATATTCATCGAGTATCCATTGATAAAAATGGAATTGAAACAGTTATCACATCTGATTTAAATAAAAAAGATTTACTAGCTTAAAAGAAGCGAATTTTATTCGCTTCTTTTTTTATTTGTAATGTCTAGATATGATATAATTTTTATTAGGTTTACGGAGGATTTCATGAAAAAATTAATAGGTATAGACTTAGGGACAGCCAATGTTTTAATTAACGTATTAGGTGATGGAGTTGTCCTAAATGAACCGTCTATGGTTGCGGTTAATACTAAAACAAATGAAGTAATCGCTGTAGGGCAAGATGCTTACAGAATGGCTGGTAGAACACCAGACAGTATTCGTGCGATAAGACCCTTAAAAGATGGGGTAATTGCTGATTTTGATGTTACAGAAAAAATGCTTCAACAATTTATTGGAAAAGTAAAAGCCAAAGGTAGATTTTCTAAACCAATAATTATGATTTGTACACCTACAGATGTGACAAATGTTGAACAAAGGGCAATTATTGAAGCAGCTGAAAATGCTGGTGCTAGCCAAGTTTATTTACAATATGAACCTAAAGTAGCTGCAGTTGGCTCAGGGTTAGATATCTTTAGACCACACGGAAGTATGGTAATTGATATTGGTGGTGGAACTAGCGATGTTGCTGTTTTATCAATGGGTGATGTTGTTGCAAGTAGATCTCTTCGTCATGCAGGATATAAAATGAGTATTGCTGTTCAAAATTACATTAAGAATAAAAAGGATCTAATCGTAGGTGAAAAGACCTCAGAAAATATTAAAATTCGTCTTGGGACAGCGATGAATCCTCAAGAGAGTAACAAGTACTCAGCAAGTGGTATCGATGTTGCTTCCGGTTTACCTAAGGAAGTAGAATTGACAGAAGTGGATATCTATGAAGCTTTGAAACCATCTGTTGAACAACTTTTATCAGTTACAAAAACTGTTATGGAAGAGACACCAGCAGAACTTACTGCAGATATCATCGATCAAGGTGTTATGTTAACTGGTGGAGGTTCACTAGTAAAAAATCTAGACAAATATTTTGCTGATGAATTAGGAGTACCTGTGTTAAGATCAGAGAACCCATTGGATTCTGTGGCACTAGGAACAGGAATACTTTTAGAAAATATAAGAAAACATAAGCAATTTTAAGGGTGAAAAATGAAACGAGACTTTGGAAAAGAATATCGTAATTCGATATTTAGAAAAGTATGGCGAGTTATTTTGTTAATGGTCATATTTCTATTATTAGGAATGTTGATAGGATCTGCTTTAGGTGGATCTAATCCATTTGCTATTTTGTGGCCAGGAACATGGATACATATGGTTGATTTTCTAAGATGAAAAAGCTGAGCTATATTTATTTATATCCTGTGAGATTTTATCAAAAATTTATATCGCCTATCTTACCTCCAAGTTGTCGATATTACCCAACGTGTTCTAACTATTTTATCGATGCAGTAAAAAAACATGGTATTATATTAGGATCGATAATGGGTATCGCCAGAATCTTAAGATGTCATCCATTTATTCGAGGTGGAGTTGATCCCGTTCCGGATAATTTCACTATATTCAGAAATCCTAATCCCCAAAACTATGAAGACGAAATTATAGCAAATAAATTTCATAATCAAAATAATGAGGAAAAATAATGGCAAGAAAAGATAAATCAATTGAAATTGACTTAAAAGAAATATCTAGTGATCCTGAAAAATATGAACTTTGGGATCAGAAAAAATATATTGGATCAATAGTAAAAGAAGGGGATAGATATTTATCTACTATCGAATCTGGAGATACTCCATTTAAGACAGTTAAATTAGATGATGCTATCAACGAATTATTAATGCAATATAATCTACATAATCATTAATAGGTGTTAAAATGCAAATGAGAAGTAATAAAAAAGAAAATGATTTAGAATCAAGAATTGATTGGGGAATAATATTTTCAATTATGACCTTGGCAATAATTGGTCTACTATCAATTTATGTTGCTTCTGTACAAGATTCTATTAATCCACTGAGAAATGTAGTTTCTCAACTGGTGTGGTATGTAATAGGTGCTGTTATTATTGTAGTGATAATGCAGTTTGATGCAGAACAATTATGGATGGTTACCGATTATGTATACTACGCTGGACTGGCGCTATTATTTCTCGTTTTGATCTTCTATAGTAGAGAATATGCTGTTCAAACTGGTGCTCGTAGTTGGTTTGCTGTAGGATCGTTTACTTTCCAGCCGTCGGAAATTATGAAACCTGCTTATATTTTGATGATAAGTAAAGTTATAACTACGCATAATACCGAATATAGAAATCATAATGTTCGTAACGATTTATTACTACTAGGTAAATTGTTATTGTGGACACTTCCAGTTGTCGTATTATTGACACTTCAAAATGATTTAGGTACTACTCTAGTATTCTTGGCAATACTTGGTGGTAGTATTCTTGTTTCAGGTATTGACTGGAAAATAATTGGAACATTAGTTCTTATTATAGCTGTAATAGGTGGTTTGGGCATTGCCCTTACTACTACCGATTGGGGACGAAGTATTTTAGCTAATTTTGGTTTCAAGACATACCAATTTTCTCGTATTGACAGTTGGTTGAATCCTTCTCAAGATACTTCGGGTGACGGATACCAAGTTTGGCAAAATATGAAAGCCATCGGTTCGGGACAGCTACTAGGTAAGGGATTCAATGTTTCTAATGTTTACGTTCCGGTACGAGAATCAGATATGATTTTCTCAGTAATCGGAGAGAACTTTGGATTTATAGGTGCATGTGTACTTATTCTTTTGTACTTCTTACTTATCTATCAAATGATACAAGTAACATTTGATACAAAGAATGAGTTTTACGCATATGTATCTACTGGTGTTATCATGATGATACTTTTCCACGTTTTTGAAAATATTGGTATGAGTGTTGGATTATTACCTATGACAGGTATTCCATTACCATTTATATCTCAAGGTGGATCAGCCCTCTTGGGTAATATGATTGGTGTCGGCTTGATAATGTCCATGAGATTCCACAATAGAAGTTATATGTTTGAAAATGGATCATTTACAAGGAGATGATAGACTTTTATGAATGAAAATGAAGATTTGTGGGTTGAGAAAACCGACAATGGATTTTTAGTAGGTTTAAAAGAAGATAATCAAGATACACTGGGTGAAGTAAAGTATGTTGATCTACCTTCCGTTGGACAAAAACTTCAAAAAGGTGACACTGCTGTTGAAGTTGAAGCCCAAAAAGCTGTTATAGAGCTAGAATCTCCAGTAGATGGAGAAGTAATCAGAATAAATGAAGCACTTGCTGATGAACCTCAATTAGTTGTCAACAAGGACAGTTCATGGATGTATGAAGTAAGAATATAAAAAAATTGATTATTTTCAATTAGCATATTTCTTGCAAGTTTTTCATAAAACTGGTTAAATTTAGTCTGAAATTAATAATGAATGGGGATAATTCATAATGAAGATTTTAGGAGACAAGATTCGCTACTACAGAAAATTAAGAGGAATTTCTCAATCGGAATTAGCCGAAGGGATTTGTACTCAAGCTACTGTTTCATTAATTGAAAAGAAAGACAAGATTCCAAGTATGGAAATATTGGTTCGTTTATGTGAGAGACTGGGTATCACAATGAACCTTGTAATCGTCAATGACGATAGTCAAATCTACTCAATAATTAGTGAAATTAAAACATTGTTTTATCATGCTGATTATAAAGCAATTGCTGAAAAGTTAAATAAATTAAGCAATGTTAATGTAAATAATAAGCAAGAAATTAAATTAATTCATTTCTTTAATGGTTTAGTTGAATACGAAGTAAATCACAATTACGATAAAGCCATCTTTGACTTTAATAGGGCCATGAATGTTGATTTAACTAACATTGATATGTACGATATCCTAATTGATATCTATACAGCAAAATCATATGTTAATAAGAAATCAAATGATGAAGCTCAGGTTTACTATGATCAAACAAAATCATTAATTAATTCCAGTGTTGAAAAAATAAATGATGAAAATTATCATGATAGTATTTTAATATATGCTAACATGTCAGAATTATCACTTAACCTAGGTGATAATGATCAAGCATTGAAATTTGCCAAATCAGGTATCTTCATTGCTAAGAAAGAACAATCATTGTTCAAGTTGGATGTCATGTTCTACATTTTGGCACAAGCTAAGATCTTAGTTGATGAAACACCAGATAAGGCTCTTGTTCAAGCTTACGTTATCTCAGATATCAATGATAATCCTAAATTACATGAGCGTGTATTAGTAGAATTAAAGCAAAAGAATTTGAGTTTATTTCAATAAAAAAAAACCGACATTTTATGTCGGCTTTTTTTATTTTGGTGCTTTAATTTCTTTGTTGTCCAAATCTGTTCTTACAACTAATACATCACACTTAGCAGTACGTGTTACGTATTCTGTAACAGATCCAATAAGCAATCTTTCCATTGCATTCAATCCAGTAGCACCAATCATAATCAAATCAATATTGTGTTTTTCTGGAAATTCTGCGGAAATAATTGTTTTAGGTGCACCATATTCAATGCTGTAATCTACGTCTTCTAGACCAGCACTTTTGGCAGTTTCTACATAACCCTTAACAGTTTCTTTTGCTTTTTCAGTAATTTCTTCGACCATTGTAGTGTCGAAACTAGAAACGTTTTGGAAAGCACGAGTATCAATGATATGTAGAATATGAACTGTAGCATTGTT
This sequence comes from Companilactobacillus metriopterae, assembly GCF_004117915.1. Lineage (GTDB taxonomy): Bacteria > Bacillota > Bacilli > Lactobacillales > Lactobacillaceae > Companilactobacillus > Companilactobacillus metriopterae. The sequence continues at coordinate 462,547 of NZ_RSTD01000001.1, forward strand.
TCTTTTAGCAACTTCTACAGCTTTTTTGAAAGCTAATTCAGCTTCAAATGAACCATCAATTGGTACTAGAATATTTTTATATTGTTGTAGCATGATAATCACCTCAAGTAATTTTTTGTATCTGATTATATTGTAATGTATTCGGAAACATAAATACAGTTATCTACGTATATTCGATAGATAAATTGAGAAAAATCCTGCGATAAAAGCACCTGCTACTAAAATAATTAAGTTAGACTTCACATTTCCCAAAAATAATATTATGATCCCTGCAATCGAATCAAGGCAAAGGAGTCCTGCAGTTATTCTCATAGTTGGTTTCAGTGATGCTATATCTTTTGGATCATAAATTAAAAACTTTTTGTCGCTGTAGTACCAAAGATTATAGGAAAGACCAAGTAAAAATATTATAAAGATAATCATTAAGATATTAACTATCAATGTTTTGCTCCTTTTTCCATTGTTCAATTTGTTGAATTCTAAGTTTTAAAGCTTGTTCATATTTACCAGTTTCGTTAGGTTCATAATATGTTTTATTTGCTAAATTATCTGGAAGATATTGTTGGTTTATAAAAGCATTAGGATAATTATGAGGATATTTGTAGCCAACACCGTGTCCTAATTCTTTTGCACCTGAGTAATGTGCATCTTTCAAATCATCAGGAATTGATGAGGCTTTACCAGAACGAACATCAGAAAGTGCGGAATCAATTGCTTCCATAGCTGAATTTGATTTAGGACATAGACACAATTCTATAACTGCATTTGCTAATGGAATTCTTGCTTCCGGCATTCCCACCATTTGAGCTACTTGAGCAGCTTGTACAGCTCTTGAGCAAGCTTGTGGATTAGCTAAGCCAACATCTTCATAGGCACAAATTAACAATCTTCTTATAGCAATTGTTATTTCACCTGCCTCTAGTAATCTAGCAAGATAGAGTAGGGCAGCATTGACGTCACTACCACGTATGGATTTCTGAAATGCAGAAATGACATCGTAGTGACTGTCGCCGTCTTTATCAGCAGAAATAGCTTTCTTTTGAACTGATTCTTCGATGGTTTTAAGGTCAATATGTATCTTTCCGTCGATCTCATCAGTTGAAAGGACAGATAACTCTAAACCATTAAGAATACTTCTTAGATCGCCATTAGTGGAGCTTACAAGTAAATTGAGAGCATTATCATCTAAATCTACTGGATAATTACCTAAGCCCTTATCTTTATCATCTAATGCTCTTTGGACAGCTATTTTCATATCATCTATGCTCAAAGGCTTAAGTTCGAATATTTGAACACGAGATCTAATAGCAGGACTGATATTTATGTATGGATTTTCAGTTGTAGCACCAATTAATATAATTGAGCCACTTTCTAATAATGGTAGGAGAAAATCTTGTTTGGTCTTATCGAGTCTATGAATTTCATCTAATAATAGAACAACAGTGCCGCTCATTTTTGCTTCTTCTGCTACAATTTGTAAATCTTTTTTGGTATCGGTGGCAGCATTTAACATACGAAATGCGTACTTAGTACTTCCGGCAATAGCACTTGCAATGCTGGTTTTACCAATTCCAGGAGGACCATATAAAATCATCGATGATAGCATTTTTGCTTGTACCATACGACGAATGATTTTATGTTCACCCACAAGGTGTTGTTGCCCAACTATTTCATCAATGTTTGTAGGTCTCATTCGATAGGCTAGTGGTGTCTGCATAATTCCTCCTAATTAGAATTTTGACATAATACTAATTATAACAGTTTAGAATATAAATAAAAAAAACATCCACACAGTGGATGTTTTTTTGTAGATATTAAAGAATTTGGTTGTAGTATTCAACAACTAGTGATTCATCAACATTTGGTTCTAGTTCATCACGTTCTGGCATTCTTACAAGAGAACCAGTAAGTGTGTTTTCATCAAAGTTTACGAAACCAGGACGACCAACAACACTTTCAAGGTTAGCTTTAACAATTGCTAGATCTTTTGATTTTGGTCTTAGTGTGATTTCTTGTCCAATCTTAACTTCGTAAGAAGGAATATCAACACGTTTGCCATCAACAAGGATGTGACCGTGGTTTACAAGTTGACGTGCTTGTGGACGAGTATTAGCTAATCCAAGTCTGTAAACAACATTGTCAAGTCTTGTTTCAAGAAGAAGCATCAAGTTGAAACCATGAATTCCTTCCATCTTACCAGCACGTTTAAACAAGTTACGGAATTGACGTTCGTTAACTTCGTACATGAAACGTAGCTTTTGCTTTTCTGTTAATTGTGTACCATATTCAGAAATCTTACGACGACTGTTTGGTCCATGTTGACCTGGAGCATAGTTACGACGAGCAATTTCTTTACCTGTACCTGATAGGGAAATACCTAAACGACGAGATAATTTCCAACGAGGTCCTGTATATCTAGACATTAATTTGTCCTCCAATAATTTTTTTGGAGTAAAATATTTAACTAAGAGTTCAACATTCGTGCAGGCATCTTTGGAACTTTCACCACATGCAGCCGGGTTACTCGTTTACTTATCTGTTGATGACTGTTGACGTTCTTGTCGCTCTTTGCTGCATACTTTACATAAAGAATAGTTTATCATTATTGATTGCACTCTGTCAAAGTTATTTATTAATCATAAAAGTTAAAAGTTTATTATGAATGCTTGTATATTGATATTTTCATTTTTTGGTCTGATATACTTTTATTCAATAAAGACCATAACAGGGGTGTGCACGTGTTTATATCTATTATAGTAATTATTCTGTTGGTTGTCGCTGTTTTTCTATATATGTGGTTTTTACAACAAAGAAACAGTAGAACAATTGATGAATATAGAAAAAAAATCGCTAATATTAAAGAAGATAAGCTGATTGAAAAAATAGAAGATCTTGAAGAGATGAAGATGACTGGTACTAGTCTGGAGATCTTTGGACAATCAAAATCTGATTTTGAAATGCAATTAGAAGATCGACTACCAAAGGCAGAAAATAGATTGAATCGTATTGCAAACAGTAATACGGAGTTTCGAGTATTTCAAACTTATCGTAGTTTAAGAAACATAAATGAAGAATTAAATTCAATTCAAATCACAATTTCTCAAATCTACGATAGATTGATGAATATCTCAAAGAGTAATGAATCAAATGCTTCACAGAGTCAGGCTCTTAGAAAAGAATTCGAAGTTCTTCGTAAAGAGATTCTTACACAATCATTTAACTTTGGCTCGGCATCGGATAAGCTTTCTGAAGAATTGGCAGAGATATCTAATCTTCTTGATACTGAGGAACAATTGACAAGACAAGGGGACTATATCGAAGCAAGTCAATATATTGACGAAGCAAGTACAAAAATTAAACTTATCAATAATCAACTTGATATCATTGAACCTCTACATAAAGAACTTGATGATGTTTTTCCAGAACAATTAGAAGAAATTCGTTTTGTATATGACAAATTGGAAAAACAACAATTTAAATTCAAAGAGGATATTGAGCAGTTAATTGATTCTGTTGAAACTAATATTGCTAAATCAAATGTCGATTTAGCTGAACTTCAATTTAATGATTCAACATTAAAAAATGATGTTATTCATCAACAAATAGAGGACCTTTACGAGATACTGTCACGTGAAAATGACGCAAAGAGAACTGTTCTTAAACAGCAAAAGCCAGTCATTGACTACTTTAATCACGCAAAGTTTCAACATAACAGACTCGAAGAACGTGTTCAGAATTTAAAAGAAAGCTATGTTATCGACGGAGATATCCTATTATCTGTTAAGAAGCACAATGAAGAATTAAATCGTATCAGAGAAAAATTTGATTATGATATTCAAAAGATAGCTGATAAAGAAGTTGTTTATAGTGAAGTATCTGAAAACTTTAAAGAAACAATTGATAAGTTAGATAAAATTGAACGTGACGAAAAAGTTATAAATGATCAACTTAACGAAATGATTTCAACCGAAGAAGTTGCAATTCAAAGTGTATCAAGATTTTCAAAAAATTTAGATATACAAAAGAGATCACTAGAACAATTTAGAATTAATGGACTTCCTGACGATTATTTAGATTATTTCTATATGGTTTATGATGAAATCAAAAAAATGAATGATGAGCTAAATTCAGAACGTGTTAATGTTGAAGATGTAAGCAAACAATCTATTGTTACTCAAGAAGATTTAGAGAATTTAGTAGAAATGACTAATAAACTAAAATTCGATATTGAGTTATCAGAAAGATTGATGCAATACTCTACAAGATACGCAGATCAAGATGCTACATTAAATGATAGACTTACAACTGCAAGAGAATTATTTGATAATGAGTTTGAGTTTGAAAAATCAGTAAATGTAATTTCTTCTGCCTTAGAAAAGGTTGAACCGGGATCAGTTGAAAGAATAAAAGATTCAATTAGTGCATGATTTTAGAAAATGATGTACATTATAATAATAAAAATTTGGCCGTTAGGCCTTTTTATTTTGGGTGAAAATAATGATATATTTTGATAATAGTGCAACAACAAAGATAGATGATTCAGTTTTAAGTACCTATGAAACGGCAACAAGAAATTTTTGGGGGAATCCATCTAGTTTACATAATCTGGGATTAAACGCTTATGAACTAGTTGAGAGTTCACGTAAACAAATTGCTGACTTGCTAAATTTTAACCCTAGTGAAGTTTATTTCACTAGTGGGGGTACAGAAGGTAATAATTGGATTATTAAGGGAACTGCTTACAAGAAAAGAGAATTTGGTAAACATATAATTACTAGTTCTATTGAGCATCCTTCAGTTACTAATACTATGAAGCAGCTCGAATCATTAGGATTTGAGGTTACTTATTTACCTGTGGACGATACCGGTCATATTAAGATAGCAGATTTAAAGAAGGCAATTCGCAAAGATACTATTTTAGTGTCAATAATGGCTGTAAACAATGAAATAGGGGCTATTCAACCTATCAATGAAATAGCAGATGTGCTAAATGATTATCCAAGTATTTCATTACATGTTGATGCAGTTCAGGCAATAGGTAAAAATCTTGAAGGTAAGTTTATGAACGACAGAGTTGACTTTTATACATTCTCAGGTCATAAATTTCATGCACCTAGAGGAATTGGTTTCATATATATGAAAGATGGTAAGCAACTTGAACCATTACTTGCTGGTGGTGGACAAGAACACAATTTCCGTAGTGGTACAGAAAATACACCTGCTATTGCTGCAATGGCTAAAGCTATTCGTCTTTTAAAAGATGATGAAGAAAAGAAAACCAATAATATTCTAGAATTGAAAACTAAATTACTAGAACACTTAGGAAAACTTGAGAATGTGCATGTTTTTTCTAAATTAGAAGATACTTTTGCGCCACATATTATTTGTTTTACAATAGATGGAGTTCGTGGAGAAACAATTGTCCACACTTTTGAAAAGAAAGAGATTTATATCTCGACAACTAGCGCTTGTTCTTCTAAAAAGGGTCTAGAGTCAAGTACTCTTAAAGCAATGAAAGTACCTGAAAAAATTGCTACCAGCGCAGTTAGAGTGAGCTTAGATGAAAACAATACAGTTTCAGAGATGAATGAATTCATTCAAAATCTGGACGAAATTTATAATCATTTTCAAATTCTAAACTAGGAGAAATTAATGAAATATACTGAAATTATGGTTCGCTATGGTGAACTATCAACAAAGGGAAAAAATCGCAATAGTTTTATTGGGCGTCTGCATGGTAATGTCACTAAAGTTTTAAAAGATTATCCTGAGTTAACTATTCAACCTCATCGTGACCGTTTGCATATCCAATTGAATGGTTTAGATGCAAAACCCATTATGGAAAAATTGAAAAATATCTTTGGTATTCAAACATTCTCTTTGAGTATCAGGGTATCCAAAGATTTTGAAGAAGTTAAAAAGACAGCGATTGATATGATGCACGAAGCATATGAACCTGGTATGACTTTCAAAGTTGGTACAAAACGATCTGATCATGATTATCCACTGGATACTAATCAAATTAATCTTCAATTAGGAGATGCAATTTGTGTAGAATTTCCTGAAATTAAGGTCGATCTTCGTAAACCTGATATTAAAATATCCGTTGAAGTACGTCACGATGGGATATATTTGTCATATTTAACTGTTAAAGGTGCTGGAGGTCTTCCTGTTGGTACTGCAGGTAAAGGGATGTTGATGTTGTCAGGAGGAATTGATTCTCCTGTTGCAGGATATTTTGCATTAAAACGTGGTGTTGAAATAGAGATGGTTCATTTCTTCAGCCCTCCATATACTTCTGAGCAAGCATTGAATAAAGCAAAAGAATTAACAAGTAAATTGACATCATTTGGTGGAAGTATTAAATTTATCGAAGTTCCATTTGCTGAGATTCAAGAAACTATTAAAGCTAATGTTCCTGAAGGATATTTGATGACAATTCAACGTCGTTTTATGTTGAGATTAACAGATATGATTCGTGAACAGCGTGGAGGATTGGCGATTTTCAATGGTGAGGCTGTTGGACAAGTTGCCTCGCAGACTCTTGAAAGTATGGCAGCTATCAATGAGGTGACAACAACCCCAATACTTAGACCTGTTGCTACGATGGATAAAACAGATATTATTCGAGTTGCAGAAAATATTGATACATTTAATTTATCAATTATGCCTTTTGAAGATTGTTGTACAGTATTTGCTCCACCAAGTCCAAAGACTAAACCTAATATGGAAAAGACTATTAAGTTTGAAAGTTCATTGGATATTGATGGCTTAATTCAACGTTCATTAGATAATATTAAGATAACTACTGTTGAACCTGGGGATACATTTATGGATTCAAAACAAGATGAAATTAGCAGTTTGCTTTAATAAATATATTGACGATATTGATGTAATAATTTATCATCAAGTTATCAGCAATGATTAGGAGTATTGATATTAGATATCTTAAGAGAATGGTATGTCAGCTGAGAATTACCTAGATATCGATATTAATTGTTACCTATGAGCTATCTTTTAAAGATCGGGACACCGTTAATTGTAGAGTGAAGAGTTTTTTAAAAACTCTTAATTTAGGTGGCACCGCGAGCATTCGTCCTATTCCATAGGATGGGTGTTTTTTTATTTTAAGGAGAAAAATATGGTTAGAGAAATTGATATGGATACTAAGTATAGTCCCAATGAAGTAGAAGAAGGTCGCTATGATAAATGGCTAGAACAAGGGGTATTTAAGCCTTCAGGAAACGCTGAAGCAAAACCCTATTCGATAGTAATCCCACCTCCAAATGTAACTGGAAAACTACATTTAGGTCATGCTTGGGATACAACAATTCAAGATACATTAATTAGATTCAAGAGAATGCAAGGTTATGATACCTTGTATCTTCCAGGAATGGATCACGCGGGTATAGCTACCCAAGCTAAAGTTGAAGCTAAACTTAGAGAAGAAAAAGGTGTAACTAGATATGAGTTAGGCCGTGAAAAATTTGTTCAAGAGGTTTGGAACTGGAAAGATGAATTTGGTTCAATCATTAAATCTCAATGGGGCAAGTTAGGTCTTTCATTAGATTATGATCGAGAAAGATTTACCCTAGACGAAGGATTATCCAAAGCTGTTCGTAAAGTCTTTGTTGAACTATACAATCAAGGGTTAATTTATCGTGGTGAATATATAATCAACTGGGATCCTGTTCTTCAAACAGCACTTTCTGATATTGAAGTTATTCATAAAGATGATAATGGTGCTTTTTACCATGTTAAGTATCCATACGCTGATGGTTCTGGTTTTATTGAAATTGCAACAACTCGACCAGAAACCATGTTTGGTGATGTAGCTATTGCTGTCAGTCCAGACGATGATAGATATAAAGATATCGTTGGTAAAGAAGTCATTGTTCCTTTAGTAGATAGAAAAATTCCAATTATTGAAGATCATTATGTAGATAAAGAGTTTGGTACAGGTATGGTTAAAATAACACCTGCTCACGATCCTAACGATTTTGCAGTGGGTAATCGCCATAATCTTGAACGTATTAACACAATGAATGCTGATGGAACAATGAACGAACGTGCTGGTAAGTATAATGGCATGGATCGCTTTGATGCTCGTAAGGCAATTCAAAAAGATCTTGAAGACGCTGGATTTATGATTAGAGTTGAAGATTATACTCATAGTATTGGACATTCAGAAAGATCAGATGCGGTAGTTGAACCAAGACTATCAACACAATGGTTTGTTAAAATGCAACCATTAGCTGAAATGGCTTTGAAGAACCAAGAAACAGATAACAAGGTAGATTTTGTTCCAGAACGTTTTGAAAATACCTTTACTCAATGGATGGAAAATGTTCACGATTGGGTTATTTCTAGACAATTATGGTGGGGACATCAAATTCCTGCTTGGTATCATAAAGAAACAGGAGAAATCTATGTAGGTGAAACAGAACCTGCAGATATTGAAAATTGGACTCAAGAAGAAGATGTTCTGGATACTTGGTTCTCTAGTGCATTATGGCCATTTTCAACTATGGGTTGGCCTGATGTTGATAGTGAAGATTATAAGAAATATTTCCCAACAAATACTCTTGTAACTGGTTACGATATCATTTTCTTCTGGGTATCAAGAATGATTTTCCAAAGTTTGAAATTTACTGGAGAACGTCCATTTGAAAATGTTGTTATTCATGGTCTAATTCGTGATGAACAAGGTCGCAAGATGAGTAAATCATTGGGTAATGGTATTGATCCAATGGAAGTTATTGAGAAGTATGGTGCTGATTCATTAAGATGGTTCTTGATGATGGGTTCTACTCCTGGTCAGGATACAAGATTCAGTTACGACAAGATGGATGCAGCATGGAATTTTATAAATAAAATTTGGAATGCTAGTCGTTTTGTTATCATGAATTTGGATGAATCTGCTCAACCAGTAGATAATATAACAATTGATAACTCATTTGATCTTTCTGATAAGTGGATTCTTGCTAAACTAAATCAAACTGTTTCTGATGTTACACGTCTATTTGACAAGTTTGAATTTGGTGAAGCAGGTCGAGCAATGTACAATTTCATCTGGAATGACTTTTGTGATTGGTATATTGAAATGAGTAAAGCAACACTTACTGGTGAAGATGGTGCTTCAAAAGATCATAAACGCATGATACTTACTTATGTTTTAGATCAGATTTTGAAATTAATGCACCCAATTATGCCATTTGTTACCGAAAAAATTTGGTTATCAATGCCTCATACAGGTGAATCAATCTCTACATCAGAATATCCAACTACTCATGCTGAATTTGAAGATTCAGAATCAGTTGAACAAATGGAAATACTAATTGATTTGATCAAAGCAGTAAGAAAAATTCGTGTAGATGCAAATGCACCAATGTCAAAAGAAGTTGATATTCTAATCAAACCTGAAAATGATTCTATAAAAGAAATTTTCTTAGACAACAAAGATTATATAGATCGTTTTGTTCATCCTAAGGATTTACAAGTTTCTGTTGATTTAGAAGCTCCTGATCTTGCTATGACTGCGATTATTAGTGGCACAGAAATTTATGTTCCATTAGCAGAGCTTATCAATATTGATGAAGAAATTACACGTCAAGAAGAGGAAGTTGCAAAGCTAGACAAGGAAATTTCAAGAATTGACAAGAAACTTTCTAATGAAGGATTTGTTAAGAAAGCTCCTGAAAGTGTTGTTGCAGAAGAAAAAGCAAAACTTGCAGATTATCAAGATAAGCAAGATAAAGTAAAACAACGTATCGAACAACTTAAAAATAGTAAATAATAAAAAAGCCATCTATAATGAGAATAGATGGTTTTTTTATTGGGAGAGATTATATGTTTAAAACATCAGATGAAGCAGTAGAGTATATTCATTCATTACCCAAATTTCATGAATCTGATAGTTTGGATTTTATTAAACTAGCGATGCAAAAATTAGGGAATCCTCAAGATAGCTATAAGATAGTGCACATCACTGGAACAAATGGGAAGGGCACTACGACAAATTATTTGGCTAATTTATTGGAAGCATCCAACTTACGTGTAGGGATGTTTATTTCTCCATTTATAAAAATATTTAATGAACGCATTCAAATCAATCATGAATATATTAGTAATGATGATTTGTGCAATTTGAGTAATTATATTGTTGCCCAAACTAAGGGGATTGAATTAACTGAATTTGAATTTGTTACTGCACTGGGATTACTTTACTTTAAGGATAGAGTAGATATTGCGGTTGTTGAGGTAGGTATCGGCGGAAAAAGAGATAAGACAAATATTGTGAAGCCAGTTCTGTCCATTATAACTTCAGTAGGAATGGATCATGAGAATATTATTGGTCCTACGTTGTTAGATATAGCAAGAGAAAAGTCAGGAATAATAAAACAGAATACACCTGTTATATTGGGATTATTAGATGATGATGTCAGTCATCTTATTGAAAAAGTAGCGGATCAAAAAGATAGTTCTGTGTATCAATTCGAAAGGGAATTTAATATAGAAAATTTCCGAGTGAAAGATATTAAAATCAATTTTGATTTTAAAAATGGAGAAACCTATCCTGTTAGTATCTTAGGAATTGAAAAAACTACTGCGATCAATGCAGCAATGGCAATTGAAGCATTCTATCTTCTTAACAAAGAGCATGACTTAACGGATGAGATATCTGAAATTGAAAGTCATCCGATACCTGGAAGAATGCAAGTAGTGAGGAGAGATCCACTAGTTATTTTTGATGGTGCACATAATTTTGCGGCAATTGATAATTTAACAAATTCTTTAACAAAAACATGGCCCAATAAAGATATAATAGTATTGTATTCGGGCATGAAAGATAAAAAGAGAGATGTTATTCTATCAAATTTGTCTAAATATAGTAAAAAAGTCTACATAACTCAGTTAAAAAAATTGCGATCTGCTGGAAAAGAAGATTACGATTTATCCAGTTATTCGAACGTTGAATTTGTGGATGATTATAGAGACTTTTATTCAAGTTTTATTGATGAACAAACGAGTGATCAAATATTTTTAGTTACAGGATCTTTTTACTTAGTGTCTGATTTATTGAATACTTTCGTAATTTAAAGAATGATAAAATTAAGAGAGAAAATTCAGACAAATGGTGTAACATCGTTGTCTAACTTAGAATTATTGGTAGTTTTATTGGGCAATGGCAATAAACATATTAATGTTGCAGAGATAGCTCATTCGATAGTTACTAAGTATCCAAATTTAGATTTTTCATTACAAAATTTATTGGATCAACAGGGTATCGGCTTAGCGCAGGGATGTAAAATAATGGCAGCTACTGAACTGGGTTCCAGAAAACTTGAAAGTGACGTAATGCCTCAAAAATTTAATTCATTATCTGAGATTGCAAAACACGCTAGCAATAAGATAGGTTTTTCTAAACAAGAAAAGCTACTGGCGTTGTTTCTAGATAGTGATAATAATATAATTTTTGAAAAAATAATGTTTATCGGAACTATGGATTCAGCCACAGTTCACCCGCGTGATATTATCCGAGAAGCTCTGTCAATTTCAGCCACTCAAGTTCTTATAGTTCATAATCATTATTCTGGAAGATTAATTCCTTCAGAAAATGATAAAAAACTTACACAAAGAATTGAAGAATGCTGTACAATAATGGGTATTAAATTTATTGATCATCTAATTGTTTCAAAGAATGATTTTATAAAAGTAAATTTATAATGTTTCAATTAAGTTAAGTTTTTTCATTGTATAAAAATTACATTTATATATGATATAATTTTCTTTAGCTTAAAATGTCCGATTTTCAGTCGTTATTAAAGGAGATATAATATTGTTTGGAATTAGTTCAAAAAAAATAGGTATCGATTTAGGTACTGCTAATACTCTAGTTTATGTTGAAGGTAAAGGAATTGTCCTTAACGAACCTTCAGTTGTAGCTAAAAATAATAATACAGGTGAAGTTGTTGCTGTAGGTTCTGATGCCCGTGAAATGATTGGACGTACACCAGGTAGTATTTCAGCAATTCGTCCTATGAAGGATGGAGTTATTGCTGATTACGATACAACAGCTGCCATGATGAAATATTTCATTTCAAAAGCTGCTGGTAACTCAAAACCATCAGTGATGGTTTGTGTACCAAGTGGTGTTACAGAAGTTGAAAAGAGAGCTGTTATCGAAGCTACTCAACATGCTGGTGCTAAAGAAGCTTATGTCATTGAAGAACCATTTGCTGCTGCTATTGGTGCAGGTCTACCTGTTATGGATCCAACTGGTAACATGGTTGTTGATATTGGTGGTGGTACTACTGATGTTGCTACAATTTCATTAGGTGGAATTGTTTCTTCACGTTCAATTAGAGTGGCTGGAGATAAGTTTGATGAATCAATCACTACTTATATCAAGGCACATTTCAATTTACAAATTGGTGAAAGAACTGCTGAAGAAGTTAAAATTCAAGTTGGTTCAGCTTCAGTTGAAAAAGCTACTGAATTAGAAGCAATGCAAATTAGAGGTCGAGATCTTGTTACTGGATTACCTAAAACAATCCAACTAACTGGTGAAGACATTGCTAAAGCAATTCACGAAGATGTTGAAGAAATTATTATTGCTATTAAGGAAACACTAGAAGAAACATCACCAGAAATTGCTGCTGATGTTATCGATCATGGTATCGTTCTTACTGGTGGTGGAGCATTACTACATCACTTACCAGAAGTTATATCAGAAGCAACTGGTGTTCCTGTATTTATTGCGCAAGATCCTTTGGATTGTGTTGCCGCAGGTACTGGTGAATCACTTAAAAATATCGATGTGATCCGTCGTCAAAAGTAAACGGGGTAACCCGTTTTTTTTATTGATTATTGTGGGAGAAAATTATGCAGAAATTTTTTTCAAATAAAAAGTTCATAATTTTTATGATTATTATTATTGTTACATTTGGACTTTTAGCAGTTTCAGTTAACGTTAGGGATAACGATGAAACACCATCATTTGTCCAACAGATAGGGAATGACACATACAGTTTAGTAGGTGGCGTTTTTGCGTATCCCGTAAATGCAGCAAAAAATGTGAACTCACAGTTTGCTAGTTTTTATAATACTTATACTGAAAATCAACGTTTAAAATCTAGAATAGATGAATTAGATAAAAATAAAGCTGATTTAAAAACTGTTCAAGATGAAAACTCCAAATTAAAAAAAGAATTGAAGCTAGATGCTACGTTAACCGACTATGATATCCAGACTGCTTCAGTAGTAACTAGATCACCTAATAATTGGCAAAATTATCTTACAATTAATCGCGGTTCTACCAGCGGTCTTAAGAAAAACATGCCAGTAATGTCTGGAAATGGTCTGATAGGTAGAATTGTTGAAGTTAACAAGATTAGTTCAAAAGTAGAATTGATCTCAACAAATAATGAAGTTAGCGATAAATTTGCTGTTGAAATTCAAGGAACAGATGCAATTGATGGAGTTATTAGTAAATATGATTCATCAACTGGAAAACTAGTTATGGAAAATGTTCAATCTACAGATGGAATCAAAAAAGGTCAAAGAGTTGTAACCTCAGGATTGGGTGGTAGAACTCCTAAGGGTCTTTATGTAGGTAAGGTTTATGGAATTAAAAAGGACAATTACGGAATGACAAATTCTGTTTACATAACTCCGTCTGCAGATTTAAGAGACTTTACTGTTGTTACAGTTATTAAGTCAAAGGTTAGTGGTGATTAAAAATGGAAATTAGAAGACGTAAGATTTCTTTTCAAGTAATTTTTCTTTTTATCACATTCTTCCTTGATGGAATAATCAAATGGTCTTTTTTTGACAACATAAATAAAGGAACATTTTTTGTCGTTCCACAGTTAATGCTGATGGCACTAACTATGCTTTGTTTAAGAATGGATGATACCAGATTGATCATAATATACGGCGTGATTTTTGGTTTGTCATACGATTTTTATTATTCAGGATTAATAGGAATCTATACAGTTTTGATACCAGTTATCCTTTATGGAATTGACCATTACAAATATTTATTTGCAAGCTCAGATTTCATTTATGAAATTTCAGTTTATTTTATTGTACTAGTTGTATTACAAACTTTTGTATATCTGTTAGAAAGATTATTTCAACAGACAACAACAGATTTTTTGGATTATGTAACTTTTACATTAGGACCAACTTTATTATTTAATATTGTAATGTTTTTTATTTTATATGTAATTATGGCAAGGATATGTGATTGGTTAGTGAAATATCGGAGGGAATCACGATGAACAACGTTGTTTTTAAGGGGAATAAAGAAGGTATCGTTGTAACCTTCAATGATGAAGCTAATTTAGAAGATTCGATTAAAGATTTTAAAGAATTAATTTTGCAACAAAATTTGGGTGCAGAAGATAAATCAATAAAATTCTTTGTTAAAACTGGAAGCAGACAGCTCTCTTCTGAAAGATTGCTGGAAATAAAAACTATTCTGTCAAAGTACCCACAAATTGATCTTCAAAGTTTGGAATCAGATGTACTATCAAAAGATGATGTCGAAGAGAAAATTGAAGAGAGTAATATCAATATTGAGACAGGGATTATCAGAAGTGGGCAAAAAAGAGAGTATCAAGGTGATTTAATATTCTTAGGCACTTTACATCCTTCTGCACAAATTTCAGCTACAGGATCTGTGTATATTTTGGGAGAAGTCAGTGGTATTGTCCAAGCAGGTTATCCCGATAATACTTCAGCCAATATTCTTGGAAATTTGGCTAAGGTAGCTCAAGTTAGAATTGCGGATACTTTTGAAATAGTTGCTGACGGAAATTCAGAAAAATATACAGATAATCAATATGCTTATCTAGATGATATACATTCAATTAGTGTAGACGATATTAAAAATTTCAAAAATTAATTTGAGAGGACTTTTTTAGATAATGGGAATTTCAATTGTAGTAACGTCTGGTAAGGGTGGTGTAGGTAAAACTACAACTACTGCAAATATAAGTACAGCTCTAGCAAGTATGAATCAAAAAGTTTGTATGATTGATCTTGATATTGGGTTAAGAAATCTTGACTCCGTATTAGGTTTAACCAATAGGATTGTTTATGATGTTTTGGATGTTGCTAGTCAAAGAGTCGCTATTTCTCAAGCACTAGTTAGAGATCCAAGATTTGACGATAATTTATATTTATTAGCTGCTTCTCAATTTGAAGACAAATATGCTTTAGACAAAGAATCTATTAGTGGCATTGTCGAATATCTAAAATCTAGATTTGATTTTGTTATTATCGATTGTCCTGCTGGTATAGAAGAAGGATTCCAAAATGCTGTCTCAGTTGCAGATGGAGCACTTATTGTAACTAACCCTGAAGTATCATCGATAAGTGACTCAGATCGTGTGGTTGGAATTCTAGAAGAATTAAACATGCCAGTGACACCTCACTTAATTATTAATAGAATTCGCAAAAATATGATTAACAATGGAACTTCAATGAATATAACTGATATTGTGGACCACTTAGGAATTCCTCTTATTGGTGTAGTTATTGATGAAGATGATGTTATCTATGCTTCTAACTCGGGACAAACAATTGTTAACGATCCAAACAGTGAAGCTGGTCGAGGATACAAAAATATAGCTAAACGTATGTTGGGCGAGACAATTCCTTTAGATTTATTTGATGCCGAGGAAAAGAAACAAGGATTTATCGGCAGATTGTTTGGTAGAAGTTAAATTCTGTGATATGGTAACAATAGTTAAATATGTCAACACAGGGGGAGCCGAATGGCTGAGAGTGACAAATATGTCAGACCCTTTAAACCTGTTATGTTAGTACATGCGTAGGAATGTGTTATTAGATGTCTATTTGTTAGACTATTCTAACTCTCTTGTGATGACAAAAAATCATAAGGGAGTTTTTTTATGGAAAAAAAAGATGGGTTAATTATCCTAATAGAAGGAGCAATAATAACAGCTTTAGCTCAGGCATTGAATTATATACCACATTCAGTTGGTGCATCATCTATTGAAGTAGTATATGGGTTGGTTCCTATGGTTATATTTGCCCTGAGAAGGGGTCTCAAACCAGGATTGACGGCTGGATTAGTGTGGGGGATTCTTGATTTAATTTTAAGAGGATTTAGTAGTGGAGGATTTTTAAATCCTTTACAGGGATTTATAGAGTATCCAATCGCCTTTGCAGCAATTGGATTAGCTGGAATAGGAAGTACAAGAGTTAAAGAAAAAATACAAGAAGGAAAAAGTACATTCTTTGTAATCTTGATTTATTCCACAATAGGATTTTTTGCAAAGTATTTCTTACATTTTATTGCTGGTGGAATATATTGGGGATTGTATGCACCAAAAAATATGAATCCATGGATCTATTCTCTAGTCATCAATGGAGGAAGTTTTCTAGCCAACTTAATTATGCTGACGATAATTCTCGTATTTTTAAATAGATTTATAAATAGAATAATTAAAGTCTAAATAAAATAAAAAGAGGTTCTCACTTTTGTGAGAACCTCTTTTTTTAATTTATAAAACTAAAGACGGCTCCTAAAATAACTCCACCTAATGTAACAATGATCATCAACCAAATAATGACTTGTGTAATTCGAGTAATTGCACTTTTTTTCGGTTTTTGATTATTCATTAATCTTCACCACCTGATAATTGATAATTGAATGTTACTTCAAATTAAGAATATTTGCAATAAGTGGGATAATCCCCCACCTAGTTAAAATATTAATTTATCAGGCTTAATAAATAAAAATGATAAAAACTGAATAAAAAGTGGAGGATAGTGGTAGATTGTGGTAAATTTATATATGTGAGAAAGAGGTGATTTGGATGTTCATGGGAGAGTACCATCATACGATTGATGCAAAAGGACGTATTATCGTTCCAGCTAAGTTTCGTAAAGAAATGGAAGATGGATTTGTATTGACTCGTGGAATGGATGGTTGCTTATTCGGATATCCAATGAGCGAGTGGGAGAAGCTGGAACATCAGCTTGATAAACTTCCACTAACTAAGAAAGATGCACGTGCATTTACTAGATTCTTCTATTCAGCTGCTATGGAAGCAGAATTTGATAAGCAAGGAAGAATTAACATTTCAAACCCACTCACAGATTTTGCTAAATTAGAAAAAAATTGTGTCATTGTTGGAGTTTCAGATCGTATTGAAATTTGGGATGAAGACAAATGGACAGAGTTTAGCCAACAAGCAGAAGAAAATTTTGAAGATATATCGGAGAAGATGACTGATTTTGACTTCTAAAAATTTTGATCATACAACAGTTCTACTAAAAGAAACCATCGATGAAGTTAATCCGCGAGATAACTCAGTATTTGTGGATGCAACTTTTGGAAGAGGTGGACATACAACAGAATTGTTAAAAAGAATAAATAACAGTACTGTCTACGCTTTTGATCGTGATGAAGAAGCCATAAAAGTCGGTGAAGATATTCAAAATAATTCTGAAATCGTTGGTACAAATAAATTGATAATGATTCGTGATAACTTTGAAAATATCAAATCGCGATTAAATGAATTAGGTGTTGAGTCAGTTGATGGTGTTGTCTATGACCTTGGTGTTTCATCACCACAATTTGACGATGCAACAAGAGGTTTTAGTTACAAGAAGGAAGCAAGATTAGACATGAGAATGGATCAGCGCCAATCTTTGGACGCTGAAGAGATTGTCAATACATGGTCATTCAATGAATTAGTAAGTATATTTTTCAAATATAGTGATGAGAAATTTGCTAAACAAATAGCCAGATCTATTGAAAGAACTCGAGAAGATCACAGAATTACATCTACATTGGAATTGGCTGATATCGTTAAAAATTCCATTCCTGCAGCAAAAAGAAGAACAGGTGGTCATCCTGCCAAAAGAGTTTTTCAAGCTATTAGAATTGCTGTAAATGATGAATTGGGATCAATTGAAAGATCGCTAGAAGTATCTATAGAGTTATTAGCACCTAAGGGACGTATAAGTGTTATTACATTCCAGTCCAAAGAAGACAGAATTGTAAAAAATATCTTTAAAGTCAATGCTCAAGTTGATGTACCTAGAGGCTTACCAGTTATACCAGATGATTTACAACCTGAGTTGAAATTGATTACAAGAAAGCCGATTCTACCTTCAGAATCAGAGTTAGATCAAAACAACCGCTCGCATAGCGCCAAATTAAGAGTTGTAGAAAAAATTTAATTATTATTATGGAGAATAATTATGAGAGAAAGTACAGCATTTAGAAATCAAGAACAATATCAAACATTAGAACAACCACAACCTTCAGTAGTAAAAGCAACTGAAGTTATTACTAGAAAAGTTCCTATTTCTCCTATGGAAGTTATTTCCATAATAGGTGTTGCTATTGTTACCATGATTCTTACGGTTTCATTGGTTACTTTGCGAGCATCAATGACTACTTCTCAAAATAAATTAAATAAAATTAATACAGAAGCATCACAAACTACAACAAATAATGTAAACTTACAACAAGAGATCTCAGAATTAACAAGTTATGATAAATTATCAGCATTTGCAGCTGAACATAATTTGAAAATGAGTAATGAAAATGTAAGGAATGTTTCAAAATGAATTTTTCAAACTTCAGAAGAATAATAAAAAATAATTTATCAGACAAGAAAAGACGCAATGCTACAATTGTTGGACTAATAATTGGGGCAGTCACTATCTTGTCTTTTTCTGTATTCATAGGACAATTTTCTAGCGTTGCCATTACGAAAAGTAAAGATGGTATAAATCTTTCTGATAGAACAAAATTGAAATATCAAAAGGTTCAAAAGGTTAATGCCAAGCGTGGGGATATTTTTGATAGTACAGGTAATGTAATAGCTGGTGAATCAACTATCTACAACGTTTATGCAGTTTTATCAAAAAAGGCAACTGATGAAAATGGCAAACCTGCTTATGTAAATAACAAAGAAAAGGTCGCTGAAGTCTTAAGTGATAATTTGGCCATCTCAAAAGAACAGGCTTTGAAATTTTTAAATCCATCAGATAAAGGTGCTTACCAAGTTGAATTTGGTTCAGCTGGTCGCGGTATCTCTATTGAAGCTAAGAAAAAAATTGCCTCAAAAAATTTGCAAGGAATTCAGTTTACAGAATTGCCATCACGTTCATATCCAAATGGGGTTTTTGCAACCAATTTAGTGGGAATTACTAAATCCAAGAGTTCAGACACTGGTAGCAATATTTCTGGTGTCATGGGAATTGAAAAGTACTTTAACAAAGTATTATCTGGTAAGGACGGCGAAACCGTATCAAAAGTAGATTCAAATAATAATATTTTGCCAGGTTCACAAACTGTTGGTAAACAATCAGAAAATGGTTCAAATGTGTACTTAACTCTAAATAGTAAAGTCCAACAGTATGTCGAAGTTCTGAGCCAAAATGTTGAAGAAAAGTATGATCCTAAAAATTTACAAGTAATTGTTATGAATGCCAAAACAGGTGCTATTGAGGCAGCTACACAACGTCCTACATTCAATCCGTCAACTGGTAAGGGTCTTGAGAATAGTTGGAGAGATACTTTGGTTGAAGATCAATATGAACCTGGTTCAGTAATGAAAATTTTGACTCTATCAGCTTCAATTGATTCTGGACACTACAATCCAAATGAGTATTTCAATTCTGGATCAGTGGAAATAGGAAGTCGTAAAATTAGTGATTGGGATAAAGCAGGTTGGGGTTCTATACCTTTGTCACAAGCCTTTCCAAGATCATCTAACGTAGGTATGGTTACTCTTGAACAAGAAATGGGTGCCAAAACATGGCTAAAATATATGAAAGATTTTCATATGGGTCAAAAAACTGGCATTGAACTTCCAGGAGAAGTTCCGGGTATGATTTCTTTTGATCACGCCAGTGATCAAGCAATGACATCCTTTGGACAAAGTGTCAACGTCAATGCTATTCAAATGCTTCAGGCAATATCAGCTATAGCTAATAATGGTGTGATGGTTCAACCACAAATAGTAAAAAAGGTTGTTGATCCAACTACAGGAAAAACAACACAGAAATTTAAAACAAACGAAGTTGGGAAACCTATTAAGGCTTCAACTGCAAAACAAGTTAGAAATGCTATGCGTGAAGTTGTAACAGCGGATTATGGTACTGGACGTGTTTATGATGTTCCAGATGTTGAAGTGGGGGTTAAAACTGGTACTGCTCAAATTGCCTCACCTACTGGTGGTTACCTAACTGGATCAAGTAATTATATATTCTCAGTTGCCGGAATGGTTCCTTATAAAGATCCAAAATATATTGTTTATATAACAATGAAACAACCACAGTTAATGACTGAAGGTGCAGAACAAATAATTTCTGAGATATTTAATCCACTTGTAACTAGATTGGTTAATCAAGGTGACACACCTATAGAATCAACTAATGCATCAAGTCAGTACATAACTGTTCCTAATTTACTTAATAAATCAGTAGATGATGCTTCAAAAGAAGTAGAGAAGCTGGGACTTCAAACTGGTATCATAGGTACTGGTAATAAAATTGTTCAACAAATTCCAACTAGTGGCGACAAGGTTATGAGTGGCCAAAGAATTGTATTGTTGACAAATGGAGCAATGACTATGCCTGATTTAACAGGATGGTCCAAGAATGATGTACTTAAATTTGCCGAAATTACAGGTAAAACTGTTCAAACAAAGGGCGATGGATATGTTACAAAACAATCAATTAAAAGTGGTAAAGTTTTAGAAGATAAAACTAAAATAGTAATCACACTAAAAGACGCAAACTAATATTTTGGGGAAAAGATATGATTTTAAGTAAAATAATTATAGATATAGTTAGTACATTTGCTATAGTAGCCATTG
The DNA here is from genome assembly GCF_004117915.1 of Companilactobacillus metriopterae. Lineage (GTDB taxonomy): Bacteria > Bacillota > Bacilli > Lactobacillales > Lactobacillaceae > Companilactobacillus > Companilactobacillus metriopterae. The sequence continues at coordinate 483,423 of NZ_RSTD01000001.1, forward strand.
CAATGCCTTATTTTATAGGATATTTGATTTCTAGAAATGAAGGTCAGGCCATTCGTGAAGAAGGACCAAAATGGCACGAGAAAAAATCAGGAACACCTACGATGGGAGGCTTAATTATTGTAATTGCGATGACAATTACTAACCTCTGGGTAGGATTATGGATGCATCAACTTACACATGCGTTGTTAATCACAACATTTGTGATTATTTTATATGCTGGTATTGGTTATATTGATGATTCAATTAAAGTATTCAAAAAGAGAAATATGGGATTAACCGCTCTTCAAAAATTATCATTGCAGATTATAGTTGGTCTTATTTTTCTTTCAGTTTACTTCTATGACAAATTGCCCGTTAATTTTACTATTCCTGGCTTATTTTCTATTGATTCATCAATCATCTTTTCAATATTTGTAGTATTCTGGCTTGTTGGATTTTCTAATGCTACTAATCTAACAGATGGTTTAGATGGACTTTTAGGTGGACTGGGTACTATCTCATATGCTACCTATGCATATATTGCTCTAAAGCAGGATAGAATTGATATAACTATTGTTTGTTTATCTGTGGTAGGTGGGTTATTAGCATTTTTAGTTTATAATCATAAGCCGGCCAAAATATTTATGGGTGATGTAGGATCACTAGCATTAGGGGCAGGATTGGCAGTTATCTCAATTTTGCTAGGTAGATATTGGTCTTTACTATTAATAGGATTAGTTTATGTTGTAGAAACTTTGAGTGTAATGATTCAAGTATTTTCTTTCAAAGTATTTAAAAGAAGAGTTTTCAAAATGACACCAATTCACCATCACTTTGAGATGTTAGGTTGGAGTGAATTGCAGGTTGATATTGTATTCTGGATTTGTGGTCTAGTGTGCTCATTGTTATATATCGTGTTCTTTATTTAAAAAAAGGGGTATTTAAATGAATTTAGATAGTATTTATTCCGGTAAAAAGATAATGGTATTGGGATTGGCCAAAAGTGGTTACGCTGTAAGTAATCTATTGGACAAATTGGATGCTAAATTAGTTATTATTGATTCTAATGATTTGGAAGGCAATATTGAGGCCAATAAGCTTATTGAAAGAGGATTTGAGGTGCATACAGGTACCAATAATCCTGATTTAATTGATTCTAGCTTTGACTATTTAGTGAAAAATCCTGGGATAAAATATACTAATTCTATCGTTGAACGTGCCCTCAGCTTAGATATTCCAGTAATAACAGAACCTGAAGTAGCTTATTCCTGTTCAGATGCAACGATGGTAGGAGTTACTGGTTCAAATGGTAAAACAACAGTTACTACCTTAATTAGAGATATGCTAGCTAAATCATCTAAATTTAAGAAGTCTTATTATGCTGGAAATATAGGTATCCCAATATCTGATGTTGTAGAGAAAGCAACTCAAGATGATGTTATTGTGACCGAGTTGTCTAGTTTTCAATTAGAAGGAACAATTAATCTACACCCACACGTTGCAGTACTAAATAACATTTATTCAGCTCATTTAGATTTCCATGGTAATCGTGATAACTATGTAAAAGCAAAGATGAATATCACAAAGAATCAGACAGAAGAAGATTATTTTATTGTAAATTGGAATGATTCAGAGTGGCAAAATTTATCAAAAATATCCAAAGCTAAAGTTATTCCTTTCTCTAATAATAGTGTCTTGGAAAATGGCGCCTACGATAAGGACAGCTCAATTTATTGGAAAAGCGAAAAGGTTTTAGATGAAAATTCTATAAAAGTTCCTGGTGAACATAATGTTCAAAATATATTAGCTGCAGTGACCGTAGCAAAATTATTTAATGTTCAAAATGATGATATTGTGCGAGTTGTAGAAGAATTTAAGGGTGTAAAGCATCGAATACAGTTTGTCGATGAGATAGACAATGTTCGTTATTATAATGATTCTAAAGCAACAAATATTGAAGCAACTACAGTGGCTTTGCAATCGTTCAAGCAACCAATAAATTTGATTGCAGGTGGTCTTGATCGTGGGAATGGTTTTGATGAACTAGTTCCACAATTAAATAATGTAGTAAGTATATATTTGTATGGAGAAACAAAATCAAAAATGAAGGTTGCTGCTGAACAAGCAGGAATAAAAAATATTTTTGTACTGGACACACTTCCTGAAGCAGTAAAATTAGCAAAAGATAATAGTGAGAAGGGTTCAGTAGTTTTATTATCACCTGCGGCAGCTAGTTGGGATCAATTTGATACATTTGAGCAACGTGGGGATTTATTCATTAAAGAAGTTGAAAAACTTAGAGGAGAATAGCATGTCAAAAATGCGAGTAGTTGTTTCTGGTGGAGGAACCGGCGGACACATTTATCCAGCTTTAGCATTAATAAATCGTTTAAAAGAACGTGATTTAATTGATGAGATATTATATGTTGGAACTGAGACAGGACTAGAAGAAAAGATTGTTAAAGAAAATGGAATACCATTCAAGACAATTAAAATTCAAGGTTTTAAAAGAAAGCTATCACTAGAAAATATAAAAACGGTCAATTTATTTATATCTAGTATTAGTAAGTCCAAAAAAATCCTCAAAGAATTTAAACCAGATATTGTCATTGGAACTGGAGGATACGTTTCTAGTGCCATTGTTTACGCTGCTCATTTAATGCATATCCCTACAATAATTCACGAGCAAAATACAATTGCTGGTGTTACAAATAAATTTTTGGGACATTTTGTTAATAATATTGCGATTGCTTTTGAAGAAGCTAGATCTCAATTTTCTGAGAAAAAGAAAATTGTTTTTACTGGAAATCCTCGTGCTCAAGAAGTTGTAAGTATTAAAAAAAATGACCGATTGGAGGATTTTAATCTTAATCCTCAAAAACCAACAGTTTTAGTATTTGGAGGCTCTAGAGGAGCAACTCCAATCAACAATTCATTTGTTCAAGCTTTTGACAAATTTGCTGATGCTAACTATCAAGTATTGTTTGTTACTGGTAATGCTCATTTTGCCAATGTTTCAGAAATATTGGGAGATAAAATAGATAGGTATCCTAATATTTCGGTTGTTCCATATATAGAAAATATGCCTGAAATTTTACCAGATATTCAGCTTATAGTTGGACGCAGTGGTGCCACTAGTATTGCAGAAATTACTGCTCTGGGAATACCTGCAATTTTTATACCTAGTCCATATGTAACACATGATCATCAGACAGTTAATGCTCAATCAGTTGCAAAAAATGGTGCAGCAGTTGTATTGAAAGAACCAGATTTGAATGCTCAAAGCTTGTTTGATTATGTGAACAGAATTATGACTGATGAATCAAAACAAAAAGAAATGTCTGAAAAATCAAAAGAAATCGGTGTACCAGATGCATCAGATAGATTGATTGACTTGATGAAGAAACTTACTGACTAGTCTTTATGGGGAAAATAAATGTCTAATAAAAGAAAGAAACTAATTAGAAATATTTTTGTTCTTGTTGTTGCAATAATCATTGTTTTCTTTGCTTACTTAGGTTCACCATTAAGTAGACTAAAAGAAATAGATGTTAAAGGTGTCAATGACTTAGGTGAACAACAAGTTATTGATGCAACAAAAATTAAAGATAACAGCAATATTTTAGGTATCATTTTTCATGAAAAATCTATAAAGAATGAAACAATAAAAGAATTACCTTCAATAAAGGAACTATCATTTAATTTTTCTCACTTCAATAAACTGACTATCACTGTAAAAGAATCTGAAACATTAGGATTCATTGTAAAAAATGGATATTATTATCGGATAATAACTGATGGGAAAATTGTTGATAAAAAGATGAAGTCACCAATTGGAAATTATCCTTTATACAGTGGATTTCCTAAAGGTGAGTTAAAGGATATTTCTAATAAATATGGAAAATTACCAAAAAGTGTAAAAACAAACATTTCAGAAATACATAAATCAGCCACTAAACTGAACCCTTACCGAATAAAAATTGACATGAATGACGGCAATCGAGTTGTTGCAGATAGTCGAACATTTCAAAAGAAAATGCAATATTATCCGGGTATAGCTTCACAAATGAAAGAAAAAGGTACAGTTGATTTACAAATTGGTGCTTATTCGTATCCATTTGAAGAAAAGAAATAACTTTTATCTATACTTTTTTATGTTAAAATTTTAGGTAAGTGAAATATTTTGTAAACTAGGTAGGAGGAAACGAATAAACTTATGGATGATTCTAAGTTTTTTGTTGGCTTAGATATTGGAACTAACGCTATTAAAGTAGTAGTTGGTGAAGCTATCGGTGATAAGCTAAATGTTGTTGGTGTCGGCAGTGAAAGATCTGAAGGCGTAAGTAAGGGCGTTATTGTTGATATCGATAAGGCCTCAGGTGCAATACAAAAAGCAGTAAAAAAAGCTGAAACTCAAGCCAATATAACTATTAAGGATGTTGTTTTAGGAATTTCGCCTAATATGATTCAAATCGAACAATGTCAGGGAATGTTAGCAATTGACTCTGAATCAAGAGAAATCAATGAGAATGATGTTAGACAAGTTATGTCTTCTGCAATGACTCAAAACTTACCTAGTGAGCGAGAAGTTGTATCATTGGTTCCTTCTAGCTTTTCAGTAGATGGATTCAAGGATATTAAAGATCCACGTGGGATGATTGGTGTTCGCTTAGAGATGGATGGTATTACATATACAGCTCCTAAGACTATTATCCACAATGCCAAGAAAGCAGTAGAACAGGCTGGATTAAATATCAAGCATAAAGTCATTGCTCCAATGGCCTTAAGTAAAGTAGTACTTAACTCAGGAGAATCTGATTTTGGTGCAATAATAGTGGATATGGGTGCAGGTCAGACAAGTGCATCTGTGATTCATGATCGTAAATTAAAACTTTCAACTACAGATTTTGAAGGTGGAGACTTAATCACACATGATATATCAGTGGTTCTCAATACGACAATTGAAAATGCTAGCCAGTTGAAACTATATTACGGAAATGCTGATTCACTGGAAGCATCACTAGATCCTAATATTAGTGTTGATGTGGTAGGTGAAACTACACCACAAAATATTTCTGAAAAAGATTTAGCAGAAATAATCGAAGCAAGAATAGCACAAATTTTTGATCGAATTAAAGCACCTTTAGAAACATCAGGTGCTTTGTCATTACCTGGTGGAATTGTTCTAACAGGAGGAGTTGCTGCTACACCTAATATAGAAAAATTAGCTTCAGAAATTTTTGGTGTTAAAGTAAGAAGTTATGTTCCTGCACAAATGGGTATGAGGTACCCTTCGTACTCATTAGGTCTTGGACTGGTAACTTATGCAGCAGCTTTAAGTGAAGTAGGATTCATCGCTGACAATGTTGTCAATGGTGCGGTAGTTTCCAATATTGATGTCAGAGTTCGTCAAAATGAACCTGAACAACAACCTAAGAAGATGGAAACACCTAAGAAGCAACCTACTAAAAAATCTGCCACTAAAGAGAAAAAATCAAGTGAGAAGAAATCAGATTCTCGTGACCGATTGTCAGGCTTGAAAGACTTTTGGAGTAAATTTTTCGATTAATTAACTAAAACAGATATAAAGATCTTGGAGGATCCTTTAATGACAATGGAATATTCATTAGACTCAAATGCTTCATCTGGAGCAATAATAAAAGTAATTGGTGTTGGTGGAGCCGGTGGAAACGCCGTAAATCGCATGGTGGATGCTGGAATTCAAGGTGTTGAATTTATTGCAGCAAATACTGATTTACAAGCTTTGGACCACTCAAAAGCTCAAACAAAAATTCAATTAGGACCTAAACTTACAAAAGGTCTTGGTGCAGGTTCTACACCAGAAGTAGGCCAAAAAGCTGCACAAGAAAGTGAAGAAACAATTCGTGAAGCACTTGCTGGTGCGGATATGATCTTTATTACTGCTGGAATGGGTGGTGGTACAGGTACAGGTGCTGCACCTGTAATCGCATCTATTGCAAAAGAAAGTGGTTCACTTACAGTTGGTGTTGTAACAAGACCTTTTGTATTTGAAGGACCTAAACGCTCAAAATTTGCTGCAGAAGGAATCGCTAACTTGAAGCAAAATGTTGATACATTGGTATCAATTTCAAACAGTAAGATTCTTGAAATTGTTGACAAGAGCACACCAATGAACGAAGCATTTAGTGTTGCTGATGATGTTCTAAAACAAGGTGTTCAGGGTATTTCTGACCTAATTACTTCAAATGGATTTGTTAATCTTGATTTTGCTGATGTTAAGACAGTTATGTCTGATCAAGGTTCAGCACTTATGGGTGTTGGTTTGGCTAATGGTGAAAACAGAATTTCTGAAGCCACAAATAAAGCAATTTCATCACCACTTCTAGAAGTTTCAATTGATGGTGCAAAGAACGTTCTTCTAAATATCACTGGTGGTTCAGATCTATCACTATTTGAAGCACAAGATGCTGCTCAAATTGTTACAGATCAAGCTACATCAGATGTTAATATCATATTTGGTACTTCTATTGATGAATCACTTGGTGATCAAGTTAAAGTTACAGTTATTGCTACAGGTGTTGATCAAGAACGTCCTTCTAGAAGAAACGCTTCAAGACCTCAACCACAACCACCCGTTTTTGGCGGAACTGGTACTGATTCAATAACTATTGATAGAGGCGATAATCAACCACAATCTAAGTCTAATAATGTTGACCCATTGGCAGACTGGGATATTAATACAGAATCTTCTAATACATCTACATCTGGTGAAAAGAGTGATTTTGAAATTTTCCAAAAACCAGAAACATTTGATACAAACGATGATTCAGATGATTCTACACCACCAATTTTTAGACGTAGAAATAAATAACCAAAGGAGTTTTACATTATGGCATTTGAGAAATTAAATAGCTTTTTTGGAATAAACGACGAAGAAACAACTTCTGAACAATATGAACAAACAGAAACTTTGCCTGAAAATGATAAAGTTGTATCAATGAATACTGAAGTTAGAAATACAGGAGCATCAAAAATCTCTATATTCCAACCTCGTGTTTATTCTGATGCTAAAACTGTAGCTAAACAGTTATTATCAAATAAGGCAGTAGTTGTAAATTTCAATAACATAAATGAAGATCAAGCAAAACGTGTTGTAGATTTCTTAACTGGAACAGTATTTGCAATTGATGGAGAGATAAAACGTGTCGGAGAAAAGATTTTCTTGTGCACACCTCCAAAATTTGAAATTGACGGAAGTATTCCTGATTTAACAGAATAAAATAATGAGGTAATTTTATGGACAGACTAGTTAATGGATTACCTATTTTCTTAGCCAATATTATAAATATATATAGTTTTATAATTCTTATATATTGTGTTCTTTCATTTTTCCCTGCTTTGTACAATTCAGCATTTGGGGTATTTATTAGATCTATGGTACAACCATTTTTGAATTTGATTTCAAGAATAATCCCTACTAGAGTAGGCTTTTTAGATATTTCTCCAGTTATTGCTTTCATTATACTGGAAATAATATCAGGTTTAATTTTAAGATTTCTATAATGGATAATAATGTTGGTGGAGGCTTTTTCCGTTCTGAGGAAAAGCCTTTTATAAACCGCATGAGTGAATTGCTTTTAAATGCTGAAACTACATACTCTCCTCAGATAACAGATTTTTTAAATCAAAGAGAAGTAACAATATTGGACAGTTTGTCTGGACAATATGAAGGAATATATGTTCATTATTTTGGTGGATACAATAATTCAGAACGTGTTAGAGCCATAATAGCACCAGACTACTATCAACCAGAAGATGATGATTTTAAGATTGCACTTTATGAAATTAGATATCCTGAGCGTTTTGCTAATTTGAGCCATGGACAAATATTGGGTTCATTGACGGGAACTGGAATTAAACGTGATAAGATTGGCGATATAATTACCAATGGTAAAAAGTGGCAATTCTTTGTAATTGATAAAATGGGTGAATACCTTAAAGAACAATTAACAAAAGTTGGATCCTTTAAAGTTCACATTCGAGAAAAAAAGTTTGTCGAAATGATTCTTCCAATTAATGAATCTCATGATAAAGTAATCAATGTTCAATCATTAAGAATAGATACAATCATAGCGACTGTATATGATATGTCTCGTCAAAATGCAAAATCTCTTGTGGAACACAATAGAGTCCAGTTAAATTGGACTAGTAATACAAATCCAAGTACATTTGTTGGAATAGGTGATACACTTAGTATTAGAGGTTTTGGAAGAATTAAAATTAATGATTTAATGGGTAAATCGAAAAATAACAAGTTTATTTTATTCGTTAATATTATTCATAATAGTTAGGAGTAATACTATGGTATTATCACCAATTGAAATTCATAATAAATCATTTGACCAAAAATTTAGAGGCTATGACCGTGACCAAGTTGATTCTTTTTTAGATCAAATTGTTAACGATTATGACCTTATTTTGCAACAGAACAATCAACTACAAGGTCAACTAAAAGAAATGAATGACCAATTGCAATACTTCAATGAAGTAAAAGATGCAATGAATCAGTCACTATTAGTTGCCCAAGAAGCGGCTGAAAATGTAAAATTAGGTGCTGAGAATGAAGCACAAATCATGTCTGATGAAGCACAGAAAAAGGCACGTCAGATACTTGATGAATCAACAGTACAGTCAAATCAAATACTTCAAGAAGCATCTGAAAAAGCACAAACTGTTTCTGCAGAAAGTGATCTTTTGAAATCTAATACTGACCGTTTGAGAGCAAATCTACAAGAATTACTTCAACAACAGTTAGATATGATTCAAAGCCCACAGTGGGAAAATCTTACTTCAGAGATTGCTTCGAGCAATTTAAAACAAATGATTAGTCCTTCAGTGCCAGAAATGCTTGCACAAGATGATGGAACATATTATGATAATGATATGTCAGAAAACGACATTAATTATCAAGAAGATAATCAATATTATCAGGAACCAAATACAGACAATGCAGAATATATTGAAGACAATTATTCTGATTCAGAGTATGAAGAACCTGCTAATAACCAAGATTCACAGTATGTTGATAATGAGAATCAAGAATCAACTGATGATCAATCACAAGATACTGAGAATAATTAAAAAAGACGCATTTATAGGTGTGAAATTTAAAGCGAGCTAATGTTGGTGTGAGATTAGTAAATGGATACCTGTAGATATCACTTTTTTTCATAGTTTAATTAATTTTACCAATAGGTGGTACAGCGAGAACTCGTCCTATAATGGGCGGGTTCTTTTTATTTTATAATGGGGTGAAGAGATGAAAGTAAAAGATACATTAAATCTAGGAAAAACTGAATTTCCAATGCGTGGTGGTTTGCCTACCAAAGAAGTAGAGTGGCAAAAAGAATGGGACGATGCTGATTTATATAATCAACGTCAAAAATTAAACGAAGGAAAACCTTCTTTTAATTTTTTGGATGGTCCTCCATTTGCTAATGGTGACATTCACATGGGGCATGCACTAAATAAAATTTCAAAAGATATTATTATTCGGTACAAATCTATGAGTGGATTTAGAGCACCATTTGTACCAGGATGGGATACACATGGTCTACCTATTGAACAACAACTAGCCAAAAAAGGTATCAAACGTAAAGAAATGGGTATGATTGAATACCGTCAATTATGTAAAGATTATGCTGAAGGTGAAATTAAGAAACAACTAGAAGGTTTTAAACGTCTAGGTATTTCAGCTGATTTTGACAATCCTTATATTACTTATCAACCTGAATTTGAAGAACAAGAAGTTAAAATTTTTGGTGAGATGGTAGAAAATGGCTACATTTATCGTGGTAAAAAACCAGTTTATTGGTCACCATCTTCTGAGTCAACATTAGCTGAAGCTGAAATTGAATATAAAGATATTAAGTCACCGTCAATCTTTGTTGCATTTAAGGTAAGAGATGGCAAAGATCTTTTAGAAGACGATACTTCATTTATTATTTGGACAACAACACCTTGGACAATACCTGCCAATTTGGCTATTTGTGTTAATCCTGCATATAACTATGCTCTAATTAATGCAGATGGTAAGAAATATGTCGTTGCTGAAGAACGTATCAACTTCATGACTGAAAAACTTGATTGGAAGCAAGTCGAAACAATCAAGACATTTAAAGGCGCAGAATTAGAAGGGTTAACAGCTACTCATCCACTATATGATAGAGAATCATTATTGATCCTTGGAAATCATGTTACTTTAGATGATGGTACAGGATTGGTTCATACAGCTCCCGGATTTGGTGCAGATGATTACAATGCTGGTATGAAGTATAAATTACCAGTATTCTCACCAATTGATTCACGTGGACGCTTTACAGATGAAGTACCTGAATATGAAGGTGTTTTCTATGATGATGCAAATAAAATGGTTGCTGATCGAATGAAAGAAAATGGTTCACTTTTGAGCTTGTCATTCTTCGAACATAGCTATCCACACGACTGGAGAACTAAAAAACCTGTTATTTTCAGAGCTACACCTCAATGGTTTGCTTCAATTGATAAATTTAGAGATCAAATTCTTGCTGAAATTGAAAAAGTAGAATTCTCTCCTGAATGGGGTAAGACAAGACTTTACAATATGATTAGAGATCGTGGCGACTGGGTTATTTCACGCCAACGTGCCTGGGGTGTACCACTACCAATTTTCTATGCAGAAAATGGTGATCCAATTATGACCAAAGAAACAATTGATCACGTTGCTGAATTATTTGGTAAGTATGGTTCAAATGTTTGGTTTGAAAAAGATGCAAAGGATCTTCTACCAGAAGGCTTTACACATCCAAGTAGTCCAAATGGTGAATTTACCAAAGAAACAGATATCATGGATGTTTGGTTTGATTCAGGTACTGCACATGCAGGTGTTTCACAAGCAAGACCTAATTTAGGATTCCCAGCAGATCTAATTTTGGAAGGATCTGACCAATATCGTGGTTGGTTCAACTCTACATTAGTAACTTCTGTTGCTGCTAATGGAGTGGCGCCTTACAAGAAGATCATCTCTCAAGGATTTACGCTTGATAAAAATGGTGTAAAAATGAGTAAATCTCTAGGTAATGTTATTGCTCCTAGTGATATAGAACGTCAATTTGGTGCAGAAATTATTAGATTATGGGTGGCTTCAATTGATGCCAGTTCAGATGTAGCTGTAACAGTTGATTCATTTAAACAGGTTTCTGAAGCATACCGTAAAATCCGTAATACAATGAGATTTATGCTTGCTAATACAGATGACTTTGATCCATCAAAAGATCGTGTTGAATTTAATGATTTAAGACCAGTTGATCAATATCTAGTAGTTAAATTAAATGAATTAGTAGAAAAAATCACTGCTGATTATGAAAACTATGACTTTGCTGATGTTAATAAATCAGCTTCACTATTTATTGTGAATGAATTGTCATCATTCTATTTAGATTTTGCTAAGGATGTTGTATACATCGACGCTGAAAATTCTCATGCCAGAAGATCAATGCAAACAGTTATTTATGATACCGTGGTTAAATTGTCTAAGCTTCTAACACCAATTCTTCCACATACTATGGAACAAGTATTCAAGTATTTGAAAGAGTCAGAGGATTTTGTACAACTATCAGAAATGCCTGTTGTTGAAAACTTTGAAGGTCAAGACGCTATCAAAGAACAATGGTCTAAATTTATGGACTTTAGAAATGATGTTCAAAAATCATTGGAAATTGCTCGTGAGAATAAGTTGATAGGTAAATCTTTAGAAGCAAAGGTAACTATTTATCCAAGTTCTGAATTATTAGAGCTTTTAAATGGTTTGGATAGTGATTTAGGTCAACTATTAATTGTTTCTGATTTTGAAATCAGTGATCAAGCTGCACCTGATTTAGCAGACAAATATGAAAATTCAAGTGTGCTTATTGAAAAAGCAGATGGAGAAGTATGTTCACGTTGTCGTATGGTTAAAACAGATGTTGGTTCCGATGCTGATTATCCTGAATTCTGTGCAAGATGTGCTAAGATCGTTAGAGAAGAATATCCAGAAACAATTAGTGAAGGATTTGAAGCATAATGGACGAAAATAAATTTGTCGGTAAAATTGTAAGGTTCAATAAAGATCGTGGTTTTGGATTTGTTAAAGCAGATGATGAAGATATCTTCTTCTTTGCAGATTCAGTTTTAAATCGAGATGACTATTTTATTCAAACTAATTTAGATGTTGAATTTGAAGTTGCTCCCGGTTTTAAGGGACCACAGGCTATTAATATTACAATTTTTGAAGAAAATGAAGATGAAGAAAGCACTCTTTAGGAGTGCTTTTTTTGTACTGTTTTTATCTTAAAAATTGCGTGTTACAATATAACGTACAAATATTTTATTTATCGACTATTTTAAAATGGAGATAATTATGAATAAAGAAGATTCTAAGTTTTATGAACAAGTGATTGAAACAAAAGATGTATTTGGCGGAAAAGTAATAGGTGTTCAAGTTGAACAAGTTATTTTACCTAATGGAGTTCCAGCTATCAGAGAAGTAGTAAGACATAATGGTGCAGTTGCTGTATTACCTTTCATTGATGACAAAGTAATGTTTGTTAGACAATATAGGACACCACTAGAACAAGAAACTTTGGAAATCCCTGCTGGTAAAATTAACCCTGATGAAGGTTCTGATCTTTTAGAAGTAATAAAACGAGAAATGAATGAAGAATTAGGATATACTACAGAAGATATTGAAAAAATTATTTCTTTTTTCCCAAGTCCTGGTTATTCCGATGAAAAGCTAACGGTTTTTAAAGCAACTAATCTGGAAAAGTTAGAATTCAAGGATTCACTAGATGATGATGAATTTTTAGATGTGGAAGCTTTGACTTTAGAAGAAGCTAAACAACAAATAGAACTTGGATACATTTGTGACGCAAAAACTATTTTTGCTGTAAATTATTGGGAACTTATGGAGTTAAATGGTGAATAAATTTTTAGATAGTTTTAAAAACTTTTTTGGATTTAGTGACAAAGAAACTCCCACAAGTGGAGCTGCTGTCCCAATTGATCAATTGGAAAAGAAACAAGCTGAAATTAGGAATACTGAACGCTTGCAGGCAGAACGTGAATATAGTCGAAAACATCCGGAAGTTATAAAAAAAGAAATAAATGAAGCAACTGAATACAAAATAAAACGATTAAAGAATAGACTGAATATAGCTATTATTACCGTAATTGGCTTATTGGTTTTAGTAGTTTTGATTCTATTTTATATTTAAATTAAAAGGAGAATATAGTTATGAAAATTGGCGTAATTGTCCCAATGGAAGAAGAAATCAAATTAATTAGAGAATCACTAGAGGACGTAAAAAAAGATACTATTGCTGGTCGTGAGATTACCCAAGGTAAATATAATGGACACGAATTATACTTAGCTCTATGTGGAATAGGTAAAGTCCAAGCAGGTATGACTGCAACTATTATCAATGATAAATTTAATCCAGATGTACTAATAAACACAGGTTCTGCTGGTGGGATTGGTACAGGATTGAGTATTGGTGATGTAGTGATTTCTAGTAAACTAGCTTACCATGATGCTGATGCAACTGCATTTGGATATGCGTTAGGTCAATTACCAGATCAACCACTATATTTCGAAGCAGATGATTCTTACGTTAAAAAGATAGAACAAGCAGCTGTTGCATCAAATCTTAATTACCATACGGGATTGATTGTTACTGGAGATCAATTCATTGACAGCTCAGAAAAAATTGATAAAATTAAAAAAATGTTCCCAGATGTGTTAGCTTCTGAAATGGAAGGTGCTGCTGTAGCTCAAGTATGTACACAGTTTAAAACACCATTTGTAGTTATTAGAGCTATGAGTGACGTTGGTGACGAAAATGCTGATGTAAACTTTGACGAATTTGTTATCCAAGCAGGTAAAAATTCTGTACAAATGTTACTCAACTTTTTAGATAGAGAATAATTAAAGTCAAGAGGCGAGAAAATTGAATTATACTTTTTTAGATAATGCAGCGACAACTCCCATGGATAAAGAAGTAATTGAAGAAATTAATGATAAAATGATTAATGTTTTTGGGAATGCATCATCTACTAATTTTTATGGTAGACAAGCTAAGGGTGTTTTGGAGACATCTCGCCATACCATTGCGCAAAGTATTGGTGCCAAAGATACAGAAATTGTATTTACTAGTGGTGGAACAGAAAGTGATAATACAGCAATTATCTCTACTGCACTTTCTAGATCTGAACAGGGTAAACACATTATAACGACTGCCGTCGAACACGAGGCGGTAATGAAATCAATGGCATATCTTGAAAATCTTGGATTTGATGTGACTTATTTAAAGCCAAATGAAGAAGGATCAATAACTTCAGAACAAGTTCAGTCTTCATTAACTGATGAAACTATTCTTGTTTCAGTGATGTATGGTAATAATGAAACTGGTGCTATAAATCCTATTTCTGAAATTGGCGAATTATTAAAGGATAGTCAGGCCTTATTTCATGTGGATGCTGTTCAAGCATATGGAAATTATGATTTAGACGTTAATGACCTGCATGTGGACTTCTTGTCTACCTCAGCTCATAAAATTAATGGTCCTAAATTTATTGGTTTTCTATATATTAGGGATGGAATCGTAATACCATCTTATTTAAAGGGTGGGGATCAAGAAACCAAACGCCGTGCAGGAACAGAAAATGTACCGGCAATAGCTGGCTTTGCAAAAGCCGTTGAATTGATTTCAGGTGTCGATAAACAAAAGTTACAAGAAAAGTACTTTGGATATAAAAAAATAATTTTTGATATACTTAGACAAAATGATATTAAGTTTGAAGTAAACGGTTCGACAAAAATAGAATCGTTAAATCAAATTTTAAATATTTATTTACCAGGTATTGAACGAGGAATTTTATTAACTAGATTGGATATCGATGGCTATGGTATTTCAGGTGGTTCAGCTTGTACAGCCGGCAGTTTAGAACCATCACATGTTATCTCTGCAATGTTTGGAGAAGAAAGTCCCAGATTAAATGAATCAATTCGTATTAGTTTTGGGAAATACAATAATGAAGAAGAAATAAAAAACTTTTCAGAAGCACTTGTCAAAATCGTTAAAGATTTGGATAATATAAATTAATTTTTAAATGTATTAAGGGGAAGAATTATGGAAAAAAATCAAGCTCAAGTATTAGGTGATAAGGACGTATACGAAATTAGTCCAGAAATTAAAAAATATGCACTTTTAGATGTTGGTTTCAGAGAAACTAAACAAAAGAATTTTAGACTAGAACGTCCTATCTCAGGTGATTCACCATACAATGCCAAATATACATTGAAGGTTAATATTGATAAGGATTTTACTACCTTAAAAATGAATATCACTGACAAAAGTGGTTTACATAATTTAGATATATTCAAAGTGGAAGGTTCAGAACCTGAAATTCAAGATTTCCATTATCAAACAGAATTTATGATTGAGAAAAATATTTTAATTAAGAAGTAGAGGAAAAAAAGATGGATAACTCTAAGAAGAGAGTTGTTGTAGGTATGAGTGGTGGAGTGGATTCTTCAGTAACTGCCTACTTATTAAAGCAGCAAGGATACGACGTCATTGGCGTATTTATGAAAAATTGGGATGACTCTGATGATGAATCAGGTGTATGTACAGCAACAGAAGATTATGAAGATGTAGCAAAGGTTGCTAACAAAATTGGTATACCTTATTACTCTGTTAATTTCCAAAAGGAATATTGGGATCGTGTATTTGAGTACTTTTTAGATGAGTATCGCAAGGGTAGAACTCCAAATCCTGATGTTATGTGTAACAAGGAAGTTAAATTCAAAGCATTCTTAGATTATGCAAATCAGTTGAATGCTGATTATATTGCTATGGGTCACTATGCACAAACATATCGTGATGAAGAGGGTGTAGTTCATTTACTTAGAGGAGGAGATTCTAATAAGGATCAAACATACTTCTTGAGTACTGTACAACAAGAGCAATTACAAAAGGCTCTATTCCCCATTGGTGGTATGCAAAAGTCAGAAGTACGCCAAATTGCTGAAGAGGCAGGATTAGCTACAGCTAAAAAGAAAGATTCAACTGGTGTATGTTTCATTGGTGAAAGAAACTTTAGAAAGTTTCTTGGTGAATTTCTTCCTGCTCAAGGTGGTCAAATGATGACACCTGATGGTGAAATCAAAGGAAATCACATGGGTCTTATGTACTACACAATTGGACAAAGATCTGGTCTAGGTATCGGTGGAGACGGTAAGTCAAATGAGCCTTGGTTTGTAGTTGGTAAGGATATGGATAAAAATATTCTTTACGTAGATCAAGGATTTGATAATCCATTACTTTACGCTGATCAATTAGAAGCAAGTGATCTTTCATTCATTACAGGTTTGGATTATGGTGAAGAATTCCACTGCACAGCTAAGTTTAGATATCGTCAACAAGATACTGGTGTTACTGTTCATATGAAAGAAGACGGCAAGGTTGTAGTTGATTTCGATGAACCAGTGAGAGCAATCACACCAGGTCAAGAAGTTGTTTTCTACAACGGAGACGAGTGTCTAGGTGGAGCAACAATTGATAATGCTTATATGAAGTCAGAAAAGTTACAATATATTTAAAAGTTCACATTAGTGAGCTTTTTTTATTTACTTGAAAATAAGTAGTAAAATCTACATAATTAAGTTTATAAATAAAAAAGAGAGACGTAAGATGGATCTATACTTTGTAAGACACGGAAAAACAGAATGGAACTTAGAAGGCAGATATCAAGGTGGAAGTGGCGACTCACCACTTTTGCCAGAAAGTATTGCTGACATAAAGTTATTAGCTAATAGATTAAGTGATATCGATATCAAACATGTGTATTCAAGTCCCTTAAAACGTGCAAAAATGACTTCTGAGGTTCTTATTGAAGATTTAGGTAAAGATATACCTATTACACTTGTAGACGACCTAAGAGAGTTCAATTTAGGAATTATGGAAGGTCAAAAATTTAGTGACTTAGAAGTTGAAATGCCGGAAGTTGTTCATGCATTTAGATATAGTCCATTGGATTATGACTATAAAAAAATCAAAGGTGAGTCATTTGAAGATGTTGCGGATAGAACAACAAAAGCTATCTATAACATAGTTGCCAATTATGGACCTGATGATAGTTTGGTTATTGTAGGTCATGGTGCTTCGTCTGTAGATATGATTCAGTCGTTGTTAGGAAAATCTATTTCAGAAATTAGAGATTATGGTGGATTATCTAACACAAGTTTGACTCATCTTGATTACGATGTAGAAAATAAGAAATTTAAATTAATTAAATGGAATGAAACTGATTATTTGAATAAGGAATTAGATAAATCAGATACTCTTTGAGGAATTTATGATGAATAAAGAAGCAGAACGCCTTTTTCAAAATGATGATAAAGAACAGGCAGTTCATCTGTTAGTTGAAAGTTTGAATGAGAATTATAATCAATTAGATTTAATTTTACAGTTGTCATCCTACCTAGTTGAGCTTGGTGACGTTGAGCAGGCCGAGGAATTATTGACGAAGGGTCTATCTATATACGAAGATGATTCTAACTTACTCTATAATTTGGGGAATGTTTACTTTACTGCTGGTAAATATGAAAAAGCATCTGAGATCTTTCAAAAATTAATTAACAGTGATTTTGGATTCGAAGCATTTTATATGATATCTAAAACACTTGATGAAATGGACAACACTCAGATGGCTACAGTTTACGCGCTGACGGCACAAGAAATGCAACCTGATGATTTATTGGTTAACGAACTATTGGCTTCTATTTTAATGAAAAGCAGTAATTTTGAAGAAGCAAAAAAATATTATCAAAAGGCTCTTAAAATTAAAGAGAACTCTGCAGATTATTTTAATTTGGCAATTTGTCAGATGAATATAGGTGAAGAATTCAACAATAGTTTGAAGAAGTCACGTGAACTAGATGCAGATTATTTTGACAAACAAGAAAAGAAATTAGCCAATATTCAAAATTATTTAAAGGAAACTGAAGGAAAACATGAGTGAAGATGAACAATTTTTTGTAGGGATCGTCAAAGCAATTTTCTATGAGAACCCTGATAATATGTTCAAAATTTTCACGATCGATATCAAAGAAACTAATACCGATTGGACTGCTACAGATATTGTAGTTACTGGAAGCTTTGGAAATATTGTTGAAGAAGAGGAATATCGTTTTACTGGTCAAATGGTTGATCATCCTAAATACGGTAAACAATTTCAGGCAAAAACATATAAAAGAAGTCGTCCAAATGGTAGAAAAGGTTTGATCAATTTTTTCTCTAGTGAAGAGTTTCCTGGTATAGGAAAGAAAAAAGCTGAAAAAATTGTTGATGAACTTGGCGAAAATGCAATTGATAAAATTTTGAATGATCCTAATTCGCTAGACTTTTTGGATGTTAAAGAAGATAAAAAAGATTTTATAATTGATCAAATCAAGAAAAATCATCAGACTGAACAAATATTATTTCAATTGAATAATTATGGTTTTGGCAATGTTTTAAGTACGAGAATTTTTCAAAAATATGGGCCTAAAACAAATCAAATAATAACTGAAAATCCTTATCAATTAGTATTGGATATAAAGGGTATTGGGTTTCAAAAAGCTGATGAGTTAGCTAAAAAATTAAATATTGAAGATGATGATCCTCGTAGAGTTAAGGGTGCTATTATCCAAATAATGGCTCAAGTTGGTAATTCAACAGGAGATACCTATCTTCTATTAAATGATTTGAAACAGATGGCGCAAAACATCTTAGCTAACGCACAAAATTTGTCTGAGATGAAACAGAAAATTGACGATGCAATTACTGAGTTAGTAAATGAAACTGTTTTGATTGTGGAAGATGACAGGGTATTTCAAGAAAATTTATATAACGCTGAATGGTCAATAGTAGAAACATTGAAGATGATCAATGGTTCTTTCAAGGGAGTTTCTTGGAAAGATAAAGATTTTCAAACAGAAATTACTGAAGTACAGGATAATTTCAAAGTAAAATATGATGATTCACAGTTAGAAGCAATTGAGCAATCTCTAAAAAGTCCAATTTTCATTCTAACCGGTGGTCCAGGAACAGGGAAAACTACCATAATTAATGGGATAGTTGCCACTTATTCTAAATTGAATGATGAAACTTTGGATCCTTCTTCTGACAAATACTCTATAGCCTTAGCTGCTCCTACAGGAAGAGCTGCTAAAAAACTCACTGAATCAACAGGGTTACCGGCAATGACAATTCATAGATTGCTAGGGTTAACTGGAACTGCAGACGATGAATTTGCAGAACCTTCACTTGATTGTAAATTATTAATCATAGACGAAATGTCCATGGTGGATACATTATTATTTAAGACTTTAATTCATGCAGTTCAGCCAGGTACACAAGTGGTTTTGGTAGGGGATATGGACCAGTTGCCTTCTGTTGGAGCTGGTCAAGTATTTACAGACCTTATTGATAGTAAAGGCTTTAAGACCACTAGATTAGAGAACATTCACCGTCAAAATGATGATTCAACAATTATTGAACTTGCTCACGAAATAAATGTTGGTAAGGTGTCTGAAGATATATTTGCTAATCAATCTGATAGATCATTTATTGATTGTAATAGTAGAGATATTCCTGAAGTTGTTTCGCAGATAATTAAACGATCATCTGATCGAGGATTTGATACCACTGATGTGCAGGTTTTGGCTCCAATGTATCGTGGTAATGCTGGAATTGATAACTTAAACGAAACAATCCAAAACGTCTTAAATCCTTTAACACCCAAGAAAAAAGAAGTCAAAATGGGTAATATTAACTACAGAATAGGTGACAAAGTTGTTTATTTAGTTAATACTCCTGATGAAAATGTGTTCAACGGTGAGATAGGTGAGATAAAAGGAATTATTCTTGCTAAAGAAAATGTAGATAAAGTTGATCAATTAGTAATCGATTTTGATGGAAACGAAATAATTCTATCTCGCAAAGATTGGATAAACATTACGCTAGCTTACTGTACTTCAATTCATAAAGCTCAAGGTTCTGAATTTGAGATGGTAATTTTGCCACTTGTTAATGAAGAAGAGCGAATGTTGAAGAGGAATCTACTTTATACAGCTGTTACACGTGCTAAAAGATTATTAGTTATGGTGGGTAATCGTAGTGCATTTGAACGAGCAATTGTTGATCAATCTGCACGTAGAAATACAGCGTTATTAGATAGAATAATAGAAGTATTTAAACTATCCAAAAAATCAAAAACTCAAAAAGAAACACCTGAAATAAAATCAACAGAACTTACTGTAGAAATGGTAATGTCACAATCGATTGATCCTATGATTGGAATGGAAGATATTACACCATATGATTTTCAAAAAAAAGAAGCCTAAATATTTAGGCTTCTTTTTTGATAGGGATCCAGAAATGGTGTGAGCTAACTTCAAATTTTAAATCAAAATTTTTATTACCGAGCTCTTCTCCATCCATTTGTCCGTATTGTTTTTGATTATTTTTCAATGTAAAATTGTTTTCTTGCAATAACCAGACATCTTCGTCATCAAGGTGAGAACCATTAGTTAGGAGTTTTCTAAATAATTTAACAAAAGTTAATCCAGAAATCTTGTTAACAACTACTAAATCCAATTTTTGATCAAAAGGAGAGGCTTTGGGATCAATTGCAATGCCTCCTCCAAAATAAGGATGATTGGTAGCTGTAACTATATAAGCGTTGTTGAACTCGATATCATTGTTATTAGAATCCTTTACTACGATAGAGAAACCTTTTTGATTTTTTAAAACTCTGAGTAAACTAGAAACATAAGCTAAACTACCGATGTTTAACTTGTTAAAAAATGATTTTCTTTTGGAATTGTTTGTATAGAAAACAGTGCGAGCATCAAATCCAATACCAATATTATTCAAGAAGTAGTTTACGCTGTCTTTAGATGAAGCTTTACCGATATCAATTTTTAAAGGATTATCCATTTTAATAATTTGTTTCAGAGCATCGATAGTATCTAAATTTTTAATTTTAATTCCACGACTAAAATCATTACCAGATCCTGCAGGTAGATAGGCTATAGGGGTTTCAGGATTTTTAGAATTTTTCACGCCATTTAGAACTTGATTTAAAGTTCCATCGCCACCTAGTACTAATATTTTTTTATTATCGGTTAGTGAATTTGCTAAATTAGTTGCAATTTTCCTAGCACCAAATTTTTTATCAGTAAGGTGCACGTTGTAATCAACTTTTTCATCCTCTAGATAATCTTTTACTTTTTTCCAATTTTTAATTGATTGGCCATTTCCAGCATGTTTATTTAATATTATTTCTAATGTAATTGAATTATTCATATTACAATTATATCCTTAGAAAACAAAAAAGACAGATTAAATTTAATCTGTCTTTTTTTATTATATTTAAATTGAAGCTGAAATTATCATAGGTAAAATTACAGGATTTCTAGCTGTTCGTTTATATAGGAAGTCTTGTAAATTATCAATTATTAATTTCTTTAGTTCAGCTTCTGTTACTTTGTCGTCTTCTTTATCAAAGGCATTCTTGATAACATGGAATACTCGTTTTTGTGCCTGATTAATCAATTCACCGGATTCTCTCATATAGACGAAACCACGAGATAGTATATCAGGACCAGCAAGAACAATTTTTTTCTTGTAATCAATAGTTGCAACAACAACAACCATTCCTTCTTCAGAAAGTAATCTTCTATCATGGATGACAACGTTGCCGATATCACCAATACCTTTACCGTCAACATAAACGTCACCAGCTGGGAAATGTCCGGCACGTCTAGCAGTCTCAGAAGTAAGAGCTAGTACATCACCGTTTTTCATTACAAATGAATTTTCCATTGGGACGTCACACATTTCAGCAAGTTCAGTGTGTAGTTTAAGCATTCTGTATTCACCGTGGACAGGAACAAAGAATTTAGGCTTCATAAGTCTAAGCATCAATTCTTGTTCAGTTTGACCACCATGACCAGATGCGTGAATGTTATTTACTTTACCATGAATAACTTCTGCACCAGCTTCAGAAAGGTCGTTGATTAGATGATTTACACTGATGGTATTTCCTGGAATAGGGTTACTTGAAAAAATAACTGTATCTCCAGGTTGGATACTTATCTGACGGTGAGTACCATTTGCAATACGACTAAGAGCAGCAAGTGGTTCACCTTGAGAACCAGTACATAAAATCAATGTTTCGTTTGCGGGTAGAGAATTTAATTCACTAGCATCAACGATCATATCATCAGGGATATTCAAATAACCCAATTCGCGACCGTTCACAATAGCAGTTTCCATACTACGACCAAAGACAGCAATTTTTCTGTTTTGTTCTAAAGCAGCGTCGACAGCTTGAGAAACACGATAAATATTTGAAGCAAAGGTAGCAAATATAATACGACCTTCGATAGTTTCAAATATTTGGTGGATAGTCTTACCAACAGATCTTTCAGACTTAGAGAAAGTTGGTATTTCGGCATTAGTACTATCAGATAGTAAACAAAGTACTCCTTCACTACCTAATTTTGCCATTTTTTGAAGATTTGGAGCAGGTAAACCTGCGACGGGTGTTAAATCAAATTTGAAGTCACCTGTAACAACGATAACTCCAGGTTCTGTATGTACTGCAATACCTAATGTATCTGGAATAGAGTGGGTAGTTCTGAAGAAATCAACACTAAGTTCTGGAAATGTAAATTCAGATTCTTCGCTGATTTCTATGATTTTAGTTGTTTTTACTAAACCATGTTCTTCTAATTTACCTTTGATAAGCGCACTAGCAAGTGGACCTGCGTAGATTGTAATATCTGGTAATTGTTGAAGTAGGAAAGGAATACCACCAATGTGATCTTCGTGACCGTGAGTAATAAATAATCCTTTGATTTTTTCTTGGTTTTCTATTAAATAACTGTAATCAGAAATTACGTAGTCAATACCTAGAAGGTCATCTTCAGGGAATTTAATACCTGCATCTACAACCACAATCTCGTCGTGGTATTCAATTCCATACATATTTTTACCGATTTCGCCAAGGCCCCCAATGGCAAAAACAGCAACTTCGTTATCTTTAACGTTAACTGACATTAATTAAAACTCCGTCAACTTGAAATTAGGGCTATTTTTCTCATATTCAAGGTGTTTTTCATCAAGTGCTTGAATATATTCAATGTTGTATTCTGTGTTATTTTCAACTTGTTCTCTAACGTTGATGCTTGAGTCGCTTTCAACGTAGATTGCTTCTGTGTATTCGCGACGGGGGTTATCTTGTTCGCTTTCGTGATATAGGACTTTATAAATCAATATGATATCTCCTCAGTATTTTATTAAAATTTGTACTTTATATTTAATGCTTCCAAAACATTAATTAGTGTGCAATACAGATATTGGTATTTTAACATATTTCATATATATAGTATACAAATCAAAATTTGTGGTTTTTAAGAAATAAGTAGTGTATCTGGATCGATATCGAATGGATTTTCTTTGTTTATTTTATCGTAATATAAATGTCCATTTAAGTGATCTATTTCATGTTGACAAACAATTGCGGGATATCCCTTTAACTTTAGAGTTTTGTGTTCGCCGTCTACATTGTCATACTCAATTGTGACCTTGTTAGAACGAGGCACGTAACCAGGGATATCTTTTGGAACACTTAAGCAACCTTCACCTTCGGAAAGGGCGACTTTTTGTACAGAACTTCGAGTAATTACAGGATTAATAAGCACATCTTTTAAAATGTACTCTTCATTACTTTCTTCGTCATCATTAGGGATCAAGACAGCTGTCATCATTTTTGATTGACCAACTTGTGGAGCAGCTAGTCCAACACCGGCACGTAACTGATATTTTTCAGCAATTTCCTCATCTTGACTATTGATAAGATATTCCATCATTTTTTCAGCAATTTTTTTATCATCATCACTTAATGGAAGGGTAACTTTTTCCCCAACTTTTCTTAGGATAGGGTCTCCATCTTTGACAATATCTTTCATTAAATACATATTTTGCCTCCAGATTTTTATAAGTAACTATATTATAGAATAAATTGCACATAAATATCATAAAAAAGTATTTATAAGTCCATATAAGTATATATTTTACATATTTTTTTGCCTGTGTTAGAGTTTCATTGTAGAAGTGAATACGTTTTCAGAAAGATGGGAGAATATGATGAAAAATGAGAAAGAAAGCCCTAATGTTGAGGCGAAAAAAGAACCATCAAATATATTGGTTCAAATATTTATTTATAGTGGAATATTATTTTTATCAAATATTTTGTCACACTTTATGCCTGCTTCATTCCCAGTACCAGTTCCAGTATGGGGATTAATAATACTTTATGTGTTATTAACAACAAATGTTATAAAGCTGCATCAAGTGGAGCAGACTTCTAAATTTTTGATTGGAATAATGGGATTCCTATTTGTTCCATCAGGTATCCAGATGTATAAGAGTTTAGATTTTTTGGCAAATGATGGTGTGAAATTAATGATTGCCATTATTATTTCCACAATTGTTTTACTTATTGTTATCGCTTTTACAGCTAGAATTTTAATTGCCATAGGTAAGAAAATTCGTAAGGAGGATAGTAACGATGGAGTATCTGAATAATATGTTCTTCGGAATTTTTCTAACTGTTATTGTTTACTTAGTTGGACAATATTTGTTCAAAAAAACTAATAACTTTTTCTTATTCCAACCTCTATTTGTAGGTATGGTTTTAGGAATTGCAGTACTTGTTTTAATCCAACAAGTAACTGGTGCAACTTCTGATGCTGTGTTTAGTGCATATTGGAATGGTGGTAAGGAGAACATGATAGGTGCTAACTTACTGTTCTGGTTCTTATCACCAGCTACAATTGCTTTTGCTGTTCCTTTATATAAGAGAAATGACATTGTTAAGAAATACTGGGTAGAAATTCTGTTATCTTTGATAATTGGATTATTTATTTCATTAACAATAATTTACTTTGTATGTATAGCACTAGGTCTTCCTAAAAATGAAATTGCATCATTGTTGCCACAATCAGCAACAACCGCAATTGCTCTACCACTTTCAGAAAGTATTGGTGGAGTGCCAGCAATTACAGCTATGACAGTAATTTTAAACGCTGTTATTGTAATGGCCTTAGGAGATCAAATAATCAAATTGTTCAGACTAGGATCAGATCCAATTGGTGTTGGACTAGGACTAGGATCATCTGGTCATACAATGGGATCAGTTAAAGCTGTAGAGCTTGGTTCTATTCAAGGAGCCATGGCTTCAATTGCCGTTGTAATCGTTGGTGTAGCAACCAATTTAGTTGTTCCTATTTTTGCTAATATTGTTGGACTTAAATGATATGGGAGGTAGTTTACTATGAAATTAATTGATTATGGAGTTCGTGATGATGAGCGTCCTTATATAGAAGAGTGGTCAAAAGAAAATCAAATAGAAGTTAAAATTATTTCAGATCTACTAACAAAAGATACTATCGAATTAGCCAATGGGTTCGATGGAGTTGTTGCATTTCAACAGTTACCATACGATCCAGAGATATTTGATCGAATGAATGATTTTGGAATTAAGGTTATATCACTTAGAAATGTTGGTGTCGACAACGTTCCTTTTGATTCATTGAAGAAAAATAATATTAAACTTACCAACGTACCTAGTTACTCACCAACTGCAATTGCAGAATATTCAGTAACTGGATTGATGATGTTATTGCGTCAGATGAAGCAAGTTATCAGAAAAGTTGATAAACATGATTTGAGATGGGCACCTGATATTGGTAGAGAATTGAATGGTCTTACAGTAGGAGTTGCAGGAACGGGTAGAATCGGACATGCAGCAATTAAAATCTATCAAGGATTTGGCTGTAAAGTTATTGCTTATGATAAATATCGTAATCCAGATTTAGATCAATCAATATATGTTGATACATTAGATGAACTATTAAAGCAATCTGATGTTGTAACTTTGCATCTTCCAAGCTTGGGCAAAGGTCACACAGTTATTAATAAAGAAACAATATCTGAGATGAAAGACGATGCAATTGTAATAAATACTGGTCGTGGAGATTTGATCAATACACAAGACTTATACGATGCAGTAGAGTCAGGTAAACTTTACGGTGCAGTTATGGATGTTTATGAAAATGAAGTAGGTATTTTCAATACAGATAGAACAGGACAAGATTTACCGGACAAACTTTTAGAAAAAATTATCAATGATCCAAAATTCATTCTATCTCCTCATATTGCCTTCTATACAACCAGAGCAGTCAAGAATATGGCAACAATTTCATTGAATTCTATGCTTGAAGAATTAAAAGACGGTAAGTCACAAAATGAAATTGACCTAGGATAATGCTAAATTATTCACAAATTGTTGTAAATTTTTCTTAGAAACAATAAGTTTTCATCTTGTGTTTTCACAAAAGAATGATAAAATTATTAATGTGAAAGCCCTTACAGTTTTAGCTTGTTTTAGATGTTACTAACAGAAAGGATAGTGTAAAAAAATGGCACAAAAACCAATAGTTGATTTCGGAGCAATTAAGAACGGTTTAGATGAAGTAAAGAAACCAGTTCAAGTTTTGGATGAAAATTCAAAAGTTATAGATAAAGAAATTTTTGATTCTTTCTCTGATGACGAATTATTAAACTTTATGGAGAAGATGGTTTGGGAGCGTGCATTGCACGATCAAACAATGAACTTCTCTCGTCAAGGACGTATGGGATTCTATGCTCCTACATCTGGTGAAGAAGCATCAGAAATGGGTACAGTACTGGCAATGGAAAATAATGATTATCTATTACCAGCTTATCGTGATGTTCCTCAATTGATCCAACATGGAGCTACTGTTACAGAAGCATACCTATGGTCTAGAGGACACGTTGTCGGTAATAAATTTAAGGCAAGATCAATGATGCCTCAAATCATTATCGGTGCAGCCTATGTAGAAACAGCTGGTGTTGCTATGGGGCTTAAGAAGAATAATGAAGATGCTATAGCATTCACATATACAGGTGATGGTGGTACTTCACAAGGTGATAGTTATGAAGGTATGAACTTTGCAGGTGCATTCCAACTTCCAGCATTGTTTATTGTTCAAAATAATGGATTTGCCATTTCAACTCCTCGTAACAAGCAAACTGCTGCTAAGACACTTGCTCAAAAAGCCGTAGCTGCAGGTATTCCAAGTATTCAAGTTGATGGTATGGACGTACTAGCTTGCTATGCTGTAGCCAAAGCTGCGCGTGAATATATTCTTGCTGGAAATGGTCCAGTTATGATTGAAACATTGACATATCGTTATGGTGCTCACTCAAGTGCTGGGGATGATCCTAAACGTTACAGAACTAAGGAAGATGAAGAAGTATGGATTAAGAAAGATCCACTTGTTCGTTTGAGAAAAGTTCTTGAAGACAAAGGACTTTGGAGCGAAGAAAAAGAAGATCAAATGGTTGAAGACTATAAAGCTTCATTCAAGGATGCAATCAAAGAAGCAGATGCAGTTCCTGCAGATAAGGTTTCAGATATGCTACAACGTACATTTGAAATTCCAACTCCAGAAGTTAAGAAACAAATCGAAATATTCAGAGCAAAGGAGTCTAAATAACAATGGCTAAAAAAACATATATTCAAGCAATTACAGATGCTCTTGATATTGTTCTAGAAGACGATCCTAAAACACTTGTTTTTGGTGAAGATGTTGGTAAAAACGGTGGTGTTTTCAGAACAACTCAAGGTCTACAAGACAAATATGGTGAAGATCGTGTATTTGATACACCATTGGCTGAATCTGGAATCATTGGACTTGCTACAGGTCTTGGCTTAACAGGTTGGCGACCAATTCCGGAAATTCAATTTATGGGATTTTCATTTGAAGCTGTTGATCAAATCGTTGGACAACTTGCAAGAATGAGATTTAGATTTGATGGAGAAAAAACAGCTCCAGTAGTTATTCGTACACCTTATGGTGGAGGAACACATACAGCTGAAATGCATGCTGATAACTTGGAAAATTATTTCACAGGTACACCAGGATTACGTGTTGTAATGCCAAGTAATCCTTATGATGCAAAGGGACTACTGATTTCTGCGGTAGAAAATAATGATCCAGTTCTATTTATGGAAAACTTAAAATTATATCGTTCAATGAAAGATGATATTCCTGATACAAAATATACTGTTCCTTTAGATAAAGCTAATGTTGTTCGTGAAGGAACAGATATCACTGTTGTCGCATACGGAGCTGAAGTAAATGAAGCTCTTAAAGTTGCTGACAAATTAGCAGAGAAGAATGTTTCTGTTGAAGTTGTGGATCTACGAACAGTTTCACCAATTGATACAGATACAATTTTCAAATCAATTGAAAAAACACACAAAGTTGTTATTGTACAAGAAGCTCAAAAAATGGCTGGTGTAGGTGCAACAGTTGCCTCAGCAATTTCTGAAAATGCAATTATGTCACTTGACGCTCCAATCGGAAGAGTAGCCGCACCAGATTCAGTATATCCATTCGCTTTAGGTGAAGATATTTGGATTCCAGGAGCAGACGAAATTGAAGAAAAAATTAACGAAATTCTTGGCTACTAAACAATAGGCTATAGAAAGAAAGGGATCTTATAATGGCATATAAATTCAAACTACCTGAACTTGGAGAAGGTATGCACGAAGGTGAAATTGCTAGTTGGCTTGTTAAAGAAGGCGACACAGTTAAAGAAGACGATTCAATTGTTGAAATCCAAAATGATAAGTCAGTTGAAGAATTACCTACACCTGTTTCAGGTACAGTAAAACAAATTGTTGCACAAGAAGGCGAAACAGTAGAAATTGGTCAAACATTGATTGTTATTGATGATGGATCAGCAGACGATGGCGATGATGAAGAAGCCGCATCACCTGCACCTACAGAAGCTGCACCTGCTGCTAAAGCAGAAGCACCAGCTAGTCCAGCAGCTCAAGCACCTGCTGCTGCACCCGCACAATCAACAGGTTCAGCAACAACAAACTATTTGGCTATGCCATCAGTACGTAAATATGCTCGTGATAAGGGCGTAGACCTATCACAAGTAACACCTTCTGGTAAACATGGACAAATTACTAAAGCAGACGTTGATTCATTCGATGGTACTGTGGCACCTGTGGCTGCAGCTAATACAGCTCAACCTGCAGCTTCTCCAACAGAACCTGCA
This sequence comes from Companilactobacillus metriopterae, assembly GCF_004117915.1. Taxonomy (GTDB): domain Bacteria; phylum Bacillota; class Bacilli; order Lactobacillales; family Lactobacillaceae; genus Companilactobacillus; species Companilactobacillus metriopterae. The sequence continues at coordinate 512,675 of NZ_RSTD01000001.1, forward strand.
TCAGTAACACCTTACAAGTCTTCAACTCCAGAAATGGAAACAAGAGAGCCGCTAAGTCTTACTAGAAAAGCTATCGCTAAGGCAATGGTTAATAGTAAACATACAGCTCCTCACGTAACTAGTTTTGATGAAGTTGAAGTTAGTGCTCTTATGGCAAACCGTAAGAAATATAAGGAAGTTGCGGCAGAACAAGATATCAAGCTAACATTCTTACCATATATTGCTAAAGCTCTTGTTGCAGTATTGAAAGCATATCCTGAATTGAATGCATCAATTGATGACGCAGCTCAAGAAATTGTATACAAACACTATTACAATATTGGTATTGCTACTAATACTGAACATGGACTTTATGTTCCAAATATTAAGAATGTTGATTCTAAGGGTATGTTCCAAATTGCTAAGGAAATATCTGAAAACACTCAAGCTGCTTATGATAACAAAGTATCATCTGACATGATGACAGGTGGTTCAATCACAATCAGTAATGTTGGTTCAATCGGTGGTGGATGGTTCACACCGGTTATAAATCATCCAGAAGTTGCTATTTTGGGTGTTGGTAGAATAGCTAAAGAACCATACGTTGATGAAGAAGGAAACATTCAAGTAGGTAATATGTTGAAACTTTCATTGAGTTATGATCACCGTCTAATCGATGGAGCATTAGCTCAAAATGCACTAAATCTATTGAAGAAATTATTACATGATCCTGACATGTTACTAATGGAGGGCTAATTTTAAAATGACTGAAAATATTGTAGAAAAAGATACAGTTATCATTGGATCTGGACCTGGTGGATATGTTGCAGCAATTCGTGCAGCTGAATTGGGTCAAGATGTGACTGTTATTGAAAAAGAACCCACACTAGGTGGAGTTTGTTTGAACGTTGGTTGTGTACCTTCTAAAGCGCTGATTACAGCAGGACACCGTTTACAAGAATCTATAGATTCTTCAGTTTATGGTATTACTACATCAGATGCAAAAATCGACTTTACAAAAACTCAAGCATGGAAAGATGAAAAAGTTGTTAAACGTATGACTGATGGAGTTAACATGCTTTTTAAGAAACACAAAGTTGAAGTAATTCAAGGTGAAGCATACCTTGATAGTGATACACAACTACGTGTTATGCCTAGTGGACCTCGTCAATTCATGGATAATGGTGGAGGCCAAACTATTAAGTTTAAAAACTTAATTTTGGCAACTGGTAGTCGTCCAATTGAAATACGTGGATTTAAATTCAATGAACGTATTATCGATTCAACTGGTGGTTTAAACCTAACATCAATTCCAAAGGAATTTGTTATTATTGGTGGAGGTTATGTTGGTACAGAATTAGCTGGAGCCTATGCTAATCTAGGATCACATGTAACTATCCTTGAAGGTTCACCAAGTATTATTCCTAACTTTGAAAAAGATATGGTAAGTATTGTTGAAAAGAACCTTAAAGCTAAAGGTGTAACAATTGTTACAAATGCTATGGCTAAAAAAGGTGAAGAATCAGCAGATGGTGTTAAGGTCACTTATGAAGTTGACGGAAAACCTGAAACTATTGATGCAGATTATTGTATGGTTACAGTTGGACGTCGTCCTAATACAGATAATTTTGGATTAGAAATGACTTCTGTTAAATTGTCAGATCATGGTCTTGTAGAAATCGATTCACAAGGTCGTACATCCGTTCCTAATATTTATGCTATTGGTGACATTACTGCAGGTCCTGCTCTTGCACACAAAGCTTCATTTGAGGCTAAAACAGTTGCTGGAGCAATATCTGGTGAAAATACTGCCAATGATTATATTGGAGTTCCTGCTGTTTGTTTTACAGATCCAGAATTAGCTGTTGTCGGATTAACAAAAGACGAAGCTAAAGAAAAAGGTATCGAAACAACAGTTGCTAAGTTCCCATTTGCTGCTAATGCACGTGCAGTTTCTCTAGATTCAGCTGAAGGATTTGTTCGTTTGGTTGCTGATAAGGAAACTGGAACACTACTTGGTGGACAAATTGTTGGACCTGGTGCAAGTGACTTGATTTCAGAACTTAGTGTGGCAGTTAATTGCCAATTAAACTATGAAGATATTGAGTTAACAATTCATCCACATCCAACTCTTGGAGAAACAATCATGGAAGCTTCAGATATTCTATCTGGATTCCCAACAGATATTTAATATTAAAAAGCAATGCAAAGGCATTGCTTTTTTTGTATAGTAAAGAGAAGCAAATAAAGAGGTTAAAACTATGCAAGAAAATTATAATTACCCGTTAGATCCTGAATGGAGCCATAGTGAAATAGCAGAAATCATTTCATTTTATAATGCTGTGGAATTAGCTAATGAATCTGGGATAAATAGGAATGATTTCTTAGAAAAGTACAGACTTTTTCAAAAAATTGTTCCTATGAAGATGGATCAAAAGAATATTGATAGTGAATTTGAACTACAATCAGGTTATTCAATCTACCGAACTTTTAAGGCAATTAGTTCTTTCGATGGAAAGGGTAAATTTAGGATGAAATAATGAATAAAAAAGAAATTGATGATTTTTTAGTCCAAACAATAGATGTTGTTGGTAAAAATTTACGCGAAACGATCAATAATCAAAAAGAAGTTGATACTAAAAATGGTCGTAATGATTTAGTGACTAACTACGATAAAAACACAGAAAAATATATTGTTAGTCAAATAAAAGAACATTATCCAGGAGCACAAATCATTAGTGAAGAGGGTTTTGGTGATGCTCCTAGCAATATGGATGGCTTAGTTTTTTTAGTCGATCCTATTGATGGGACTATGAATTACGTAAAACGTAAGTCAGATTTTGCTTCGATGATAGGTGTTTATTTGGATGGAGAACCTTATGTTGGTGCCATTATTGACGTTATGAATAATAATATTTTTCATGGTGGAAAAGGTATTGGTGTAAGAAAAAACACTGAATTGTTAAAAACTCCTGAGGATAAGCATTTATCTGATGGCTTGGTTAATTTAGCATCTTGGTTAGTTTTGTCTAATTCATACAATGCAATTGAAATAGTTAAAAAAAGTAATGGATTAAGAATATACGGAAGTGCAGGGATTATTTTTTCACATATCCTTGAGGGAAAAGAAATTGTGTATATGTCAAGACTGGCTCCTTGGGATCTTGCAGCAGGGCGAGTACTAATAGAAACACTTGGAATGAGTGTTTGCCGTGTTGACGAAGCACCTCTAAATATGCTAAAATCACAAGTCGTAATAGTTAGTACTTCAAATGCAAAAAATGAAGTGCTAGATACAGTTAAGAGTGCGAAAAAACTGTGATTATGTCACAGCTTTTTTATTGCTTTGAACAATTTTTAGTTCAGATACGGAAGGAAGAAAAATTTTGACAAAAACTAGAGATGATATTAGAAATATCGCTATTATTGCCCACGTTGACCACGGTAAAACTACACTAGTTAACGAATTACTAAAACAATCAGATACACTAGAATCACATTTTGAAATTCAAGATAGAGCTCTTGATTCAAATGATATTGAAAAGGAACGTGGTATTACAATTCTTTCAAAGAATACTGCTGTTCAATATAAAGATACAAAAATTAATATTCTAGATACACCAGGACATGCTGACTTCGGTGGAGAAGTTGAACGTATTATGCGAATGGTTGATGGTGTATTATTAGTTGTTGATGCTTATGAAGGAACAATGCCACAAACTCGTTTTGTTCTTAAGAAAGCTCTAGAACAACATTTAACACCTATCGTTGTTATCAATAAAATTGATAGACCAGGTGCTAGACCAGCTGAAGTTGTTGATGAAGTCTTGGAACTATTCATCGAACTAGGCGCTGATGAAGATCAACTAGAATTCCCAGTTGTATACGCATCAGCAATCAATGGTACTTCAAGTATGAGCGATGATCCTGAAGATCAAGAACATACTATGAAACCAGTATTTGATACTATTATTGATACAATTCCTGCACCAATTGACAATTCTGATGAACCATTGCAATTCCAAGTTGCTATGCTTGATTATAATGATTTCCTTGGTCGTATTGGTATTGGACGTATTTTCCGTGGAAAGATCAAAGTTGGTGATAGTGTTTCTGTTATCAAACTTGATGGATCAGCTAAAAACTTCCGTGTAACTAAGATTTATGGTTTCTTTGGACTTCAAAAAGAAGAGGTCGATGAAGCAAGAGCAGGTGATTTGATTGCCTTGTCAGGTATGGATGATATTTATGTTGGTGAAACAGTAACTCCATCTGATAATCAAGAAGCATTGCCAATTCTACATATTGACGAACCAACACTACAAATGATGTTCTTACAAAATGATTCACCATTTGCTGGTAGAGAAGGTTCAGAAGTTACTGCAAGTAAAATTGACGAACGTCTAAGAAGACAACTACATACAGATGTTTCTCTAAAAGTTGAAGATGGTGAAAAAGCAGGTTCATGGATTGTTTCTGGACGTGGTGAATTGCACCTTTCTATCCTTGTTGAAGAAATGCGTCGTGAAGGATTTGAATTACAACTTTCAAGACCAGAAGTTATTTTCAAAGACGTTGATGGTCAAAAATCAGAACCTTTTGAAGAAGTTATCATCGATACACCTGATGAATATGTTGGATCAATCATTGATTCAATGTCTCAAAGAAAAGGTGATATGCAAAACATGGAAAGTACTGGAAATGGTCAAACAAGACTTACATTCTCAGCACCTTCACGTGGTTTGATTGGATATTCAACTGAATTCCTTTCAATGACTGGTGGTTACGGTATCATGAACCATACTTTTGATACATACAAACCAGTAGTTAAAAATTGGGAACCAGGTAGAAGAAACGGTGCTTTAGTTTCTATCAACCAAGGTCCTACAACAACTTATAGTTTACAATCTGTTGAAGATCGTGGTGTCCTATTCTTAGGTGCCGGTGTTGATGTATACGAAGGTATGATCGTTGGACAAAGTAGTCGTGATGATGATATTGCCGTTAACGTTACAAAGGGTAAGAAACTTACAAATACCCGTGCATCTGGTAAAGATCACTCTGCTGCAATCAAGACACCTCGTGATTTGTCACTTGAACAATCTATCGAGTTCTTGAATGATGATGAATTGTGTGAAGTAACACCAGAAAGCGTACGTTTACGTAAGAAGATTCTTGGAACAAACGAGCGTAAGAAATTCGATAAACAAAAGAAAAATACTAAATAATTTTAAAAAGATCGGTGTATAACAGTACATCGATCTTTTTTTATGCTGAGATTAAATTTCAAGGGTGGTATAATTTGAATATTAGATTCTAGGAGTGGTAAGTTGAGAAAATTTAGTCAAATAGACTGGTGGATAGTTGTTCCATATCTATTACTTTTAGGTATAGGAATAGTAATGGTTTATTCAGCAAGTTTTTATAATATAATGATGGTCGGTGGGACGACTGACTTTTATTTCATAAAACAGCTTATATATGCGGTCATGGGACTTACAATATGTACACTAACTTTTATGATGAAAGCAAAGTTTTTTTGGAGTCAAAGAGTTATCAGCGTACTCATATTTGGAACGATTTTTGCACTATTATTAGTTTTGATAATTGGGATTATAAAACCTTCAACAAAGGTCAATGGTGCAGCAGCCTGGATTAATCTGGGATTTATGAACTTCCAACCTCTAGAATTAGCCAAAGTCTCTCTAGTTTTATATTTGGCAATTGTCCTAACCAATAAAGAAGAACGTTTGATGGACTCTAGTTGGTCTGGAATATACCAGGAAATGAAGACACCTTTTATTATAGTAATTGCCATTATTGGTCTTGTATTTATTGAACCTGATACCGGTGGTGCTTTGATTCTTTTCATTATTACAGCAATAATACTGGCAACTTCTACTATTCCAGGTAGAATAACAGGTTCATTGACTGTTCTTATAGCAGCAGTATTAGGGTCTGCATTGACATTCCTTTTAACAGTAAAACCATTTGGATTTGGTAAAACATACCAATATCAACGATTTTTAGCAATGCAACATCCTTTTAAACTGGAAAGAACATCTGGAGCTCAGTTGTCTAACTCTTATTATGCAATTAGTAATGGTGGATTGTTTGGAGTAGGATTAGGAAATAGTATTCAAAAACGTGGCTATTTACCCGAACCTCAAACTGATTTTATTTTGTCTATAATTAGTGAAGAATTAGGACTTATAGGTGTTGTCTTGGTTCTAGCATTATTACTAATAATCATAATTCGTATTATTAAAATCGGAATCACATCTTCAGAGAATTATGTATCGTTAATTTGTTATGGTATTGCTACAATGTTCTTAACACAGATTGTGCTTAATGTAGGTGGATTATTAGGTCTAGTACCACTAACAGGTGTTACTTTACCATTTATAAGTTATGGTGGATCAAGTATGATGATTCTATCCTTTGCACTCGGGATTGTGCTTAATCTAGATGCAACAGAAAAATTTAGTCGAAAATAGGTGATTAAATGTATCAAAGACCTGAGAGACAAGCCATGTATGTTTGGTTGTACTCAATGAAATGGAAAAAGAGACTTCAAAAGTATGGAACAGTTTATTATGACTCTCCTAAGATGAAGTATGTTCTAATTTATGTAAATAAAGATAAAGCAGCAGAAGTAAAAAATGAGCTACAGAAACAAAAATTTGTCAGACGAATTGCTATGTCATATCGTCAAGATTTAGATGCACATTTTACTTTTAATGCTGAAGAAAAAGAAGAAGAAAAGGTTGATTAAGATTGAAAATAGTATCTGGTAAATTTGGTGGATTAAACTTAAAGGCAGTTCCAGGTAATGATACGCGACCAACTTCTGCCAAAGTCAAAGAAGCAGTATTCAGTATGATAGGGCCATATTTACAATATGGGAACTCATTAGATCTTTTTGCAGGTACCGGTAGTCTTGGTATAGAATCAGTTTCACGCGGTTATGAGAAATCTTATTTAGTAGATAAAGCATATAAGGCAATTAGTACTATAAAAGAAAATGTTGAAAAAACTAATTCTAGAGACCAATTTCAAATCATTAAATCTTCAGCGACTGAAGCATTGAATAAATTACACAGTGATGGTGTAAAATTTGATCTAGTATTTTTAGATCCACCATACAGAATGAAAATAACTGAACAAATTGTTAAAGATATGATTGAACAAGAAATGATCGAAGAAGGTGGAATATTTGTAGTTGAAACAGACTATGAAGTTACCATTGAAGGTATTGAAAAATTAAGATTAATCAAAATGAAGGATTATAAAGATACAAAAGTAGCAATTTATCAATACGGAGGCTAGGAACTGATGACAGATAAAATAGCAATTTATGCTGGTAGTTTTGATCCAGTGACAAATGGTCACATAGAAATAATAAAACGTTCTGCAAAAATGTTTGATAAATTAATTGTTGCTACTATGACAAATACATCCAAAAAATATATGTTCTCTTACGAAGAAAAGAAGTCATTTATTCAAGATGAGATTAAAAATATTTCTAACGTAGAAGTAGTAGACGGTAAGAGCCAACTTACTACAGAGTTAGCCAAAGAATATAAAGCTCAGTTTCTTGTACGCTCAATGCGTAATTCGGATGATTTTGGTTATGAATCTGGTATATCATCAGTGAATAAAATATTGGATCCAGATATTGAAACGGTCTTTTTAATAGCTGATCAAAAATATGCCAACATATCTTCATCAATGATAAAAGAAGTTGCATTGTTTGGGGCAGATATAAGTGAACTTGTTCCAACTAAGGTGGCAGAGCAAATAAAAATAAAATTGGGGGATAAAACCAATGAAATTTAATCGAGCCCGTAATAAGACAATTGGTGGAATCTTTATTTTTATAATGATGGTTGCCTTTGTATTTGGACGTCCAAATTTTTATTTGGAAGGTCCTGGTACAGCTGAACCAACATCAAATTTTGTAAAAGTAGATGGAAAAACAGATAAGAAGAAAGGTAACTTACTTTTAACTACTGTGGCTATAAGACCTGCGACACCATTCTTTTTACTCAAAGCAATGGGAGATGATTTTGAAACTATTACTCCTAAAGAAGAACTGATGGGTAATGAATCCAACGCAGAATACAATCAAATACAACAGTATTATATGCAATCAGCAACCAACGCTGCAGTGGCAGCTGCATATTCCAAAGCAGGAAAACCATACAAGAGTGAGTACTTGGGAGTATACATAATGGAAGTTGCAGAAAATTCTGATTTTAAGAATAAACTTAAAATTGGAGATACAGTAACAGAAGTAAATGGATACCACTTTAACAGTTCTGAAAAGTTCATTAATTACGTAAAAAAACTAGACAAGAATGATAAAGTTACTATCAAATATACTCGAGATGGTAAGAACAAAACAGCTAAGGGTGGTTTAGTGAAGTTAGAGGGTACTAAACGTTATGGAGTAGGAATAACTTTAACGGATAATACAAAAGTTACTGCAACACCTCCTACTAAAATAGACGCTGGAGATATTGGTGGACCATCTGCTGGATTAATGTTCACATTACAAGTATATTCACAAATTGCTAATGTAGACTTGAAGGATGGCAGAACAATTGCCGGAACAGGAACAATTGATAGTGATGGTAACGTTGGTCCAATCGGAGGAATAGATAAAAAGGTATATGCAGCTTCTCATCAAGGTGCAACAATCTTCTTTGCTCCAGATGATCCAGTTACAAAAGAGATTAAGAAGTACGATCCTAACTATGTAAATAACTATAACTTAGCAAAACAAGCAGCAAAAAAATTAAATACTAAGATGAAAATAGTTCCCGTAAAAACTTTAGATGATGCGATTAACTATTTGAATAAGACAAAATAACCTCATATGAGGTTATTTTTTTTTCGTAATTTTTTAAGAGGTGAATAAATGAAGAATGTTGTTGAATTAATCAAAGATAATTTTAAGACTGTTGCAATAGTTACATTAGTGCTTATCTTAGGAGGTACATTTTTATTTAAGGATAATGTTTTGCATAAGAATAGTTCTGTCGCAGTAAGCAGAACTTCACATAACAAGGTAGTCAAACCAAAAAGTACTGGTAATGTACAAAAGGAGTATTTTAATGTTGATATTCAAGGTGCTGTTCAATATCCAGGTGTATATAGATTAAAGAAGGGAGCTATTATCCAACAAGCAGTGAATTTAGCGGGTGGAATGTTGGAAAATGCTGACGTTCACCAAATCAATCAGGCTCAAAGTGTATCAGATCAGATGCAAATATATGTACCTAGGGTTGGCGAGGAGGGGACAGGTAACACTGGATCTTCATCAACAGATAATGGTAATTCAAAAATTGTTAATATAAATAGTGCAACACTGGAAGAATTACAAACTATTTCAGGAATTGGTCCTATGAAAGCTCAAAAGATAATATCTTATCGTGAAGATAAAGGGATGTTTAAGACTGTTGACGAATTGAAAAATGTTTCTGGAATAGGCGACAAAACCTTAGAGTCCTTGAAGGATCAAATTACTGTTTAATGAATAATCACGTTATTTATCTAGCTCTATTAATTGTGATTTTTATAAACGTGTTTAATTCTAGATGGATTTATTTGTTAGTGGTATTAGTAGCGATTTTTCTTTTGTATTTAATAAAAATAAAAAATTACAAAATAATAGTATTAGCATTAGTCCTATTACCTTTGTTCACTGCTAGACTTGTTCAATCTAATAAAGATCAATCAAATCAAATTAGCAACTTGGAAAGTGTTGTCGTTTATCCTGATGATGTCAAAGTAAACGGAGCAAGAATATCAGGCATTGCTGAATCAGATAACAGTAGATTTTTATTCAGTTACTATGTTCACAGTAAGAAAGAACAGAAATATTGGAAAAATATCGATAATCCTGTCAAATTATCAATTGAGGATTATCAAATTGAAAAAATACAAAGAAATAGAAATATTGGTGAATACAATTATCAAAACTATTTTAAATCTAAAAAGATATATCAAAATGTAAAAATAAAGAGTATTAGAAAAATAATTAATTACAAAAGTAATAGCATTTATTTTAAAATAAAAGTTTTACGAATACATATAATAAAATATTTATCTTCTTTGCCGCATTGGTTAAGAATTCACTCAAATAGTCTCCTAATAGGTTACAGTGATATAGATGCTCAAGGGTGGAAAACCTTATTAAGTACCATTGGAGTGATACATTTATTCAGTTTGTCGGGAATGCATGTACTAATTTTAATAAAATTTCTCAAAAAGATTAGTTCAGCTTTATTTATTGAAGTTGAAATCTTAGATTTTATTTTGCTGTTAGTTCTTCCATTTTATGGAATTTTAGCAGGTTTAGGAACAGGAATTCAACGGGCAATATGCTTGGCAATAGTAGGAATTTTATTCAAAAAGTTCAACATGCAGTTGAACAAACTTTACCAGTTTAGCTTGACTGTAATAATATGTTTATTCATTAGTCCATATTCTTTACAAACAATGGGAGGGCAACTAAGTTTTTTAGTATCATTTGCAATATTGTTTATATACGAAGGAGATAATTTTTTAAAAACCATCTTTAGGCTGAATCTTGTATCATCACCTGTAATTACTAGTTACACATATGAATTAAATATATTAGTCTTGGTTTATAATTCTATATTCATACCAATGTTCACTTATTTTATTTTACCAATCACTGTCATTGCAGGACTTACAGCAGGATTACATTGGAAAATATGGAATTCTATAGATAAATTATTTGGATATATATATTATCTTTTTGACAAAATTGCTAGTTTTAAATTTTTAACTATTATTACAGGTAGTATTCCATATTTTGTTGTTTTAATCTTAATATCATTAGCTTTACTTATTGTGGAGTCTAAGATAATATTTTCAAAAAAATTCTATCTGTATTCTTTAATTTTTTCAGGAGTAATTATTTTTAATAAATTTCCTATTTTTGGATCAGTTCATATGATTGATATTGGTCAGGGTGACAGCATAGTAATAACTACACCATTTAAAAGAAAAACATATATGATCGATACGGGAGGGAAGCTTAATTTTAATAACGAAAAATGGCAAGCAGGCGATTACAAATCACGAGTTGAGACTTCTACAATTCCATTTTTAAAATCACAAGGGATATCAAAGGTGGATGCTGTATTTTTATCACATAAAGATGTTGATCATATTGGTGATCTGGATATTTTACTAAGTAAATTCAAAGTTTCTAAAGTTATATATGGTCAGGGGTTGGATGAGAATAAATTAATTAAAAATATAAAGAATAATCACAAAGATACTGAATTTAGATCAGTACTTAAAGGAGGTCGGATTTCCGATTCTAATTTAATGATCGATGTTTTATGGCCGGATAGACCTTCTAAGGGAGAGAATGGAGATTCACTAACACTGAGGACCAAGCTGAATAAAAAAATATGGTTATTCACTGGAGATTTGGATAAAGAACATGAAAAACAATTAAGTATAAATAAAGTAGATTATTTGAAAGTAGGGCATCATGGCTCTAAAACAGCAAGTGACTACGAATTCATAAAGAAAATAAATCCAGAATTATCCTTAATTTCTTCAGGTGTAAATAATCGCTACGGACATCCCAATAAAGAAACAATAGAAACGTTCAATAGCTTGGATATCCCTTTTTTGAATACTGCTGAATGTGGTATGATTAGCTGGTATTATTATCCATTTACGGGTAAAGATTATATAAAAACGTTTATTCAGGAGTAGTTATTTGAAATATTCAGAACTAATAAAAAATTTAAACAAAGATAACATTGCTCCTGTATATTTTGTCAGTGGTGATGAGGAAGCATTTATTCAAGAATTACAGAATAAATTTAAATCTCTATTTGATCCACAAGAACTAGAAATGAACTTTTCTAGTTTCGACTTAGAGAATGAGTCTATAGAAGATCTATTGAATGAAGCAATGTCAGCACCATTCTTTGGTGAAAGAAGATTAATATTTGCATTACATCCATATTTTGTTTCTACTCAGCAGCCAAAGGGATCTATTGATCAAAATACAGATTCATTGGTTAGTTACATAGATAATCCTTCACCGACAACATCTTTAGTCATTTTCGCTGATTATCCAAAATTAGATTCTCGAAAAAAAATTGTAAAAAAATTGAAGAAATTGTCAGTCGAAGTTGATGCATCAAAACTAGATAGCAAATATTTATTTAAGCAAATCAATGAAACTCTTAATGATGATGGATATTCTATCGATAATGGTGCACTTCAACTGTTGTTGAACAAAACTGACAATAATTATTCCAATACTATTAATCAATTAGATAAATTAAAATTGTATGCAATAGATACAAAGAAAATTACAGAAGAATCTGTGAAGTTGTTAGTTCCTAATAATTTAGAAGAGAATGTTTTTGATCTGTCTAATGCAATTCTAAAGAAAGATGTTTTAAGGGCTGATGATTTGTTACAGCAATTTCTACTACAAAAAATCGATCCGATATTTTTAATTGCGATATTAATTGGTCAGATAAGAAGCTTATTACAAGTAAAAATATTGAGCGAACGTGGTTTAACGGAAGGTACAATTCAAAAAGAGTTGAAGTTAAATCCGTATAGATTAAAAATGATATTACAACAAAATAGAGAAATCTCCATGGAGAGACTTAATAAAATGTATTCAGAATTAGTTGATGCAGATTTTCAAATAATGACTGGTCAGAACGATAAAGAAGTTTTATTGGACTTATTTATTTTAAAGAATGCATAAAAAAGAGGACCCCTAATATAGAGGTCCTCTTTTTAAAACAAAAAAACAACCTAAAAGGTTGTTTACTAATTATTTCATTTTTGCAAGTCTTGACTTGTCTCTAGCAGCTTTGTTAGCCTTGATAAGTCCTTTAGATTTAGCCATATCAATTGCGCGAACAGCAGATCTGAACATATCTTCTGTATTGTCAGCGTTTGAAGCAACAGCTTTTTCAAATTTCTTGATTGTTGAACGCATTGCACTCTTTTGAGCAGAGTTACGTTCGTTAGCTGTTTGAGCTGTCTTTACACGTTTAATTGCTGATTTAATTTGTGGCATTGTTTTCACCTCCGAGTACTGTTTGTATCAATAAACTCAATATTTAAAATTATACATAATTTTTCTATGATTGCAATGAATTTCGTATTAATTTCTAACTTGCACATTGATTTAAAATATAGTAAATTAATTACTTGTAGTAACCTTGCTCTGTTTTGCGATTCACCAACGCTTTGCATAGTTAGGCTAAATATAAAAATAAAGGTGGAAATAAAATGGCTATTTCTAAAGCACAAAAAAATGAAATCATTAAGCAATACGCACGTAAAGAAGGGGATACTGGTTCTCCAGAAGTACAAGTTGCTGTATTGACATTTGAAATTAACTCATTAAACGATCACTTGAAAGTTAACAAGAAAGATCACCATTCATATGTTGGTCTTCTAAAGAAAATTGGTCACCGTCGTAATCTTCTTTCTTATCTAAGAAATAAAGATGTTCAACGTTACCGTGAACTTATTCAATCACTTGGTCTACGTCGTTAATACTTTTATAAAGGGAAGCTCATATGAGCTTCCCTTTTTTGTTGCTTTGTTAGTTCTTTTTATTCATTGTTATGTTAAAATATTCGCTAGGTATAACATACGTAGTCTTTGTATTTTTAGAAGACAAAAACATGGAACAATATCGATAGAATTTAACTTAAATTGAAATGAGAGAAAATTAATGAGCAAACAAATTAAAATAGATATTTTAAGCGGGGTACGTGAAAACGGAAAAAACATGTACGCTGTTGAAGTAAATGACGAAATTTATATTTTAGATATAGGATTACAATATCCTGATAATGATTTATACGGAATAGATATGGTTGTTCCAGATATGACTTACATTAAAGAAAATATTGATAAAGTTGTTGGAGTATTTCTTACTCACGGACATTCAGATGCCATCGGTGCATTACCGTATTTGATTAGTGAGTATGATGTTCCAGTGTTTGGATCAGAAATGACTATCGAGCTTGCTAAGATTGTAGTTTCAAATGACAAGCGTAGCAAAAAATTCAGTAATTTTCATGTTATTGATGGAAATACTGAAATTGATTTTGAAGAAGCAACAATTTCATTTTTCAGAACTACACATTCAATCCCTGGATCATTAGGAATTTCAATTAATACAGGCGAAGGACAGATTGTTTATACTGGAGATTTCAAATTTGACCAATCTGCTTTACCTACATATAAAACTGATTACAGCAAAATAGCAAAAATAGGTACTGAAAACGTTATTGCTCTATTGAGTGATTCTGCTAATGCAGAAACAGTTGCAGAAACCTCAAATGAACGTGAAGTATTTGACCATATTTTGGATACTTTTGAATACCACAACGGCAGAATAATAGTAGCCCAAGTAGCTTCAAATATTCAAAGAATGCAAGAAGTTTTGGATGCAGCATATAAGACTGGTAAAAAGGTTTATCTTACAGGTCATGATGCACATAAAATTTTAAAAACAGCTATGAAGTTGGAATATTTACATGTTCCTAGTGATGATTTAATTATTGACAGTTCAAAGCTGAATGAAACTGATGACACTGAACTAGTTATAATTGAAACAGGTCGAATGGGTGAACCTATTAAGTTACTTCAACGTATGGCAGACCCAACAACAAAAACAGAATTTCAAATTAAAGAAGGAGACTTGGTTTTTGTTGCAACTACTCCTTCACATGCCATGGATACAGCTTTTGCTAGAACTAGAGATGCTATCTATAGAGCTGGTGCCGATATCAAAGTACTAGGAGATAAATTAAATCCTTCAGGTCACGCAAATAGAAATGATTTGCAATTGATGATTAATTTACTTAATCCTCAAAATTTAATTCCAGTTCAAGGTGAATATCGTTTACTTGATTCACATTCTAGAATTGCTAATCAAACAGGCATGCCTTACCAGAATATTTTTATTACTAAAAATGGTGACGTTCTTAACTACGAAAATGGTCAATTTTATCGTGGAAAAGGTGTAACAGCTGGCGATACTATGATAGATGGTATTGGCGTGGGCGACATTGGAAGCATTGTTCTTCGTGACCGTGAGTTATTGGCAGAAGATGGTGTTTTTGTTGCGGTAGTTACAATTGATCGTAAAAAGAAAAAAGTTGTTGCCAAGCCCAAAATCACAGCACGTGGTTTCGTATACATGAGAACTAGTCGTGATCTTCTAAACGAAAGTTCAGAGATAATAGAACAAAATATTGTTAACTATTTAGAAAACAGCAAAGAATTTGATTGGTCTGATCTAAAACAAGGTGTTAGAGATAAATTAAGTAAATATCTTTACGATCAAACAAGTAGACACCCAGTAATTCTTCCAGTAATTATGGAAGTAAATCAAAATAGACATAGAAAGGCAAAGAGATAGAAATATTATCTCTCAGTAACTTATGGACGATTCTGAAAATTTAAACCAAATTTTGGAAAAAGCCGAAGATGCCTTAGAAAAAGGAAATTGGGAAGAATCTGCTGATCTATATACACAAGCATATTCTATTGAACAGAATTTTGAAATTAATCAAGGATTAGCCGAAGCTCTTCTGAACCTGAATAGGGCAGATGAAGCTGAGGTTGTAATCCTTGATTTTTTTAATAAATACCTAGGAAGTCCCAATGCATCTAAATTGGCTTTTGACATTATTATAGAGAATAATGATTATCTTTTAGCAAATCAGTCGCTAAATTTTTATAAAAGAAATCCAGCAAATAACATACCTAAAGAACAAATTGAAAAGTTTGAGAACAAAATCCGTATATCTGAGGAAAGACATATCAGAGCGTATAAACCACAATTAGATAGGCTGAAAGATAGAGTTTCATCTATAGTTACTATGCCTATGAATGATCAGATACAGATGCTTCGTGGGCTTCGTGAGTTAGATAAGGGAAATTACATTGAACTATCTAAAGAGTTACTTCAAAATCCACTCCTACATCCGTTATTGAAAAATGAAATTTTAGAGAATGTTTACAAGCTAGGATTAGATGAAGAAATTAATTTCTCTTTTTATGGTGAATATCGAAAGATAAATCCAATCAATTTGTATCCAATACTTGCATCTAAAATATTCGATGATATGGTCAAAGAAGTAGAGAAACAATTATCTGATAGTGGGAATGCTTCTCAAATTGAGAACATCAATTCAGAGTTATCCTTGTATGTTGCACTCGTGTATCCATATGGGGAAGAAATAATTAAAGATCCATCAATGTGGGTCAAAGAAATACTTGCAAATTATGATTTAATATCGGAAGATAAAGTGGTCGGAAATGACGATATTAAGAACATAAATCAGTGGTTAGAAAGATTTGAAAGCTTAATGAGTCAATTTCAGTAATTAAATAGTATTTTTTTCGACTAAAGTATTTACAATCCCACTGTGGATACGTATAATTCGAAGAGTATATTTTTAGTGGTCGATTTGCTCTATTGCTTTGCTTTCGCCTCTGAAAGTAGTATAATTCTTCAGTAAAGAGTCATCTAAAGCAAGTCTTTGGATAATCTTATGAAATGAAATTTTAGGAGGATCCTTTATAATGGCAGAAAAAGAACATTATGAGAGAACAAAACCCCATGTAAATATTGGGACAATTGGTCACGTTGACCACGGTAAAACTACACTCACAGCAGCAATCACAAAAGTTTTGGCTGACCAAGGTCTAGCTAAAGCTGAAGATTACTCTACTATCGATTCAGCTCCAGAAGAAAAAGAACGTGGTATTACAATCAATACTGCCCACGTTGAATATGAAACAAAAGCTCGTCACTATGCTCATATCGACGCTCCAGGACATGCTGATTACGTTAAGAACATGATCACTGGTGCTGCACAAATGGATGGTGCCATCCTTGTTGTTGCCGCAACTGATGGTCCTATGCCACAAACACGCGAACATATCCTACTAGCTCACCAAGTTGGTGTTGATTACATCGTTGTCTTCTTGAACAAGACTGACCTTGTTGATGACCCTGAACTAACAGATCTAGTTGAGATGGAAGTTCGTGAATTACTTTCAGAATACGATTATCCTGGTGATGATATTCCAGTTATTCGTGGTTCAGCTCTTAAAGCACTTGAAGGTGATCCTGAAAATGTTGCAGCTGTTCAAGAATTGCTAGACACAATTGATGAATATATCCCAACTCCAGATCGTGAAAACGACAAGCCATTCTTGATGCCTGTCGAAGACGTATTTACAATCACTGGTCGTGGTACTGTTGCTTCAGGACGTATCGATCGTGGTGTCGTTGAAGTTGGTGACGAAGTTGATATCGTTGGTTTGAAACCAGAAATCGCTAAGTCAACAGTTACAGGACTAGAAATGTTTAGAAAGACTCTTGATAAAGGTGAAGCCGGAGATAACGTTGGTGTTCTTCTTCGTGGTGTTAACCGTGATGAAATCGAACGTGGACAAGTTCTTGCTAAGCCAGGTTCAATCCAAACTCACAACAAATTCAAGGGTGAAGTTTATATCCTTTCTAAAGAAGAAGGTGGACGTCATACTCCATTCTTCTCAAACTATAGACCACAATTCTATTTCCACACAACTGATGTTACAGGTGTTATTGAACTACCATCTGGTGTAGAAATGGTTATGCCTGGTGACCAAGTTACTTTTGAAGTTGACTTGATTGCTCCAGTAGCTATCGAACAAGGTACAAAATTCACTGTTCGTGAAGGTGGACGTACTGTTGGTGCCGGTGTTGTTACTGAAATCTTAGACTAATATCTAAAATTATTAGTTTTAAAGACAAGACTTTTAGTCTTGTCTTTTTTTTTGTAGTTATAAGGATTTATAAAATACATACAATTGTTTACAATATCAGCATTTTAAGGTAATATTTAACGTATGATATTTGAAATACCGGAGGAATATAATGTCTGCTAAGGCTAAATATACAAAAAAAGAAAATAATACAGGTGAACTAAAATTTGAAATTGATCAAGATACTATTAAAAAAGGTCTTGATACTGCATTTAACCGTGTAAGAAAAAATTTGAACGTACCTGGTTTTCGTAAGGGAAAAGTTTCACGTCCAATCTTTGAAAGAATGTACGGAGAAGAAGCACTTTATGAAGATGCTCTAAATGCAATGCTACCATTTTCATATCAACAAGCTGTTGATGAAACAGGTGTAGAACCTATTGATCAACCTCAAATCACAGTTGATTCAATGGAAAAAGGCAAACCTTGGTCTATTACTGCTACAATTTCATTGAAACCAGATGTTGAACTTGGTGATTATAAAGGCCTTACAGTTAAAAAGCAAAAGCGTAATGTAATGAAGACAGATGTTGAAAAACGTCTAGAGAGTATGCAAGCTCAACAAGCTGAACTAGTATTAAAAGATGGTAAAGCTGAAGAAGGCGATACTGTTGTTATCGATTACGTTGGTACTGTTGATGGAGTTGAATTCGATGGTGGAAGTGCACAAAACTATTCACTAGAACTAGGTTCAGGCTCATTCATTCCTGGATTCGAAGACCAACTTGTTGGATCTAAAGCAGGGGACAAAGTTGAAGTTAAGGTAACATTCCCAGAAGAATACCAAGCTGAAGAACTTGCAGGAAAAGATGCTGTATTCTCAACTACTGTTCATGAAGTTAAAACAAAAGAACTTCCAGAATTGGATGATGATTTTGCAAAAGATGTTGATGACTCAGTAGAAACACTTGATGAACTTAAGAAGAAAATTCACGCTGATATTAAAGAAGAAAAACGTCAAACTGCCGAAGAAAACATTCAAGAAGAAGCAATTTCTACAGCTGTTAAGAATGCCAAAATCGATGGTATCCCTGATGTAATGGTGGAAACAGAAGTTTCTAACCAAATGAATCAATATTTAGCTAACTTAAGACGTCAAGGAATTGAACCAGACTTGTACTACCAAATGACTGGTACTTCTGAAGAAGATTTAAGAAATCAATTCAAAAAAGACGCTGAAGAACGTGTTAAAACTGATTTAGTAATTGAAGCTATTGTTGCTAAAGAAGGTTTGAAAGCAACTGAAGCTGAAATTAAAGACGAAATAAAATCATTGGCTGACGAATACAACATGGAAGAAGAAGCTGTTAGAGGAGCTCTTACAGATGACATGCTTTCACATGATATTGCTGCTAAAAAAGCAATTGAATTAGTTGTTGATTCTGCTGAAGAAAAATAATTAATGTAAGAGCCGAAAGGCTCTTTTTTTAATATAAATACTAAATACTTTACTCAAAAAGGGTATAGTGTTATCGTCTATGTACTTAAGCCCTTAAGGAGATTTATATATGTTTGATAGTACAGAAACTACGGGAACAATTAGTTGTTCTTTTTGTGGAAAAACTCAAGATCAAGTTAAAAAAATAGTTGCTGGACCAGGTGTTTACATTTGTAATGAATGTATTGATTTGTGTAAGGAAATTATTGATGAAGAACTTGTATCTTCTGTTGATTTAAACTTGGGTGATATTCCAACACCTATACAAATTAAAGAAATTTTAGATCAGTACGTGATTGGTCAATCAGCTGCAAAACGTGCATTATCTGTTGCAGTTTACAATCACTATAAACGTATTAATAAAATGGAAAACTCTGATGAAGGTGATACTGAACTTCAAAAGAGTAACATTGCTCTAATAGGACCAACTGGTTCTGGTAAGACTTTCCTAGCACAATCACTTGCGCGTATTTTAAAAGTTCCATTTGCAATTGCTGATGCAACAACATTGACTGAAGCAGGTTATGTTGGTGAGGATGTTGAAAATATTCTATTAAAGCTTCTTCAAAATGCTGATTTTGATGTAGAAAAAGCTGAACATGGAATTATCTATATCGATGAAATAGATAAGATTTCTAAAAAAAGTGAAAATGTTTCAATAACTCGAGATGTTTCTGGTGAAGGTGTTCAACAAGCACTTCTAAAAATACTTGAAGGTACTATTGCCTCAGTACCACCACAAGGTGGCAGAAAGCATCCTCAACAAGAACTAATTCAAATAGATACAACTAATATTCTATTTATTGTTGGTGGAGCATTTGATGGTATTGAAACAATTGTCAAGAATCGTCTTGGTGATAAAACAATTGGTTTTGGTTCAGAAAATGAAACAGTTGATGAAACTGAAAGTTTAATGCAAAAAATTATTCCAGAAGATTTAATGAAATTTGGTATTATTCCAGAATTTATCGGTCGTATTCCGATTGTTACAGCGTTGGACAAATTAGATGAAGAAGACCTAGTAAACATATTAACTAAGCCAAAAAATGCGCTAGTAAAACAATATAAGGCACTTCTAGCACTAGATGACGTAGATCTAGAGTTCACAAATGGAGCTCTGAAAGAAATTGCTAAACTAGCAATTGAAAGAAATACAGGGGCTCGTGGTTTGAGATCAATTGTCGAAGAAACAATGTTAGATACTATGTTTGAAATTCCTGGACGTAAAGACGTAAAAACAGTTAAAGTTACAAAAGACGCTGTTAAAAAGGATAAAAAGCCAGAAGTAATTTTGGTTAATGGAGAGGTAGCATAATTTTGCTACCTTTTTTATTTTGTTCTTGACTTTATATGTTAATCCCGCTATTGTTATTAACAATAAAACTTTTAACTAAGTCCAGAGAGGCTTAGAAAGTTATCTAATTATATAGGCGACTATTGGATACTTTCTATTCTTTTTGGGTAGAAAGTTTTTTTATTACAATAAAATAAGGCTTTTTAATTAGATCCAGAGAGATCTGAAAAAGTAATTTTGGAGATATACTCCTTCTTTTTTGGACGCTGGAAAACTAATTTCAGCGTCTTTTTATATGGAGGAAAACAATGCAAAATATTTTATCAATGTCAGATCTTTCAAACGAAGAAGTGTACCAACTGATTAAATCAGCAATGTCTTATAAATCAGGTCAAAAAACTAGTATAGGTAAAGACAAATTTGCAGTTAACTTGTTTTTTGAAAATAGTACAAGAACTAAATCGAGTTTCCAAGTAGCAGAAATGAATGTTGGTATGAAAGAAATAAATTTTGAAGCATCTACATCCTCAATTTCCAAAGGAGAATCACTTTACGATACCGTAAAAACATTAGAAAGTATCGGTGCTAGTGTGGCTGTTATTCGTCATAGTAAAGATAGATATTACGATGAATTAATTAACGATGATATGAACATACATATCATTAATGGGGGAGATGGAACAGGACAACATCCCTCACAGTCACTTTTAGATTTAATGACGATTTATGAAAAATTTGGTAAATTTGAAGGTCTTAAAGTAGGGATAATTGGAGATTTGAGACACTCTCGAGTTGCACATTCCAACGCAGAAATATTGACTAGATTGGGTTCTGAAGTAAGCTTTGGTGGAATAGACGAATGGTATAGCGATGAATTTGCTGAAATTGGAGACCACAAAGATGTGGACCAATTATGCCGTGAAATGGACGTAATTATGTTATTAAGAGTCCAACACGAAAGACTAACAAGTAACGAGAACAAAAAATTTAAAAAAGAAGAATATGCACAAGAGTATGGAATAAATACTAGACGTGTGGAACTGATGAAAGATGAAGCCATCATAATGCATCCAGCTCCTGTAAATAGAGATGTCGAAATAGCTTCAGATGTAGTGGAGTGTGATAAATCAGTTATTTTCCAACAAATGACAAATGGAGTCTATATGAGAATGGCCATGATTGAAGCAGTTTTAGAAGGGGACAAAGTAAATGACCTTATCAATTCTGAATACAAAGTTATTTCAAAATAATAAATTTATACAAACTGACTTCAATGTTGAATCTGAAAAATCTGAAGTTATCAATTTTGATAATACTGCTGTGTTACCTGGTTTGGTGGACATGCATGTTCACTTCCGTGAACCTGGACAAACTCACAAGGAAACTATTAAAACAGGTAGTATGGCATCTGCACATGGAGGATTCACTACAGTAGCTGCAATGCCCAACGTAACTCCAGTTCCTGACACAGTGGAAAAATTTGAAAATCAAATTGAATTGAATCACCATAATTCTCAAATAAATACACTTCAATATGCACCAATTACATTTGATGAAACTTCTTATGAATTGGTGGATATCGAAGGATTATCCAGATCAGGGTCATTTGCATTTTCAAATGATGGTCATGGTGTTATGAATGCTAAAACGATGCTAGACGCTATGAATCAGATTGCACAAATAGATAGCCATCTGTGTGCTCATGTTGAAGATAAGAACTTGATGAACAGCGGATATATCTCAAAAAGTGCAGGATTGCGTTTAGGAATTCCATATATTGAAAGCTGCGCAACATCTTCACAATTAGCTAGAGATTTAATTTTGGCAAAAGAGTCAAATGTACATTATCATGTCTGTCATATTTCTACTAGACAAGAACTTAATCTAATAAGAATAGCTAAAGATGCAGGAATAAATGTAACTTGTGAAGTGACGCCACATCATATTATTTTGAATGAAGAAGATATTCTTAAAGATGATGCGCAATTTAAGATGAATCCTCCACTACGATCCAAATCAGATCAGCAAGCAATGATTGAAGGAATTATTGATGGCACAATTGATATGATTGCCACAGATCATGCACCTCATGCGATATCCGAAAAAAATAAGGGATTCGTTAACAGTGCTTTTGGAATAACTGGTATTGAAACATCATTTTCATTAATGTACACACATCTTGTAGTTAATGAACTTATTACTTTAGAAAAATTAGTCCAGTTAATGTCAGTAAATCCTAGCAGAATTTTTAATATCCAAAGTGATATCTATAAAAATTTTACGGTAATTGACCTATCTACAACTTATAAAATTTCTAAGAAAGATTTTCTTTCAAAGGGTATTAATACTCCGTTTGATGGTGAATTAGTTAACGGACGAGTTTTGAAAACTTACTATAAAGGAGAGGAAGTGTACTCATTTGATTAATCCATTAATATTGGCATTAGATTTTTCAACAGATGAAGAAGCGATATCTTTTATAGATAGTGTAGAAATAGATAAGGATAATACATATTTAAAAATTGGCTTAGAAATGTTTTGTAAGTATGGTTATCCGTTTATACAAAAAATACGGAACTTAGGATATAAGATATTTTTGGATATTAAGTTGCATGATATTCCTAACACTGTTGAAAGAACTTGCAAGATGATTTCAGAATGGAATATTCAGATGATAACGGTCCATGCTACAGGTGGTTCTGAAATGATTCTCGCAGCAAAACGAGGATTGGAAGGCAGTGACACAAAATTACTTGCTGTTACACAATTAACATCGTTAGATAATAAAAATCTATCTGATGAACTACAGGTAAATTTAAACTCCCAAGACTATGTACGTAAGTTAGCCAAGCTAGCATATAAAAATAATGCAGATGGGGTAATATCGTCGGCCCTAGAAGTTCCAATCATAAAAGAGGCGACAAATAATTCCTTTATCTGTATAACACCTGGAATTAGAGTTGAAAATTCTGAGAATGAAGATCAAAAACGTGTTGTTACACCCATGATGGCAAAGGAATTGGGTAGTAATGGCATTGTGGTTGGACGACCAATAACACAATCTGATGACAGGAATAAAGCTTACAAAAAATTCTATGAAAGTTGGGTAAATTCAAATGGATGATAAGAAAATTTCAATGGAAATTGCAAATGATTTACTAGAAATAGGTGCTGTCTCATTGAATGTTCAAGAACCTTATACTTGGGCGAGTGGAATCAAATCACCAATTTATACTGACAATAGAATGACAATTGCATATCCTGAAGTACGACAAAAAATTGTTAGATATTTATCACACAAAATATTTGTTAGATATAGCAATATTGACGTTATTAGTGGAGTTGCCACTGCTGGAATTCCACATGCTACTGGAGTAGCAAATAATTTAAATTTAGCTATGAATTATGTTAGATCTTCAGCAAAAGATCATGGTACTAAATCCTTAATCGAAGGAAGATGTGAATCTGGAGATAGGATAGTTATCATCGATGATTTAATTTCAACCGGTGGCAGTCTTTTAAAAGCAGTTGATAATATCAAAGCAGAGGGTGGGAATGTTATTGGATCGGCCGCCATATTTTCATATTCATTAGAAGTTGGGAATAAGAATTTTGCTGATAAGTCTTTAGAACTAGTTACACTCACCAATTATCAAGATTTGATAACTGTAGCTGAAGAGAAAAAATTAATTAGTTCAGACGATCTATATTTACTGAACGAGTGGCAAAAGAATCCATATGAGTGGGGACAAAAATGAATCTATATAAATTAATCAGACCTGTTATTTTTAGTATGGATCCAGAAACAGACCATCATTTGGTATCATTTCTTCTTAAACTATTTAATAAGAATCCGCAAGTAATTAGGAATATTGTAGCAAGTGAAAAAAATAATACAGAAGTTGCTGGCATAAAGTTTGATAGTCCTATTGGTATTGCAGCTGGATTTGATAAAAATGGACAATTTTATAATAGTCTAGGTGCATTGGGTGCGGGATTTGTTGAGATTGGTAGTGTAACAAGAAGAAAACAAGCAGGTAATCCTAAAAAGAGAATTTTTAGACTGGCACAAGATGAAGCTATTATTAATAGAATGGGATTAAATAATGATGGTTTAAAGACAGTTGTGAAAAGATTGAAGAAGGTAGCTCCAACTACTAAAATTGGACTGAGTATAGCTACAAATCATGATACGCCTGAAGAAGAGATGGTATCTCAAATTATTGAGGACATAAAGTATTCTCAAAATTATTGTGATTATGTTGCTATTAATATGAGTTGCCCAAATCAAGAAGGAATAATGAATCTCCAGTCAAAAGAAAATATCTCAAAACTCACATGGGCATTAGAAAAATATGATTTTTCAGTTCCAATTTTCTGTAAATTAGGTCACGATTTGAGTGAGCAGGAGTTAGTATATATTTGTTCTCAATTGACTAATAAAATTACCGGAGTGATTCTCACTAATACCAGTAATAGCAGAGAAAATTTGACCTCAAAGAACAAATTTGAACACGGTGGATTAAGTGGGCGTCCACTATTCTCAAAATCTTTAAAATTAACAAAATTGATTCATCAAAAGTTTCCAGATAAGAAAATTATCTTTTCAGGCGGAGTTTTCTCGGAATCAGAAGCAGAGCTTGCCTTAAAAAATGGTGCTGATTTAGTTCAGCTGTATACAGGTATTATCTATGAAGGACCATTTTTGATTAGAAAAATTAATAAGTATCTTTATGAAAGCAAGGAGAAATAATCTTGTTTTTTTTATTGTATTGAAATATGTTAAGATGTTATTTATGTGAGGTGCAGTATGCAAGTTAATAACGTTTCTATGAATTTAAGTGCAGTTAGTTCTGCACATTATCCAGATGAAGGATATCCAGAAATTGCTTTATTGGGACGTTCTAATGTGGGTAAATCATCGCTGATTAATACTCTAATTAATCGTAAGAATTTTGCTAGAACTTCCAGTACACCAGGTAAAACACAAACTTTGAATTTTTATAATGTTGAAGATTTGTTGTATCTTGTAGATGTTCCTGGATATGGATTTGCTAAAGTATCTAAAAAACAACGTGAAGAATTTGGAGTTATGATTGAAGAATATCTGACCACACGTAATGTTTTAAAGGGTGCTGTTATTTTGGTGGACGGTCGTCATGCACCAAGTGAAGACGATATTTCAATGTATCAATTCATTAGCTAT
Source organism: Companilactobacillus metriopterae (assembly GCF_004117915.1). Lineage (GTDB taxonomy): Bacteria > Bacillota > Bacilli > Lactobacillales > Lactobacillaceae > Companilactobacillus > Companilactobacillus metriopterae. The sequence continues at coordinate 538,457 of NZ_RSTD01000001.1, forward strand.
TACCATATTCCAACATTAATTGTTGCGACTAAGATGGATAAAGTTAAAAAGAATCAATGGAATAAGACAATTAGTCAGGTAAATAGTGCATTGAATATCAACCAAACTGATAGTTTACAATTATTTAGTTCAGAAACTAAATATGGAAAAGATGAAGTTTGGGAATGGATTGAAGACCACATGAAATAAAAATGTTGTAATTTGAAATTTGTTTGTTATCATATCTTTAACAAGTTAAATCTAACCAGAAGTAGTTAGACATCTCAGTGTTCAGAGAATTGGCGGTCGGTGCGAGCCAAGCAGGATGTTTTAACCAAATACTAGATTTTTCTTTTATCGTTTCCTACGATACAGGAGTAAGAGTGGATAGTTATATTTAATTATCTGAACTAGGGTGGTACCGCGCAAAAGAGCGTCCCTGCATTTATGCAGAGATGCTCTTTTTTTGTCTCTTACAATATATTAAAAAAGGAGAAAAGGAATGAATATTTTAGAAGATTTAAAATGGAGAGGTTTAGTTAATCAACAATCAGATGAGGAAGGGTTAACTGAGCTATTATCAGAAAGTAAAATTAGTCTGTATTGTGGAATGGATCCGACTGGAGATTCAATGCATATAGGTCACTTGTTACCATTTATGACACTAAATAGATTTGCTGAAGAAGGTCATCATCCAATAATAGTAATTGGTGGTGCAACTGGGTCAATCGGTGATCCAAGTGGTAAAAATGCAGAAAGACCAATGCAAACAATGGAACAAGTAAATGCTAATGTTAAGGCTCTAAGTAATCAGGCAAGTCGTATTTTCCCTAATTTTGAGTCAGTTAACAACTATGATTGGACATCTCCAATTAGTATTTTGGATTTTTTAAGAGACTATGGAAAATCATTTAGTGTTAATACAATGTTAAATAAAGAAATTGTTTCTAGTCGTCTTGAAAGTGGTATTTCATTTACAGAATTTACATATCAAATTCTTCAATCACTAGATTTCCTAACACTTTACAGAAATAAAAATGTTCAACTTCAAGTTGGTGGAGCTGATCAGTGGGGAAATCTAACTGCAGGTCTAGATTTAATTCATAAAAAAGAAGGTTCTGATGCTAAAGTATATGCTTTGACAATACCTTTACTACTGAAATCAGATGGACAAAAATTTGGTAAAACAGCTGGTGGAGCAATTTGGCTAGATGCTGCAAAAACTTCACCGTATGAATTTTATCAATTCTGGTTCAACCAAGATGACGCTGATGTAGTTAACTTGCTTAAGAAATTTACTTTCCTTTCTCGTGAAGAAATTGCAGATTTAGAAGAAAAGATAAAGACACAACCAGAAAAACGTGAAGCACAAAAAACTCTAGCTGAAGAAGTAACCAAATTTGTCCATGGTAAAGAAGCACTAGAAACAGCTAAAAAAATCACTGATGTACTTTTCTCTGGTGAAATTCAGGAATTAACAACAGATGAAGTTTCTCAAGCATTTAATGGAGTTCCAAGTGCTGAAATTTCTTCTGATGTTATCAATATTGTGGACTTATTAATTGAAGCCAAAGTCGATAGTTCTAAGCGTCAAGCTCGTGAAGATGTACAAAATGGTGCTATTAGAATAAATGGTGAAAAAATAACAGAAACAACCGCTGAAATTGATCCAAAAAGTTCATTTGATGGTAAATATATTGTGATTCGCAGAGGTAAAAAGAAGTATTTCTTAGCAACAATTAAATAAACTGTTGGGGGGAAGTTTTATGGAAAATAAAAAACTTTCATTTGTAGAATCACTAATAATCATAATTTTGATGTTTGTAATATTAGGTTTTATGATTATAAAATTAGAAATAGCGCCACAAATACCCTTATTATTAACTTTTACTTTATTATTAGCGTATGGTAAGTTTCGTAAATTCTCTTGGGATAGTCTCCATGAAGGAATAATTAACGGTATCAAGCCAGGTATTATTCCTATGATCATATTTATTATGATTGGAGTATTAGTAGCATCATGGCTTAGCGCAGGAGTAATCCCAACAATCATGGTTTATGGATTAGAAGTCATGAATCCTAATTTCTTCCTTTTAACAGTCTTTATTAGTTGCTGTTTAGTGGGAATAATTGTCGGTAGTGCGTTTACTACTATTTCGACAATGGGTTTGGTTTTTATAGGAATCAGTCAGGTTATGGGAATAGATTCAGCTATGACTGTTGGTGCTGTAGTATCTGGGGCATTCTTTGGAAATAATATGTCTCCATTATCTGATACAACTAATTTAACAACAGGTATCGCGGGTGTAAAAAATCTTTCTTCTCATATAAAACTGATGTCACATACTTCTCTGATTGCTGCGGGAATAAGTGCAGTAATATTTTTCATAATTGGTCAAAGTAACAAGCAGGTCAATCTTTCAAGTGTTCATCATATCGAAAATATTTTGAAATCTAATTTTGTAGTTTCACCTTTAATGTTATTACCAATTCTTGTTCTATTGATCTTGGCAATTCGTCAAGTACCTGCTATTCCAACATTATTATCTGGTGCAATAACTGCAATAATTATGAATATGATTATTAATGGTGTATCTTTGAAAACTGTTAGTGATGAAATTATGAATGGATTTCATTTTACTAAATCTACACCAGAAATTAATCAAATAGTATCAGGTGGTGGAATCAGTAATATGTTAGGCAGTATTTCACTTATTATCTGTGCTCTAGCTTTAGGCGGAATTTTACTAGAATTGGGTGTAATTGATAGTTTAATTAGCAAAATGGAAACACACGTTAATACTCCAGGTAAGTTGATTTTAGCAACAGGTATTGGTGGTATAGGAGTAAATGTTTTAGTTGGTGAACAATATTTATCAATTATTTTGCCAGGTACAACATTTAAAAAAGACTTTGAGAAATTAAAAATTGCACCTAGATATCTATCTAGAACTCTTGCAACTGCTGGTGCTGATATCAACGCACTGGTTCCATGGAGTGTTAGTGGTGTATTTATTGCAGGTACTTTAGGTGTCAATACAATACATTACTTACCATACACATTTTATACATGGCTTAATCCGATATTAGCAATTCTATTTGGATTTATATTCCAAAATCGTTTGTTTAAGGCGGGAAAGAATATTGAATAAAATCACTTGTTCAGCTACAAAAACAATTTTTGAAGAAATTATTTTTAATAATGAATTAAATGAAAAGAAAACTCTTTTTGGTGGTAGAACTTTAGAGATTTTGGATAAAAATGCAGGATTAGCTGCTTATAAGCTGGTAAATATACCCATTGCGACCGCTGGCTACGATAATCTTTATTTTTTGAAACCGATGAAAGTTGGACAAAGTCTCAAAGCTTTTTCATTTGTCACTGGGACTAAAGGTAGATCTATTGAGGTATTTACAAAATTTATTACTGAAGATTTACAAACTAAAGAAAAAGAATTAGCATTTACTAGTTTTTGTACACTTGTAACATTACCAGGTGATTCTGATTTTGAATTACCTGAGGTAATTGCTGAAACAGAAGAAGAAAAAGCATTAATGGCAGGATTTGAACAAAGATACTTGAGTCGAAAAGAGGAACGTTCAAAGTTACCTGAATTCTTAAAGAATATAGATATTTAAAACAGATTGAAAAATCTGTTTTTTTTTATTGCTATAATGAGTATTGTAAAAGGGGACAAAACTATGGATACTTTAAAGCAAAGAAAAAAATGGTCAATGCCATCTGCATTCACCATCCTGTTTTTTTTAATAATTTTTGTAGCAATATTAACTTGGTTGATTCCTTCGGGACAATATAATACAGATAAAGCGGGCAATATCATCGCTGGAACATATAAGTCTTTACCAGCGCATCCGCAAGGTCTTTGGGATATTTTCAAAGCTCCAATCGAAGGTATGGTTGGAACTGCAACTACTGAAGGGTCAATATCTGTTTCATTATTTATATTAGTTATTGGTGGATTTTTAGGAGTAGTCAATAAAACTAGAGCTTTAGATGACGGTATTAGTACCACTGTCAAAAAATTTGCTGGGAAAGAAATGATAATGATCCCAGTGTTAATGATTTTATTTGCTATCGGTGGTTCTACATATGGTATGGGTGAGGAGACAATTGCATTTTATCCAATTCTTATACCAGTTATGATTAGTGTGGGATTTGATTCTATTACAGCTATTTCCATTGCCTTGATCGGGTCACAAGTTGGATGCTTAGCCTCAACGGTCAATCCTTTTGCTACCGGTGTAGCATCACAGACTTTGAATATCTCACCAGGTGATGGTTTATTATCTCGAGTAGTATTGTTAGTACTGGTTACAGCAATAAGTATTGGTTACGTAATGTATTATGCAAAAAAAGTAAAAAATGATCCTAAAAAATCTTATGTATATGATCGAAGAGAACAAGATATGAAAGAATTTTCAATTTCAGATTCTGAAATTGATGTAAACCTTTCAAAAAATCAAAAATGGGTTTTAGTTCTATTTTTATTATCGTTTGTCATAATGATCGCAGGGTTGATTCCATGGACAAGTTTGAATCCTGGATGGACTGTATTTGAAACAATGACTAAAAATATTTCTAAAGTTCCATTTTTAGGTAATTTTATAGGACATGACTTTGCACCACTTGGAACATGGTATTTTACTGAAATAACAACCTTATTCTTGATAATGTCAGTTGTAATAATGTTTGTTTACCACATGAAAGAAAGCACATTTATTGATGCCTTTATTGGCGGAATGAATGACTTTTTGAGTGTTGCAATAATCGTTGCAGTTGCAAGAGGAATTCAGGTAGTAATGAACAATGGATTTATTACGGCAACAGTTTTACATGCTGGTGAACAAGGATTAAGCCATTTATCATCAGGAATTTTTATAACGTTAACTTATATTTTTTATATTCCAATGTCATTTTTGATTCCTTCAACATCAGGATTGGCAGCAGCAACTATGGGAATAATGGGACCGTTGGGTAAGTTTTCAAATGTTAGTCCTTCACTAGTAGTTACTGCATATCAGGCAGCTTCTGGATGGGTAAATGTAATTACACCTACATCAGGTGTGGTTATGGGAGCTTTAGCCATAGGACATGTAGACATTGTTAAATGGTGGAAATATATTTGGAAATTAATGATAATTTTATTTGTTGTCTCAATTTTATTCTTGGTAATTTGTACATATATTTAGAGCATACTAACAGTAGTATGCTTTTTTTAATGCTTTTAAATAGCCTAGTTTTGCAAAGATAGATATAATTAAGGGTGAACTTATTAAATTGTGAAAGGAGAACTTATTGTGTTTAGTTATAATACACCATCACAGAGGTACAGATTAGTAGGCGAAGTTACACTTCCAGGTGATAAAAGTATTTCACACCGCGCAATAATGTTCGGTTCACAGGCCAAAGGTGTAACTCAAATTACTAATTTTACAATCTCCGATGATCTTTTAACCACTATAGATGTTTTTAAATCTTTGGGTGCAAAAATAAATTTCGAACCATTTTCTAAAGATTTAATAATAAAAGGTACTAATCATCAATTTTTACCAATTGATAAACCACTTAACGTTCGTAATGTAGGGGAACTACAAGGGTTACTATATGGATTCCTAGCATCCATTGATAATCCTTATACAGTTACTGGTGGAGCTTTTTTAGAAAATAGGTTAAGAGATGATGTCTTAGATCCTTTGCAAAAAATGGGTTTAAAAGTAAATTACGTGGGACAGAGCAAGTTACCTGTTGAAATAACAGGAACTGATTCCCTAAAAGGAATCGATTATACTCAAGATATTTCCAATGCACAGGTAAAAAGTAGCTTAGTTTTATCTGGAATATATGGAAATAGTCCTACAAGAATCCATAGAAAATATGTAACTAGAAATCATACAGAGAATTTAGCTAATTATTTTGGTGCGGATATAAAAACAACACCTGATTTGATAACTATTAATCCACTTAAACAAAATTTACAAGGAAAAGACATATTCATACCTGGTGATTTTTCTTCAGCAGCAATTTATATTGTTTGCGCTATTTTATCTAAAGATAGCGAAATTAAAGTAAAAAATATTTGTCTTAATAGCACAAGAACTGGATTGCTTACTGTTCTTGAAAGTATGAACGGAACATATGAATTGGAAAATTTATCTGTAGACAAAGTTGAACCTTATGGAGATTTAATTGTAAAAAGTCAAAAACTCAGTGGAACGGTTATCCCTGGGAAAATTTTGCCACTTATTATTGATGAGTTACCACTAATTGTTTTGATGGCATCTCAAGCTGATGGGGATACAGTTATAGAAGATATTAGTGATGCTATGGTTCAAATACATGAGCGATTAAAAGTTATGAAAGAAGAACTTGAAAAATTAAACATTAAGATAAAAAATGACGGTGATAAAGTTATCATAAAAGGTAATCAAAAAATTACTTTAAAAGGTATTCTAGATAGCCATTACGATCATAGAATAGCAATGATGTTGATAGTAGCTGCTAATTTGATTGATCAATCTCTACAGATTAAAAACATTGAGGTTATCGACGTGTCTTATCCTAATCTTCTAAATGATATTAAAAAAATTATTGTCTGAAGAATCTATTCTTTTATTAGATTCTTTTTTATTTTGCGTAATTTAAACTTAATAGGAAATACAGAATTTTTATTTTATATTTCACAAACTAATTTCTTATATTTACTACTAAATTCCTAACATTGGGAATTTTAAACAGAAAAAGTCAGTAAATTAAATTTTAAAATATCAAAATCAAATGATATTATTTAGTTGTTACGAAAATTGTATATTTGTGAAGGGAATAGGGAGAATAATGTATTTAATAACTAACATTATAGGTTTGGTTGTTTTCTTAGCTATAGGATTTGTGTTTTCCAAGGATAAAAAATCTATCCACTGGAAATCTATAGGAATTATGGTTGTTGTAAACTTGCTACTGGCTTGGTTTTTGACAGGTTCACAAGCAGGTCGTGATATCATATCTGGTGCTGCAACTGGTTTTGACTGGTTGGTCCAAGTTTCATATACTGGTATCGCATTTGCACTTCCAAGTTGGGTTCATGTAAAACAAATGGATTTTGTTACCAGTGCATTGCTCCCCATCCTAATGATTGTTCCTTTGTTCGATATTTTAACTTATATTGGAGTTTTACCATTCATTATCAAATGGATCGGTAAGGGACTTTCATTTATTACAGGACAACCTAAGTTTGAATCATTCTTTGCAGTTGAGATGATGTTCTTAGGAAATACTGAGGCTTTAGCTGTTTCAAGTATCCAACTAAAAGAGATGAGTGCAAAAAGAAACTTGACTCTCGCAATGATGTCGATGAGTTGTGTTACTGCTTCAATTATTGGAGCTTATATACAAATGATGCCAGGTCAGTATATTTTGACAGCTATTCCAATTAATATTATCAATGCTATTATCGTTACAAGTATGCTTAACCCAGTTGATGTTCCAGCTGAAGAGGATACAATTGCAAAAATCAAGGGACAAGGGGAAGGAAAGAAAGAACCATTCTTCTCATTCCTTGGAGATTCTATCTTGGGAGCTGGTAGATTAATTCTTATCATTACAGCTAACGTTATTGCATTTGTTGCCTTAGCTGCTCTTATTGATAAAGTTCTTCAACTAGCTAACCCTTGGTTGACACTAGAACATATTCTTGGTGTTATTATGTATCCATTTGCTTGGTTATTGGGACTTAATAGTCATGACTCATTTCAAATGGCTCAATACATGGGAACTAAGCTTGTAACTAACGAATTTGTTGTTATGGGTAAGGTTACAGGTAGTATCAATAGTTTTGCTCCTCACTTTAAAGCAGTACTTACAGTATTCATTACATCATTTGCCAACTTCTCAACAGTCGGTATGATTATTGGATGTTTCAAGGGTATCGTTGATCGTGAAAAGAATGATTTAATTTCTAAAAATGTTGGATACATGTTACTTTCAGGTGTATTAGTTTCATTGCTATCAGCAGCATTTGTAGGACTTTTCGTTTGGTAATAAAAAAGAGTATCAGTTAATTAACTGATACTCTTTTTTATTTGTTAAAAATCCAGTCAAAAACATAATCGATATTTTGACTCCAAGTCTCCCAAGAATGATCACCAGTTACTTCTTTCCAACTATATTTGGAAGTTTTCTTTTTAAGGAAATTTGCTAGTTCAACATTATCTTCGTACATAAAATCTTGATCACCACAGATGGTTAAAATATCAATGTCAGGTTTATATTCATCGAAAATATTAATTAATTGATTTTCTTTGATTTTATTATTTGTTTTGAATATATTATCGAAAGCTTCTTTTGGCATTGGACATTTCGGATTATTTCTAAATTTCAAAATATCAGCGATAGGTGAGAGCCCAACAACTTTTGAAAATAGAGTACTATTTTTAAATGCAATCTTCAGAGCACCATAACCACCCATGCTAGAACCAACAATATAATTGTTTTCTCTATCTTTAGATATCGGGAAAATATTTTGAATTCTTTTCATATACTCATTAATAAAAAATGAGTAGTAAGGAATGAAATCTGAATCTGTATAAAATGCATTTCTTGTTTCGGGCATTATTATTGCACATTTGTATTCACGAGCAATTTTTTCCAAATTAACATGTCTAACATATGTTGTCTCATCACTTGTATATCCAGCCAATAACCAAACAACAGGATAGTCAGGCTGATAATCATCAGGAATAATGACGACAGAGTTGAAATAAGTGTGCAAATAGTTAGTTCTAAAACTTAAGTTATTCAGTGCCATTAGAAACTCCTCTATAAAAGTAAGAATATTTTGTAAAAAAATAGTCATATACTGACTTCAGTATATGACAAATTTTTAAATAAAGTTAATAACTTGCATTAGAATTGGAACTACAACAACGAACAGAACAGTAGATGTTGTAACAACATTTGTTGCATATTCGACATCCCCATGAGATTGCCCAACCAAGATAGGTAAAACAGCTAGTCCGGGTGCTGCAGCTTGGATAATTAGAGTGCTGCTTTCTAGAGCAGGTAATCCATGTCCTATTGAAGCACCTAAAGTGACAAATCCAATCATAATAGCTGGAGCAAATACAAATCTACCAAGAAGGGCCCAGATTGTGTCATGATCAAATCTGATTGATTTTAATCCAGCATCTGCCAGAATAATACCAATATAGATAAGTGACATTGGAGTAACAATACCACCAACCATGTCTAAAGTTTTATCAATCCATTCTGGAATAGGAATGGCTAGTAGTAGGAATACTAAGGAAACTAAGAAGCCAACAAGTGGAGCTGGTAATAATTTTCTCCAGTTAAAATCTTGTTTTGTACCTTTTTCTTTTGTGGGGTCATCATTTGAAATAAAGAAAACTCCGATTGCCCAAGTAGAAATAGTATTCATAACATAGTAAACAAGGAAGTAAGGTAAACTTTTTGTTCCAAATAGTGCCATGTTAAGTGGCAAACCAATAAAAATAGTATTGGCATTGGCAAACATATTAATAAATGTTCCTCGACGACCTGGTCTAATTTTTAAAACTTTAGTCAAAATCCAAGCTAGTAAATAACTACATGCAAAAGATGCAAAGGCAAAAATCAAACCACCTGAAAGACTTGCCAGTTTATCTCTAGTTAAATACTTTAAAACTGAAACAAAAATTGATGCGGGTAGGGCAATATTCATAATAATAAATGAGATGTTACCTTTAAATGAATCTGCTAAGCGTCCAGAATTTCTTAGCCAAAAACCAAGTGCAATGACAATAACAATTTCTGCAACACTTTCTAATGATGTAATAAAAGCTGCCATAATTTATTCCCTCTTAATATATTAATATTTTGGTTCCCATTTTATTGATTCCACAGCTTTTTTAGCGTCTGTTTCATCTGTAAGTTTTTCATTAATAGCTTCCTGTGCTACACCTGTAGCAACTGTCATACTGAATTCATCTAGTTTAGATACAGGAGGAAGGACAGCCGCACCTGGTTGTGTAGTATCCACAATTCCACCAAGTGAACGTGCAGCTTTGTTAATCATTCCTTCGCTAAGTAATTTTGAATTAACAGCCAATGCGCCTAGTCCCAATCCAGGGTAGACAAGTGCATTGTTAGCTTGTCCAATATGATATGTTGTTCCTTTATAGTCAATTGGTTCAACAGGAATTCCTGTAGCAATCAGAGCTTTTCCATCAGTCCATGCAAGCAAATCTTCAGCTTTAGCTTCAGCAAGTTTAGTAGGATTTGAAAGTGGGAAAATAATTGGTCTTTCTGTGTGGCTTGCCATTTCTTTAATAATACTTTCAGTAAATGTACCAGGTTGGGTTGAAGTTCCTACTAGAATAGTAGGGTGTACTTCTTTTACAACAGCTTCCAAAGTTGTAAGTTCATCAGCATTTGAAAATTCAGATCTTTCTCTTGTAAATGGTTCTTGTTCAGGTGTTAATCCTTCAGTATCTGAGAATAAAAGACCTTGTTTATCAACAAGATAGAAGTGTTTTTTTGCTTCTTCTTCAGAAAGACCTGCTTCAACCATTGCATCGTAGATTCTTCTTACAATACCAGCACCAGCTGTACCTGCACCAAAGGATACATAAATTTGATCTGTCAATTTTTGTTTTGAGATATTAAGAGCACCAAGAATACCAGCAAGTGTGATAATTCCTGTTCCTTGAATATCATCATTAAAGGTTAAAATATCATTTTTATATTTGTTAAGTATGTTTGCTGCATTATCTCTTCCAAAATCTTCAAAATGAAGATACATATTTGGGAAAAGATCTTCTGCAGTTTCAACAAATTGGTCAACAAATTGGTAGTACTTTTCTCCAGTTACACGTTTGTGATGATTACCTATGTATAAATCATCATCAAGTAGTGATTGGTTATTTGTTCCTACATCAAGAACTACAGGGAGAACGGAACTTGGATCAATACCAGCTGCTGCGGTATAAACCATAAGTTTACCAACTGAGATATCAACACCTTGAACGCCCCAGTCGCCAATACCAAGAATTCCTTCACCATCAGTCACAACGATAAGCTTGATGTTACGTCCATCTGCACCGTTTATAAGTGATTGTTTCATAGAATCTGGATCGTCAATTGATAAGTATGTAGCATTTTGAGGATCAATGAATAGACGACTATAGTTTTCAATTGTGTCAGCAATAGTAGGATCATAAACGATTGGCATAAATTCGTTTATGTGTTGACTGAATAGTTTGTAATATAAAACTCTGTTTTCGTTAAAAATTTCCATTAGGAAAATTCTTTTTTCTAGAGAGTTAACTTTTGATTGATATTGAAGGTAAGTCTGTTCTACTTGTTGATCTAGTGTCTGAACAAATGGAGGCAATAAACCTTCAATATTATTTTCTTTTCTTTCTTCCTTTGTAAAGGCAGTACCTTTGTTAAGGTAGGGATTATTTATTAAGTTCAATCCAGAATATGTCATTTTTGGTTCCTCCAATTAATTTATGAAATAATAATAGTTCTCAATAAAATATATAGTCAAATATGGTATCATTGATAAAAAAATATTATAGGTAAATTATGAATATTAAAGACTATCAATACTTTGTAAAATTAAACCAATTTAAAAATTTTTCAGACACAGCTAAATACTTTCATGTGAGTCAACCAACAATAACTTATTCTCTTAAAAGACTTGAAGATGAGTATAATGCAAAACTAATTGAGCGGAAGAGTTATGCTAATTCATTTTATTTAACATTATCTGGATTACAAGTTTTGACACATGCTCAGAGAATTATTTCAGAGAATGAAATTTCGAAGAAAGAGGTGCAAAAGTTAAATTCACAAAAATTTAGAGTAGGTATGCCACCAATAATTACCAATTACTTATTTCCTAAAAAATTTGTTGCTCTAAATGAGAGTGGTATTTTATCAAGAATCATTTCAGTGCAAGATGGATCCAAAGAATTAGTTTATAAGCTTAAAAATGGTGATGTAGATATATCTCTTTTAGGGTATACAAATCAACCGGATGATCCAGATTTAATATATGAAGAAATTGATATTAAGGATTTTAAAGTTATAACTTCTTTTGACAAAAAAATGTCCGATAAGGTATCTATTTCGGACATAAAGGATGAAACATTCATTCTACTAGATGAACAATCAATTCATAATCAAGTTTTTCAAAATATGATAAGACAATATAATTTTTTGCCAAATACTATTTATTCTACAAATGATTACAATTTACTGTTGAACTTAGTTAAGGAGAATAGAGGAATTAGTTTTATAGCAGAAATTGCGTTGGATAATATTGAAGGAGTTCGCTCTATTGATATAACTGACGTGGAAATTCCTAAATTTCATATAGCAATTGCATACAGAAGAACGATGGAAATGACAGATTATATACAAGAATTTATTGATATTTTTCGAAATAATTCCTAATTTTTAAATTGAAGTTAAGTTATGTTTGCAATAATTAATACTGTAAATGCATATGATATACTTAAAATACTTAAAAATTAGGAGATTTTATGAAGTATTCAGAAAAAGAACAAATTGAAATTGTAAAATATACACTTCAAAATGATAGAAACTGTAAATTAGCTGCAGAAAAGTATGCTGTTTCTTATCAACAAGTGGGAGCTTGGGTTCGAAAATTTGAATCAACACTAACTGATGATGGTATGAAGGAGTCTAAAAAATCATCATCGGGAAAAAATATTTCTAAAGAACCAAAAAAACAAGCTGAAGAGCGTAAAACTCTAGACGTTCTCAGCAGAAAAGATCCATTTTTAGAAGCTCAATTAGAAGAAGTAAAGAAAAGACTGGGTTTAATCTAATATGACAAAAATAATTTATGTTTGTTTAGGAAATATCTGTAGATCACCTATGGCAGAGATGATTATGAAAGAAATGGTTGCCAATAGAGGATTAGAAGATAGTTTTGATATAAGTTCTCGGGCTACTTCGACATATGAAATTGGAAACCCACCACATGAAGGTGCTATTGCCGAATTAAAAAGACAATCTATTTCAATTATTTCTCATAAGGCAAAACAAATTACTGAACAAGATATAGACAGTGCAGACTTGGTTATAGGTATGGATTATCAAAATATTGAAGATTTGAAAGAGATATCTTCAGCAGGTAATATAGACAAAATTAAACTTGCCTATAACATGATAGGTGAGGATAAAATTATAGAAGATCCTTGGTATGATCATAAATTTGATAGGACTTATAATCAATTAAGTGAGATAATACCTGCAATTATAGAAGAGTATAAATAAAAAGACACTCACATTCTTTGTGAGTGTCTTTTTACAAGTAATTTTTTTAAATATTACTCTTTATCTTCGGATTTTGATTCTTTCTTTGAAGATTTTTTATCTGCTTCATTTACTCTATCAACGTTCTTTTTTACATCATCTGGCAAAGAAGCAAATTGATCGAATAGACTACCAAAATCACTTTCACGTTTCACTGTTAATCCCATCGGTATCAGCCCCTTTCTAGAGGTATAATATTATTTACTAACTACATTATAGAACGTTTCGGAAGAAAGCGCAATTCTTGCAACTATATAAATAATGTTTAAAATTAATATAGTTAAATTTATTTAAGGAGATATAACTTGGCGACTGAATATTTAGAAAAAAAGTTAATGTTACTACCTGATAAACCGGGTTGTTACATGATGAAAGATATTAATTCCAAGATTATATATGTTGGAAAGGCAAAAAACCTAAAAAATCGTGTTAGGTCTTATTTTAAGAGCTCTCATGAAGGTAAAACAGAAAGACTTGTTTCTGAAATCAGAGATTTTGAAACTATTGTTACTTCAAATGATAAAGAAGCTTTTTTGTTAGAAATAACATTAATTCAAAAACATCAGCCTTACTTTAATATCAAATTAAAGAAGGGAACAGGTTATCCTTATATAAAAATTACTAACGAGCGCGATCCTAAAATGGAAATAACTGGCCAAGTTAAAAATGACAAGGGTTATTATTTTGGACCTTATCCTAATGTCTATGCAGCTCAAAACACATTAAATTTCCTTCAAAAAGCCTATCCTCTGAGAAGATGTCAAGGCCATTTAGGGCGACCATGTCTTTATTACCATATGGGACAATGCTTAGGAGCTTGTTTCAAGGAAGTACCTGAATCTGAATACAATAATCAAATTGACAAGATAAAGAGTTTTTTAGGTGGAAATGTTGCTGAAATAAAACGTGATTTAAATAATAAAATGAAAGAATCAGCTGAAAAAAGAGAATATGAACGCGCAGCTGATTATCGCGATCAAATTCAATATATTGAAGCCACTGTTGAAAAACAAAAAATTATCTCTAATGATGGACTTCCTCGAGATATTTTTAATTTCTACGTTGAAAAAGGTTGGATTTCTATTCAAGTGTTCTTTATACGTCAAGCTAGACTGATGAAGCGTGAAAAGAAAACTTTTGCTTGTATTAATACACCTGAGGAAGAGCTATCAACATATATTTTGCAATTTTATAATAGAAAAAATCAGTTGTTGCCTAAAGAGATACTAGTACCTGAATCACTAGACAAAGAAACACTATCGCAAGTTTTAAATGTGCCATTTAGAACACCTCAGCGTGGACAAAAGCGTGATCTTATGGAAATGGCGGGGGAGAATGCTAAGCTAGTTCTTCAAGAGAAATTTAGATTAATGGAATTAGATAATAGACAAACATTTGGGGCACAAGAACAAATCTTCGATGCCTTAGGGTTACCATACGGTCATATTATTGAATCATTTGATCATTCTCACATTCAAGGAACAAATCCGGTATCAGCGATGATTGTATTCAAAGATGGAAGACCTGAAAAAAGTGAATATCGTAAATATAAAATTAAGGGTGAATTAGAGCATCAAAAAGGTAGTGATGAAGCTGCCAATACCAGAGAGGTTATTTATCGAAGGTATTCTAGATTGCTTAAAGAAAATAAAAGTTTGCCTGACTTAATCCTAATGGATGGTGGAATTATAGAATTACGAGCTGCTATTGATGTTCTTAATAATGAATTAGGGATAGATATTCCTATTGCTGGTATGGTTAAAGATGACCATCATAATACATCACATTTGATTTATGGAGAAAATGGTCAAGTAGTTGACCTAGATCGAAAAAGCCAAGGATTTTATTTATTGCAAAGAATACAAGATGAAGTTCATAGATTTGCAATAACATTCCATCGCAAAACACGAAGCAAGACAGCACTTTCATCACAGTTGGATGGAATCCAAGGGGTAGGTCCCAAAACAAGAAATAAGCTTCTGAAGAAGTTTGGATCTATTAAAAAAATAAAAGAAGCTAGCGTTGATGACTTCATAGATTTAGGAATTTCTAAGACTACTGCTCAGACATTGAAAATCACACTTGCAAGTACTGATTTATCTAAAAAGTATAGAAAGATGTAGAAATTTTATTATGAACAAGAATCGTATAGAAGCGTTCACGGATGCAATTATTGCAGTTCTTATAACATTCTGGTATTAGAATTGCCATCTCCGAAAGGTTTTACAATGGATGCATTGTTTTCTAACTGGAGAATTGTTTTGGTTTATGTAATTACATTTGTAGAGATAGTAGCAATATGGTTTAACCATCATAATTTATTTCAAAAAATAGATAATATAGATAGAATTACATTTTGGTTAAATGCATTGTGGATATTGTCATTAAGTTTTTTGCCATATAAATTATCTTGGGTAGTAGAATATCCATATCACTGGCAGCCAGAATTTGTTTTTATAAGTGTTTACATTATTGCGTCAATCTTTTTTACATTAATGACAAATTATTTGGGACGAATCAATCCACAATTAAATACTCCTCACGTTAAGAGAAGAATTAGTACATATGTTGTATCGCTATTAGGAACAATATTTTTACCAATTTCAGGAATATTTTTCTTGGCAATAATAGTATTATTTTACAGTCTTTACCCTTTAAAACCATAAAAAAAATCCTCGAATTTTCGAGGATTTTTTTATTTTTTTGCTAGAGCTGGTTTCCATATACCGTAGATAACACCAGATACTACAGCACCAATTACAACTGCTGCTAAGTATAGAGCTGGGTGATTTGCTAATGGTAATACGAAAATTCCACCATGAGGAGCAGGGACATTGATTTTCCATAGTTGAGTTAGTCCACCACCAATAGCTGAACCAATAACACAAGAAACAATAACACGTAATGGATCCCCGGCTGCAAATGGAATTGCACCTTCTGTGATGAATGAAAGACCTAGAACGTAGTTGGAAATACCAGCTTGTCTTTCACTTTCTGTAAATTTATTCTTCCAGAAAGTAGTTGCAATAGCAATTGCTAGTGGTGGAACCATACCACCAACCATAACTGCTGCCATTAAAGTACCAGAGTTTGTAGCTGTAAATGAACCAATTGCAAATGTATAGGCAGCTTTATTAAATGGACCACCCATATCGATAGACATCATAGCTCCAAGTAGTGTACCTAAAATAATTGCATTACCGGTACCCATATTGTTAAGGAATGCTGTGATAGCTTTGTTTATAACAGCAAATACAGGATCAATTGCAAAGTACATGATAGCACCAGTTATTAGTAAACCAAGTACAGGATATATCAAAATAGTCTTTAAACCATCAAGTGAGTGAGGTAAAACTTTAAGAACTTTTTTAAGCCAGACAATTACAAGACCAGCGATGAAACCGGCAAGTAAACCACCAAGGAATCCGGCAGGGCTATCAGATTTAACAACAGAGGCTGCTGCTAGACTGGCCATATAACCACCTACAAAACCGGGTAGTAATGCAGGTCGATCACCAATTGATACCGCAATGTAAGCAGCAAGAACAGGGATTAAAAAGCTAAATGCATAATTTCCGACATTGTTAAAGAAAATGAACCATTGTGATTCAGAACCGACAAATCTTTCAACTAAGAAAGAAATAGCCATTAATATACCACCACCAACAACGAAAGGTAGCATATTACTAATACCATTCATTAAGTCAGCATAAATTTTTGATCCAAATGATTTAGTATCACCACTGTCTTCTTCAGTAGCGGCTGAATCTGAATGAAAAATAGGAGCTTTTTGATCAATAGCTAATTGAATCAATTCTTCGGGTTTGTTGATACCATCACTAACGGGTCTATTTACTAGATGTTTACCATCAAATCTTGGCATATCAACTTTTTTATCTGCGGCAACAATAACACCAGCAGCTCGGCTAATTTCATCAGATGTTAGTAGGTGTTTAACACCTTCAGATCCATTAGTTTCAACCTTGATATCAACGCCCATTTTTTCTGCAGTTTCTTTCAGAGCTGCCTCTGCCATATAGGTATGTGCTATACCAGTAGGGCAGGCAGTAACTGCAACAATATAAGGTTTGTCTGAATTGTTCTCAGAAGCACTATCTTTCTTAGCTTGTTCTTTCTCTTCTTCCAAACGTTCTTTTTCTTCTTTATCCTTCATAGCTGAATCAAATAAATTTTGAACTTCATCTGGAGTTTGAGCTTTTTTAAGATTTTCTACTAATGTAGGGTTAATTAGTAGGGAAGAAAGACTAGCAAGAGCTTGAAGATGTAAATTATCAGCACCATCCGGAGCAGCAATCATAAAGAATAGGTAAGCTGGTTGACCGTCTAATGAATCGTAGTCGATACCTTTTTCACTCTTTGCAAAAAGGACAGTTGCACGTTGTACAGCTTTGTCACGAGCATGGGGCATAGCAATTCCGTCGCCAATACCAGTACTAGACTGTGCTTCTCTTTTTAGAATGTCTTCTTTATAAATTTCCTTATCATTGATAACTCCAACTTCGTAGTACTTGTTGATCATTTCATCAATAGCTTCTTCTTTGTTAGTAGCTTTTAAGTCCATGATCATGGCATCTTTGAATAATAATTGTTTAAGATCCATAATACATTCTCCTAATCTATGTTTGTGATTGTTATATTTTTGTACACTTGATCAATTTTTTCTTTAGCAGCTATATCTTGACTAAATGCAGTCGCAGAACCACAAGCAGCCCCAATATGGAAACTTTCGATAGGATCACCAGTTTCCATAAAAGTTCCAACAAATCCTGCAATCATTGAATCTCCAGCACCAACAGAATTGATAACTGTACCTTTAGGTGCGTTGGCTTTATATGCATGATCTTTGCTAACCAATAAAGCACCATCACCGGCCATAGAAATCATGACATGTTTAGCACCTAAGTCTAATAATTTACGTGCATATTCAACAATTTCTGATTCATTTTTGAATTCTACGTCGAATAGTTCGGCAAGTTCATGATGATTAGGTTTAACCACCAAAGGGTGAGAGCTCAATGTATCAAGTAAAGCCTGACCGGTTGTATCAATTACGAATTCGGCACCTTGTTTTTGAATTGTCTTGGCAATATCTAGGTAGAAAGTGTCAGGTAATTGTTTGGGTAGGCTACCAGCCATTATAATGACATCTCCATCGCCAACAACCCTAAGTTGATTCATAAAACTATCTTTTTCTTCTGAAGATATACTTGGGCCGGTTCCGTTAACCTCAGTTTCAATATCTTGCTTAACTGCGTTTATTTTTACATTGATACGTGTATCATCTTTAACATTTGTAAATGAAGTTTTTAGGTTATGAGTTGCTAAAAGATTTTTGAACATCTCTCCTGTAGCTCCACCAACAAAACCTAGAGAAGTTGTATCAATAGAAAGTTCTTTCAAAATTCTAGATACATTTATTCCTTTACCTCCAGGTAATTTAACATCATTAGTAGAGCGATTCACTTCTCCAGTTTTTAATTGATCTAGTTGTAAAACATAATCAATTGAGGGATTAGCGGTAATTGTATAAATCAAATTAATTTGCCTCCAATATATTAGTTTCTTTTTTAATTAGATTGATATCAGCTGTATTTAAACCGCTTGATATAATTGAGCAATCATTGATAGTTCCAAATTGGCAGAAGCTTCTTTTTTTATATTTGCTGTTATCGGCTAATACGTAAGCTTCTTTGGATTTCTGAATTGCCAACCGTTTGATTGAGGATTCCTCAGGGTCAGGGGTTGTAAAGCCAGAGTCGATGTCGAATCCATTTGTACCGATAAACGATTTATCAAAATTATATTTTTTTATTTCATTTATCGTTGAGGATCCAATTAATGCATGAGTCGATATCTTCAATTGTCCACCAATTACAAACGTTTCGATATTACCATCTGAAAGTAACATTGCATTATCAATACTATTTGTAACCACTAAAATCTCATTTTTATCCCTAAGAAAGGGAATCATAGATTTGACTGTTGTCCCAGCGTCTAAGAAAAGAACATCATTGTCATGTACAGTTTCGGCTGCTGCTTTACCAATTAATGTTTTTTTATCAACATTAATATTTTCCTTCTGAAAAACTGCCTCTTCGGATTTAAGAGAATTGAATGCTTTTGCGCCACCGTGAATTCTAACTAGCAAGTTTTGATTTTCCAAATCTTGCATATCTCTTCTAAGAGTCGAAGTAGATGAATGTGTTATAGAAACTAAATCTTTAATTTTAACAATTCCATGTTTTTTTAATTGATCTAAAATAATTTGATATCTCTCTTCGGTAAGCACTTACATTCACCTCCTGACTTATATAATAATCTATATTCGATCAAAATCAACCACTTTTTGTCAAAAAAGTTCAAAACCGTTCAAATTTTCTGAAAAATAAAATTGCTAAATCATATAATTCAAGTGATTTTATGATAAACTTTAATAACGATTATAAATTGGGAAAGTGGGGATAATTTATGTTTGTTGATAACGTAAAAATCACCGTAAAGTCTGGAAAAGGTGGCGATGGCGCTGTTTCTTTTAGACATGAAAAATATGTTCCATTAGGAGGTCCCGCTGGTGGTGATGGAGGTCGTGGTGGCGACGTCATTTTGAAAGCTGACGAGGGCATGAATACCCTAATGGATTTTAGATATAAGAGAATTTTTAAAGCAAAACCTGGACAAAACGGTCAAATTAAGGGTATGTATGGAAGAAAAGCTGAACCGGTATATATAGCAGTTCCTGCTGGTACATCGGTTTTTGACGCCAACTCTAATAAACTAATCGGGGATTTAGTCGAAGATGGTCAAGAGTTAGTAGTTGCTAAAGGTGGAGCAGGTGGACGAGGAAACATTCATTTTGCCAGTTCCAAAAATAGAGCTCCAGAAATTGCTGAAAATGGTGAACCTGGTCAAGAATTAGAAATAAAATTGGAATTGCGCGTTATTGCTGATGTTGGTTTAGTTGGATTCCCATCTGTTGGTAAATCAACACTATTATCAGTAGCTACATCTGCCAGACCTAAAATTGCAGAATATCAATTTACAACTTTGGCACCTAATCTAGGTATGGTACAACTAGATAATGGTCAAGATTTTGCTATTGCCGATTTGCCAGGACTTATCGAAGGCGCTTCAACTGGTATCGGATTAGGGATACAATTTTTACGACACGTAGAGCGTACAAGAGTATTACTACATCTTGTTGATATGGATCCTAATAATGGACGTGATCCTTATGAGGACTATATTTCTATTCGAAAAGAACTTGGAAATTATGATGAAAAAATTCTTTCAAGGCCTGAAATAATTGTTCCATCAAAACTGGACATTGAAGGTTCTGACGAAAGATTAGCAGAGTTTAAAAAGAAATTAGATTCCAATGTAGATATTTATCCCATTTCAAGTATTAGTCACAAAGGTGTAAAAGATCTAATGAACCACACAAGTGAAGTACTTTCTAAAACGGAACCTATTCATTTTGAAACAGAAGTTCAAGATGAGACTAAAGAGTATAACTTTGAGTCTAATGAGAAGAAATTTGAAATTGTTAGAGAAGATGAACATAGCTTTATAATAACTGGTGAAGCAGTTGAAAGACTCTTTGCGAGAAGTAACTTGGATCATCAAGATGGAGTTATGCGATTTGCAAGACAACTTAAGGGTATGGGAATTGATGACGCACTTATTGATGCAGGAGCAGAATCAGGTGATTCTGTAACTATTTCAGACTTTACATTTGAATTTATCTAGGGGCATAAAGGATATGGATAAGCAAAAAAGACGATATATTACTGGATTTGATGGATTAAGAACACTGGCAGTTATTGGTGTTATTATGTACCATCTAAATCCGAATTCTTTTTCTGGTGGATATTTAGGAGTATTAATTTTCTTCACTATATCAGGATATCTGATAACTGATCACTTTTTTAATAACCAGGAAAGTGGTAAGGGATTTGATTTAGGAAACTTCTACTGGAAGAGGATTAAGCGAATATACCCGGGAATGATATTTGTTATTTTGGGGTCAGGAGCATACATTTTCTTCTTCTTGAAGGATCTACTATATAACCTAAACCAGATATTTATTACAAATATTTTAAATGTCTATAATTGGTGGCAAATTTCAAATGGTCAATCTTATTTTGAAAGATTTGCTAACAATGAATCACCATTCACGCATTTGTGGACACTTTCAATTGAAGGACAATTTTATATATTTTGGCCACTAATTTTATTACTGCTTCTTAGATTAGGTTGGAATAAAGGTAAAATTTTTATCTTCACGATTTCTCTAGCGTTGATATCTGCTGTTTGGATGGCAATACTGTTTAAACCAGGAGTAGACCCAAGTAGAATATATTATGGTACAGATACAAGAATGTTTGGTATTTTATTAGGTTGTGCATTAGCAATGATCTGGCCAGCTGAACGATTGAGGACCGGCATTGCAAAGGGTGATAGAAATAGATTAAATATACTAGGTCTTTTCTTATTTGCAGGTATGATCTACATGATTTTCTCTATTAAGGATAATGATCCTTTCCTATATAGAGGTGGAATGTTCTTATTCACATTAATAACTACTATATTTGTCGGTGTTATAGCACATCCAGACTCTGTGTGGAATAGAGTATTAAGTAACAGGGTATTCAGTTATATTGGAAGTAGAAGTTACGGATTATACTTATATCAATTTCCAGTTATGATCTTTTTTGAAGCTAAATTCAAAAATATTGCAGATCATCCGATACTTTATCCCATCATTGAAGTAATAATTATCGTCCTAATATCTGAATTTTCATATAGATTTGTTGAACAACCTATAGCTAAAGCAAAATGGTCAGATTTAAAATCATTTTTCACAGTATCAAAGATGTATCAAAAAGTTATTGCAACAGTTATTGCTGCAATTTTAGTTATGGGATCAGTCAGTGTGGTTCAAGCAGTTAATGCTCCTAAACCGGCTGCTAACCATAATCAATTAGCTAATAATATTAACAAGAATGAAAAGAAAGCTAGTTCTGATAAAAAAGAAGCTATAAAGAATTTTAAGAAAAACCCTAGTTCAACAAGCAAATTAACAAGTGCAGAAATAGCTAAATACAAAAAAGCTGCCAAAGAAAAACCAGTAAATAAAGAATTTGAAAAATATGGTTTGACACAATTTGACCTACAAAGACTACAAGATATTCAGTTAACTGGAGTTGGAGATTCAGTTATGGCAGATGGCTATGATAATTTTATGAAGTTATTCAATAGTAAAAATGCTTTAATCGATGCAGCTGTTAGTCGTCAATTAGAAGCATCAGTTAATATCTTAAATGGTTATAAGGATAAAGGAATATTAGCACCTAATATCCTAATTGGATTAGGTACTAATGGACCAATTTCTTCCGATCAAGTTGATCAAATTATGCAAATCGCTGGTAAAAATCGTCAAGTATTCTGGATCAATGTCCATGTTCCTACAAGACCGTGGGAAAAAACGGTTAATAGTGTTTTAGCAACTTCAGACAAGAAATATAAGAATTTGACAGTTATTGACTGGTATGATTATTCTGAAGGACATCAAGATTGGTTCTATGATGACAATGTTCATCCTAATCCTGATGGTTCTATGTACTACACATCTTTTGTTGCTAAGGAAATTTTAAAAGATTTAGATAAAAAGTAAGGTTGATAATATATGGAACTAGAGTTTTTAGGGACAGGTGCAGGAGTGCCTTCCAAATCAAGAAATGTATCAAGTATTGCTTTAAAAATGCTTGATGAACGGAATGAAGTTTGGTTATTTGATGTAGGAGAAGCAACACAACATCAAATTTTAAAAACGAATATTCGTCCAAGGAAAATAACAAAAATATTTATTTCTCATTTACATGGAGACCATATTTTTGGATTACCAGGGTTATTATCTACAAGAGCAAATCAGGGCGGAGAGTCTACTGTAGAAATATATGGGCCTAAAGGTATCGAGGATTTTGTAGAAACATCATTGAGAGTTACAGGGAGTAAATTAAATTATTCTATTGAATATATTGAGCTCAATGAAACTACAAAAATTTTTGAAGACAAAACCTATGAAGTTTACGCTGGTAAATTAAATCATCGAATAGAATGCTTTGGTTTTAGGGTAGTTGAAAAACCTCGAGTAGGTGAGCTATTAGTAGATGAATTAAAGCAATATAATATTCCAAATGGACCTATATTCGGTCAACTTAAGGCAGGAAAAACTATTACTCTAGATGACGGGACTGTCATTGATGGTAATGATTTTATTGGCCCAGAGAAGCCTGCCACAATTGTTACTTTTATTCTTGATACTAAGTACACTCGTGAGATAGATGTGCTTGCTAAGGATGCCGATGTGTTAGTGCATGAATCTACTTTCTCTAGTACTGAAAAGAGAATGGCAGTAAACTATTTCCATTCCACATCTACACAAGCTGCTGAAGTAGCTAGATCAAATAATGTAAAAGGTTTATTATTAACACATATTTCATCTAGATTTATTGGTAAAAGTGCCAAGCAACTTGAAAATGAAGCAAAGTCAATTTTCCCTAATACACATTTAGTAAGGGATTTTGATATATATACAATTCCGTTTAATTGAGGTTAAAATATGAAAAATTTATCTGGACAGACTGTCTTAATTACAGGAGCATCATCAGGAATTGGACAACAAATTGCTATTAATGCCGCAATTGCTGGAGCTAATTTAATTTTAGTAGCAAGAAATGAAGACAGATTAATTGAAGTGAAAAATGAATGTAGCCGATTAGGGCATGAAAATTCTTTTAATCAACATTATATTGTCGACGTTAGTGACTACTCTTCAATTGATAAATTAGTTGACGATTTGGAATCAAATAATGAAACAATAGATATTTTAGTAAACGCAGCTGGATTTGGTGATTTTTCACTGTTTGTTGACAATGACATGGCTATAATTGAGTCTATGTTCAAAGTGAATGTTTTCGGTTTGATGTATTTAACAAGATCTATTGCTAGTTCAATGATTAACAACCATAAAGGTCACATTATTAACTTGGGATCTATGGCAGGTAAGATACCTACACCTAAGAGTGCTGCATATTCAGCCACTAAAGCAGCAGTTATAGCATTTTCAGATTCTTTAAGAATGGAATTAAAACCTCTTGGTGTTAAGGTGACTACAGTTAATCCAGGACCTGTTGATACTAATTTCTTTGAAATTGCAGATCATGATGGAAGTTATCAAAAGAGCGTTCAATTATTGATGTTAAAACCAGATAAACTTGCAAAAGATATAGTAAAAAGTTTTAATGGAAATAAGCGTGAGATCAATAGACCACGTTTTATGAATGTAGTGTCTATTTTATATAAGACTTCTCCTAAGTTGGGAGATATTCTAACATCTTCATTAGGAAATAAAAAATAGGGGTTTCTAACAATGAAAGAAAAAAATAATAATCAAGTGAAATTTATTATTGGTTTAATTATCACATTGATAGTTGTAATCTTCGCAGTTTTGAATGTTGAACCAGTTACAATTAGTTTTGGCTTTACACATATCAAATTACCATTGATTGTTTTGATTATTGTTACTTTGTTATTGGGATCAGTTATTACTGTTCTACTAGCAAGTATGGGTAAGTCATCACGAAAAGATGTTACTTTTAACAAAGGTGCAAAAAAGCAACTTTCTGAAGTTAAAATGGCAGATGACAATCAAATAGCAAATGCACTTAAGAATAATCAAAGTAATGCTAATAATAAAGAAACAAAATAACAAATATGCTTGATATTATTGGTTCGCGATAGTATCATATATACGTTATAGTTTTTTAATTAATAAGAATTATTAAATAATATATTTTAAAGGAGTTTTTACTTATGGCAGTTCCAGCAAGAAAAACATCAAAACAAAAAAAGCGTCAAAGACGTGGACACATCAAACTTACTGCTCCTAACATGCAATTCGATGTTACAACTGGTGAATACCGTTTAAGTCACCATGTTTCACCATCAGGTATGTACAAGGGTGAACAAGTTATCGAAGACAAAAAAGAAGCATAATTAAAGTCAAGAATGTTCTTGGCTTTTTTTTTATAAAATTAATGAGGAAATCTATTCATGAAGAATAAAATCAAGTATCTATTGTTTATTCCATTTTTATTTCTTTTTTTAGCCGGTTGTAGTAGTAAAAATATTACAACTACAAAAAATGAGTATTCTGCTGACGGTCTTGTTGCTGTTGTTAAAGGAAATGCGAAAGGATATTCCAAAGTTAGTTATACTCAAAATGGTAAAACAAAGTCTACTAAGGTTACATCTAATAAATTTGTTTTTTCTGTTCCCGTATCAAGTAATGACCAAACGGTAAAAATAACTGCAAAAGATGGAAGTAATACTAGTTCTACTTCAGTAACTGTAAAAAAGGCTAAACCGATGACAGATTACACTACCTATGCACAAAGTTATAACTATATGTTACTTCAAAGTGGTAGTGAGAATTCACAACTTCCATTGATTTTTTCAGATGGTATACATAAGGTTAATTACAATGACGGATTAACCTATAGATTTAATGTTCAAAATGGTTCACTAATGGGTATTTCTATTAAAGTACCTATGAAAACATTGAAGAGTAAAGATGGAGCAAAGAATTTTGCACAAGAACTAGCTATCTCATCTCAACTGGTTGGTTCCGATGGACAGAAGGTTCTTAAAAAATTAAGTAAAGAATTTAAAGATGTTCAAGATGGAAATACAACTACCATCGATGCTGTGAAATCAAAAGGCATCATTTATAATGTTAACTATTCTACAAGTGGAATATATATCTATATTACAAAATAAAAAGAGACTACCTAAAGTAGTCTCTTTTTATTTTGTACTTTTCTTATCTTTTAATAACAATGGAACAAAAGTGAAGATAACGGCAAAAATTAAACTAACATAAATTGTTTGATTAAAGTTGTATGTTTGTTGATTAAGTGCACCACCGATAAATCCAGCAATTTGTCCTAATATTATAGCCCAAAAGAATACGGCAACATATCTCATATTTTCCATCTCACTTTCTTGGTTAGTTTATCATAAAATAGAAATTTACCCAATAAAGTTTTGCTATAATAATTTATATAAGTAAATACATTTAGGAGGGAATCAAATATGAAGACACAACTTCAAGTTATTAGCAGTTATAGCTTGTTACACAGCCCTCTTAAAATTAATGAATTAGTTGCATCAGCTAAGGAATATGGATATACATCATTAGCTTTAACAGATATCAATAATCTTTACGGATCCATTGACTTTTATAATGCTTCAAAAAAAGCAGGTATCAAACCAATCATTGGTGTAACTATAGAAATAAAAGGGCTAATTAATGATTCTGAAAATTACCCCTTTGTAATTTTGGCAAAAAATAATATTGGATATCAAAATTTGTTGAAAGTCACAAGTATTGTCAATTCAGGTAAAGATGATTATTCAATAGATGATATTCAAAACTTTTTATCAGATTTATTTGTTATTTCTACAGTAGAAAAAAATGAACTGTTGGATATCGATGAGGTTAATTTATATTTAAACAAAATTCAAAACTATCTTGATGAAAAATCATTTTTTATAGGTGTAACCAGCAATCCAGATGAACTTGATAGTTCTAGCAGATTAAGTAAGGTATCTCAGCAAACTAGAATTCCTACAGTAGCTTTAGGTGATGTTAGATATTTAAACAAAGAAGACTATCCAGCTTACAAGACATTACAGCTTTTACAGAGTGGAGAAAAAAGCAATTCAGTATCTGATTTACAATCTGCAATTGGTGAAAATTATTTAAAAACACCTAAAGAAATAGCTGACGAATTCAAAAAATACGATTTTGGATCAGCACTCATTAACGCTGATCTTATAGCAGGTCAGTGCAATGTTGAAATTGAATTTAAACAACCACAGCTACCTAAATATAAAACTCCTGACAATGTTTCATCTACAGAATTTTTGTCTGTACTTGCGCATAGAGGACTTGAAAAGAGATGCAATTCCAATGTTACAAAGGAATATGCTGAAAGACTGAATTATGAATTAGAAGTAATTGATAAAATGGGATTTGCTGATTACTTTTTAATTATTTGGGACGTTATTAAATATTCTCATAGTGTGAATATTAAGACAGGTCCAGGTCGTGGGTCAGCCGCTGGTTCGTTAGTATCCTACTCATTAGGAATAACACAAGTAGATCCAATTAAATATGATTTACTATTTGAAAGATTTTTAAATCCTCAAAGAGTTAATATGCCTGATATTGATTTGGATATTCCTGATAATAGACGTGACGAATTGGTGCGTTATATGCATGATAAATATGGAACTGACCATATGGCCCAAATAATTACATACGGAACTATGGCAGCCAAAATGTCACTGAGAGATGTATCAAGAACTTTCAATCAAACTACACATCAACAAAGTAGATGGTCATCGGCTATACCACGTATACCGCAAGTTATAAATGTTAGCCTATCCGAAGCACTTGAAAAATCTTCAGATTTAAGAGATTTAATCGATGAGACACCAGAAAATAAATTAATTTTTAAGATTGCACATAGGTTAGAAGGTATTCCCAGACATTATTCTAAGCACGCAGCCGGTATAGTTCTTAGTCAAGATCCACTTGAAGAAACTGTCTCTGTTCAACTTGAAGAAGATGGAATTAATTTAACTCAGCAGAGCAAGAATAATGTTGAAAAATTGGGATTGCTTAAAATGGATTTTCTTGGATTAAGGAATTTATCCATTCTAGATAGTGCAACAAGTATTATTAGACAAGAATTTGATTCAGAATTCCGTGTTGAAGATGTTGATCTAAACGATCCTTCAACATTAGAACTTTTTCAAAGAGGTGATACAAGTGGAGTATTCCAATTTGAAAGTGATGGAATTAGAGCAGTACTTAGACGATTAAAGCCGACATCATTTGATGATATTGTTGCCACAAATGCCTTATACCGTCCGGGTCCAATGGATAATATACAATCTTTTATCGATAGAAAACACGGAAAAGAACAGATAGTTTATCCCGATTCTAAATTAGAGAACATTTTAAAAAGTACATATGGAATAATCGTTTATCAAGAGCAAGTAATGCAAGTTTCTTCTGAAATGGCAGGATATTCATTAGCAGATGCTGACTTGTTACGTCGAGCAATCAGTAAGAAAAATGAAAAATTGATGAATGAGAATAGGATTAAATTTGTTAATGGTGCTATAGAGAAGGGAAGTTCTCGAGAAAATGCAGAGAAGGTATTTGATTATATTCAAACATTTGGTAATTATGGATTCAATAAATCCCATTCTGTAGCTTATTCTATGTTGGCTTTTTGGTTAGCATATATGAAAGTTCACTTCCCAGCAGCATTTTATACTTGCTTACTAAATAGTGTTAAAAATGATTCTGTAAAAATCCCAGCCTTTGTTAGTGAGGCTAAAAAAAGGAAAGTTATAGTCAATAAACCTGATATTAATAAAAGTGAAGCAGAATTTTCTATTATAGATGGAAATATTTATTTTGGATTGCTTGATATAAAGGGTGTTAGAAAAGATTTGGCAAATAACATTATAGAAAATAGAGCAGAGGAACCTTATCAAAACATTTCTCAACTGTTAAAACGAATAGAACCTAGATATTTAAAGAATGAATATATTGAACCACTGGTATTTTCTGGTGCATTGGATAATTTTAATCCCAATAGACGTGAATTATTACTAGATATTAGGGATCAGATTGAAAGTATAGGATTAGCTGGAACCAACTTGTTTTTAAACGATTTATTAGACCCTAAACAAAATCAAGTAGATGACTTTACTTTGGTTGAAAGATTGAATCAAGAAAAGGAATATTTAGGAACTTTTGTTAGTGGTCATCCAGTAGCAAAATACCGAGAAAATATTGCAGAGAATTTCACGTTGATTAATGAGTTAGAAGCTAATCTTAATAATAATGTCACTGTCTTTGGTCAAGTATCTTCGCAAAGAGTTATTAGAACCAAAAAAGGTCAACAGATGGAATTTTTAACTTTGACAGATGAAACAGGTGAGATATCAGTAACAGTATTTCCACAACTTTACAGTAAACTTTCAAATATGGATCTTTTAAATAAGATGATTATCATTAAGGGAAAATTGCAGAAGAGTCAACGAGGAAGTTTGGAAATAATCGCCGATATTATTGATAATGATCTAAGTAAAAAAACAGTTTCTAAACAAAATCTTTACATAAGATTAGATAATAAAATTGATTTGAAATTTGCTTATTCAAAAATTGAACAAATTATCAAAGATAATCCTGGAAATGTTCCTGTAATCATTGTAAATGAGCAAAATCACACAAATTATGAATTGGAAAACGATCAGAGAGTTAAAATAACTGACGAATTACAAAAAAATCTTCAAGATTTAGTAGGTAAAAGCAACATTATAGTAAAAAATAGAGAATAATTTTTTGTAAAACGTTTTCAATGCTACAAAGTATCCTTTAAAAATGTTATATTTTATAAGGTATTTATTTTGAACAAATAATTATGGAGTGTGGACAAATGAAGCGTATAGGTATTTTAACTAGTGGTGGAGATGCCCCTGGTATGAATGCTGCTATTAGAGCAGTCACACGTAGAGCCCTTGATAAAGGGCTTGAGGTATACGGAATTAACTATGGTTATGCAGGACTAGTTGCAGGAGATATTTTCCCTATGACAGCATCAGATGTTTCTGACCGTATACAGCGCGGTGGAACATTCTTGTATTCTGCAAGATATCCAGAGTTTGCCCAAGTAGAAGGACAACTTAAAGGTATCGAACAACTTAAGAAATTTGGAATTGATGCACTAGTTGTTATTGGTGGAGATGGCTCTTATCACGGAGCTTTGCGTTTAACTGAACATGGTTATAATGCAGTTGGTTTACCAGGAACAATTGATAATGATATTCCATACACTGATTTTACAATTGGTTTTGATACTGCTGTTACAACAGCATTAGATGCTATTGATAAAATTAGAGATACTGCTACTTCTCACGAGAGAACTTTCGTTGTTGAAGTAATGGGACGTGGAGCTGGTGATATTGCTCTATGGTCTGGTGTTGCAGGTGGTGCTGAGGAAATTATCATCCCTGAACATGAATTTGACATTGCTCAAGTTGCAGACAGAGTTAAGAGAGCTCGCGAAAAAGGTAAGAAGCATATTATTATTGTTCTTGCTGAAGGTGTTATGTCAGCTACAGAGTTTGCAGATGAGCTTAATGCATATGGTGATTTCCAAGTTAGAGCTTCTATCTTGGGTCATATGCAACGTGGTGGATCACCTACTGCTAGAGATAGAGTTATGGCTAGCCAAATGGGAGCTTACGCTGTTGACCTTCTTCTTGAAGGGAAGGGTGGAGTTGCTGTTGGTATTCAAGATAACAAGTTAACTCATCATGACATGTTAGATTTATTTGATGGCAAACATCAAGCTGATCTTTCACTATATGATTTGAACCAATCACTAAGTAGATAATTTTTTAAAAAATGAAATGAGGAATTTTTAATGAAAAGAACTAAAATTGTAAGTACACTAGGACCTGCCAGTAATGATATTGATACAATTGTTAAATTAATTGAAGCTGGTGCTAACGTATTCCGTTTTAACTTCTCACATGGTGACCATGAAGAACACCAATCACGTATGGATATGGTTCGTGAAGCTGAAAAAATCACTGGTAAGACAGTAGGTATCGTTCTTGATACAAAGGGTGCTGAAATCCGTACAACTGATCAAGAAGGTGGAAAATTCATCGCCAAGATCGGTGATGTTATTCGTATCTCAATGGATTCTAATCTTGTAGGTAACCCATCTAAGATTGCTGTTACATACCCAGGACTATTTGATGATACTCACGTTGGTGGACATGTTTTAATTGATGATGGTCTTGTTGATCTTAAGATTACAGAAAAAGATGATGCTAACCGTGAACTAGTTACTGAAGTTCAAAACGAAGGTAAGATTGGTTCTAAGAAGGGTGTTAATGCACCTGGTGTTGAAATCCGCCTACCAGGTATCACAGAAAAAGATGCTGATGATATCCGTTTTGGTTGTGATAATAAAGTTAATTTTATTTCAGCTTCATTTGTTCGTAAAGCTCAAGATGTTCTTGATATTCGTGAAATCCTTGAAGAAAAGGGTGCAGATAACATCCAAATCTTCCCTAAGATTGAATCACAAGAAGGTATCGACAATATCGATTCTATTATGAAAGTTTCTGATGGACTTATGATTGCTCGTGGTGACATGGGTGTTGAAATTCCATTTGAAAACGTTCCATTTGTTCAAAAATCACTTATTAAAAAATGTAATGCACTTGGTAAGCCAGTAATTACTGCTACACAAATGCTAGATTCAATGCAAGAAAACCCACGTCCTACACGTGCCGAAGTTACTGACGTTGCTAACTCTGTTCTTGATGGTACAGATGCAACAATGCTTTCTGGTGAAAGTGCTAATGGTGACTATCCAGTTGAATCAGTTGCTGCTATGGCAACAATTGACCAACGTACAGAACGTGCTCTTCAAGAAAGTAATCAACTTTCTCTACAACGTTTTGAAGATTACAAGGGTTCAAATGTTACAGAATCGATCGGTGAATCAGTTGTTAGAACTGCTGAAGAACTAAACATCAGTACAATTGTTACTGCTACTAAATCAGGTTATACAGCTCGTATGATTTCTAAATATCGTCCAAGTGCTGATATTCTAGCAATTACATTTGATGAAGAAGTTCAACGCTCATTAACAGTTAACTGGGGTGTTCAACCAATTATCGCTGAAAAACCAGGTAACACTGATGAAATGTTTGAATTAGCTGCTAAAAAAGCTGAAGAATTAGGATTTGCTAAAGAAGGTGAACTAATTCTTGTTGTTGCTGGTGTTCCAGTTGGTGAATCAGGAACAACTAACGTTATGAAATTACAACTTATCGGTTCAAGACTTGTTAAGGGTCAAGGTGTCGGTGAAGAATCAGTTATTGGTAATGCTGTTGTTGCTAACTCAGCTGCTGAAGCTAACGAAAAAGTTCAAGCAGGTGACATCCTTGTTACAGCTACAACTGACAAAGATTACATGCCAGCTCTTGAAAAAGCTAGTGCTGTAATCGTTGAAAATGGTGGATTAACATCACATGCCGCTGTTGTTGGTATTGCAATGGGTCTACCAGTTGTTGTTGGCGCTGAAGATGCTACAAAACTAATTGGAAATGGTGAAACAATCACTGTTGATTCAAGACGTGGTGTAGTATACAAAGGTGCTTCACGCTCAATCTAATTTTTAATTTTAAAAGCTAACCTTTTAGGTTAGCTTTTTTATTATTCTAAATTAAGATTACATAAAATAGCTTAAAATCATGAAAAGATAGTGTTTAACTGGTAAAATTAGAGAGAAAATAATTATTTCAGGAGAAAAAATGGAATTAGAAGACGTTTATGGTCATGTAGTATCTGGTACAGTGACTGATTTAAATCAAACAGAAGTTTTTGTTCAGGTAGATGGTATAACTTTTGCCATGGAACTAGAAGAATTTGAAGAAACACCAGAACTAGGTGATGAAGTATCTGGATTTGCATATGAAAATAGAAATCACAAAAATAAGATGACACTCAATATTCCTTCAGTCATGGAGGGTGTCTGGGGTTATGTCAAAGTTATCGATTCTCGTACCGATCTGGGGGTATTTGTAGATATAGGTATAACTGATAAGGATATTGTAATTTCACTTGACGATTTGCCATTGGAACATAGTGAATGGCCTAAAAAAGATGATCAATTATTAGTAAAATTAAAAATTGATCATAAAGGTCGTTTATGGGCAGATATGGCAGATATAAATGTGTATACACAACTGGCTAGAAGTGCTAATGATGATTTAAAAAATAAGAATATAACTGGTAATGTTATAGCTATCAGAAATTCGGGAGCTTTTATTTTTACAACCGAATATTATTTAGCATTTTTACACAAAGAAGAACAAGTTGAACCATTGCATATCGGACAAAAAGTCGAAGCACGAGCAATAGGATCTAGTCATAGACGTTTAAATATATCTATGAAACCTCGTGCCTTTGAAGAAATAACACCCGATGCACAGATGATTATGGCTGTTTTAGAACATGCTAGAGAAAATAAAATGCCTTATACGGATAAGAGTGATCCAGATGATATCCGTGAATATTTTGGTATCAGTAAGGCAAGTTTTAAGCGTGCTTTAGGTAATCTAATGAAGCAAGGTAAGATTGAGCAAAAAGATGGATACACATTTTTGAAATAAGTAGGTGATTTTTTGCCAGAAAAAATTGTTATAAAAAATCAGATGATGATTGATACTATTGAAGATTATGGAAGATATCTTAAATTAGATAGAGGATTATCAAGAAATACAATAATTTCCTATCAGCAAGATTTGATGGAATACAGTTATTATTTAGAAGAAAATAATACAAATGAATATCCTTTAGATACTTTTCAGATAACAAATTTTTTTGCTAATCAAGATAAAAAGGGAAAATCTAAAAATTCAGAGATAAGAATGTTTTCATCGATGAGAAAATTTTATCAATGGCAAGAAATAATAGGAAAAATTCAGTTTAATCCTATGGATGAGATGGATTCTCCCAAAAAAGGTAGTCATTTACCAGTTGTTTTGTCTAGCAAAGAAATAGATAGATTAATTGAAACACCTGATACTTCAACACCTTTAGGTGTTAGAGATAGAGCAATATTTGAAGTGATGTATGCCACAGGATTGCGTGTTAGTGAATTAGTAAATTTAAAAATGGAAGATCTTCATTTGGAATTGAGTTTAATAAAAACTCTTGGAAAGGGAGATAAAGAAAGACTTCTGCCTATTGGAGATACAGCAATAACATGTTTGAGAAAATATTTTGAGGAAACTAGAAATAAACTGGTATCCAAATATGGCAACTCAAAAGAAGTTTTTCTAAATTTTCGAGGTCAGAAACTCACTAGACAGTCTATATGGCGGATGATTAAAAAATATATCCAGCAGGCTGGTATCAAGAAAGACGTGACTCCACATACATTGCGTCATTCGTTTGCAACTAGTCTATTGGAAAATGGAGCAGATTTGAGAGTGGTTCAAGAGTTGCTAGGTCATTCAGATATAACTACAACTCAAATTTACACACATATTAATCAAACAAGAATGAAACAAGTCTATGATAATGCTCATCCAAGAGCATAGAAGGGATAGAAGATGCTAATTAAATATAGTAATGATAATAGAAAAGTAGCAATGGGATTTTTATCATATATTTCTGATTTAAAAGAACTCTCCAATCTTGAAAGAGAAATTGATCTTTTTGAGAATGATGACACTAGACAACTGTATTTATGGAAAAGTGAATTTGCAGACTATGCAGGAGTTGTTGCAATTTCTATAGAGTCAAACTGTATTTATATTGAGTATTTTTCATTAAATCCTTCGTTTAGATCGCAGAGTAATGAATTCTTGATTTATGATGAATTAAAAGCAATATATCCTGATAAGATTATTCTTGGTAATAGAAAATTAGTTAATTCTATTAGAGATTGGGAAAAGCAAAAATTATTGATAGATAATGAAGAAGTAGAGACTGATTAATGGAAAAATTAAAATTAGTGTTGACTGACTTTGAAGGTCCTATTGATTTGCTACTTCATTTAATTAGAGAATCGAAAATAGATATATATAATATTCCAATTGCACAAATTGCAGAACAGTATATTGATTACTTGAACAGTATGAAAGTACTAGAATTAGATATTGCTGGTGATTATCTGGTTATGGCTGCTACTTTAATGTCGATAAAAAGTAGAAGGTTGTTACCTAAATCTCCAGTAGAAGACGAAGATGATGATTTTGAAAATCCTGAAGAAGAATTAGTTTCTCAAATTTTAACTTATCAAGCATTTAAAGAGGCAGCAGCTTATTTTGAAAGTAAAGAGACTGATCGTAGGACTTTTCACGATAAAGATATGAGCTTGCCTAAAGATGAAATTGCACAATTCTTAGAACCTGGAACAGTTGTTGCATCTGATTTGTCCAAGGCATTTAGCGAACTGCTAAAAAGACATAAAGATTCTAGGATACCTTCTGAGATTATTGAACAAGAAACTATATCAATTGAAGATGCAAAAACAAGTATTTTAGACAAGTTATACACTGCAGGAAAAAGTTCATTTAAATCATTGTTAACTTTTAATTCTAATATTGAGGAAATTGTCACTAATTTTATGGCAATTTTAGAGTTAATAAGTAAGCAGGAAATAGTTGTACAACAAAAATCTTATAATGAAGATATATACATTGAATTGAGGAATTAAAATTGTATCAAGCAGAAATTACAGCGTTACTTTTTGTTGCTGGTGATCAAGGAATTAGTGAAAAGGAACTTTTGAGTTTATTAGATATCGACAAGAAAACTCTCAAATATCTATTATCTGAATTAGAAATCAGTTTTGATAGTGATGAAAGATTGGGTTTTAGATTAGCTAAATTCAATTCCACCTACAAATTAGTAACAAAGAGTGAGTATAGTGATATTTTAAATAGCTTTTTTGAAAGTGGCTTGGGAACTAAGTTAAGTCAGGCGGCTCTGGAAGTTCTTTCTATCGTTGCATACCGACAACCTATAACAAGAGTTGAAGTAGATGAGATTAGAGGTGTTCAAAGCTCAGGAAGTATGAATACTTTGATAGCAAGAGATTTAATAAAAGAAAAGGGTAAAAAAGACGTTCCAGGTCATCCTAATTTATATGTAGTAACTGAACATTTTTTTGATTATTTTGGAATTAGAGATATAAAGGAATTACCAGATTTTGAGAGTTTTGAAAATATAGATATTTATGAAAATGAGGAAAATTTAGCTGATGGAGAAAATTAGATTGCAAAAAGCTATGGCAGATGCTGGTGTAGCCTCACGAAGAAAATCTGAAGAATTAATAGCTAATGGCCACGTCACTGTTAATGGTAAAACAGTTCGTGAAATGGGAATTAAAGTAGATTCATCTGATAACATCGAAGTAGACGGAATGCCTCTTCAAGGTGAAAAAAAGAGATATATCTTGATGTATAAACCTAGAGGTGTGATTTCTGCTGCAAAAGACGATAAAAATCGAAAAGTAGTTACGGATCTTTTAGATGACGAAAAAATATCAGAAAGATTATATCCGATTGGACGACTTGATTACGATACTTCAGGATTATTACTTTTAACAAATGATGGAGATTTTGCAAATAAGTTGATGCATCCCAAGTATAGGATTGATAAAACATATTTGGCTAAAATTGAAGGATCTCTTGAAGTTGAGGCAATTAAAAAACTTCAAAGTGGAATTAGGATAAAGGGATTCAAGGCAGCACCTGCAAAAGTAAAAGTGGTGTCACATGATAAGAAAAAAAATACTTCAATTGTGCGCATTACAATTCATGAAGGTAAGAATCATCAAGTAAAGAATATGTTTAAAGAAGTTGGTCATCCTGTTGTGAAGTTATCTCGTGAAAAATACGCTTTCCTCACATTAGACGGATTGGTATCTGGAAAATATCGAGAACTAACAAGACAAGAAGTTGCCATGTTGAAGGATCTTAATTAGTCTGTTATATTATAAAAATAAAATATCATAGTTGGTTTTCAGGGCAGGGTGAGATTCCCGACCGGCGGTAAAGTCCGCGACCCAATTTTATTGGCTGAATGGGTGTAATTCCCATACCGATAGTTAAAGTCTAGATGAAAGAAAACAGATGGAGTCTGTTTTGGTGTGCCCAAAGTAGACTCTTTTTATTTGGAAATCAACTCGAAAGGTTGATACTATGAAAAATGAAAAACGATTTAGAAATTTGATAGGAATTTCTATTTTTTCAGCATTAGGAGCAATACTATTATTTTTTGAATTCCCTGTGTTATTTTGGTTACCCTTTTTAAAAGTTGATTTTAGTGATGTGGTAACAATAATTGGTGCATTCGTATATGGACCAATAGGTGGAACTTTAATAGCATTTATTAGATCACTAATACATTTGATTATTAGTGGTTCGGGAGTTGCAGGGGTAATTGGTAACTTCTCAGGATTTGTAGGATCAGTTTCATTAATGTTGCCATTTTATTATTTTTGGAATAGAGATAAAAAAGTTACGGCAGTCATCAGCAGTACAATTTCAATGACCGTAATTATGTCGTTGTTAAATTACTTTGTAATTATGCCATTATATATGAATGTTGTTGGTATGCAGCTAGGAATGAGCTTAGGAAAATATATATTAACTGGTGTTATACCATTCAATATAATTAAGGCATTAATAATAAATATTGCGGTTATTTTAATTTATCCAAGAATGAGAAACTTTTTGACAAAATGGAGAAATGCTTAGTTGGTAAATATTAAATCTTCTTAATATTCTATTAAATTGCTCCATGACAATACCTGATATGTGATATCCTTTAGAGGATAATAATTAGGAGGTTGGTTTTAATGGCCAATAACGATAATAATAATTTTTTTGGCGGATCAAAAATCCCTAAGACAACATCAGGAATCGACGGGTCAGTTTCGCCCGAAGATCTTGTAAAATATAATCTTGGTTCAGCAAAAAATGAACAAAATATTCCTGCAAATGGTAACACTGTAGTCGGTCAAAATAATGATTCGGCATTTAATGACGTACCTTCATTTAACGATACTGATGAAGTTAAGGCAGATTCTGCACCAGAAAATGACTTTACTCGTCCTACGATGACATCAGCAGTTGATCCAGTACCTTCACCTGATGAAGTGAAAGCAGACGCAAATGTTGATGAACAAAAACCTTGGGAAAATAGCTTCGATTCAGATACTGACGAAGAAGGACACATATCAAGAGCAGTAAGTAATGAAAAGAAACGTGGTAATAAAACATTAATTGCTACTTTAGTTATTTTGCTTATTGTATGTATGTTTACACCAGTTGTTATCAAGGCGTTGAATAGCAACAATAACAGTAACTTGGACTCAACACAGACAGCAAAATCTCAAGATTCTAGTTCAAGTAAGTCTAAAGATACATCAAGTACTTCAAAGAAAAAGAAGTCAACTCCAAGCAAGAAGAAATCAAAAGCAAAAGAAACAACTGATAACAGTATAGATACATCAAGTAATACTGATTCAACTAGTGCTACAGATACTACAGGATCAGAAGCAGCATCTACAGATAATAGTTCTCAATCGAATTCTTCTGCAAATGCAGGTACTTCATCAAATAGT
Source organism: Companilactobacillus metriopterae (assembly GCF_004117915.1). Taxonomy (GTDB): domain Bacteria; phylum Bacillota; class Bacilli; order Lactobacillales; family Lactobacillaceae; genus Companilactobacillus; species Companilactobacillus metriopterae. Next base: position 577,133 of record NZ_RSTD01000001.1, read on the forward strand.
TCTACTGCTACAGATACATCATCATCTTATTACACCGTAAAAGCCGGTGATAACTGGTATAGAATCGCTTATAACCATGGAATGACAACAGCACAATTGCAAGCATTAAATGGTGGAGCAACAACACTAACACCAGGTACTACAATTCGTGTAAAATAAATAATAATTGATTGAGGGTCTTTGACATTAATTAATGTCTAGGCCCTTTTATTGTCAGGGAGAAGAAGATAATGCAAATTGCTATTGATGGACCAGCTTCAGCTGGTAAAAGTACTATTGCTAAAATTATTGCCAAAAGGCTCAATTTTGTATATTGTGATACAGGTGCAATGTATCGTGCTGTTACTTTATTAGCTAGGAATAATGGCGTAGACTATGGTGATACATCTAAAATAGTTGATTTAATGAATACTCATAAAATTCATTTCGTCAATGACTTGTCTGGACAACGTATATTTATTGATGATCAGGATGTATCTGAAGAAATTAGAACACCAGAAATAACAAATAATGTTTCGCAAGTTTCAGCAATAAAAGAAGTGCGTGAAAAATTAGTTAGCATGCAAAGAGATTTGTCAAAGGACCATAGCATTGTTATGGATGGACGAGATATTGGTACTACTGTATTACCAGATGCTGAGATCAAAATATTTTTGATTGCTAGCGTTAAGGTTAGAGCGGAAAGAAGATTTAAAGAAAATCAAGAGCGTGGAATAGATACACCTTTGTCAGTTCTTGAAGATGAAATTGAAGCAAGAGATTACAAAGATTCTCACCGCGAAGTTTCACCCCTTAGAAAAGCTGATGATGCTATAGAATTAGACACATCTAATTTAACTATTGATCAAGTAGTAGATGATATATTAAATATTATAGAAAATAAAAAATAGGAGAACAAAATATGCCAGTTCCTGTTGTTGCCCTTGTTGGGCGACCAAATGTAGGTAAATCAACGATATTCAATCGTATAATAAATAAAAGATTGTCTATTGTTGAAGATACACCAGGTGTCACAAGAGATAGAATATACTCAAGTGCCAGTTGGTTAGGTAGAGAGTTTAGACTTATTGATACCGGTGGTATTGATATGAGTGATGAACCAATGTCAGTTCAAATTAAAAATCAAGCTGAAATTGCGATTGATGAAGCAGATGTTATCGTATTTATCGTTAACGGCCAAACAGGCGTTACTAAACAAGATGAAGATGTCGCTAAGATTCTATATAAAACCAATAAACCAGTAGTATTAGCTATCAATAAAGCTGATAATCCTGAACAACGTCAAGATATATATGATTTTTATTCATTAGGTTTTGGAGAACCTAATCCAATATCTGGTTCACAAGGTACCGGTATTGGTGACTTACTTGATGAAATTGTTAAATCATTCCCAACAGATAACGAACGTGAAGAAGATGACACAATTAAGTTTTCATTTATTGGTCGACCAAATGTAGGTAAATCTTCTCTAGTTAACGCTATTTTGGGTGATGACAGAGTAATCGTTTCAGATATGCAAGGTACTACTAGAGATGCAATAGATACAAAGTATCATGATGACTTGCTTGATGAAGATTTTACAATTATTGACACTGCTGGTATTAGAAAAAGAGGAAAAGTATACGAAAATACTGAAAAGTACTCAGTTCTAAGAGCTTTAAGTGCAATTGATAAGTCTGATGTTGTTTGTGTTGTTCTAAATGCTGAAGAAGGCATCAGAGAACAAGACAAAAAAGTTGCTGGTTATGCACATAATGCTGGTAAAGGTGTAATCATTTTAGTAAATAAATGGGATACTTTGAAAAAAGATACTCATACTATGAAAGATTTCGAAGATGAAATTCGACGAGAATTTCAATATTTGTCATATGCACCAATAATTTTTACATCTGCTGTAAAAAATCAAAGATTAGACAAAATACCTGAACTTGTTGTTAGAGTAAATGAGAATAGGGAACGTAGGATACCTTCAGCAATTCTAAATGATCTGTTATTAAGAGCAACATCTATTGCGCCTGCGCCAGTAGTAAAAGGTAAGAGATTACGTATTTACTATATGACACAAGTTGCAGTAGGACCGCCAACTTTCGTAGTATTTGTTAATGATAGTGAATTACTGCATTTTTCTTATGAAAGATTTTTAATTAATCAATTACGTGAAACATTTGATTTTGAGGGAACACCTATTAAAATATTGCCTAGAACCAGAAAATAGTAAAAATATAATTTAAAATTTTACATTTTATTATTTTTTTTGTTAAAAAATAACTTATTTTAATGAGAAACCCTTTAAAACGCTTGAAATAGGCGTTTCACTATGTTAATTTTTAGTAAGAATGATATGTAATGAGTTCATCGTTCATTTATTCTAAACAAACCTATTCCGGAGGAATTTTAAGTATGGCTAACAAAGCAGAACTTATCGATAGTGTAGCAAGCAAAACAGGCTTGACAAAGAAAGACGCAACTTCAGCAGTAGATGCTGTATTTGCTTCAATTCAAGAAAATCTAACAAAAGGTGAAAAAGTACAACTAATCGGCTTTGGTAACTTTGAAGTTCGTGATCGTGCAGCCCGTAAAGGCCGTAACCCACAAACTGGTGAAGAAATCAAAATTCCTGCAAGCAAAGTACCTGCATTCAAACCAGGTAAAGCTTTGAAAGATTCAGTTAAATAATTTACCTTTAAAGAGTGGTCTTATGACCGCTCTTTTTCAATTTAATTAAATGGAGAAATATTTATGAGCAAAGCAGAGGAAGTCATGGAAAGTATCGATTCAGGGGATTACTCTGATATTGAAGTTAAAATTTTAGAATCAATTCAACAAGACGATGAACAGACACAATATTCTCTAGCTGAAACATTGATGAGTATTGGATTTACCGTACAGGCAAAAATTATATATGAACACTTAAATGAATTGTATCCGACTGAGGGACAAATATTATCAAGATTAGCCGAAATATCAATTTCTGAAGATAATATGGATGAGGCTTTGGGTTATATATCAGAAATCACACCAGATTCTGAAGCCTATGCCCAGAATCTCCTTGTATCAGCTGATATATACCAGGCACAAGGATTGTATGAGGTAAGTGAACAAAAGCTCTTAGAGGGGATTAGAATGTTCCCAGATGAAGAGGTATTTAAGTTTGCATTAGCAGAATTATACTTTGATGAAAATAAATTCAGTAGTGCTATAACCTATTATGATTTTCTTTTGGACGAGGATATTAAAACTTATTCAGGTATTTCGATCACAATGAGAAAAGCTAGCGCTTTGTCAGGTATCGGTGAATATGAGGAAGCCATTGAAGAATACAACAAACTTAATGCTCTAGAATTAAACGAGGACTCTCAATACCAATTAGGTTTCTTGTATAATCAAGTTAAAGATTATTCTAAGTCTATCTCCACGTTAGAAAGTCTTTTAGATACAAATAAAGACTACCCTACGGCATATGCGACATTAGCGGATGATTATCTTAATTTAAAGGATAATCAAGAAGCATTTAGATATGCACAATTAGGATTAAATTTAAATGAATTAGACGAAAATTTATATCGTATAGCATTTGAAGCAGGTATTAACGAAAATCCTGAAGAGGCATTATCTATAATCACTAAGGGTATAGAAACAGTAGAAAATCCATTACCACTGATTATCAGTTTAAGTGATTATTATATTTCTCATGGAAGATATCAGTTAAATCTTGATTTATTGGAAAACAGTGAACTGAATAATAACCCTAAATTAATTTGGAATCTGGCAAAATCTTATTTTGAACTGGGCGATATTAAAAAGTCTAAGGAATTCATTGTTACCGTGTTAGAAGATTATAAAGACAATTTAGATTATTTAACTGATTTGGTTCAAATATTACAGTCAACAGGGGATAATGATCTATTGAAAGTTGCTTTGCAACTCTACATAAAAATTAATCCTGATAACGAAGTAATGAATGATCTTTGGGAACAACTGAATTAATGAGGTTTATGAATTATGAAAATCACTCAATTACCAGAAGACTTTAAGACAGCACTGCCAATTTTAGAAGAGCTTGAAAATGCTAATTTTGAGGCTTATTTTGTTGGAGGTAGTGTCAGAGATCACATTTTGGGTTTGCCAATTCATGACGTTGATATTGCTACCAGTGCTTATCCTGAGGAGATCAAGCAGGTTTTTACTCATACTATTGATACCGGAATTCAGCATGGGACAGTAACTGTTTTATACAATAAAATTCCGTATGAACTAACCACATTTAGAACAGAGAGCGGTTATCAGGACTTTAGAAGACCTGATAAGGTAACTTTCGTCAGATCTTTAGAAGATGATCTTAAACGTCGAGATTTTACAATAAACGCATTAGCTGTTGATAGAATGGGTAATGTCATCGATAAGTTTAATGGTATTCAAGATTTAGATAATAAGATGATTAAAGCAGTAGGCGTAGCCTCTGAAAGGTTTCATGAAGATGCGCTTCGCATGATGAGAGCAGTGAGATTTCAATCACAATTAAATTTTGAGATTGAAGAAGAAACAATTAAAGCAATTGAATCAAATTCTGAGCTTTTAGAAAAAATTGCTGTGGAACGTATCCGTGAAGAGTTCATTAAGATGATGTTAAGTAATCATTGGCAAAAAGGCTTTAAAGATATGATTGACATGGAACTATCTGAGTATTGTCCAGAATTTAAGGGGAATAGTTCAAAGTTAAGATCATTGTTGAATTTTGATGAACTGTTATTTGAAGATGAAGAATCTATTTGGATGGGACTTGGTTATGTACTTGAATTAAATTCAAGTGGACTCAATAAACTTCTAAGAAGTTGGAAAGTATCCAATAAAATACGTGAAGCTAGTGTTAATAGCTTTAAAATGTTGAAGCTGATTGAGGAAAATCAATTAGACACATATGATTTTTATAAGTTAGACATATCTAATTATGAACGAGTTAAAAAATTCAAAAACTATCTATCCATTGAAACTAATTTGGATGAATTGAGTGATGAAATTAATAAAATTTCAATAAAAAATTCAAATGATATCAATTTTACTGGTCAAGATATAATGACTGTTTTAGAGATAAAACCAGGACCTCAAATCGGTAATTACATGCTAAATATTGAAAAGGCTATCATATCTGGTACGATAGGAAATAATCATGATGAAATACGTGATTTTTTGTTATCAATTCGTTAATCATAAAGTACTTGCTGTGTTATTATAATTAAAGAAAGTATTTTTTATTTGAAAGGATGAATATTATGTCAAAGCACGTATTTAAAGAACTAAAATTTTATTTTAGAAATGATGATACATGGACTGTCGATCACGCAGAAATGAGTGATGTATGGATTTCACGTGTTACAACTAGTTATGGACGTATTTCAGGTGGACGTATGCAAGAGATACATCCATGTAAGAGTTTTAAGATTGAAATTCTTCCTGAAGCTGATTATATTAAGGACGCGGATGTTTCAACTGCTGCTATGGTAGATGGAATGTTCAACCGTGTAATTAAGTATCAAGATATTGAAAAATGCGAAATCGTTTTTGAAGATGAAAAAGATAAAGAACCTATGGAAATTTATTTCCCATTCAAAGCAAAAGACGCTGAAGAAATTGATAACGTTTATCAAACATCTGCTATTTCAAAAGAAAATGGTAAACTTTACATCGTAATTGATGCTGAAGAAACAGTTTTGGATGTCTATAAAGGACAACTCTAAAAATAAGAAGCCCAATGGGGCTTTTTTTTATGCATTCAGTAACTTAAAATAGTATTTAATAATTAAATAAAGTGGTGAAAATGTGAAAACCTTAAATATAACAAATGCATCAAAGTCTTTTGGAGATAGAACCTTATTTTCTGATGTTTCATTTACGATAAATGAACACGATAGAATTGGTCTTTTAGGATTAAACGGTCAGGGTAAAACAACGTTATTAGATGGAATTGTTGATAGTTCATCATTGAATACTATAAATATTGAAAAACCTAAAAACTATAAAATTAACTATTTAAAACAACAACCAGAGTTAAATGAAGAGCATTCTGTGATTGATGCTGTATTCGAAGGAGATAACGAGAATTTTAGATTAATCAAACAATACGAATTAGCTTTAGAAGAATTTAACAAAAATTCTGAGAATAAAAAAGTTCAAGATGAATTTTTTAAATTACAAGAAGAAATGAATGCTAAGGATGCTTGGCAAATAGAATCTGATGTAAAAACAATCTTGAACAAACTGGGTATTACTGAACTAGGTGCTATCATAAGAAATCTTTCAGGTGGTCAACAAAGAAGGGTTGCTTTAGCACAAACGTTAATTTCTGATGCTGATTTACTGATATTAGATGAGCCCACTAACCACTTAGATTACGAAGCTATTGAGTGGTTAGAATCATACTTGAATAAATTTCAGGGTTCTCTTTTATTTGTTACTCATGATCGTTATTTCTTGAATAAAGTAACAACAAGAATTTTAGAGTTAGAAAATCAACATATCATTGAATATGATGGAAATTACGAAAAATATTTACAACAAAAAGCAGCAAATGAAGAGATTAGTGCTGCTGAACAACAACACAAAACTCAACTATTTAAAAAAGAATTAGAATGGATGAGGGCAGGTGTTAAGGCCAGAGGAACTAGACAACAAGCCAGAGTGGATAGATTTAAAAATCTAAAGGATGACCTTTCAAATCAACCAGATTCTCAAAAGGAAATGTCAATCGATATTGCTCAAAAGAGACTTGGAAATGATGTTTTTGAGATCAAAGATGCTAATTATGAAGTAGATGGACACAAGATAGTTAGTGATTTTAGTTATTTAATAAATAATGGTGATCGTATAGGAATTACTGGATCTAATGGATCTGGTAAAACATCATTTTTAAATATCTTAGCTGGCAGAAATCAATTAGACTCTGGAATTTTAAAAATTGGTCAAACAGTAAGTATTGGTTACTACACACAACATACAGAGAAAATGGATCCAGAAAAACGTGTTATTAGATATCTTGAAAGTATTGGTCAAGGTGTTAAAAATACAAGTGGATATTCAATGTCCGCTTCTCAATTGCTGGACACCTTTAAGTTTGATCATAAGATGCAGGGTGCTTATATTAGAGAGTTATCAGGTGGAGAGAAAAGAAGGCTTTACTTATTGGCAATTCTTATTCAACAACCAAATGTTCTATTACTTGATGAACCAACAAATAACTTAGATATTGGTACTCTAACTATTTTGGAAAACTATCTTGATAATTTTGAAGGAACAATTTTGGCAGTATCTCATGATCGCTACTTCTTAGATAAGGTTGCAGATAAACTGCTAATTTTTGAAGGTAATGGTAAAATTTCTGAGAGTTACTTGAGTTATTCTGAGTATCTCGCAGAAAGTAAAACAAAACAAAAAGATAAAGCTGTGGTAACTGAAAATGTAAAATCAGATACTGATGAATCAAAAGAAAAAACTAAGTTAACGTATGCAGAAAAAATCGAATTAGAAAAATTAGAACCAAAAATTGAAAAAATTGATGAAGAATTAACGAATTTAAAATTAGAACTAGAAAACTCAGACAATGGCTATCAGGAATTAATGGATTATCAAAAGCAATACGATGAAAAATCTAAAGAAGCAGATGAACTGATGGAACGCTGGGAATATCTTAGTGAGTTTGCATAGGAGAGTCTTATGAATGAAGATCAATATTTGACGCTTTTAAGAAGTGTTCTTGAAACCGGTGATACAAAAACAGACCGTACAGGTACAGGAACTATTAGTAAATTTGGTTACCAGATGAGATTTGATTTAAATGAGTCATTTCCTATTTTGACGACAAAAAAAGTTCCCTTCGGTTTGATTAAAAGTGAATTATTATGGTTTTTGCATGGTGATACTAATATTAAATATTTACTAGAGCATAAAAATCACATATGGGACGAGTGGGCATTTAAAAAATATGTTGAAAGTTCAGATTATACTGGTCCAGATATGACTGATTTTGGTATAAGATCTCAAAAAGATCCCATATTTGCTGAAGAATATCACAATCAGATGAATTTATTTGACGAAAAAATTTTAAATGATGATTCATTTGCTAAAAAATATGGTGATTTAGGATTTGTTTATGGAGCTCAATGGCGACACTGGCAAAAACGTGATGGTGGATTTATAGACCAAATTGCTAATGTTATTGATCAAATTAAGAAAACACCTGACTCTAGAAGATTAATTGTCAGTGCTTGGAACCCTGAAGATGTTCCAACCATGGCACTTCCACCATGTCATTCATTGTTTCAGTTCTATGTAAACAATGGAAAATTATCTTGTCAGCTTTATCAGCGAAGTGGGGATCTGTTTTTAGGTATTCCATTTAATATTGCTAGTTATGCACTTCTCACACATTTGATTGCACGTGAATGTGAACTACAAGTGGGAGAATTTGTCCATACAATTGGAGATGCACATATTTATTCCAACCACATAGAACAAGTTAAGGAACAATTGAGCAGAACACCATCTTCATTAAAACCTCAATTGAAAATTAACAGTGAAAAGAGCATATTTGACCTTGATGTAACAGATATTGAGTTGGTTAATTATGACCCACAACCAGCTATTAAAGCTGTAGTGGCAGTATAGGAGATGTTGTAATGATGGGATTTGTTTGGGCAGAGGATATTAATCATGTTATTGGTAATCAGGGACATCTCCCTTGGGTTCTCCCAGATGATATGAAAAGATTCAAAGATTTAACAACAGGGAATGTAATATTAATGGGACGTAAGACGTACGAGAGTTTTCCCAATGGTTCATTACCTAATCGCAAAAATATTATACTTTCTAGAGATTCTAATTATTCTGCCGACCCTGAAGCTATTGTGGTTCATTCTAAAGAAGAATTGTTCCACCATGTGGAATTGGATGATAAGATCATGGTAATTGGTGGTAGATGTGTATTTGAGTTGTTTAAAGACGATGTGGATTACTTATATGTCACAAAAATAGATTATTCGTTTGAAGGTGACGTAAAAATGATTTCGATAGATTATTCTAAGTTTGAATTAGTCGAAAAAAAAGAAGGTATTGTTGATAATAAAAATCATTACCAACATACCTTCGAAACTTATAAACGTATTAACTAACATATAGATAAACTGAGAAGTACATGAATGCTGTTCCAATAAGAACAAAAATATGCCAGATTACATGGACATACTTTAGATTTTTAATAAGATAAACACACGCACCTAGTGTGAAAGCAATTCCACCAGCTATTAATAGATAAATTCCCGTAGCACCTATAGAAATAAACAGAGGGTGCATTGCGACGACTATGGCCCATCCCATCAGTACATATAACATTGTTTCAATAAATTGATATTTTCCAACGTTAAATATCTTGTATAAAATTCCACAGATGGCTAGCAACCAGATGACTGAAAGTAAAATAATTCCGAAAGCAGTACCACGTAAACCAATCAAACAATAAGGTGTATATGTTCCTGCAATCATTAAAAATATAGAACTATGGTCAAAAATCTGGAAAACAGGTTTAGCTTTTGTGAAGTACAAACTATGAAATAATGTAGAACTTAAATATAAAAAGAATAAAGTGAATGCGTAGATTGAAAAAGCAGTTATTGCTAAGGGATCATGCATTTTTGCACCTTTTATGATAATGAAAACAGATGCAATTATTGCAAGGATAATTCCTATCCCATGGGTTACTGCACTAAAAACTTCATTAGTGATTATATAAGTTTTGGAAAAACTATTATTATTATTTTTCAATTGATTATTTTTTTCACTCAAATTATTAATTTACCTTCTTTGAATAGAATGTTAATACATATAGTTTACTCTAAAATTAGATTTTTTTTTTGTAAATCTGTTATAATTTATAAAAAGTAATAAACATGAACGAAAGTTGGAAAAAATGGGTAAGGTAAAAATTATCACAGATTCATCAGCACAACTTACTGATGAAGAAATTAAAGAAAATAATATCGGTGTAGTTCCTCTAACAATTACAATCGATGATGAAACCTTTGTAGATGGAGTTGACATTTCTCATGAAGAATTTGTTCAAAAAATGCATGCTTCAAAAGATTTGCCTACAACATCACAACCTTCAATTGGAACATTTATGGATGTGATTGATAATATTTCTGATGAATATACTGAAATATTATCTTTGAACATGACAGAATCTATCAGCGGTACAGTTAATGCAGCAAAACAAGTTATAGAAATGACTGACAAGAAAATGACAGTTATTGATACAAATTTCACTGATAGAGCAATGTCATTTCAAGTTATTGAAGCTGCTAAGATGTCTGAAGCAGGCAAGAGCCTTGAAGAGATTACAGCTAGATTAGATGAAATTCGTGCTAATACGCGTTTATACATGGGTGTAACTACAATTGAAAACATCTTAAAAGGTGGAAGATTAAGTAGATTTGCTGGTACCTTATCATCACTGCTTAATATCAATTTAGTATTAACTCTGAAGAATAATAGTTTGGATATTGCTAAACGTGGACGTGGTCGCAAAGTCATTGATAATTACCTTAAGGGTGTGATTGATGAAATTAAGGGGCTAGATAATATCAAATCTATTGGAATTTCATATGTAGATAACATGGATTTTGTTAATGAACTTCAAGAAAAAATTAAAGAAGTTCACCCAGATCTTCCAATCTTGATTAGAGTTACAAGTCCTGTAATTGCAACACACGCTGGACGTGGAGCGTTTGCTATAGAATTTTATACTGACTAAAACTGGTGAACTTTCATCAGTTTTTTTTTGAGGAATGGAAAGTTTATGAAAAAGAAAACTATATTTATTATATCTGCAATAGTTATCGTTTTAATTGGTTGTGGTATTGGTGGATATTTTTATTACCAACAACAGAATCAAGAAACACAACAAATCACTAAATCAAAAAATAAAACTACTAAAAAGAGTGAAAAAGTTACTAAAAAAACTAGTGTTTCTATAGTTGCAGTTGGTGATTCCTTGACACAAGGAGTTGGTGATACTAGCAAAAATGGAGAGGGTTATGTAACTCGCTTAAGCAAAAAGATCTCAAAGAAGTACAAAGTTAAAACCTCTACACATAATTATGGTGTTTCAGGTGATACAAGTACTCAAATTATGAAAAGAATTGATAATAATGATAAGATGCATAGCGATTTGAAAAATGCAGATATAATTACAGTCACCGTAGGTGGAAATGATTTCATGCATTTGTTACAAAAAAAAGGGCTTGATTTGACTTCAAAAGATATATCTACTGAAGAAGGCAATTTTGATAAGCGTCTTGTAAAGTTATTAGATGACTTGAGAATTTACAACAAGAATGCCCCCATTTATCTTATAGGAATATACAATCCATTTAGTATTTATTTATCTAATGTTACAGGTGCTACATCTGCATTTAAAAAGTGGAATGAGTCTTCTGAAAATGTTACAAAAGATATGTCAAATGTACACTTTGTTGATATCAATAATTTGTATGCAAGTAAGTATGCGATAAATGTCACTAAGAAGACCGGTTCTAATCCTTACTTATTTGATGAAGATCATTTTCACCCAAATTCTATTGGATATGATATGATGACAAATAAAATATTTAAAGAAGCTAAGAAAACTGATAAAGAATGGATTGATAAGTAAATGAAAAAAAGAAATTATTGGATGTATGCTTTTATAACTTTAGTAAGTGTTCTAGTAATTTTTCTATTGTTTTTAGGGACTAAAATATTTAGTTCACCAAGTGAAAAATATGAAGTAACTTCTAAAATTCAAAATGAAAATTCAGAAGTTTTTAAAGTTACAATGAACAAGAAACAAGCCAATCAGATGGCTGAGTATTATTTGAAGAACACTTTAAATAATGGAAAAACAGAATATCAGTTTAAGGTAAAAGACAATGCTGAATTAAGTGGTGACGCTGATTTCTTGGGCTCTAAAATTCACTTTGTTATTGTACTCAAGCCCTATGCGAAGACAAATGGTGACGTATTATTGAAAGCCACAAAAATTAAATTGGGTGATATATCACTTCCAATATCATTTGTTTTAAACTATGTAAATAACATGTATAATATTCCAGATTGGGTATCAATTAATTCTAAGGATAAGACTATCTTAATGAAATTTACTGAATATAAAACAAAAGATGGATATGGTATTAGAGCCAAGAAAATAGACTTAAAGAACGATGTTTTAAAATTTGATATGTTTAATTCTAAAATTACGGGAAACTAGGTGATTTTATGAGAAGAAGTTTCTATACTTACTTAATGACTTTGAGAAATGCTGAGAGTGTCGAGCCAGAAGCAGAATTTGCTAACAACGCCTTCTATGATCATTCTTTCCCAAAGCAAGAACAAAATTATGAAAAAATTTCAGAGTACTTGGAATTGAATGCTAACTATTTGCCAAGTATGAGTATATTTGATGAAGTTTTTGAAAAATATAAAGAAAATGATAAAAAGTAGACTACTGCATATGCAGTAGTTTATTTTTTTAGAAATATTGGTATGATAGGTCCAACATAGTTATAATTAAATTAAGAATATTTTTACAAGTTTAAGGAGGTAGACTTTATGGTTTTACAGTGGTATCCAGGTCATATGAATAAAGCAAAAAATCAAGTTCAAGATCGATTGAAACAAGTGGATATTGTTCTAGAGATTGTAGATGCTAGATTGCCGTTTTCTTCAAGAAACCCCGTTCTAGAAGATATAATTGGTCAAAAGAAACACATAATTATTTTAAATAAATCTGATTTAGCAGATCCTCAGAGAACTAAAGAATGGAAATTGAGTTTTCAACAAGAAGGATTGGCAGTAATTGATTTAGATGCAAAACATACAAATGCTTTAGGAAAAATAAATAGTGCAATCAGAAGAGAATTGTCTGAAAAAATTGCCAAATATGAAAACAATGGTGTTAAAAACTATCAAATTAAGGCTATGTGTGTAGGAATTCCTAATGTTGGTAAATCAACTATTTTGAACAAAATGGTTGGAAAAAATGTTGCGGTTACTGGAAATAAACCAGGTGTCACAAAGAATCAAAATTGGCTAAAAACAAGTGTAGGAATTGATTTATTAGATACTCCTGGTATTTTGTGGCCCAAAATCGATGATAATCGTGTAGGTTTGAAATTAGCCTTGTCAGGCGCTATTAAGGATCAAATTTTTGCACCAGATGATGTGGCAATATTTGCATTGTCATTTTTAGAATCATTTTATTTGGATAGTTTATTAACCGTGTATAATATAGAACCCAATGATTTAAGGAACAAAACTACACCTGATATATTGATGTTCCTAACAAATAAATTTGGCTATAAAGACGACTATGATCGTGCAGCACGCAAGATTATTAATGATGTTAGAAAGTTGAAGTTTGGTCCAGTTACTTTTGATGTGCCAGGTGAATTTTATGAAGAATAGCGAATACACTATTTCTGAAATAAAAAGTATCTTGCAAGATTCTCCAAGTGAAGATCAATTAAAGCACTTTCGTGAAGATAAACGAGCTGGAGTAATAAAACTATTAGAGCAATATAATAGAAGAAAACTTCAGTATGAAAATCAAATTCTCAAATTTGAAACTAAAAAAAAGTTTGAAGAACCTTTTTGGGATAAAGGTTTATACGTTGCTGGTGTTGACGAAGTAGGTAGGGGACCACTTGCTGGTCCTGTCGTCAGTGCTGCAGTTATTTTGCCTGAAAATAATACGTTAATAGACGTTGATGATTCAAAAAAATTGTCTGCCAAAAATCGTTTGGAAATATACAATCAAATATGTGAGCAAGCAGTTGATATAAGTGTTTCTATAGGATCAGTGGAATTAATTGATCAGGAAAATATATATCATGCTACTGAACTAATTATGAAAGATGCTATTGATAGTCTTTACATAAAACCTAATCATATTTTGGTAGATGCCATGACTATCCCAGTTGACATTGAACAAACAAAGTTGATTAAAGGAGACGCTAAATCAATTTCTATTGGTGCTGCAAGTATCGTGGCAAAAGTAATGCGTGATAACTTAATGAATTACTATGACCGAAAGTATCCAGAATTTAAATTCAAAAAGAATGATGGTTATGGAACAAAAGATCATTTGGATGCACTAAATAAATACGGAAGAACTCCGATACATCGTATGAGTTTTTCACCAGTCAAAAAAATCACTAAACTGTATTAACACCATTTTTCGTAATTTTAAAATAAAAGTGGTGTTTTTATTATGGAAAATTTTACTGAGTTCTTAATTAAGTGTCGTTATACACAAACTCTATCAAACCAAAATCTACTTAGTATTATTGATATATATTTAAAAAATGAAAATTACGAAAATATAGTGTTTGATTTTCTATTGTTAAAATTAGGTACTGATAAATTTGAAAAATTTACAGAAAAATTTGACTCTATTGCTGAAATACAGGAAAAGGCAATCACTTTTATAGATTCCAAATATCCTGAACAGCTCAGGCAAATATACAATCCACCAGCTTTGCTTTTTTATAGAGGAGATATAACTCTTTTAGAGACAAAGTGTATAGGAGTTGTTGGATCTAGAAAAGCAACAAAATATGGTGAAAAATGCTGTAATAACTTTATTCCTAATCTTGTTGGAGAGTACACAGTTGTAAGCGGACTGGCTAAAGGGATAGATGGCATGGCACATGTTGCCGCACTTAATAATAATGGCAAAACAATTGCTGTTTTGGGGAATAGTTTAGATATCTATTATCCTAAAATAAATGAATCTGTCCAAAAAGAAATATTTGAAAAAGGGTTAGTTATTACAGAATATCCTTCGGGTTCAAAAATCAATCGTTGGCATTTTCCTCAAAGGAATAGAATTATTTCAGGATTATCAGAAAAAGTTATAGTAGTTGAAGCTGAGGAAAGAAGTGGTGCTTTAATAACTGCCGACTTAGCTTTAGAAAATAATAGAGATGTTTTGGCGGTGCCTGGAAGAGTTGATTCTAAACTATCTGCAGGCTGTAATAAATTGATAGAACAAGGTGCTATTCCACTAATTAATTTAAATAATTTTTAGACTTTACTTTCTAAATTTGAAAATTAATGTATCATTTAGTTTGACAAAATTGTAAATGGTAATTAATATATCATCTCAGTAGAACCAATTTGGAAAGGAGCACTATACGTGCCACAACAAAAAAACTTAGTAATAGTAGAGTCACCATCAAAAGCTAAGACAATTGAAAAATATTTAGGTAGAAATTATCATGTTATCGCTAGTTTAGGTCACGTCCGAGATCTTCCTAAGAGTCGCATGGCAATTGATTTTGAAAACGATTATGAACCACAATATATTTCTATTCGAGGCAAGGGCCCTGTAATTAAGGACTTGAAAAAAGAAGCCAAAAAAGCAAAAAATGTTTATCTTGCAGCCGATCCGGATCGTGAAGGGGAAGCCATTGCATGGCATGTTTCGCATCTCTTAGATTTAGATCCAGAGGGTAAAAATCGAGTTGTATTCAATGAGATTACTAAAGATGCAGTAAAGCAAGCATTTAAAAATCCAAGAAGTATTGATATGAAACTTGTTGATGCTCAACAAGCTCGTCGAGTTTTGGATAGAATTGTTGGATACTCAATCTCGCCTATTCTTTGGGCTAAAGTCAAAAAGGGTCTTAGTGCTGGACGTGTTCAGTCTGTAGCACTAAGACTGGTAATTGATAGAGAAAATGAGATTAAAAAATTCGTTCCAGAAGAGTACTGGACAATTGAATCTACGTTCAAAAAAGGCAAGAGTAAATTTACTGCTAATTTCTATGGATTAGATGGTAAGAAACTAAACTTGAATGATAATGATGGAGTTCAAGAAGTCTTAGGACGAGTTGATAAAAAAAGTAAATTTAATATAGATAAAGTTACTAAAAAAGAACGTAAAAGAACTCCTGCTGCACCATTTACAACAAGTTCACTTCAACAAGAAGCTAATAAGAGATTAAACTTTAAGACTCGTAAGACCATGATGATTGCTCAGCAATTGTATGAAGGAATTAATCTTGGACGTAAGGAAGGTACTGTTGGTTTAATAACTTATATGCGTACTGATTCAAAACGTATATCAAGTATTGCTCGTGCTGAAGCCGCAGAATTCATTCATGAAACTTATGGTGAAGAATACGCTGCCGAAAAGTTAAGACACGACAAAAATCAAGAAGGTGCACAAGATGCCCATGAAGCTATTAGACCTTCATCAATTCTAAGAACACCCGAATCTCTTAAAGACATACTTTCAAGAGATCAGTTCAGATTATATAGTCTGATATGGTCAAGATTTGCTGCTTCTCAAATGACACCTGCAGTTTATGACACTATGTCAGTTGATTTATCACAATCAGGTGTAATGTTTAAAGCAAGTGGTTCTAAACTGAAATTTGCAGGATACCAAAAGGTTTATCAAAATTCTTCTGATAGTAGTAAGGACAATGTTTTACCAGATTTAAAAGAATCAGATCAAGTTGATTTAGTATCAAATGATCCAGCACAACATTTTACTCAACCACCTGCAAGATTTACTGAAGCTTCACTAGTTAAGACTCTTGAAGAAAACGGTGTAGGACGCCCATCTACTTATGCTCCCACTATTGATACAATTCAAAGAAGATATTATGTAAAACTAAATGGTAAAAGCTTTGAACCTACAGAATTAGGTGAAATAGTAGACGATTTAGTACAAAACTACTTCCCTGATATTGTGGATACTGATTTTACTGCTAATTTAGAAACAGAATTAGATAATATTGAAGAAGGCAAAGAAGATTGGGTTAAGGTAGTAGATCGATACTACAAACCATTTGCCAAAGAACTAGAATCAGCTGAAGAAAAGATTGAAAAAATTCAAATCAAAGATGAACCAGCCGGCATAGATTGTGAAATCTGTGGAGCTCCTATGGTTATTAAAATGGGACGTTTTGGTAAATTCTTTGCATGTTCTAGATTCCCAGATTGTCGAAATACAAAGGCAATTGTTAAAGAAATCGGTGTTACTTGTCCACAATGTAAAAAAGGACAAGTTATTGAACGCAAATCTAAGAAAAATAGAACTTTCTATGGTTGTTCAAGATATCCAGATTGTGATTTTGTAACTTGGGATAAACCAGTAGGTCGTGATTGTCCAAAAGATGGCCATTACTTAGTTGAAAAGAAGGTCAAAGGTGGCCGCCAGGTACTATGTCCAAATGGAGATTATGAAGAGGAAGTTCAAAAATAGTGGATAATCAAGAGTTAATTGATAAATTCATTGAAAATTTAACTGTCAATCATCATTATTCAGACGAAACAAAAAAATCTTATCTTGAAGATATCAAAAGCTTTAGAAGTTTCTTAGAAAATAATGGCGGATTTGAAAACTTTACTAAAGTTAACAAATTGGATGTAGAAACTTTTCTTAGTTACATGGAAGATAAGGATTATGCAAAAGAGACAGTTGCTAGAAGGATCTCAGGATTGAGGTCCTTTTATAGTTTTATGAAAAAAAATTCGATGATAGAAACCAATCCATTTGATATTGTAAGATTGAGAAATAAAGGTCGAAGACTTCCTCATTTTTTCTATGAAGAAGAAATAAATCAATTATTCAAAGCAGTTGAAGGTGATGATCCCTTATCACAAAGAAATTCTGCACTTCTTGAAATACTTTATGCAACAGGTATGCGTGTCAGTGAATGTGCCAACCTGCAAGAAGATCAAATTGATTTTGTGAATGGTATTATATTAGTTCATGGTAAGGGTGATAAAGATCGATATGTACCTTTTGGAACTTTTGCCCAAGATTCTCTTAGATTTTATATAGAAAATGGTAGAATAGACTTAATGGCAAAATATAATGAAAATCATAATTATATTTTTGTCAATAATAGAGGTAAACCTATCACCAGTCGAGGTATAGAGTATATTCTTGATCAGATTATCAAGAAAACTAGTTTGACTGCTGATATTCATCCCCATATGATTAGGCATACATTTGCTACTCATATGTTAAACAATGGTGCTGATTTGCGAACTGTTCAAGAATTATTAGGACATTCGAGTTTATCTACTACGCAAATATATACCCATGTAACCATGGATCATTTGCAAAGTGACTATAAAAAATATTTTCCTAGATGAGGTAATGAAATGACAACAATCGTAGCTGTTAAGCATGACGGACATACTGCAATTGCAGGTGATGGTCAAGTAACAATGAGTGAAAAATTCATCATGAAGGGTACTGCACATAAAGTGCGTCGTATCTTTGATGATCAAGTAGTTATTGGTTTCGCCGGTGGTGTTGCAGATGCAATTACACTTCAAGACTGGTTAGAAAAGAAGCTAAAAGAATATTCAGGTAATTTACAACGTGCTGCTGTTGAATTAGCACAAGATTGGCGTAAAGATCCATCATTACAAAAATTAGAAGCAATGTTGTTAGCTATGAACAAAGAAACATTGTTACTTATTTCTGGTAGTGGTGAAGTTATTGAACCTGATGAAGATGTTGTTGCAATTGGTTCTGGTGGTAACTTTGCACAAGCTGCTGCTATTGGATTACAACGTCATGCAAAAGATATGGATGCAGAAGAAATTGCTGTTGAATCCATCAAAATTGCATCTGAAATTGATATTTTTACGAACAATAATATTATCTCTGACAAATTTTAATTAAAGGAGTCTTAAAATATGACCCAAATGTTAACACCCAAAGAAATCGTTTCAAAACTAGATAATTATATTATCGGTCAAAATGATGCTAAAAAAGCTGTTGCTATTGCTTTGTATAACAGATATCGTCGTATGCAGGTAACTGATAGTCTAAAACAAGAAATTACACCCAAAAATTTACTAATGATTGGACCTACTGGTGTTGGTAAAACAGAAATTGCTAGACGTCTAGCAAAAATTGTTAATGCACCATTTGTTAAAGTTGAAGCAACTAAATTTACTGAAGTTGGATATGTTGGACGTGATGTTGAATCTATGGTTCGTGATCTAGCTGATGTTGCTGTAAAAATGGAAGAAGATGATCGCATCGAAGAGATGAGATCAAAAGTTTCCAAAAAAGTTGATAAAAAGTTAGTTAAATTGTTAGTTCCTGGACAAGAAAAGAAACAAAAGAACAACGACAATGGCATGAACTTTGGTGACATGATGTCTATGTTTGGTAACCTACAATCTGGTAATATCGGAGACGTTTTAGGTGGAAACAACGATGACGCCAATGATGACCCTGATAATAATAAAGATGTAACAGATAAGATTAGAAATGAAAGATTATCTGTAAAAGAAAAATTAGATCAAGGCTTACTTGAAGATGAAGAAGTAACTATTGTTGTTGAAGAATCTAAAAAAGCACCAATGAATGATCAAATGAACCAAATGGGTATCGATGTTGGCGAAATGATGGGTGCTATGATGCCTAAAAAAATGATTTCAAGAACATTACCAGTAAGAGAAGCTCGTGAAGTTCTAATTCAACAAGAAGCACAAAAGAATATTGATCATGATGCTGTATATCAAGCAGCTATTGATAGAACTCAAAATAACGGAATTATTTTTATAGATGAGTTTGATAAAATTGCTGGAAATGAGAAGAAGCAATCAGGTGAAGTTTCTCGTGAAGGTGTTCAAAGGGATATTCTGCCAATAGTTGAAGGTTCTCAAATCAATACTAAATACGGTCCTGTAAATACAGATCATATTTTATTTATTGCTTCAGGTGCTTTCGCAGAAAGTAAACCAAGTGATCTGATTGCAGAATTACAAGGTCGTTTCCCAATTCGTGTTGAATTGAAAGACCTAACAGAAGAAGATTTTGTTCAAATTTTAACTCAACCAAGCAATTCACTTACAAAACAATACGTTGCTCTTACAAGAGCAGATGGTCTAAACTTAACATTTACTCAAGAATCTATTGAAGAAATTGCTAAGGTATCATTTGACTTGAATAATACAAATCAAAATATTGGTGCCAGAAGACTATCAACAGTTTTAGAAAGAATTCTTTCTGAAATCCTATTTGAAGGTCCTGATATGCAAATGGGTGATGTAACAATTACTCAAGAATATGTCCAAGAACGAGTTGGTGAAATTGTATCTGATAGAGATCTTTCAAGATACATTCTATAGGAGACTGATTGAATGGGACTTTATGAAATAAAAAATGATTTTTTAACTGCTAATATTAACTCTCTTGGTGCTGAAGTTTACAGCGTCAAGAATGAATCAGGAACTGAATTTATTTGGCAGGCAGAACAGGATGTATGGGGACGCCATGCACCTATTCTCTTTCCAGTTGTTGGACGTTTGAAAGATGATTACTACAAAGTAGACGGTAATGATTATCAAATGGGACAACATGGTTTTGCTAGAGATAGAGAGTTTGAAGTTACATCTCAAACAGAAACAATGCTGGAATTTACACTTGAATATGATGATGAATCACTTACAAGTTATCCTTATAAATTTAGTTTGAAAGTAGTCTATCAATTAATTAAAGATAGTTTACAAATTAGCTATCTGGTTGATTCACTTGAATCAGAAAAAATTATGAATTTTTCTGTTGGGGCTCATCCAGGATTTAATATACCTTTTGATAATCAGTTAGAATATGAAGATTATCAAATCAAATTAGAACCACAAGAAACTCTTAATCGTATTCCACTAAAAGAATCTAATATTGATTTAAGCAAGGAATTTAGTGTTGATAATCAAAATGAACACTTAACTCATGATTTATTTAAAAATGATGCGATAATCTATCGTTTAAATAATCCATTAGTAATTTCAATTTCTTCAGAACAATCAGAACATTCAATTACCTTGGATACTGGAAATGCTAAGTTTGTTGGATTATGGTCACAATATCCTAGTGAAGGTAACTTTGTATGTATTGAACCTTGGTGGGGGATAGCAGATAAAGTAGATACTGATCACAATTTGGAAACTAAGTATGGTATTAACAAATTGAATCCAAAAGAAAGATTCGAAGCATATTACAGTATTTCGTTCAAATAAAAAACATCCTACACAATTTGTGTAGGATGTTTTTCTATATTCATAATGTTATTTATTCTGTTGTTGCTTTTTATATCTAAGTCCAATAGGTACCAAATTCTCAGTACCATTGAGAAGTCTTTTTATATTTGGTATATGTCTAATGTAAACAATAACCGCGACAATACATGCAGCTGTAGATAATACCCAATCGTGCATGAAGAAAGTTGATATGGCAAAAACCAGAACGGTAACTAAACTTGCCACGCTTACCATACTGGTAAGATAAACAATTGAAGCTAAACATATAAAACAAATTAAAAATAATATTGGACTGTATGCCAATAATATTCCAGCACTTGTTGCAACAGCTTTACCACCACGAAACTTCAAAAATATAGAGAAAACATGTCCAATAACAGCAAAAATACCTACAAATAAAATGAGATAATGATCTAAACCAAAGAAAGTTGGCATTAAAGCACCAAGTGTTCCCTTAAGAATATCCATAATTAAAACTGATGTACCAGCTACTGGCCCGAAAACTCTATAGGTATTTGTTGTACCAACGTTTCCACTACCATAGTCGAAAATATTTTTTTTGAAAAAGATTTTGCCAACGAGGTATGCAGAAGGGAATGAACCAACTAGATATGCCAAAATAATAGATATAAAAAGTTTCATAAAATCTCACATTCTTTTCTTCGTATTTTTAATAAATAAAAGCAATTAAAACTTATCCTATACATTATCTAATAAATCTCCAAAAATTAAAAGATAAGACTTAACTTATAGGAATATGGATGAGAACCTCTGGAAAGTGTTATAATCTCTAAGATATGTAAAAAATTTTAACAAAAAGGAATGAGTGAAATGCCTAAATCATCTTATGATGACTCGTCAATTCAAATTCTAGAGGGCCTTGAGGCTGTTAGAAAAAGACCTGGTATGTATATCGGATCAACAGATTATCGTGGTTTGCATCATCTAGTTTATGAAATAGTTGATAATGCAGTTGATGAAGCATTATCAGGCTTTGGTGACGAAATCAATGTAACAATTAATAAAGATAATAGTATTACCGTAGTTGATCATGGCCGTGGAATGCCTACAGGAATGCACTCTTCTGGAAAACCAACAATTGAAGTAATTTTAACGGTACTTCATGCAGGTGGTAAATTTTCAGAAAATTCTTATAAGACTTCCGGTGGTCTACATGGAGTTGGTTCATCAGTAGTTAATGCATTATCTGAATGGATGACTGTTAGAGTTGTTCGTGATGGACAAGTTTATGAAGAAAGATTTGAAAATGGTGGACATCCTGTAGGAACTTTAAAGAATACTGGAACCACTAAAGAATCTAATGGAACAACTATTAGTTTTAAACCTGATCCAGAAATTTTTCAAACTATAAAGTATAACTATGACACTTTAGCTGAAAGATTAAGAGAATCAGCTTTCTTACTTAAGGGTGTAAAGTTTACAATTACCGATAAACGTGGAGAAGAAGACAAGACTGAAGTCTTTTATTACGAAGATGGTATTCAATCTTTTGTTAAATATCTAAACGAAGATAAAGATACTATCGGTGGAATTTTCTACATTGAAGGAACAAATAGTGATATCGAAATAGAATTTTCTGGCCAATACAATGACGGATACTCGGAAAATGTAATCTCATTTGTTAATAACGTTCGTACTGTGGACGGTGGAACACACGAAGCCGGTATGAAATCAGGTCTTACCAAAGCATTTAATGACTATGCACGAAAGATCGGACTTTTAAAGGAAAATAGTAAAAATTTAGAGGGTACTGATATTCGAGAAGGACTATCAGCTATAATTTCTGTCAGAATTCCTGAAGAATTATTACAATTTGAAGGTCAAACAAAAGGTAAACTAGGAACACCTCAAGCAAGATCAGCTGTTGATCAACTAGTTTACGAACAAATGAATTTCTTCTTGATGGAAAATGGTGAACAAGCGCAAACACTTGTTAAAAAAGCTATCAAAGCACGTGAAGCACGTGAAGCTGCACGAAAAGCACGTGAGAATTCACGTAATGGAAAGAAAAACAAAAAAAATGATGGATTACTATCAGGTAAACTAACACCTGCTCAGTCTAAAAATTCATCTTTAAATGAATTATTTCTTGTCGAGGGTGATTCTGCTGGAGGTTCAGCAAAACAGGGTAGAGATCGTAAATTTCAAGCTATTTTGCCATTGAGAGGTAAAGTATTAAACACTCAGAAAGCAAAATTAGAAGATATTTACAAAAATGAAGAAATTAAT
This sequence comes from Companilactobacillus metriopterae, assembly GCF_004117915.1. Lineage (GTDB taxonomy): Bacteria > Bacillota > Bacilli > Lactobacillales > Lactobacillaceae > Companilactobacillus > Companilactobacillus metriopterae. The sequence goes on from NZ_RSTD01000001.1 coordinate 600,488, forward strand.
ACAATGATTTATACAATTGGTGCCGGTGTAGGTGCTGAATTTAATCTTGAAAATAGAAATTATGACAAAGTTATTATCATGACCGATGCCGATGATGATGGATCCCATATTCAAATTTTGTTACTTACATTTTTCTATAGATATATGAGACCACTAGTTGAAGCTGGACATGTATATATTGCTTTACCACCACTATATAAACTTCAAAAGGGTCGTGGGGCAAAACAAGTTATCGATTATGCATGGACTCCTGATGAATTAAAAGAAGGTATTAAAAAAATCGGTAAGGGTTATGACCTTCAAAGATTTAAAGGACTGGGCGAGATGAATGCTGACCAGTTATGGAATACTACAATGGATCCGGAAACAAGAATGTTAATTCGTGTAAATATTGATGACGCAGCTCTTGCTGAAAGACGAGTTACTACACTAATGGGTGACAAAGTTCAGCCTAGACGTGATTGGATTGAAAAAAATGTTAGATTTAATGGTAGTGAAGAAGGGGATAATATTCTTGAAAAGATTGATGAATCCACTGACTCTACTATTGAATTAGATGATTTATTGAATAAGGAAGAGGGTGAATAATTTGGCAAATGGTACTCCTAAAATTCAAGATCTTTCTTTAGAAAAAATTATGGGAGATCGATACGAAAGATATTCACGATCAATTATTCAAGAGCGTGCTCTTCCTGATATTCGTGATGGTCTAAAACCTGTTCAACGTAGAATTTTATATTCTATGAATCTTGATGGGAACACCTTTGAAAAGAGTTTTAGAAAGTCTGCCAAGGGTGTTGGTAATGTCATGGGTAATTTTCATCCCCATGGTGATTCATCAATTTATGAAGCAATGGTTAGATTATCTCAAGATTGGAAGTTGCGTAATCCATTAATCGAGATGCATGGTAACAATGGATCAATGGATGGAGATCCACCAGCCGCTATGCGATATACTGAAGCCCGATTAAGTAAAATATCAGCAGAAATGTTAAGAGATATCAACAAAGATACTGTTGATGAGGAATGGAATTTTGATGATACAGAAAAAGAACCTAAAGTTCTTCCTGCAAGATTCCCCAATTTACTTGTAAACGGTGCAACAGGAATTTCTGCTGGTTATGCTACTGAAATTCCACCTCATAATTTGGTAGAGGTTATTGATGCTACTATCAAATTAATTGAAAATCCAGATTCCACTCTTGATGATTTAATGAGGATTGTCAAAGGTCCAGATTTTCCAACTGGTGGTATTTTACAGGGTGCTAAAGGTATAAGAGACGCCTATGAAACCGGACGTGGAAAAGTTTACCTGAGATCAAAAACATCTATTGAAAAGTTGAGAGGTCACAAATCTCAAATAGTTATCTCTGAAATACCTTATGAAGTTAATAAAGCTATTTTAGTTAAAAAAATGGATGAAATTAGAGTTCTAAAAAAGGTTGATGGTATTGCTGAAGTTCGTGATGAAAGTGATCGTCAGGGACTATCAATTGTAGTTGAATTGAAGAAAGATGTTGATTCACAAGGTATTTTGAACTATTTGTTCAAAAATACTGATTTACAAATCTCATATAACTTCAATATGGTTGCAATTGCTGATATGCGACCTCAACAAGTTGGTTTAATGAAAATTTTGACTGAGTATATAAAACATCAAGAAGATGTTGTACTTAGAAGAAGTAAATTTGATTTGAACAAGGCACAAGCAAGAATTCATATTGTGGAAGGTCTTATTAAAGCATTATCAATATTAGATCAAGTTATTAAAACAATTAGAGCAAGTAAAAATAAATCAGATGCTAAAAATAATTTAGTTAAAGAATATGATTTTACTGAACCACAGGCAGAAGCTATTGTTTCATTACAACTTTATCGTTTAACAAATACTGATGTGACTGAGTTACGTTCAGAGTTTGATGATCTTCAAAAGAGAATTAGCTACTTAAACGAAATCATAAATAATCATGATAGGTTGATGTCTGTCATTAAAGAGGAACTTACTGAAGTTAAGAAAACTTATGGTAATCCTAGAAGAACTAAGATTGAATCTAAAGTATCTGAAATTGAAGTTGATACTAGTGTACTAATACCTAGTGAGGAAGTCAGACTTCTTGTAAGTCATAATGGATATATCAAGCGTAGTAGCCAACGATCGTATCAAGCTTCTTTTGAATCTGGTAACGGATTGAAAGACGAAGATTATGAAGTAATGAATGTTGAAGCTAATACAAGAGATCACTTATTCATGTTCACTGACAAGGGTAATTTAGTTTATCGTCAAGTCTATGAAGTTGAAGATGCTAAGTGGAAAGATACTGGTTCACATTTGTCTCAAGAAGTAGGATTATCGACGGATGAATCTGTTATTAAATCGTTTGTTTTTAAGGATTTAGAACAAAAAGGAACTTTCTTAATAGGTACAAATGAAAATACTATTAAACAAGTTGCATTTTCTGATCTATTACCAGGTAGAACTTATAAATCCAAAGCAAGTAAGTATGCTAAATTAAAATCTCTTGATAATTCCGTTATCGATATTAACTATATTGAACCTGATAAACAAGAAAGTTTAATCTATGTATTTACTGAAAAATCATATACATCAGCATTTCCTATTTCGGAAGTACCTGTAGTAGGAAGTAAGGCTGCTGGTGTGAAATTTGTAAGCTTAAAAGATGACGACGAATTAGTGAGTTACTTTGTAAGTTCAAATGATGCAGATATAATTGCATTACTAACACAGCGTGGTTCTTACAAACAGATGAAGCTTAAGGAAATACCAACAACCAGTCGTGCTCGTCGAGGAGTACTGACTCTAAGGGAACTAAAACGGGATCCACATCGTATTAAACTAGTAACAAATGTAAATAAGAGTCAAAATCTAATAATTGAGACTGATTTACAAAATGAAATAAATATAGATTTATCAGAACATCCATTGGTAGATAGATATTCTAACGGTTCATTCATTATGGACATTGAATCAGACGGAAATCCATTGAGATTTATGAAGATTGATAGAGATGATCCTATATCCGAGATACCATCTCAGGAACAAAATTTATTTTAATTATTAAATCTTTTTATACCCCAGGAGGATTTGTCTATTGCTAGACGAAAATGCTAGAAGAGTCTTTAGTTCCAAAGCTTTAAATTATTTTGATGAGTTGACGAAGAACATGAGTTACACAAAGACAGCTCAATCATTAGGAATTACACAACCTGCTTTGACTCAACAAATCAAAAAGATAGAAAAAGTTGTTGGAGCACCTTTATTCTATAGTATGGGAAAACAGATTTATCTTACAGATGCTGGGGAAACATTGCTTAAATCAACACATGAAATGTTTGATTTAATCAATGATGTCACTGTTAAGATACAACAGGATTCAAACTCTAAATCAGGTATTATAAGAATTGGTATATTATCTACAATTGCATCATCTGTAGTTGATGATTTTATTGTTTATTACAACAAAATTAATCCTGATATTGAATTGGATTTGCTTTCTTTGAGTAGAAATGAACTTTGGGATAACATGCAAAATAATAAAATTGATCTTGCTATCATGTATCTTCCTGAGAAAAACATTAAAAACTGGAAGCATTTTAGAACGCATAAAATTATGGATGATAAGATTATGCTGATTCATAATGATGATAGATTGAAAGACAAGAAATCTGTAACTTATAAAGAAGCTATAAAGTTACCATGGGCATCATATTTAGAAGGTTATTATATTTCGGATTTAATTATAAATAGTTTTACTAATTCATTAGTTGATCTGCCTCAAGTTGTTGCTAGATTTTCATCGCCATACCAACTACTAAAATTTACAGATAGAACTGAAAATGTATATACAGCTCTTCCTGAGAGCTTCTGTTTAGGTCATCTGACAAAAAATACTAATTTATATCAAGTAGCACTTGAACCTAACATATCATTTGAATTATCATTTGTTTATAAAGAAAACAAGGAAAAAATTGGAAAAATTAAGGATATATATAGTGAGTGGGAAAAATTCTTACTTGAAGAAAGCTATAAAAATAGACTTATTTCATCCAGCCTTGTTGTATAGGAGAATATTATGACTAAAGAAAAACAATTTGTATTTGGACACAGTAATCCTGATACTGATGCAGTAGTTGCAGCAATTGCATACTCATACCTATCAAATCAATTGGGATATAACACTGAAGCCATTGCTCTAGGTGAACCAAATGAAGAAACAAAATTTGTATTCGATAAATTTGGTTATGAATATCCAAGAGTTATGAACTCAACTAATGGTGAAGTTTCTAGTGTCATGCTAGTTGATCACAATGAATTCCAACAAAGTATTGATGACATTGCTGATATGGAAATTACACATGTTGTTGATCATCACAGAATTTCAAACTTTGAAACAGCTAATCCATTGTTCTATCGTGCAGAACCACTTGGTTGTACAAGTACAATATTATGGAAAATGTTTGTTGAACAGTCTGTTGAAATTCCAGCTCAAATAGCATCATTGATGTTATCAGCTATAATTTCAGATACATTACTTCTTAAATCACCAACAACTACAGATCAAGACGCTACTGCAATGAAGAGCTTGGCTGAAATTGCTGGTATTGATTACGAAACTTATGGTCTAGAAATGCTTAAAGCTGGAACAAATTTGGATAGTAAATCTACTAAAGAACTAATTAATATGGATGCTAAAACTTTCGATATGAAAGGTAACAATGTCCGAGTAGCTCAAGTAAATACTGTCGATGTTAATGATACTCTTACTAGGGAATCAGATTTTGTAAATGATATCCAAAGTGAAATTGCTAGTGAAAATTACAATTTATTCATTCTTTTGATAACTAATATTCTTACAAGTGATACAACTGGATTGATTCTTGGAGATGATTCAGCTATTGCTGTGTTTGAAAAAGCCTTGAATACTAAGGTTTCTGACAACAAAGCTTCACTTCCAGGAGTTGTCTCACGTAAAAAACAAGTTGTTCCTCCTCTAAATGAAGCATTTTAACAAAAAAGAAAGTTATTGTAAGATTTTCTTGAAAACGCTATCTTACTAACGTATAATAACCTTTGTTAATAAAAACTGCTAGTTTGTTAACTAGCAGTTTTTTTATTTAATCAAATGATCTATAGAGGGAGTACTATATTATGAATATAACTAATATCTTAATTGGATTAATTCCAGTTATTGGCTGGGGATTTTTCCCAGTGTTGACAGGTATTTTTGGAGGAAAACCTGTTAACCAAATTATGGGTGCTACATATGGTACATTGATTGCATCAATTATCGTTGCACTTGTTACACAAACACCAATACTAACAGGAAAAGAATTCCTATTTACATTCTTGTCTGGTGTTTCATGGGCATCTGCACAAATTCTTGTATTCTATGCATTTACAAAAATGGGTGTTTCAAGAACAATGCCTATTTCAACAGGATTTCAATTAATTGGAGCATCTTTATGGGGTGTCTTCGTACTAGGAAACTGGGGATCTGCAGTATCTAAAATTGCAGGATTTTCTGCAATTATCTTGATCATCGTAGGTGTTTGGTTGACAACATATAGTGAAAAGAAAGATAACAGTGAATCAAATAGCTCAGATATCATGGTTGGTCTAATTCTTGTATTAGTTGCTGAAATAGGATATCTTGCATACTCTGCCTTCCCACAAGCAGTTACTGTTAAAGGATTCGAAGCATTCTTCCCACAAGCATTGGGTATGGCAGTAGTTGCTACAATCTTTGCATTCGCAACAAAAGACAACAGAGCATCAAAACCATTTACAACAAAGAGTTCATATACTAATATCATTAGTGGTTTCTTCTTTGCTCTTGCAGCACTATCTTATCTAGTATCAGCTCGTCCAGAAGTTAATGGACTTGCTACTGGATTTACATTGTCACAAATGAGTGTTATTGTAGCTACTCTTGGTGGTATCTATATCCTTCATGAAAAGAAAACAAACAAAGAAATGGTTTATATCATTTCTGGTTTACTTCTTGTAGTTGTAGCTGGTGTTGTAACAGCATTCTTAAAATAATTTCAAAAGCAAAAAGCACATCGGAAAATCCGATGTGCTTTTTTGTTAGGGTTATATATTATGATAATAGTTCTTAAAAGTACGTGTTATAAAATTGGAGGATTTTACACATAAATACTTTCAATATTTACATTGCATCTAAGTCAAATAATCATTGGCTATTCAACACACTCAATATAACGCGATTTTACTTAGTCGTAAAATGGTTAGCATAAAATATAATTTTAATAATGGCTGTTACGAATAGGTTTATAATTCTCTATATATTCTCCAATTTCATCTAAGGATTCAGAAAATAGGATAGAGTCTCTGTCAGACTGTTTCAAAAAACCGTCAGTTACCATTTGATCATAAAAATGTTTTAAATGATCATAATATCCATCAATATTATAAAAAATTGATGGTCGACTGTCTTCTCCGATAATTGCCCATGAGAATGTTTGAGAGATTTCTTCCAATGTACCAGGTCCTCCAGGTAAGGCGATACTAGCCATTGAATCTTTCATCATCATATATTTTCTAATGTCCATATTATCAACAATGTCCAATTGAGAAATTTTACTATTAGCTAATTCCACATTAGATAGATTTTGAGTAATAATCCCATGAGCGTAACCACCACTAGCCATTACACTACGAGATACAACTCCCATCAGTCCAGCGTTACCGCCGCCGTATGTCAATCCGTAGCCATTTTTGACCATCCATTCACCAAGTTCAGTTGCCAAATCTACGTATTTTTGATTGTTTCCGATAGATGAACCACAATATACTGCAATACTTTTCATAATTTAATGCTTCTTTCTTTAAAATTTATTTTTATTTTCACGATATAGCCGACTATAGTAGATAAAAGACGATTCCGACAAATGGGATATTTTGTATTGTTGAAATTCGTCAGGATTTATTTGGCCAAGTGCTACAATTATTGATGCTGAATTTAGTTTTTTGATTGAAAGATCCATATCTAAGATATCAGAATCAATTTTCAAATCACGATATAATGACTGAACCTGTAATAAAGGCGATTTAGCAGAAAAATTACGGCTCAAAAAAAGATTATTATCTTTCCAGTAGTCTGAATATGGTTTAATATAATTTCTATACTCATTTAAAAATTTTAGTTCAAAGTCAACAAATTGCAACTTTAAGAATTTACGATAGAAATTAATTTCTAGAGCCTCTTCATATGTAAATCCCTTAATTAAGCAGAGGATAAGAAGTCTTGTGTAAACCTTCAAATCAGTTCTGTTCAAATACAAATCGGGGTGTTCAAAGATATCTATAGGTAGATCATCTGTTTTTTTTATTGGAACACTTTTGATAAACAAGCTCGGTATTTGGTTAGTTACTTTTATAGAGTATAAATATTTAAAATATACATTGAGGTTACTGATGACTTTATTAACGGTAGTAGGGCTGTAATCTAATATGTTGAGTAGATATTCTTTGAATTCTTTGATATTGAGTTCATCAATATCATTTAAATTGTTCGATTGTGAAAAACCAGGATTATTAACTTTCTCATAGTTTAAAAAATTACTTAATGAGTTAAGATATTCAGTTTTAGCTCGTTCGCTAATATTTCGACCATTAAGGTAAATTTTGAATGATTCCCAATGTGGAATTTGAGTCATGGCTACCTCCGATTACATTGATTATTATACAATAACGAATGGATGTGGGATAAATGAATATTTATTTCGATAGTTTAAATTACAATAATAATAAATACTTTATCTGTGTTACCGATAATGGGATAAATTTTATAGGATCACCCAATCAAGAATTAGAAGAAGTACTAAATTTTTATCCAGAAGCTAATTTAACTCATAGAAAGTTAGATAGAGAAAAACAAGAGATTTCAGAGTATCTTGCTGGTGAGAGAAAGAAATTCGATTTACCAATTGATCTGGTGGGAACAGAATTTCAAATGAAAGTATGGAATGCTATAAGGTCAATACCATATGGAAAAACTATTACTTATTTAGAAATTGCCAATATGATTAATAATCCAAAAGCAATTAGAGCAGTTGGAACTGCAGTGGGAAGAAATCCAATACTAATGATTATTCCTTGCCATAGAGTCATAAGAAGCGACGGTATAGATAGTGGATATCGTGGGGGATTAGCAATGAAGAAAGAATTATTAATCTTAGAAAAAAGGGGTTAGATGTTGGAACCTGAACAAATACTAAAAACAAATTTTGGTTACGATCAATTTCGGACAGGTCAATTAGAGATTATAAATCGAGTTATGGCAGGCAAGAGGACAATAGGTATTATGCCGACTGGCGGTGGGAAATCAGTTTGCTATCAAATACCTGCTCTGATGTTTTCTGGTATTACATTAGTCATATCACCCTTAATTTCATTAATGAAAGACCAAGTAGACGGGTTAAATGAAATGAATATACCTGCCACTTTTTTTAACAGTACCTTAGATTATATAGATATGTCGGAGAGAATGAGATATGTTGAAAGTGGTGCTGTAAAACTTATCTATGCAGCACCTGAGCGCATTGAGAATACCGATTTCTATGGTTGGCTGTCTAGTCTGCCTATTGATTTAGTTGCTATTGATGAAGCCCACGTTCTATCTTCATGGGGGCATGATTTTCGACCTAGTTATCTGGCTATGGTTAATTTAATAAATCAATTACCTGCACAACCAAATGTATTAGCATTGACTGCTACAGCTACAAATAGCGTTCAAACTGACCTGGCACATACATTAAATGTTAGTGATGATAATATTATAACTACAGGATTTGAAAGAGATAATCTTGCATTAACTGTAGAAAAATCAGTAAGTAAACTGCCTTATATATTGAGATATGCTAAAGAACATAAAGATCAATCTGGTATTGTTTATGTCGGTCGCAGAAAAGATGTCGATCGAATTTATGAATACTTAAATGATCACGGTATAAAGGCGGGGAAGTATCACGCCGGAATGAGTGATGAAGATCGTAAGAATGAGCAAGAAAGATTCTTGTTTGACGAAGTTGACGTCATCATTGCAACTAATGCTTTTGGTATGGGAATTAATAAAACTAACGTTAGATACGTGATTCATTATTCTATGCCTGGTACTATTGAGAATTACTATCAAGAAATAGGAAGAGCGGGTAGAGATGGATTACCATCAGAAGCTGTTTTATTATATTCACCAGCAGATATTCATCTTCATTTATTCTTTATTGAAAAATCAGAAGCAGATGAAGAATATAAGCAGAGTTTGAACAATAAACTTCAAAATATGAATCAATTAGCTACAACTGAGATGTGCTTAATGAAGTATATTTTGAAGTATTTTGGTGAAACTAATTATGATAAATGTGGCAAATGTAGTAATTGTACTGATGTACGCGAATCAATTGATGTGACTAAAACCACTCAAATGGTTCTTAGCTGCATCATAAGAATGGATCAAAGTTATGGTAAAAAATCAGTAGCGAGAGTTCTGGTGGGAAAACAATCTTTAAACAAGAATGCTCGAGATTTTAGTCATTTATCAACTTATGGGTTATTAAAAGATAAAAGTTTAAAAGAAGTAGAAGAATTTATTGACTATGCTCTTTCGTCGAATTACATTGAGATGACTTCAGATCAATATCCAGTTTTGAAGGTTACTCAAGAAGGGTTAGAAATACTAAAATCAAATAAGAAAACCTATAAGAAGGTATCCAAAAAAGCACCTGCGGTTAATAATATTAAAATTGCTGATGGAACATTTGATGAGGGATTATTCCAAGAGTTACGTCGTATAAGATTGACCATAGCTCATGCACAGGATATACCACCATTTGTTATATTCTCTGATAATACGCTTAAAGAAATGGCACAAAAACAGCCAGTTTCTTCATCACAATTTTTAGAAATATCTGGTGTTGGTGATGCTAAATTAGATAGATACGGAAAGAGATTCATGGAAGTTATTTCTGAGTATATTTCTGCATAAAAAAATCCTGACAAAAGTTGTTGGGATTTTTTTATATTAAAGTATTGACAACTTTATAATCACTGTTATGGTTAAGCAGTACACTAGAACGGAGGAACGATAATGGAATTCAAAGATAATATTCCCATATATCTCCAAATTGAGGATTTGATTCGTAATAATATTGTTAATAATGAATATCATTTAGGTGACAAAATTCCATCGGTAAGAGAACTGTCACTGGAATTATCAGTGAACATAAATACCGTGCAAAAAGCGATCTCAAATTTAGTAGATGATGGAATAGTAATCACTAAAAGAGGGCAGGGTAATTTTGTGACTGAGGATGTTTCAGTTATTGATAAGCTTAGAGAAGATCAAATCCACGAGATTGTAGAAGAAATGTATGATGCATTATCTGCATTAAACTTAGATAATGATCAAATAATTTCAAAAGTAAAAACTTATATAGAAAAAAGGGGGAATTAAAAAATGGAAAACGTAATAGAAATAAAGGATTTATCATACAGTAAGGTAACCAAAAAGATTCTTGAAGATGTCAACTTGAATATTGATAGTGGAAAAATTGTTGGATTAATCGGTGAAAATGGGGCAGGTAAGACTACACTTATGCGTATCATGGCCGGTTCACTACCAAACTATACTGGAGATGTAATACTATCCAGTGAAAAAATCATTGAAATGAAAAAACAAAAAGTTAGCTATAGCTATACTTTAGAAGGATTTTCTAAAGGTACTAGAATTAAAACAATTTTAGATTACTATTCTACAGTTTATGCTGATTTTTCAAATGAAAGATATCAAGAAATTGCAAAATTCCTGGATATTGATGATTCTAATAAATTGTCACAACTTTCAAAAGGTATGAAAGAAAAATTTATTATTGCACTGACTTTGGCAAGAAAAGTTCCTATCTATCTTTTAGATGAACCATTCAGTGGTATTGATAGCATGAGCCGCAAAAAGATAATTAATAGTATTTTAGGGTGGGTAGACGATGATTCTATTGTTATTATTAGTAGTCATCATATTGAAGAAATTGCCAATATTTTAGATGAAATTGTTTTAATTAAGGATGAAAAAATTATAGCGCACGAATCAACAGAGGACATTCGTGAAAAGAAAAATATGAGTATTGAAGATTATTATGAAAGTTTTTACATGTAGGAGGGGATAAAAAATGACAAGTCATTCAACAATGTTCAAAGCACTATTTAAGCAAAAAATGAGATACACAGGAACCGTGGGTATTTTATGGGTATTAGGAACAATAGTAATGTCACTATTTGCAATTGGCAGTAGCAATAATATAATAGATTCGATTACAGTTATTGCGTCTTCATGGGGAAGTCTTTTACTAACATTTGGAATGCTAATTGGCTTAACGTTTGCCGATTATGGAATATTTAATAATAATAGATATAGATTAGTTCCAATTTCAGATTCAAAATTGTACTTAGCTAATATTGAATCAAGTATTTTGGCAATGATAATTAGTTTTGCTGTATATCTTTTTGGACTTGCATTATTACAAGCTCATCCAGTAATAGAAGCTATGAATCAAGTTATTAAAGAAATGCCAAATATACCTGGAGATGCATATCTAGCATTCATTCTTATTCTATTGATAATTGCACTTAATGTTGTATTTTTTGTTAGTATTGTAGACTTTTTGATTATGGGATCACTTTATTTTTCTCATTTTGTTGCTGATAGATATCAAAAAGTAGCAAGATTTGGACTTTTTGTAATTCTTGCAATTGTTTGTTCTTATTTATTCGACAGTGCAACTACACTAATTAACAATTATTCAAACTTTTTTGACTTTTTAAGTAATCAAGGAAGTTTACAAGGTCTTTCTATTGGGTTGTTAATAACAGTAGCACTTGTTGCAGTATTTGTTGTAATAGATATCTATGTTCTACCACATATAGAAGCTGATAAATAAAAAAACATATGGATTAAATTCCATATGTTTTTTTATTTAAATTTATCTAATTCATTAGTCAAATGATCCAAGCTATGAAGAAGAACTTGTTTTTCTTCGTCAGACCAATCGGATAGAGCTTCTTTAATAATAGAGGTACGGGTATCGCTAATTTGTTTATTAAGCTTATTACCTTCCTCGGTTAGTGTAGATATTCTAACGCGTGAATCCTTCAGGGAAGGAGAGGAAGTAACTAGATTTGAATTTTCTAATTTATCTATCTGTCTACTAACACTTGAATAATTTTTACCAACAATATTGGCAATCTCACTTACACTTATTGGTTGTTTTCTTGCAATGGCTGAAAAAATTGGAAAAGCTGGTGCTTCTAATTTAACATTTGCACTACTAAGTAGTTTTTTGTCATTTTGAGGATTATTAAAGAACCCTACTAGATTTATGAGTGTATTAAATATTTGATTATCCATAATGTAGCTATTTTACCACAATTACAGCACGTGGATTATTAGGTGCAGACCAAGCCTCTTCAATTTGTTCAATTGAAAATTTAGAAGTAGGGACGGTAATATTATTATTACCTGCCCAATCAAATAACTCAGAAATAGACATGAATAAAACTTTCATAGAAACACTGCGGACTCCACTTCCTAGTATTTCTATCATCGATGATCGTAGCAGAGTTGATGGAAGATTGATTTCTGTTTCTCCTGAAGCAGTACCGATGCTAACAAATTTTGTTGGTTTACCTGAACTTGCAGTGGCAATTAATTTCATAATTGATAAGGAACTTTCTCCCCATAAATAATCTAGAACAATATCTATGGAGTTATCAGATAAAATTTTATTTAAATCATTCTCAAAATTATTTCCAATAACAGCGTAACCTTCAGCATCCAATTTTTTTAAATTATCTTCGTTTCGACCAGAAATAAATACTTTTTTCGCTCCCAATTCTCTAGCTACTTTTATTGCAAGAGAACCTGCTACACCTGTAGCACCATTAATAAGGACAACTTGACCTGCTTTTATTTGTGCACGATATTTCAATGCAGCCCATGAGGACATTCCAGGATTAGCAATTGCAGCGGCAGTTACGTCGTCTAAATTATCTGGAATAGGTAAGATCAATTTCTCATTAACTAAAGTTTGTTCAGCAATGCTACCATATGGTTTTTCTGTTTTGCCGAAATATATTCGTGTACCATCTTCAAGAGTACCGACACCATCTGTTCCAGCAATTAATGGGAATTCATTGGTTGAAGAGTAGTGTTTTCCCATAGATGAAGATTTTGAAAAATTACTCAAAGCTGTAGCAGTAACATTTACTATCTTAAATTTATCTTTGTTTTCTGGATTTTTAAAATTTCCTAAAGTGGGAATTGTATTTTGTTCTTTTATTATTGCAGCTTTCATATTATACCTTCTTTATATATATTAGTGCATTTTGCACTTATTTATAAAAATAGAATAACATATAAATGTGCAAAGTGCACTGTTTTTTTACTTTAATTTTTTTATGATTAGTGTCATTCTATTAATTATAAGGGGGATTTTAATATGAAAAAAATAAAGACTTTTGCACTAATGTCTACAGCATTGATAGCAATGACTTTTGCTCCAATTACTAATGTGGCTCAGGCTTCAACAGATACTGACAATATTGGTACAGAAAATATTATGTCAGTTGCATGGTTCCAGACGTCTTCAGAAGCTCGTGCACTGTATTATCAAGGATATAATACAGCTACAAACAATATGAGAAACAAGCTTGCTCAACCATCTGATAAGCCATATGCTGTGGTTTTAGATATTGATGAAACAGTATTGGATAATTCTCCATATCAAGCATATGCATTGAAGAATAACGTTAGTTATCCAACAAATTGGCATAATTGGATTTTATCCGCTCAAGCTAAAGCCTTGCCAGGAGTTAAAAACTTTTTGAACCTTGCTAATGCAAATGGAGTATCCATTTTTTATGTTAGTGATCGTAGCAAATCAACTGAAACAGATGCTACAATTAAAAATCTTACCGAACAAGGATTACCACAAGCTGATACTGACCACGTATTGCTAAAATCTGACGGCGAAAGTGGAAAATCTGCACGTAGATCACAAGTAGAATCACAATATAATGTTATCGAGTATATCGGTGATAATTTAACCGACTTTAATGATCCTGAAACAAATAGTATTGACGGAAGAAACGATGATGTTAATACAGATTCCACATATTTTGGGGACAAATATATTATATTGCCTAATCCTATGTATGGTGGTTGAGAATCAGCAATATATAACAATAATTACGCAATATCTGATGCGGAAAAGAGTAAACTACGTCAATCGTACTTAAATTATTATGATCCAAACACAGACAGCGTTACTCAAATAAAGGCATTTTAAGTGAAGGAAGATATATTATGAAAATTGATCATGTAGCTATTTGGACGAGTGATTTGGAGAAAATGAAAAATTTCTACCAGAAATACTTTGATGTGGAGATTTCTGATTTATATGTAAATAATAAAACTACATTCAAATCTTATTTCATAAAATTTGAATCTGGTAGTCGAATTGAATTAACCACAAAACGATTTTTATTTGATAATGCTATGGATACAATAGGATATTCACACATAGCGATAGCTGTTGGTGATCAGTCAGCTGTTGACGAATATGTTGAAAGGTTCATGGCTGATGGTTATCCAATAGTTAGTGGTCCTCGTACTACTGGCGACGGTTATTATGAAGCAGTTATACAAGATCCTGAAGGAAATTTAATTGAATTAACAACAGATTAAATTAAGATGTCCACGAAAGTGGGCATTTTTTTGTGCTTGATAAATTGTCGAATACTTACTTCGTATAATATATATTATGTAACCTTAGTTTGGAGAATTCACATTTGAAATTATTTAGGTATTTCCTATTACCTATTATTGGTGTATAAAGATAGTTTCCTTATGCTGATAAGTTTTCAAACAAAAAAGACCATCCAGTCCCACTTATATTGGAGTAGAACGATCTTTTACCGATACTTGCATTTAATCTAACATTTTAGAAAATAATTGAATATAAATTTCAATGAATTCCAGATACATATCCTTACTTATGTGTTCATTTATAACGTGAGCTTGTCTGGCATCTCCCGGTCCAAAAACAAGAAATAGAAAATCAGAGGGTTTATCTCGAACAAGATTTGAAGCATCTGTAATTCCAGAAAGCGGTAAAACAGGAATTGTTGTACTAGAGAATGTAGTTGCAATTTCGCGGGCATAATTAATAAATTTAGAATCTGCTTGTGCCTGAACTGGTAATTCATTCATCAGCACTTCTAACATTAACGGTACAGGGACAGCTTCCGTTGCATACCTAGAATTATATCTGGAAATGATCTTATTTAATTCCGTTAATACCATTTCATTGTTATATTCTGGAACAGTCCGTACATTAATTTCTGCTTCTGCATAATCAGGGATAGAGTTAACTTGGGTACCGCCAGTAATAACATCAGCATTAAAATCCATTGGTCCAAATAATTCACTTTTTGGATTATTTGGATCGCTAAATGTTTTATTTGCTTCGCTAATAACGTTAATCAATGAGTTGATTGCATTATATCCTAGTTTAGGTATTGAACTGTGAACAGTAATTCCCTTAGAGATAATCTTAAGATCCATAGATCCTTTTTGTGCATGTCCAATATTAAAACCAGATGGTTCAGCAACTAGTAAAGCACTTGCATCTTCCATGTAGCCATTTTCAAAAAATGCACGAGAACCACTTTCACCAACTTCCTCCCCTGCAGTTGCTAACAAACGGATAGTTCCTTTTGTTGGTTTTCCAGCATGATTCAGTTCAATCATAGAAATTACTAGAGCAGCAAGACCCGATTTCATATCGTTAGTTCCTCTACCAAAAAGATTGCCATGCTTCTCAGTCATTGTAAAGGGGTCACTATCCCATGCAGTAAGATTTCCTGAATCAACTACATCCATATGACCAGTTACTGCTATAACTGGACTACCAGTTCCTATTTCAGCAACTAAGTTAGATCGGTTTCCACTAATGTGTAAAATAGTGGATGAAATATTATGCTTTTCAAAAAGATTATTAAGATATTGTGCGACCTCAGTTTCATTATCATTAACAGACTGAATAGCAACTAGGTCCGCTAAAATTTGAATGCGTTCTTCTGTGTTAATAACTGTCATAATGTTCTCCATAATTAGACTAATTTAGTTGCTAAAATTATACCAAAACTTATTGTTCCTAGTGCAAGAATAGCATTTGTTAATTTTACAATATCTGAAAATTTTTCATTTGCAATGATTTCTCGTATTGAATTGGTAATGACAATCGTATACGAATTTACAACCAATACCGTATTTAAAAGATAACAGAGCTAGCAAACTAACAACAAATTCACCAACTACCAAATCCTGCAATTCCAATAAAAAACTCAAAATTGAATCATTCTATAGTACAAGCAATGGAGCTATAGATTACTAATCTTGCACATATAACTTGCATATATAATGAAATCTTTTCCGATTCAAAATCACGAGATAATTGATTGATCGAAACTTCTAAAGTTTTGAAATTAAATCAAGAGAGTCCGTAATTGATTCTGATGAGCAATCCAAACTTTTTTCAACATGATTTTTAACTATTAAACTTTTAACACTTTTGATACTTGATTCGATAGCTGTTAATTGAGTTAACACATCAGAACATTCTCTTTGATCTTCCAACATTTTTTGAACTCCACGAGCTTGTCCTTCAATTCTTTTCAATCTGTTTAAAACTTGGGAATCACAATCCATATTCAAGATCTCCTTGCCAAGACGTTGTACCGCCACTCACATTTACTACATCATATCCATTTTGCTCTAAGTATGCTGATGCCTGTTGAGATCTGGCTCCAGAGCGACATATCACATAATACTTGGTATCTTTATCTAGTTGCTTAATATTTTTTTGTATAGAGCTTAATGGGAAGAATCTTGCACCAGGAACGTGTCCTGATTCAAACTTGTCTGATTCTCTAACATCTAAGATATTAGCGCCATTATTCAATTCCTCAGCGAATTGATTTTGATCTATTGATTTCATTTTACTATCTCTTCTTTTTTAATTTCTGAATACAGATTGTATGCACCGTCAAGATTTTTGACGTCAAAGCCATGTTGTCTCAATATTTGTTCAGCTGTATAGCTTCTTTGCCCAGTTAGACAGCTGACAATGTATTTATTACTTTTGTTTAGTTTATCTAAATTATCGCGTAATACATCTAACGGAATATTAATTGCACCTTCGATGTGTCCAAGTTCAAATTCAGATTTACTTCTAACATCAACCAATAATTCTCCGTTAGCAAGTAAATCTCTTAATTCGTGCCAGTAAACTGGAACTGTATTTCCTTCTAAGATATTTTGGCCAATGTATCCAGCCATATTTACGATATCTTTTGCTGAACTAAATGGGGGTGCATATGTAAGCTCAAAATTAATTAAATCTTCGATGCTTAATTTACTATATATAGCAGAAGATATGATATCTATTCTTTTATCTACGCCATTTTCCCCTATAGCTTGAGCACCGTATATTAATCCGTTATTTGGATTGAATATAATTTTAAGTAAAATATTTTTGCTGTCAGGATAGTAAGAAGCGTGATTTGTACCTCTGACATGTAGAGATTTGTATTCTATATGTTGTTTCTTTAATTGTTTCTCGTTCAAGCCTGTACTTGCTGATTCTAAGTTAAAAGTTCTAACAATCGATGTACCAATAGTTCCTTGGTTTATTCTATTTTTTCCAGAAATAATATCAGCAACCATACGTCCTTGGCGGTTAGCAGGTCCTGCAAGTGAAATAAGTGATTCTTCTCCAGAAGTATACTGATTGACCTCTATAGCATCACCAATCGCAAAAATATCGCTTATATTTGTTTGATATTGATCGTTAACCTTGATACTATTTCTGATTCCAAGTTCAATTTTTGAATTATTCAAAAATTCTGTATTTGGTATAACTCCAATGGAAATAATATTCAGATCACTTTCTATTTTTGAATTATCTTCTAAAACTATCAATTTACCATTATCTTTAAATGTCTTTATGGAATTTTGCTTAATGATTTCTATGTTATTTTTTATAAGTTCATCTTCCACGAATAAAGCCATTTCTTCATCGAGAGGAGGCAATATTTGCGTCCCTTTTTCAATTATGTGGACTTTAATCCCTCTTTTTACTAGAGATTCAGCCACTTCTAATCCTATAAATCCAGCACCTGTAATTGTTGCAGTTTTTATATTATTGTTCTCAATAAAGTTATATATTTTATCTACATCAGGAACATTTCTTAGTGTGAAAATGTTATCAGCTGATTCAATTCCTTCAATTTCTGGTACGAATGGTTTAGCACCTGGTGACACAATCAACTTATCATAAGTTAATGAATACTTTTGATTATCGTTCATGATAGTTACTTGATGTAATTCGGGATTAACTGCAATCACTTCACTGTTAACACGAACGTCAAGATTATATCTATTTTTTAGTTTTTCGGGTGTCTGCACAATTAAATCGTCATGATTAGTTATCTCTCCACCTATATAAAATGGTAGTCCACAATTAGCAAAAGAAACATTTGGCCCCTTCTCAAGAACAATAATTTCTGAATTTTCATTTAATCTACTTAATCTAGTTGCAGCAGACATTCCACCTGCAACACCACCGATAATAACGTATATCATTAATATTTACCCCACAGTATTTCTGTACTTTATTTATACCCCCTAGGGTATATTGAATTAACAAAAGTATCAATAAATAAGTATTGAAATATAAATATAAAATAAAAAAACACCTATCCAAAGGTGTTTTTTTAAAATTAATATCATCATTTGAAAATCTTTCTATCTTATCAAAATTTGGTATGTTTAGATCCAGAATCAAAAGTTAGTTTTTATTTTCTGCTATCTCTTCTAATCTGAATAATACGATATCTTGGATTAATTTTTCTGGTAATTTTTCGTTATATGGAAATTGAATTGCACCCTTACTAGTTTTGTATTTAGATAATTGATCAGAGAACTTAACTATTGGACTTGAAGATGGATAATATCCCAAATGATTTTTTGACGCATTAAAGTGAACTAAGTTTTCTTTATAATAAAATGTTGGCATTCCATAGGAAATTTTTTCTGTCGTGTCTTCTGGTACTACGGATTTTATTATAGAGTAGATCTCAATCATAGAGTTCTTTTTGATGGGATCTTTTTCTTTTTCAATGTAATCAGTTATTAAAGTCATTTATTTACCTCATGAGATAAAAAAAGAATACTTTTCAGTATTCTTTTTTAGTTTAATTTTTATCTTACTGTTGTGTCGATGCTGTTTACCCAAGTGTTGTTACCAATTAGGTAGTATGTTACACCGTTAACTGTAACTGTTGCACTATATCTCCAACCAGAAGCTGCTGGAAGAGTACGTGATGAAGGGTTAAGATTTGCACCATCTTTAGTATAAACTAGTGCACCCCAGTGTTTAACATTAACAACACCTGAAGCTGAAACAATCTTGTCACCTGCATCAGTAGCAGGTTTTGTATCGTCACTGTTTACCCATAGGTTTTGTCCGATTAAGTAGTATGTAACACCATCTACATCTGCTGTTTTTGAGTAGTTATAGTATTGACCAGCAGGCATAAGTTGATCCATTGAACGGAATCTGTTTAGGCCATAACGATATGAATAGTTCATTGCGCCCCATTCTCTAACCTTGATTGTACCTGAAGCGTCTACAGCGTTTGATGGCATTGATAGGTCAGTTGTAGCTGAAGTTGATGTAGCTACATCAGCAGCTTGAGCTACGTTTTGTGTAGCAGAAACACCCATCAAAATAGTAGAACTTAATAGTAATCCAGTAGCGATATTTCTAGTTTTCATAAATAAAAAACCTCCTATATAGTGAAACTGTTATACTCACAGGATATCATATATTATCTTAAAAAAAAATTACCTTTTTAAATAAAAATTCTAAAATAATATATTTTTCACAAAAAAAAGACATGTTTACACATGTCTTTTTAAAATTATCTATTTGATTGTTATATCTGATGCTTTTAACCAAGCGTTTGTACCAACACGGTACATCTTACCAGCATTTGTTTGCATGTTAACTGTAACACGATCGATAACCCATGTAGAACCCTTTTCTACATATCTACCACTTAGTTTTCCATTATTGTCATATATAGGAACAAAGTTATTTGCTGTTATTGGTTTTTGTGATGATAGGAATGATGCCCATGAAAGAACATCATTTGATGATACAAATTGATTTTCAGAGATATGGAAGAAATAACTGTTGTTCATTATAGCAATCATATCTGAAGAATACTCATTGTTAGGAGCTAGGACAACATTATTCAACTTGTTACCATTTCTATCATAGACTGGAATAGAGTTATTAGGTACTGTTACCCCACCCCTTAAGTCTAGATATGTGTAATTAGCAGTTTTTGTGTAGTCACTACTTGTTTTTGATGAATCAACTAAATCATATTTTGATACATTAGCATAGTCATTTGATCTTGATAGAAAATAATTGTAGTTGTTATTTTGGTTAACAGAACTTGAAGCAGCTGCATCATTACCGAATTCTTGTGCAACATAGATAACACCGTTTGAAGTAATTGTTATTCCAATACCTACATAACTAACGTATGGATTTAACATTGATTTTCTGTGGCCAAAGTCAGGCTTAGGATCATGTGTTTCTAAATAAAATTCTTTAATCATTTTTTGTGAAATTGTAGTAGGATCAGTCGAATTAATCAAAGAGTATCCCATTAAAGAAATATTCTCGGCAGCATTGTAATTATAAGGAGCCATTTGACTGGCACTCCAACCAATATGATTATCTAGCTGTCCTTCTGAAGATAAACTATCAGTTCTTTTTTGAGCATATGTGTTTAGTTCAGTTCTAGTTTGTAGTGTAGGTAATCCATTTTGTGAACGTAATCTATTAAGTTCTTTCAGGATTGCTTGTTTAGTAGCTTCAATATCAATTGAGCTTGCTGCAGATGATTGTGTAACTGCAACATTTTCATTGTTGGAATTAGTTACATTTTCAGTTTGTACTGTGTTTTGGTTTTCTGTGTTGACATTATCAGCTAAAGCAACAGAAGGAAAACTGGATACTAATATTAGACCAGCAGATATAAGTACGATTAGCCTTGATTTTTTAATATTCATAAATTAATACCTCTAATATAAAATAATACACCAATTATCACATTAAAATGTAATTAAATAAAGATTGAATTTTAAAAAAACAAAATAAAAAACCCACCAAATAATTATTGATGAGTTTTTTATTTTGTTTAGCTAGCAGGAACAACAAAACTACGAGGAATAACAAAATCAGATTTTCCACCATTTGGGAACATTCCTTGAGTATAACCTCTTAAAGATCCGTAATATCTACCTGGTGTTGCGCCAAATGTTTTACTATATCCAATTGGACCATCGGTAGAGTATCGTTTAAATGAGTCAAGATGAGTATTATTCATATACACATCTGTATTAAGAGCATAAGGCTGTGTTGAATAAGGAATATATAAATCATATTCAACTAAGTTATGACCAACGTAGTATATTTGGAAGTCACCTATAGCTACACCTACGACAATAGGTGCAGTTGCTCCTTCAGTAACTGCCGGTTGACCAGAAGTATTGCCACCTCCACCGTTCATACCATAACCAGCATCCTTAATATCTAAATTAATTTTTCCATCAGATATTAGTATTTTTCCACCAGATGAAAGCTGCTTTGTTTGGTATTGTACAGAACTAGCATCAAAGCTACTTGAATCAGACACAGTTTCAGCATTTGATCCGGTTAGTGTAGCCTGAGAAATTCCAAGAAGTCCAATCGTTACAATTAAGCTCCCCAATAAATATTTTTTTAACATAATATTAACCCCCTTTATGTTATATGATGATTATATCATATATAAATTAAATGTGTTATAATTATTGCATCAAAAAAATATTTATTTTTGATGCAATAATTATAAAAGGGGTGTTTTATTATGAATAAAAGAGTTAATTTAATTTTGACTACTTTTGTACTTATGTTGGGATTGATAACTAATTTTTCTGTGACAAAAGCAGATAATTTGGTTCAAAGTATTGATACTAGTTCAATAGCAAAATACAATGATAACGGAGATATAATTTCTTCAAATATTTTAAATGTTAAAAATGATACCAGCATATATAAAATAATTTCAGGAGAATTTGTTAAAACAACTGAAAGTATCAAATCAGGAAGTTCTTGGTTAGTTGGTGTAAACGTATTAACAGATGACAACCACACTTATTATCAAATATCTACTAATCAATATGTGATAGCTAGTCCTGATGTCTCATATGTATTTTCATTAGGTATATCTTCACTATAAAAGATCTTACGGTCTTTTTTATTTTTGCTAACATAATAATGTAATCTAGTATTATGTAGATATATGTGCAATAATGCACATATACAAATATAAATTCGGGGGAATTTAATTATGAAAAAAATTATTTTTGGTATCATCACAGCTGTATTACTATCATTAGGTTTATCTGCAACAGGTAATGTTGTCAAAGCTGACAATATGGTTCAGTCAATAGATGCTAGTCATGTGGCTAAATATGATGAAGATGGAAATATTAGAAGTGCTAACACTTTGGAAATTATGAAGTCAGTAAATGTATATCAATTGAAGAATGGTCAATTTGTAAAAACAGATGCAACTCTAGCTGTTGGGAGTGAATGGCTTGATGGAGTTCAAGTGACAACTGATGATAGTAAAGTCTTCTATCAAATTTCATCAGACCAATATATTACGGGTGATTTAGGTGATATTGCAGTTGGATTTATCGTGTATTTACCTATTGTTGCCAATTCATAAAAGACCGCAAGGTCTTTTTTTATTTCTATAAATTATTATGTGTTCTTAAGATGTTAACAAAATAAATCTATTTAAATGTATAATAGTCCGGTTCAAATCTTATGAATTGGGGTATTTTTTATGAAAAGAACATTTTATTTGGCAAGTGCCATAGTAGTTTTATTTTCTGCTATGTCTTCTATTGGTAATGAAGTTCAAGCAGCTACTGATAAGGAAACAACTACATCTGAAGTTGTAAAAGATGATGGTAGTAAGGTTAAAAATGTTGATACTAGTTTGGTAGCACAATACGATAACATGGGGAAATTAGTATCTAAGAATCTTATCACTATTAATAAGCCAGTTTATACATATACTATTGAAGACGGTGAAATGGTAGCTACAAAGACAAAATTAGACGTTAATTCTTCTTGGCTTGTTGGAGCTCAAGTAACAACTCAAGATGGGAAAACATTCTATCAAATTTCAACAAATAGTTATGTACTACAAGATGACAATGTTTCTGTAGTGAAGATGCAAACTGTATTTGCACCTAAAGATACAAAATAAAAAAAGACACTTCAAAGTGTCTTTTTTTTATTTATCAAATTCTTTGATCCAAGCTACTGCCAAAGCGCCTTTACCAAGATGAGTTCCAATTACAGGGCCAAAATATGAACGGTCGATCTTAACATCCGGATATACTTCTTTGAGATGTTCAGCCCATTCATTTCCTGCTTGAATATCATCCCCATCAATAACTAGCATACGGAGTTGATAATCAGCGTTTTTATAAGCATTAGCCAATTTTTCTTCGGCTTTTAACTTTGCCTTTTTGATTGATCTAACTTTGTCATAAGCAACTATCTGATGTGTTTCGTTATCAAATTCAAGTAGCGGTTTAATTTGTAACATTGTACCAATGACAGCAGAAGTATTGGAAAGTCTACCACCTTTAACCAAATTCTTAAGATCGTTAACTACGAATGCTTCACCAGTTGTAGTTTGTAAATCATGAATTCCATCGATAATTTCATCAACTGACTTACCTTTACTTGCTTGCATAGCTGCGTATTCTACTTGATAACCCATTAATCTGGTTGTTATTTGTGAGTCAATAACTCTAACATCTGCGTTTTCAATTGTTTGAGCTGCAGTTTTTAGGTTATTAACAAAACCCGAGATTGTGCTTGCTAAGTGAATGGATATTATAGTATCATATCCTTCTTTGGCAAGGTCATCATATATGTTTATCATTTCTCCCATTGAAGGTTGTGCTGTAGATGGTAGTTCTGGTGAACTTTGTAATAAATCATAAAATTCGGAAGTATTTATATCAATATCTTCCTTGTATGTTTTACCATCAAAGACTACTTCAACTGGGACTATTTTTATATCATATTTCTGCACTAATTCTGCTGGCAAATATGATGTACTATCAGTAACAATAGCGATTTTCATAAATTATCAATTCCTTGTTTGATTAAAGTATAATGAAAGTATATGTTTTAGATTATAGCACAATAGAATTACTATTTTATCGTAAAGAATAATTAATTTCTCTAAAAGAAAGGTCGAATTAAATGTCATTTGACGGAATGTTCACCCATTCAATGGTTGATGAACTCAATAAAGAATTGGCTGGTGGTCGTATTAGTAAGATACAACAGCCATTCCCTAATGAATTAATTTTAGGTATTAGAAGTAATAGAAAGAGCAAAAATTTGCTGCTATCTGCTCACCCTAGTTATGCAAGAATTCAAATTACTGAGCTACCTTTTGAAAATCCAGCAAAACCTTCTA
Organism: Companilactobacillus metriopterae; assembly: GCF_004117915.1. Taxonomy (GTDB): domain Bacteria; phylum Bacillota; class Bacilli; order Lactobacillales; family Lactobacillaceae; genus Companilactobacillus; species Companilactobacillus metriopterae. The sequence continues at coordinate 625,218 of NZ_RSTD01000001.1, forward strand.
CATTCGTAATGTCACTTAGAAAGTACATTACTAGTGCCATTGTTCACGGATTTAAGCAAGTTGATAATGATCGTATTGTTATGATTGATCTTAGTGCAAAAAATGAACTTGGGGATGTTCATGAGTACACTATGGTTATAGAAATAATGAGTCGTCATAGTAATATTTTTCTAATCAACAAGGAAAACAACAAAATAGTGGATCTTATTAAACGAGTATATCCGGAAAACAATAGTTATCGTGGTCTACTACCTAATGATGATTACGTATTGCCACCTTCCCAAAATAAAGAAAATCCTTTTAAATCAACAATTGGAGATTTCCAAAATATTACTGATAAAAGTGAATTACGTGAAAAATTTGAGGGTCTTGGTGTTGATACGGCTGATGAGTTTTCGGCTTTGTTATCGAAAGATAAGGATCCCATAGAATTTGTATATCAGTTTAAAAATGGTGTCTCCCCTACTGTTCAGAAATTGAACAAAAATGGTAAATTATCAGTTTCCGCATTTCCTTTTGAAGAAACAGCCTCTGAATTTGTTAAATATGAATCGTTAAGTCAGGCACTTGATAATTATTATGTTGATAGTGCGAGAATTGATCGTATTGAGCAACAGACCAAAAGCATAATTAGCCGTTTAAACATTGTTTTAAAGAAGGATAAATCAAAACTAAAGAAGTTACATGAGCAACTGGAAAAAACTTCTATAATGGACAAATATAATCTTTATGGTGAACTTCTAACTACATATATGTCTCAAGTTAAGCAAGGCGAGTCAAGTATCACCCTACCTAATTATTATGACAATAATTCTGATGTAAAAATAAAGTTGAATCCTGAACTTTCACCTTCTAAAAACGCGCAAAGTTACTACAAGAGATATAGAAAATTACAAAACTCTATACCTCATATTGAGGAGCAGACAGAGATAACTCAAAATGAAGTAGATTATCTTGAATCAGTCCTTGCTTCACTTGAATATGCTGATGTTCACGACGTTGATGGTATTATTGAAGAATTAATCGAGTCTGGATATGTTAAAAATCGAGGAAAAAACAAGAAGAAAAAGAAGAAGCGTATAGTTGGTGAACAATTTAAAACAACTAATGGCATAGAATTTGTTGTTGGAAAAAACAATATTGAAAATGATCAGTTAACAATGAAGCTGTCACAAAAAAATCATTATTGGCTTCATGTTAAAGACATCCCTGGTTCTCATGTGATTCTAAAATCTAGTGAACCAGATGAACAGTCTATTGTAGAAGCAGCGAGTGTTGCTGCCTATTACTCTAAGGCAAGAAATTCATCAAAAGTTCCGGTTGATTATCTGCAAGTTAAAAATATTAGAAAACCAAATGGTGCTAAACCTGGTTATGTTATTTTTGAAGGTCAAACTACTATCTTGGTTGATCCTAGTAGAGAATTAGTGGAAAAATTAAAAGAAGACTAGAATTCTAGTCTTCTTTTTTGTTTGAATCAAAAAGATAATTTTCAATATCTTCTTGAGGCAATATCTTAATTTTTTTATTATCTCGAATCAACAGATAGAATTGATCGGTATTCTTAAATATTTCTTCTAGATTATCTGTTTTCTCTAGAGTATTACCTAAGATTAATTTGACTAAAGTATCAATCATATGAATCGAACTACCTAATTCATGAATGACAATATCTTCATCAATACCGTGATATATCCTAGAAATGACCCAGTTGCCCTTTAAGTAGACTAAATCAAAACTAAAGATATTAATTTTATCGTTTTCTTCTAGAGCATTTGAAATTAATGTGTATATTTCATCTTTTTCAGTTTCAGTTAAAAAGTTATTATATGAACCTATTTCAAAACTTTCAGAATTAGACTCATTTCGGTAAATCAATGATGGGATTCGAATTCCTGATCCATCAGTAATTGACATTAATCTTATGGAAATATCACTTTCCAATTTGTTATCCACTACTAATTCAGAATTTATTTTAAAAACTTTATCACTATCATCTTCATTGAGAACTGTTTCAGATAAATCAATTATCTTAAAGACTTTTTCTTCTGGAATTATATTTAGAGAATTTAATTCATAGTGTGGATCATCTATTTGAAAAACTTTTTCTCTAACTGATAAAGGAGAATTCCATGGTTCTCGACCTACCACGACCATTTCTAATCCATTTTGCTGAATAGATTGCGAGAGTTGCATTAGAACAAATTGTTTAGCCATCAAGGTTCTTTTACCAAAAACTATTGGAGACCTGACAATTATTTTATTCTTATCAGAGAATTTTAGATCATTTGATATTCCTGAAGTAACAAAATAATTATTAAAATTATATTCGTTCTTCTGGACAGGAACAGACTGCTTACGTTTTACCACAGTGTGATTAACAGGATCTTTAGATTCTTGGATAATTTTACTATTACCAATTCCCTTGATACCGTAACTAGTAAGCTGTTCGATATCTTCAATACTTAGTGATTCAGAGTCCATTAGATTAAAATTAGAAATATTTTCCAATGCAGTTAGATATGGCATATTAATATTCGTTATCTGTCTAAGTTCTTCTAATTCAAATCCTCGATGGATTGCCTCAACGATTACATCAATTAACCAATTGGTGGGATGAATGATTTTTTCAAACAGTTCATCATCACTCAGTTTTTTAAGGTAATCATGTTTTTGAGAAGTATTATTCAATTTGTCATTAAGAGATCCACGGTTTAATACTTCCTCAATTCCTAATCCATTGACGATTAGACTGTCATTCGAAGTTTTACTTGGTCCAAGATATTGTGGTTCGCTATCATTCCATTGTGGAATTCTAGATGTTATATGATCCATAAAGTTTTCAGTTGCACCATTAAAGGTTGTTCCAGCATCAATCTGAAGTTTATCAAGCCTATAACCTAATGATAATTCGACTGCGACTGTTGCCATTGGATAACTTGCTGCGTATTCCAAAAATTTAGTTTCTTCACTAAGTCTTGGGATGAATTCGGTTATATAACAATCATGTGTCTCATGGTTGTACGCAAAATGAACAGTACAAGCACCTTGGATATCAAAGACTTGAGCTAATTTTATAGAATAGTTACGTAGTTTTTGATATTTGGAATCGTTTAAAGATATAGCAGGAGAAATTAAATGTGAGTCTAAATGATGGATACCAATAGGTTCAATATCTTCAATAGAACCCATCAAAGCTGAATTATCAAATCGATCTCTAACTACCGTAAATGAGTATTCACTAAAACCTCTAATACTACGTTCAATTTCGATCTTAGATTCTTCAATTTCTTCTAGAGACATAAAGGTATCTAGTTCATAAATATTTTTGATATTGGTCCAGCCACTAGAATTACGGTTGGAATATCTACGTCGAGCAATAATAGGAAAATCTATTGACCTGATAAAATCATAGATCTCTTCTTCATCACTTGAAGAAATAAAGTTAATTACTGGTAGATCATTTTGCATCAGAGTTTTTACAAATACTTCTCTTTTAAAGGTCGATAGAGCAGCGTGCTTATTAGTTCCTAATATTTTAGTACCACGTAATTTATCGTTAAGACCTGAAATAATTCCCAGTGCATTTCTATCCCCAAGTGTAGGTAAAATTGCATCAGGATGAAATTTTTCTAGAAACTCTAGGACACTTTCACCATTGACTTTTCTAACAAATATTTTGTCAAAAAATTTAACTGACGATAATAAGAATGTAGGATCCTCAATGATTATCGATGTTTTATAACCTAATTTGTGTAAAATTTCAGCAGTATCATAAATGGAAGTTGATAAATCAACATTTGTTTCACTTTTAGTAGGTCCTAGTATTAAGATACTGTGGACATCACTTGTTACCATTTATGTATACCTCCCCTATTTTGTTCTTTATTAGATTCCATTGATTGTATAAATTCATCAAAAATATAGTATCCGTCGCTAGGACCTGGAGCTGCTTCAGGTTCAAATAGTGAGCCAGTAATAGGCAGATACTCGTGACGTATACCTTCGATACTTCCATCATTAACACATATATCAGTAACAATTAGATTAGAATTACTGATTGAACTTTTATTAATAGTTAGTGAGTGATTGTGATTTACAAAGTCTATTTTTCCACTGGCTACTTCTTTTACAGCAATTGATGAATCATGGTGAGCCATATCTAAGGTTTCAATATCACAATTGTTTGCAAGTGCAATTAAAAGTGTTCCTAAGCCTATTCCTAGAATTGGGTATTTAGTTTGAAGTTCTTGAATATTTTTTAACGTATTAGGTAAATTTTCCGGATGACCAGGTCCATTAGAAAAGATAATGCCATCTGGGTGTAAAGCTTCTATTTCTTCAACTGAAGTGTTGTAGTTAACAATAATTGCATTGGTACCTCGGTAAGAGAGCTGTCTTAAAATGGAATACTTAAGACCTAAATCCACAATAACAACTTTTACACCTATATTAGGGTTTGGATATGATTGTTTAGTGGACACCCTTTTTACTAAATCTGGTGGTAGAACTAGTGCTTTGATTTGGTCTTTAGCATGTTCATCATAAGTATCCATGATACTTGCTTTCATTTCACCATGTTCAGCAATATGATCAGACAATGCACGCATATCAACATTTTTTATACCAGGTATGCTCAATGATCCTACCCAATTTTCAAAAGGAATAGTACCATCGACGGTGGATCCGATTGTTGTACCTACAACTACACCCTTACATCTGGAATTAATGGATTCATAGAAATCACGGTTAATCCCTGGAGTACCTATTGCTGATGTTGAGAATGCCAAAATTTGGCCTTCAGCGTTAGGGTCAGTGATAGTTTGTTCTATTCCTGTTCTAATGTTAGAAATTATGAGCTGACCAGTTGTAATAACTGATGAACCAAATCCAATTCCAGGAAAAACTGTACCATCTTCAAGAATAAGATAACGTTTCATTATTTTTGTTTCCTTTGTTTTGGAATATTAATCAATTTCTACGCGATCTTCCCCATCGATCTCTTTCATGAGTACTTTAATGGTTTCTTTTTGAGAAGTTGGGATATTTTTACCAATGAAATCAGCACGGATAGGTAATTCACGATGACCTCGATCCACTAATACAGCAAGTGAAATCTTTTTAGGTCTTCCCATAGACATAATTGCATCCATTGCAGCACGAATAGTACGTCCAGTATATAGAACATCATCTGTTAAAATGACATGTTTATCGTTTATATCAATATCAATATCTTCAATTTTATTAGTATTGACGTCATCATTTTTATCATCTCTAAAAGGAGTAATATCTAGCTCTGCAACTGGAACGTTAAGATTTTCAAGTTGTTTTAATCTAGATTCAATTCTGTGAGCAACATATACACCACGAGTTTTTATACCAACAAGTACCAGATTATCGATTCCTTTATTTCTTTCGATAATTTCATATGTAATTCTAGTAAGTGCACGTGTCATTGTTTGACCGTCGATTATTTCTTTAGCCATAATTAACCTCTGCTAATATTTCTTAATTTATTGAGTGTTTCTAAAAAAATAGTTGGTGGTTCAGTAGAAAATTCTAACCATTCTTCAGTTTGGGGATGTACGAATCCTAATGTTTGGGCATGTAGGAATTGACCATTCCCTTTCAAAGTATTCTTTGGTCCATATAGTGGGTCTCCAGCTACTGGATGACCAATATATTGTAAATGAACACGAATTTGATGAGTTCTACCAGTTTCTAGTTTAAGTTTTAGAAGTGAATAACCTTCAAATTGTTCTAAAACCTCAAAGTGAGTAACTGCATTTCGACCATTTTCAATAACTGCTTGTTTTTTACGATCAGATTTGGAGCGACCTATAGGAGCATTGATCTTTCCACTTGTTTCTTTAAAGTTTCCATGAACGATAGCCACATATTCACGTAAATTAGATTTCTCTTTCAATTGTTTCATCAGAGAGAGTTTGGCATCATGATTTTTTGCAATCATTAATAAACCAGAGGTATCTTTATCAATTCGATGCACAATACCTGGACGTATAAGGTCGTCGTCATTAATTTGTGCATGATATAAAATTGCATTTATTAAGGTTTGGTCTGGATGACCTGCAGAGGGATGTACTACCATTCCCTGTGGCTTGTTAACAACCAGTACATCGGAGTCCTCATAAATAACATCTATTGGAATATCTTGTGGGATAGCCTCAATAGGTTTTTCCTCTGGAACAAATATCTCTACTTGATCATTCAGCTTGATTTTAGTACCAGCTTTTAATACACCGTTGTCATTTAATTTTATGTTTTCATCTTTAATTAAATTTTGAATTTGGGATCTGGTAAATTCAGGTAATTTTTCACTTATGTAAGTATCAAGACGAACCTTTGAATTAGAGTCACATGTTAATTTGATAACTTTTTTATCTATTTTTCTTCACCTGCTGACGTAAATAATAGTGAGCAAACCAATAAAATAACACCTACTGTTATATATGAATCTGCTAAATTAAATATTGGAAAATTTATAAAATCTAGTGCAAACATATCTGTTACATATGAATTAATTAAACGATCAATTCCATTTCCAATAGTTCCTGACAATAATAAAAGTAACGAGAAAACATATAGTTTATCTTGAAATTTGCTCTTATAAATAAGATAACAAAGGACGATAATTGCCACCAGAGTAACAACTATAAAAAACAAACGTTGGCCTTCTAGCATACTCCACGCTGCCCCATCATTTCTAATATTAGCTATTGATATTACACCAGGTATAAAATTGTGGAATGATCCTAAGGGGATGTTTCCACTTATATATAACTTCAATAATTGATCAAGAATAACTAAAATAATAACAAATAAAAAATAAAATACTGGCATTAGAATAAACCTGAAATCCTTCCGTTATTATCAACGTCCATATTTAATGCTGCTGGTTTTTTAGGCAAACCTGGCATTGTAAGAACACTTCCTGTAAGTGCGACGATGAAACCTGCACCCAATTTTGGCATTAATTCATTAACATGAAGAGTAAAATCTTTTGGAGCACCTAACATAGAAGAATCGTCACTAAATGAATATTGTGTTTTAGCAATACAAATTGGCAAATTATCCCAATTGTTATCATTGATAATTTTTAATTGTTTTTTTGCAGAAGAACTTAATTCAATATTTTTTGCTCCATAAATTTCTTGAGCAATTATTGATAATTTTTCTTCAATAGCCAAATTTAAATCGTAAATTGGATGGTAATCGTTATTTTTTTCTGCTGCTTCTACAACAGCTTTTGCTAGGTCAATACCACCCTCACTACCATTGTGGTGAATTTCAGTTAGCTCTACTGGAACATTTTCGCTAGAAATTAATTCTTTAAGTGTGCTTAACTCATTATCAGAATCTGTTTCAAAACGATTAATAGAAACCACAACAGGAATATTGTATTTTCTCATATTTTGGATATGTCTCTGTAGGTTCTTGTATCCTTCTTGTAGGGCATCAACATTCTCATTTGCAATCTCTTTTAATGCTTGTCCGCCGTTGTATTTTAGAGCTCTAACAGTTGCTACAATTACAATAACATCTGGCGATGCTCCTAATTTTGGAGTAACAATATCAAGAAATTTCTCTGCACCTAGATCAGCTCCAAAACCTGCCTCAGTAATTGCGTAATCACCTAATCTTTGAGCTAGTTGTGTTGCCAAAATACTGTTGCACCCATGTGCAATATTGGCAAATGGTCCGCCGTGTACAATTGCTGGAGTATTTTCAATAGTTTGTACTAAATTTGGTTTTAGTGCATCTTTTAGAAGCATGGCAATAGCTCCTTGCACTTCAAGGTCTTTCAAGAAAATAGGTTCTCGATTATAGTTATAAGCTACTAATATATTGCCTATTCTAGTTTTTAAATCATCTATACTTTCTGCAAGACATAGTATAGCCATTAGTTCACTAGCAACCGTTAATTCAAATTGATTTTCTCTAGGTATTGAATTGACTGGACTACCTAGTCCGATAACCGTTTGACGTAGAGATCGGTCGTTAATATCTAAAGCACGCTTCCAAATAATTCTTCTTTGATCAATATTTAATTCATTTCCTTGATGTAAGTGATTATCAATAATGGCGGCAATAGTGTTGGCAGCACTAGTTAATGCGTGCATATCACCTGTAAAGTGTAGATTAATATCTTCCATTGGAATAACTTGTGCCATTCCTCCGCCGGTTGCCCCACCTTTTAATCCCATAACTGGTCCAAGAGATGGCTCACGTAATGCAAGAACGGGTTTTTTACCGATTTTTTTTAACGAATCAGCTAGCCCAATTGCCACAGTCGATTTTCCCTCACCTGCTGGTGTTGGATTAATTGATGTAACTAGGACTAACTTATTAGGTTTTTTCTCTAATGTTTTATTAATTGTTTTGTATGAAAATTTAGCTTTATAATGACCATATGCTTCAATATCATCATCAGTTAATCCAATATTTTTGGCAATTTCAGTAATTTTCTTGATTTTTTTCTCTTGAGCGTCTTGCGCAATTTCAATATCTTTTGGGAAAGTCATATTAATCAATCTCCTCAAGTAATTTATTTAAGTTCTTTTTTGTAAGCAAAACTGTCTGTGGAAAATAGTCATGATTGTTAAAGATGATATTTAGTTTAAAAGATTTCGTTTTCTCTAAAGTAACATCTTCCAAATCAAAGGATCTAGCTTGGAAAAACATGGGTAATTTTATCCAGAATTTATTATTCTCTATTTTTATCCAAGAATTAAAAATAATGTGTCCTAGATACAATGCTGCAAAAACCCATATAATTATAGGTACAATCGTAAAAGATAGTTTTTCTAGTTGAACGATTATTCCAAGAAAGATTATTATAAGTAGGATAGACCACAGAATAATTCCCCATGATCCTGAGGCTTGAATATATATTTTTTTCTTCATTAAAATCTCCTAGAAAGGGGTTAAATACATGATTAAATTGTACACCGACGCCGGTATAAATACTAATCAAAATATTGCTGCAATTTCTTATTATATCGATGATAACGGAAATCAATATGAACATTCAGAAAATGTAAAATCTGAGAGCAATCACTACTTAGAATTTTTGGCTTTGAAAAAAGCTTTGGAATATTTAAAAGAAAAACATTCTAACGATATACTATTAATTTTTACTGATAGTAAAATTTTACATGATAGTATAAATAAAAATTACGCCAAGTCATTTCAAAATATTTTAGATGATATCATGGCTTTACTTAAGGATTACCCGGACTATTTTATTAAAGAGATTCGCGACAAGCAAAATAATCATGCACATATGTTAGTTCATAAACAAATTTATTCAAAATATAAATGAGTAATTATTTGTATTAAAATATTGTTGTGCTAATATGAAAGTGTTTTCAAATAGGAGGTTTCATTATGAAGTATGTTGTTATGAAGGACCAGGATATTAGAGATAACTTAGCTACAGAAACTTTTGTTATGAATAATATTAAAACAGATGAACCTGTAGTGCTATTTTATTTTGAAGGACCATGTATTATTGTTGGACGAAATCAAAATACAGTAGAAGAAATAAATAACGAGTATGTAAAGGAAAATGATATTACAGTTACTAGAAGACTTTCTGGTGGTGGTGCTGTATATCAAGATCTTGGTAATCTTTGTTTTAGTTTTGTAGTTAACTCAGATGATCAAAATTTTGGTGATTTCAAATCATTCACTCAACCTATCATTGATGTATTGAAACGTATGGGGGCATCAACTGCAGAAATATCAGGTCGTAATGACTTGTTAGTTGATGGTAAAAAATTCTCTGGTAATGCGATGTATTCAAGAAATGGTAAAACTTACTCACACGGAACACTTTCATATGATGTTGATCTTAGTGTATTGACTAAGGCTTTGAATGTTCCAGAAGATAAAATTAAATCTAAAGGTATTAAATCTATTAGAAGTCGTGTGACAAATATAAAACCATACTTGAATCCTGAATTTCAAAACCTAACTATAGAAGAGTTTAGGGATTCAATTTTACTTGAACTTTTCCATGCAAATAATTTAGATGAGATTAAAGATTCAGAATATCAAATAACTTCAGATGATCAAAAAGAGATAGATAAAATTAAAGAAAAATATTTCTATAACTGGAACTGGGTTTATGGAAAATCTCCTAGTTTTACTGCTAAACAACGTAAACACTTTGATATGGGAACTGTTGATGTTCGTTACCAAATCGAAAATGGTTTAATAAAAGATGTTAACATTTACGGTGATTTCTTTGGTATGAAAGATGTTAAAGATATTAAAGATTCACTTTTGGGAATAAAATTTGAACATGATGCCATCAATTCGGTATTAGATAAATTTAACTTAGATGACTACTTCAAGGGAGTCCCTACTGCAGAACTACTTAAGCTATTTATGCCATAGAAAAAGCCCACACTTATGTGTGAGCTTTTTTATGTTAATATACTTTTAATGAGGTAATAAATAATGATTGAAAATGTAGTACTAAAGGATAAAACTAACCTAGTTCTTATAAAATCCGAAGCATCACTCAGTGAAGATGACAAAAAGATTTTGCTTTCTGAAAAGTACAAGTTAACGGATGAAATTATTGAGTACGTTAGTGATAAAAATGAACGCGCAAGAACAGAGTTTGATGAGCACAATCAAAGTTGGTTAATTGTTTACAATATTCAGAGAGACCGGTCAAAAAATAAAACATTTAAACCTACAATACCTATTTCATTTGTAATCAAGGATAATAAAATATTCTGCTTCACTATAAAATATAGTGAATATATTGACGATTATATCTTAAGAGCAGATAATCACTACTCTGTCGACCATGATAATAGGCATTGGTCAATGATTTTTTATGTAATGGATCTTGTTTCAAGTGACTTTGAAGATTCAATTAATGATTTCAATATTGAAAGAAATAGAATTCAAAAGCATTTGAATAGCAAGAAAACCACTGATGAAGAAATACTTAATCTAGCTAAATTAGAAGATGCTATTATATATTTGAGCACTGCAATTAGTGGTAATCAATTTGTTGTTAGTCAGCTGTATGCTACATCAGATAATGTAAATTCTCATATGGGACTTACAAAGATAACGCGGGAATTACTCAATGATTCATTAATTGAAATAAATCAGGTTAAAGAGCAGGCATCTATTTGTTCAGACATAATTGGACGAACCACAAATACATATAATAATATTCTTAATAATCAAACAAATACAAGTATGAGAATTTTAACTATATATACAATTCTTTTAAGTATTCCAACTATTGTCTCTGGATTTTATGGAATGAACATGTTTCTTCCAATTGCGGATAAAAAAAGTTCATGGATAATTTCCTTAATCATTACTTTGGTGATTATGGTTGTTGTGTTACTAGATTTACGTCGAAGAAAAATTAAATAAGATTAGTTTCTTTTTCCCCAGAATTGGAAGTACTCAGTCTTAATACGACCGTTGTAAAGTTTTCTCTTTTTAGTTGCCTTTTCACCATAATTTTTTTCAAATTCTTCATCACTAGTTAGTATATATTTACTCCAAGTGGGGGCAGTTGCAAAGACTGTCCCCATTTCTTTGTATATACGACGAACAGTTTCAAGATCTTTCATACGTTGACCGTATGGAGGATTGGAAATAATTACACCGTTTTCCCCTTCTATCTTTAGATCCTTAACAGCTACTTGTTTGAAAGTAATGTCATGAAGAGTACCAGCTTTGTGGGCATTTAATTTAGCGATATCGATCATAGAACCGTCAATATCACTTGCCAAAATATTTAATTCAATATTTTTTTCGTTTTCTTTAGCTTCTGCTTTTAGATTATCTAATATTTTAGGATCAAACCAATCAAAATTTTCAAACAAGAAATGACGATCAATACCAGGAGCAACATTTTTAGCAATTCTTGCTGCTTCAATAGCAATTGTTCCTGAACCAGTAGTTGGATCAATGAAAGGCATATCAGGACTCCAGTTAGTTAGTAGAATCATTGATGCCGCAAAGTTTTCTTTCAATGGAGCTTCACCATGATCAGTACGATATCCACGTTTATAAAGAGATTCACCAGTAGTATCAAGTGTTACTTGAACTTGATCTTTTACGATTCTTACTTCAATACTAAAAGTAGAACCACTTTCTGGCAGTCTGCCTCTTCTTGAGTAAACATCTGAAAGTTTATTGGCAATGGCCTTTTTAGAAATTATTTGAATATCTCTCTCAGAATGCAATTGTGATTTGACTGAACGTGCTTTAATAGGAAATGCAGCATTAAGTGGCAACCAATTATCCCAAGGTATGGCATAAATTTGATCAAATAAATCTTCAAATGATTTTGATTCAAACTCGGAAATTAGAATTTTAATTCTATCTGCACTTCTTAACCAAAGATTTGCTTTAGCAATATCCTCGTATTCACCATCAAAATATACTTTTCCATTTTCTGTTTGAACTTCATAACCTAAATCTTGAAGTTCTTTTTTTGTAACAGATTCAAATCCACTTGCCATAGTTGCAATTAATTTCATTAGAGTTACTCCATTATTAATTATTGTTTTGTTGTAAAAAAAAAGGACGAACAAGTCGTCCTCTGCCTAGGTAAATTCCTATAAGCCACGTTTTGTTCTCATAATAAGTGGCAACAAATTATGAGCAGTAATCATCTATCTACAATAAAGTCTTCATAGTAGATTCATTTCTCGTTATGAAGCGCCCCTACCAAAGTTTGGGTTGCCCGCTCGTGGGGTTTACCGCGTTCCACTATCAGAATTTCTTCTGATACTCGTCTCTGTGGCACTTTCAAGTTAATAACACATAGCCAAAGCCTTAGTGCTTTCACTGCCGTTACTCCAAAGGAGTACCTTAGCTTATTGGGCTAAGCGCGAACACTACAAGCAATCTCAGCTTGTGCGGGCGTGGACTTTCCTCAGCTTGCATAAGCAAACCGCGATTACCAGGAACTTACCAATGAAAAATATTATACACTAAAAGTTACTCTTGTTGTTGAAATTATCATTGAAACCATTGAAATTTTGATTAGAATTGATTTCGTTGTGACCATTTTCGAATCTGTTATTATTGTTGTTTGTGTTGTATTGATTAGGAACAACAGCTGAAGAAAATTGTTGAACATTTTGGTTGTTATTTGGTTGAGGTTGTTGATTAGTTGGATTTGATTTTGGTTGATTGTTATTTGCAAAATCATGACCAAATACACGTTGTTCAAGATTTGATAATCTTCTCAAAATATCGTAGTATGTTTCATCCATTGAGTCAGAATTTATAGACTTGTTTGAATTTTGTGATTTATTTGGATTTGCAGCTGCCTGTTTAGGTGCTTGTGGACGAGCTTGCATGTTAGGATTTTGACCTGGTTGAGGTTGTTGCATAGGTCTTTGTTGTTGATTATTTACACGAGGACGTTGTGGTCCTTGTGGATTGCTGTTTCGTTCAGATTCTAGCATAGCTATTTCATTTTTTAGAGTAGCAATTTGACTTTCAAAAGATTCATAGTCTTTGATAACATTATCAAGGAATAAATCAACTTCATTTTGATCATAACCACGCATCTTAATCTTAAATTCTTTTGAAAGAATGTCATTTGGTTCAAAATTTAAGAAAAAGTCGTTATTATTCATATTTGGATCAGGTTGTGGACCTTGCTGAGGATTAAAATTGTTCATATTATTCATGTGTAGGAGCTCCTTTTATGTAATTCAATAATTGTCAAACATTGAGTTAGCAAAATCTTGCATAGAGTCAAAATCAACAAGTTCTAATGAGTAATCTGGATTCTTCTCAATATACTTGATGACCGCTTCGTAGTCATATTTTGGCTTACCAACATTCTCCAAATCGTAGAACATCAAGACGCCATCTGTATGTTTCAGCATGAAACTTTGCCAATTTATTAACTGTACGTAGTTAGTATAACTTAAATCTGATAAATAGCTAAAATAGTCAGCTTTTCTTAAAAAAATATTTAGTTTTTGCTTGTTGTTGTCATTCCAATTCCCCTCGAAATTTTGATAAGGAATAATAACTGCAAGCTCAATTTGATAATTTTCTTGTTTAAGCTCTTCTACAACTTCGCCAATTATCATCTCGGTACCAAGGTTTGCACCGGTTAGTATCCATTCTACCCCATTTTCAATATAGTTAATTATTCTATTTTTGAAATAATTTTTTATAACTTTTACCTTTAGGTCATCATCTTTAAATATTCCCAACTCATAAGATCGATAACCTGTAATCCATAAATTTTTCAGAAGATGTTCCCCTTTTTTATAAAATATCTAATCATGGTATAATGTCACACAATAGGAGTTGATTATTTGACATTAAATTATCCTGATGGACGCTCATTCAGTAGTAATGGTAACACATCTAATACCCAAAAAAGAACCAAAAAGGAAGTACGTTTTGGCGATCGTGGTATGCATCTAGAAGAAGAAATAAACGAGACAAATATATTTTATAGAGAGCATGATCAAGCTGTAATTTATAAAAAACCTATCCCCGTTCAAATTGTTAAGGTAGATTATCCTAAACGTAGTAAAGCAGTGATAAAGGAAGCTTATTTTAAACAGGCTTCCACTACCGACTACAATGGAATATATAGAGGATATTATGTTGATTTCGAAGCAAAAGAAACTACTTTAAAACAATCTTTTCCTTTGAAAAACTTTCACCAGCATCAAATTGATCATTTGAAAGCTTGCAAAAAGCAAGGCGGAATATGCTTTGTAATTATGAAGTATGTAACATTGAATCGTTATTTTTTGGTAGATGCCGATATTATATTTGATTATTGGGACAAGAAAAATATTGATGGATCAAAATCAATAAAAGTTGATCAAATTGAAAAAATTGGGATAGAACTAAAAAGTGGCTATCGACCAACACTCGATTATTTGCCGGCAGTTGATAAATTGATTGCTGCAAAACAAGGAGAACTAAATGAAGACTACTAAATATTGGAAAAAAGGCCTTAAATACTTTGGGATTTTCATAGCACTATGTATCGTGATATTCCTAAGCGTATTTACCTACTATGCCTTTAAATCACCTACTGTTACAAAAGAAGATCTACAAAGCGGTGGATCATCAGTAATAGTAGATACAAGTGGAAAACAAATTGTATCCTTAGGTAATAGCAAAAGAAATTATGTGACAATTGATAAAGTACCAAAGCAAATGCAAAATGCAGTTGTTTCTATAGAAGATAAACAATTTTACAATGAAACTTTTGGAATTAATCCAGTGAGAATTGTTAAATCAGTATTTAATAATGCATTTGGAGATGATGGTCTTCAAGGTGGAAGTACCCTAACCCAACAACTTATTAAACTAACTGCTTTTTCAACTGATGTAAAAGACCAAACGTATAAGCGAAAACTACAAGAAGCATGGTTGGCTATCAAGTTAAGTCAACAGTACTCAAAAGATCAAATTTTAGAATACTACGTAAACAAGGTATATATGAGTAATGGTGTTTATGGTATTCAGACAGCATCTAAGTACTATTACGGCAAATCATTAGACGAGTTGACTTTACCTCAACAGGCTTTATTAGCAGGATTGCCAAATGCTCCATCGAGTTATGACCCATATAAGCACCCTGATAAGGCCAAGGAACGTAGGGATCTAGTTATTCGTGCTATGTATAACAATAATAAAATAAGTAAATCTCAAGCGCAGGAAGCTATTGCAACACCTATCGACAGTGGTATGAGAGCTTACCATAATATTCAGTCGTCTGATGATAATAATCGTATGATAACAGATCCTTATGTTAAAGAAGCCATTACTGAGGTTCAGAAAAAAGGATACGATCCTTATAGAGACAATTTGAAAATCACTGTAAATATGGATTACGATGCACAAAAACGTCTTTATAATATTGTGAATAGTTCAAATTATGTTCAATTCCAAGATTCGAAGATGCAAGTAGGTGCTTCAATCGTCAATCCTAACAATGGTAAAGTAATTGCCATGATCGGTGGTAGAAATCTTCAAAATATTCAGTTTGGACTTAACAGAGCTGTTCAAACGTCTAGAAGTAATGGTTCTACTATAAAACCAGTGTTGGATTATGCACCGGCAATCGAGTACCTAAATTGGTCAACCTATCATCAATTAGACGATAGCAAATACACATATCCTGGTACAGATATCGTACTTGGTGACTGGGATAATACCTATCAGGGACAAATGAGTATGCGAGAAGCACTTATAGGTTCAAGAAATGTCCCTGCTGTCAAAACACTCCAATCTGTTGGATTTAGCAAAGCTATCAACTTTGCTTCCAACATGGGGATAGATGTAAGTAACAGCCAAGGTCTTTCAGCTGGTATTGGTGCTAATGCTTCGAGTCTTCAAGGTGCAAGTGCCTACTCCGCATTTGCCAACGGGGGAACTTATTATAAGCCAACATATGTAAGTAAAATAGAAACTGCAGATGGTATTGTTCATAACTATAGTTCTAAAGCTAAAAAGGTCATGAAGAATTCTACAGCTTATATGATTACAGATATGCTAAAGGGTGTTCCTTCATCTACTGGATTTGCTAGTTACGCTCAAATAAGTGGTATTCATCAAGCTGGTAAAACTGGTACGACAAATTATAGTGATGATGAAATATCATCAAATTACGCCTTAAGCGGTAAATCAAAAGATGCTTGGTATAATGGATACACCAAGGATTACTCAATGAGTGTTTGGACTGGTTATGATTCTCCTAACTCTGAGGGTGTTTCAAGTACTTATCAAAGTGTAGCAGGTAAAATATATAAAGCTGAGATGGAATATCTATACAATGATAAGACTAGTTCTAATTGGAAGAAACCAAGCTCAGTAGTTTCAATGAGAATACAAAATAATGGGTCAAAGACCCCTACTGTTGCACCGCCAGGAAGTTCAAACTATACAAAGGAATTATTTATTGAAGGTTATGAACCTTCAAATCCTTATTCCGAATCTGATTACTCTTCACAATCGTCTACAACAGTTTCAGGTAATGAAGTTGTGACAAATAGAAGATCTTCAGACAATTCCACATCAGACTCAGAGACTACAACTGATGATAGTCAAAATGGTAATACTGACACTGGAACAGGATCTACAGGAAACAACAATGGAAATACAGGAACTGGTAATACCGGTGGTGGAAACAATAACACTGGTGGAACAGGTACTGGAACTGGCGGTGGAGGAACTACAACTCCCCCAACAAATTAAAAAAAGCTAGAACTCATTGAGTTCTAGCTTTTTTATTTTTCTCAAACATTTGATCGCTTAATTGCGTTATCTGATTATCCAATGTTTTTATATTATATTTTCTTCCAAATTCAATTAGTGAGTGATGTGCTGTATGTAACTCATTATCTGGTAGAGCATCTACAATTCTATTTTCTATTGCAATAACTGATGCATTCGGATCTACAAAATGTAGTCTCTTAGAGATTTTTTCAACATGAGTATCAACTGCAAATGTCGGTTGATTAAATCTGTCACTTAGTACAACGTTTGCAGTTTTACGACCGACACCAGGAAGCTTGATCAAGTCTTCCCTATTATCAGGTACTTTGCCATTAAAATCAGATACTAACATTTTTGAGGTAGCAATAATATTTTTAGATTTATTTTTGTACAAACCGATACTTCTGATAATATTCTCAATGTCATCTTGATTAGCATATTGCATTTTTTCTGCGGTAGGATATTTTTGGAATAACTTTGGAGTCACTTTATTAACAGCTACATCAGTAGTTTGAGCACTCATTATTACTGCTATTAAAAACTGAAAATTTGTCTCCGCATTTAGTGATATACCAACCGGTCCCACATCATATTCGATCATTTTTATTAATTCAAATATCTGGTCATTATTTAACATGCTAATATCCCATTTTTTTCCTGCGGTCCTGTAATTGCTCTGCAGTTTTTATATTACTTTTTTCCCAACTAATTAATATACGATCCATATACTTCAAGGAATATGCTTGATTTAAAACAGCTTCTCTCAGTGCTAATTCAATTAATTCTACTGGGTAATGATCATCATTAATCCATTGATGAACTTGTTCTTGTTCTATTGGAGAAATTGGACGTCCAAATTCAATTTCTAATTTTTTAAATAAGTTTTGAACTTTATTCTGTAAATTTTCTTTTTGAGTTTCATTTTCTTCTTGATTTAGAAAATCCGCAATTTTGTAATAAACAGGAGACAATGAGTATACATCACGTTGAACATGATTTTCTATAACAGTTTTTAATTCAATAATTCCCAACTTAATTAGGTTTTGTATTATATCAAATACTTCAGTTTCTGGAATGAGAGTCATAGAGGATATATCTTTAGAAGGTGGAAAATCAATTCCCTCTTGATTACTCATGGTTAAAAATATGTAGACTACTAAATCTTTTTCAGTCATTCCTAGTTTTTTATAATATTGAATTACTAAGTTGTTGATAGATGTATACTTTGATTCTATTAATTTTTTTAAAATCTTATCTTTCATTAGCTCACCTAGTTTAGAAAAATAGCATAGACAGATAGATGTCTATGCTTATTTTTATTAATTTAATTATGGTCTTAAGCGATTAATCATTCTTGGGAATGGAATTGCTTCACGTAGATGGTCAAGATGACAAATCCATGTAATTGCACGTTCAAATCCTAAACCAAATCCTGAATGAGGAACTGATCCATATCTTCTAAGGTCAAGATACCATTGATAATCATCCATATTTAGACCCATTTTTTTAATTTCTGCTTCTAGTTGATCAAAGTCAGTTTCACGTTCAGAACCACCAATAATTTCCCCGTATCCTTCTGGGGCTAATAGATCAGCACAAACATATAGTCTTTCATCAGTTGGATGTGGTTTCATATAGAAAGGTTTGATTGATTTAGGGAAGTTAAGGATAAATACAGGTTGTTCAAATTGTTCAGAAATGTATTGTTCTTCGGGTGCACCGAAATCGTCACCCCATTTTGTGTCCATACCTGCCTTTTGAAGCATTTCAACGGCTTCATCATATGAAACACGTGGATATGGTAATTTTGTATATTTCTTTAGAGTATCAACATCTCTATCAAGAAGACCTAATTGGTATTCACAATTATCAATAACTCTTTGAACAAGATAAGCAATATATCTTTCTTGAATTTCCAAACTTTGTTCTTGATGCATGAAAGCCATTTCTGGTTCAATCATCCAAAATTCAGTTAGATGACGTCTTGTTTTGGATTTTTCAGCACGGAAAGTTGGTCCAAACGTAAATACTTTTCCAAGAGCCATTGCCCCTGCTTCAGCGTACAATTGTCCACTTTGTGAAAGATATGCATCGGTGTCGAAGTATTCAGTATGGAATAACTCTGTTGTTCCTTCAGGAGCGCTACCAGTGAAGATTGGTGGATCCATCTTGATGAATCCATTTTCGTTGAAAAAGTCGTATGTAGCATTAATCATTTCATTTCTAATATGCATAATGGCATTTTGGCGACGAGAACGAAGCCATAGATGACGGTGGTCCATTAAGAATTCTGTACCATGTTCTTTGTTAGTAATAGGATAATCTTCACTGCCACCAATTGGTTCAATATCTGAAACTTGAATTTCATAACCAAAGTGAGAGCGATCATCTTTATGAATAGTACCTGTAATCCACATACTTTCTTCTTGACGAAGTGATTTAGAAAGTTCAAATGTTTCTTCACTAACTTCGTTTTTTAGAACAACGCCTTGGAAAAAGGCAGATCCATCACGTAATTGAAGGAAAGCTATTTTACCTGAAGAACGTTTGTCTGTTAACCAAACACCAATTTTAACTTCTTGATCTACGTAATCTTTTGCATCAACAATACTAATTTGTTTTACCATTAATTAAGCCTCCGGATTATATATTATTTGTAGTTTTAATACTCTTGCCCGTTTCAAAATCTACTAAGTTGTATCCTATAGTTCCATTTTTATTTTGAAATGAAACTTCCCAAGTAGGTTTATTTTTATATAAACCTAGATTGATATTGAGAATTTTTTTAGCATTATATCGGTTTTGAACCTCAGATGTGATTTCAGATCTTTGTGGTGCATCGTTCTTATTAACTACAGTGGTCTGACCTGATTTTGCGTTAATAATGATGTATCGATATTTATTAGATTGAGTCAGTCCACCAATCGAATAATATTGCTTATCACGATTATATTCACCAAAATAATCTGAAGTAGTTATACCTGCTTTTTCCTTCGCAATAGTTTCTGACTGTGATTGAGCACTACTATATGGAGATATAGCCATATTCAAATATGTCAGAACAGAGATCAGTACGAGGGCGATAATTGAAACACTTAATAAAATTTTAGTTCCTTTATTCATATCTTTACCCTTAATTATTTTCAATAAGAATAGTATAGCAACTTTTCCATTAATTCAAAAACTTATTTATATCTTTTTTAATGGAATCCATACTTTTTGTTTCAACATCAACATTTTTAGGAATAGATTTTAAGATAGTATCACCATAATTTGTAGATGTTAAACGATTGTCTAGCATCAAAATAATACCCTTGTCTGTGGGTGTTCTTATTAATCTTCCAATCCCCTGTCGGAATTGTAAAATAGCTCTAGGCAATGTATCGACAAGAAAAACGTTTTGTTTTTTCTTTTTTAAAATATCATTTCTAATCTTTACGTCAGGTTGTTCAGGTGATTCAAATGGGATTCTCGTTATCACAATAATCTCTAAAAGTTTATCTGGAAAATCTACACCTTCCCAAAATGAATTAGCACCAAGTAAGACAGCACGATTGCCCAATGCAAATCTTTTTTTGATTTTTTCAGGGCTACCAGTAACATCCTGAGCCAAAAGCTCCCACTCTTCTTCTAGGTTGCCTTCTAATAGTTTGAAGTAAACATTTTTTAGAGTGTTTAGAGAATTGAAAAGAATCATTGTTTGACGATCTACATTCTTTAATAAATCAATAATATAGTTAGCAATCATGCGGTAATATTCATCATTATTAAGATCGTTTATATCTTTTAAATTATCTGGCAGATATATTTTAAGATTTTGGTCAATGTGATTTGTGTCATTTAGAATCAATGTTTTATTTATTCTTGTTTCTCTAAGTTGTAAATCAGATATGAAGAAATCAAACGAATTTTGGATACTTAAAGCAGCACCGATATTGATTATTTGACTAAATCTACTTTCAATTTGTTGGAGCGGTTTCTTGATATCATATTGTTTCCAACTAACTTCAATTGTTTTTGGATCATAGAAGTTAGACATTTGTAACTCTACACCAAATTTTCCTGATCGATTTTCTATTTGTTGAATGAGTTCATCAATATAGGAAATAGGTGTTAGTAATTTTTCATTCTCAATGACTAAACTCGAGATAATTCTTGATAACTCAATTGAAATGAAATTTTTCTGTGATGAATATTGATCGAATAATTGATCAATTCGCTTAGAAATAAAATTCAAATGCCCTAGTAACGATATGAGCATTTCCGTTAAATGTTCATTTTTTTTACCAAATTTTTGAGAATTATTAACTATAGAAACATCCCTCTCACGATCATTCAGTTTCACGTGACTTTGGATATAGTTTTCAAAAATATTAAATTCAATTCGTTCCATTAAGTTATTAATATCTTGAAAGTGCTCTTCGAATTCACTTAGATCTTTGGAACTCCATAACTTGGTTGGAGATTGATCAAATGCAAATTTTAAAGTATTTCTATTTTGATACAATATGTCACTAATTTTTTTAATGTATTCGTTGATTTGATAAAACTTTATTACTGGAGAATTAGCATCTCTTACACTTTGGGCAAAATGATTAGCTTCGTCAACCACTAGATAAGAATTTTGTCCCCAATAGTCCATATCAACATTTCTAGCTAAAAATGCCTGATTAGTTAATAGAATATTTGATTCCTTGAATTTATTTTGTTGAAATTTCCAGAAGTCGTCGTCAGCAAATAAAGTATTCTCATTTAGTTCTTTATGATGTCTGATCAATGAGAAAAATGGATTGTTATAATTTGTTAACTTTAGTTCTCCAAGATCACCTGTAGTTGTCATAGTTAACCAAACTATTATTTTCATCTCAATTAATGCTGTATGACCATGTGATTCATAACTTTGAAGAGCATCAAAAAAACGATCCAAATCTATATAATTGTAGCTACTCTTAACAATCTCAGCATGATAGTTATTTCCAGTAATATCGTTCAGAAGAGGAATTGCCTCGTCTAAGATTTGTTGTTGAAGCACTCTTGTAGAAGTAGCGACAATCAATTTTTGATTATTATTTGTAACATAACTTAATGGCAACAAATAGCCTAGGGTTTTACCCGATCCAGTGGGTGCTTCGATTATATTCCACTTTTGTTTTTTATTTCTACTGTTGCTTAGTTTATAGATAAAATCCATTAATTCTACTTGATTAGATCTATATTCTATTTTTTTATTGAATAATAATTGTTTCTTTTTTATAGTGTCCGGAAAATGATTATTTTTATGAATGTAATCAGTTATGTGTAAATCTTTTTTACGTAAAACCAATCCATTTTTTTCATACAAATAATCTCTTAGAGGAACATTATCTGATGTTTCTTCTAATGCTTGTTTGAAAACTATGTTTGTATCACGTATGGTATCTTTTCCAAGTTTTGCAAGAGTTTCTATTGTCGTTCTGGGTAAAGATCTCAGTCTTTCCTGCAATGTTTGAAATAATTCGGCAGTAACAAGTGCGTCGCTATCTGCACTATGTGGATTGTTATGTTCAATTTTGAGGTAACTTGTAAGATCCTGAAGTTTATAACTACTCAAAGTAGGAAACAAAATTTGTGACAGCTCAACTGTATCTATTGCCTTAATATTCAGTTCATTAAGACCAACTCGTTGAAATTCTCTATTAAGAAAAGTTAAATCAAAATTCACATTATGAGCAATGAATATTTTATTTTTTAGTAGTTTGAAAATATCTGGAGCAATATCTTCAAATATTGGTGAGTCTTTAACATCATCATCTGTTATGCCTGTAAGTGCGCTAATTCTTGAAGAAATAGGTACCTGAGGATTTATTTTTTGATTGATAAGACTTGTAATTTCCCCATCTTCAATAATTGCACAGCCAAATTGAATTATACGTCCATTATCATGCCAATTTGCATTAGTCGTCTCTAGATCGACAACAACAAATGAATTTTTCAAAGACTCACCTCCTGCTCTTTAAGCTAAATTTACTAGATTATTGTTATTTAAAAAGTATAAATATTTACCAGTAACTGGTTTATTCAGAATATTTTGAATTGCGATTTCATATAAGTTTAATTGACCAGAATATTCTTTGATCAATTCTGATTGATGATCTTCAGATTTTATATTGTCAGTTTTATAATCAAATATAATTACGTGATCTTCGTACTCAATTAAACCATCAATAATACCATGTACAAGTATTTTATCATGAGAATCATCATTGTTTTTGAACAATTTGTCAGATGGAATAAGTAGAGAAAATGCATACTCTCTACTTACATTTTCATTATTTTTAATAATTTGATCACCTAAATCACTATTATACATGTTTACTAAAGCATTAACGTCCACTTTTTGTGCTATTTCTTTAGTAAAAGTTTGATTCTGAATTAACCTATTAACTAACTCATTAAAATCCTGTGTTGTGGGTTTATGTTTTATATTTATTTTTTGAAGAATTAGATGGGTTGCGCTACCAACTTGTGCTGGAGATACTGATTTAGATGTTTTTAAAAAGCTAGGTTTATCAAAAGAATTTTGTACTATTCTGTTAGATTGTGATCTTTGTTCCAAATACAACATGGAATCTTCATCTGGATCAGAAAATACTCTTTTTATCTCAGAAACTGATTGATAAGCAGTTGTATTGACTGCACTTTGGTATGAATAATCAAAGTTTAAGATGTTTTGAACAGTAGTTTTAAATAAATTAGTAAGCTCAAAGTTACTCTCTACAATGTTAGACACTTGTTTAGCACTAGCAAAATTTTTGTCAAAAATTAATTCAAAGGTAAGAGCACAATTACTATTGTAAAAAACATTCTTATCATAATTTTTAATTTGCTTACTTTGCAAAGTAGATATTCCAATTAAATCTTGAAATGTCCTACTGTTTAGTCTACTTGCGACAGATATTAATCCATTATCATTCGCGGAAGCACTATCCCACTTGTTTAGAATAGTTTCAGGTGTTTTATCTGATCCCACCATAACCAATTTTTGTTTAGCTCTTGTCAAAGCAACATACAATAGTCGCATTTCTTCTGATATCGATGAAATATTTTTCTTATTACTTATAATAACTTTTTGAATATTTTTATATTTAACATGTTTCTGTTGATCCGTATAGTCAATACCTATCCCTAATTGGGTATCTAAAATATTAGCTGAAATAACATCTCTATTGTTGAACTTAGAACCTAAACCAACAAAGAAAACCACAGGGAACTCTAAACCTTTACTACCATGAATTGTCATAACTTTAACGGTATTGTCTTCGTTATCAATACTGCTGGGTTGTGCTAAATCTTTATCATTCTGTTCTAGTTTTTCAATATAAGTAATAAAATCATGAAGTCCACGAGATCGATTCTTTTCATATGAATTGGCACGTTGATAAAGAGCGTTTAAATTTGCTGCACGTTGTTTACCACCGGGCATACCTGAAATATAATCCAAAATACCAGTTTCTTTGTATATTTTCCAAATTAGTTGCGTAATACTGTTTTTATTTGAATACTCACGATAATTATCAAGTAAATTAAGAAAATTATTCAGATTGTTAGCAAGTTCGTCGTCATTTTTTTCAACGTAACTTTTTACTGCATTATAAAAATTGGTTCCTTTACTTGCCAATCGAATTTCTGCCAACTGTCTCTCACCTAGTTTTACAATTGGAGATCTTAACACTGCAACTAGAGGAATGTCCTGTATAGGATTATCTATTATTTTTAAAAATGATACTAAAATCTGTAGCTCGGTAGTTTGAAAATAGTTCTCTGAGGCAGTTACTAATAAAGGAATATCTGCTTTGGCAAATGAAGATACCATATCAGTATTCATACTTTTGTTTCTAGCCAAAATCACGATATCTGAATATTTGATTGGACGTTTTTCTTTTAGTTTAGTGTCATAAATTTCAAACTTATCACTAATCATTTTTTGAATTTTACTTATCGTAAAATCAATCTGGTCCTTCCTTTTATCGCTATTTTCATCATTATTTATCAAATATAATTCATTTTTAGTATCTATATCTTTTGGAAAACTGGTTCCTGGAACTAATTTTGCATCGTTATCGTAATTGATTTCACCAATTTTCTCATCCATAATTCTTTCAAAAATAGTATTAACAAAATTGTCGACATCAACCGCTGAACGGAAATTCATTGATAGTTGAATCAGTTCAGAATCGTTATCATTCTTTTGAAAATCACGATACTTTTGAGCAAAAATATAAGGCGCAGCTTGTCTGAATCCATAAATAGATTGCTTAATATCACCAACCATAAATAAATGATTAGATTCAGTTTTAATTCTCTGAATAATGTTTTCTTGCATAGCATTTACATCTTGATACTCATCTAACATGATTTCAGAAAATTTATTTTGATAGTAGTCTTGAGCTATATTTTCTCCATCAATTTCAGTATTTAAGATGTCATATGCGTAATGTTCTAAGTCATTAAAATCCATCAAATCATTGGCTAATTTTAGTGATTGATACTCATTAATAAATTTAATTTCTATCTCAACTAGTTTGGCAATAATATTAGCGGAACTACTACTTACACTAGTTAATAATTTGGCGTCCATTGAGAAATAGTTTTCACTAATCTTTTTAAAAGAGTCTTTCCAAGATTTTAATTGTTCTTTTAATGCTTCAACTATAGTTGGGTCTTCCCCTTCTTTGTCCTCTTTAGAAATTCTTTTAGCGGATGCCATTTTGAAATTTTGGAAATAATCTCTAATCTCATCAAATGATTTTTCTTCAATTTCTGAATAAACTTGCTTTAAATCATTCAGTGCTAAGGAGACTGCTTCTGTATATGCAGATGATAAAAGATCCTCTTGTGATAAGTAATAAATCTCAGTTAACTCATCAATTAAACTTGAAATGTTTAATTTTAAATTGGGTACCAGAGTAGATTTATAAAAATCGCTGGATTCAAACGGATCCTCTAAATCATAGAAAGATGACAAATTGTTAAGCCATTTTTCAGTATCTGTATTAGTTATTGCAAAATTATATAGTTGATCTATTAAGGTAGTTAATCCTTCATCGGAACGATCATTTGAAAAGTTGTCAGCAACATTTAAGAAATCACTATCATCTTTTTCGTAGTAATCAGAAAAAACATTTTCAATAGCTTGATCTTTAAGCATCTGAATCTGTGTATCATCAGTAATCAATTGCAGTGATGGATCTAAATTAATAACATAATAAAATTTTTCAATTATTGTGTTAAAGAAAGAATGAAGTGTGCTGATATTAGCCATAGGAATTTTATAAATCTGCGATTGCAAATGTTTTTTTAAATCAGGAGTAAGCTCTGGGTCTCTTGTTAACTCTTTCAACCTTACTTCTAATCGTTCTTTCATTTCATTAGCAGCAGCTTTAGTAAAAGTAGAGACTAAAAGACTGTCAATACTTGAACCATTTTTGAGTAATTCAACAATTCTTTCAATCAGAATCGTCGTTTTACCTGATCCGGCAGCAGCTGAAACTAAAATGTCATGACCAGTATGATATATTGCTTTTTCTTGATCTTCTGTCCATTTTGGCATCAGTTAGTCCTCTCCTAAGTCTTCTCTTATTTTTTGAAGTGCTGTTTCTTTATCATAGCTTTGAATATCATTGTAATTGTTCTCTTGTAACATAGCATCAAAGACCATAATTGGTTTGTAGTCACTGTATTGAAGAGCCGTTTGCTCTGTACCATCCCGATAAGGATTCAAGTTTAATTGACCTGAATAGATCTTTTTCCCGGCTTCTTTAATTAGATTAGTGTTATATCTCAAAATTAAATTTAATTCTTCAGAATTTACAGAAGAATTTTTAGCAATTTTAATTCCATTCTTGGTTTTATTTATAGGTAAAATATCAGATCTACCAGATAAATTTGGTTGGTAACTTTCCAGTAGAGTTTCGTCATTTAAAATTAAACCTTTTAATTTAAATTTCTTTTCTATTTCAGAGTCATTATTTTTACTTTCATCATAGCTAATTACGGGATTTTGAATATGTTCATAGAAACCTCCTGCAACTTCAGCAGTTGGTTTTGAAGCTAATAGTGGCAAGTTATCTTGAACACTTTGTAGATAGGTAGTTAATTGTAAATTTAAACCAGACATAAATTTTTTGTATAAGAAATCACGGGTACTTGATTTGTAATCAATAACCGTTAGGTATGATTTGTTATCAAAAATCATTTCGTCAATTCGATCAATTTTCCCACGAACATTAATAACATGGCGATCATCAATTGGTATAGTTAGTCCCTTTATATCTTGATGTTTGTTTAATAATCCAAAAGTAACTTCAGAACTTTTGGGATTGGAAGATAATTTTTTAAACTGATTTTGAGTTCTGTAAATTGTTGTTAATATTGTGTTTTTAATTTTTTGAGCAATATAATTCATTCTTTGAGATGAACGTAGAATATTAAATTCACTCTGGTTTAAGTTATTAATGAATAACTCATCTACCAATTTATTTAATTGGGTATTTGATAGATCACGAATATCAATATTTTCTTGGGATATTTTTTTAACAAATCCGTCCAATACCCCATGGAAAAGATTCCCTATTTGCATGGGACTAACTTCATAAACAGTTCTAGGGTTTAATTTCAATCCGTATTTTAAGAAATACTCATATTCATTTTCGTAAAATGTCTGAAGCCTTGAGACGGATACATCAATTTTTTTACCATACAAATCTTCAACTAATTGAGGACTTAGGTTCTCTGGTATATTACGATAATCGAGAGACGATAGTGTGATTTGTGCTCTTTCTTTAATATTTTCTACCAGTGAATCTCTGATATATTTCCAGCCACTTGAAAGGTCTTCCCTATTATCTAGTGCCGTTCTTGATGCTCTCGTTAAAAAATTCAAAGTAGAAATATCTGATCCAACATATCTAAGAATTTCTCCTTCTACTTTTGTTGAAGGATTTGGATTAATTTCAAAACTTTGCTTAGTTAGATTGAAATGATTCTGTATTCTTTGAACATAACTAGACACTTCATCATAGTTATCATCTTCAGTTATATTGGGGTACGTAAAGATAATACGCTCTTTTGCTGATGAGAAAATTAATCCATGCAAGTATGGTTCACTGTTATTTATAATCTCGTCATCTTCACGTAGATACTTGTAGTCATCATTTAAGTTATTTGCTAAAGATACCCTCTCTTCATTATTCAGGATAGTTTTAGTTGTTGTAGCTCCAGGCATATTGTTACTAGTTGAACCAATTACAATAATAATTTTTCTATTTAGAGGCTGTACCATTCCTATTTCTGAAACACTTACAGCGTCCAATGTACTAGGGATTTGAGAATAATTTGCAGTTTCAAAACCAGAATCTAAAACTTGAATTAATAATTTATCATCAAATTTTTCGTCACCAAATACATCAATGAATTCATCTAAAATACTATTGAATTTATTGACAACTTGATCAATCTTATCTGCGGTTCTAAGATCATTATTTTCGATGCTATTTATAGACCATTGTTTAAGAGTCGAAAAAACATTTTTTTCTTCTAAAAAACTATACAAATTAGAGATAGCTTCTAGATTGTTTTTAGAGTTATCTAAATATTTCATCAATTCAGTGAAAATATCACGTATAAATTTTTTAAGCGAATTTATTAGTATGAACTCTTTTGTTAAATTTTCATCTTCCAGATCTGGATTAGCAAAATCCTCTCCAAACCAAGCTTTCTTGAAGTTTATACCATTTGCAATAACATAATTTTCTAGTAAATCTACTGCTAAACGGTATTCTTCTTCAGATTCGAATTGATCTTCTGGTATTAATAATTCTGTCCTTAAAAGTGCAATTATATCTGAACTTCTGAAATTGTTAGACATGATTTCAAAAAGGAGATCTACCATTTTCTTTAAGGGATGATTTGCCATTTTACTTTGAATGTCAATATAGTAAGGTATCTGATTATTTTCTAATAAGGATTCAATAAATGATTCGTATTGTGATAAGTCTCTAGTAACTATTAAAAAATCCTTGTATCGATAATCTTGGGTTGCAACAAGTTGTCTGATATAAGTACTGACTATGGAGATTTCTGTTTGTTTGTCAGAAGCCTTCCAAATTTGAATTGAATTATCATTTTCTAGAGATTCCGGTTTACTGATTGGGGTTGGAGCATTGGAATCTAACCAAAAATCCTCTAATCTTTCTATATCAATGTTTATTCTAGATTTATCAGCAAAAAGACTGTGGAATGGTATTTTATTATTTTTAGCTACTTGGAAAAGTTGATTGAAGGTTTTTTTAACACGGTAAAAATAGTCTGTTTTTTCTGGTAATTCAATCGCTGGCTCATCCATTATCAATGAGACATTAATACTGTTTCCGTTGATAATAAGTGCTTCGATTAATTTGTATTCAGTAGCAGTAAATGAAGAAAAATCTGAAATATAAAAATTCATGTTTTTACAATCATTTGTATTCAGATACTCAATTAGTTCATCAATACGACTGCTATTTGTTTCAAACTGTGATATTTCTTGAACATATTGTTCATAGATAAGTTTTAGTTCAGCAATTTTATTTTTGTTTGATTGATCATTTTCTATTAAATCTAAATCATCAGGCTCAATTGCACCAGAAATCAATTCATCAAATTGACTGACAAGATCAGAGATAAATCCCTGTTTGTTAACCATACCCGAAAATAATTTCAAATTACTTTGATTGGAATTAACAATATTTCTAAGGATCATTGCTGATTTGGTAGTTGTGATACTTTCCTTATCTAAGAGATCAGTATCTCGCAATAGATACCAAATAAGCCTAGAAATAGAGAATACTTGTACATTATTTGCAGCTACAATATCACTGTTCCCAGTTATTTGACCAAATCTGTTCAGCCACTCAATTTCAGATTCGAATTTGATATGATTTGGAACTAAAAAGAAGAATTGATTTTTAGGATTTTTTTGATAATCATTTTCAAATAATTCTTGAATTTTTTGATGATGATCAACTTTGTTCTTGCCAAGAATGAAATTTAATGTCATATTTTAATCTCCTAAAAAAATTTTATCACATATATATCTAATCGTGTTTAGGTATGGAAATAAGATCTACAGATGTTTAAAATAGTAATTATTAGAACAGAGGTGTTAGTGTGCTTATTGGAACAGGAAAAAGTCACGGTAAGATAATTATTATGGGTGAACATGCAGTTGTCTACGGTTATCCAGCAATTGCCCTACCCTTGCTAAGCATTCCCGTGATAGTACAAATTAAACAAAGTAGTGAGAAATATATTTCTTCAAGATATTACGCAGGTACGCTAAAAGATATTCCAGAAACACTTTCAGGAATAAAAGTTTTGATAAATCAACTTGATGAAAAATTAAATCATAATAATTTATCCTATACAATTACTATAGATAGCAGTTTGCCTATAGAGCGAGGACTAGGTTCTTCTGCAGCTATTTCTGCAGCTATTGTTGACGCTTTTTTTGATTTCTTTAAAGTGAAATTGAAAAATTCTGAACAGCTTTCATATATTAATGATTCAGAAACTGTTAATCACGGTAAAGCTAGTGGATTAGACGGTGTTACAGTTATTTCTGATGAATCAATTTTGTTTAGTAAAGACAAACCTGTAGAAAGATTTAGTTTCTCATCATCAGGATTTATCATAATTGCTGATTCAGGAGTTAAAGGCAAGACTAAACAAACTGTTGCTGAAGTTAGAGATATGTACAATAAAGATGAAAAAACCATAGCACCTATTTTAGAAAAACTTGGTGATTATACTTTAGAAGCATATGAAGCTTTAAAATCTAATAATTTAGCAGAGTTAGGAAAAACATTTAATTCCGCTAATTTGTTGTTATCCCAACTAGACTTAGGTAGTACTGAAACTGACAGACTTATTGAAGCCGCAAATAGAGGTGGATCTTTAGGTAGTAAAATCACCGGTGGAGGTAAAGGTGGATGTATTATCTGTCTTGCTAGTAATTTACGTAGTGCCCAAAAAATTAGAAATGAATTACAACTAGCTAATGCTTACCAAACTTGGATTCAGCCACTTTCAATATACGAAGAGGAAACTGATATTGACTAAAACATCACGTGCTTATACTAATATTGCCCTAATCAAATATTGGGGAAAAGCAGACGAACAATATAAAATTCCATATACAGGTAGCCTTTCTCTAACATTGGACAAATTCTATACTGATACTACAGTGGAAATCATCGATAGTGAGTATGATCAGTTTATACTAGATGGACAAATTGTTGACAATACACGCATTTCAAAATATTTAGACTTTGTCCGTAATGAATACGGTTTTGACAATCATCTTAAAATCATTTCAGAAAATCATGTTCCTACTTCTGCTGGTTTTGCTTCATCTGCATCTGGTTACGCTGCATTAGCCGGTGCTTTGAATAGTAATTTAAATTTAGGTCTGAACCAAAAAGAATTATCTATTTTAGCAAGAAACGGTTCAGGGTCAGCAAGTAGATCTGTTTATGGTGGTTTTGTAGAGTGGCAAGCTGGAAATAGTAACGAAACATCTTTTGCCATACCTATTGATGAGAATCCAAAGACTGACTTGATGATCTTATCCGTTATTTTAAATGAAAATAAAAAAGATATATCTTCCACTCAGGGTATGAGATTATCTGCTGCAACTTCACCCTTCTATGGTGAGTGGAAAAATCTAGTGAATCGGAATCTTGAAGAAATTAAATCTGCTATTTTAGCCAACGATATTCAAAAAATTGGTGAAATTTCAGAACACAATGCAATGTCTATGCATGCATTAACGATATCTTCAAACCCAACATTTACATATTTTTCTGGAAATACATTAAGAGTAATAGAATTAGTTAAAGAACTTAGAACAAGAGGAATTCTTGCATATTGTACAATTGATGCAGGTCCTAATGTTAAAATAATAACTGATAAAAATAATATTGATATTGTAGATGAATATATTAAAAATAACGTTGAATCAGCAAAAACAGTTCAAGCAAAAATTGGACCAGGATTAAGAGATATTGATTGAGAGGCAATGATTCATGTATTCAGTGAAAGCACCTGGTAAATTATATATTTCTGGAGAATATTCAGTTGTTGAAAACGGATATCCTTCAGTAATTACGTCAGTAAATAAATATTTAAGAATAGATATCGAGGAAAAATCTGGAGAAGGCAGAATCTTTTCAGATATATTGAGTGATTCCTATGTTTCCTGGAATCGAGATGAAAATGATCAAATTGTATTTAGTGAAGAATTAGATGGTGAGTATATAAAATCTGCTATGGATATAGTGGAAAAAATTGTAGTAGAAAACGGTAAAAAACTAAAATACTATAACTTGCGAATTGACAGTGAACTAAATAATATCGATGGTAAAAAATTTGGTTTAGGAAGTTCTGCCGCAGTTACAGTAGCAACCGTTAGAGCTTTAAATGAATTATATGAATTATCCCTATCCAACCTACAAATATATAAACTTGCCTCTCTTATCCATATATCAGTTCAAGGAAATGGAAGTTTTGGTGATATTGCTTCAAGCACCTATGGAGGAATAATTGCCTATACCTCCCCTGATAAGAAAGAAGTAAATAATCTATTGAGCGAGTGTCAAACAATATCTGAAGTTATTAATCAACCTTGGAAAGATTTAAATATTGAATATCTGAGTTTACCTTCTAATTTAGATTTTTTGGTTGGATGGACTGGTAAACCTGCTTCAACAGGTAAAATGCTTAAATTAATGGATAAATTTAAATTAGATAAACAACAACAATATCAAAAATTTCTTTCTGAAACTAAAGCATGTGTTCTGAATGTTATTCAAGGATTCAAGGAATCAAATATAGATAAGATAAAAGAATACATTTCTCTTAATCGTGTACTTTTGAATAAACTTGCTGAACAAAGTGGTGTAGAAATAGAAACTCCATTACTAAGGAAATTATGTGATATTTCAGAAGAAAATCATGCATCTGCTAAGATTTCAGGTGCTGGCGGTGGTGATTGTGGTATAGCATTTGTAGAAAAAGATAATAATCAAAATTTAAGCGATATAAAAAAAGAATGGGAATCAGAAGGAATTGTTATCCTAAATCTGGGTATTGGAGAAGTAATCAACTATGCCAAAACAAGATGAACAAATTCAAAGAAAAGTTGAACATTTATTTTTAGCTGAAAAATTTTATGATGATAATTCAATGGCAGATTTTGATTCAGTAAGATTGCTACACAATGCATTACCTGAATTATCGATGGAAGATATAGATCTGTCTACAAATTTTTTAGGTTTCAATTCTTCCCTACCCATTTATTTCAATGCCATAACTGGTGGTTCAAAACAGTCAGAGAGATTTAATGGAGAATTAGCTGAAATAGCTAAAGAGTTTAATATTCCTGTATCTAGCGGCTCTATGGGGGTTTACTTTAGAATCCCTGATACTGCACCTACTTTTAGAATATTAAGAGAAAAAAATCCTGCCGGTTTTGTTATTGCTAATATATCTGGTAAATATAATCTAGAACAGGCTAAACAAGCAGTTGATCTTGTTGATGCCAATGCTCTTCAAATTCATATCAATACCTTGCAAGAACTAGCTATGCCTGAAGGAGATCGTGAATTTTACTGGTTGGATAATATTTCAAAAATAGTTAATAATATTGGTTTACCTGTAATAGTCAAAGAAGTTGGATTTGGAATGACGTCCAATGATATGGAAAGACTAATCAATATTGGTGTTAAAAATATCGATATTTCTGGATTCGGTGGTACCAATTTTGCTGAAATAGAAAGTGCTAGGAATCATGAATTTGATCTAACTTACCTGGATAATTTTGCATTATCTACTGTAGAATCTTTATTGGAATCTTCAAAAATTGCTGAATCTTCTGTAAATATTCTTGCTTCAGGTGGGATAAAGGCTCCTTTAGATGTTATTAAATCATTGAGATTAGGTGCGTCAGCTGTAGGTATTTCAGGATTGGCATTACACCACTTGCAAAAGTATTCTTTAGAAGAAACCAAATTGTTCTTTGAACATTTCTGTCAAGAATTAGAAATACTTATGGCAGCATTTGGTGCAAAAAATATTTTGGAAATAAAAAAAGCTCCCATCGTCTTCGATGAAAGCCTAGTTTCATATATGAAACAGAGAAACATTAATCTACCTTCTTAATCCTTTAGGATAGACATTTTTTATTTGGTTATTGCTATATCTTCCCCAGCTGAAAAGTTTATCCTGATATTTTAAACCAATCCACTTATTATCAAAGTTTTCTTCGATTTTAAGTGCTTCACCGTGGAGATATTTTTCAAACTCCACTTCATTCAAATTATAAACACTATTTAACAATTTAGACTGAATTCCTAATATCCAAGCGATATCTGGTTCCAGTCTATTTTTTTTGAACTCGCCTAGTTTCAAACCGTTTCTAAGTACGTGGAGATCTTTAAATCGATTATCCAAACTAGCTGCATTAATTAGATAGTCATTTAATTTTAGCAGATTACTTTCAGATATCTTATCAGTTAGATTTTGTTGTTCAAAATCTCTGAATAGTTTTAAATCTTCTTTTTTCAAATTATTATTAATTTCTTTGATTCGAGTTTTTTTAACTTCATTATCACCAGATTTGATCAATTTGCAGATAAAATGACCTTCACCGTCAAACTCATCAGGAAACATTCTGACCGATTTTTTGAGTAAGGTATTACCATTCCCCCACTTTGGTCTTCCATCTTCCATACCTGAAAAATATTCTATTTCTGAGATTTCTAAATCGGGATACTTTTCAAGCATATAGGCAATATTTTGTTCGTTTTCTTCTGGTGCAAAAGTACATGTAGAGTATACTAACGTGCCGCCAATTTTTAATAATTTATAGGCACTATCCAAAATGTTTTTTTGTCTGTTTGCACATTGTTCAACATATTCTTGAGACCAGAATTTTACAGATTCAGGATCTTTACGAAACATACCTTCTCCAGAACAAGGAGCATCAACTAAAATTTTATCAAAATACTCACTAAATGATTTTTCAAAATCTTTAGGCGAATTGCTAGTTACAACTGTATTCGATATGCCCATTCTTTCTATATTAGAAGACAAAATACGTGCACGTTTGTCATTTATCTCATTGGAGACTAATAAACCTTGTCCCATCATTTTAGAGGCCAAATGAGTTGATTTGCTTCCAGGTGCCGCACATAAGTCCAAAACTTTCTCATCAGACGGATTTACCACTTCGGCTGCAAACATTGCACTAGGTTCTTGAGAATATAAGTATCCTGCCAAATGATCAATAGAATTTCCGTCAATATCTCCGAAAAAACCTAATTTTGAATATTCAATTGGTGATTTCAAGCTTATAGATACGTTCTTGTAATTTTCTTTTAATGGATTGAGTCTAAAAGCATTACTTGATTCCAACTCCATAGCATCAAAAAGCCTACTAGCTCGATCTCCTAGTAGACTTTTATATTTTAATTTAAATTCTTGAGGTAAATTTAATTCCATCAATTAACTCCTGCGTCTAATGTAATAAATTTGGAAGATACCAATAAATGCAGTAATAATCATCGAGATTAGGACTACACGATTAAATAATGTATGACTTACAATAACGATATTGTTTGTAAACACAATAAACGAATAACCAATGACTATAGGAATTATTGTGTAGAGGAAGTATCTTAAAAGTAGTCCATTGCGATAATTGTTTTTCAAGTCACCTTTGAAAGTGGCTTTTTTCATATCATATCTTAATGGAACAAGAACGTATACATCAATGAAAATCATTGCTAACAACAATAATATTACGAATATCTTGTATTTATTAGTATCTGGTGATGTTACTTGCCTAAAATCTCTAGTCTGTGGAACATATCTATGTGTCGATGCAACTTTCATTTCTTTTTTTATACTCTTAAATGAGCTAGGTGTTGCAAGAGCTGCTCCATCTACTACAGTAACAACGTTTTTTAACTTAATATGACTGCTCTTTTGATTTGGAGAAATTGAAATCAATGTTTGTTGGTTTAATAATTCTGCCCCGCTAAAACCAATTTTACCAATTACAGAAATATAATTATCATGAAATTTAATATAACTTTCAGATTGAGGCTTGTAAGACTTAATAGCCGTATTATTACCCTGAACAGCAAAAGGTATCTGTGAATCAAAATCATTCATAGAAAAATATCTACCACTGATTGTTGGAACTTTTGTGATTTTTTTATTAGCGTATATAAATGCCAAATCAGGATTGTCTTTTTCAAAGAAAATAATTTGATAATTAGGTAGATCTTTCTTACTTAAATTTTTAACAACAGTATTGATTGATTTTTTTGATTTTGTGGTTAAAACAGTAGCATTTTCACTCATCCCAAATTTATTCATTGAAGTATTATAGGTTATAGAGTCACTGTTTGATATGACTACTCCTATCAAAATTGTTACTAAAAGAATTAAAATACTAGAAATAATTTTTTTCATTATTAAAACCTTACATTATTCTACCAAATATAGTCTGTCGTCTACTATGTCATAGTTAGAATAGAATTTATTTATTTTTTTAATTTTAGGATCATCAATTAATTGTGCATTACTCCAAAATTTAGCACTATTGGTTGCACCATTTTTTTCACCGATAACTAAAAACTGTAATTGATATTTTCTAACTAACTCTAATATATCATAATCAATCTCTTCTCGATCAGGACTCCAAGCTAAAATAATCGTTGATACTTGATTATGATATTTCTCTATAGCATTTAATGCATCTAATTCTTCAATATTGGTATACTGTTTTCTTCCAGTTTTGCTTTCCTTGGACCAACTGAGATTGTCTGTACAGATAGCAGTCCCACCTAACCTATTGATAGCGCTAGAGATATAACCATTCCCTGCCATTAGTTCCAAAAAACCCTCATTAGGATACTGTTTAACAAATTCTTCCATAAAATCTTCTGTGATATTAGCCCAATAACCAAAACTATTCTGTAGTTCTGTCCTTAATTCTCCTAATTGATGGTCGAATTCCTCTAAAGAGTTAACCTTAACTTCAAAATCATTTAAATCTCCCTGTAACGCAACCTGAAATAAACTAGTTATTTCATCTTCAGATAGCTCAATACCTGAAATATTTTCTTTAGGTAATAAATCGTTACTTAATGTGTCAAAGATGTTATCTATTTTTTCAATACGACTATCTATAATATTACTATCTGGGAAGAATTTTTTGACTTCATTTAGTTTTTCTATGTATTCATTTTTCATGTGTGAAGTATCCTTAGTGAATTTTCAGTTGGTGGATTGGATCTTAATTCTAAAATCTTAAAAAAAGTTTATACACATTTAGATTTTATTTATTTAATAAAAAGTGTAAAATTTTATGTATAAAGATGAGGTGGAATTAATGGCTAAAAAAAATGATAATTCAAAACCTGTTAAAGAAGAAACTACTTTAGCATTTTGGGTTCAAACAGCAATTTACACTATTGTAATGCTAGCAGCTCTATTTTTGTTATTTACTTATGTAATATCTAATGATAAAGTTTCTGGACCTTCTATGCAACCTACGTTTGAAGATAACGAACGCGTTATCACCGTTAGACATTCAAAACTTCAACGCGGTGACGTTGTTGTGCTGAAAGCACCTGATGAACCCGGTTCATTTTATATCAAGCGTATTATTGGTTTACCTGGAGACAAGATTGTTTCAAAGAATAACAAAATGTATGTTAACGGCAAAGAATTTAAAGAGGACTTCCTAGATGCTGGTAATAAACTAACAGAACCAGATACCAATTTGTATTATGGTAAAGGTTATGGATATACATATGATTTCACACTCAGTCAGTTAGCCAAATCTTCTAGCTCTTGGAAAGAAAGATACAGTGCTAGCGAACGAAAAGATATTGAAAAAACAAATCAAGTTCCTAAAGGTACATATTTTGTTATGGGTGATCATCGTACCGTTTCAAAAGATAGCCGTATTATTGGATTTATTGATAAAAAATCAATTGTGGGCGAAGTTAAACTACGTTACTGGCCACTAAATAGATTGTCACTATTTTAAAAATTCGGAGGAATTTTAGTTATGAGTAATCAATTAAATGATCTATCTGAAACAATTATTAAGTATGAACGTGAAAAAAATATGACTGATGCACAATTAGCATTTGAAAGTCATCTTGCTGTAGAAAGAATTCATAATTTAAAAGCAGGTTCTAGCTCAGTATCTGAAGATGAACAAAAAATAATTTTGGAATACATCAGATTACATCCATAAAAAAAACACCCAATTGGGTGTTTTTTTTTATTTTTCGTCACTCTTTAAAGTTCCACCAACTGAGTAGTTGTTCTTTGACATTTCATTTAGAACAATGTGAACTCTCTCTGCAGGAACATCAGCTGTTCTAGAAATAGCCTCTGTAACTTCTTTGACAAGATTTCTAAGTTGTTCATCACTACGACCTTCCACAAGATCAATGTGTACTAATGGCATAATATACCCTCCTTTTTATTTAATTTTATTTTATCTCAAGCAGTTTCAAATCACTAAAGTTTTTGCCTATGTGTATTTTCCAATACTCTGTTACATCTTCAAAATCTGATTTCTTTTTTATTTTTTATTTTCATTGTTCAATTTTATTATTTCAAAAATTACATCCATTGCAGATTCCATTGATTCAATTGCCACATATTCAAATCTACCATGCATATTTTCTCCACCTGCAAATAGATTTGGTGTTGGCAATCCCATAAATGAAATTTTTGATCCATCAGTACCACCACGAACTGCGGCTTCATCTGGTTCTATACCAAGATTTTTCATAGCTTTTTCGGCAATTTCAACTACATCCATGTGATCTTTAATAATATCGATCATATTATAGTACTGATCTTTCATATCAATTTTGACAGTATCTTTGCCATATTTCTTATTTAATTCATCGGTAATAGCAATGATTTTATTTTTACGTTCTTCTAATCCATCTCGTTCAAAGTCACGAATAATATATGACATTGTTGCTGAATCAACAGTTCCATTAAATTCCAATAGATGGAAGAATCCTTGACGACCGTCTGTTTTTTCAGGAACCTCATCACTTGGAAGAGCGTTTTGGAAATCAACACCTACTTGCACAGCGTTAATCATAATGTTTTTTGCTTCACTAGGGTGAACATTTTTACCAGTAATGCTTACCTTTAAAGCTGCAGC
Organism: Companilactobacillus metriopterae; assembly: GCF_004117915.1. GTDB lineage: Bacteria > Bacillota > Bacilli > Lactobacillales > Lactobacillaceae > Companilactobacillus > Companilactobacillus metriopterae. The sequence goes on from NZ_RSTD01000001.1 coordinate 664,783, forward strand.
ATTAAAAGTTTCATATTCTAGTTGTCCAACTGGACCTCCATCAACTGTATAAGCAAAGTCTGCTCCAAAGTCAGCAGTATCGAACTTATCAGCACCGGTACCAATTTCTTCATCAGGACCTAGTCCAATTTTGATTTTTCCATGTTTAATTTCAGGATTAGCAATCAGATATTCCATAGTAGTGATAATTTCACTTACACCAGATTTATCATCTGAACCAAGTAGAGTATCACCACTTGTTGTAATTAGAGTTTTTCCTTCATATTTTTTTAATGATGGGAAAACGGCTGGATCAAGTGTATATTGACCTTCATCATCTAGTTTAATAATACTTTTACCATCGTAATTCTCTACGATTTTAGGGTTAATATTTTCTGAATTAAAATCAGCGGTATCAATATGTGAAATCAAGCCCAAAACAGGTACGTCATAATCAAGATTTGATGGTAGTTCAGCAGTAAGGTAAGAATTATTAGGATTGATTTTAACATCACTCATACCAATCTCTTTTAATTCAGATTCTAATTTTTTCAAAAAAACTGTTTGTCTTTCTGTTGAAGGAATTGTTGTAGAATTTTCGTCTGATCTTGTATTTTGCTTAACATATCCTAAAAATCTAGGGATAAGTTTTTCGTATTTATTTGTCATTTTAATTTCTCCTTATAAAAAATTATATGGTTCTGTTATAACTTTAGACCTAATTACTTCTATATTCCAATTATTTATTGAATTCCACTGCTCTAATTTATCGGCTATTTTATCTATAAATATTTTTTCAATATTGTGTCCCGGATCAATCACATTTAATCCAAGTGACTGCATATCTTGTGCAGTATGATAATAAACATCACCAGTTATGAAAGTATCTGCTCCTGATTCCAATACATCAGGATAAAACTTGCCAGCATCTCCACCTATCAATGCAACTTTTTTAACAGAATTAGGAATTTCAGATTTTATATATCGTAAGTTTGGTACCTTGAAACTTTTGGCAACTTTATTAGCAAATTCTTCAATTGTAGTAGCTTGATCTAGTTCTGTAAATCTTCCTAGATTACTATCCGGACGCAATTTTTGAATGTTTTTAAATCCCAATTGCTCCATAAGCCAATCATTCATTCCACCATCAGCATTATCAGTATTTGTATGTGAAGAATATACAGAAATATTATTTGACAAAATATCACTGTACATTTTATTTTGAGGATTTGAAAGATCTAGATTCTTTGCCGATCTGAACATTATTGGATGATGTGAAACTATCAAATCTACGTTGTTTTCAATGGCTTCTTCAACAACTAGTGGTCTAACATCTAAGGTAGTCATTACTTTTCGTATAGGAGCATTCTTATCTCCAATTTGAAATCCAGTTGGATCCCCTTCTTCTCGCAACTCTATAGGTGCAAAGATTTCCATTTGTGTTATTACGTCATTAACATCTGTCATTATTTAAGTACCTCTTTAACTAGCTCAATATTATTAGTTATTTGGTTTACTTTATCTTGATCAATATTTTTGGCTCTTTGAATATTTTTTAGTGATTTTTCATAACTTTCTAACTTACGACTCCATTTTGAAATGAATGCTTCTTTTTTAGTCTTACTTAATATTGGTCCCATTAGTAACTCTGACTCACTTAAAACTTTAGGATTTTTAATTTTTTTAGCTTTTATGATTTCATATGTATGATTGTCTTCATTGATAATATTCTCATCAATGATTTCAAAATTATTTTCAGATAACCATTTTCTTACTAATGGTTCGCCAATATTTGGTTGAAGAATCAAATTTTTAACATTTTCTAATTGTTCTGATGTGGACTTAGATAAAATATTTTCAATTAAAATCCCACCCATACCGGCAATAATAACTGTATCAATTAAATCTGGACCCAAAATAACGTCTAAGCCATTGCCTAGACGCACTTGGATTTTATTAGAAAGACCAAAATTTTCAACGTGTTGCTTTGAAATATTCATAGGTCCCTCTACAACTTCACCAGCTATGGCAAAATCGATAATATTATTTTGGACTAATTCTATAGGAATGTAGGCATGGTCAGAACCAATATCAGCAACACGTGATTCTGGATCAACCATGTCATATACAGATTTCAATCTATTCGATAAAAGTTCCATCTAATCTCACCTATTTTAGTTTGATGTTTTACGATCAGCGTCTGTCATGTATTCACGAGTCATAGGTAATGCTGAGCCGCTAGGTCCGTTTGTAATTAGGAATTGAATTACGTCAATGTTTCCACTTTCAAATGAAGCAGCACATCCCTGTAAATATAAATCCCACATACGAACAAATCTGTCGCCATACATATCTTTGACCTGATCTCTAACTTTATTAAAGTTATCGTACCAGATTTCAACAGTCTTTTGATAATGTCTACGTAATGGTTCAATATCATCTAGTTGTAATTTTGCATCCATGATGTGGCCGATATTTTCCTTCAAATCAGGAATATATCCACCTGGGAAAATATACTTAACTAACCAAGGATCAACTCCTAATCCGTAATGTTGACCTGTAATACCATGAATTAGAGCTGTTCCATTTGGAACAAGTAATTCTTTGATTTTTTCAAAGTATCCGCCAAGATTTTCTTTACCAACGTGTTCAAACATACCAACTGATACGATATGATCAAATTTTTGATCAAGATCTCGATAATCTTCTAGAATAACAGTCATTTGATCTTCTAGACCTTCTTCTTTAATACGGTTATTAACAAAATCAAATTGTTCTTGACTCAATGTTACACCTGTGGCTTTTAAACCGTATTCCTTAGCAGCTGTGAGCATCATAGTTCCCCAACCACAACCAATATCTAGGAATGTTTCACCTGGTTTAGAGTTAAGTTTATTTAAAATATGATGTACTTTATTCCATTGAGCTTGTTCCAATGTGTCATCAGGTGTTCTAAAGTAAGCACAAGAGTAGGTCATGGTATCATCAAGCCACATTTTATAGAAATCATTTCCTATATCGTAATGTTCTTGAATCTCTTTTTTGTTACCTTCTTTTGTATGACTAAACTTAGGAACAAATCTTTTAAGATTAATGCTAGACATAAAACTATCAGACATTTGGTATGCAGAAGTAATAAGTTTTTGAAGTGAACCTTCAATTTCTATTTTTCTGTCCATATAAGCTTCACCAAGTGTCAATGTTGCATGTTTAAGTAAATCAGAAATTGCAACTTTGGTATTAAACTTAATTGTAATTTCTGGTGTATCACTTGGTCCATATTGCTTTTCACTTCCATCCCAGTAAACTACTCTAACTGGTATTGTGAATGATTTTTCAAAAACTTTATCATATACTGTGCGATCTAGCATAATATCCTCCTAAAACTATATAGCTAATATTGTAAATCAAATTTTATAAAATAAAACAGTATTTTCAAAATTAATATTTATATAAATGAAAAAAACCTGATGTTATGGATATCAAAAAATGATACCGAACATTAGGCTTTTCATTTATTATTCAAGAAAATCTTTTAGTTGTTTAGATCTTGATGGATGTCTTAACTTTCTTAGAGCTTTAGCTTCGATCTGACGGATTCTTTCACGAGTTACGCCAAATACTGAACCTACTTCTTCAAGGGTTCTTGTACGTCCATCATCAAGTCCAAATCGTAATCTAAGCACATTCTCTTCACGATCTGTAAGTGTGTCTAGTACACTTTCTAACTGTTCTTTAAGTAATTCATATGAAGCATGATCTTCTGGACTTGTTGCGTCAGAATCTTCAATAAAATCACCAAGATGAGAATCGTCCTCTTCACCAATAGGTGTTTCAAGAGAAACAGGTTCTTGAGCAATTTTTAGGATATCACGAACTTTAGCAGTTGGCATATCCATTTCAGCACCAATTTCTTCTGGCAGAGGTTCACGACCTAAATCTTGAAGTAATTGTCTTTGAATACGAATTAATTTATTAATTGTTTCAACCATATGTACCGGAATACGAATAGTTCTAGCTTGGTCAGCGATGGCACGAGTAATAGCCTGTCTAATCCACCAAGTTGCATACGTTGAGAATTTAAATCCAAGTCTGTAGTCAAATTTTTCGACAGCTTTCATTAATCCCATGTTACCTTCTTGAATTAAATCAAGAAATTGCATTCCACGACCAACATATCTTTTGGCAATAGAAACAACTAAGCGAAGGTTAGCTTCAGCCAATTGTTGTTTGGCTTCTTCGTCACCTTGTTCAATTTTTAAAGCTAGGTCAACTTCTTCTTGAGCAGTAAGAAGTGATACTCGACCAATTTCTTTAAGATACATTCTTACAGGATCATTAACCTTAATATCAGTTATTTCTGTATTTTTCTTTGTATCTTCTGCAGTGTCTTCTTCTTTTTTAAGAGCATAGGCACTTGGATTTCCTTCAGCATCAACAACACTGATACCTTGATCTTCAATGTTTTCGACAACTATAGAAATATCTTCTTCTTCTAGTTTGAATGGTGCTATTAGTTCAGCATTAAGATCTTCTTCTGAAAGTTCTCCGGCCTTTTTATAATCTTTAATGACCTTTTTGGTTGCTGTTGCTACTTCGTCATTTGTAATTTCTCTTACAGTAGATGTATTTTTCTTTGCCATATATGGATATCCTCCGCCAATTAACTATTGATTAGTCAATTGTTGTTTCACTTTAATTAATTTTTGAGTTATTTCTAACTGTAATGCAATATTTCCAACTAATGTAGCTTGTTTCAGTTGTTCTTCTAGTTCTTGATATTGACTTTCTAAGCTGGAATTTTGAACATTATTTATATAATCTGCAATCTCCTGTTCAGAATAGGAATCAGGCATACGCATCATTTCTATTTGTGCTAGTAAATTACGCTGATTATCATCAATGTAGTTCATAAATTCAGAAATGGAAATATCGTCCACATTCTGTTCAGACTGATATTCAATTAAAGAATTAAATAGTTGTTGATATTTATCATGTAAAAATGTAAAACCGTTTCCTTTAAGTGAAAGTCTAATATCAGTATGCTTAATTGCCCAATACATCAAACTCAATTCGGATTTCTCAATTTTATCAAACTTAGTTGGCACTTTAGCAGTTAATTCTTCTAACTCTTTAAGTTTAACATTTTTATAGTTGTTTGCGGGCTTTCGTATCTCCTGCCTTCGTCTATAGCTGTCGAACTCCTTTTTTACTGAATTGACAGATATATTCAATTCTTCGGATACCTTAGATAGATAAATATCAATCTCCACAGGAGAGTTCAGTTTAGCAATCTCACCTAATGCTTTATTTAAATATTCCAATTGATCTCGTTCGTTATCCAAATTATAATTTCTTTTCAAATAACTTAGATTGAAAGCAATTGGAGTTTGAATAGCATTATTAACAAGATTTTTAAAACTTTGAGATCCGTTTTCTCTGATATATTCATCTGGATCCTTTTGACCTGGTATGGAGATTACACCAAAGTTAAATCGATTATCATTTAAATGAGACAAAGCTCTATAAGTGGCTTCAACTCCAGCGTTATCGCCATCGTAACAGATAATTATTTGCTTTGTTATCCTACTCAAAGTATATAATTGATCGTCAGTTAAGCTTGTACCCATAGATGCTACACCGTTTGAAATGCCTGCACGATCAGCACTAAGAACATCCATAAAACCTTCAAACAGAATAACACTATTGGTCTCTCTGACTGCTCTTTTAGCATTGCTTAAATTGAATAAAATTTTACTCTTATTAAATATAGGTGTCTCAGGACTATTCAAATATTTAGCAGTGTTATCTTCTTTATCTAGAATTCGTCCTGAAAAGGCTACAACGTTGCCTGATTCATCGGTTATTGGAACCATAATCCTGCCTCTGAACCTATCAAATAATTCTCCACTATCATTTTCTACAAACAAACCAGATTTCTTTAAAACATCATCTGAGATATCTTTATCTTTGAAAAATTGTACTAGCAAACTCGAATTATTTGGAGCGTATCCTAGAGAAAATTTTTCAATTTGATTATTATCTATATCACGATTATTTAGATATTTTAAAGCATTAGAACCATTCTCGGTTTTCATTAAAATATGGTTGTATAGCTGTGTAACTTCTTTGTACATCTGGATAAGAGTCCTGCTATCAGAATTCTCATAATTATTTGAAGTAGATGGAGTGTAAGAATCTGGAACAGGTATATTAGATAAATTTGCAACCTCTATAACTGCCTCAGGAAATGATTTATTTTCCATTTCCATAACAAACTTAAAGACATTGCCTCCACGGCCACAACTGAAACAATGAAAAATCTGCTTATCCTCAGCAACAGAGAATGAAGCAGTTTTTTCTTCATGAAATGGACATAGTCCAAATAAATTTTTTCCAGCTTTTTTTAACTGAACATAATGACCTATAACATCAACTATATCCGTCTTGGAGGTAACTTCATCAATAAATTCTTGTGGTATTCTATTTGCCAATTTAGCTACCTCCAATCTATTTAGAGTAGAACAAGGACATATAATATAACACATATTATATTATATAACAAACAATGTGCTACCAATATCTACTTAGTGACTATTTTAGATAAATCACCTAGTTTTGCAATTATATTGTCTGCAATAACTAGTTGTGTTAGACGATTATTTTTTACATTATCATCGTCAGCCATAATCATATTTTCATCAAAATACAATTGAATGGTATTTTTAAGATTTGCTAACTGTGTATACAATTCTTCAGAAGTCATTTCATCAAACTTAATATTAGAAATGCCATTACGTAATTCTGATTCGGAAGGATTTTCAAAGTAGTTATCATCAACGCTAAGCTCATTGTTAAAATCAAACTCTGCTTTTTGAGCAAGATTTACAATTCTACTTAGTGACTCAATAATTTCCTTGAAATCATCATCATTTGAATGATTTTGTAGTATATGAGCTACATCAATCATCGCAACAGGATCAACAACATCATTAGATGTTACTGCTTCAATAATATCTGTACGAATCTTTTCACCATGTAGATATTGCTTTACTCTATCTGTAATAAAATCATCTAACTCTTTTGAATTTTTGTTTAAGTCCAATGAAGCAGGAACATCTAAATTATCTTGGAGATAATTTTGTAATTCATTAAAGTCTAGGGACCAATTATTTTCTTTTAGAATTCTGACAATTCCTGCTGCTTGTCTTCTAATAGCATATGGATCATTAGATCCACTTGGAATTAGATCGACTGCAAAGAATGTAATCATTGTGTCTAATTTATCGGACAAAGCTAGAACTGAGCCAACTTTTGAATCAGGTAAATCACCATCTGCAGAAATTGGCATGTAGTGTTCTCTGATAGCTTTTGCTACTTGTGCATTTTCACCCATTAAATTAGCATATTTTTCACCCATTATTCCTTGTAGTTCTGGGAATTCATCGACCATATTTGTAACAAGATCAAATTTGTAGATATCACTGGAACGAAGTAAGTCAGTTTTTTCTGTAGCTGATAATCCAAATTCATCTGCTAAATAACTAGCGATTTGATGTACTTGCATCATTTTTTCATATAATGTACCAATTTTTACATGGAAATTAACAGTTTTCAATTTCTCAACATAATCATTGATAGATTTTTTCTGATCTTCTTTGAAGAAGAAATCAGCGTCTTCTAGTCTTGCTACAAGAACTTTTTCATTTCCACGAATGACATTTTCTAAGTGTTCTGAGTTACCATTTCTAACCGAGATAAAATCAGGAACAAGATTACCGTTACTATCTCTAGCATAGAAATATCTTTGATTATCTTTCATAGAAGTTATTAAAACTTCCTCAGGTATTTCTAAATATTTTGGATCAAATTTTCCACTAAATGCTGTTGGATATTCTACTAGATTATTTACTTCTTCAAGAAGTCCTTTATCTAGGTCGACATTCCAATTGTTGTCTTTAGCAATTTTATTAATTTGGTCAACAATAATTTGTTTTCTTTCATTTGCGTCTACGAAAACAAAGTCGTTTTTTAATTGTTCTACATATGTATCTGCAGATTCAATTTCAATATCTTTTCCTAAGAATCTGTGTCCACGAGTATTTCTTCCGGATACAACATCCAAGATTTCAAGATTTACTACATCACTGTCTAAAAGTGAAACAATCCAATGAATTGGTCGAATGTATTCAAAATCGAATGAACCCCAGTGCATTCTTGTTGGGAAAGTTATTGACTTAATAACTTCTGTTAATCCTTCCAAAACGTCTTCGGATGATTTTCCAGTTTCATGCTTTTGTATATATGCGTATTCTTCACCCTTTAGTTCTTCAAAAAAGATATCATTTTCACTCAAACCTTGACCCTTAGCAAATCCAATAGCAGCCTTTGTCCAATTTCCGTCGGCATCTAGAGCAATCTTTTTAGATGGTCCTTTTGCTTTTAAATCGATATCTTCTTGTTTGTCCGCAATATCCTTAATGATTACTGACAATCTTCTAGGTGTAGAGTATTTCTCAATACTATTAAATGAAATACGATTTTCTTTTAAATATTTTTCTGTTTTTTCGGCAAGTTGATTAACACTATTAGTAACAACATGTGCTGGCATTTCTTCTAAGCCAATTTCTAATAGATAGTTTTTAGACATTTTTAGTCTCCTTTGCTGCATGATTTAATAGTGGGAATCCACGTTTTTCACGTTCGTCTACGAATGCTTGGGCAACCTTATGTGCCATACGTCTAATACGTGATAAGAAAGCAGCTCTCTCAGTTACAGAAACAGCTCCACGAGCATCCAAAAGGTTAAATGTGTGACTACATTTAAGAATATAATCATAAGCAGGATGTACTAAACCTAAATCCATCAATCGATTGGCTTCTGCTTCATATTTATCAAAGAAGTCAAACAACATATCTTGATTACTTTCTTCAAATGAATATTTAGAATGTTCGTATTCTGGTTCTTTGAAGATATCTCCATATAAAACACCATCTCCCCACTCTAGTGAGTAGACGTCGTTTACATCTTGAATATAAGAAGCTAATCTTTCTACACCATATGTTATTTCTGATGTTACAGGAGAACATTGAAGTCCACCAACTTGTTGGAAGTATGTAAATTGAGTAACTTCCATACCGTCTAGCCAAACTTCCCAACCAACACCGGCACAACCCATTGAAGGATTCTCCCAGTTATCTTCAACAAATCGAATATCATGTTCCAATGGTTCAATGCCCAACGCACGAAGCGAGTCTAAATAAAATTCTTGAATATTTTCAGGTGCGGGTTTCATAACAACTTGGAATTGATGATGTTGGTACAGACGATTGGGATTATCACCATATCGACCATCAGCTGGTCTTCTTGATGGTTCAACATAGGCAGCATTCCAAGGTTCTGGCCCGATCGCTCTTAAAAATGTATAAGGGCTCATTGTTCCAGCACCTTTTTCTGTGTCATATGCTTGCATAAGCATGCAACCTTTTTGACTCCAAAATTCTTGAAGCGTCAAAATCATTTCTTGAACTGTTAGTTTCTTTGACATATTTTCTCCTTATTTGTAAAAGACAAAAAAGTCGCCTCTTACAGAATTATATTTAATCTGTAAGGGACGACTAATCGCGGTTCCACCCTAATTCAGGTTTTCCCCTGCTCTTTTATATTTAAATGAAATATATAACTAGTTTCGCCATAAAAAATTGCGGTTCTCACTAATTCCGCATCACTGTATTTATATACATTTAATATTAACACCATGAATAAAGTTGTCAATATTTAAATATTCCATTTTTTTAAATCATCTAAATATTTTTTACTTTTTGGCAATTCTCCAACAAGGTCAACATGAATGGAATCTATAGCATGTTGCAAAAGTGTTTTTTCAGATTCTTTAACATGTATATCAGAAATATTATCCAAACTTGTTGTACTCAATTTTCTTATTAATTCAACAATATTTGAGGGTATGTGTAACCTATTGGGATCATCATCAAAGTGCTTATGACAAATTATTCCGCCATGTACTGTTGAAAAATCAAACGGCCCTTCAGTTTCATTCCCAATGACACAAGAATTCATATTAGGTTCAACACCAAATATTTCAAAAATTTGTATTTGTATTAAATTTGTCACTAATTGTGGATCATAGCCTTTATTAATCAGGCTAATTGTTTTAAAAATTTTTGTATACCAATCTATACCTAAGGGTTGCTCAAAAAATGCTGATCTTGTTAAATCAAAAATAAATATAGCATAGGCACTCAATTCAATATCATTAATAATATTTTCAAACTGTTTCACGTTTATTGCTGAATTAATATATGAAAATCCATCTTCTTTTATTAAGCCTGAATAATCTGCATAAGTAAATGGAATCACAGCACCAGATAATTTGGAGTTTGGTTTTTGAACTCCTCTAGCTAAAATACTTTTAAAACCATAGTCCTTAGTCAGTACAGTTAAAATTGCACTACTATCTTGGTATTTTGCTCTTCTAGTTATAATGCCAAAAAAACTAGAATTATTTTTGTTCATTAATTAATATCCTTTAGTGAATAACCTGCTCTTGTTAAGAATAGTGGATCATCACGCCAATTTTTCTTAACTTTAACCCATAACTGTAAGTTTATTTTTTCACCTAGAAGATGCTCAATCTTAATTCTAGAACCAATTCCAATGTTTTTGAGCATACTAGCTTGCTTTCCAATTACGATACGTTTCTGAGTTTCGCGTTCAACATAGATAGTAGCTTCTACCTGAAGTTTGCCCTTTTCTGTACGTTGATTCATTTGTTCAACAACAACTGCAACAGAATGAGGTATCTCATCATGGGTTTCTTTTAAGATTTTTTCTCTAATAAGTTCCCCGACAATAAAATACTCCGGATGATCAGTTATTTGATCATCATCATAAAATTTTGGACCTTCTGGTAAATACTTTGTTAGTGAATCTATTAATTCGTCCACATTATTACCTAGTGTGGCAGATATTGGTACAACTTCAGCAAATTCTAAAATATCACTATATTCCATAATTTGAGCTGGAATTTCATCAGGACTAATTAAATCAATTTTATTTAGTACCAAAAATACCGGAGCTTTGATATTTCTAAGCTCTTCCATAATAAATTTATCTCCAGGACCAACACTTTGTCCTGCTTCAGTCATAAACAAAACTGCTTCTACTTCTTTAAGGGCAGATAAAGCTGCCTTATCCATATACTGATCTAGATCATTTTTTGGTTTATGGATACCAGGAGTATCTAAGAAAATAATCTGACGATCATCATCAGTATAGATACCTTGTATCTTGTTTCTTGTTGTTTGTGCTTTCGGTGAAGTAATTGCTACTTCTTCTTTTAAAATACGATTCATAAATGTTGATTTTCCAACATTTGGTCGACCTACAATTGCAACAAAACCTGAACGAAATTTGTTTTCCATTAGTTTAATTCCTTACTATCAAATACTAAAGGCATTATTTGATCAAAACGATATTCTTCGAAATCATTCTTATTATTTGATAAAAATACTTGTCCGTCAGCGTCCATAAACTCTGTCATAACTTGTCGGCAAGCACCACAAGGCTTAGTCATTTGATCAGTCTTGTTTACAATAATAATTGCTTTTACTTTTTTAGCACCTTCTGAAACAGCCTTAAATATTGCAGTTCTCTCTGCACAATTAGTTAGACCATATGAAGCATTTTCTACATTAGCTCCAGTATAAATATTGCCATCATCACATACAATTGCTGCACCAACTTTGTAGTTTGAGTAAGGTACATATGCGTTGCCCATTGTCTTAATTGCTTTATCAAATAATTCTTTTTCGTTAATATTCATAATGATTAAACCTCAGTATAGTTTTTATTTTTTTAAACCAAAGTCACTTAGTATTGTTTCCTGAAGACCTATCATCTCTTCTTCTTCAGACAATTCAATATGATCGTACCCATTTAGATGGAGAATACCATGAACAATAGTATATCCAAATTCTCTATCAAATGAATGGTCATATTCTTCTGCATGTTCCGCCACAATATCTGTACTTATAAATAAATCACCTAAATCAATTGGTAGATCAGGTATTTGACTCTCAATAAAATCAAGCCCCTCATCACCATCGTTGATTGCAAAGCTGATCACATCTGTTGGTCTATCTACATTACGGTATTTTTTATTTATTTCGTGAATTTCTTCAACTGAAACTACATGAATTGAAAGTTCAGTATTATCTTTTAAGTTAAGTTTATTTGATGCGAATTGAACTAGCTCTTCAATCCAGTCGACTCTAGTTTGATCTATAAGGTTATCATCGTTAAAGATTTCTAATTCCATGCTATTCCTCTTCTTCATAAGCATCTATAATTTCTGCTACAACCGGATGTCTAACAACATCTGATGATGTAAATTCAACGAATTTAATATGTGGGAGATTTTTTAGAATGCTACGAACTTGTACTAGTCCACTTTTGGCGTTTCTTGGTAAATCAATTTGAGAAATATCTCCGTTTACGATCATTGTTGAGCCAAATCCCAAACGTGTCAAAAACATTTTCATTTGTTCTCGGGTAGTATTTTGTGCTTCATCCAAGATAACAAACGATTCATCTAATGTACGTCCACGCATATAAGCTAAAGGTGCAATTTCTATTACACCGCGTTCCATCAACCTCTCAGTATGTTCTTTACCTAAAATAGCATATAGAGCATCGTAAATTGGTCGTAAGTATGGATCTACTTTTTCCTTTAAGTCACCAGGAAGAAATCCCAAGCTCTCACCTGCTTCTACAGCGGGTCTTGTTAAAACTATACGTTTAACTTTACCAGCTTTTAAAGCAGAAACAGCCATGACTACGGCTAAATATGTTTTACCAGTACCAGCAGGACCAATTCCAAAAGTTATGTCATTATGATTTATGGCATTAATATATTGTCTTTGACCAAAATTTCTAACTCTGATGGGTCTACCAGCAAAATCTCTAATTAACTCTTCTTTATATAAATCTTCAAAATACTCTAATGTACCTTTTTCTGCCATTTTTAGACCACTGACAACGTCAGGTGCACCAATAGTAATGCCATTACCAGTAAGTTTCAATAATATTTTTAATAATTCCTTTGTAATGGCAACATTGTTTTCACTTCCAGAAATTTTGATCTCGTCTCCGAAAGCATTAATTGTTACTTTTAAATCATCTTCTATCAATTTTAGGTTACTATCATTAACCCCAAATATGCTAACTGGATCTTGAGATTTATCAATAAAAATTGAGTCATTTGATTGTTCAAGATTTTCTGTCAATTACCATACCTCCCATTTATTAATGCCATAATATCATATCTGACTTGTTTTAATGTATAAAAAAAGGTTAAAACATATAATAAAACATGTTCTAACCTAATTAATTAACGGCGCTTCTTGTTTCTCTTACGAGCTGCCTCTGATTTAAGCTTTCTTTTAACACTTGGTTTTTCGTAGAACTCACGTTTTCTGTATTCTTGAAGAGTACCACTCTTTGAAACAGAACGTTTGAAACGACGAAGAGCATCATCAAGCGATTCATTTTCATGAACGATAGTTTTGGCCATTTGATATCCCTCCTTCCGATTTTAAACGTAACTGCATTACTTGTATAACAGTTCATATGTTATTATATCAAAAAGAAGTTAATGTTCAAACATTTTTTTACAATAAGGAGAGGTATTATGACTAAACAAGCAAATATTTTTGTAATTTCAGACTCTGCGGGTGAAACTGCTGACAGTGTAGCCCATGCAGCTCTTGCACAATTTACTAACTTAGAAGTAAATTATACTAAATATCCATTTGTAACTACAAAAGAAAAGATTGATGCTATTTTGGCTTCTGCAAAAGAAAAAGATGCGATAGTTCTTCATACAATAATTTCAAAAGAATTCTATGAACAAATTGACTCTTACTGTAAGAAAGAAAACTTAATATGTTTTGATATTCTAAATCCAATCGTTAATGCAGTTGCAGAAAAGATGGATGAAGAACCACTTAGAGTTAAAGGATTGACTCACAGATTGAATGACGATTACTTTGATAAAATTTCTGCTATGGAATTTACTGTTAATAATGATGATGGTAAAAATCCTAAAGGATTGCTTGAGGCTGATCTTGTATTACTTGGAATTTCAAGAACTTCAAAGAGTCCCCTATCACTTTACTTAGCTAATCAAAATATTAAAGTTGCCAATTTGCCATTGGTTCCAAGTTCTGAACTTCCAAAAGAAATCTGGGAAGTTGACCCTAAAAGAATCATTGGTTTGACTAATGATATGAATGTTTTGATGAAAATAAGAAAACAAAGAATGATTGCATATGGATTGAATCCTGATACTGTCTACTCAGATGAAAGTGAAATTCAAAAAGAATTAGATTATTCAAATGGAATTTATGAAAAAATTGGCTGCCCTGTAATAAATGTTGCAGATAGATCTATAGAAGAAACAGCTGCTTTGATTATGGAACAATTAAATATAAATGGATTCAAAAAAACCGGCCTATAAGGTCGGTTTTTTTATTTGAATAAATCTGTTTTCATATTAGGATTGAATTTTTGATTGCGTAACATCTCAATCTCTAATTTGTATGGAGCTAAACCTTTTTTGTCATTCTCGTCTGCTTTTACATAAGGAGTTTCCATAATCTTAGGAATATCCTCTAGTTGAGGATGATGAGCAACATAATTTAGTACGTCAAAGCCTATAGTACCAAAACCGATGTTTTCATGACGATCCTTATGAGATCCTTGTTCATTTTTAGAATCATTTAAATGAACGACTGAAAGTTTATCTAAACCAATTATTTTATCAAACTCATTTAAGACACCATCGAAATCATTAACAACATCGTAACCTGCATCATTGATATGGCAAGTATCTAAAGTGATCGATAATTTATCACTATTTTTACTTTGATCTAAGATAGAAGCCAACTGTTCAAAAGTAATTCCTACTTCTGTTCCCTTACCAGCCATTGTTTCTATCGCAATGGAAACTTTTTGATCTGGAATAATTGCTTCATCTAACGATTTTGATATTTGAGTTAATGCAACTTCTGGACCTTCTCCAAGATGAGCACCCGGATGAAAACTTATTGCTTCTATTCCTAGTGCATCAGCTCTTAAAATTTCATCATGAGTGAACGATATAGCAAATGGTAAATTCTCTGGTTTCACAGTATTTCCAAGATTAACAATATATGGAGCATGTCCTATAACATGTTCAATACCATATTTTTCAATAAGTTCTTTACCCGCAGGGATATTCATTTCTGAAATATCTTTTCTACGGGTATTCTGTGGTGGACCAGTAAAAATCATCATTGCGTTAGCTTCATAGCTTTTTGCTTCTTCAGCAGAGCCTACCAACATCTTAGGAGCCTTCATTGAAACATGGGAACCAATTATCATTGTATTTCCTCCATATATTTGTTGTTAATAGATATGAGCTTGATAGAATCGACCCAAAATTTTTACTGTATCTGTAACACTTACGAATGCATTTGGATCTGAATCATCCATGGCCGTTTCTAAATCGCCTAACTCACTTCTTGATATAACTGTAAATAAAATAGTTTTTTGTTCATGTTTATAAGCACCTTCAACATCATGAACAATAGTTATTCCACGGCGCATTTCATTTTGAATCTCAGCAATGACTTTTTTAGGCTTTGATGTAACAATCATAACCTGTAATTTTTCATCTTTATTATAAATGAAGTCAATAACTTGACCATTAATAAAAATACCGATAGCACTATATAGTGAGTGAACCCAACCAAACAAGGCACCTGCTAGTACAACAATGACAATATTAAACATCATATTAATCGTACCAACACTACGTCCAGTTTTTTTACGTAAAATAATACCAAGAATATCAATACCACCAGTAGATATTCCGTTTCTCAATGCCATACCTGTACCAAACCCGTTGACAACCCCACCAAAAATAGCGCAGATAATAGGGTCAGCGGTTATTTTCATAGATGGTACCCAATGCATCATTAAACTGGCGCAGACTACTGTAAATACAGTAAATAGCGTAAATTTGTGTTCGATTTTAAGCCAAGAGAGTATAAACAACGGAGCATTTAGTGCAAAGAACATAACACCTGTTGTCAAATGAACAGGTGCTTTTGAAGTAACGGTTGAAATCAATTGAGCAGCACCGGTGATACCTGAACCATAGATTCCTCCCGGTGACCAAAACATATTAACAGCAATAGAAACAGTTATTGAATAAATTATTGCCACTGAAATTTTTGACAAGTTTTGATGTCTAGTAATCAGTTTATCGATTTCATCCATAATAGGTAATTAATACTCCTTAAGTATCTTTGATAATTATGTAGTTTATATTATCACAAAATTAAAAATAAATAAGACTATTTCCAATGTTTTTCTATAAATGACTCTCTTCCACCAGATTCTTCAAGTTGATATCTTTCTGGATTCTTTTTGTAAAAATCTTGATGATATTCTTCTGCTTCATAAAATGGTTTTGCAGGTTCAATCTGTGTAACTATTGGCTCATCAAATTTTCCTGAATTAGCTAAGTCATTTTTTGACGCTTCTGCAATATTTTTTTGCTCTTCGTCTTTATAGTAAATAACGGGTCTATAACTATCTCCCCTATCTTGGAATTGTCCACCTGCGTCTGTTGGATCTGTGACTGTCCAGTATATTTCTACTAAATCTTTATACGAAATAACATCTGAATCAAATGTTATTTTTACAGCTTCAGTATGTCCTGTTTTTTCTGTAGAAACTTCTTCGTATGTGGGATTTTCTACATGACCACCTGTATAGCCAGACCTTACTGAAATTATACCTGGTTGCTGATCAAAAGGATGTACCATACACCAAAAACATCCTCCTGCAAATATTGCTGTATCTTCTTTCATAATTTGTCACTCTCCCTCGTCAACGTATTTTTTATATTCTGAATAACCTTTTTCATCCATCTCTTCATAAGGAATAAATTTCAGTGCTGCAGAATTAATACAATATCTCAATCCCCCATCATCTTGTGGACCATCAGTAAAGACATGACCCAAATGAGAATCAGCGTCACCACTTCTAACTTCAGTACGTTCCATACCAAATGAAGAATCCCTCTTTTCAACTAGTTTTCCAATTGGTTGGCTAAATGAAGGCCATCCGCAACCTGCATCATATTTTTTTGCAGATGAGAACAAAGGCTCACCACTTGTAATATCAACATAAATACCCTTTTTATAAAAATCATCATACTTTCCAGTGAATGCTCTTTCAGTTGCAGCATCTTGAGTAACCTTAATTGATTCTTCACTAAGATTTTTAAGATTTTTTTCATATTTTTTTGTCATAAACAAGATACCTCCAAATTAGTTTAATAATAAGTATAGTCTCTATCGTAGAGGTTTCCATGTTTTTGCTCTAAAAAAAAGACATTCTACATAGAATGTCTTTTTAAATTAGTTATTTTTTTACAACATCAATTCCCAATTCAACCAATTGTTCTTCTGCAACAGCCATTGGTGCATGCGTCATTGGTTCAGTAGCATTAGAATTTTTAGGGAATGCAATAACATCCCTAATATTTTCTTTTCCTGAAAGTAACATAGCAAATCTATCTAATCCGATTGCCAAGCCACCATGTGGTGGACATCCGTATTCTAAGGCATCTAATAGGAATCCAAATTGTTCATGAGCACTTTCTGGTGTAAAGTCTAGTGCCTTCAACATCTTCTCTTGAATTTCCATGTCGTGAATTCTGATAGATCCTCCACCAATCTCATAACCATTCAGAACAATATCATAGCTTTGAGAATATGCTTTATGAGGATCCTCGTCTAAGTAATGTACATCTTCCTCGTTAGGCATAGTGAAAGGATGATGGGCAGCAGTCCATCTTTGGATACCTTCATCATATTCAAACAATGGCCAGTTGACGACCCAAACAAATGCAAACTCATTTTTGTCATATAGTTCAAGTTCTTTTGCAATTGCTGTACGAAGGTAACCTAAGGAATCAGCGACTACCTTAGCTCTGTCAGCAACAAATAGAATTAAGTCATTATTCTGTAACCCAAGACGATCTACAAGTTCTGATTCTTGATCTTTTATAAATTTAGCAACTGGACCTGATAATTCATCGTCATTAAACTTAGCCCATGCTAAACCTTTAGCTCCAAATTGTTTGATATGTTCTTGATAAGCTTCAATGTTCTTTCTTGAATACTTGTCAGCATTATTTTTTACAACAATTGCTTTAACTTGTCCTTCATTATCAATAGCACCTTTAAATACTTTAAATTCGCTATCTTTAAAAACATCATTTAGTTCTTGCAATTCCATATCAAATCTAATATCTGGTTTATCAGATCCGTACCTTGCCATTGCATCATTATACTGTAATCTTGGGAATGGTAGCTTGACATCGATTCCCTTTTCGTCTTTCATAACTTTGGCAATCAAGCCTTCAGTCATGGTTTGAATTTCTTCAGCTGACATGAAACTTGTTTCCATATCTATTTGTGTAAATTCTGGTTGACGATCACCACGTAAATCTTCATCACGGAAGCAATGTGCAATTTGATAGTATCTATCAAAACCACCTACCATCAGTAGTTGTTTAAATAGTTGTGGAGATTGTGGTAGTGCATAAAAACTTCCTGGATAAACACGAGATGGAACAAGATAATCTCTAGCACCTTCCGGTGTAGATTTTGTTAAATTAGGTGTCTCAATATCTATAAAGTTATTTTCATATAAATATTCGTGGACAGAATGCTTGATTTGAGCTCTTGTTCTGATCGCCTTTTGCATTTCAGGACGTCTTAAATCAAGATAACGATATTTTAACTTGGTTTCTTCTGAACTTTCAATATCGTCTAATATTTCGAAAGGTGTATTTTTTGATTTATTTAATATTTCAATATTTTCTACAATTACTTCAATTTTTCCTGATGGAAAATTATCATTTTGATTATTCTCATCGCGCATCTGAACTGTTCCATCAACACTTATGACATATTCAGAACGTAATTGATCAGCAATTGCCAAGGCTTCTTCATGCTCGTCATTGAACACCAGTTGTACAATACCCTTGTAATCACGGAGATCCACAAAGATTAGTCCCCCAAGATTACGTCTTTTTTGTACCCAACCATTTAATGTAACTTGTTGATTAACATATTTTTCGGTAATATTTCCACAATAATCTGTTCGTGTCTTCATACTTACTCTCCCTTAATTTGTTTAACTAAATTGGATATTGAAACCTTAATTTCTTCACCTGACTGCATGTCTTTCAAATTCACTAGATCATTGGTAATTTCTTCATCACCAATTGTAATAGTGTATCTAGCATTTAAATTATTTGCTGTCTTGAATTGTGCCTTAACTTTTCTACCAAGATAGTCTTTGTCGGCAGAAATATTATTATCTCGTAAATCTTTTAAAATTTTGACAGATGCCTTGTTAGCAACTTCTCCAATTGTAACTATGTAAACATCTAACTGTGATGAAGCAGGAATATTTTCTTCTTTAAGTAGAAGCATCAAACGTTCCATTCCTAATCCAAAACCGATGCCTGATGTTTCAGGTCCTCCGAGCTCTTCAACAAGACCATTATAGCGACCACCTGCCAAGATAGTAATTTCTTTATTACCAAAGGCTTCATCATTTGTTATAAATTCAAATATCGTATGATTATAGTAATCTAGTCCACGAACCATTGTAGAATCGACTTCAAATTTAATATCCATTTCTTTTAATAGTTCTTGAAGATATTCAAATCTGTTTTTAGATTCTTCATTTAGATAATCCAAAATTGAAGGAGCATTTTTAACTATCTCTTTGTCGTTTTTATCTTTACTATCCAAAATTCTCAAAGGATTTTTTTCTAAACGTACTTTAGAATCATCACTCAGTTGATCCTTAAATGGAGTAAAGTAAGAAACAAGTGCTTCATGATATTCTTGTCTGGATTGAGGATCGCCTAAAGAATTAAGAGATACTTTAATATCTTTTATTCCTAGTTTATTTAAAAATTGAATTCCCATTAAAATTATTTCTGCATCTAACTCTGGTGCATCAGAACCAAATGCTTCCACACCTAATTGATGAAATTGACGTTGACGACCTGATTGAGGTCTTTCATATCTAAACATAGGTCCCTTATACCAAACTTTGTAAGGCTTAGTATTTTCAGGTCCATACAACTTGTTCTCTACAAATGCTCTAACTACGCCTGCTGTACCTTCAGGCCTAAGAGCTACGTGGCGATCACCCTTGTCATAAAAATCATACATTTCCTTTGATACTATATCTGATGTATCCCCAGAAGATCTTTCAAATACTTCGTAAGATTCAAAAATTGGTGTTCTTATTTCTGAAAATCTATAATTTGAGAAAATATCATTAGCTACCTGTTCAACATATTCCCATTTATAAGATTCTGAAGGTAAAATATCCATAGTACCCTTTGGTTTTTGATATCTCATGTTGTGTTCTCCTTTAATAACCACACAAAAAAACACCCTTGCCAAATAAAAGGACAAGGGTGCAGTTGCACGGTACCACCTAGTTTTTTTCTACAGTTAACGCCTGTCATACGCTTTAAAATCATCACAAGTTTCAACTATCTGTTTTCACCAATATCAGATTCTCTGTAAGTTGATTTGTCAGTATTTATATATTTAAATTTAGTTAAATTAATCAGGATTGTCAAGTATTGAATAAAATCTTTTATTTACAGTGAATAATTTTATGAAAAATATAGTATTATTAATATTAAGAAGCAATCCTAAAGGAAATATAACATATGGAAGAGATTGTAAAATTAATTAAAAAATATAGATTGTTTATCATTATTGTTATCTTACTTTTAGTGTCTAGTGTTTCAACTGTAGTACTTGCCAATGCTAATACTGTAGTTGTCGGATCAGATTCTGTGAATGTCCGTGTTGGACCAGGTCTCTCCTATTCAAATATGGCACAAGTAAAAAAAGGTGACAAGTTAACAATTATTTCAGAAAAGAATAAATGGTATCAAGTTAGATTAGCTGGAGATAAGATTGGTTGGGTGGCCAGTTGGTTGCTAGACAATACTGACGTTAGTTCAACAACTAATAAAGTCGGTATTATTAAAGTGCCTAACACAACTATCTTCAAGTCTGCCAGTGCCTCCAGCGATGTTTTAGGAACTGCTAACCAATCTACAAAAGTTGCTATCCTATACCAAGAATCTGATTGGACACAAATTTTATATAAAGGCACTGCTGCGTGGGTTAAGAGTGAGTTCATAGAAAACACTTCTGAAACAACAGATTCGACTCATTCGAGCACAAGTAATAACAAAAAATCTTCTAATAGTAACTCTAATATAAAAACTGTTACTGTAACTCAGGCAAATACAAAATTAAGAATTGATCCTAATTCTTCTGGACGAATAGTGAAGACTGTTCAAGTGGGAAAAACATTTGATTACTTAGGTAAAGATGGTGACTGGTATCAAGTAAGAGATTCTGATGGATCTGTTGGTTATGTTGCTAGTTGGGTAGTAACAATTTCCGGTTCAAAAAGTGCTGTTAAAACCGCTGCATCCACAATCTCAGAATCAACAATTGTAATAGATGCGGGTCACGGTGGCGATGATGTAGGTGCTGAATCAGAAAATGGTAAGTACGAAAAAACATATACCCTTGCCTATGCAAAAGCTATTAAAAAAGAACTAGAAAAAACTGGTGCCCGTGTAATTTTAACTAGATCAGGTGATGATTCTAAGACACTTGGTGATAGAGCTCGTCTTTCAAGTAAAGAAAACGCTGATGCTTTTATAAGTTTGCACTTTGATTCTAGTGAATCAAACAATGATGGTTCTGGTGTAACTACTTATTACTATGCAGATAAAGACAAAAACCTAGCAACTTCAATTGATAATCAACTTAATACATTACCAATTGACAATAAAGGTGTTAAACAAAAAGATCTTTATGTCTTACATTACAATAGTCAACCAGCTGTTTTACTAGAGCTAGGATACATAAATACAAAATCTGATTATAAAAAAATAAAATCAGATTCTTATAAAGAAAAAGTTGCCAGTGATGTTGTTGCTGGATTAAAACAATATTTCAAATAAAAAAAGGCACATTTATAATGTGTCTTTTTTTATTATGCTCATTATTTCAGTTAAATTTTTTACTTGATAGGTAGAATTAGTTTTCTCATTATTTCTAATTAGAATTGTCTTTGCATTAACGGTATTTCCGAAATCAATATCTACTTTTCTATCCCCTATTACCCATAGCTGTTGACTTGAAATATAATATTTTGAAATCAAATAATTTAACATTTCAGGATCTGGTTTTCTAATGTGATTATCTGAAACACTAACTATTTCTTCAAAGTAATTATCAATACCTAATTTTTTTGTAACATCAAAAATTGAATTATCTCTATGTGTGATTATAAATTGAGTAATATTTTCCTTTTTAAAATAATCTAGAGTTTCGATAGTGTCTGGATACAATCTAATTAGATTTTGAAAGTTTTTTTCCTGAATACGATAGTTTTTATAAAATTCAGTAACTTTATTTTCATCTAAAAGCAAGTTTGAAACATAATCCCTGATTGAAGTTTTTATTACTTCTGACTTTATCTCTGATTCACTAATATTTATTCCAAAGTTTTTTTCCAATGAATACTGTGTGGCTTTTACCATTCCCGGATAACTATCGGCAATGGTGCCATCAAAATCCCAAACAATTGCTGATTGCATTATTATTTCTCCAAAATTATAGTAACGGGTCCATCATTCAGAATTGACACTTGCATATTTGCTCCGAATTCTCCCTCTTCAACTTTAATATCATATTTTCTTAACTCTTCATTAAATCGATTGTACAATTCTTTTGAATTTTCAAAATCACCTGCTTCAGTGAAGCTAGGACGATTACCATGTCTAGTGTCTGCTAGTAAAGTAAATTGAGAGATAGATAAGATTTTGCCATTTTCATTTATTAATGAATTATTCATTTTATTATCTTGATCTTGAAAAATTCTCATATTGACTATTTTTCTTGCAATGTATTTGATTGTTTGTTGATTGTCATAATCTGTGAATCCCACTAACAAACAAAGCCCCTGATCTATCTGACCAAGGACTTTGTTATCAACTGAGACACTAGCAGATTTAACTCTCTGTATAACTACTTTCATTAATCTACAGTCCTCTTTATTTCATAAACGTCTGGAATAATTTTAATTTTTGATATTAGAGTATCTAAGTGATCTTTATTATTCACACCGACAACTACATGAACAACCGCAGTCTTATTGGTATCCAAACGACCGTTGATGTTATTCAAAGTATTAGTTGTTGAATTAATAACTTGTAGAATATCATTCAACAAGCCATTTCGGTTGAATGCATAAATATCTAATTCGACCAGATATCTCTTATCATTTGTAACATTATCCCAACTTACTGCCATATGTCTCTTTTTAGCATCTTCTGTCTGCATGTTGGGGCAATCAGCACGATGAATTGTTAGTCCCCTACCCTTAGTGATGTAACCAACAATTTCATCACCAGGTATGGGATTACAACATTTAGCTAATCGTGTAAGCAAATTATCTACACCCTGCACATTGATACTTGAATCTTTGTTAGATTCTGGAGTTTTACTTGGTGATAATTCCTTTTTAGGTGTCTGTGCTGTAGAAGTTTCTTCTTCTGAAATTCTTCTCTCATCAATCTCTTTTTGTTCAGCAGCTTTTTTATTTTCTGGATCTTCACTTACTATTTTATGAATAACGTTAGTAACAGAAAGTTCTCCATAACCGATTGCATTGTAGAGTTCATCTATATCTGTGAAATTAAAGATTTTCATTGCTGAGTCTAAATGACTTTTATCAAGATATCTTTTAGAAAGATTCTTTTCTTTAATTTCATTTTCTAATGAAGATTTACCTAATTCTATATTATTTTCTCGATCTTTGATTCTAAAGTAACGTTTAATTTTATTTTTAGCACGTGATGTATAAGCAGTATTAATCCAGTCACGACTTGGACTTGCATTATTGCTGGTCATCATCTCTATGATATCGCCGTTTTTAAGTTGATAATTCAATGGAACCATACGTCCGTTAACTTTTGCACCAACAGTATGATTACCAACCTCAGTATGAACATGATATGCAAAATCTAAAGGAACAGAGCCTTTTGAAAGTTCAACAACTTCTCCTTGAGGTGTAAATACATAAACTCGATCGTTAAATATTTCGCCTTTAACAGAGCTCATAAAATCTGAAGCATTTTCCGAATTTTCTTGAAGTTCAATGATTTCTCTAAATAGATCTATTTTTTGTTCATTTTCGTCAATATTTGCACCCTCAAAGTTACCTTCTTTATAAGCCCAGTGTGCTGCCACACCGTATTCAGCAACTTCGTGCATTTGGAATGTTCTAATTTGTACTTCTAAAGGTTGTCCACCTGGTCCGATAATTGTGGTATGCAAAGACTGATAACCATTGGCTTTAGGTACGGCAATATAATCTTTAAATCTTCCCGGAATTGGTTTCCATTTTGAGTGAATTGAACCTAAAATGGCATAACAATCTTTCACAGAATCAACCATTATTCTTATAGCTAATAAATCATACAATTCGGAAAACTGCTTGTGTTTATCAACCATTTTTTTATAGATTGAATATATATGTTTAGGTCGACCATAGATTTCGTAATTCATACCTAACTCGTTAACAGCACCTTTAATGAAATCTATAGCTTCTTCAATGTACTCTTCACGTTGATCACGCTTGCTGTTCATCAGATGAACAATTCGATAATATTGTTGAGGATTTATATATAGAAGTGATAAATCTTCAAGCTCCCACTTAATTTTACTAATACCTAATCTATCAGCTAATGGAGCGTATATTTCCATTGTCTCGGTTGCAATACGTCTTTGCTTATCTGGTCTTAGTGCTTTTAATGTTCTCATATTGTGCAATCTATCGGCCAGTTTAACCATGATAACTCGCAAATCCTTGGAAGTTGCTAGCAACATTTTTCGATGATTTTCTGCTAATTCTTCTTGATGAGAGCTATATTTAAATTTACTTATTTTTGTTACACCATCAACAATAGTAGCTACTTGCTCACCAAATAGTTCTTCAACATCTCCAAGCGTTATATTTGTATCTTCAACAACATCGTGTAAATACCCTGCAGCAACTGTATATGGGTCCATTTTCAAAGATGCCAGTATTTCGGCAACTTGAGTTGGATGAACTATATATGGAATACCAGAAGCTCTTTTTTGTTCTTTATGAACATACGCAGCAAAATTGTATGCTTTATTAACAAACGCTACATGCTCTTCATTCATATATTCTTTACATATATCTAGAACCTGTTCGGGTGTATAATCGTCTATTTTTTTCATAAATTAAACTTCCCATTCATTTAATTTTTGTTCTGATTAAATACAAAATAAATCAAAAGACTTATGACTAAATAAATACCTGCTAAATAATAACCATATTGACCATGTTGTATGAAGACACTAATAATAAATATTAGTGGGAAAATAATTAGATTATAAAATGATAATTCATATTTATGAGCAAACCATCCAGTGAAGCCTGAAAAAATTATATTTACAATAAAGAATAACCATATAATACGGTCAGATTGTGAGATATGAAATACTGTAAATATTAATGGCAAAATAAAAACCAATATTAATGCTGTTAAAAACATATATACAGTTTTTGACTTACTTAGACGGTTATATAAATCCTTCATTCTAATTATCTCCTAATTGTTGTAATTCGTAGTTAAAAGAAATTGCAGATAAGAAGTACATTGGTGCTGTTTCTGCTCTCATGATACGGGGTCCTAAGCCAGCAGCCATGTAGCCACTTTCTTTGAGCAAATCTATTTCCTCAGGTGCAAAACCACCTTCTGGACCGAAAACTCCTATTATTGAGCTCGGTTTTTTTGCTAATTCTTTGGCCATCAAAGATTGTTCGCCATCTTTAGCTGACTCTTCATATGCCACAATTTTACTTTCAGCTGATTCTTTTAAAAGATCTTTCATAGAAGAGTAATAAATGACTTCAGGAATTATTCTTCGTTTGGACTGTTGTGCGGCATTTTTTACAATTTCATTTATTCTAGATATTTTCTTTTCTACTATATTACTCTTCCAATTCATAATTGAATACTTTGAGGAGAATAATATTATTTTTTTTGCACCTAATTCAGTCGATTTTTGAGCAATCCACTCTACTTTGTCTTTTTTTGATAACGAACAAGCAACAAGCACGTCTACAGGCATTTCAGTAGATGGTCTATTATCTTTCTCAACATTAAATATAATTTGTTTTCCATCTACATCGATCTGATCAATAATAGCTTTAAATAATGCTTTAGATTGATCTACTAGAAATAGTTCATCACCCGTTTGATGTCTAAGTACTACCGCAATATGTTTGAACAGATCCTTATCGTCAACTGTGTACCGATTGCTATTTATAATATTATTAACGAAGTATTGCTCCATCTTCTGCCTCTATCTCTATTTTTCTGCGACAAATTAACGTTGTCCATCCATTTAAATGCAAGCTCTCTAATACAACAAAACCCTGCTCACTCATTAAATCAGTAATCCACTGCTCTTTTTCTATAATTATTCCGGACAAAATTACATAACCATTTTCATTTAGATGGCTATCGATATCTGGAATGAAGATTTCTAATATGTTGTACAAAATGTTAGCTACAATTACATCAGCTGTTTCATCAATTCCATCTAATAAAGAATTCTTCAAAACCTTTATATCATTACAATCTGGATTAAGTGAAATATTCTTTTTGGTCATTACAATTGCATTATCTTCTATGTCCAATGCAGTTATATCGTTTACTCCTAGCATTTTGGCATAAATTGCCAAAATACCTGTTCCCGTACCTACATCAAATAACGACTTAGAATTACCCAATATTGTTTCAAGTGCCTGTAAAGATGTAAATGTTGTAGGATGAGTACCCGCTCCAAAGGATTCACCTGGGTCGATTAAAATAGTGCTCTCTTTTTCATCAAATGGTTGGTAATCAATCCAACTAGGTACAATAGTCAAGAATCTGCTTACTTGTACTGGATGATAATACTCTTTCCATGAATCTTTCCATTCAGCATCGTCCATATCTGATACTACAATTTTAATATCATCTACTGAAAATTGATACTTTTTCAAATCCTGTATTTTTCCTTTTAAATTATCTACAAAATTATTATCAAAATTTTGTTCTTCAAAATATGTATTAACTTCATTAAAGTCTGAATTTGAATCTACAAATTCTGTACCATTTGCACCGCATTCTTCAAAGATGTTTGTAATAATTTCATAATTAAATTCTTTAGGAATATGAACGCTAATTTTTTTCCAAATCATATTAACATCCCCTTTTGTGTTATTAATAGATTACTAAAAAAACACAACAAAAAAAAGACGTATTCACGTCTTTATTGAAGAATTAAACTGAAAGATTCTCTAAATTTAATAGATTTTTCTTCTATTAGTTTTTTTGACTCCTCGATTTTATCATAATTAACAGTATTTTTTTCAAAGTTAATGCCTTGCATACCGTCAATTAATACCACAAAATATTCATTTAAATTATTCGCAATATCTGATCCTTCTAGATTATATTTGTGTATAAATGAACTTGAAAAAATCATAAGTTTTTTTACATTCCAAATATAATTGTCTTCTAGCCTTTGATAATTTTCATAAGTCAGAGCTTCACCACTGTCTATTACTTTAATTGTTTTAAAGTACTCTGAAAATATATCTCTATATGTCAAAAATCTTTCAAGGAAGATATTTGCGTCAATAATTTGTTTTTCATTTTTTATTGTCATCATAATTATCAACACCTCTATTCTTAGTTATTTATATATTAATTATATCCATATAAATTTCTTATATCAATCATAAGATGAAAATGATGTTTAAGTTTTTTGATAAAAAAATAACCTATCTTAATGATAGATAGGTTATTTCTTATCTGTATCTTTTGTTGATTTTTTGCGAAGATCTTTATTATCCTTAAATAACTCTTGTGCCTTTTGGAGTTTTGCAGGATCCTTCTTGAATGCTTGAGTCATCTTACTAAAATCATTTTGGGTATTACCCAGTGTGGTTTTTTTCTTTTTATTAAATAGACCCATGATTATTACCTCAATTTTTATCTAATGTTATTATTATAAAAGAAAAGAGGGGCATTGTTAATCTATGAGTAAAAAAAATAAAAAAATTTCTAAAACTTTAGTTGAAAGAATATTAGATAAACAAAACATTGAATATACACCACTTGAGTTTCAAACAACTGATGGTGTTATTGATAAGTCTATGCAAGACGGATACAAAATTTATAAAACCTTAGTTTTAACAGGAAATAAAACAGGACCTATTGTAGGTGTTATTCCATTAGACATGCATTTAAGTTATAAAAAATTAGCTCAAATATCAGGAAATAAAAAAGTTGGCATGGTCCCTTTAAAAGATTTGATTAAAACAAGTGGTTTTGAACATGGTGCAAATAGTCCTGTAGGAATTAGGTCTTTACATAATTATCCCATCTATTTTGATGATAATGCAAAAACAGCTGACAAAATAATAGTATCTGCTGGTAAAGTTGGATTTTCTGTTCTGATTAATCCTCAAGATTTAGCAAAATCAGTAGATGGTAAATTTGGGGATTTTGCAGTAGATCAACCAGAATAAAACTTTTGCAATAATTTTAATTAATACTAAAATATGGAATATAAATATTTGGAGGAAAGAAAATGGATCAGTCAGAAAAATTAAATATATTGGATGATGTTCTTCGGATAAAAACGGTTAATGGTAATGAAAAAGCCGTCGCTGATTACCTAAAAGAACTATTTGAGAAACATGGAATTGAATCAGAATATGATAAAGTCGATGAAAATAGATTTAATCTTATTGCTTCCATAACAAAGGGTGAAGGCAAAATCCTTGGGTTCACTGGCCACGAAGACGTTGTTGCCACAGTTAACGACAGTGAGTGGAATAACGATCCATTTGAACCTACTCACATTGATGGTGAAATTTTTGCCCGCGGAGTCACTGATATGAAAGGTGGACTCGTTGGACTTGCAATTGCAATGATTGAACTAAATGAAGACGAAGACTTTCATGGCAATATCAAGTTTATTGCAACTGTTGGTGAAGAACTGGGAGAAATTGGTTCAAAACAATTGGCTAAAGAAGGATTTGCTAACGATTTAGATGCTTTAATAGTTGGTGAGCCAAGTAATGCTTCAAGTATAGAAACCATTCATAAGCTTATTCAAAGTGGACTTTTAGAAGTTCCCCAACCTAATCCAACTGACTATGGCCGTCACTCAGCTTTTTGTGCACACAAAGGATCTCTTGATTACGATGTTATCTCCCATGGACGTTCTGCGCATAGCTCAATGCCTCAATTAGGAATCAATGCTATTGATAACTTGGTTACTTTCTACAATAAAGAAAAAGAGTATTTTAATACAATTATTGGATATAAAGATGATATTTTAGGTAATACTTCCCCTTCTGTTACGATATTTGATGCTGGTGACCAAAGAAATACAATTCCTGATATTGCTACATTAAAAGGAAAAATCAGAACAATTCCAGAATATGATAATGACAAAATAATTGCAGGACTTCAAAAAATTGTTGATGATCTTAATACTTCTGATCCCAAAATGAATCTTGAACTTATCATTCAAAGTAGCAACTGGCCAGTTAAAACAACACTAGATTCTGAATTTCTAGCTGAAGTAAGATCTGCAGCAAAAGAAGTCCTTAATGAAGATATACTACTTGTAGGTGCACCAGGTGGAACAGACGCATCTCAATTCTTCAAAGAAAATCCTAATCTTCATGTTGTTGTTTTAGGTCCTGGTAATGAAACAGCACATCAAATAAATGAATTTATGGAAGAAAAAGATTATTTTGATTTCATTGAAATTTATAAGTTAATTGCAAAAAATTATTTAAAATAAAAAGCTAAGTGGAAATAATCCACTTAGTTTTTTTATTTATATTTAAATCAAAAAAAAGAGATCTCACGATCTCTTTAATTAACATGAAAAATGTCTCTTGTAAATATCTTATCTTCTATATCTTTTATATGATCATCAATTCTGTTAGCAACAATTAATTCAGAATCTGATTTGAATTTCTCCAAATCGTCTATCATTACAATATTTTCAGGAAGAAGAGACATTTGTTTTTCTGTCATCATTGGTTCATAGATATTTATTGTTTCAACATCTTTGGAAACTTGATTCAAAATATCTATAATTGCTGCAGATCTGAAATTATCAGATCCACTTTTCATGATTAGACGGTAAAAACCAACTTTTTGTAAATTCTTACTTTTAATTTCTTGTGATATAAAAATTTTACGGTCATGGTTTGATTCAACAATGCTATCCACTAGAGGACTCTCAATTCCTTTGAATTCCATGCGCATTTGTGCTGTATCTTTAGGCAAACAGTAGCCACCATATCCAAATGATGGATTATTGTACCCTTCTCCAATTCTCGGATCTAACGAAATACCATCTATCAATGCTTCAGAATCCAACCCATTTGCCATTGCAAAGGAATCAATTTCGTTAAAATATGCAACTCGCATAGCTAAGTAGCCATTAGAAAACAGTTTAATAGATTCTGCTTCAGAAAATCCAACCAATTTTGATGGAGATTTTTCTGAGATTTCTATGAACATTTCTGCAACTTCTTCTGATAACTCTTTATCTTCCCCACCAACAATAACTCGTGAAGTATTAAAGATATCAAAAACTGGATGATTTTCTGTTAAAAATTCCGGAACCATAAGAATATTTTTTATATTCTTTGATTTCTTTAGTTTTTCTGTAAAACCAACCGGAACAGTCGACTTTATAATAAATGTTCCTTGATAATTCAATTCCAATGCATTATCAATTGTATCTTCAATTGATTGTGTATCAAATGCACTCGTTGCAACATCAAAATTTGTCGGTGTAGAAATAATCATAAAATCTGTATCTATAGTATCTACAAATTGATCTGTGAAAGTTAAATTATCGTTATTCTTAATGATTTCAACAGCTCTAGATTCTTTCAGTGTTGAGACTTCATTTTTTAATAAGTTCATCTTTTCTTGATCAATATCAAAACCTATAATTTCATTTTTTAGAGATAGTGCTAATGCATTTGCTAATCCAACATATCCTAACCCAATAATAGCTATTTTATGTGCCATGTTAATTTCCCCCATTTTGATCTAAAGTTAGTTCGACACTTTGACGAGTTCCCCAATTTTTTGACTGTCTTAGTGTTAAGAGTGAATATACTTGAAGCATTGAACATAAATAAAAGTTTATGATTGTGCTCAATGGTGCCAATATTAAAAATTCTAAAAATTGTCTAGTTTTAGTCATATTCAAAGGATTAGTTTTTAAAGTTCTAATACTTCTTACATAAGATAAAATAATTACGTAAAATACTACTTCAAAAGGTATCTTTTGATTTAAAACTGGAAATATAATCAAAACAAAAGGCAAAATTACAGAATAAAGAACAAAAGAAATATACTGCGTAAGTGTTAACCACCAGACAGGTTCAGAAATTTTCTGATTTTTTAATAACCAGACTCCGCCCCACCAGAAGCTTTTCCACCATCTAACACGTTGACGAGTCAAATGACTAAACTTTTCAGGTAACATTGTATAGCCAATTGATGACTCTTGAAAGACTGTATCTCCTAATAGTGATGCATATTGAGTAAGCATGCGATCATCACCAAAATTGACTTTTTCTCCAAATATTTCTTGATTTAAATAATCATCTAAAAATTGATTAATTACATCTTTTCGATAGAATGCTAGGCCTCCACAATTAACTGCTACTGCCTTCCATTTAGACCAAGCTGAACGTCCATTTGTAAATGACGAGACAAATCCTAGTCCAGTAACCTTAGTTAAAAAATTAGTACTATTGTAATTCAATAATGTTCCACCAACTGACATTACACGGTCATCGTTAAATGGTAGAATCCCCTTTTCAATTGCATCTTCTTTTAGGATAGTGTCACTATCTATAGTAATAAATACATCTGCATAGTCCATAAAACGCTTAAATGCGTGTGACTGTGCTACACGTTTACCTGAATTTTCAATATATTTGTAGTAAATATTAACGTTAGCTTCACGGGCCTTTTTCTTAACTAATTCAGAAACGTTATTTTGTAAATCAGAACCATCTTCCATTACAGCGATGTAATCTACAGGAACGGTCTGATTTATAATACTATCTAAAACTTCAGAAACAATTTTTGGATCTTCATTATATACGGGAATAATAACCACTTTTTTTAAGTCTGGTATATTACCTTTGTACTCCACGTTCAAACATGCAGAAAGAATGATAAATGCCATCCATCCAAAGGAAATTATAATAAAAGGTCCAGTCCATGAATATCCACGAGACAGCTTAATTACTTGATATATTAAACATCCAACTATAAAGATAAATGTAGTTATATCTATTATTTTTTCCCCTATAGGAAATATAACTAATTGTGACTTAGGAAGTCTGTATTCGAATCTTTTCTTCTTTATAGCTTTCTTACGATCTTGATAGATCAACTGCGATTCTTTTCCACTCTTATTTATTAGCACCCCAATGCAAAAGAGTAATAAAATTATGAATCCAATAAAAACCCAGCCCATAAGGAACCCCACCTTTTTGCTCACAGATTCACAAAAATAACATCAATATATTCTGTTTTCAAAAAATAAATTTCACTTTTCTGCCATAAAAATTAAAATTTATATCAGTTTTTTTAATAAATTCAGATGTTTCTTTTTATGTTGATGTTATATTACCACAATATAATCGCTAATTTAACAGTATTTATGCAAAAAATTAAATTTTTTCATAATATATATTTGTTATTAATTATATTTTAATTTTTATTATCATATTAATTTAATTTGTAATAATTTTTGTAATAAAAAAGCCCATATACCATTTACAGGTATATGAACTTTCTGATTAAGGAAGATACAGGATTTGAAAGTATTGTATTATCAACCTATATTTCTTTTTTGTGCAAAATGTGTGCAAAGCAATTAAATTAAATTTATTTATAAATAAAAGTTAAAATGCTAACAACCAGTGCAACAATTGAAAAGATTATTGGCAAAATTACTAATATATTTTTTATTAATAAACTTTCCCTTATATCATGACTCTTTAGATATTCTGTAACTCTCCATAATAAAATAATAATTCCTAAAGTAATGGTTATTTTTTCAGTAATAATTGAATTTTCAGATATTCCTACATACATAACTAAAATAAAAACCTCTAGGAACATGAAGTATAAAAAAGTTTTACCTAATAATTTAATATTTTCTTCCGAATAAATTGAATAATTATAAAATTTATTTGTCCAAAGACCATATATTAGATATACCGTAAAAATAATTATATATATAATGATTAAAGTTCTTTCAATATTTATATATGTTCCTAATTCAAATAATATATTTGAAATTTCTATTACTGCATTTTCACTTAATAGAACAAAAATAAAATAATACAAAATACTGTATATTATTATAAATTTAGCAAAATTTCTATAATTCATTAAACTCAAAGTTCCTTACTTAAATTAATACTTAAATTATAACTATTATTAGATAAAATAAAAAGCCCCTACCAATTAAGGTAGAGGTTCTTTTTTTGCATCTAACAACTTATCAATATTAAATTACGTATTACATTCCAGCTTTAATGTATTCTTCCCAACTCATGTGTATTTACCTCCTTAATATTATTTATTCGCCGGTATATCCTGAACCTTGCATGTAAGTTACAGGGATATATTCATCGGTAGCCACTTTATATGACCAACCAATATTTTTAATGTGAACTAACTTATCTTCTGTTTTCCATTCAGTACCACCAGTGAAGCGTTTGTTACTATCTTTTATTACTTCACCTTTAGAATTATAAGCAAGAACACCATAGTCAGATCTGTAATTAATAACTACTTTATCTTTAAATGTTGTTGAACTTTGTGGCAGATACTCGGTTAACCCGATAGCAAAGTATGGTTTACCATTGATTTGATAAATTCCACCTGATACCCAATTTGTACCAGAAACTACATCAGTTCCGTAATTTAAAGAACCATCTGCTTTAACAGTTGAGTATGCAGCATACTTATCTCCTTTAACAGAAACAATATTATTAATTGTAGAATTAGTATCAACTAATGCGGGTTGACCTCCAGTGTAAAAATCATTGTTCAATTGAGAAACATCAAAATTACCATATGATCCAGTGAATGTATAAGTGCTTCCCCATTGCCAAGCGTTGTTATTGGTATACCAGTTCTTATCACTAGCATTGTATGGATAAGATGCAATCCAGCCTGTGCCATTTGATATATCCATCTTAGAACCGACCCATGAACCCATAGTATAGACATCAGTTCTATAACCATATGCTTTGACAGTATTCATAAATGCAGTATTGTTAGCATTCATTTGAGATTTACTTACACCTGATTGTGAGGAATCTTCAACATCTGCTACTAGCACAGCGCCTACAGGTAGACCTGCTTTTTGAGCTTGTGCGCCTGCATAGTTTCCTTCTGCAACAGCCTGTGTCTCATTAGTATATTTGGCATAGTGATAACCGTTAATATACAGTCCTGCTTGTTGAGCAGTAGCAATATTATTACTTGCTGTGTAATCAGAGTAATACGTTCCTTCTGATATTTTGGTAACTACAGACTTAACACCATAATTATTTCGCATATCTGTGAAATTTGATACTGTCATATATCCGTTGTGATTAGATACATCAACCATATCAGTTCTAGCACCTAAAACTGTTGATGATTGCATAAAAAATAGAACTACCAATGTTAGTCCTAGGAAAATTCTATTCATTTTCTTTTTCAAATCTTTAACCTCGTTTTTGTTTTTTATTTAAAAAATTGAAAGCATCTGTTAAATCAGTTACCTTTTTAACTAATTTTTTGTTTTCTTCTACTAGAGTTTGGTTAACTTCAACTAGCCCTTTGTTTTTATCTATAAGTTTTTTATTTTCTTCAACTATACTTATATTCTCTTTGCTAAGAGTTGCTAACTTAATTTCAAGACTTGTTAACTGTTTTTGTATACCAGAATACTGGTCTTGAAATTTTGTCCAATCTTTTACAGATTCCCTAACCTCTTTCGAAAGATCGACATCACTACCTCGTGTCATTCCTTTAAATTGGAAAGCTGCTCCTGTATAACCACCAACAAGTGCAATTAGCGAGGGTAATATACTTTTCCAATCCATTAATCACCCTCCATATAAGCGTGGGCTAATATCAATCCAATAATCACTACAGTGAAACCCAACCCTAAAGAAAATATCCCTGTTGCTATATCAATAGAAATGAGACCTAAAAAAAATAAAACCCAAACGAACATCATTGAAGCAGTTCGAATAGATTTTATTGCTTTTGTTTTTATATGGAATAGTGATGTGTAGAGTGTAAAAATTGCTACGATTATTTCTAACGTAACCATTGGCATATCATCAATTACTTTTAATGCACCAATATAGTCTGGTAATATATCAAAACTCTTTGGAACAGTTGAAGTAAATCCAGCCAAATTGAATGTAGCAATCGACAACCAAAACCAGATGTATTTCTTCTTATAGTTATAAAATACTTTTTTCATATCTAAGCCAAAACTACCTTACTTATATCGGCACGTAACTCTGGTGTATAGACATTGAAATTACCACGTCTGAATTTAACTGACATAGCTATATTACCAGGTATTGTTAATGATGCACCTAATTCGCCAGTTCCATTTCCGTACAGTTCACCTGTATCATAATTACCTTGATAGTAAAAATGACAAGAATTAACAACATAGTTTGCGTCTAGCCCAATACTAATACCTGAATTTCCCGTTGATTTCAACACATCAATAGAAATCCTAGTAGGTCCACTTGTAGAAAAACCAGATGGCAACTTTGCTAAATCTGAAAAATTAAAATAAGAACCATCATTAGCAACTTGTGATTTGTTATTGAAATAAACCAATAGATCTCTGTTTACATTTCTATAACGCATTTGAACAACACCAGTTGAAAGATTGTCTTTTGCGATTACAGTACCAGAAGGAAGGTAGTTTATCCTTTCTGTATAGATTTTTTTTGAACCATTCATAGAACTTGCAACATAACTGTTATATTGCCTTACGTTAACCGTTTTCTTACCATTATTCATTATTGGCATATCATCACTCCCATATGTTGTAGTTGGTTGTTGAAGATCTAGAAGTAAGTGCATCGTATTGTGCTTGACTACCATACCAATCATCACTAAAGCCAGCTTTGTTAGCTTCTGTCTTAAGATCAGTTGTTTTTAAGTAGTTAGCTAATGCTGTCTTCATTGCCACAATTTGATCAAGTGTAATAGTAGTATCTGCACCTGAACCATTTTTTGCAGTAATTTTTTTATTCATTAACATATCGTATAACCCTTGTGAAATCATTGCCGAAACCACATCTGTAGTTAACGTATTAGCTGGTATGTAACTTCCTATATCAGCTTTTTTGATGTAGTTTGCTTCCACATCGGTTTTCTTTATGTAGTTAGTTTCTAAGTCAGTTTTAGTTACAAATGAAGATGTATCAACGTTTGAACCTCCACCACTAGAACTAGATGATGAACCAACCACTCCGGATACTTCATTCTTATTAACATAGGCAATTAGCTCATCTCTTTTAACAAATTGATTAGATAATCTTTTTTTAGAAGAACTATCAGTTACTTCTGGAAGTAATGGAATATTTAAATCATTTTCTCTATAGTAGATTGAATTTTGCGATTTCCACACTCCCCAAGCATTAGGATTTCCTGTTGTAGATTGATAATTTGATATAATCCAAATAAAATCCCCATCCGAAACTATTGGACTACTATTATCTGGTATATCAATAGAATACATATCATTACCTAATGATTTATATGATATTCCATTCCAATTATCCGAATTAAAGTAACTAGATACATTGTTCTTTAAAGAGATAATTGCAGGATGTGTAACTTTGCCATTTTCAAAACTATTTTTATTTTTTGGCCAAGAAGTTGGAGCAGAAACAGGTAGAAATACAGTAAATGTTGCGGGGTATTTTTTAATCTTCACTTTGTAATATAAAAATTGATTATCACCGTTTACTCCAGTGAGTTCTGCAAATCCATCTTTTAAGGACGCGCTAGCAATAGAATTATAATGACTACTACTTATTTCATTCATATTTGCTGTTAAAGCACTAGATATAGTTTTATATGAATTCATATAAATTAGAGGATTTGAATTATAAGTTGTATTCTTATTACTAATCAATAAATTCTCTGTTTCTCCACCTTCTTTATAAACTGGTGAAAAATTAGAATTTGCTGTTGTATCAGTACAAATTGCCCTTAATTTTACATAAACATTCTTTTGTATTTTTATATCTATTTGAGCAGTTTTTTCTTTCGTGTCAAATGTTTTCCATGCCCCACCGTCTTCTGAGTAATAAATTGTGTATTTGTCCGGTAATGTTGTATTTATGTCAATTATTTCAACCACTAGTTTCCCTGAAACCAAAGAAATTTTTGCAGTCGGTGGAACTAACTGTTTCTTTCCAGAATCCAAAATTTTACTATCAACATCAACCAAGTAATCATTTACCATACTAGTATTTATCTGTGTACTATTAGCACCATTCAATGCCTGATTTGCTTTGTCCAAAGCGTCTTGGGCGTTTTTGTTTGCAGTATCAACATCCTTTTTGAATTGAGGTAAATCAATAGCAGCAACTTGTGTCTGGATATTGGTTAACTTAGTATTCAAATCATTTACGTTCTTTTGACTTGCTGTAATATCATCATTTACTTTTTTGATATCAGCATCGTTCTTAGTTAATGCTGTTGAAATATCAGAGTTATTTTTAGCAATAGCATTGTTAATTGTTGTTGTATTAGCTGTAAGACTATCATTAATCTTTTTAGTCATATTGGCTATTGCAGCATCAACTTTAGCTTGCTCTTCCTTAGTAAATGCGTCATTAGTTGCAATGATTTGTTTTTGAAGTGTGTCTAAGAAACCATTAACATCATTAATTTTTTTGTTTAAATCAACAATAGTTTTATCAAGTTCTTTTCCTAATCCTACTGCCTCTGATTCTTTAACTTTCATTTCAGCAGTAGTTTTATTCAATTCATCAACAGCACTATTAAATGTTGCCATGTATTGTTTCTTGGCGTCTTCCAGAGCTTGATCCATAAGTTTCTTCAACTCATCAGACATATCCATATTGGCTATATCATTTTGAAGTGATGTAATTCTCATTTCCCAAGAATTGACTGTTTGCTCCCACATCTTAGTAATGTTTTCTAGACCGGGTACATAGTCCTCAGAATTTCCAGATAAATTAATACCAGGAAGAATTGCAATATCAAATCTCTGTGTCGAAGTAGTTCCGTTCAACAAAAAATAAGCATTGTGAATAATTCCCGATTGCTGGGTCAATGCACTAGGAATAGTCAAAGTAACTACAGAACCACTTACTGACGCTGTAACGTTGGCAATCGCTTTGCCGTCTGGTTTTTGTGCGTTAAACGTTGCTTTTGTTGCTGAATAAGGAAATCCGTCTTGAACGATATTCGCTTTAATTATTTCATTAGTATCGCCTACTCCGAATATTACTGGAGTATTAGTATATGTTTTACCCTTTTTAATTTCTAAAGTTATTTCTTGTGTACTAGCCATTCTTAACTTCACCACCCAATATTTCAGATGATTGTTTACGTGCTAACTTTCTAAATTCTTCAAAATCTTTTTCTGCAATTCCAGTTTTATCTTCAGCAACTGGATTTTCAGTAATAGTTAATCTACCTGTGTCATCAAAATTAGCATTAAAATTCGATAGCAATATGTCGCCATCGCTTGATGTACCACTAAGGTAAATATTTTTATTTGTCTTTAACATTTTCTTCCTCCTCTATTACTAATTCTTCAGGAAATAATTCAGGTGAATTTTTAAAAAGAATAGTGATTATTTCCTGTAGTCTATCAACTTGAGCTGCAAGAGTAATATTTTGTTTGTGTACTCTCATATATTCCTCTTGAAATATTTCAATTACCTTGTCAGATTTAACTGATGTTAAGGCATTTAAATCTAGTTTTTTCATATTGTTCTCCTAACTAGCTATTAGTCTTCCGTTTACATACAGTGGACCGGTTAAATACAAAGCTCCGTTCGGTGATGAAATATTTCCACCACTTTCAATAATTAGATACCTTGCTCTCAGCTGATTCGTTACTGTGATATTTGAAGCCTGCATAAAGTTCAATCCATCAATTTCATCAACAGT
Source organism: Companilactobacillus metriopterae (assembly GCF_004117915.1). Classification (GTDB taxonomy): domain Bacteria; phylum Bacillota; class Bacilli; order Lactobacillales; family Lactobacillaceae; genus Companilactobacillus; species Companilactobacillus metriopterae. The sequence continues at coordinate 704,310 of NZ_RSTD01000001.1, forward strand.
AATACTTGGTGTAGAAATACCATAATAAGCTAACGAAGTCTTACGTGAACCTGATCCAAGATTAATCTGTTCAGTACCAGTTATCTGAGCACCAGTTATTCTTGCACCATTGATAACTCCACCTTCAATAGTTTTACCTGTAATTGTTTGTGCTGAAATATCATCAGCATAGAATCTTCCATCTGATGACATACCAGTAATTACAGTTCCATTTGATTTATGAAATCCTATTCCGTGATCATCTAGAAGAAGATATCCATAACCCGTTTTAACTTTTAATTGAGTCGGATTTTCTCTATCAGGTAGAAATTGAATAACATTTTGACCACCAGAATTCATAAAATCAGATAAATCCCTTTGAGCATCATCTACTTTTTTATCAATTCTATCTTGTTCAGCTTGAATTCTTTTCTCTTCTTCCTCATGGCGTTTTTGCCAATCGTTGGTTTCGTCACCCAAGGTGTCTACATTATCTTGAACATTACTAATATCATTTGAATTATTTTCAATAGCATTATTGGTTTGATCATTGGTATCATCAATCTTCTGATCATTCTCTTTAATTCTATTATCAAGATATCTGAAAATGGTCTGTTGATAAGTACCAGCTTTGATTAATGTATTAATCTCTTTATCAGAATCAAATTCTCTTTCAAAGATTATTTGTTCAGTAGCAATCTTGAAATCAGGATCATAGATTCTAGCTGTATCTCCTATGTGAGCATTTTGAATACTTACATTTTGTGTAGGCACAGTATCAATTGAAATTGTGTAAGTAGGTTCATCTACACCGGGGTTTTCATAGAAATAACGATGTGCCAATTCTGATAAATCAGCATCATTATCTACACGCGAAGAGTAATCAACTACTTTTCTATGAGGAAGTTTGTACTTCTTGTACATTGGTGAATATACTTCTGCACCCCAAACTCTCTCTTCTTCCTTAGGCGTAGTTGCTACTGCACGCATTACTTTAGTGGGTGTACTGTCAGATGAATAACTAACTACATTAGACTGTGCAGCAAAAGTTACATCTCCAGCACTAACCCAACAGTTAGTTCCGATGCGGTATTGTGTTGAACCTGATTTAGTTCTCTTTTGATCTGTGTACCAAGGTGTTCCCACACCAACTAATCTATTATTTTCAGGTTGGTTTGCGTCTGAATAACAGGTTGCGCCGGGTGATTTAGTTACAGTAACAACACCTTCATTAGAGGTAACTGTCCAACCTGTCTCTGGTGGATTAGTTGGAGTTGTTGGTTTATCAGGGTCGGTAGTATTAATTTCTTTTTCGGTATAGTACGGAACAATTGAAGTTACAATTGATTCAATATTTTTCTGAATACTAATACCAGAAATGTTTTTACCTTTTCTTAGATCGATTGATCTACCTGTGTACTTTTCAGCAATATTAATTGTTCGTCCATTACGTTCAATTCGACCACCCAAAATATTAACTAGAGAATTGCTATTACCAATAATCATTTCAGTAGGGTTCATGTTCGTGTAGGTAACATGTACATCCCCAATATTTCTCACCATACTTGTTTGATACTTGAACTGCTTACCTGTTGAATCAAGCAAATCAGTCATTCTCTTTAGTGCCGTTTGAACAGAAAGTCTATCTATTGATAGCGAACCTTTCATGTATCCGTTGTTAGCTAATATACTTTCATGATTACATGTAACAGTCATAGTATCTGGGCTACTCTTAACATCAGTACTCTTAATATAGAACCAATCTTTAGACGTTCCATTGACTGGAACGTAAATCATATATTCAGGTTTTATTAACTCAAAAAATCTTGAAGTTCTGGGTAAATTAAAAGTGAAAGTATAATCACCATTTAAAACTTCATGAACTTTACAATCAGTAGCGTCAGCAATAATTCCATATCCGCTACTTGGGTAATCTTCTTTTTTTGCAAATAAAGCTGGTTTCATTAAATTAACCTCCATCTTGGTTGTATTTGTAAATCAAAGTTGGAGGTTATTGTGTTTATACCCGGTTTTAATTTTGGAAATTCTTGATTGATATCATAGTCGCCGTCTGTCCACTGCTCTGTGTCATCACAAAGAATATTCCATTTATTAAGTACAGTGAACGAATAAGTATAAGTCTTTGAATTGATACCTATGTTAACTGTTCCTGCTTTTAATACTGTGATAAACGGAGCAGAAGAATAATTAAATCTATTATTTAGAGTGACTGTTGAACCAGCTGAAACATTAATTAAATCATCAGGTTTGTAATACTTAAACGCTTGTGCAGATAGTTTGATTTTTACATCAGTATAGTAACTATTTCTAACTACCCTATCTTGCTCAACAACATCAGCATTAGTAACTTTATAAACCATGTTAGGTTCACCATAATAGATAAAATCAACATAACTATCTGTATCGAACGCTGCATACAGTGCTGACAGACGCATTACACGTTCCTGTTCACTATTAGCTTGAACAGTCATACTTAAATTAACATCTCTGTTCTCATAAGAATTTTCGTCCAACACTATTGATGAACTAGCACCGTCAATTGATTGCAAAGTCTTCTTTCTCTTTGGCATTTTAATATCAGGATAGGTATTCAAAAAGGCATGCAATGTCTGCATGCCTTGTATATTGTTTATTAAAAAATCTCCATTAATCATGCTAGGTGTCCACCTCCAAATGCACTTGATTCACTGTTGAACATCTGTCTCATCTTTGCTTCTATTGCTTCTGCTACTGTATTTCCTAATTCTTGTGGATTGTCTCCACCGGTTACGTTAACCGTGATATTTATAGGTTGAGCAAAGTTTTGCATGTTCTTACTAATTTTGTCTCCGATAGTTCCTAGTGTTGATTTGTTTAATGGCAGCATTGCTTCTGGTCCTGCTTCTCCAGCTCCAGAAAGACCTGTTGGTCCATTAAATAATGCTGGCTTTTTAAAAATAGCACCTTTGGCATACCATTTAACGCCAATTGATGGAACACTTGGTGGATTGAAGCTAAAACCACCATTCATACTAAAATGAGGCATTGGGGGCATTTGAATCTTAGGAATTGATAAATGCATGTTTTTAAAGAATCCTTTAATTGCATCTACAATTCCAGAGATTGTTTTCTTTGCAGCTTCCACTGGATTAACCATTAAAGCTTTTAAACCACTCCATACAGATTGTGTAATAGATTTAACTCCATTCCACCCGTTTGTTACTAGAGTTTTCACACCATTAACAACACCGTTAATTACGGATTTAATACCATTCCATATAGAAGTAACAACACCTTTAACTGCATTAAATACGCTAGATGTAACAGATTTAATTGCATTCCATACACCAGTTACAACTGTTTTTATTCCATTTACTACAGAAGTAATAACAGCCTTAATTCCATTCCATATTGTTGTTATGACTGCTTTAATACCATTCCAAATTGTGGAAGTTATTCCTTTAATTAAATTCCATTCTGAACTTATGATTGATGCTATTACATGTATAACTGTATCAATAACAGTTTTTATTGCATTCCAAACCGTTGTAACAATATTTTTAATTTCATTCCATGCACCACTCCAGTCTCCTTTTATTACATCTATAATTGTTCTTATTATTCCTGCAATTACATTAAAGACTGTGCTTATTACGGTTGATATTATGGTAAAAACCGCACTAACTATTGGACCAAGTACTGCCCACCCAGCTTGCCAGATTTGAGAAATTATACCTAAAGCAGTTTGAATTATTATCACTATCACATTGATTACTGTAGTTATAACAGTTTGTATAACATTCCAAACCGTTGTGACTATAGGTCCAAATACTGACCAGTAAACATCCCAGTATAGTTTTAATCCATCAAAAATTGCTTTGATTACATTAACAATGCTTTGAATGATAGGTTCTATTGCGGATTTTAGTCCTGACCAAGCTACTTTAATTGCTTCTATAACAGGTTTAACTGTATCTACTATTCCATTCCATATATTCTTAGCAACTTCTCCAATCGCTGAAAATAAAGGATCTAAAAAATCTTTTAATCCCTGCCAAGCATCTTGGATAGCTTTTACAACGTTCTTAACAATCTCTTGTCCAGTTTTTGTTTGTGTAAAGAAATATACTAAAGCAGCAACCAATAAGCCTATTACTACGATAATAGCACCGATTGGATTATCCAATATTAAATTAAAGAAGTCCTTAACTGTGCTAGTTATAGAATTAATGGCACTCATTGCTGTAAAAGCAGCAACCAAAATCAATACAGTTTCTGCAAAGATTTTGACTGCTTCTTTATTATCCTTTAAAAAATTCACTAAATTTTTGACTTGATCTAACGCTTTAGTGACAATATCACTTAATTGATTGATTCCGTTTGTCAAACTACCAGAACCAAAAGCTTCAATTATATTTTGAACACCAGAAACAGCGTTTGCTTCTAAGTTACCGATTGCTCCTTCAAATGTTTCGGTGGACTTTGCTGCCTCAACAGCAACAGGTTTATTTCCGAGTTCCATAAGAGCTTGGTTAAATTCATCAGAAGTAATTTGACCCTGAGCCATGGCATCTCTGAAATTGCCAGTAAATGCACCATTCTTTTTTAAAGCTTCTTGAATAGGACCAGAAGCACCCGGGATTGCGTCAGCTAATTGATTCCAATTTTCAGTTGTTAATTTCCCCGCACCAGCTGTTTGAGTAAGAACCATAGAGACTGACTTAAATGTGTCAGCATTACCACCAGCAACAGCATTTAAATTTCCTGCTGCTTGTGTTAATTCTGTAAAATGTGGAACACCATTGGATGCAAGTTGAGCGGTTGTATTTGCAACTGTATCCAGATCGTACACTGTTTTATCAGCGTAGTCTTTCATTGAAATTCTAGCTTTTTTTATTTGAGAATCATTAAATCCTGCAAATTCCATAGTTGATTTAAATTTGCTTAAAGCATCTTCTGATTCAACTGCTTGGGAAACAATGCTGCCTATTCCACCAGTCAATGTTGTAAAAACCGATTGTGCGGCACTTAAAACTGTACCAAAAGAAAATGCTTGTTTAAATCTACCAACAGAACCTGAGGAATCATCTACTTTATTTTTTAACTTTGTAAAGTGGTCTCCTGCACTACTTATACCATTCCCTGACCTGCCCACATTATCCATCTCAGATTTTACAGAAGATAACTTTGCTCTTAATTCACTAGCTTCTTTAGAATTTTTCCCAAATTCATTTTCTGCTTTAGATAATGCACTTGCCAAACCAGCTTCTGAATTTTTAGTGCTTTCAAGTTGAGATTTATAACCCTTTAGCTGATTTTCCGTTTCAACAATTTCTCTCTTAAATCCACGGTATTGTTCTTCTCCGATAGTTCCTTTCTTAAATTCCGCATCTACTTGTGATTGCGCATTTTTTAAGGTTTGGAGTTTTTCAGAAGTGTTCTGTATTTGTTTAGAAAGCAAACTTTGCTTTTGAACAACTAGTTCTATACTCGATGGATCAAATTTGAGCATTCTATTAACATCCCTTAACTCAGAAGATGCTTGTCTTGCTTCACTGTTAACATTACTAAGTGCCTTGTCTAGCCCTTTAGTATTTCCATCGATTTCAATGGTTATTCCTTTAATTCTTCCTGCCATTACATTCTCCTTTCTTTAAAAATTATCAAAGTCTGATTGATTAGCTTTTCTGCTATTTTTTTCTTTCTTAGTTTCTTCTGACTTGACGTATTCAACGATAAAATCTTGTATCTGACCTATTGTTAAATCTTCAAGCTCTTTAGTTGATAGATGCAGTCTTTTTAGCATGTTTAAAAACGAGGCTGTATCTATCTCTTCGTCTGTTTGGTACTCGTCTTCAAGCCTTTTTTTCCTTGTACAGAAACCATCATAAGTTCTTGTATTTCTGGCATTATTTCCATTATTGGAAATTCTTCAAATGTACCAAACCATTCCATTGGTTCAGGTATCTTACTATCTGCTGTTTTGGCAGTTGCCCATACAAAATTGTATATAGGCGTAAAATTAAGTTTATCTAGATCTTCGTCTGTCCACTTTTCAGGGTCTTTTACCTTACCGTTTTTGTCAGTAGGCATTACATTTGCAAGTTTCATTAAATCTGCAAAAAAGTCATGATTAAATTGACTTCCATAAATCAATGCTGTGTTTCCCATCGATTTCAAAATTATTTCTCTGCCATCTACTGTTATTGTTTTTTCCATTGGATTCTCCTAATTTATATATAAAAAAAGAAGCCTACTTTCATAGACTTCTATTCCGACCTCCACCGCTCCAGTAAGGGAGTATGCTTTATTAAAATTATTTAGATGCTACAGTTTTTGTTGTAACAATCCCAACAGTGTTAAACCAGTCATCATATATTGCAACTGGAGTTGTTGGAGACGTCTTTCCCTTAACATTTCCTGTATAAATATTAGGGTTTGCATTAAATTCAAGTTCTTGTGCTTTTGGTTCTGCTTTTTCATTCTTGGTTTCTGATTGAATTTTTGGACGAGAGAAACTTACGTTGTATAGAACGTGTCTAGTTGCCTTCTTATCGCCATCAAATTCAAAACTTAGAGCAACAGCTTGAGGTTTAGATGTAATTGATTCATTAACAATTCCGTTATCATCAACAACAGCACCTAGAGCATACTTTTCAAATTCTAATGGAAAACTATACATACTTAATTTTCCTTCATATCCTTGGTTATTTGATGCAGAGTAATAAACTTGATCATCTGCATACACTTTAACCATATCTCCGTTAGGGTCTAATTCGATTTCTGTTGCCCCTACCCAAGGTTGTCCTGCATCAATTTTTAATTCTGTTCCTGTATCTGTAACTTTGTGCCAGTGCACGTTTTTAATACCATATTGTATTTTGTTTTCTGTCAATGTTTCGACCATTTACTGTGTTCTCCTTAAATTGTTATTTGATATAGCACCTGATACATTTTTTCGTCTTCGATATATGTTTCAAACGATTGATATGTAATATCGTGTGCACAAAAAAAGTCAGTGATTTTTTTCTCACTGACTAAATCTTTTTTATTTGTATATAATTCGACATTTACATCCGAATCATCAAAATAGTTCTTGTTATCTGCATACGTTGGATTGTTTGATATTTGATAATAGATTAAATAAGGTAAACTAGGTGACTCACCTTTTTTAAATTGAAAATAAGATATCGGCAAATCAACTTCTGCAGTTAGCAACTTGTAAAAATCTTGTAATTTCATTTTTTCAACTTACTTTCTACAGTTTTTTCAAAATTGTTTATCGCATGTTCTTCTGCTATTGAAATATGTGGAAAAGCTCTGACGCTTCCACCGTTCCTTTTCTTGTGCCCATATTCTAGTAAGTGAGTGATTTGATAATGATTTTTATTTCTAACAATTATTGCAGTTCCCTGTTTCTGAGTTCCCCAACTTTTAGCGTATGCTCCGCCTCCCTTATTTCTTTTGGGAGATGTTGATTTAAGTTCTTGAACAGCTTCCTTTGCAACTTTCTTTTTAGATTCTTCTAAATCACGTTCCACCTCAGTACTATAATCTTCAAGGGCTTGAGTTATTTCTTTAGTCAAATCTACCGCCATCAGCAATTACCTCCTGACAGTAGATTGTGGTAAATTCACCATTTTCAGCAATTCTATATATTTGATATCTTTTTCTTTTAAAAATAGCCTCTTGCTCATTTTTATATTCAAATGAATAGAATTTAAATGCTTTATCTGGTTTATATCCCAATTGACCAGCGCTTGAAAACTCGTTTATTCCTAACGCCAATTTGTTACAAAAAACTTCTCTTTTATTAGAAATAGGAATTCTATTCCCGAGATCATCCACTTCGTAACTAACAGATATTAATTGAATGACTTCGTTATATCTCATCAGCTTCACCACCATACATTGCCAACGTATTTTTTTTATCAATATATAAATTGTTGAATCGTCCAGCGTCTTGATTATCAAATCCAAAAGTTGCTTTACAATAAAATATTATTGCTTGCTTGGCTAATATATTAGAATCACTATTAGCTATTTCAGATTTAACACCTGCCGTTATAAGGTCATTCCTTGCAGCAGAAATAAGGTCTGTTAATTCAGTGTCAAACTGATTGTTTTCTTTAGATATCCTTAGTGCTAGCTTTACTTCGTTAAGCAAATTACCACCACCTTTAAGACCATTCTAGATTGATAGTAAAATCTTTTGATGTTGAGATATCCTCTGTAGAAACATTTTTAATGATGATTTTCTTAGTAGCACCAATTGCAGCACCTGCTCCGGGATTCTTATTGATCATTGACTCAGAAGCAAAGTCTACTTGTAACATTGGTGCGCCTTTAGTTGAAATTGTTGGATTAAGAATTGAAGGTGTATCGTCGAAAAATAGTTCAACCCCTTTATCCAAAACAACCAACTTGTCTGTTGGTTTACCATCTTTAGCAAAGTATTCATTAAAACTTTCAATCTTTTCAATCGGAATTCCTGTTCCTTCTGGAGCAGCATACTTCGCTCTGGCAAACATTACTTGTGCGCCGTCGATATTCTTAGAAAATTTTAGAGTGGTTTCATTTGAATTAACAAATTCTGTTCCAACTTCCATTGTTATATCTTCGCCATCAACTTTTGCGTACCACAAAAACCATCTAGCTGGAGGAGTTTTTAAAGTGAATTCTTGTCGATCAATTACATCTTCTCCGTCCTTTAGCTCATAAACATTTGTTGAACCACCCATGAAATCTTCAAAATCATATTCCTCACCTTTTAAGAAGTTATCTTTTTCTAAATTTCCATTTACGAATAACTTAGTCATATTAAACTCCCTTCAAAGTTGCTTTTGTTTCCGTTGTATTAGTTACCTCAACCTTTGTTGCAGTCTTACTTGGCTGAGGTTTTACTGGGTGTATCTGTTGATAAAATGGCAAATGCTTTTTCATCTAATACATCTGCATCTACAATTGTATATGCCACATAATCATCTTCACGTTCTTTAGCGTGTGTTTCAGTTGTAATAGATAGTGGTGCATTTTGGTTTTTAACTGAACCTGCATTTGCATTACCAAATAAAGTTTCACCATCAGGAATACTTGCATCAGGTTTAACAGTGTAACCAAATAATCTTCCTACACCACCAGAAGTTGTATCTGGAATAAAGTATGGACGACCATTTCCATCAACGATATTTGCTAGTGAATTCCAGATTGTAGAATTATTTGCATAGAAATTTGAACCTTGCGTATATGATGAATGAATTGAAGAAATTTGTTTGATTACATCAGCATATTTCATAGCATCTTTATAAGTAATAATTTGTTTCTTACCTTCATCTGTTTCTAGAAGAGCTGTTTTAATTCCTTTAGGTTGATCAACACCATTACCTGTATATGCTGCAACTCCAAGAGCTACACCAATACGTTCAGCAAGTTCTTGTTCTAAGAATCCAATGAATTCTGGAATTGCCATATTTTTCATTTTCCATGAAACAGTTACTGATTTAGATAATTCTTTACCATCTAATCTAAGTTGTGCAAAAGTATTCTTTTCATCAACAGTGGCTGTAGGTTCGTCATACCATGCTGCATCTCCTGATTCAATTGCTGTGTGTTTGTTAAATGTAAGAGTACCTGTAACAGCAAATCCTCGAATGTCTGCCCAAAGTGGATATTGTTCTTCTGCACGTTTCCAAATTCCAGCCACTACAGTATCTGGAATTAGAGTTGGTGTATTTTGAGTAGTATGTGTAAATGATGCATCATTCAAAAATGTACGGTTTGTGTTTTCAAAAACTGATACTTCTGAATCTGTCAAATCTTGTCCTAACAGTTTCTTTGCCCAAGCATTTGTATAGTTTGCTTCTTCGGGGTTATTATTCTCAATTACTTGCCCTGAAATTGTTTGTGATACGTTTTCTAATTTATCCATTGATTCATTTCCTTCTAATTTATTTTGATTTGCTAAATTGATAGCTGAATTTTCAAATTCTCGTGCTAGATCTTTAGCTTGATCTTGTAATTTTTCAGATTGTTCTAAATCGTTGTTATTAAGTGCTGTTTGAGCTTCATTTAACAATGATTCATATTTTTCATTAAATTCTGTTTTATTCATAAATTTTTCCCTTCAATTTTAAAATAGTTAATGAATTCGAAAGATTATCTTTCTTTTTATCGTCATCTTCATCATCTGAAGAAGTAGATTCTTCTTTATCTTTTTCAGGTTTGTTTTTATCATTTTCTTCTTCTGACTTAGATGTATCTTTATCACCTGATTCTTCTTTATCGTCCTCTTCATCTTTAGTTTTATTAATCAAGTTTAAAAACTTGTTTAAAGATTCTGGAGATACAACATTGTTTAAATCATTTGATAAAACTGGTTCTTCCTCACTGACAAATAGCATTTCGTCGGCAAATCCTTGTTCAATTGCTTTATCTGCACTCAACCAGGTTTCTGAATTCATCATTTTTAAGATTTCTTCTTTAGTTTTTCCAGTCTTTTGAACGTACGAATTAGCAAGTGATTCATTACAGTTTTTTAGTATTTCTGACATCTTATCCATATCACGATAATCGCCATTAGCTCCGCTGGATACATTGTGTATCATAATTTGAGCTGTTGGAGACATCTTGATAGTAGTCCCACCCATTGCAATAACACTGGCAGAACTTGCAGCTATTCCATAAACTTTAACGTCTACGTTTCCTGAATAATCTTTAAGCATGGAGTATATTTCTGAGCCAGCAAATACATCCCCGCCTCCTGAATTAATTACTATTTCAATATCTTCAGTATCCGATTCGTTCAAAAAATCTTGAACCTTAGCTGGACTTGTATAATCCATTCCAAAAAAGTCATACATCATTCCGTAATCATTTGATACTACTGCACCATTAATTTGTAGTTTCTTCATCTATACCACCTCCCTTCTGGTTGTCGTCATGTTCTGAATCACGTTCAGTATCCTTACGAAGAACATACTCATCACCACCATCTCTTGGAGATAGATTGAAGTAACTTCTAACCTCGTTAGCATTCATAATTCCGTCTTCAACAAATTTAGCTAGAGACAGCTTAGTTTGCATGGATGCAAAGGTCATTGAACTTGATTCAAATATTATTGAATTACCCATTTGTCGTTGCCTTGGATTAAATAGTTTCAAAGTAAATTGGTCAGACAGCTGTTTAAGTATTGGTTCAATTTGAGATTCGTAAAATGAAATCCATTGATTCTCGGTATAACTAGCTTGCAGAATATTTTTATTAATATTGAACAAGCTATAAATTCTATCAGTGACATTTTCTAGTTGATCTTTACCGGGAACATAAGGATTAACCTGTACTTGTTTGGCTTCTGCCTTAGCATCAACAGCAGCTACTCCAAAGGATTCAGATTCTGTACTTAGATAAGCTTTTGCAAATTCCTGTGCGCCTTTCGTTACATCTTCTGGCCTAGAACTCGTATTGTATTGGAGTAACCACCTTACTGCGTTTGAATTTTGCACAGCTTTAATGATTCCTTTATCAGAAGCTTCAACTACATCCATCAATGCAGAAATAGTTTCATTTATAGGTGTTCCAAAAATCTCGTTATCTGTGTAATCTTTACGTAAATGAATAAGATCTGAATATCTAAAGGTATAGATATCTCCCTGTCTCATAAAGAATCTAACGTAAACATTCCCTTGCTTATCAATTATTCCTTCAAAGGACGTTGCAGAAGAAATTGGATAAATTGCTTGTCCCAAACCATTCGAATCTCTTACAATCACTGCAAAAGCATTATTGTTTAGCTCTAGCATTGAAGTAAGCTTTTCTTGTAACATTTGACCAGTCATTAAAGGATTAGGATATTTAAGTAACTCCCGCATGTAATAATCAGGGTCTACAGAGTCTTTCTTTAGATGTTTAGCTACTGCTTTCCCTACAGTTGATGACTTAGTTCTGACAATCGATCTAATAATGTCTGACTTATATAAGTTTCCATTCCAAGAAAAAAAGCCGTTACCCTCACTGACTACCATTTGATAAGTAGGAGTGACGGTCGGCTTTTCTTGTCGACTAAAAATATTTGTAAAAATTCCCATTCAGTTCTCCTTTCATATTAAGCTTTGGTACTCGTCCATATGATTTTCCCAAGCAACATAAGCATCCAGTAGCGATGCTAGTCCATCAATTCGCTTATGCTGATTTGAACCTTTAGAGGGTTGAATATTACCATTTCTATCAATATCAACAGTAGTATTTGAAATACACCATTTAAGAATTGGATTATTATTGTAAACAATTTTTTGTGATTTAAAGTCAGCTCCTAATGAATTCATTGGTGCTGATAATGTTTTCTTACCTTGAATTACAGGCTCTGTTACTGCCTTACCAAAAGTATCTTGAAGCTCATCAGTTAAATACGTAGCAGACCATGAATCATATCCAATTTTAAACATATATATGTCTTCCTCTGTTTGGACTTCATAAAACCACTTCGTTATATCTTTGTAATTGATTTTATTACCTTGACTTAATCGCAATAAACCACGGTCTTTCCATTTATCGTATGGTATTTTATCTTCCTTTATACGTTGTTCAAATCTATCCTCTGGTAACCAATACATTTGCTTAACATATATGTGTTCATCATCAGGCACTTGAAAAATAACAGTTGCGCAAGTTAAATCAGTGGTCTTTGATAGATCAATGCCTCCTACCCCATACCTAGGTTTTAATTCAGCAGCATCAAATACCATTTCATTATTGAAATCTTCAAAGTTTAACCATGACTCTGTAGATGTCTCTCGAATATTAAATTCTTTACAAAGTAAGTTTTTTACCAATGCACTATTTTGCTTAGCACGTTCAACCTTTTCTGAAAGAGTTGTTCTATTCTTAATTGTACCTAGTCCAGGGTTGGCTTTTTTCCAATTCTTCTCTTCTGTCCATTCGCTTCTACTGTCAAGCTCATATATGAAGAATATTGATCGATGATCCTTATATCCGTCACTCTGGTCGTAACCACCGATAGTCATTTCAGCTTCTTCATAAATCTGATCATAAATATCCTCACGAACAGTACCAGCTGTTGAAGTGATAAATATTAATGGTTGTGTTCTAGCAGTAATACCATCAGCCATGATGTTATAAAGTGATTCGCCGTTCTTCCACTGATGAATTTCATCCATGAGAACGCCGTGAACATTTAATCCATCCAATGAGTCAGAATCGGAAGCAAGTGGTTTAAATATTCCATCGTTATAATCTTCTGAATCTAATTCATTAACTTTAGGTTTAATAATCTTTTTAAGTTGTGGCGATTTTTTAACCATAGATCTAGCTTCTTTCCAAATGATTTTGGATTGGTCTTTTTTAGTAGCAACAGCATAAATTTCTGGACCAGGTTCTCCATCAGCAACTTGAAGATACAAAGAAACGGCAGACCCTAGTAAGGATTTGCCGTTTTTCTTTCCAATTATTAATGTAGCTCTCTGATATTGTCTATGTTCTTCTTCATCAATGAAGCCAAATATAGATGCTAACATTGCTTTTTCCCATAATTCCAATTCAATAGTTTTTCCACCTTGCGAACCCTTAGAGTGATGACAATAGTTTTCAATGAATTCGAGTACATGGTTGCCTCTAAAGTTGGAATAGAAGAAACCATCTTCATTATGGGATAATTTCCAAACTAAATGTTTATACGTTGAATATATCTTTGTATCAACAATTTCTTTCCCACCGTTTTGTGCAAATGTATTCCAGTAATCTAGTATTGGATTATAGTCATCAGGATACTTAATCATTGTCTCTGTCCTAAGAACTTAGAAAATCCATTGTCATCATCAGTGACAGGAACAGATACTTCCTTAGGTAGTAAACCTATCAACTTATCGTAAGTGGAAGTAAACCTATTGATCATAGTGTTATATGATTTTTGAGCAGGATTTTCTATAAGTAATATTTGTTTACCGTTTACCATTTCAACCACTGGACCATTTGTTTTGATGTCTTCTTCCAAGTTTTCAAGAGTTACAGTCATAAATGAAAGTCTATCGATTAGTTTGTCAGCAATTGCTTGTTTCTCGTCAGGTATATCTTCAAAAGCTTGTTTTAGTGATTTTTTCTCTTTATTTATCTTTTTATCTTCTGGACTTAATTTTTTTGCCATTTATTAAACCCCCCCTTATGTGGAAAATTGGATTTGCGTTATTTTAAAGTTTGACATCGGTTCTTAACCCCACACCTACCTTTTCAAAGTGGACGGGGGGAGTCGCCGATTAAAAAATATTTTTTGAAATTTCCAAATAAAATTATTTTAAAATTTTTTGAATTAATATCTTAGTTTAGATTATTTATAAATAATTTTAATTTAATTTTCTTTTTTAATTACATTTCCTTTATCATCAAACATCAAATCATTTCTTATTACAGATGCTTGCCCATGATGTTCTTCATTGTGACAAGTCTGACAGAGATATTCAAAGTTATCTTTGTTCAGTGTAATGTCTGGATCATTAATGTTTAAGATAGTTAGATGTATCTTGTGATGAACTATAACTCCAGGAACATATTCTCCTTTAGCCAAACAACGTTCACATAGTCCATCAACTTCTTTAATATATTGTGATCTTGCCTTGTACCATTGCTTACTATGATAGAAGGACTTAGCCCATGGCTTTGCCATATATGTATACCTCCTATGGTGGTGTATGTATAGACTATATAGTTATCTACCATATATACCTATATGTGGTATAGGTATTTTAATACACCCTGTTCAAGTATGGGTACTGTAATCATGTACCCTAAAATAGATAGGGGTCTTCTACTACACCCTATTGTTTAACTACCCCAAAACAAAAAGCACAGTCGAATGAGCGACTATGCTTAATGTTGTAATTTTTTATAGGACTACCCGTGGTAGTCTTTCTATTTTTATTTGCCTGCTAGGAATACAGACATAAGCAAGTAGCAGGAATCGAACCTACTACACCTTTTGGGAAACCTATACTTGCTACTGGATAAAAATTTTATTTTTGCTACTATATCAATTTAACATGTTGACAAGGTTCATAAATACCGCTTTTTGTGCAGTTATTCAGAACTGGTCAGACCCTTCTCAACAGCCAATAGTTCTAATAGTTTATATCTTTTGTTGTAGATACTTCGTACACTGTAATTCAACCTATCAGCAATCTCATACCACCCAAGATAATCAGAGTTAGCAAATCTAAGATTATACATTTCTAATTGCTCATCGCTCATTTTATCTATAGCACGCTCACAATCAGCTTTCAATTTAAACAGACGTTGAAGTTCCTTATCTTCGTCTTTTTTTATTGCCAATATTTCTTGTGGTTTGATAATAACACCAGATGAACCACCACCAGTATTAGAATCACTTTCTGTCCAGGGATGTTCTAATGAAACAACCCTAACAGCAATGTTGTAATTAACTTGTTGGTATTCCTTAAAATCCTCTTCTAATTCTAGAAGTCTACTCTTAGTTAATTGTTGAATGATTTAATCCTCCTTTTAATGCAATAACTAACCGCCATGAATAGTAAGCTAGATTATTGGTAGCATCTAATATGTACTTTTCGTCATCTATCACTTGAAAGTCGTCCACAAGCATATATTCAATGCGGTGGCTCATTTCTTTTGAATATATTTTATTTTTTGTCATTCACGAATTCTTTTCCGATACTTTCAACCATAAGTTTTAATCCATCGTGTGAATTGTAATATTCTATAGTGTATTTATTAGTGGTTATTATATTTTTGTCAATTAATTTTTTTATAAAATCAACGTCAAATATTTTAACCAGTGCTTTAATACTACTAATATTCAATACAATAGGATCGGTGTGTAACGAACCACCTGTTATCATAAGTTCATTTGTTTCTGCGTATTTGCTAATTTCATAAAAGAATTCATTTACAGCGCCTAACCTGTTCTGTTTTTTTACTAATAGTTCCTTTAACTCTTCATTTTCCGTGTGCAATTCATCTATTCTTTTTTTAGTTTTTCGCAACATAAATTTCATTTGTCCTCTCTTTTTTGTATTAATACTCTAATTCAGGTTGAACAACGACGTATAATAGACCAGAATCTTTATAATCTTTGGCTATTTCTTTAGCCCTCTTATAAGTTAGCCCTTTTATTTCACAAATTTCACCATCTGCTTCGTATGAAACTACCCAATCATTCTTTTCTACATTGCTATTTTTACCATCTTTAACAAATACACCATCTACAGTCTTACCTGTTCTATCTTTAATTTCTTCATAAGCTCCATTTAAGCATTCGTTAATATCAACACCAGTTTGCTGACACAATATAATCAATACTACTAACGTATCACCTACACTGTCTTGAAATGAACCGTTTTTATTAGAGAAGTCTTTATTAACTAGAGCATCTGAAAGTTCTTGAACTTCTTCTTTTAATTTAATGAGTTGTTTTTCTGGGTCAGTTTTATTTAGTCCACGTTTTGTTGACCATTCTTGAATGAGTGTTATTAGATTGCTATTCATTCTTCTAACTCTTTCTTGATTTCAAGTATAGTTTTATTTTGAGATTCAGTTACTTCCTTCAAGTTGGAATACCATTCCTCTGCATCTTCTCTAATACTGTACACAGGTTCATCAAATTCATACGTAAGTACAGTATTTTTAATTAACTTCTCTAGTGCTACCCTTCCATCAGGGTTTTGCTTAGCAAAAAGTGCTGATAGAATCAGCGCAATCTCTCCTGCCGTAATTTGTTTATTCATTATTTGCCTCTACTTTATTTGTGTTATTTCAACGCCTTTAACCAAGCTTTAGTTGAAATCAAACTACCTAATACGAATCCTAATATGAATACTAGTAACATTGTATTCAGTATCATTCTTCCACTTCCTTTAATGCCTCAATAATATCTGGTACGGATATTTCTTGGACCTCTATTTCTAAATTCTCTTCAGGATTTTCAAGTAAATACTTCATTATTTCAATCGTTTCATTAGGGACTGGTTCTAGATAATATTCTTTAACACGTCCCCATCTACGTGCAGGACCTTCTATCCAACCAATATCAATAAACTCCCAGCCTTCATGTCCCCACTTAACAGACGTGATATACAGATTGTGCATTATTCTTCCACCTCAACTAACATCTTTTCGTATGCAGGGTTAATATCTAGCCATTCTTGCTTGGTGTGTTTAGCTTGTATACTAGATCCACCCTTAAACTTGCGAGATTGGTTTTGAGTAAACCATTTTAAGTAACTATCTTTTTCATATATGCCTCTTACTTCATATATGCGTTGATCTGTATATTTATCCTTCACATAATACAAAGGCTCTTGATATCCACCTTCTACATATTTGTTGAAGAATTCTTTTTCGAACCTTTCATTGTCAAGAGGATATTCAAAAACCTCAATTAAAAACATTGCCTTTTCGGCAGCGTTAGCACTAGGTTCATCAAATAGTAACCATGATGTTGTTCCTTCGTCTTTTATAAACTCATCTAATTCTTTTAATGACTCATAAGCGCCAAGCAATTCACATGTTAACTCCCAAAAATAATCCCCATATTCTTTTCTAATCTTCATATCTACTCTCCTTAATTACTAGCCGACCTAAGCAGCTCATTTAAGAACCTGTCTGCATCATTCCGTTTTCTGATATTTACACCCCTAGGTGTCTCTATATGTGGTTCGTATATTGAATTTACAAATTTAATATCAAGTGTTTGCTCCACTAATTCATTGCATGGAACTATATTCACATCACTAAATCCCATCGGGTCATCTAGATAGTTTTGAATTAGAAATACATTACTGGCTGTTTTATCTAAAGAGTCACCCATTACTATTACTGCGTTCATTCCTCTAATTGACATATTGAAAATTAATATCAATGTTGCTAGTTCATCTAGCTCCTCTAGGTAATGAAAATGTTCACTCGGTCTATATTCCCATGGGAACTCTTTTTGACATTCCTGCCACCAGTGAGCAATTGCTAGACCGCCTGAACCAGCTGCAAGTTCAAAATAGTTATCATCTTCAAATTCTGATAATTTATTTAAAACTTGTGCCACACTATCAGGTGTAAAGTCCTGTTTCTTTTTCTTGCGGTTAGCCATTTCAGACATAAAAAGTTCATGGAATTGGTCTTTTGATAAATCTGAATCCTCTTCTAAAAACTTTCTAAAAAAATCTTCTCTAGTTTGTTTGTCGAACAGGATATTCTTCAACTTGTCAGGCATTTTATAGAACTCGTTTTCTATACCGAATAAGTCAGCATTCATAGCTGTCTTCCGCACATTGGACAGTAGTTTATTTTTTCATAAACAGAATCATCTCCATAAACAGCAAGAGCAAAATCACCTTTTTTTAATTCAGATTGAAAATCATCAGAACCTATAAAAACTATATCCGCTTCTGTCCATATCCCTTTTATAGCTTTTGAAGAATAAACAAAGTCCGTAGTACCTGAATACTTAAATAAATTATCGGCATTACAATATCCACATTCTTCCATTAGAGTTTCCTCCCACAATTTGAACAGTATGTTGGTGGTAAATACACTTCACCGTAATTATCTTTCGTAAAAATTCTTGGTATCTGCATGTCGCAATATTCGCAATAGCTCATTTCTTATAAATACCTAGTCGCCATTTAAACCAATTGGTTTCAGATAGCTCGCCCTTTCTTATTTCTCTGGCAAGCAGATCTAACGTAATATTTAACTGTTTAGCTATCTCCGCTTTATCCATGCCAAGGTCTAACAGATTTTGCGCTTTGTATGAGTCGTAATTAAGCCTTACACTCTTTCTATTTTTTAAATATTTTGTCTTATCAAAAATATTATTTTTATAAAAGAATTTTAATATTGAATAACTCATACCTGTTTCTTTCTTGATGTCATCTTTCCTGCCTTTATCTAGCAATTCTTGTGCCTGTTTAAACTGCTTGTTATTACGTTTCCATTTTCTGATGTCTACATCATTCATTAAAATTGCATTCTTTACTGCTCCCGTTGAAACATCGGCACTATGAGCAATTCCTGTGATATTCTGTGTTCCAAAATCAAAAAATTTTTGAATTTTATATATTTCATGTGCAGTAATTTCATGTGCAGTTGAATCTACCATACGTCTAAATTCTTGTATTCTAGGATCGTCAGTATGTTCAATTAAATTCCCTACACCGTAATCTTTTTCAACAGCTCTTACTAAATGAGTGTAGTTAGTCAACTCTAATAACTCCTTTCATCTTCAATTCTTCAATCATTTGTAATAGGCAATCTTTCTCATTTTCTAATTGTTGGTTTTCATTCTTTAAATCTTGATTTTCTAATTCTAATTCGTGATTTTTTCTAATAAGAAGTACTTCTTTACTAGTTCTACCCATTAGTTAGCTCCTTTAAAATAAGCTAGTTTCTAGATAATGCTCTGGATACATAACTCGAACATACTCATTACCAACTGACAATAAAAATAAGCTGTTGTCATCTGGGTAAAAATGATATGTTCCTTTTTGTGTTTTGATAGCTAAAAATTTATTGTGATCAGTTACTTTTTCGATATGTTCTTCTGCCTCATCGAAAAACTTTTTTAATTGATCTGTCATTAGAACGGTAGATCATCATCATCAATCTCAACAGGTTTTGCACCATCAAAAGGACTTTCGTTTGATTGTTGATTTTGTGAGCTATCTTTATCTTTCTTGCTATCAAGTAATGAAAAGCTATCTACAATTACCTCTGTTACATAGACTTTATCGCCTTGTTGATCCTCATAAGAACGTGTTTGAATACGTCCCTCGATCCCGATTAGTGAACCTTTTGATGTGTATTTAGCTAAATTTTCAGCACCTTTGCGCCAAATTTGGCAACGAATGAAATCAGCTTCACGTTCGCCATTTTGATTTGTAAACTGTCGGTTAACAGCTAAATTAAAATCAGCTACTGCTGAACCACCAGTTGTATATCTAACTTCTATATCTTTGGTTAATCTACCTACTAGGACTACTCTATTAATCACGTGTTATTCTCCCAATTTTCAATTTATTAACTTTTTCTTCAAACTCATCAATTGTTAGTGGACTTCCTACATAAACTATTTCATCTTTTGGAAACTTGTAATCTAAGCACAATTGAACTTCGTGTTCGTTGAGATAGAATTGTTGTTTTCTTTCTTTTGAATCAACAATTGATACGCAGTAGCTTCCAAGTATTAATAAAAGTATTAGTAATACTAAAAATTCATACATGTTCATACTCCCTTATTGTTATTTCTGTACGTGGTTTATCGCTGTACAATTTAGTAGATTTAACTTGTATTATTTGGTTATCATCATGCCATGCGTAGCCATTTAGACCGTCCAAAATTGCTTTAGTGTAATTGTCAATATCAGGTTTAACAGTTGGTAAATGTTCGTTATTTAACCTTCTAGAGTATTCAACTTTACTAATTGATTTCTGTATTGGACGATAAAATTTAATGTCTACACTAAGAGCTATCCCTTGCTCAAAATGTTTATTTTTAAACTGTTCCTTACCAAGTTGTTCAACATACTTTTTGTAACTCTTGTATGGTTCAGCTATGTACGTTCCCCAACGTGCAACTCTTGGCCTAGAAGCAGGAACAGGTATTTCATTGATTACTAAATTAAGTTCCACTCTTAGCACCTCTGATTCTTGCTAAGCGTTCTTGTATATCATCAGTTTGTTCAACCGTCTTAGCTTTTTTCTTGCTCCAATCAGTACCCTTTTCAATTCGGCGATTAGGGTTATTTGATTGTTTCTTAAATTGCTGACTGGCTTGTGCTTTCATTTGGTCATACTTCTCTCGAAGTTTTTTGGCCGACAAAATATTGGCATACCAAAAGCCATCTGCCTGACACCAATCAATCATGTTACTTATCTTGGTGTAGTCTCGATTATCTTGTTCGTGCATCAAACGAATATCATCAGCCCACTTTTGAAGATTAGGTTTTTTGAACTCGCTGTTGTGTTCTAGTATCTTTTCAAAGAGCTTAGTAGCTAACTGATAATTAACGTCGTCTGGTTCGTAAGTCCGCTTTTTGGACTTCGAACGTGAGGTCTTATTATCTTTAGTTTTATTTAATTTACTTTCCTTTACTTTACTTTGTGTATTAATGTCAACATTAACCTCATTTGAAGTGTCATTATTGTTTACATTAATCCAGTAAAGAGATGGTTTTTGTGATTTTCGCCTTTTAGTAGCATCTAAATAGGTTTCTTGGATTCGTTGGCTTGTTAAGACACTAACCGAATTGAACAGTTCCTCGTCAAAGGTTCCATAAGCAACTAAGCGTGTAACAATTTGATTAGCCATTGTTGAATTTAATCCTTCAACTTTATTGACTAACTGCATCTCTGTTAATTTATCCCACTGTAAGAAGTATCCTTTTTTATACACCGCAGACAGCAGGTAAACCATCATGAGAACACCTTTACTACCAAATTCGCCCATAATAGCACTAGTTTTTTTATTATCTGGAAAATCAACATCAAATGGGAAGTAATCAAGACCATCTTTAACAGGTCTAGCCATGTTTAACCTCCTATGTGTAGCTTTTTAATATCTTCATCATCCAATTTGATTGGCTTGATGTGATATTTCTGTAGAAACGTCATTATTCCTGTCTTGTGTTGCTCTGTATGATGAGTTCTGCATAAAGCCATAAAATGATAGTTTGAATGATCTATTTGTTTTCTATTTCTACCAGTACCGACTGTTTCAAAATGAGCTACGTCGGCATGATTTCCACAAATACAACACTTTCTATATCTCAAACATCTCAATTGCATAGCGTAATCATTTGGGAGCATGTCCCATGTTTTAGTTGCAAAAGGAATATCATTTTCAAAACAGAAATCAATTAAAAATGTGATATATTCATTTGCTTTTGAAACAGAGCAATTTGAAAGACTAAAGTTAACTGAACCAGTTTCTAGGTAATACTGTAATTTCATATATTGAGGAGCTTCCTCAACAAACTTAAACCCAGACCAATCAGCAATATCTCCAATTAGTGCATATGCTTTCTTTCTCTGATCTGGTGATATCTTCCTACCATCATCAATGTTTAATTCAATTGTTGGAGTCTTACCATTTGAGTACTTTCTGATTCGATCCAAACTAAGTTCTTCATCAATTTCAATTTTTAAATTATTACCTTGAATACTTTTTAATTTGCCGAAAGTATTCATTAATTTAATAGCTCGTCCATACTTACTATTTCTTTTAATTCCTTATGTTGTCGGCAATATTCGCATTGGCCACAACTTTCAGGATCAGTAATACCATTCATTACATCAATGACTCTTTGTTGATTCTCTTCAATCTCATATTTTGCGTTTTCAAGGCGATAATTAGGAATTGAAATGATTTGCTTGTCTGGTATCTCTTGTTTGCTGACAGCTATAATATATGGATTACACCACACGTTAAACTGTTGATGAATTAATTCTCTATAGACATACATTTGAAGTGGATAATTGTATTCAGCAACAAATGATTGCCATTCTCTTGTTTCGTTATTCCAATATTTTTTATGAATATCTTGTGTAGTTTTTAAATCAAGAAAATATCCACGTTCTAAATTCAAACAGTCAATTTTGCCTTTCCAGTCAACGCCATTAATCTGGCCAGTAACAATTACTTCCTTGTCACCTTGGTAAAGATTGTTAAACATGTCGTCGCTAGATAACGTATTGATCATTTGATCAGCAATGGAATAATCTTTGTAAAGCGTCCCTTTTTTGGTATACATGGTTTCACTGTTTTTATCGATGAACTCTTGATGTGCTTCATCACTTTCAAAATAAGAGTGAAGATAATTGCCAATCAATAAAGCCTTGATATTATCTTCTTTAAATTCACCAGTTAACTTAGCTAATGCTTTTGATTCACACTTCTCAAAATCTTTAAATACTGTCGCTGATAAGTACTTAAAATCAGTATCGGAATCATAGTAATTCTGACTGTTCAGATTCTTCTTTGTTTTCGTTGTCATCTTGAACATCTCCTTCGACTTCTACAAATTCTTCTTCTACTTCGTTATCTAGTTCAGGGTTGTTATTGATAAGATCAGCTGCATTAGTAACGACATCAGACATCTCTGCATTAACATTCTTAGGCGCTGATTTAACTTCATTTAGGTCTTTATCATCTTCTGTATACATAGCACCTAATTCTGTTGGAAAGGCTTCTCTTAAGGCGTTAACTATTGCTGTTTTTCTAATCATTGTTGCCGGCATAGATTTCCAAGTGGCTTGACCTTTAGAAAATTCATCAATACCAATTTCAACTCTCGTATCAATATCTCTATCCGATCGTTTGACTTCTGCCCAAGCTCCTAAAATAGTGTCTTTTGGCAGAGTAAATGCTCCTTTGAGGTATTCAACTTCATCTCCTCTTTGAACAATTACACCAGCTATAAATCCTCTAAATTGTGGATTACTTTCAGCACGCTTCATAAATGCTTCTTTAGAAACAATTATTTGTGCTGGTTTACCATTGAACTTAACTAAGTAGGCTTCATTAAGAAATGGATTTAAATGTTGATATTTACATAACGATAGAAACATTATTGTTTCTTGATCTGTAATTTCAGCATTACCGCTTACTAAAAATTTCTTTATCATACTAGGGGATAAATTAATTTCTTCCCCATTAGATTCATATACAACCGTTTGATCATCTGCCATTATTCTTCTCCTTTAAATAATTGCTCATCTGCCCATTCGTCATAAGGGTCAGTATTAGGTTCAAATTCTTTTTTATATGTTGGTTCTTCTAAATTTGGTTCTTCTGGAAATGTCATATTCAATTCCTTTTCATATGTGCTATAATTTCTTTATAAAATATTTTTGAATGTTTCTGACTTCCTATTTGCCTAGGGAGTCTTTTTTTGTGCCTTCATTTCCAAATAGTAGATTTACTAACTTATCAGAAACGTTTTTAAATTTACTTTCAAAATCCACTTCAATATCAAACATATTGTTTAGCCCGACTTTCCCAACGAATAATCCAAGTCCAAACATTATTGACATCATTAGTAGATATCCTGTTATACTGACCGTCATTTGATTCACCATCTCAATTCATATTCATAGTAGATAGAAATTTTATCTAAATTTTCTTTACATGAAATACCTTCATTTTTTAACTCACTGATATCTTGTTCTGATAGTTCAGAATTCAACTGAATACTTGTTTTCCTTTTTCCGTCAGCAACATTTTTAACAATCAGGTCTCTAACTTGTCTTCTTGTTAGTGCTGAATTAATTTCTGCAATCTCTTCTCTTAATCCTTCAAACATATTAATTGCTCCATTTCATAAAAATTTGGGGATTGTTATCCACAAATCTTTCAAATTTTCTAACATGAAACTTCCAAGGACTACCCTTGCCTTTTGAATATTGAACACAACCACCTGAATCAACATCTAACAATTTTCTAATTCTAGGTTTAGTTAATATTTTTGTTAGTGTAGGTTTTGATAATTTGGTCTTTTCACTAGCCCATTCAAGATCTTTAATTACGCCATTTTTAATGTTGGCTTCTTCAACTATCCGACTAGCTTCAATAGCCCATTCTCTATCAACTATTACTTTGTCATCAGGTAATAAAATAGAAGTTTCAAACTCACTTATTGATTGCATTAGCATCATCTCCAAACTTGATTAACTTTGATGTTCTGATCTTTTAAAACTCTCATGGCACTCAAAAACATAAATGCACCAGTTTCTAACATTTCAATTACTGGAACCGCTAAATCATCTTTTTTAATGGTGTCTTTAGGTTTACTTAAATAGTTGAGTAAACTTTGAATTGCTTCATCGCTTTCAGCATCTTCTGATTGAGTTCCTACTAACATAGCTAATGGATTATCGTTATATCTATTTAAAATAGTTAAAAATGAACTGGGTATTTCATGACGATAGCAAAATGCTGCCAACATAAACCTTTCATCTCCATAACAATGTGCAATTCTTTCAAGATAGCTATTCTTTATAAGCGGTTTTTCGTTTTTCCACTCTCCGACAGCTTGCTTAGATATTCCACATGCTATTGCTATATCTGTATTACTTAAGTTCTTCCTAATTCTGAAATCTTGGTACTCTCGG
Source organism: Companilactobacillus metriopterae (assembly GCF_004117915.1). Classification (GTDB taxonomy): domain Bacteria; phylum Bacillota; class Bacilli; order Lactobacillales; family Lactobacillaceae; genus Companilactobacillus; species Companilactobacillus metriopterae. The sequence continues at coordinate 729,430 of NZ_RSTD01000001.1, forward strand.
TAGATATTTACTTGGTTCAACGTAATCACGTCCCTTCTTTTGTGTTTGTTATAATTCTCCTTAGAAAGGAGGTGTTGATAATGAAATTTCAAGATTTACAAAAATTACAAATTATTGATTACTGTTTAAGAATTTTTGATGAAAGTTCGGAAAATAAAATTTCATACAAAATAGTTACATCTGTAGAAGGAAAATTAGTAACTGCTTCTTTTATAAAATATGAAAATTTCGCTGTATATATAAATTCTATAGATGAAATGCTTAATATCTATGCAAAGAATTTTGCGAATAATATTGAAGACGAACAAAATATTTTTAAACAATCTAGAAATATATTTTTTGACCAACTTGGAACAAATGGATTTAACGATACAGTTATTCCAACGAACTTACTTGATCATCCAGACATTCTTATTTCCAAATTGGATACAATTTCAGAAACTGTACTAAAAAATAGTTCTTCATTTGAAGAATATCCAGTAGCTCCATTTGACATAGATTCTCTCGATAACAGTTTTCATCTTGATTCAATTAATTTGAATGAAATAGAAAGATTACCTTTTATTAGTCTTCGTAAAGTTTCAAATAATTAGACTCAAATTTAATTCTGTTGTATGAATATTGAAGGCAGGCGTATGCATCCTCATACGTTATGCCTTCTTTTTTCATTATCTCCACAATTTGATTACCTATTTTAGATATAAGTTCTTGATCAAATCCAAATTCATCTATTTTTTGTACTCTTTTAAATTTAGTTAGATAATCATCTTTATCTTTTTCCACTTACTTCACCTCCTTAGTTGTCTATTTGGTGTAATATAAGTTAAAATTTTGTATACTAGTTTTATAAAATTTAAAAAGGAATTAATACATGAAAAAAATATTTTTTATTACACCAATTGGATCTGAAAACTCTAAAGAAAGAACAGAATCAGATTTCGTATTAGAATCCTTTATATCACCTGTCGCTGATAAGTTAGGATACTCTGTTCTAAGAGCGGATTTAATTAATTCTTCTAATAGAATTGATGATGACGTAATTAATCAAATTAATATTTCAGATTTAGTAATCATAGATATTACAGGTTTAAATCCAAATGTTATGTTTGAATTTGGAATTAGGTATGGTTTAGGTAAACCTTTTGTGGCTATATCTCAAACTCACGATGATATACCTCTTGATATTAGAAACATAAGAATTTTAGAATATACAGTTAATGCTCCAAAAATTTCTAGAATTCAAGAAAAGTTATCAGCTATGATCGAAGAAACAAGTAAATCAAACAATACGAACAGAAATGCTGAACAAATTGGTCAAAACATGGCTATAGAAGCTTTACAATCCGGTGACACTTCAAAAATAGAGAACTTCATGAAATTAGCTGATATGATGGGAATAGATGTAAAAGATAACTAGCTTTGATTTTTATTTAATAACTTTATTCCTTCGTTGAATCCTGAAATGAAATTAATCCTTGCTTCTAAAATATTAATTTTTTTAATCAATTCTTCTAATTTAGAATTGGTTTTTTTTATTTCGTTTAAAATATCTTTATCTTTCTCCATTCATCTCACCTCCTTAGTTGTCTATTTGGTGTAGATTTGTAAATTTAATTTTTGTAATAATAAATGAGTGAACTACATTTTGTAGCTAAAAGCTGTAAAAAAAATATCTTCTTTAGAAACATGAAGAATATCTTCTATTTGTTGCATATATTTTGGAGCTGGTGTTCTAGTCCCTAACTCCCATGCACTTACTGTTTTTTGAGAAACATTTATTTTATTGGCAAGATCTTTTTGAGTCCAGCCTTGGTCTTCTCTAAGCTCTTTTAGTTTATTCATTAAAGCACCTCCTAACTACATAATGTAGCTTACAAAAATATAATAAACTACATTTTGTAGTACGTCAATCATAAATACTACATTTTGTGGATTTATTTCATACTACACAATGTAGTATTATTTCTTCAGGTAAAGGGGGGACTCATAATGTTTGGAATAAGATTACGAAATTTGAGAAACGAACATAATTTCACTCAAGAAGAATTAGCTGAAAAAATTGGTGTATCTCCCAAAACTATTGGAACTTGGGAAAGAGAAACTCGAGAACCTCCAATAAAAACAATAAATAAACTATCAAAAATATTTAATGTCCCTACTGATTACCTTTTAGGAAATTCTGAAAATAAATCTTCTATAAATAATGATGAAGTTGTCGATATGAAAGAAGCCTTTGACGGAAAAGTTGTAATGACTTACGAAGGAAAGCCTATTCCAAAACAAGATATTGAATTAATGAAAAGATTATTGAGAATTGATGAGGACGATGAATAATAAGCATGAGAAAGTCTATTGACGATTTAGTTAATAAATCAAATGAGCGGTTTTTATCTATTAGTAAAAATCCTATAAATAAAAAATTTGAACAATTACCCTATTGGCTAGATAGTGTTTCTTATCGATATGAGAAAGAAGTTAATAATGAAGAACCAGAGCGATACTACCATTATGAGCGTGGATCAGTAATTCAAGTAGATTTTGGTGTAAACATGGGGGCAGAGTTTTCCGGCTTGCACTTCGCTGTAGTTTTAGATAAAAATGATAATAATAAAAAAAGAACATTAACTGTAATTCCATTAACTTCAAAAAACAAAAATAATAGAATAAAACTTGGAAAGGAACTGTTTAATCAAACTACTACTATTTTCGATGAACAATTAAGTGATTTAACTGCTCATATTGAAAAAAATAAATTATTAGTTAGACAATTATTTGAATCCGACGAAGAGTTCGAAGATGCTCAAAAAGAAGCAAAAAACAATTCAAATGGGTTTGCAGATACTTCATTTATTGATATATCTGAATTAGACTCAGGTGATGATGAGTCAAAAAATCAATTAAGAATACTTATAGCAGAAAACATAAATGAAACAATACAAGAATTAAACGATAAATCTAAGGTTATGAAAATTTACAATAAATATAATCATGAAACGTTTGCAAGAATTACCGATATAACAACTATAAGTAAATATAGAATTAGAAAAATTAATAAGTACGATCCTTCAGGGAAAATTAAGTTGTCTTCTGAAATAATGTCGTCAATAAGTAACGAATTGATGAAATATTATATATCTAAATGATTTGACACTTGATCAATTGAATTAAAAATGCAATAATATATTCATCGGGAGCTAGGCTCCACAGATATATTATTTTATCCGGGCTTCGGGCCCCATGCATTGTTGGTCAATTGACTGACAATGCTTTTTTGTTTTCAAGGAGACTAAATGAATAACATTCTAAATAAGCTAATTACATTCGCACTATTAAATAATATAGAAATTATCAGTACAGACGAGTTAAGTACTGACTCACCTTCTGGTGCAAACGTTGATAAAAAAATCATCGTTCTTAATATGAACTGGCATGAGAACAATCAAATACCTTTTCAGTTAGCTCATGAAATTGGTCATATCTTGTGTGAGGACAAAGGTAGTCAGGTTCTGTATTTCACACCTACAAAGACAAAAATGGAATCTGGAGCAAATAAAAAAGCAATAGATTTACTATTGCCCTTCTATATGGAAGATAAAGAAATTGATGAAATTAGTTCTGTTGAATTTATGCAACAGTTTGGAATTCCAGAAGAATTAAATGATTTAGTTTTGAAAGAAATGGAAAACAAAATAAACAGCTAGCTTGTACGTTCAAAACTTATGTAGTATTGGAATATATAGAACTAACGGTTAACAGTAAAAGTCTCTTTTGTCAATTCTTTTGGTTTACTTTTGGTTTTTATGTATATATAAATTAAAAGCTTATTATATCAGTATGTTACGGGATTTTTTTACTTTTGATTTACTTTTGATACCTCAAAAGAAAGGAAAAATTTTATAAATGAACAATATCTACACATTATTAGATGAAAATAATTTAACTGTAGAATCTCTACATTTAGAATATAAAACTGCCAGTAATGCTCTTCCTAAAGAATTTTGGCCCACCTACTCAGCATTTGCTAACACTTCAGGCGGAAGTATAATCTTAGGAATATCTGAAGAAAAAAAAGGTGAATATAATATAACTGGCGTTAAAAACGCTCAACACATTGTCACTGATTTATTAACTACTTTAAACAACAAAAATAAAGTTAGTATTAATTTAATACATGAAAAAAATGACATACTAGAATACACTGTAGACGGCAAGAAGATCATTATTATTAATATTAAAGAGGCTTCATATAAAGATAAACCTGTATTTATAAACGGAAATAAAAGCAGCTGCTTTAAACGCATTGGTGATGGTGATACTAAACTTGATGATACTGATTATCGTTACATGATAACAAATTCTCAAGAAAATTTAGATGGTGGATTGCTTGATCATTATACAGTAGACGATCTTAATCCTAATGATATAGAAGATTACCGTAACACTTTAATCGAAAATAGTAATAATGATTATTACAAAAATCTCACAACCGAAAATTTTTTACAAGAAATTGGGGCAATGGAGATCGATAGAAGTAACTCCAATAGAACATTAAAATTGAACAAAGCGGGACTTCTTTTTTTCGGAAATTATAATGCAATTGTTTCACAATTTTCAGGTTTTCAATTAGACTTTTTTTATAAAAAATCTTCAAGAGATAGTAAATGGCAGGATAGAATATCAACTGGAGATCTCAACTATCCTAATTTAAATATATACTCGTTTTATAAATATACACTTGGTAAATTATATTTAAGAATTGAAGATTCTTTTAGTCAAGATGAAAATATGACAAGAGGGTCATATTTTTCAGATATAAAAATTGCCGTAAAAGAAGCTTTAGTTAACTCTCTCGTACACGCATATTATGGTTCAGATGAGCCAATAAAAATATACAGTTATGAGACATATTTTGAATTTTATAATCCGGGTGATTTAAGAATATCAAAAGAAGAGTTTATTCATGGTAGTAAATCAAGACCAAGAAATCCTGGTATAGCTACTCTTTTTAGAAAAATTGGAGTAGCAGAGCGTGCAGGTTCAGGTGGACCTACGATATTTCAAGCAGCATATAAAAATAGTTTAAGAAGTCCAGACATAATTAATAACCCTGAAAATACTACTATTAGAATTTGGAAAACTAATCTAATGGATAGTATGGACGGTTTATCTCCAGATGAAAAGAAAATTATTGAATACGCTGTGAAAAATCCAATTTTTAAGGTTAAAGACATTCTCGAAAATACTAATCTAAAGGAATGGAAAGCTCGTGATATATTAAAAACACTGGTAGAAAAAAATATATTAGACTTGAATAGAAAAGGAAAAGCCACATCATACAGTATCAGTCTTAATGACGAAAATGGTATTCTTTCGATCAACATGCTTCTAAAATCCATTGAAGATATTATTAATTAAGGGCATATGTCCTTTTCTTTTTTAGCTTCAAAAGAACATACGTTCGCATTAAATTTACTTTGATCACTAAAATGACAACATAAATTTACTTTTCGAAAGGAGTTGTAAACATTGGCATCTATTACCAAAAGAAATGGAAAATGGCAGTATAGAGTATCGTATAAAGATCCAGAGACTGGAAAATATAGAACTAAATCTAAAAGTGGATTTGATAGAAAAATTGATGCACAAAATGAAGCAAATGAACTCGAAATTGCTAAATCTAAAAAGTTTAATATTTCTGGAAACAGTGTTACATTCGCAAATTATTTCAAAGAATGGATTGAAACATACAAAATTGAAGGTAAAAGCCAATCAACGATTAATAGATATTACTTTACAGTGAAGTTGATTGAATCATATTTTCCTGACACCCTACTCTCTGATGTTACTAAAAAAGATTATCAACAGTTCATTAATGAATTCAGCAAAAATAGAACACAAGTTACAGTTGCTAAATATAATTCCTTTATTAAGGCTATGGCATTAGAAGCAATTGATGAAGGTATAATTCATCGTGACTTCACTAAAAATGTAACCCTCATTGGTGGCAAAGAATCCAGAAGTGATAATGATAAATTTTTAGAGCCAAAAGATTTCATTACACTTATAAATATCTCTCGTATTAAATCTAATTTTAATAATGTTTCAGCAATGATGATTTATTTGTGTTGCCAAACAGGTATGAGATATGAAGAGATCACTGGTTTATCATGGGACAAAATCAATTTTGATGATTTATTGATAACCGTTGATAAAGCATATACTAAATATTTAGATGATGTAAAAACAACAAAAACATCGGCAGGTTCTAGAATTATAGTTATTTCCCAAGAGTGCGCCGATGTATTAAAAGACTATAAATTAGAACAAGAACTATACTTCAAGAAAATCAATTACATTAATCCACAAAATTATATCTGTAGAACCAAACATAAAAAAATAGTTACCTCTAAAACAGTGAACGATACTTTGAAAGAAATCCTTAGTCTTGCTGGAATTTCTAAAATGATTAAATTTCACGATATTAGGCATACACATATTTCGTATTTAATAGATATGGGTATTAATCCACAATATGTATCTAGACGTGCAGGGCATAAAGAACTAAAGACAACATACAAATACTACACTCACTTATTCGATGAAACTTCTAAAAAAGAGAGCCAAAGTCTTCAATCGTTATTTAATCGTGTTAATGAGCAATAATTTTGCACCAATCATATCGTGCAAAATTAATTAAAAATGTGTAAAAAAGTAAAAATATGGAAATTTTGCACGTGTGCAAAACTTTGTGCAAAGAGCTTTTACTTTCTCTTTCTTTCTCAAACAAAAAAAGAGTATACAAATGCTGTTTTATCAACATTCATATACTCTGAAAATTCGTTTTTTTGTTCTCTTTATTTCTCTGAAAGGAAGATACAGGATTTGAACCTGCGCACGAATACGTATATTCGCTCGGCGGATTTCGAATCCGCTGCATTACCACTCTGCCAATCTTCCATAAAAATGCCTTACGACATTCTAGTATTTCATCAATGTAAACATATCATAGTCTTTAATTTTATCGCGGCCATGTAGATCCATTAATTCTATCATAAAGGCTGTACCAACTACTTCACCGCCCAGTTTTTCAATCAACTTGATAGTTGCGGCTAATGTACCACCTGTCGCCATCAAATCATCTACTACTAAAACTTTTTGTCCTGGTTTAATAGCATCAGTTTGCATATACAGTGACCCCTGTCCATATTCTAAATCATATGTAACAGATACTGTTTCTCTAGGTAGTTTCCCTTTTTTTCTTGCTGGGGCAAAGCCAACTCCCATACTATTTGCCACGGGACATCCCACAATAAATCCACGTGCTTCTGGACCAGCAATTAACTCTGCTCCACGTTCTTTTGCGTATTTAACAATCTCTTCTGTTGCTGCAGCATATGCTTCACCATCTAGCATTAGTGGTGAAATATCACGAAATAATACTCCTGGTTCCGGAAAGTCTGGAACGTTGGCAACATATTTCTTAAAGTCAATAGTCATCAAATTTCTCCATTCAATTTAACAATGACAATCATAATCAGATAACCAAATTAATAAGTCATCAAAATTAGATTCAATTAATATTTTTTCAACATCATTTCTCTTTAATCGCTTTAAAAACGCCTGCGATTCTTGGAGACTTCTCTGTTTGGAAGAATTTGCTTTTTCAACAAAACCATCTTCTATTCTAACAAAATCTAATTCAAAAAACACATTTAAATAAAAATCTAAATTATTCTTTTCAATTTTTAAATAATTTGCTAATTCGTCTAGTGAAGCTGTATTTATTCTTTCGTGTGTGTAGATATACTTAAGTAACTCTTTCATCTTTATCTCATCTGGTTTAGCATATCTTTGAATCAAATTAGTATGGAAATACAATGCAGTGTGTGAAGTATTATTGTTTTCTACAAAATGTTTCAACAAGTCAAGATCATGTGGACGATCATATATTAAAATATTTTGATCACTGAAATCTTGATCGTATTTAGCTAAATTAACATCAATTGAATTTTTCTTTGCTGATTCTAGATATATGTCATTGAAGAAGACAATTGAATCAAAGTGTTCTAACAATGGCTTAGATAACTGTTTATTACGATAGTCTATATAAGTTTCTTTGAGATTTTTTATCTTAATTCCTGATTGAGAAACTTGGACACCTTGAACCATTAACTGCAGATTTTTTTTACCTGCCCACTCATTAATTCCTAAAGTGCCATATACATCACAAGATTGATTAGATATTTCTTGAACCTCTTTAAACATTTTGAATCCAATTGAACCAACTTGATGAACATTCTGCCTTGTAAAAAATTTAATATGACTCTTATCTTTACCAATTGCCTGGGGCTGATCAATTGTTACATTTTTCAACTGAATGACAGGCTTTGGATTTCCATATCCAAAAGGTGCTAGCTTTGAAATTGATTCTATTAGTTCCAAGGTCAGCTGATTAACTGATAGCTCTAAATCATAAATTTTTTCAGGATCAGCAGTAACATCAAAGTTTTGATTAGCAACTTCTGCTTGTATTTTTTCCTGAAATTCATCTAAATTGTCAACATCAATGGAAAATCCACAGGCTTGAGAATGACCTCCGAAACTAGATAAAAGTTCGCGATATTTATTCATTGCTTCAAATAAATTAAATCCCTCTGGACTTCTTCCAGACCCTTTGTATAGATTTTCATTTTTATCAAGTGACATTACTAATGTAGGTTTATTAGTGAGTCCAACAACCCTACTTGCTACAATTCCTAGTATTCCTTGATGCCAATCATCTCCATGTAGTACTAATACTGGATTATCAATTTGGTCATCAATTTGATTTAAAGATGCATTATAAGCAATTTCAACTAGATCTTGTCTTCGAGTATTTACTTCTTCTGTTTCATCTGCTAATTCCTTAGAAAAACTTGCATCACTTGTTGTGAACAATTCCACTGCAGAACTAGCATTTTCTACTCTTCCCAAAGCATTTATCCTGGGTGCAATTTGAAAACCTATTGTTTCCTCATCAATATCACTGGGCTTTATTTTCATGCTTTTAACAAGAGTACTAATACCCAAGTTGGTACTCTTTTGAAGTTGTTTTAGTCCATTAGCAACTATGATTCTGTTTTCCCCTGAAAGATCAACGGAATCAGCAACTGTTCCTATTGCTGCTAAATCGATTAACTCTATTGCTTCTTCTCCTAAAATGGCATCAGCAATCTTAAATGCAACTCCGGCTCCTGATAAATTAGGACAAACATATTCAAATCCAGGAATACGAGGATGAACAATGGCGTCTGCTTCTGGTAATTCGTCTGGTAAATCATGATGATCTGAAATTAGTACAGATATACCCTGATCTTTCAAAAATTTAATTTCTTCTTTTCCACTAACACCATTGTCAACGGTAATTAATAAATCTACACCACGTTCAACAATTCTTTTGTATGCTTCTAAATTTGGACCATAACCATCTTGAAATCTGTCTGGAATATAGAATTCTGGTGTTAATCCCATCTTTTTCAATGTGAGATACATTATCGATGTACTTGTTACTCCATCAGCATCATAGTCACCATATATAACAACCTTTTTTTGATTTTCTACTGCATCATCAATTAACTCTAATGCTTTATCCATATCATTAAGACCAAAAGGATCTTGTAATCCATTAATATCTGGATTAAGAAATTCAGTTATTGCTTCAGGATTATTAAAATCTCTCTCTAGTAATAATTCGGATACAATTTTATTTTGTTGAAATTTTTGAGAAAAATCATCTATATCATTTGATGATAATTCTTTTCTTTTTTTCCATACTTTATTTATCAATTTATCACCTACTGATACCCATTATATCAATATAAATTTAAAAAAAATAAGCCGAATGACTTATTTTTTAAATAGTTCTAAATTTTTATCTGTTGCTTTTTCCTTAGAGACTAACTTACCCTGAACTGCCCACCTATTTGATCCACCATCGGCACAGGTTATCATAGTTATGATCGGTGTCCCCTTAGTATCATTCAACAAGTATACAGCTGTCGGAGCTACTTTCTGTTTATAATCAATTTTATATGCATAAACTTTTTTCATATCAGTTATATAGATTAAATCACCGATTTGTGCTTTTTCAAGCGGAGAAAATAGTGCACCATCTTTTGTCATGTAGTGACCTGCTAAAGCATAATTAGATTTCCCCATTTTTTGATCTTCCTTCATGGTTCCACCACCAGCAGAAAGTTCAGCGTCACCCATTCCCTTGACGATGGGTAACTTCATACCAACTGAAGGTACTGCAAGTTTACCAATTGTTGTAACATCACCAGAGACACTTGCTTTAGCAACTTGAGCAGCTGTTAGTGGTTTTACTTTTGAAAAATCAAACTCGCCGCTTTTCTTTTCATTTTTAGCAATCTGTTCTTTTGAAAGAGAATTCATCTCTCTATTTGACATTTGTTCAACTAGATACTGTTTTACAGGCGCATTAAAAATAAGTATTAATGCGAATACTAATACGATTGTAGTTACCAGTATTGTAAAAAATTTTCTCATTTAATTCACCTACTTATTTATAATACTATAATAGATTTTCTGGTATAATTTAATTCAATTTTCGATAATTTAAGGTTGCTTAAAGGTGCTAACTTTATTCTTGTAATAACATTATAATAAAATTATACAATAACGGAGGTAAATTATGAGTATTCTTGTCTTAGGTGGTGCCGGATATGTTGGCTCACACACTGTAGATCACTTATGTGATAACGATTACGATGTAGTGGTAGCTGACAACCTAGAAACCGGTCATAAAGAAGCAATAAATAATAAAGCAAAATTTTATCAAGGCGACATCCGTGATAAAGTTTTCCTAAATAAAGTTTTTCAAGAGGAAAATATTACCGATGTAATTCATTTTGCTGCTTTCTCTATTGTACCTGAATCAATGAAAGATCCACTTAAATATTTTGATAATAATGTTGCTGGTATGATTTCATTGCTAGAAGTCATGAGAGATTTTGATGTTAAGAGAATCATTTTCTCTTCAACTGCAGCAACATATGGTGAACCAAAGCAAATTCCTATCAAAGAATCTGATCCAACTGATCCAACAAATCCATACGGTGAAAGCAAGTTAGCTATGGAAAAAATTATGAAATGGTCAGATATTGCTTATGGTATAAAATTTGTAGCTCTTAGATACTTTAATGTTGCTGGGGCCAAGGAAGATGGTTCAATTGGTGAGGATCACGGGCCGGAAACACATCTAATCCCAATTATTCTACAAGTTGCAGCTGGCCAACGTGATGAAATTACTATTTTTGGTGACGACTATGATACTAAAGATGGTACAAATGTACGTGATTATGTTCATGTTATGGATTTAGCATCAGCTCACAGATTAGCTATGGAATATCTTATAGATGGCAATGATAGTAAAATTTTTAATCTGGGTTCACAGAATGGATTTTCTAATAAAGAAATTTTAGAAGCTGCTAGAAAAGTTACTGGAATGGATATAAAATCAAATATTGGTGATAGAAGACCTGGCGATCCAAGTACACTTATTGCTGATAGTACTAATGCTAGAAAAATTTTGGGCTGGCAACCTCAAAATGAAAATATTGAAAAAATAATCCAAGATGCTTGGAATTTTAAATCTAAACATATAAATGGTTTTTCTTCATAAAAAAAATAACCCTTAATGGGTTATTTTTTTTATGCTCCAAGTCCTGCTAAACCTGAAATTATTTTTCCTATAGTACTAATTCCAGAAGTTATACCTGAGCCAATTCCAGATAAATTAGGAGTAAGTGCTCCTACAAGTCCAGTTGCACTATTAATAATTTTTGTTCCACCATCAATTACACTTGTTGCACCAGATACAACTGAATTATTGATAGATGTTACACCGTTAATAGCTCCTGAAATGCCAGAAGTTACTGATGTATTTGTTTTTGAGATACTGTCAATTGTTCCAGAAATGCTTGAGTTTATAGATGTTATATTATCTAATGGTGTCTTAACAGCATTTGTAATAACTTTTCCTGGTTCTTGAACAACTGCTTGAGCAGAATCAACACCCTTTACTACTGAGTCTAAGGCTCCTGATACGGAGTTGCTAACGTCAGTAACTTTCTTAGCAGTGTTGATTATTTTATCAGTTGTTGTTGGAGCTGCTGGTGCTGCAGGATCAGTAGATGTTACTGCTCCAGAGTAAACCCAACCAGTTATATTATCGTTATTTGTTATGTGTATATATTTATTACCATTAGGACCAGTAGCTTCACCAAATCCTGTGAATTTTGTTTTAGCATAATCCTTTAATGAAGCAACTGCCTTTGCTGTTGAATCATATGGTTTATCCCAAACTGTATATTCAGGTGCTACTACATAATATGTAGTTGGACTAGTTTCTGTTTCTGCAATTGTACTTGTAGAAGCAGCATTAGTAGCTTGTGCACTACTATTATCACCTAAAATATATGAACCATCACCAGTTGAAACAACTACGTTACCTTGAGTTGTTGATGGTTGATTGGTTGTTGAATCAATCGTTGTGGCTTGTGTTGCAGCTGAATCATTATCAACAGAATCAGCGCTTACAGATGTTGTTACAAAAATTGCTGGTGCTGCAATAGCTACAGCTAAAAAATACTTCAATTTCATAATTTAATACCCCCATGTATTAATTATATTTAATATAGTACTAATGATACACTTATCACAATATGCAGTAAACGTTTTCACTAAATTATAGAAAAATATTTTCAAAAATTGCAAAAAAATAAAAAAAGGTTAAAAAATATTGTTATTTTTAACCTTTTCCCTTATTTAAATCTAATACTGTCATAAATGCCTCTTGAGGAATAGAAACTTTACCAACATCTTTCATTCTCTTCTTACCGGCTTTTTGCTTGTTTAGAAGTTTATCTTTACGAGTTTGATCTCCACCATACAATTTAGCAGTAACGTCTTTTCTGAACGCTTTAACTGTTGATCTAGCTACAATCTTGTTACCAATTGCGGCCTGAATAGGAATTTCAAACATTTGACGCGGAATAACTTCTTTTAGCCGTGCTACAATATCACGACCTCTTTCATATGCAAAATCTCTATGGACTATAAAACTCAATGCATCAACTGGTTCACCATTTAGTAATATATCCATTTTTACAAGGTCAGATGATTCATAATCATCCACTGAATAATCCAATGAAGCATATCCCTTAGTGTTTGATTTCAAATCATCAAAGAAATCAAATATTATTTCTAAAAGTGGCAATTTATAAATAATGTTCACTCTATATTTATCTAGATAATCCATTGTTATGAAGTTACCACGTTTTCTCTGGCATAGTTCCATAACAGCACCAACGTATTCTTCAGGAACCATTATTTCTGCTCTAACAAATGGTTCGCTTATATCTTTTATTTCTGAAGTATCTGGTAGATCAGCAGGATTATCCACGACTATCTTCTCACCATCAGTTTTTTCTACATGATAGTTTACAGATGGTGATGTGATAATTAATTCCAAATTAAATTCACGTTCAAGTCTCTCCTGAACAACATCCATGTGTAACAATCCTAAGAATCCACATCTAAATCCGAAACCAAGTGCTTGAGAAGTTTCTGGTTCAAAAACTAATGCCGCATCATTCAACTGTAATTTTTCTAGAGCTTCGTGTAGATCTTCGTATTTTGAATTATCAACTGGATACATACCAGAATAAACCATGGGAATACTCTTACGATAACCATCTAGAGGTTCTTCTGTTGGATTATTAGCCAGAGTAACTGTATCACCTACCTGTGTATCTTGGACAGATTTGATACTTGCAGTGATATATCCAACATCTCCAGCCATTAAATAATCTCTTGAAACTGCCTTAGGTGACATTACACCAACATCAGTAACTTCAAATTTCTTTCCATTACTCATAAGTTCAATAGTATCACCAGCTCTTACGATACCTTCACGAACTCTGATACTTAATACAACTCCTCGATAACTGTCATACTCTGAATCAAATATCAGTGCTTTCAGTGGTTTATCGATATCACCTTCTGGTGCAGGTACATCTGTAACTATTCTTTCAAGTAACTCATCAATACCGATACCAGTTTTGGCACTTGTCATCACAGCATCTGAAGCATCAATACCTATCATATCTTCGATTTCTGTTTTTACCTTATCTGGTTCAGCTGATGGAAGATCTATTTTGTTGATTATTGGTACAATTTCTAAATCGTTATTGATTGCTAAATATGTGTTAGCCAATGTCTGAGCTTCCACACCTTGAGCAGCATCAACTACTAACAATGCTCCTTCACACGCTGCAAGAGATCTAGAAACTTCATATGAGAAATCCACATGTCCAGGAGTATCAATAAGGTGAAAAATATATGTTTCTCCATCATTTGCTTTATACTCTAACTCCACAGCATTTAGTTTTATTGTGATTCCACGTTCTCTCTCAAGATCCATATCATCCAAAATTTGAGCTTTCATTTCTCTTTTTGAGATTGTATCTGTTTTTTCCAAAATACGATCTGCAATCGTGGATTTACCATGGTCAATATGAGCAACAATGGAAAAATTACGAATTCTCTTTTGACGTTCTTTTAAATCGTTTAAATTTAAGTCCATATTTTTTCCTGCCTATCATCTTCTAACAGTTTATTTTACACTATATCAGACCAACAAAAAAGAATCAGACTAATCTGATTCTTTTTTTGTTTATTCACCTTTGAAAGCATCTTTTACTTTATCAAAGAAATTACTGTCTTTTTCTTTAACTACATTTCCGCCTACTTCAGCATACTGTTTCAATGCGGATTTCTCTTCGGCTGTTAACTTCTTAGGTGTAACAATATTAACTGTAACTTTCTGATCACCATTGTTGTTGCCATGAAGTACAGGTGCACCTTTTCCCTTTAATCGGAATGAAGTACCTGTTTGTGTTCCTGCAGGAATAGTTAATTTAACTTTACCATGAACAGTATTTACTTCTATTTCATCACCCAATGCTGCTTGAGGGAATGATATATTTTCAGAAGAATATATTGTTGATCCTTCACGTTTGAATTCTTTACTTGGAGCTACGACAAAAACAACATACAAATCACCGTAAGGTCCACCGTTAACTCCAGCTTCACCTTGACCGTCAAGACGCATTTGTTGTCCATCTTCAATACCAGCAGGTACAGTAACTTTTAGTTCGTGTCTTTCATTTACTTTACCAGCACCGTGGCAGACATCACATTTTTCTTTAATGTCTTTACCAGTACCATCACAGACACTACATACTTCTCTAGTACGCATACGTCCAAGTGGAGTTTGACGATCAACTTCCACATATCCAGATCCATTACAGTTACTACATGTTTCTGGTGTAGTACCTGGTTTAGCACCTGATCCATTACAGTTTGAACAATCTTCTTCACGATTATAGGTAATGTTAGTTTCTTTACCAAAAATTGCTTCTTCAAACTTCAAATCCATGCGGTATTGTAGATCATTACCTTGTCTTGGAGCATTAGGATTTTGTCTAGCAGTACTACCACCACCAAAGAATTGGCTAAATATATCTTCAAAACCACCAAAGCCTCCGGCTTGTCCATTAAATCCTCCACCGCCAAAGCCACCAGCTCCGCCGTTCATACCAGCAGAACCATATTGATCATATTGGGCTCTCTTTTGAGGATCTTTCAAAATTTCATAGGCATCGTTTACTTCTTTAAATTTTTCTTCAGCGTCTGCCTCTTGATTAATATCAGGATGATATTTTTTAGATAATTTTCTAAATGATTTTTTAATCTCATCCTCTGAGGCATCTTTGCTAACACCTAAAACGTCATACGGATCTCTATCTGCCATATAATCTCACCTTTACATTGTTAAAAGAGCAGCCTTATTCTAGATTATCTAGTCTAACTCTGCTCTTTTAATTAATTATTTATCTTCTGGATCAACTTCTTTGAAGTCTCCATCAACTGTATCATCTTTTGATGATGTACTGTCATCTGAAGATGTAGCACCTTCTTGTGAATCTTGAGCTTGTTGATATAGTTTTACAGAAAGTTCTTGAACAATTTTGTTAAGTTCTTCAAGTTTAGCCTTCATATCATCAATGTTGCCAGATTCTTGTGCAGCTTTTAATGCATCACGTGCGTCTTCTGCTTTTTTAATTTCTTCTTCAGAAACTTTGTCTTTAACATCTTCCAATGTTTTATCAGTAGCGAACAATGCTTGTTCTACTTGATTCTTAACATCAACTTCTTCTTTACGTTTTGCGTCTTCTGCTTCGTTTTCTTTGGCATCTTTCATCATTTGTTCAATCTCTTCGTCACTTAAACCAGATGAACTCTTGATAGTAATTTTTTGTTCCTTATTTGTACCTAAATCTTTAGCAGAAACATTAACAATACCATTTTTATCAATATCAAATTTAACTTCAATTTGAGGTATTCCACGAGGTGCTGCAGGAATATCTGTTAATTGGAAACGACCTAATGTCTTGTTATCAGCAGCCATTGCTCTTTCACCTTGAAGAACGTGAATATCAACTGCACTTTGATTGTCAGCAGCAGTTGAGAAAACTTGTGACTTACTTGTTGGAATAGTTGTATTACGATCAATAAGTTTTGTTGAAACTCCACCCATTGTTTCGATACCAAGTGATAGAGGTGTAACGTCCAAAAGAACAACATCCTTAACATCACCTGAGATAACACCACCTTGAATAGCAGCACCAATAGCAACAGCTTCATCAGGGTTGATTGAGTGATCTGGAGTCTTACCAGTCCATTTTTCAACGGCAGCTTGAACAGCAGGAATACGTGTTGAACCACCATTCAAGATAACTTTATCAATGTCACCATTTGTTAATCCAGCATCTTTTAATGCATTTTCAACAGGGATTCTTGTTTTTTCAACAAGATCACTTGTTAATTCATCAAATTTTGCTTTTGAAAGTGTTTCTTCCAAGTGAAGAGGACCGTTATCTCCTGAAGAAATAAATGGAAGACTGATTGATGTTTGGCTAACACCTGATAAATCTTTTTTAGCTTTTTCAGCAGCATCTTTTAGACGTTGTAGAGCCATCTTGTCTTGAGACAAGTCGATACCATTCTTAGATTTGAATTCAGCAACTAACCAGTCAATAATAGCTTCATCAAAGTCGTCACCACCAAGATGTGTATCACCATTTGTTGATAGTACTTCAAAAACTCCGTCCCCTAGTTCAAGGATAGAAACATCAAATGTACCACCACCAAGATCATAAACAAGAACTTTTTCGTCAGCATTTTCATTGTCTAGTCCATATGCCAATGCTGATGCTGTTGGTTCGTTAACAATACGTTGAACATTTAGTCCGGCAATTTTACCGGCATCTTTTGTAGCTTGTCTTTGTGAATCATTGAAATATGCAGGAACTGTAATAACAGCATCTGTAACTTCTTCACCAAGATAATCTTCTGAGAATTTCTTGATGTATTGAAGAATCATTGCTGAAATTTCTTGTGGTGTATAAGATTTATCACCAACAGTTACTTTGTAACCTGCTTCGCCAATATGACGTTTGATTGATGAAATTGTATCTGGGTTAGTGATTGCTTGACGTTTTGCAACTTCACCAACTTGAATTTCACCATCTTTAAAAGCAACAACAGATGGAGTTGTTCTAGCTCCTTCTGGATTTGTAATAATTTTTGGAGAACCACCTTCAAGTACTGCAACAGCAGAGTTTGTAGTTCCTAAATCAATACCGATTACTTTTGACATTAATATTAACCTCTTCTATTTTTTATTTTGCAACGACTACCATTGCTGGTCTTAAAACTCGATCATTTAACATATAGCCTTTTTGGAGTACTTCAACTACTGTGTCAGCAGGATTGTCTTCAGTTGCTGGAACAGTTTGTACAGCTTGGTTAACAGTTGGATCAAATTTTTCGTTTTTATTATTTATTTCAATAACTTGATTATCTTTAAAAGCATTGATCAGATGTGTCTGAACCATCTCAATACCCTTTTTCAATTGAGCACTTGCTTCATCATCGGCTTCAACTGTCAGAGCTCTCTCTAAGTTATCTAGAACAGGAAGAATTTCGGTTGCTAGCTTTTGTCCATCATATTTTAGGATACTTGCAACTTCCTTTTGATGACGAGCTGTCATATTCTGCATTTCAGCTTGAGCACGTAAATATTTATCCTCAAGCTCTGATTTTTCTTCTTTGAGAGCTTCTATTTCTTCATTAGTTTCATCATTTTTAACAGAGTCATCTGATTCTACATCCAATTCTAATTCTTCATCTGTAGATTCGATTTCGTTTTCTTTATCTGCCATAAATTCCTCCTATATTATGAATCATCATACCTTGAATAATAATCCATTAGTCTTTTTGAGAACTCTTGTCTGAATTCACCCATTAAACCAATAAGTTGTGAATAGTGCATTTGCGTTGGTCCTAAAATTGCTATTAAACCTTTTCCATGTTCTCCAGCATCATAATTTGTGGTAATAAGACTATAATTTTTTAGAGTATCATTACCAAGCTCACTACCAAATCTAACAATTATTTCGTTGTTATCTTCACCAGTATCAAGTAACTGCTTCAAATCATCACTCCCATTAATCATTGAAAATAATGATTGAACATTACTGGAATCATAATCCTGCGCATAATTTAAAAGATTCAATTGACCATCAACAAAATACTTTTCTGACTCTGCTTTCTTAAACAATCCCGAAAGCATATCAATAAATCCACTATCAGAATACATGTATTGCGTTAATATAGCTGGAATTTCTGTTTGAAGTAATTTTTGAACTTGAATTAAAGGTTTACCAATCAATTTGTCATTTACAATTCGAACGATTTTTTCTATTAATTCTGAGTCAACTTTTTCATCTACTGTGTATATATTACTTTCGACATTATTATCACTTGTAACAATAATTGCCATTATCTGATGTGGATTTAAAGGGACAATTCTAAATCCTGTTAAGAGGATCGACTGCCCTTCTGGTCCCAAAGTAATAGCCGTATAACTTGTTAGATGTGATAAAATTTTGGCAGATTCCTGAATCAAATCATCAATTTGATGATATTCACGACCAAAATTCTGATCAATACTTCTAGAAATTTCGTCAGATACTGAAACTGGTTGCACCAAATTATCCAGATAATAACGATATCCTTGAACAGACGGAATTCTTCCAGAAGATAAATGTGTCTTCTCCAAATACCCTGAATCTTCTAAGGCAGCCATCTCATTTCTGATGGTAGCTGAACTTACCGAAAATGGTAAATTATTCATTAGTGTCTTGGAACCAACTGGTTGACCAGTATCTGTATAAATACTTACAACTTCGCGTAAAATAGCATCTTGACGTTGTGTTAGCATTACTACCAGCCTCCTTTAGCACTATTAAACCTTGAGTGCTAACATCCTAAAATATATCAATCTAAACGCTTTGTGTCAAGTGATTACACATAAAAAAGAAAGTTCATAATGAACTTTCTTTTTATTTAAAATATTCTTCTGTATCTTTTTGATCTTGATGAAGTTGATCGATTAACTCATCCATACTATTGAATTTCACTTCTCCACGCAAATATTTTAACCATTCAATTCTAATAGGTTCGTCATATATATCATCATGGAAATTTAAAATATTTGATTCAATTGTTAATCCTGTCTCTTCTTCAAAAGTAACATTGTAACCAACTGAAGTCATTGCTTCATACCATTTTCCTTTTATAAAAACACGTGTCACATAAACACCGACACCAGGAATCAGCTGATCCGTTGTTGGTTTAATATTAGCTGTGGGAAAGCCCATTTCACGACCTCTTTTTAATCCGTGAACTACAATCCCTTGATTCTGATAGGCGTAACCCAATAAATCATTGGCCTCAGTTACTTTATTATTTTTAAGTAATTCCCTAATTTCACTAGAACCAATTTTTCTATCTTTCTTATCAAGTCTAGGAACACTTATTACTTCAAAGTTACCTTTAGAATATTTAGGTAATAAATTCATATTAGCTATATCTTTTTTACCATATGTATAATCAAACCCAGCAACTACGAATTTTGCATTCATATCAATCATATATTGATTTACAAAGTCCTGAGGACTCAGACGAGCTAGTTCGTCACTAAATTCTAAAAAGTAAACGTCATCTACTCCTAATTCTTTAATTAGTTCTGATTTTCGGCGCATAGTAGATAAATAAGTATAGTTTTTTTCATTTTGATAAACTACTCTTGGCGATCTATCAAACGTGATCAAGACTGATTCCAAGTTGTTTTTTTGTGCTAATTCAACACCCTTTTGGATTACTTCTTGATGACCCTTATGAATTCCATCAAAAAATCCCATAATCAAAACAGTATCTTTTTGTGGTCTTTCATTCTTTTTAATTGGATAACTTACATAGTATATTTTCATATTTTTACTCTTAATTATTTTGAAGTAGCATAGTAGATGCTACCCAAAGATTTTTACTGTGATCATACTTATATATTGCTTTTATTTTATCTTCAAAATAGAGTGCTACCTCGGAGTTTTTATCACTATTTAGTTGCAAACCTACACCATTACCCACAAGATTCCATTCATCATCGTTTAATGTATACTTTGGTAGATATGAAAGAACACTTTCTATTGAAGTTAAAAATTCATAATTTTCATTTTTTACCATCTCTTCTATTTCACTTAAATGATAAGTATTTTCTATCAAAATACCTGCACTTTCAACTCGTGTTAGTTGTGACATAAATGCTGGATATCCCAGTTTTTCACCAACTTGAACTGCTAGTGTTCTAACGTAAGTTCCCTTAGAACAACGAACTCTAAAAGGTACTGTTTGTTCATTTGTGTCTTCATTTAATTCTATTTCACCATTTAATTCAAATTTATAAATATTTATTCTTCTGACAGGGCGCTCGACCGTTTCCCCAGCTCTAGCATATTCATATAATTTTTTACCATTTACTTTAACTGCAGAAAACATAGGAGGTATTTGTTCTATTTCTCCTTCCATAGAACTAAGGGTTTCTCTAATATTATCAATAGAAATTTCATTTAAAACTGGTTTGGAATCTACTGTTTCACCTTCTCTATCTTCAGTAGTTGTAGATCGACCAATAGTAATTTCTCCACAGTATTCTTTAGGTGAGCTAGTCAAACGCTCAACCAATTTTGTAGACTGACCAACACATATAGGTAATACACCATCAACTAGTGGATCCAAAGTCCCAGTGTGTCCTATTTTTTTTGTTTGCAAAATCTTACGTAATTTATATACATAATCTGAACTAGTTTTACCTAGATCTTTATTTAAAGGAACAATTCCATTCATTCTTGAATCTCCTGTTCTAAAGCTATACAGAGATTAATTATATCAAATTTTAGACAAAAAAAGAGCTAAGTCAGATATTAAAATATCTGACTTAGCTCTTTTTGATTTTATTTATTTGCTTCATCTTGATGAAGTTTTGCTATAAGTTGATCAATTTTTTCACCATATCTAACAGATTCATCTTGTTTGAATTTTAGATCTGGAATTTTATAAAGAGTTAATCTTGAACCTAGTTCTTTTTTTATTATACCTTTAGATTTATCGAGACCAGTTTGTGTTTTTTCAGCATCACTAGCCTTGTTAGATAAAATACTATAATAAATAGTAGCTGTTTGTAAGTCACCTGTCATTTCAACACCAGTAACTGTAACACCTTGAACACGTGGATCTCTGACTCTCTTCAATAAAATATCATTAACTTCTTTTTGAATTTCTTGTTCAACTCTACCAATTCTGTGTTTCATATATAATTATCTCCTATTTTACAGGAACTTCTTCCATTACATATGCTTCAATTTGATCAGCAATCTTGATGTCATTGTAGTTTTCAATTGTTACACCACATTCGAAACCTGCCTTGACTTCTTTAACATCATCTTTGAATCTCTTAAGTGATGCTAGCTTACCTTCATAGATAACAACTCCATCACGAACAAGGCGAACGCCACTTTCACGATTTATGTATCCATTGTCAACAATACAACCGGCAATTGTACCAATCTTAGAAACATTGTAAGTTTCACGAACAGTAAGGTTACCTGTGATTTTTTCTTCATAAACTGGTTCTAGCATACCCTTCATGGCAGCTTCAATTTCATCAATTGCTTGATAAATAACTCTATGTAGACGAATATCTACGTTATCTTCTGTTGCTTGAAGTTTAGCTTGTGCTGTTGGGCGAACATTAAATCCAATAACAATAGCATTACTTGCTGCAGCAAGGTTGATATCACTTTCAGTAATAGCACCAACTGCTTGATGGATAATATTTACTCTAACGCCTTCAACATCAATCTTCTTAAGACTTCCTGCAATAGCTTCAGCAGATCCTTGAACGTCGGCCTTAATAATAACGTCAACTTTCTTAAGATCTCCTTCTTGCATTGTTTCGAATAGATTATCTAGAGTAACTGGATTTGTTTTTTGACGTTCAACTTGAAGAGCACGGTTAGCACGTTCTTCACCAGCTGCACGAGCTGTCTTCTCATCTTCAAAGACAACAAACTTATCTGCTGATTCTGGAACATCATTTAATCCTGTAATTTCAATTGGTTGAGAAGGTAATGCTTCAGTTATTTCTTTACCTTGATAGTCAGTCATTGTTCTAACACGACCAAAGGTATTACCAACAACAATTGGATCTCCTACATGAAGAGTACCTTGTTGAACTAGTAGTGATGCAACTGGTCCACGCCCCTTATCAAGTTTAGCTTCGATAACAGTACCAACAGCTTTTTGATCAGGATCTGCTTTCAATTCAAGTACATCTGCTTGTAGAAGAATCATTTCTAGCAATTGATCGATATTAATATCTTGTTTTGCAGAAATTTGAACAAAGATTGTATCTCCACCGTATTCTTCAGGAATCAATTCATATTCCATAAGTTGGTCAATTACATGTTGTGGATTTGCACCTGGTTTATCAATTTTATTAACAGCCACGATGATTGGATCACCAGCTGCCTTAGCATGGTTGATAGCTTCAATTGTTTGAGGCATAACACCATCGTCAGCAGCAACAACAAGTACAACAATATCAGTAACATCAGCACCACGAGCACGCATATTAGTAAATGCAGCATGTCCAGGAGTATCAAGGAATGTAATTAATCTATCAGACAATCTAACTTGATAAGCACCAATATGTTGAGTAATTCCACCAGCTTCAGAATCTGTAATGTGAGAATTTCTCAAATTATCTAGCAAGGTTGTCTTACCATGATCAACGTGTCCCATAATTGTAACAACAGGAGGACGAGGAACCGTATTCTCTGAATTCTTGATTTCTTCTTCATAGAATTGATCGATATCAGCAATATCTTCTTGAACTTTTTCTTCTGATTGAATTCCGTAATCTTCAGCTATAAGTTCAATTGTATCTTTGTCTAGTGATTGATTTTGATTGATCATCATTCCTAGCATGAACACTTTTTTAACAATTTCAGCTGGTTCACGATGAAGAATTTTACCTAAATCTTGAGCATTCATACCAACTGTATAAACAAGTGTTTCTGGTAATGGACGTTCTTTTCTTTGTGGCATAACTTTTTTAGGTTCATTGTTACGCTGTTGTTGTTGCTTCTTGCGATTCTTCTTTTTCTTACGAGATCCATAAGGATTTCCAAGATTTTGCTTATTATCAAAGTTACGATTTACAGGTTTCTTACCGCGTGTATTTTCAGCAGGACCATTTGAAGGAGCAGCTGAAAATGCTTCTTTTGGTATTTCAACATTTGGCTTATTAGCAGCTGAATTTTGCACTGGTTTTTGATTATTATTAGTAACAGGTTTCTTGTCTCTATTTACATTATTAGCTGGTCTATTGTTACTTCCAGCATTGTTTGTAGGACGTGAAGTATTATTATTACGTCGTGATTGATTGTTGTTAGTACTTCTTTCTGGTGTTCTAGAAGCACTTTGCATATCAGTCTTAAATTGATCTAGATACTTAGCACCTGCTCCTCCTTGACGAGGTCTTGGCGCTTGTTGTTGACTAGAAATATTGTTATTACGACGATTATTGTTGTTATTATTAGGGCGACCTGAATTGTTATTGTTATTAGGTCGTCGATTATTAGGTCTTTGACCGTTAGAGTTATTTCTAGAATTATTATTATTAAATTTATTAGTTTTGTTCTTGTTTGGATCACGACGAACAGCACTAATTTTAATTTTTGTCTTTTCAGATGATTTGTTGCTATCTGAAGAAGCTGGTTTGGCAGCTGTAGATTTTTCATCTGATTTAACTGCTTTTTTAGCTTTTTCAGGTGCAGCAGAATTATTTCCACCCTTTAAAGTAGAAATAATTTTCTTTTCAGCATCTTCATCGACAGAAGACATGTGATTTTTCACATCAATGTTTAGTTTTGCGGCAGCATCTAGTACAGCTTGATTTTCAACACTATTTTCTTTTGCAATAGTATAAATTCTCTTTTTAGCCATCCTATCACTCTCCTTATTTTTCAGTTATTTCAACTAATCTCTTAGCAAATCCGGCATCAGTAATACCTATTACTTTGCGCTTACGACCAATTGATTTTATTATCTCTTCGCTACTAAATTGGTCAACTACGGGAACTTTGTAAAAAGTTGCTTTATTGTTAACTTCTTTTTTTGTTCTATCACTACAATCACTACCCATAATGATTAGCTTAACACTATGATTTCTCACACCGTCTATTGTAATTTCAGTTCCACCAATTATTTTTCTTGCTCTATTGGCAATTCCAAGTAAATTTAAAAATTCATTTTTCAATGTTTTTTACCTAAATCTCCAAATAATTCCTTACGTGCTTGTTGATGTTCCACAAAATCATGAAGTTGATCATAGAAGTTTTCAGGTATAGAAACAGAAAAAGTTTTTTCCAAAGTTTTCTTTTTCTTTGCCTTTATGACAGCTTCTGGATCTAATCCAACATATGCACCTCGACCAGATTTTTTTCCGGTTGGATCAATAGATATATTACCCTCTTTATCTTTCACAATACGAACCATTTCTCGTTTGGGAAACATTTCATTGGTTAAAATATCTTTTCTCATAGGAATCTTTTTAGTACCCAAAGCTATCACCTCCTTAAAATTTATTAGATATCTTCAATGTCTACATCTTGATCATTTTCATCAACGAATTCAACTTGAGATTCTGGCTTGATATCAATCTTATAACCAGTCAGCTTGGCAGCTAATCTAGCATTTTGACCTTTTTTACCAATGGCAAGAGACAGATGATAGTCAGGAACAATAACTAAACACTTCTTACTATCTTCTTCTTCAAATTGAACTGCAATTACTTCTGCAGGATTCAATGCATTAGCAATGAAATCTACCGGATCATCAACATATGGTACAACATCAATATTCTCACCGTTCAATTCATCTACAACTGCTTGAACACGTGATCCCTTAGGACCAACACATGTACCAACTGGATCAAGATCAGGATTTGTTGATTTAACAGCAATTTTTGTTCTATCTCCTGCTTCTCTAGCAATAGATACAATCTCTACAGTTCCATCATAAATTTCTGGAACTTCTTGTTCGAATAATCTCTTAACCAAACCTGGATCAGTTCTTGAAACAAAGACTTGAGGACCTTTTGTAGCATTTTCAACTTTTGTCACATATACCCTAATTCGATCACGAGGATTATATATTTCACCAGGCATTTGGTCTTGTTTAGCCATAACCGCTTCAATACGTCCATATGTAATATAAACAAAGCGACTATCGATTCTTTCTACAGTTCCTTGAATAATTTCATGCTCATATTGACTGTATTCATTGTAAATTATGTCTCTCTCTGCTTCACGAACTCTTTGCATTATAACTTGTTTAGCAGTTTGAGCAGCAATTCTACCGAAATCTTTAGGTGTTACTTCAAATTGCATATGATCACCAAGTTCGTAACCTTTGCTCTTCTCAAGTGCTTCTTCAAGACTTACTTCAAGTCTATCATCAACTACTTCTTCAACAACTTCTTTAACGGCATATACATGAATGTTACCTTTTTTAGCATCAAATTCTACTTCAACGTTTTGAGCTTGATTGTAATTTCTCTTATAAGCTGCAACAAGTGCTGCCTCAAGTGACTCAATCACATACTCTTTTTTGATACCTTTTTCTTTTTCAAGCGCATCAAGCGCATCAACCATTTCTTTACTCATAAATTCTCTCCTTAGAATTCAATAGCCATTCGAATTTTGGCGATCTTATCTCTAGATATTTCAACTTTTTTCTTTAAGTTTTTTACTTTAATTTCAAGAGTAATCTGATCATCAGTTAATTCTAGTAATGTACCCTCGTAAGACTTCTCCCCATCAAGCTTTTGATATAGAGAAACATTAATATATTCACCAATACTATCTTGTAATGATTCATCGTTCTTCAAAGGACGTTCTGCACCTGGTGAAGAAACTTCCAAATAGTAAGCTGGTGAGATAGGATCAAGTTCGTCCAATTTTTCACCGTATTCTTCACTTATCAATGCACAATCTTCAATGTTGATTCCACCTGGTTTATCTGCATAAACTCTCAAGTACCAATCACCACGTTCATGTACAAATTCTAGATCTACCAAGAAAAAATCATGTTCATCTAGAATGGGTTGCAAAATAGCTTTTAGTTCTTCGATTTTTGTATCCAAAAATTAACCTCCATAAAATATTGGCAAAAAAATGAGTGAGCATTTCTGCTCACTCAATACACAAATATTAACTTCATATAGAATACCATAAACTAGCGCCATATACAAATTTTGCTAATTAGAATAAAGAAAGTTGATTCTCATCTGGCATACCATCTAAAACTCCATTATCAGTCATATATTCAATAATTGTTTTAGACACTTTACCACGTGTTGATAAATCTTCTTTTGATAAGAATGGTTTTTCTTCGCGTGCTGCAACTATTTGCTTAGCAACGTTATCTCCTAGTCCAGGAATAGCATTGAACGGAGCTAGTAATGTGTTTTCATCGACAATCTTAAAATCAAAAGCATCTGATTTTTCAATATCAACCATTTTAATTGTAAATCCACGTTCCAAACACTCATTAGCTATTTCTAAAACTGTAAGTAGATTTTTCTCTTTCGTTGAAGCTTCCATACCCTTATCGTTGATAACTTGCATAGAATTTTTAACTGATAACTTACCTTTAGACATGGCAACCAAATCAAAGTCGTCTGCACGTACCGAGAAGTAGGCACTGTAATATTGAACTGGGTAATGAACCTTAAAGTATGCAATACGTAATGCCATAAGAATATAGGCAGTTGCATGTGCCTTAGGAAACATATATTTAATCTTTAAACATGATTCAATATACCAATCTGGAACATCAGCTTCTTTCATTTTTTGTTTCCACTCGTCTTTAATTCCTTTACCCTTACGTACACTTTCCATTATTAAGAATGACGTTTGGTCGTCCATTCCGTAGTGAATTAGATCGACCATGATATTATCACGACATCCAATAACTTCCTTCAAAGTAACAATACCCTGATCAATCAAGTCCTCGGCATTTTGCAACCATACATCGGTTCCATGTGATAATCCTGATATCTGTAGTAACTCTGAAAATGTTGTTGGATGTGTTTTCTCCAACATACCTCGAACAAATCGAGTACCAAATTCAGGTACACCTAGAGTACCTGTTTTTGAATAAATTTGCTCTGGAGTAACTCCTAATGAGTCGGTACCTGAGAATAGTTTCATAACTTCTGCATCATCAACAGGTATTGTTAATGGATCTATTCCTGTTAAATCTTGAAGAGTACGAATCATGGTAGGATCATCATGACCCAGGATATCAAGTTTTAAAATATTGTCATGAATTGAATGGAAATCAAAGTGAGTTGTCTTCCAAGCGGAAGTCTGATCATCTGCTGGATATTGAATGGGTGTGAAATCATAAATATCCATATAATCAGGAACTACCAAAATACCGGCAGGATGTTGTCCTGTAGTTCTCTTAACTCCTGTAGATCCCAAAGCCAAGCGTTCTTCTTCTACATTTTTGAATTGCTGATCTGTTAATTCTTCATAGTTCTTAACATAACCAAAGGCAGTTCTATCAGCAATTGTTCCAATTGTTCCCGCACGAAATACATTATTTTCACCAAATAACACTTTTGTATAATTGTGAGCAACTGGTTGGTAATCACCTGAGAAATTCAAATCAATATCAGGAACCTTATCACCTTTAAATCCTAAGAAAGTTTCAAAAGGAATGTCTTGTCCATCTTTTAGTAGATCTATATCACAGTTAGGACATTTTTTATCTGGAAGATCATATCCTGAACCTACTTCACCTTTTGTAAAGAACTCTGAATATTTACATTCACCACATCGATAATGAGGTGGTAAAGGATTAACTTCCGTAATTCCCGTCATTGTAGCGACAAAACTTGATCCGACAGATCCACGGGAACCAACCAAATATCCATCTTTATTGGATTTAGAAACTAAGCGTTGTGAAATTAGATAAATAACTGAAAAACCATTACCAATGATACTTTTCAATTCTTTATCCATTCTCTCCTGCACAATTTCAGGTAGATCTTCACCATACAATCCATGTGCCTTGTCCATTGTTCTATTGCGTATTTCGTCTTCAGCACCATCAATTTTAGGAGTATACAATTTATCCTTAACAGGAGAAATATCATTATCTATCATATCCAAAACTTTTTGAGGATTATCAACAACTATTTCTTGTACAGTATTTTCATCTAAGAAATTAAATTCATCAAACATTTCATTAGTTGTTCTAAAGTGCACGTCTGGTAATTCTCTTCTAGCAAGAGGATTGCTCTTGACTGCTTTGATAACAATTTCTCGATATATTTTTTCTTCAGCGTCTAGATAATGAACGTCTCCTGAAGCGACTACAGGCTTATTTATTTCATTACCTAGTTTAATAATGTTTGAAATTATTTCTTCCAAGGATGTTTCATCTTGAATAATTTCACGATCTATTAAATTCTGATAAATAGGTTTTGGCATTACTTCTAGGTAGTCATAGAATTGTGCTAACTCTTTTGTCTCATCGTAACCTTTTTGCATCATACTTGTGAATACTTCACCATCTTGGCATGCAGATCCTACCAATATACCTTCTCGGTACTTGTTCAGTATTCTACGAGGAACTCTAGCTGTTCGGTAATAATATTCAGTCATTGAACTAGAAACTAATTTGAATAGGTTTTTAAGCCCTGTTTGTGTCTGAGCTAATAAAATTGCATGATTTGGACGTGCTTGTTTATAAGAATCTGCTCCACCAACATTATCATTTAACTGATTAATATTCTTCGTTCCGTAAGCGTCCAACATCTCTGAGAACATCTTATACATAATATAACCTGTAGATTCAGCATCATGATTAGCTCTATGATGATGTTCCAGTGATACATTATATCTTTTAGCTAAAGAATCTAATTTATGATTACGGTGTTCTGGATGAAGATTTCTAGACATTTCTAGTGTATCTATAACTGGCATAGAAAGTCTTTCTCTACCCATTCGCACTAAGGCTGCATTCAAAAATCCCATGTCAAAAGTAACGTTGTGCCCTGCAAGTGCATCATTACCTACAAAATCCATAAATTTCGAAATTATTGTTTGTTCATCAGGTGCATTTTGAACCATAGCATCTGTAATACTTGTTAGATTAGTTGTTATATCAGATAAGGGATGTCCAGGGTTAATAAATTCATCAAATGAATCAATAACCTCCCCATCCTTCATTTTTGTTGCTCCCAACTCAATAATTGTGTCATAAACTGCAGATAAACCTGTAGTCTCCACATCAAAAATTACATATTCAGCTGGTAAAATCTCTTCGTCTCGAAGATTATATGCAATTGGATTTCCTTCATCTACTAAGTCGACCTCTACACCATAAGCTACTTTTACTCCAAATTTTTTTCCTGCACTGTATGCATCTGGAAAAGCTTGAAGAGTATGATGATCAGTTATGGCAATACCTGGTTGTCCCCAGTCACTTGCACGTTTAACAATGTCAGTAACGCTTGAGATAGCATCCATTTGACTCATATTAGTGTGAGTATGTAGCTCAATTCGTTTATTATCTTCTTCTGCTGTGTCCTGTCTATCATCATGCTTAATAACTTCGATATCATTTGCCATGATTACAAGTTCTCTAGAAAAGTTATCTTCTTGAACATTTCCGCGTGCTTTTATCCATGATCCCTTTCCTAGAGATTCAAAGAAAGCCTCATCACCTGAATCGTTAGAGAATTTTTTGATACTAAAAGATGATGTATAGTCAGTCACCTTTAAAAGTAATAGCTCACGACCGGATTTAAGTTTACGCACATCTTTATCAAATACGTAACCTTCTACAATTTTGTTACGATCTTCTTCTATTATGTCGGCCATATTGGTAATTTCTTGTTTGTCAGCAATTTTCTTACCAACTCTTGAGACGGATTTAGAAGAGACAGCTTTCTTTTCATTATTAGATGCAGATACTTTTTCTTGAAATTCTTTTGTTTTTTGTTCATTTAGACTCTTAATTTCTTCAAGAGATGCTTGAGACTTTTCTTCATCAACATTCAGTCTAATTTTAAAGTTTGGAAATCCTAGATTGATATATTCTTGTTCAATCTTTGTAGTTAAATCTCCATTCATTATGTCTTTTACAAAACCATTTGTAACTTCAAGAAATACCTGATCATTTTCTAGTTTAGGAGGATTTTTACTTAATAATTGCGGAACAATTGGTGAATTTAGGTCAGCATGTTTAAGAACATATTGCCAATAATCTAACAAATCATTTTTATTCAATTGTGAATTAACTGTTGATATTTCAAAATCTACTTCTGCAATATCTCTGAATGATTCATTTAGTGCTTCAGTAAATATTTGAAATTCATTAAAAGGAATAACACTATTAAATTCAAAATAAAATGTCCATCTTCTAGAGTTTCTGTGAACTTCAAGTTTTTCTATTTTAGCATTATCAAAAGAACCGCTACCATTTAGCTGGTTTTCCATTTTGATTTGTTTTAGTAAAACGTTAAATGATTGATTTTTGTCCATTTAAATAACCTTCGTAATCATTACGTAAAAAAAGCCTAAGACAATCTAATTGTTCTTAAGCAAAATTTTTACTGAATTAACTAATTCATCTTTATTAATTTCAATTGTTTCACCAGTGTTTCTAATTTTCAATTCAACAATACCTTGATCAGCTTTTTTACCAACTGTAATTCTTATTGGTAATCCCATCAAGTCTGAATCTGCAAATTTAACTCCTGGTCTTTCTTTACGATCATCAAGTAATACATCAAAACCTTCATCTTGAAGATTACTTACTATCTCATCGCTTAAGTCACCTTGAATTTTATCATCATATTTTATTGGAACAACATGAACTTGGTATGGAGCGAGAGAATGAGGCCAAACAATACCCTTTTCATCGTTATGTTGTTCAATAATCGCAGAAAGAAGTCTTGATATACCTATTCCATATGAGCCCATGATAAGAGGATTATTCTTACCATTTTCATCCAAGAAGTTAGCTCCAAGTGCCTCAGAATATCTTGTACCTAATTTAAAGATATGTCCAATTTCAATACCACGGGTGAATTTTAGAGAGCCATGTCCATCTGGTGAACCTTCTCCTTCTTTCACAACACGGAAATCATGAAATTCAGGTGTTTCTTCTGATATATCTTCAAAGTTGGCATTGATATAGTGAATATTCTCTTTATTTGGTCCCAATACAAAGTTTGTTAAACCAGCAACAGAACTATCATAGAGAACTTCCACGTCTTCTTTAATATTCTTAGGTCCAATAAATCCTGGTACACTTTCAAACATTTCTTTTACTTGTTCTGGTGTTGCTTCTTCCATAAAGTCAGCAGCCAAGTAGTTCTGTACTTTTACATCATTTACGTCAAAGTCTCCCCTGATCATAACTAAAACTGGTTTTTCGTCAACAACATATGCAACAGCCTTCATTATCTTACTTGCATCAATGTCTAATAAATCAGAAAGTTCAGTAATAGTGTGTACATCTGGTGTTGAAACTTCTTTAATGGATAATTTATCTTCAGATACGTTGTCATCAATTTTACTTACTGCCATTTCAATGTTAGCAGAATAATCACTTTCATCTGAATAAACAATAGTATCTTCACCGATTGCAGCCGTAGCAGAAAACTCTTTAGAAGTTTTTCCACCCATAGCTCCAGCATCACCAATAATTACTCGATAATCTAATCCACAAGCATCATAAATATTGCGGTAGGCTTGTTCCATTTGATTGAATATTACATCTAACTGATCAGTATTAGCTGTAAATGAATAAACGTCTTGCATAATAAATTCACGTCCACGAAGTAGTCCATAACGAGGACGATCTTCATCACGAAACTTAGTCTGCATTTGATAAAGAACTAATGGTAATTTTTTATAACTGTTTAAACTTTCTTTTACAATATTTGTAAAGACTTCTTCATGTGTAGGACCTAATATAAAATCTCTTCCATGACGATCTTTTAATTTAAATAGATTTTCACCATATGTTTCGTATCGTCCACTTTCTCGCCATAGGTCAGCAGGAAGTAACGATGGCATCTGCATTTCAGCAGCATCTATTTTTGCCATTTCTTTACGAATAATATTTTCTATTTTTTGAATAACTGTCCAGGCAAGAGGAAGGTAACTATATGCCCCTGCTGATACTTGTCGAACATATCCAGCTCTAAGCATCAACTGGTGGCTAATCGCCTCTGCATCAGATGGTGTTTCCTTTAATGTCGGAATAAGCAGTTTTGATTGTTTCAAGTTTTCTTCCCCCTATTTAATAAAGAACCTTTGAATATCATTCCATGTAACTGAAACCATTAGAATAACAAGAATAGCTACACCAACAAGTGTTATAACATTTTCGTATTCTTCTGGAATTGGTTTACGTCTGATAGCTTCAATGATGTTTAGCAAAATTTTACCACCATCTAAAGCTGGTATAGGAATCAAGTTAACAATCCCTAAATTGATTGAAAGCATAGCCATAAATGATATCACATAAAGTAATCCATTTGATGAAGCTTGTGCTGTCATTGAATAGATACCTACTGGACCTGACAATTGGTTAAGATTAAATCCACCAGTTACCATGACCTTTAGTGCATGGAATATTTGACTTGTAACTTCCCAACTGTGAGTGAAACCGTAAGTTATTTTAGCACCAAATCCAGATTCAGTACTTCCACCAATTCCAATCATTCCATATTTATCACCATTATAAGAAACAGACTTAGGAACTAAATTGATATTTTTGGTTTTATTTCCTGATTTAACCTGAACAGTTATCTTCTTACCAGGATTATCTTGAATATTATTCTGAACATCTGTCCACTTATTAGTTGTCTTACCATTAACTTTTATAATTTTATCATTCTTTTTAATTCCAGCCTTTTGAGCCACAGAATCCTTTTGTACCATACCTATTTGATTATTTGATGATGGTACACTACCTGACATAAATGCAAATAGCACAAATAAAAGAATCGCTAAAATAAAATTACCTAGTGGTCCTGCAAAGTTTGTAATCATTCTTTGCCAAACAGAAGCAGATTGGAGTTGTACATCTCGAGGTGCTATTTGAACTTCTGTTCCATCTTGTTCAATAATCGTTGCATCGTGATCTACAGTATAACTCTTTGTCTCTGATTCATCACCATTTTCAAAGCCTTCAATTACTAAATCATCGACTAAATCAGATTTAGAAACTTGAACTGGTATAGCATTAGCTTCTTGAATTTTACTAGAAATAATTATTTTAGTAACTTTTTCATCATCATTTAAAACTAAAGAAATCATTGTTCCTGGTTTAATTTCAGAATCGTCTTCTTGAGATCCAGCCATTCTGACATATCCACCCAATGGCAATAGTCTTAAAGTATATGTAGTGCTATTTCTGCGATAAGCAACAAGTTTAGGACCCATTCCCACAGAAAATTCTCTGACTAAAATTCCAGATTTCTTGGCTGCATAGTAATGTCCAAACTCATGAACAATAACTAAAATACCAAATACAATTATAAAAGTAATTATTGCGGTCATATAAACCTCCGAATGGATTAAACTAATCCAAATAAATGTAATAACGGTAGAACAATAAGCATACTATCAAATCTATCTAAAATTCCACCATGTCCTGGAAGAATGTTTCCTGAATCTTTAACTTTGTAGTATCTCTTATACGCTGATTCAATCAAATCACCCATTTGTCCCATAACTGAAAGGAATAAGGCAATTAGCAGCATTGTTACCATTGAATAATGTTGTGGAACAAAATACATATAAATTCCCGAAAGGACTAATGCACATATGATACCGGCAATTGTTCCTTCCCAAGTTTTATTTGGGCTAATTGTTGGCCATAGTTTATGTTTTCCAATTTTTCTACCGAAAACATATGCAAAAATATCAGTTGACCAAATTACAATAAATGCATACATCAACAATGCAAAACCATCATTAGTATTTCTAACTGCTGCTAGATAGTGAAATCCCATTCCAATATATAACATTGAAATTACTGAAACAGCGGCATCTTCAAAAGTATATTTATTCTTTGAAAGAACTGTCCAGATTAACAATAGAATAGCAAAAATATAGAATACATCAATTCTTGAGAATTTATCAGGTAACCAAATCTTATAAAATCCTACAGGTAAAGCTAGAGAAATGGTTCCCAAGACACTTATAACAAAATCCATTGAAACAATGATTCTCTTACGCATGATGTATATTTCAAAAATACCCACAACAGCAAGTGCTGCAGCTGTAACTTCTAGCCAAATTCCTCCAGCAAGCAATATTGGAATAAAAATGGCTAATGCAATCACAGCAGTAATAACACGTTGTCTCATAATAATATGTCCCCTTATTTTACAGATCCAAATCGTCTGTCTCTCTCGTTAAATATTTTTATATCTTCAACCAAGTTTTCAGACGTAAAATCGGGCCAGTAAGTCTCATCAAAAATCATTTCAGTATATGCCATTTGCCATAACATAAAGTTAGATATACGTTCTTCACCACTAGTTCTAATCAGAAGATCAGGATCAGCGTAATTACCTAAGACACTAGTCAATAGATTATCATTGATAAGATCCTCATTGATATCATCAATTTCTATTGATCCTTCTTTTACTTTTTGAGCAATTAGCTTTGTAGTATTAACAATTTCAGCTCTACTTCCATAATTAAACGCAAAGTTAAGTATCATTCCGGTGTTTTCTTTTGTATCTTCAACGGCTTTTAAAACAGTTTTCTTAGTTTTATTAGGTAATTCATCAACAAAACCAGTGACTTCAACTTTGATATTTTCCTTAATTAAATCAGGCATAAAAACATCAAAGAAATCAATTGGCAATTTCATTAAAAAACTAACTTCAGCACTAGGTCTTGTCCAATTTTCAGTAGAAAAAGCATAAAGACTTAAAACTTTCACGCCAAGATTACTTGCAGCTGTTGCAATTCTTTTAACGTTATTCATTCCTTCTTTATGCCCTGAAATTCTAGGTTTACCTACTCTTTGAGCCCAACGTCCATTACCGTCCATTATGATAGCAATATGGTTGGGAATATTCAGTTCAGAATCACTATTTTTTAACATAAATTAATTACCAGATTTAACCCTCTGTAATTTCTTTTTCCTTGTTTGCAGCTAATTCGTCAATCTTAGAAACAGCATCATCTGTAACTTTTTGAATTTGTTTTTCTAAATCATGCAAATCATCTTCTGTGATTTCACTGTTTTTTTGTTGTTTTTTAACATCATCCATTGCATCACGTCTAATATTTCTAACAGCGATACGAGCTTTTTCGGCTTCTTTTCCTACTTGCTTAGCAATTTCTTTTCTTCGTTCTCCAGTTAGTTGAGGAATAACTAGTCTTATTACATTTCCATCATTGGCTGGATTTAAACCTAAGTCAGCATTGTTTATAGCATACTCTATATCATCAAGTGCTGTTTTATCAAAAGGAGTTATTAATAAAACACGAGCTTCTGGAATATTTATCGAAGCAACTTGATTCAAAGGTACCTCAGATCCATAGTACATAACCTTAACATTATTCAAAATAGATGCGTTGGCTTTACCAGCTCTAATATTACCTAGTTCTTGTTGCAGAACACTGATAGATTTATTCATATTTTCTCTTGATTTAGATACTGCATTATTATCAGCCATAATTAGTTATTACCGTCCTTAATAATTGTTCCAATATTCTCACCAAGAACAACTTTTTTAATATTTTCAGGTTCATTTAGATTGAAAACAACTAGAGGTATATGATTATCCATTGATAATGAAGAAGCAGTAGAATCCATAACTCCAAGATTTTTATTGATTAAGTCTAATTGTGATAACTCATCAAATTTCACAGCATTTGGATCTTTGTTAGGATCTGCTGAATAAACACCATCAACATTATTCTTAGCCATCAATATTACATCTGCTTCTATTTCAGCAGCACGTAGAACTGAAGTTGTATCTGTTGAGAAGTAAGGATTACCTGTTCCACCAGCAAAAATAACAACTCTACCTTTTTCTAAGTGTCTGATTGCTCTTCTTCTAATATATGGTTCAGCTACTTGACGCATTTCAATGGATGTTTGAACACGTGAAGGGACTCCTACTTGTTCTAACCCATCTTGTAAAGCAAGACCATTCATAACTGTTGCCATCATACCCATGTAATCAGCTTGAGCTCTATCCATGCCCATTTCAGCACCTGTTTCACCGCGCCAAATATTTCCGCCACCACAAACAATAGCGACTTGAACTCCAAGATCATTGACACTCTTAATTTGTTCAGCAATTGACTTAATTACAGGTGGATTAATTCCAAAACCCTTTTCTCCGGCAAGTGCTTCACCGGAAATTTTTAAAATTACTCTTTTGTATTTGATTTCAGGCATAAATAAACTCCTTTTTGAAATTTTACTAATAAATATTTTAACATATTAACTAGTTCCGGTCTTCATAATGGTTGATTTTTCGGAAAAAAGTATAAAAAAAAAGCCTTATTGGCTTTTTATTTTACTTGATTCATAACTTCTTCAGCAAAGTTGTTTTCGGCTTTTTCAATACCTTCACCAACTTCAAATCTTGTGTAAGAAATAAGTTTACCATTTTTTGAATCAACGTATTGTTTAACTGTCATATCTGAATCTTTAACAAATTCTTGATCTGCTAAACTGATTTCTGATAGATATTTGTTAATACGTCCTTCAACAATCTTAGGTACGATATTTTCTGGCTTACCTTCTTCAAGAGTTTCCTTTGTGATAACTTCTTTTTCATGAGCAAGAACATCAGCAGGAACATCTTCACGAGTCATGTAAAGTGGATTAACAGCAGCAACGTGCATAGCAACGTCTTTAGCTGTTGTTTCATCAGCACCTTCAATAACAGTAAGTGCAGCAATTAGACCACCATTATGTAAGTATGAACCAAATGATTGTGAATCTGTTTTTTCAACCACTTCAAAACGTCTTAGAGTGATTTTTTCTCCGATAACAGCTGTTAGATTAGTAATAGCTTCATCAATTGTTTCACCATCAATCTTAAGTGCTAATGCTTCGTCCATTGTCTTAGGAGCTTCTTTAACAATTGCATTACCAATGTTATTTACAAGAGCTTGGAATTTATCATTTGAAGAAACAAAGTCTGTTTCTGAGTTAACTTCGATGATTGATGCTCTGTTTCCATCAATTTGAATATGTGCAAGACCTTCAGCAGCAATACGATCATTCTTCTTGGCAGCCTTAGCAATACCCTTTTCACGTAGTTCGTCGATAGCTTTTTGCATATCTCCATCAGCTGATACAAGGGCCTTTTTAGCGTCCATCATACCAACACTTGTTTTATCACGTAATTCTTTTACTTGAGCAGCAGTAATATTAGCCATTCTTTAATATCCTCCATTCTTTAAAAAGAAAGCCATCTTTATCAGACGGCTATTTAAAATACTATTTTATTATATATTAAATTATTCTTCAGTTGAAGCAGCAGTTTCTGTTGATTCTTCGGCAGCTTCTGTCATTTCAGCAGCTACACTTTCTTCACCTTGTTTACCTTCAATGATAGCATCTGCCATTCTTGAAACGATTAGCTTAACAGCACGGATAGCATCATCGTTAGATGGAATGATAACATCGATGTTATCAGGATCAGTATTTGTATCAACCATAGCTACGATAGGAATGTTAAGTTTTTTAGCTTCGTTAACTGCAATTGTTTCTTTATGTGGGTCAACGATAAACATAACATCTGGAATTCTTGGCATATCTTCGATACCACCAAGGAATTTTTCAAGCTTAGCTTGTTGTTTTGTAAGAAGTGCAACTTCTTTCTTAGGTAGACGTTCAAATGTACCATCTTCAGCCATAGCTTTGATTTCTTTTAATCTCTTGATACGTTTTTGAATAGTGTTCCAGTTTGTTAGTGTTCCACCTAACCAACGGTGGTTTACATAATATTGACCTGAACGTTGTGCTTCTTCAGCAATAGCATCTTGAGCTTGCTTCTTTGTACCAACGAATAGGAAAATTCCGTCATCACCGGCAACAGCCTTCATATAGTTGTATGCATCGTCAATCATGCGAACTGTTTTTTGTAGATCGATGATGTAGATACCATTTCTTTGTGTAAAGATGAATGGAGCCATCTTAGGGTTCCAACGTCTTGTTTGGTGTCCAAAGTGAACACCTGCTTCTAGTAGTTGTTTCATTGAAATAACTGACATAAAAATTTCCTCCTGGTTTTTTCCTCCACTCAAATCACTTTTAGATAAAACACATCTGTGCACCAATATCTAAATCATTAAGTGTGCGTATTTATTCATACAAGTTTCTAGTATACAGAATACTTAGTAATGTTTCAATAATTATTGCCAATTAATTCCGTGATTCTGCAAAAATAATTCCTTAGCTTTTCTAGTTTTCTTTTTCAATTCTGCTTCTCTCTTTAAAGCTTCAGATTTTGAATTGAGTCCTTCTTTATACAATAATTTTACGGGTCTTCTAAATTTAGTATACTTAGCACCCTTACCCGAGTTATGTGTTGCCACTCTCTTGTCTACGTCATTACTTGTCCCAATGTAAAATGTTGCATCCGAACAAAGTAGTATATAGACGTAATAATTGTTTTTATCCATTAATTATTTTTTCTGCCTTTGAAGTTAAATTTCCGTTTTCATCATATATCACTAAATCAGGAATTATTTTTAAGGAAGCCGATTTAACAGTTTTGATTGCGTCAATCAAAACTAAATTAGCATCTTTGTCGTCGTAACTTCTGACAAACTGAATTTTTTTTGGTTGTAAATTATGTTTGTTCATAGAACTAAATATTTCCATTAGTCTTTCTGGGCGATGTACCATGTAAAAATGTTTGTTTTCTTTTAGCAATATCTTAGCCATGTTACATATATCATCTAAGTTGGTTAGTAGTTCATGCCTTGCTTTTGAAAGCACCTCATTATTCTTAGTTTTTGTATTGTCATCAATTTTAAAATAAGGTGGATTACAAGTTATTAGGTCAACGCTATCGTGATTAATATATTTCTGTGCATTTTTTAAATCGATATTAATCATTTCAACTCTGTTTTCAAGATTATTTAATTTGATACTCTCCACCGCTAACTGAGCAAGTTCTTTTTGTATCTCTATTAATTTAATATTCGCATCAGTTTTTGATGCCAAACTCAGTCCAATAACACCATTTCCAGAGCACAAGTCTACAATAGTTCCTTTTTTTACCGGATTTACAAAATTATATAGTAAAATGGTATCTAAGTTAAATGAATAAAGATCTTTGTCTTGGTATATTTCTATACCGCTATTAGATATAATGTCTTTTGTAATTTTTTTCATATTTATACTCTTACTTTTAGGAGATTATTTAATTATGTTCTATAAATTTATTCGTGTTTTAGTATGTATTATCGTGTTTATTTTAAATGGTCGTTTCAAAATTGATGGAAAAGAAAATATTCCTGACGGTCCATATATTATAGTAGCACCTCACAGAACTTGGTGGGAACCATTATTTTTTGCGCTAGCAATATCTCCCAGAGAAGCTACATTTATGGCAAAAAAAGAAATATTTAAAAATCCTATTTTGAGATTTATTCTTGTCCACTCACACGCTTTCCCTGTTGATCGGGAAAAACCAGGTCCTTCTGTAGTTAAAACACCAATTAAAAACATGAAAAATAAAGGTCAAGTGCTAATAATGTTTCCATCAGGAACAAGATATTCTGAAGACTTAAAAGGTGGTGCAGCATTAATAGCAAAGCTTTCAAAAGCGCCTCTTGTCCCTGTAGTTTACCAAGGTCCCTTAACGTTTTGGGGACTATTAAAACATCAACAAATCACTATCGGTATAGGTAAGGAAATAGACTTTGATTTCAAAGCCAAATTAACTGAGGATCAAATAGAAAAAGTTAATGTTGATATGGAAGATGCTTGGAAAGTTGTAGACAATCACATTAATCCTGAATTTAAATATATTCCACAAAAAAAGACTGAACATTAAAGTTCAGTCTTTTTTTTAGCGTTAATACCAATATCTGATCGATAAAATGAATTTTGAGGATTTAATTTAGAAATTTGTTTATATGCCTTTGACCTTGCATGATGAAAATTCTCATCATCTGCAGAAACTAAAAACAATCTACCGCCATCACTAACAATATTCTCATCAATTACTTTAACACCAGCAAAATCAATATTCTCTATTTCTTTAATATTTTCATTTTTAAGTATTATTTCATTTTTTTGAATTTTTATTGGATAACCGTTACTGGCAATGAAGACACCAACAGAATATCCACTTTGATTCCAAGATATATCAATTGGTTCATCATTAATATATGAATTTATTATCTCTGATAAACTCGTTTCCAATCTTCTTAAAATTACTTCGGTTTCTGGATCACCAAATCGTGCATTAAATTCAATTACTTTGACACCAGTCTCTGTTGAAATTAATCCTGCATACAAAATACCTGTAAAAGATATCCCTTGTTTTTTTAAACTTTCAACAAAAGGAATTACAATCTTCTGTTTAGAAAATTCTATAGTTTCTTCAGTGAGTGATGACACTGGACTAACAGCCCCCATGCCTCCTGTATTGTGACCCATATTATTTTCCAAAGATCTCTTGTAATCTTGGGCAACTGGCATAAAACTAATATTGTTCTCCGAAACAAAAGACATTAAAGAAAATTCTGTTCCAGTTAGATACTCTTCAATAACAATTTTTTCTGTATCAAATTTAGAATCTAACAAAAGATTTTTAATTGTTTTTAGAGATGATTCCATATCTTTCTCAATGTACACACCCTTTCCGGATGCTAAACCATCTGCTTTAATCACTATTGGATATGACTCGATATTTTTTACATATTCTGTCGCTAAATCATAATCTGTAAATTCTTCATAACTAGCTGTAGGTATATCATTTTCGATCATTAATTTTTTCGAAAATATTTTTGACCCCTCAATCTTTGCTGCTTCTTTAGTAGGACCGAATATTTTTAACCCACGTTCTCTAAAATAATCTACAATTCCTGCGACTAAAGGTTCCTCTGGTCCCACAATAGAATATTCTATTTTCTGATCGATAGCATACTGACTTAGAGATTCAAAATCATTTTCTGATATATCAACAGTTTTTATTCCAAACAAACTCATACCGGAATTACCTGGAGCACAAATAACATCATTACCATCTTTAATTATTTTTTTACAAATTGCATGTTCTCTCGCACCACGGCCAATTACTAATATTTTCAACAGAATCCTCCTTAATGTTTAAAATGTCTTCTTCCTGTAAAAATCATAGAAATGCCATATTTATTTGCTTTATCAATAGATTGTTGATCCTTAATTGATCCACCAGGTTGGATAATTGCTGTTACTCCATGCTTAGCAGCATATTCAACACAATCATCCATTGGGAAAAAGGCATCTGACGCCATAATCATTAATTCTTTAGATTCATTTTGTATTGCTTGTTTTAATGCAATTTCTACAGATCCAATCCTATTCATCTGACCTGCACCAATACCCAAGGTTTGATTTTTACCTGCAATAACTATTGCATTACTTTTTACGTGTTTAACAACTTTTTGACCAAATAATAGTGCTTCTATCTCATCAGTGTTTGGTTCTTTTTTTGTAACAATTTCAAAATCGTCCAGAGAATCAACACAAGAATCTTTTTCTTGTACTAATGTGCCTCCAAGAACCGAAACATACTCCATCTTGTCTGCTTTTTGATACTCTGAAAAATCTAACTCTAAAAGTCTAAGATTTTTTTTGCTTGAAAGAATTTCTACAGCTTCTTCTGAAAAACTTGGTGCAATTATGATTTCCAAAAAAATCTTATGCATTTGTTCCGCCATTGCTTTAGATACTTCGCGATTAGAAACAATGACACCACCAAAAATGGAAGTCTTATCTGCGGAGTATGCTCTCTCCCATGCACTTAAAATATTCTCACTATCAACGCCAATTCCACATGGATTCATGTGTTTTAAAGCCACAACACAAGGTTCATCAAAATCTGCAATGATTTTGATTGCAGCATCAGCGTCTTTAATATTGTTATATGATAATTTTTTACCATTTAATTGTTTACTTGAGGCAATTGAGTAACTTGTAGGAATAGAATTTCTGTAGAATGCAGCACTTTGGTGCGAGTTTTCGCCATATCTCAAAGAATCCTTAAATTCTACAGAAATACTCTTTTCTTGGGGATATTCTTTTCCAATTTTATTTTCAAAATAACCTGCAATTATAGAATCGTAGTTAGCCGTGTGTTCAAATGCCTTACAAGCAAGTTGCATTCTATAATCAACATCATTTTGAGATAACTCAATTTTATCTATCACCTCATTATAGTCTTTTGGATCCACTATAACTGTAATATCTTTGAAATTTTTTGATGCCGACCTAATCATCGAAGGACCACCGATATCAATTTGTTCTATTGCTTCGTCTAAACTTATATCTAAATTCTGAATTGTTTCTTTAAAAGGATATAAATTTACACAAACCAAGTCGATTGGTTCTATTGAATATTTCTCTAAAGTTTCCATATGATCCTTGTTACTTCTCTTTGCTAGTAACCCTGCATGGATATTAGGATGAAGTGTTTTAACTCTGCCATCAAGCATCTCAGGAAATTTTGTTATATCAGAAACTTCTGTTACTTCAATATTATTATCTTTCAATACTTTAAATGTTCCACCTGTAGAAATTATCGAATAATTATTTTTTATTAGTTTTTTTGCAAATTCTGTAATATTTGTTTTGTCTGACACACTTATAAGAGCTCTTTTCATAATTGTTCCCCTTTATTATATTGATCTAATAATTTTGCCAAAACTTCTGAATATAATTCGTGTTCCACTGAATGAACTCTTTTTTCTAATATCGGTAGTGTATCGTTTTTGTAAATTGGTACTTTTTTTTGTTGGATAAGAGGGCCTGTATCTACGTCTTCATCTATGTAATGGATAGTAACCCCTGTTTCTTCCTCATTTGCTTCAAACGCTCTCTCTATAGCTCTTAATCCTGAGTAAGCAGGAAGATATGATGGATGAATATTTATTATTCTTCGTGGATATTCAGATAATAATGTAGAGGTCACAACACGCATATATCCTGCAAGAATGATGTAATCAATGTCATACGGCTTCAGTAATTTAATTATTGCTTCCTCATAAGAGGATCTATCTGGATAATTCTCTAATTGATTAATAAATACAGATATTTTGTACTTTTCAGCCAATTTAATAACGTTTGCTTCAGGTTTATCACATACCATGATAC
Source organism: Companilactobacillus metriopterae (assembly GCF_004117915.1). GTDB lineage: Bacteria > Bacillota > Bacilli > Lactobacillales > Lactobacillaceae > Companilactobacillus > Companilactobacillus metriopterae. The sequence continues at coordinate 773,413 of NZ_RSTD01000001.1, forward strand.
TTATTGATAAGCCCTTATCTCTGAGCAAAGTGTTTTTTATAATTGCTTCAAAATTAGAACCATTTCCAGATGCAAATATGGCTATTTTCATATTTTTACCTCACTAGTTCAACGGATGAATCACTTTTCGGAATAATTTTACCGATTACAATTGCATCATCTGCTTTATTTTGATTTTGAAAAGTTTTCATTACTGATGAGACATTATCTGCTGAAACAGAAATCACCATACCAATTCCCATGTTGAAATCTCTGTACATTTCAAAATCATCAATATTCCCGTAGTCTTTCAATAACTGAAATACATTGGGTATTTGCCACGAATCTAAATTTATACGTGCGGAAAGGTCATCATTAAACATTCTTGGAACATTTTCTAATAGCCCCCCGCCAGTTATATGAGCAGCACCATTTATAATATTTTGTTCAATAAGTGGTTTCATTTCATTTGTATATATTTTTGTCGGTTCTATTAAAATCTGTCCTATTGTTTTATTACAATCATCCCAAAGTAACGAATTAATATTTAATTTGTAATCCTTAAAAAGAATTTTCCTTATTAAAGAAAAACCATTTGAATGTACACCACTTGATTTCATTCCGATTAAAACATCCCCTGATTTAACATTATCTTTTTTAAATAGTTTTTCTTTTTCCACAATTCCCATAGAAAAACCAGCAATATCAAATCTATCTTCTGAATACACCCCAGGCATTTCAGCAGTTTCTCCTCCAATTAGTTTTATATCAGCTAATTGGCATCCTTTAATTATTCCTTTTAATAATTCATTAACTTTAGAATCAATTTTGGATACAGCAATATAATCCATAAATGAACTAGGAATTGCCCCCTGTGCTAGCAAGTCATTTACGCACATTGCAACACAATCAATCCCAATAGTGTTCCATTTTTTTAATTCATTAGTTAATAATAGTTTTGTTCCTACCCCGTCATTACTTGATACTACTACAGGATTTTTTATGTTATTTGGTATATTACAAATTGCCCCAAACGATCCTATATTTTCAGAATTATCTTCAACATTATCTTTTATGAATTTTGAAATTTGATTTCCGCTATTTATATCAACACCAGATTCTTTATACAAGTCATTCAATATAATTACCTCGCTTTATTTTCTATATTCATAGTCGTAAAGATACTCTGGATAATCACCATTGAAATATGACATATCAAGACCATTATATTTTTCGGAAAATTTTGTTCCTATAGAATCAATTAGACCTTCCTCACTTAGAAATGCTAATGAATCTGAATTAAATAAGTTATTCATTTCCTCAATTGATAATTTAGAAGCAATCAATTCGTCTTTATTTTGAATATCGATTCCAAAAAAAGAAGGATATTTAAACGGAGGAGAAGCAATTCGCAGATGAACTTCCTTGGCGCCAGCATCTCTCAATAACTTAACAATTCTTTTGGATGTTGTTCCTCTAACAATCGAATCATCTAATAAAACTACTTTTTTGCCTTTTACTACTCCCTTAATAGCAGATAACTTTTGACAGACACTTGACTCTCGTAGTTCTTGATTGGGTTGAATAAACTCTCTTCCCACATATTGATTTTTTATCAATCCCATTTCGTAAGGCAGATTCAACTGCTCAGAGTATCCGCTTGCCGCTGATAGTGATGAATTGGGAACACCTATAACTATATCTGCATCTACAGGTGATTCTTTAGCCAAATTAATCCCCATTTTTTTCCTAGCTGTGTGGACATTTATTCCTAAAATATTAGAGTCTGGTCTTGCAAAATATATATATTCCATTGAACAAATTGCTTGTTTAGTTTCGTCAGTCCAATGATCTATCTCTAATCCAGAATCAGATATTTTTATTAACTCCCCAGGAAGTACGTCTCTTAAAAACTCCCCACCGACTGCATCGATAGCACATGTTTCACTTGCTACTACGTAACCACCATCATTTAAAGTACCTATTGATATTGGTCTGAAACCATGTCTATCAAGAGCCACGTACATTGCATCTTTTGTGAGGATAAGATATGCAAATCCACCTTTCAAAAAGTTAAGACCCACTTTTAATTTTTCTTGAAATGTTGCCTTGTCAGACAGTCTGACTAAATGCATCAATAATTCAGAATCAGAGGTCGAATGAAATATATGACCACGCTTTTCAAGATCACTCTTCAAAGTTTTGGAATTTGTTAAATTTCCATTATGAGCTAAAGCAATTTGTTCATCAGTGAATTCAAATAACAATGGTTGTATATTTGAAATTTTATTATCACCTGATGTGGAATATCTAACGTGACCTATTGCAGAACTCCCATTTAATTGATTCAACAATGACATATCTTGAAAAACTTGAGTTAATAATCCGATATTTTTTATACAGTTAATTCTGCGATTATTTAAAGCAGCAATACCTGCTCCCTCTTGTCCACGATGTTGTAAACTGTTTAAACCAAGGTAGGATAAATTACTTGCTTGTTTGGAATTCCAGATCCCAAAAATTCCACATTCTTCGTTTAAGCTTCTTATTTCATTTGACAAGATATACCTTCTTTCCATGATCTGTGAGCAACATCTTTATTTAAATTCACACGTTCATCAGCAGTTTGAATTTTAAATTCTGAATCATCAGTAACTTCTCCAATAAGTTCATATGTTCCACTTATAAAACTTTCAACAATTAACTTGTCAGAAGGATTAACAGTTACTACAAATCGTGAAGATGTCTCTGAAAACAGTTGTTTACTATTTAATTTTGTTTTTATATCAATGCCAAAATTATTCTTAAATGAACATTCTGCTAGTGCAGTAAAAAGACCACCTTCTGAAATATCATGGCAACTAATAAGTAATTTTTCTTCTATAAGTTGCACAATTGAATTTTGATTTTCCTGAATCTTTGAAATATCTAAATTAGATAACTGACCAAATATTTTTCCGTTTTCTAATGTTTGAATTTCTGAACCATTGAAATCGTCTTTAGTTTCCCCAATTAAATAAATTAAATCTCCCGCATTTTTAAAATCTATTGTAGTTATATTCTCTGTATCCTCTATCAATCCAACCATCCCAATCATAGGACTTGGATAGATAGCATCTTCCTCAAATTCATTAAATAAGGAAACATTTCCAGATACTACAGGCAGCTCATATGTTGTACAGATATCAGAAATTCCATCAACACTCTTTGAAAAATCATAAAAAATTTCTGGATTTTCTGGATTTCCAAAGTTCAAGCAATCCGTCAATCCTACTGGCCTAGCACCTGTTGAAATAAGATTATTTACGGATTCTAATGTTAAAATTTGTCCCCCAATAAATGGATCTAAATAAACAAATCTTGAATTACTATCGTTGGTTACGGCAATTGCCTTACTTGTTTCTTTAATTCTTACTACTCCGGCATCTCCTCCTGGAAGAACCACAGTATCTGATTTAACTTGAGAATCATAGGTCTTATAAAAAGAACTTTTATCAGAAATGTTAGGCTGTTTTAAGATATTTATTAATGTATTTTCTAAATTACTTATTTCAGGAACATACTGCGATGATGGCTGAGATGAAACTCTCTTTGATTCCACCACAGATCTAATGTATCTAGGCGCTTTATCAACAATTCCACTGACAGGCACATCAACAACTGTTTCTCCGTTGAATGTTGCTTTATAAGTATCATTGTCAGTAATTTCTCCAATGATTACAGCGTCCAAACCTGATTTTTTAAAATGTTGAATGATTTTTGAACTGTTCTCTTTTTCAATACATAAAACCATTCTCTCTTGCGATTCTGAAAGTAACATCTCATATGCAGACATATCTGATTCTCTTTGTGGAATGCTATCCAGATTTAAAGTAATTCCACATCCTGTTTTGGAAACCATCTCAGCTGTCGAAGATATTAATCCTGCAGCACCCATATCTTGCATCCCCTTTACCCAGTTAGGATGATTGGTAACTAAATCTAAACAAGAATCCATAAGCAACTTTTCTATAAATGGATTTCCTACTTGGACAGCAGATTTTTGAGTGCTATTGTTTTCATCAAACTCATCTGATGCAAATGTTGCCCCGTGAATTCCATCTCTTCCTGTTTTTGATCCGACGTAGAGTAGCAGATTCCCAGTTCCTTTTGCAGAACTTGTAGTTAGATTTGTTTTTTTTATAAGTCCTATACACATCGCATTAACAAGTGGATTCTTTTTATAACACTTTTCGAAAGATATTTCTCCCGCTATATTTGGTATCCCAATACTATTCCCATACCATCCAATTCCGGAAACAACCTCACTTACTAAGTTTTTGGTCTCTTTATCCTCCAAAAGTCCAAACTTCAAACTATCGGTTAATGCTATTGGTTCTGCTCCCATGGAAAAAATATCCCTAATAATTCCACCGACACCTGTTGCTGCTCCTTGAAAAGGTTCAACTGCTGAGGGATGATTATGGCTTTCTGCCTTAAAAACTACTGCCATACCGTCACCTATATCAATTGCACCAGCGTCTTCTCCTGCTCCTGTAATAACATTACTACCCGACGAAGGAAATTTTTTTAATACGTTTTTAGAGTTTTTATATGAACAATGCTCACTCCACATAACTGAAAAAATGCCTAACTCAGTATAGTTGGGTAATCTTTTTAATACGTCCGCACATAAATAATCGTATTCTTCAGTTGTTAGACCCCAATTTTTATACAATTTTGTTTCTTTTAATTCAATGGGTGTTGGCTCATTCATTGATTTACCTCACTACTTTTGAATATAGATTTAAATAATTTAATACCGTCCTTAGAACCAAGTATTTCTTCAATTGCTCTCTCCGGATGTGGCATTAATCCCATTACATTTCCTTTGATGTTTGTAATTCCTGCTATTTTATCGATACTGCCATTAACATCATCCGAATATTGAAGAATGATTTGATTGTTCTCTCTTAAATTTTTTAATGTACTTAAGTCACAGTAAAATTCACCTTCACCATGTGCTATAGGTAATCTAATCTCTTGATTTTCTTTATATTCATTACTAAACATCGTCTGATTATTTTTTACGATTAAAGTAGGTGTATCACAAATAAACTTTCCAGAATCATTTTTTATCAGGGAACCTGGTAATAGATTCATTTCAGTTAAAATTTGAAATCCATTACATATTCCTAGTACGGGTTTGCCTTGGTCTGCAAGTCGTTTAATAGCCTTAGTAATTGGAGTTTTAGCTGCTAGAGCACCACTTCTTAAATAATCTCCGTAAGAGAAGCCACCTGGAATAAAAACACCATCAAATCCTTCTAAATTGGGCTCATCAGAATTAACAAACTCAATATTATGGTTTGTAGTTATTTTTAGTGCATGATACAAATCTTTATCACAATTTGAACCTGGAAAGACAATAACTGCCAATTTCAATTATCTTTCCTCCAAAATAGTAAATTCTTCTAAATTAGGATTAATTAATAGCTTCTCTGACAATTCTGAAATAATTTTTTCTTTATTTTCTGTGTTATCTGAAATATCAATTTCAAAATACTTACCAATTCTTATAGCTTCAATACTTTTAAATCCCATTACATCAGCAATTTTTTCCACTTCCTGACCTTGGACATCAATAATAGATTTTTTGAAATTTACTAATACCTTCACAGTTGCCATAACTAATATTCCACCAATCTTTTTAAGACTTCTTTATATGAATCAATCAGACTACCAGTACTATTTCTAAATACATCTTTATCTAGAGAATCACCAGTACTCTTATCCCACAACCTACAGTTATCAGGTGAAAATTCATCTACTAAAATAATTGAATTTTCAAATCTACCAAACTCCAACTTAAAATCGATTAAATCTAAATTTTTAGAATCAAAGTATGGCATTAAAAGATCATTAATTTTTAGTGCTTCATTTTTCAAAAAACTCATTTCTTCGTTACTCATCAGATCAATCGCAAAAATCTGTGAATCATTAATAAATGGATCGTCTAGTTCATCGTTTTTATAGTAGAATTCGATAACTGGATATTTTAATTTCAACCCTCTCTGCAAATTAAATTTTTTAGCGAAACTACCTGCTATCTTGTTTCTAACAACTAATTCCAGAGGAATGACTTCTGTCTTATGAACAATTTGAGATTTGTCATCTAAATTAGAAATAAAATGTGTTTTTATTCCGTTTGTTTGAAGATAGTCAAAAATTATATTTGTTATTTGAAAGTTAAGTAAACCTTTGCCTTCTATGGTTTTTTTATTTTTACCATTCAACGAGGTTGCTTGATCCTTATAAACCATTAAAAGTTCATCATCATTATCGGTACTATAAAGATTCTTGGCTTTTCCTGAATATACTAATTTATCCTTCATTTTTACTGTCATCCCATATCTTATTTTTCTTAAATTCTTGTTTTAAAATTACCGGATTTTCATTTGTTAATACCGTTATGTGACCCATTTTTCTATTCTTTTTAGGCAATTCTTTGCAGTAATCATGAAAATGCCACATAGGCTTTTCAAATACAGCTTCTTTCACTGCATCATAATGTTGACCTAAGACGTTAATCATCACCGCGTTGCTCTTTAAAGAAATGTTAGGCATTGGTAAATTACAAATTCCTCGTATATGAGTATTAAATTGAGAAAAATTACATGCCTCAATTGTTAAATGACCAGAATTATGTGGACGTGGGGCAATTTCATTTATATAGACTTGATTATTTTTAGAAATGAAAAATTCAACACACATTGTTCCAACTAAACAAAGTTCTGAAGCAAGCTCTTTTGCAATAGATGTGAGCTCTTCTGCTATTTCATTTGAAATATCTTGATAAAAGTAACTAATATTTAAAATGTTATTTTTGTGTTCATTATTTATTATCGGAAAAATTGAGATATCTCCATTAATATTGCGAGATATTATTACTGAGACTTCCTCTTTAAGATCGACCCTTTTTTCTAAAATGCATTCGCCACTTTCTAATAATTCCAAAATTTTATTTTCAGAAAAATCCAGGGTGTTAATATTTATTTGTCCTTTTCCGTCATAACCACCGTTTGTAGTTTTTAAAATAGCAGGTATACCGATTTCAGATAAACTTTTAGAAAATTCTTCATTATTGGAAACAATTTGAAAGTTTGTTACCGGTAAATTTAATGATTTAATTTTATTTTTTTCTAATTTTCTATTTTGAGTAATAGATAGTGCAGTTATTCCTTGAGGTACTTCAGTATACTTTTGAATTTCACTGATTGTTTCAGCACTGACATTTTCAAATTCATAAGTTAAAACATCTACTACCTTAGATAACTCAATTAAGCTTTCTAAATCGTCATATTCAGCAACAATCTGTTGATCAGAAACCTGTGCTGCAGAACAATTTTTTTGAGGATCTAAAATGACAACATAATATCCCATTTGCTTAGCAGACTGTGCCATCATTTTTCCTAGTTGACCACCACCAACTATTCCTATTGTTGAACCAGATTTAATATTCAATGTTCTTTCCACTTTCGATTGATTTGTCATGTAATTCAGTCATATAATTCAGAATATTTGACTTGTATTGTTTATTTGATAATGCACAAATTTTTGTGGCTAATATTGCAGCATTTTTCGCACCTGATTCTCCTATTGCAACTGTTGCAACTGGTATTCCAGCAGGCATTTGTACAATTGATAGCAGTGAATCTATTCCATTAAGATCATTACTCTTTATAGGTACTCCTATAACAGGAATTTCAGTTAAAGACGCCAGCATTCCTGGCAGATGAGCTGCACCACCCGCAGCGGCGATTATTACTTTAGTACCTCTGTCCGCAGCTCTTTCAGCAAAATTCATCATTTCTTTTGGTGTACGATGTGCAGAAATAATTTGCATATCATAGTTAACTTCAAGTTTTTCTAGCAAATCTGAAGTTAATTGCATAGTTTTTAAATCTGATACAGATCCCATTACTACTGAAACATCCATATTGTTCGACCTTTCTCACTTTTTAATAGATAAATAAGAAATAAAATTGATACTATAAATAGAATACGTACATTATTTGAAAATAATTTTAGATAGTATGTTTTTTTGCACAAAAAAAGACCTCGAACGTAAATTACGCTCGAAGTCCTAAAAAGTAATTATTTTTTTTGTGATTGTCTCATTGAATTCATAACTTGATTTAATTTCTTTTGTGATGGCTTTTGTCCCATTTGAGCCATCATTTGTCTTACCATATCTTCACTAATTGGAGGATTTTGTTGGAAATATCTTTGCATGTACCATCTGGCACCAAAAAATCCAAGTAGTGCACCTGCAAGAAGTGCAATTATTACTGCAATAATTATTGTAATCATTATACAAACACCTTTCTAAATAACTATCTTATATATTACAAAAAAAACAACTTAATTAAAAGACTAATCGTCACGAAGTCCTTTTTCTCTTTGAATTTTCTTAACTTTTTCTGGAGTAACTTCAGCACCTTTTTTGTCGAAAACTTGCATCATCTCAATTTGAGATTTAAATCCTTCTCTGAAATTAGCAAGATACTGCTTTCTAAGCTTTTCTTGTTGAATTTTTTCTTCAGCAGTTAATTTTCCTTCTTTTGCTTTTTTAGCCAACATATTTATTTCGTTTACTAATTTTTCTTGTTCTTCCATAATTATCTCCTTTATATACGAACACTTGTTTGATATAACTTGTTGTTTCTGTTACAATTCATATAAATGATACTATCAATGAGGTGCAGTAATGTCAAAATTAGAAGGATCAAAACAGTTACAAATCCTTTCTTATATACATGAACATTTATCAGAAAAAGGATATCCGCCTACTGTCAGAGAGATTTGTGATGAGGTTAATTTATCTTCTACGTCTACTGTCCATGGCCATCTTTCAAGACTAGAGAAAAAAGGATATATTCAACGTGATCCTTCTAAGCCTAGAACCATTGAAGTAACTGAGCTTGGACTTGACGCTATTGGAATAAAATCTACTGATATTCCTATTCTGGGACAAGTTGCCGCAGGGGTTCCAATAACAGCTGAGAGAAATCCAGAAGGATTCTTCCCTATTCCACCCGACTTAAATAGAGACTCTGGTGAATTATATATGCTAGAGATTAACGGTGATAGTATGATTAATGCAGGTATTCTTGATGGAGATTATGTCATTGTTCACGAACAAAATACTGCTAAGAATGGTGAAATAGTTATTGCTTTAACAGATGAAATTGAAACTACATGTAAAAGATTCTATAAAGAATCAGATCACATACGTCTTCAACCTGAAAATGATGAAATGGATCCAATTATTCTAGATGATTGTCAGATTATTGGCAAGGTAGTCGGTTTATATAGATCACAAATATTTTAAATAAAAAAGCTATACATCTAAGATGTATAGCTTTTTTATTTATATCTTTTTTAGTCGATACGGCGTTCTTTGATACGAGCAGCTTTACCTGTACGATCACGTAGGTAGTAAAGTTTACTACGACGTACACTACCGCGTCTGATAACTTCAATCTTGTCAACACGAGGTGTGTTTAGTGGGAATGTTCTTTCAACACCTACACCACTACTGATCTTACGAACAGTATATGTAGCACTAACACCTGTACCACGTCTCTTAAGAACAACACCTTCAAAAATTTGAATACGTTCACGAGAACCTTCAACAACCTTAGCATGAACTCGTACAGAGTCACCAGGGCGGAAATCAGGTACATCAGAACGTAATTGTTCTTTTGTAATATCTTGAATTAATTGATTCATTTGAAAATCTCCCTATTCGACACTCTTATATATTCTACTATATACAGCGGAACATCGTTAATTATGTGTGTAAACACCTTATATATATTACATTATGAATAGCCATATGTAAACTACATTTCACGTTTTAACTTATCTAAATATTTACTTTCTTCGTCGGTTAAATAAGTTTTTTCGAGTAAATCAGGTCGTCGTTCTAATGTTTTCTGTATGGATTTTTCCATTCTCCAGCGACGAATATTTTCATGATTGCCACTTCTAAGAACTTCTGGTACTTCCATTCCTCTGAAATCTGCCGGTCTAGTATATTGAGGATATTCCAATAAACCATTAAATGATTCATCTTCTGCTGAAAGTGCATTACCTAGAACACCTGGAACAAATCTCAATGTAGCATCAATCATACTCATAGTTGGTAACTCTCCACCTGTAAGAATGTAATCTCCTATTGATACTTCATCTGTTACTAACTCTTTGATTCGCTCATCAAATCCTTCATAATGTCCACAAATAAAGACAAGATGATCTTCTCTAGCAAAATCCCTTGCCATATGAGAATCAAATGTTTTTCCAGCAGGATCCAATAAAACAACTCTCTTTTTTCCTGGTTTCTTTTTATCTACATAATCCATAGCATCAAATATAGGTTGTGGCATTAAGAGCATACCAGCACCACCACCATATATAGTATCATCAACATGCTTTTGTTTTTGTGTAGTAAATTCTCTAAAATCGACTACATCCAAATCAACAAGATTCTTTTCTTGTGCTTTACCTATAAGTGATTCGTTCAGAGAATCAAACATTTTTGGGAAAATACTTAATACAGTTATATCCATTATTCTATCAATCCATCTGGTATTTCTACGCTAACAATACCTTTTTCTAAATCTACATTTTTTACTACACTTTTTATATATGGTATTAAAACTTCATCATATTTGGGACTTTTTACTACCCATACATCATTTGGACCTAATTCCATAATTTCAGTAATTTTTCCTACATTGCCAAACCTGGGATCTTGGACTTCTAATCCAATGATTTGACGATAATAGAATTCACCCTCTTCTAACTCAGGCATTACTTCATCATCTGTAAATAACTCTGATTTAACATATTTTTCAACATCATTGATGTTATCCAAATCTTTAAATTTTAACAAATAGAAATTCTTATGTGCTCTTGATGACTCAACTGTCATCTTTATATCTTTATTTTGATATTTCAAATAAAGTGTAGCACCACTTTGAAACCGTTCTTTTGGAAAATCAGTTACCGAGATAACTCTAACTTCACCACGAATACCATGAGTATTTACAATTGTTCCAACACGATATAATTTTTCAGGCATACTTAAATCCTCCATTATAAACAAATAGGATCAGATAAAATTAATTATCGGATCCTATTTTAATTAGAACAAATTATTTTGAATATTTGCTTTCATGATATTTTTGCATAATACCATGTTGTTTTAGCAAGTTACGAACTGTATCTGAAGGTTGTGCACCTTTTTGTAGCCAGTCCATAATTTTGTCATCATCTAATTTTAGTTCTTCTGGTTGTGAAATTGGGTTGTAGTAACCTACTTGTTCGATAAAGCGACCATCACGTGGTGAACGTGAGTCAGCAACAACGATTCTGTAAAATGGTCTTAACTTACTACCCATGCGTTTCATTCTGATTTTAACTGCCATAATTTGTTCCTCCTAATTACTTAACTTTAATAGTATACATATAAAATATATTCCTGTAAAGTTTTTTTCTTTACATATTTATATTTTATTTTGACTTGTAACGTTTCATTTTCTTCATTCGTTTTTTCTTGTTCTTTTTATTCTTCTTAACCATTGAATTCATAGCCATTTTACCAAGACGACCAGAAACTCCGTTTCCAAACATTTGTTCCATTCCTGACATGTTACCCTTGCTCATTTGACGCATCATTTCTTTGGATTGCTTAAACTGCTTAATCATTCTATTAACTTCTTGTACGTCACGACCAGAACCACTAGCAATTCTTCTACGTCTAGATGGATTTAAAATATCTGGATTTTCTCTTTCTTGAGGAGTCATTGAATAAACAATGGCTTTCAAATGTTCGATATCCTTTTCATCCATTTGCATATTTGCAACAGCCGGATTATTAGCCATTCCAGGAATCATTTTCATAATTTCATCTAAAGGACCCATATTTTGAATTTGATTCATTTGATCAACAAAATCATTAAAATCAAAACTATTTTCCTTCATTTTTGTTGCTAAATCTTCAGCTTGTTTTTGATCATAGTCTTCTTGAGCTTTTTCAATAAGACTTAACATATCTCCCATTCCCAAAATACGATCGGCCATACGATCTGGATGGAAAACATCTAATTGATCAAGTTTTTCACCTTGTCCAATGAATTTTATAGGTTTACCTGTAACTGAGCGAATTGATAAAGCAGCACCACCACGAGTATCACCATCTAGTTTTGTTAGTACAACACCTGTAATATCCAACTGCTCATTAAATCCTTCAGCAACTGTTGCAGCAACTTGACCAGTCATTGAATCTGCTACAAACAAAATTTCATCAGGAGAAGCTAGCTCTTTGATTTCTTTAAGCTCATTCATCAATTGTTCATCGATTTCTAATCGACCAGCAGTATCAATAATTACATAATCGTTTTTATTTTCAGCAGCAACTTTTAACCCTGCTCTTACAATTTCAACCGGATTTACATCAGTACCTTCGTCATAAACAGGCACATCCAATTGTTCACCAATTGTTTTTAATTGCTCAATAGCAGCAGGTCTATAAACATCGGCAGCAATAAATAAAGGTCTAGCATTTTGTTTTGTCTTTAATCTATTTGCTAATTTACCCGCAGTAGTTGTCTTACCCGCACCTTGTAAACCAACCATCATGATGATTGTTGGTATGTGCGGTGATTTATTTAATGGTTCTGCTTCATTACCCATTAACTTAGTTAATTCTTCATCAACAATTTTAATAACTTGTTGGGAAGGTGTTAAACTTTCCATTACCTCTGCGCCTAGAGAGCGTTCTCTAACCACTTTGACGAAATCTTTAACAACATCAAAGTTAACATCAGCTTCCAATAAAGCCATTCTAACTTCACGAGTAACAGAACGAATGTCGTCTTCAGAAAGTTTACCTTTTCCTCTTAGATTAGAGAAAACTTTTTGTAATCTATCACTTAAGCCTTCAAAAGCCATTTTATAACCCTACTTACTTTTCATTTATTTTAGAAATACGATCTACTAATTCATGGAGTTCATTATCATCTGGATATTTATCTTCAACAATTTGAGATAGTCGTTGAGAAACATAATCAATTTCTTGAGTTCGATTAATTAAGTTTAATTCACTGTCAATTTTTTCTAAACTATTGACTGTTCGATGTAAATTATCCAGTACAGCCTGTCTTGAAACATTCAGCTGTTCCGAAATTTCAGATAATGAAAAATCCTCTACATAATATAAATACATATATTGATCTTGTTTTTCAGTTAGTAGTGAATGATAAAAATCATACAACAAATTGATTTTATTTGTTTCATCAATTTTCATCTGATGATTCTCCTGAAATAATTAAATCCTTAAATAGTCCATAGATAAATTTCTCAGGATCGAAATCTCTTAGATCATCCATTGATTCCCCTAATCCTACTAGCTTAACAGGAATATGTAATTCATTTCTAATTGGTAATACTATACCACCTTGTGATGATCCGTCTAGTTTTGTCAAAACAATTCCTGTTACATTCGTTGTCTTGTTAAATTCTTTAGCTTGACTCAATGCGTTTTGTCCTGTTGACCCATCTAGTACTAATAATACTTCTTGTGGTGCATCAGGAATTTCTCTAGAAATTACACGTTTAATTTTTTCTAATTCACGCATTAATCCTTCTTTATTTTGTAGTCTACCAGCTGTATCTACCAAAAGAACATCATATTTATCTTTGACTGCTCTTTGAACAGCATCAAATGCTACAGAAGCGGGATCAGTTTGGGGCGCACTGGCCTGTACATCAACATTAACTCGTCTACCCCATTCTTGTAACTGGTCAATTGCTCCTGCTCTAAATGTATCACCAGCAGCCAACAATACTTTTTTACCTTGGCTTTCAAAACGGTGTGCTAATTTTCCAATAGTAGTTGTTTTACCAGCACCATTAACACCTACAAACAAGTATACGGTTGGTGATTGTGTTTGGCTGACAGCAAGAGAGTTATTCTCTTCCTTACCCTCTTCATCATACATATCAACCATCTTTTTAATAATGACATCTGATACATCTGATTTCTTTTTAGCATTTTCCAATTTAACTTCTTCACGAAGTTCATCAGAAATTTTTATAGCAGTTTCATAACCAACATCTGATTCAATTAATAATTCTTCTAAATCTTCAAAGAAATCCTCATCAACAGATCTGAAGTTAGATAAGAACTTGTTGAACCTTTGACTGAATGAAGTACGACTTTTTTCAAGTCCATTGTCATATTCTTTAAGTTCTTCTTTTTCTTCTTCTTCGTTATCTACTTCAGTTTCTTCTGTTTCAGAATCATCAATATCATGCTCTTCAACATCTGCTTCTTCCACTGTTTCTTCGATAATTTCAGGTTCGGGTTCTGCTTCTATCTGTTCTAATTCAACATCTTCATTAGAATCATTCTCTTCAGAAGATGGCTCTTCTGTTGAAGAACTATTATCTGATTCTTCATTTTTGTTTAATTCAGATTCATCAGTCTGGGATTGACTTGATTCACTCTCAACTGACTCTTCTTGATTGGGTGTTTCTTTAGTCTCTTCTTCGGGTGTTTCAACTTTTGGTTCATTGGAAAATGTTTTTTTTAATCTATCAAATAACCCCATAGGTTTTCTCCTTATTCTTGTACTTTTACAGAAAGGATTTTAGAAACCCCGGATCCTTCCATTGTTACACCATATAATCGATTTACGTTCATCATTGTACCCTTTCTGTGGGTAATAACAATAAATTCTGTATTATCATCATAACGATTTAAATAATTTGCAAAACGGTAAACATTTGCATCATCAAGAGAAGCTTCAACCTCATCCAGTATACAGAAAGGTACTGGGTTAACTTTTATAATAGAAAATAGTAACGCAATTGCAGTTAATGCCTTTTCTCCACCAGATAACAGACTTAATCTTTGGAATTTCTTTCCAGGTGGCTGAGCTACAATTTCAATTCCTGTTTCTAATAAGTTTTCTGGATCGGTTAATTCTAATCTTGCTTTTCCACCAGCAAACATCTCAGGGAAAATAACTTCAAATGTCGCTTCAATTTCATCAAATGTTTGTTTGAATCTAGTTGTTACAACATCATCTATCTCAGACATATTATCCAGTAACTGTTTACGTGCAGAAACCAAATCATTTTGTTGATTAGTTAAAAATTCATATCGATCTTTAACTTTATCATATTCTTCAATAGAAGATAGGTTAACAGTCCCCAGCTCATCTATTCCCGTCTTTAATAATTTTGCATTCTTCTTTAGTCTTTCCTCGTCTAAGTCCTCAGGTAATTCTGCATAAGATGCTTCAAAACTGATTTGATAATCTTCGCGAAGTATTGCAAGTTTACTGTCCAATTCATTGGACAGTTTAGTATTACGAATAGCTAAATCTTCCTGTTGATTAGAAGCATTTCTTTGAAGATCAAAGTTTCTCTGAGCAACCTCATCTAGTTCTTTACTTTTAACTTCTGTAATCTTTCTCTGCTCTTGTAAATCAGAAAGGTTTTTATTAATACGATTTACTTCTTCAGTTAAATTATCTATTTTTTCACTTATTTCACTACTATTTACATCAAGTTCATTTTTCTCTGATGATAATTGAGCAATACGTTCATCTAATTTTGCAATATTCACATTGACACGTTGAAGATCATTTTTGATTCTGTGGTTCTGTGATTCTTCATTACGAAAATTATTTTTCTCGATAGCAAGTTGTGTCTGAATTTCTTGAACTTTAACATTTATTACTGAAAGTTTGGAATCAAAATCTTTCATGATTTTTTGTTTGTCTTCAATATCAGACTGAATTTTATTGATATCATCTTGCAATTTTACTGATAAATTAATTTGTTCAGTTTGATCTTTCTCAACACTACTTAACTCATTTTGAATTTTGGATTTATTGTAGTCGGTTATTTGTTTCTGTTCATTTAAATGACGATAATCATTATCAAGTGTATCTAATTCTTTATCTAATTGCTCTTTTTCAGAATTAAAATGACTTAAACGTTCTTCCAACTCTTGCTTCCTAGAGTTACTTACTTCAATCTCAGATTTATTTTGATCAATATCTTGTTTGAAATTATCTATTACAGCTTCTTGTTTGGAGATCTGATTTTCTAATGATAGCAATTCTTGTTGTCTGGATAACAAACTAGAGTTGTTTTTACGCTGTTGACCACCTGTCATTGATCCGCCGGCATTAACAACATTACCATCTATAGTAACTACTCGGTATCTTCGATTTAGTTTTTTAGAAACTTCTGTTGCACTATCAATATTGTTGGCAACTAGAATATTACCCAAAATATTTTCAATAATATTTTTTACATTATCGTCGTAATTAACTAGGTCGCTCGCAACTCCTATAAATCCATTGACTGATTTTACATTAGAGATATCTGAATTATTGATTTTACGACCTTTTATAACATCGATTGGTAGAAGCGTCGCTCTACCAGCACTTTGTCTACGCAAATATTCTATGGCTTTCTTGGCAGATTTTTCATCATTAGTTACAATTGATTGCAATTGATTGCTAACAACGGTTTCTATGGCCAAACGGTACTCTGACGGAACAACCATAAGCTCTGCAACAGCACCAACTACCCCACCAATCTTTTCTTTGTTATTTAGAACATTCTTAGCACCTTCATAAAATCCGGCATGCTCTTGCTCAAGATTTTCCAGTAATCTCTTTCTTGCTTGAGATTCTCGCAACTCAGACATAGATTTAATATAACTATTTTGAATAGACTCTTGGTTACTAGTTAGCTTCTTAAGTTTCTGATTTAAATCTGCATCTTCCTGAATTAAATCTAAATTGTCTTCTTTTAACTCAGTAATTTTTTGTTTCAAATCTGCAATTTTTTCACTTTTACTAGATAAATCATCGTTTAACTCTGACAAATGATTGTCTTGTTCTGTCAAACTTCTTTGTAATCGTTCTAATTCTTTTTGAGTAAATTTTTGTTCATTACTGTTTGTCACTTGCTCCTGTAATGCATTAACATAATCATTTCTGAGGTTATTTATAACTTCTTGCATTTCTTCAGGAGTTTTAGTTTGATCATTTTGAATTTCAGTTAGTTCTGATTCTAGCTTCTCTATTTTTTGACTGTATTCTTCTAACTGCTTATTGCTATTTACTAGTCTTTCTTCTAATTGTTTTTTTTCACCATTAGAAGATTCAATTTGATTTTGTAATTCATCTTTTGTAGATGAATTAAATTCATTTCTCTCAGAAGAAATAGCAATCTTACCCTTAAGATTTTCAAGAAGTTGTGTCTTTTCGACCAGATCAGATTGTGCACTATCAATTTGTTGGCTCAAATTATTAGCTAAATCTCTATTTTTATTCAACTCTACATTTGATTTACGTGTTTCTTGTTCAATTTTCTCTAGTGCGGATTTAACTTCACCAATTTCGGAATCCAAAACATTCTTTTTATCAGACAAATCTTTTATTTGAAGAGTAACTAATTGCTTATAAATAGCATCATATTTAGTTTTCTGTTCTTGATAATCTCTTGCTATACTTGCCTGTTCTTTTAATGGTTCAACTTGCTTAGATAATTCAGAAACGATATCAGAGACACGACTCAAATTGTCATTTGTTTCTGCCAACTTATTTTCTGCCTGTTGCTTCTTCTGCTTGAATAATGCAACACCAGCTGATTCTTCAATAATGTATCTACGTTCAACCGGTTTACTGTTGAATATTTCCTCAACACGACCTTGAGAAATAATCGAAAAAGAACCTTTTCCCATACCTGAATCAAGAAAAAGTTCTGTAATATCCTTCAACCGTACATTTTTATTATTAATTGTGAATTCACTGTCACCATTGCGGAAAAGTTTCCTCTTGATAACAACATTTTCTAAATCAGTCTTCAACTGTTGATCACTGTTATCAAATTCTAGTGAAACTTCTGCCCTATTCATTGCTGGCTTGGTTGCACTACCTGAAAAGATAACATCTGCCATCTTATCTCCACGAAGATTTTTGGCAGACTGTTCACCCATTGCCCAGCGAATGGCTTCAGTTACGTTAGATTTACCACTACCGTTAGGACCAACAATACCAGTAATTCCACCGTTAAATTCTACTTTTGTTTTATCTGCAAATGATTTAAATCCATTTATTGTTAGCGATTTTAGCGCCATAAATTAAAAACTCCTATAGCTGTTCAAGTGCTGCCTTCGCTGCCATTTGTTCAGCATGTTTTTTACTATAACCGGTCCCTTTAGATAATGATTTACCATCAACAACAAGTTCGATTACAAATTTTTTATCGTGATCAGGTCCGACTTCATCTAGAATATTGTATTCAATATCTATCTCACCATTTTCTTGAAGTTTCTCTTGAAGTTTAGTCTTAAAATCAGTGTTTTCGGAAAATTCTCCTGATTCAATGTGTGGAAAAACTACTTGTGATAGAAAATTTATAACTGCCTCATTTCCTTGATCCAAATAGAGTGCACCATTAAAGGCTTCAAAAATATCCTCTAGAAGAGTATTACGTTGACGTGCACCATTTTTTTCTTCACCACGACCAACTTGAAGGTATTTATCAATTCCAACAATTCTCGAGAATCTGGCTAAACTGTCTGTTCTCACTATATCCGATCTCAAACGAGTTAGCTTACCTTCAGGTAGCTCAGGAAAATGATCAAATAAATATTTTGAAATGTTTATCTCTAGAACGGCATCACCTAAAAATTCTAATCGTTCATAATCACCAATTCCCAGTTCTCTATGTTCATTGGAATATGAAGAGTGCGTCATAGCTTGTTCCAATAAACTTATATTGTTAAAACTAACACCATATTCTCTGTGTATAAAATCTATAAATTTTTGATCAAGCAATATTCAGACTCCTCCTAGTTTACATAGCTATAATTATACTAAATTTTTAACTTAATTATGTTAAATTACAAAAAAAATAAGACCAATTAGCCTTATTTTTGATGTGAAGATATATATTCAGTTGCATCTTTGACAGTAATTAATTTTTCAGCATCTTCATCAGGAATTTCTGATCCAAATTCTTCTTCCATTTCCAAAACAAGTTCTACAAGATCAATTGAGTCAGCATCTAGATCGTTAGTAAATGAAGTTTCTGGTGCAATTGTTGATGCATCAATCTCAAATTTGTCAGCAATCATCGCTGTTAATTTTGTTTGAATTTCTTCTTGTGTCATTTTATTTCCTCACTAAGCATCTTTTTCTTTATTTATTTGTTCAAAATATTTATTTGCTTTACTAATTGTATCATTAATTATCATTTCTCTAATTTGTTTAACTGTATAATAAACAGTTTTTGCATCTGCTGATCCATGAGCTTTAATAACTGGGGATTTGAGACCTAGTAAAACTGCTCCACCAGCTTGTGAAGTATCAAAGATCTTTTTTAAATCATTTAGAGCTGGTGAAACTATTGCAGCACCCAATTTTGTAAAAATACCATTAGTAGTCAACGCTTGCTTTAATTGTTTTAAAAGAATTGTAGAAGTTCCTTCAGTGGCCTTCAAAGCAGCATTACCAGTAAATCCATCAGTAACAATTACATCAGCAACTCCGGCTAGAATATCACCTGATTCTACATTTCCAATAAAGTTAATTCCTTCAGTATTTTTCAACAATTGATAGGCATCTTTATGTAAGGTATCACCCTTATCATATTCTTCTCCGTTATTAAGCAGAGCAACACGAGGATTTTCAATTTTCTTAACATCACGTGCATAAATTGATCCCATAATGGCCCATTGTTGTAAAAATGAAGCCTTCGATTCAGCATTAGCACCAACATCAAGAATATTAACACCATTTGATGAATTAATAACTGGAAGTGTCGGCATAAGTGCAGGACGATCAACTTGTTTGATACGGCCAACTATGAAAATACCACTAGCCAAAAGTGCCCCTGTATTTCCAAGAGATAATACTGCCTGTGCATCACCATTTTTAACAGCTGTAGCTGCAAGAACCATGGAAGATTGTTTCTTAGATCTAATTGCTTTGACAGGTTCATCAGTTCCTAAAATTTCTTCATCTGTGTGGACAATTGTAATTCTTTCAGAATCAGTCAATACAGCTTTAATTTTAGATTCATCTCCGTAAAGAATAAATTCTAAATCTTTCCACTCATTACGTGCTTGCTCAATTCCTTGAACTACTACTTCTGGAGAATTATCTCCACCCATAGCATCAACTGCAATTTTCATATATTTCCTCACTAATCAAAATTATTTAATTGATCAAATTCTTTGGATAAGAAAGATTTTAACACTTTAGTTTCTAAATTATCTACATTCTGTTCTTTTTCAAAAAATTCTTTTGATTCTCGTTGCGCAATTTCTAATATATTAACATCATTAACCGGATTAGCAACTTTGAATTCGGGCAGTCCGGACTGTTGACTTCCTAGTAAATTACCAAAACCGCGCATTCTTAAATCAGCTTCTGCCAGAACAAATCCATCATTCGTAGAAGTCATCATTTTCATTCTTTCTACCCCAGATTTGTTTTTAGGATCTGAAATAAGAATACAGTACGATTGTTTGTCACCACGACCAACACGTCCTCTTAACTGATGAAGTTGTGAAAGTCCAAATCTATTAGCGTCATAAATTACCATGACCGAAGCATTCGGTACATCAACACCTACTTCAATTACTGTAGTAGAAACCAATATATTAATCTTCTGATTGGTAAATTTTTCCATAACAGACTCTTTCTCTATTGTTTTCATCTGACCATGGAGTAATCCTACCCTGTATTTATCACCATACAGTTCTTCAAATTTTTCAAAAATGAGTTCGGCATTTTTCAAGTCTATTGTTTCAGATTCAGATATTAATGGTGTAACTACATAAATTTGTGCGTTATCTTTCAATTGTTTCTCTACAAATTGATACATCTGATCAATTTTTTGATTTCTAATCCAGTAAGTCTTAATTTCCTTACGACCTGCAGGCAACTCATCAATTTTAGAAACAGTCATATCACCATATGTTGTGATGGCTAAAGTTCTTGGTATCGGAGTCGCTGTCATTGCTAAGATATCAGGATTTACGCCCTTTTGACGCAGTTGTTTTCGCTGATTAACACCAAATCGATGTTGTTCATCTATTACAGCTAATCCTAAACTTTTAAATTCAACATTTTCTTGAATTAAAGCATGTGTACCAACGATAATATTGGTTTTTCCAGTTTTGATAGATTCGTTTATAAGTTCTCGTTGTTTCTTAGTTTGAGAACCTATCAACAATGATGTACGAATTCCATATGGTTCTAGCATTCCTGCTATCTTATCAAAATGCTGTTGTGCAAGTATTTCAGTTGGTGCCATTATTGCTGCTTGAAATCCAGATGTAAATGAAGCAAGCATCGCAATTACTGCCACAATCGTCTTTCCATAGCCAACATCCCCTTGTAGCAGCCGGTTCATATGCTTTTCAGAAGACATATCTGACAATATTTCTTCAACAACCCTTGACTGCGCATTGGTTAAATCGAATTTCAAATTAGCAATAAAATCTGCAATAAATTTCTTATCATATGTCTGTTTCAAACCAAATTGTTCATTGCTATTTTTACGAGCAATTTCTTGGATACCACATTGAAATAAGAAAAATTCTCTAAATTTAGCACTACGCCTGGCGTCTTCATTTATTTCTTCATTTTCAGGAAAGTGCATCCCCTTAACAATATCATGGTCATTTAGTAAATGATATTTTTCTCTAATATATGATGGAATCAGGGTTGTAATTTGATCTCCATAATTTTCATATGCTTGCTTGATTAATCCAATCAGAGTCTTTTGATGAATATTCTTATTTACAGAATAAACTGATTCTAAGCCAGAGTCGTTTACTGATGAACTTGTTATTACTTTCATACCAACAAGTGAACGGCTGTTTTCGTCCCATTTTCCATAAACTGATGTCTCTTCGCCAGTGATAAATTTATCCTTCAACCAAGGTTGATTAAAAAATGTAATCATAACTGACTCGTTTTCCACTAAAACTCTGACATTTAATCTTGTTTTTTTATATCCAAATCTCGAAACCACCGGATCACTAGCTACTATTCCTTTGATCAAAATTTTTTCTTGATCTAACGCTTCATCTAGCGACTTAGCTTCCATATCCTCATATCTAAAAGGAAAATAGAAAAGTAAATCATAAATATTTGTTATTCCAAGTGATTGGAGTGCCTGGACTCTCTTGGGACCAACACCAGAAAGCGATGTAATAGGTATATCTATTAATTCCACTTTACTATCCTCCCTTTATCTAAAAATGAAAATACACCTAATTCAACTGAATTAGATGTATCTAATTATTCCACTGAAACTAAATATTGATAGACTGGTTGTCCACCATTATGAATTTCTGATTCTAAATCAGGATATTTTGAAGTAATATACTCTTCAATATGCTCGGCTCCTTCTTCAGAACCGTCCTCACCAACTAAGATAGTGATAACTTCACTTTCTTCATCAATCATGATATCTAGCATTTTTTCTGTAGCTTCAATAATATCTTCATTATCAATGACAATCTTGCCATCAACAATACCCATGAAGTGACCATTAGTAATCTTAATACCATCAATTTCAGTATCTCTGATTGCCTGAGTAACTTGTCCACTCTTAACAGTAGCCAAAGCTTCTGTCATATTCTCTTTATTCTCATCAAGATCACCTTCTGGATTAAACGAGAACATAGCAGTCATTCCTTGTGATATGGTCTTAGATTCTACTACTACTACGGGAATATCCACTAAATCAACTGCTTGTTTAGCAGCCATAACTATATTTCCATTGTTTGGTAAAATGATAGCTTTCTTGGCTTTTGAAGCATTCAACACATCCACAAAATCATTTGTAGAAGGATTCATAGTTTGACCACCATTAATTACATGAGTTACTCCTAAACTTTCAAATAACTCAGTAATTCCTGCACCTGAAGAAACAGTAATTACTGCAAAATCTACTTCTTTTGGTTTTTCAGCAGTTTCTTTTGCTGGTTCCTCGTCATCTTCTTCAATAATATTTTCATGTTGTATCTTCATATTATCAATTTTGATTTTTACTAATGAACCAAACTTGTGTCCTTCTTCCCAAACTTTGTAAGGGTAGTTTGTATGTACATGAACTTTAATAACTTCATCATCAGATACAACCAATAATGAATCACCAATTTCATTTAGGTCATTTCTCATTTTTTCATAGTCAAATTTTTCATCGGTAGTTGCACCTTCGCCTAGTTCAACCATCATTTCAGTACAGTAACCATGTTCAATATCATCTGTATCAAACTTACCTTGAACTGATTGATGATGAGTAGCATTGACCATTTCATCCATTTCAACCTCATCAGGTTGATAAACGTCTTCACCTGCAATACCTGAAAGTCCTTCTAGAAATCCCTCATAAATGAAAGTTAGACCTTGTCCACCAGAGTCGACTACCCCTACTTCTTTAAGAACAGGTAAAAGAGACGGTGTTTGTTCAAGACCGTCTTTTGCTCCGGCAACTACGGCACTCATAACTTCAACAGTATCATTTGTTTCATTTGCCTTTTTCATTCCATATTCAGAGGCAACTCTAGCAACTGTCAAAATTGTACCTTCAACTGGTTTCATAACTGCCTTATATGCAGTTTTTACTCCATTATCGAAGGCTTGAGCCAAATCCATAGCACTCAAGTTTTCTTTATCTTCAATACTTTTTGAGAACCCACGGAATAATTGTGAAGTAATAACCCCTGAATTACCACGAGCTCCCATTAATAGTCCCTTAGCAAGAGCTTTACCTAAAGTACCTACATGATTACTAGTTGATTCATTAACAGCCTTAAAACCACTCTTAATGGTCAAACTCATATTTGTTCCTGTATCCCCATCGGGAACTGGGAAAACATTTAGTGAATTAACAAACTTTGCATTCTTTTCCAATCGATGAGAAGCAACACGTACCATGTCAGAAAACTCATCTCTGGTAATTAACTCTTTACTCAAAATACATCCTCCACAAATAGGTTGGTAAGTATATTAACCAATGTCATCTAGTACTTTAATACCCTGAACATAAACATTGATGGAACCAGCAGGTGTTCCCAACATTGATTCCAAATTATATTTAACTTTTTCTTTTAAATTTTTAGCTACTTCAGATATTTTAATTCCATAACCAACAATTACATAAACATCTACAGATAATTTATCGTTTTCTTGAGATATAACAACCCCACGTGAATAATCTTCACGATTCAAAATTGTGTTCATACCATCTCGTAATTGATGTTTACTTGCCATTCCAACAATTCCATATATGTCAGAAGCTGCTCCACCGACTATAGTAGCAACAGTATTTGTTGAAATATCAATCTTACCATTTTTTGTATTAATAGTAACAGTCATTTTTAGATCCTCCTATTTACACTATGGATCAAAGTTATAAACAATAAAATTTTATCATAGCCACATTTCTAATAAAAGTTTTTACATCAATATATTTAGTCTATTGCAAGAAAGAATTAGATATGGTAAGTTATTTAGGTGATATTTTAAAAGAAAACATGTAGCCAAAGGAGGGTCGGTCCCATGGCAAAAGATATTATTACAGGCCGTAAGACTGTGTTCGGTAACAAACGTTCTCACGCTCTTAATTCATCAAAACGTTCTTGGAAGCCAAATTTGCAAAAAGTTCGTATTCTTGTAAATGGTAAGCCTAAACGCGTTTGGGTTTCAACTAGAGCTTTGAAATCTGGAAAAGTTACTCGAGTATAATAAAAAGACTAACAACTAAGTTGTTAGTCTTTTTTTTTGTCTCTAGATTGAATAACGGCAACAACACCACTATCAAAACTATAATGAATTTTATCATTCACAAACTCATTACTAGCCCAACTTATTGGATGGTCACTATTAAAATTTGAAAGTTTGTATTTAGCGTCTAAAATACTCAAATTATCGACAGCACCCAAGCCGACAAATCCGATATACTTCATATTTTCTTCTTTAGTGACCGTATAGGAACCTGGTCTTCTAAATTCAATTGTATTAGTATTCGAAACAAATTTTATCTTATCAAAGAATGACTCAAATCTTTCATCAAATGGAAGAAATAAATTAACTAAGAAATGGTCAATCCTACCGCTTGTTCCACCATAAATATAATACTCGTCAGCATTATATTTATCATTTGCAATTAGCATAACTAATTCCGAATCAGTGTCATCTTTTTCGGGCGGATATTGGTGAACGTCATTTACTTTACTTTCAATAAGTTCCCTATCAGCTTGATCGATAGAATCAAAATCTCCTACTGCAAGATCTGGAGTTATTCCATGTTGAAGTAAATACAGATTTCCCCTATCAGCTCCTGCCCAATAACCAGGAATGTCCTTGGGATTATCTACAAAATCTTGTGGGTAATCCTCTGAAGGTCCACCTAAAAGAATATTTACTCTGACCATTAGTCAGCGATAGTCTTTCTTAAACCTTCTAGTCTGTCACCAAATCCAGGTTCACCATTATATAAGTATGATCCAGCAACAAATATATCAGCACCGGCTTCAGCACAAGGTACTATTGTCTTATCATTTATTCCACCATCAACTTCAATTAGGAAGTTTGCATCGGCTGAAGTTTGGCGTAATTGATCTAATTTTTGAACTTTATTAGCCATACTTGTGATAAACTTTTGTCCACCAAATCCTGGATTTACTGTCATAACTAGAATTTGATCTAAAATAGGAAACATCCATTTTACAGCTTCAATTGGTGTTCCAGGATTAATAACAATTCCAGACTTAACACCATAACTCTTGATCAATTCAACTGATCTATAAGCATGTTGAGAACTCTCGGCATGAATCATAATTGTGTCTGCACCAGCATCAACAAGGTCTTTAATATATTCATCTGGATTATCAATCATCAAATGAATATCTAAAGGTTTATCTGTAACTCGTTTCATACCAGCAACTACTTCTGGACTAAATGACATATTTGGTACAAAATGACCATCCATAATATCAATATGGAATACGTCTGCACCAGCTTTATCAGCCATTTGTACATCTTCTTTTAAGTTCATAATATCAGCTGCCAAAATTGAAGGAGCTATTAATTTTTCAGTCATAATTCACCTCATCAGTATCTTTTTTTTGTGTTTCTAATTTCATTTAAAAAGTATAAATAATTTTCATATCTACTTTTAATAATTGTACCCTTTTCTACTTGATCTTTTACAGCACAGTTTGGTTCATTAAAGTGCATACATCCCCTGAATTGGCATAAATGGCTATATTTAACCATTTCAGGGAACAAAGTAGGTAATTCCTCTTCATCAATATCTATTAGCTCTAATGATGAAAAACCTGGAGTATCAGCGACTAACCCACCCGCTATATCAAATAGTGAAACTTGACGTGTTGTATGTTTACCTCGACTCAAAGCTTTAGAAATCTCAGCAGTAGCAAGGGCTAATTCAGGATCTATATAATTTAAAATCGTAGACTTTCCTGCACCAGACTGACCAGTAAAAACTGTTGTTTTATCTAAAAAATATTCTTTTAGTCTATTAATTTGTTCTGGGCTGTAACACTCACGATCTGTAAATGTTACATAATCTGCCTCATGGTAACTTTCGATAATCTGTTTCAATTTTTCATACGACTCATCTGACAATAAATCAGTCTTAGTCAAATAAATGAGTGGTTGAATGTTGTTATGTTCAATATTCAATAAAATCTTATCTAATAGATTACTAGAAAAATTTGGTTCTACTGCAGATGTGACAACTATAGCTTGATCAACGTTAGCAATGGGAGGACGAACCAGACTATTTTTTCTATCTTCAACTTCTAAGATGTATCCTAGCTCATCACTTTTTTCAAACTTTACACGATCACCAACAACAGGTTTTATATTTCTCTTTCTGAAATTTCCTCTTGCTCTGGTTCTAATTAATTCATTAGTTTCATCTTCCAAAACATCGTAAAAACCACTTATTGATTTTAAAATTCTTCCTGTTTTTTCCATACGTTCGTTATCCATTAACCGATCCATTCATAATTGATTGACCATCCCTAACAACAGAATATGTTCCAGTTTCTCCTGATTTTAAATTAAAACTCAAAGTAACACTAGTATCAGAAGAAATCGCCATTGTACGGTAAGGAGAATTATTATCGTGATTATTATCATTTATATAAATTGCAATATTGTTACTTCCACCAGATTCACCAGAATAAGGAATATTGATAGTTTTATTTACAGTTGATACTGCTGATGTATCCTTACCTTTAGAAACTACAACCGTGACTGTTGAACCTTGATTAATAGTAGCATTTGCTGAAGGACTCTGGCTAATTATTGTTCCATTTTCAACAGTATCTGAATAATCATAAGTTACATTCAAATTAATACCCGCTGATTCTGCATATGATTGTGCCGAAGATAATGTTGATCCAACTAAATTCTTTAATGTTATCGTTTCAACTGTCTTAGCTGAAGATTTAGCAATCGTAATAGTTAGACTCTTATCTTTAGGTTTAACTTTTGTTCCTGATTTGATACTCTGTTTAACTATTTCTCCGGCATTATATTCCGATGTAGTTATATATTTTTTCTTAATTTTAAAACCACGTTTAGTCAAATTGTCAGAAACATCATCGTAGTCTTTTCCTACTAGATTAGGCATTTTATAGAACTTTGCACCTAAACTGACAATCAAATCTACGCTAGAATTGTTTTTAAGTTTGACGCCCTTTGCGGGTATGGTTTTAATTACATGACCTGCCTCAATAGTGTCACTGTTCTCTTTTTGAACTTGACCTACTTTCAAATTAGAAGCACTTAGCATAACTTTAGACTGCTTAAGCGTAAGGTTTTGGATATCTGGAATACTTGTTTCTTGATTAGACCTAGACAACATAAATATGCCAAATATTAAAATAATTGCTGCAATAATACCTGATACAATTGCTATTTTTTTACGCCTAGATAATCCATTTTCAGGTTTATACTTGGTCAAACTACTTAATTCTTTAGTATCTAAAACTTTAGTTTCATTCAAATCTTCAGTTTCTACAGGAATGAATTTTGGTTCATTTGCTCTTTCCGGAGAAAGGCAAGTTTTCAAATCCTCAGACATTTCTTTTACTGATTGATATCTTTGTTTCGGATCCTTAGTAGTTGCTTTTAGGACAATATTTTCCAGTACCTGTGGAATATTAGGATCAAAGCTTCTAAGATCAGGAATGCTATCTTTGGAGTGTTTTAAAGCAACAGAAACAGCTGTATCACCAGTAAAAGGAACCTTTTTAGTTAACATTTCATACAAAATAATTCCCATTGCATAAATATCAGATAACTCAGTTGCGGAACCACCTCTGATTTGCTCTGGAGACATGTAGTGTACCGAACCAACCAACGAATTAGTTCTGGTGATCGATCTATCACTTAAAGCCAATGCAATACCAAAATCCGAAACTTTCACTTGAACGGGATCTTTTGAAGTATCAACAAGAATGTTCTCTGGTTTCAAATCTCTATGTATAATTCCATGACTATGAGCTTCAGAAACAGCATCTGCTATCTGTTCCATAATATCGACTACTTCATGATAAGGAATAGGATAATTTTGTTGAATATACTTCTTCAGATTAGGGCCTTCAACATAATCAATAATGATATATTGAATTCCCTTTTCAGTAGTACCAACATCCAAAACATTAACAATATTAGGACTGGATAATTCGCTAGTTGCTTTTGCTTCTCTTCTGAATCTTCTTTTAACAGCTTCATCATCTTGCAAATCATATCTTAGAGCTTTAAGTGCCACTTGTTTGTTTAATTTAGTGTCGTTTACTAAATAAACATTTGCCATACCACCTTCACCGAGAGTACGAATAATTTCATAGCGACCACTTATCAATGCACCTTTATCCATTATTAGTTACCCCCTTTGTCAGAAGTAATTAATAATGCAGTTATATTATCGTTACCACCGGCTTTATTAGCCATTTTTATTAATTTTTGACACTTAGTTTCAAGAGTTCCTTTTGATGATAAAATTTTTGTGATTTGTTCTGGTGTTACCATATTGGTCAATCCATCTGTACAAAGCATCACAATGGCATCATCAGGAATCTCGAAATCTTTTACTCTAGGTTGCACTGTCTGAGAAACACCCAAAGTTTGAGTAATGATATTTTTTTGAGGATGATTTTCAGCTTCTTCTTCACTTATTTGTCCTGTTTCAAGCAACTCATGGACTAAGGAATGATCAACACTTAATTGTTCTAATTTATTTTCATATAAAACATAACATCTTGAATCTCCGACATTTACAACAAGCATTTTTCCGTCAACGAAGAATACACCTACCATGGTTGTTCCCATACCATATAAATCTTCAAACTGATTTGATACAGAGACAATACGGTCATTTTCTCGGCTAAGTTCAGCCAATATCCATTCACGAATAGAATCAGCGGTGTCTAATTTTGTATCTTCAAAGGCATTTCCTAAATGAGAAACAGCCATATCAGATGCAACATCACCACCACGATGTCCACCCATACCATCAGCGACAATACCAAATATAATGTCTTTTTTATTTTTAAAGACATTTACGTAATCTTGGTTATTTTCTCTCTGCTTTCCTACATCGGTTAAAAATGCATATTTCATATTAGTTCTCCATTATTGTTTTTTGACAAAACTTGCAATAAAAAATCCATCCGTAAAATAATCATCTGGGAATAATTTCATGGGATTATCGACTTTTTTTTCTAGCTCAAAATTAGGATTATTTGCTAAAAACATTTCAACAACATCCCCGTTCTCTTCATTATCGAATGTACATGTGCTAAATACAAGCTTTCCATTAACTTTTAATAAACTAGAAACATTATTCAAAATATCTAATTGAATTTTTTGTAAATTATCTAAATCTTCCTGTGTTCTAAAATATCTTAATTCAGGTTTACGTCTAATTAACCCCAATCCTGAACAGGGAGCATCAACTAAAATACGATCAAATGACTCTTTGTCAAATTCATCTGGTGATTTTCTGGCATCAAGTGCTTTAGTCTCTACTACGTCACTATAGCCCAATCTTTCAGCATTTTCTCGAATCAATTTTGTCTTATTTTTGTGAATGTCTAGAGCAATTACTTTACCTGTGGTTAAGTAACTAGCAATATGGGTGGTTTTACCACCAGGAGCAGCACATGAGTCTAGAACTATACTATCTTCTTTGACATCTAAAAATGGAGCTACCATCATTGAGCTTTCATCTTGAATAGTGAATAAACCTTTTTGAAATTCAGAAGTTATAACTAAATTTCCACTCTTTACAACTAATCCTTGCTCAGATAATTTACTATCATGCACATCAAAATTTTGATCTTCTAATCTTTGTTTTAATTCTTCACGAGAAATTCTACTTGTATTGACTCTTATTGATATATCTGAAGGCTCATTAATTGTTTTTAGAATGCTTAGTGTTTTATCCATTCCAAATTGATTAATAAACAGATTAACTAACCAAACTGGGACACTGTATACAATAGATAGTGACTCTGGAGAATTATCAGAAGGTAGCTCTCTACTTCCAGTTCTCTGGTAACTTCTTAAAACACCGGTCACAAATTTACCGACGCCAGTTCTTCCAAATTGTTTAGCAACATTAACTGATTCATTCAATACAGCATGATCAGGAACTTTATCTAAATACTCCATTTGGTAGATGGCAGTTAACAACAAAGTATTAATCCATCTATCAACTACTCGACCTTTTATGTATGGCTCTAGTTGGTATTCCAAAGTTAACTTATGTTGTAAGACTCCATAAACAATATTGGTCATCAATCGAGAATCAACGTTAGTTAATTCATATTTGTTTAGTAGGTTATTAATTTCAATATTTGAAAATGCCTGATTGTATATGACTCTATTTAGTGCCTCTACTGCTACCGCACGAGGATTAGTTTTCATAGATAATTTGTTGTCCTTCTTTTAATTTGTTACCTACACCATTGATAAAGTTAGAAATATCCATAACTTTTTTTCCAGATGGTTGAATAGATTTGATTGACAAACCTTGTTTATCACCAGCAACCAAAATAAACTCCTTTTTGGAAATTTTATATACAGTTCCTGGATTTTGATCAGTTGATATTTCTACAACTTCACTCTTATAAATTTTTGTACGTTCACCATTGAAGTTAACCCATGAACCTGGCTCTGGACTCAATGCTCGAATTTGGTTAAATAATTCCATAGCAGATTTTGAAAAGTCCAGATGTTCTTGTTCTTTACTTATTGTTGGTGAGAAAACTACTTCGTCTTCATTTTGCTGAATTGGGGTGATTTCATTATTCTCTAATTTGGGCAATGTGTCTAATAGTAAATCTCGACCTAAAATAGCTAATTTTTCAAATAAACTACCATTATCATCTTGGTCAGTAATAGGAAGTTCTTTTTGAGAAATGATATCTCCTGCATCCATTTTTTTAACCATATACATTATTGTAATTCCGGTTTTTTTATCGCCATTAAGTAGTGAATACTGAATTGGAGCTCCTCCACGATACTTAGGCAATAAAGAACCATGCACATTAATCGCGCCAATTTTAGCTGCCTCTAAGAATGACGTTGGTAAAAATTGTCCATATGCGGCTGTAATTATAAAATCAGGATTCATAGCTATCAGTTCTTTTAGTTCATCACTACCTGATAATTTTTCAGGTTGAAAAACTTTTATACCATTAAGTTCAGCTAATTCTTTCACTGGACTTTTTTGTAAAACTTGTTTTCTTCCCACTGGTTTATCTGGTTGAGTAACTACTCCCAGAATATTATATTTATCTGCATCAATTATGCCCTTTAGAACTGTTCTAGCCAGTTCTGGAGTTCCTAAGAAGATTACACTAGTTGACATTAAAATTACCTCTTAATCTATATGTTGTGGTTCATTATCAATTGCTATTGAGAAACCTTTTTTTGTCTCAGCTTGAGTGTCACTTAAAATTTCTAATAAACGTTTATGAAAATTATCTTCATGTTTATATTTTACAATAATTTGATAATAATATTTATTTTGTTTTCTAGCTATCATTGTAGGGCTTGGTCCCAGAATAATGGCCTCTTCTGATAGTGAGTCTACAAGTTGTCTCTTCAATGAGTACGCCATCTTTAATGCCTGACCTTCAGACTCATGAGAAACACTTAATAACGTAGTGAAATAATATGGAGTGTAATTTCCCTGATGACGTATATACATCTCTTTTTTATAGAAACTATCATAGTCTTGTTTCGCAGCTTCCTTAATTGCGTAATGATCAGGATTATAGGTTTGAATAATAACTCGACCTTTTTTTTCTGCTCGACCAGATCTACCACTCACTTGTGTTATTAGTTGGAAAGTTCTTTCACTAGCGCGGTAATCTGACAAACTCAAAATTGTATCCGCATTAATAACGCCTACCAGCGTAACATTAGGAAAATCCAATCCTTTGGCAATCATTTGAGTCCCAATTAAAATGTCAGCATTCTGAGTTTCAAATTCCTTCAATAACTTGGCATGTGCTCCTTTTTTACTTGTAGTATCAACGTCCATGCGTAAAGTTTTAGCATCAGGAAACATATCATTTATTTGTTGTTCTACGTTTTGTGTTCCAGTTCCGTAAAATCCTATCTTGTCACTATGGCAATTAGGACATTCATCCAGAACATTTTCTTCATGACCGCAATAATGACACTTCATTCTTTGAATATCCTTGTGGTAGGTCAAAGATACTTCACAATTTGGGCATTTTAAAACAAATCCACATTCACGACACATCAAAAATGAAGAATATCCACGTCTATTTAGAAGTAATATTGCTTGTTCTTTCCTAGATAATATCTCATCTAACTGTGTCTTCAATGCATTAGAAATATCTCCTGAAACAGCTGCATTGTCGCTATCACGCATATCTACAATTTTAACTTCTGGTAAATCATGATCATTGAATCGGCGTTTCAATTCTATTAGTTTATAAACACCTTTTTGTGCTCTCGCACGAGACTCTAAACTAGGTGTTGCACTACCTAATACAACTGGACAATGATGATACTTAGATCTCCATTGGGTAACATCTTTTGCATTATATCTAGGATTATCATCTTGCTTATAACTAGCTTCATGTTCTTCATCAATTATAATTAGTCCAAGATTTTTTAGTGGTGCAAAAACTGCACTTCTTGC
This sequence comes from Companilactobacillus metriopterae, assembly GCF_004117915.1. Taxonomy (GTDB): domain Bacteria; phylum Bacillota; class Bacilli; order Lactobacillales; family Lactobacillaceae; genus Companilactobacillus; species Companilactobacillus metriopterae. The sequence goes on from NZ_RSTD01000001.1 coordinate 806,716, forward strand.
ACCGACAACTACATTCACTGATCCGTTTTCAATACGAGTCCACTCGTCATATCTTTCACCGCTTGAAAGTCCACTATGTAAAACAGCTACTTGATCACCAAATCTTGAAGAAACCCTATTAACCATCTGAGGAGTTAGCGATATCTCAGGAACCAACATCAACGCAGTTCTACCTTCTTTTAATGCTTCATCAATTGTTTGCAAATATATTTCAGTCTTACCACTACCAGTAACACCTTGTATTAAAAAGGTTTCAGCATTTTGCTGATTGATAGAATTATTTATTTGTTTTACAGCATTTAACTGTTCATTTGTTAATTCTAATTTTTGAGTAGTAGCATTTTTTAGATCCGTTGGTTTTCTGAGTTTTGTAACTTCAATAATATCTATTAATTTGATCTTTTGTAGTGCTTTAATAGCTGGTCGAGATATTCCCATTGATTCCAAACTACTAATTTCAAACGTGTTTTTTTCATAATTTGAAATAAGAAATTCTAATAACTTTCTCTGTGAAGTAGCATTCTTTTTCAAACTATCTTCTGTTTCCAGTAAATGGTGCTTATCAACTTTAATTTGAATAGCTTGTCGTTTAATTTGTTTAGCACGATTTTTTACTGAAGTTAAAATTTCAATTTTTTTAGATTCAAGTAGTCTTTGAATTTCTTCAATCAAAGAATTATCTATATCATTGTTTAATTCTAAACTAGTTTTATTATCTAATAATTTAGTAACTTCCGGATCATTTTCGAATCCTTGTACTGGTACTACAGAACGAATATATTTAGCTCTTAAAAGATTAGGTAACATTATTTGTAAACATGATATTTGAAAAGAATATGTTAAATCAGCTAACCAAGACGACATTTCTAACATTTCTTTGGATAAAACAGGATTCAAGTCAATTACCCTTACGATCTCTTTTAGTTTTCCACTGTAATCACTTGTCTCAGTGACATCCAGAACAAAACCCTGAACCTGTCGCTTACCTCTTCCAAAAGGAACCTCAACTCTAACACCGGGTTCAACGACTGCCAGTAGTTCCGTAGGTATTTCGTATTCAAATGGTCTGTTAGTTTGCATAGTCGGGACATCAACAATAACTTTTGCTACTGGCATTTAATTCAGCTCCTTTGTAAAAAAAAATCCCTCACTATTATCTCATTCGACAATATGTGAAGGCCTAGTAAACTTATTCTTCTCGTTTTGCTTCTTCAATTTTTTCTGCTTCTTTTTCTAGCAAGATTGAATCTGGATCAATTTCAATTTTGTCATCAGCAATTTCTTCGAATGCACGTCCAATTGTTCTTGGTGATTTATAATCGTTTAACAACTCAATATCACCGTTCTCTAATTCATGTGCTCTCTTAGCTGCAAGAACTGCTAGAGAATATCTTGAACCAACTCGTTCTAGTAATGTATCAATAGATGGGTGAATAATCATATTTAATTATCTCCTATAATTTTTTTATATTTATCAATAACCCTTGGTACTCTTAAGTGTTCACTACGAATAATTTCTTCGATTTTTTCCACAGCCAAAGGAATTTCATCATTAACCACAGCATAGTCATAGTGCTTCATCATTTCAATCTCACTTTTTGCTGTTTCCATTCTTCTATCTATTGTAGCAGAATCATCTGTTCCACGACCTGTTATACGATTCCTAAGAGAAGAAAGATCTGGTGGTGTTAGGAATATATAAACTCCATCAGGCATCTTTTCTCTAACCTGCATAGCACCGTTAACTTCTATCTCTAGGAGTACATCTATACCGGCTTCTAGTTTCTCGTTAACATATTTTAATGGTGTTCCGTAGTAATTGCCAACGTAATTAGCATACTCCAACATACCATCATTTTTTATCTCATTTTCAAATTCTTCTTTTGTTCTAAAGTAATAGTCAACACCATCTTGTTCACCAGGTCTCATATTTCTAGTAGTCATTGAGATTGAATAATCGAATTGAACAGATGATTTTTCTAACATAGCTTGTCTAACTGTACCTTTGCCAACACCTGAAGGTCCAGACAAAACTATCAACATTCCTTTTGATGACATTTTTTTCCCTACTTATATTTATTATGTTATATATCATGCAATAAAAACACTAATTTTTCAAGGACTAAAGACCCTTGAAAAAAGTTATTAAGAAAATCTAAAGGTAAATTTGCGTATACGAACAATCGTTCGTATACTGTGGATACACAAACAAATGTTCGGGGGATATAAATAATGCAAATGAAACAACCTACAACTATGAGCTTTGCAAAGAACATAATTTCTAGTACAACTAACTTTATCGACAAAACTTTAGACTTCAATCTAAACTTCGATGACAATAATCTAAAACAAATGCCAGCAGAACAAATTGAAATATTTGCTCAACAAAGTTTTTCTAATGGATATAATGTTTTAATTACTTTCACAAATAATCAAAAGATAACTGGCCAAATTACAAAGAAAATTAACGATAGAAAATTTATTTTAACTAATAAATCTAGTAATTTACTACAAATCTTGGATTTAGAAATGGTTAAGTCAATTAATCTAATCTAATTTTTTTCGTTCATCTTTTGCTAAGTTCAATAACTCTTCAGCATGTTCCTTAGTTACATCCGTGATTTTAGTCCCAGCAAGCATCAATGAAATAGCGTCAATCCTCTCAGGATCGTCTAATAATGAAACTCTAGTTTGAGTTTTATTACTGACGGTCTCTTTTTTTATCAAGAATTGTTTATCTGACATTGCAGCTACTTGTGGTAAATGTGTGATACATAGAACTTGAACTGATTGAGAAACTGTATATATTTTATCACCAATTGACTGTGCAACTTTACCACTTACACCTGTATCAATTTCGTCAAAAATAATTGTTTCCACATTCATTTTAGTTGCAAGAATAGTTTCAAATGCAAGGATCACACGAGACAATTCACCACCTGAAGCAACCTTTACCAATGGTTTAAAATCTTCTCCAACATTAGTTTTTAGTTCAAAACTAACCAGATCCAGACCATTGTTATTAATCTGACTGTCTTTTAATCTTTCAAATTTCACTTTGAATCGTGCATTTTTCATTTGTAATTCTACAAACTGTGAATTAATAGATTTTTCTATTTTTTTAGCAGTTTGCTTACGTAATTCAGATATTCTTTCAGCATCTGAAATTAACTTTCTTTCTTTTTTAGATAAATCTTCCTTGAGTTCATCTAAATTACGATCTCCTAAATCCAACTGAGATAATTCTTCATGTGCAGATTGTCCATATTGAATTATTTCATCTAAAGTAGGACCATACTTTTTCTTTAATTCATCAATAGCTAATAATCTTTTTTGAATCTCCTCTAAACGAGATTCATCAAAGTCTAAACTATCAATCAAATTAGAGATTGTTGTCAGATCATCTTGCAACTGGTAGTAAGCACCATCTAAAGATTGAAATAAACTAGAATATTCTCTATCTAATTCACTAATAGATTCCACATTTGATCTGACAGTTCCTAGCGTATCAACTGTACCTACATTATTTTCAGAAAGTAGCTGATAACTTTCATTTAGAGCGTTGCTAATTTTTTCGAAATTTGCAAGACGATTCTTTTCTTCATCTAAAGTTACGTCTTCATTTTCTTTTAAATTTGCACCATCTATTTCTTCAATTTGAAATTTCAACATATCAATTCTTTGTGCAACACTTTGTGCATTCTTTTGAAGCAAATCTAGTTTTGCTTTCTGCTTATTATATTCTGAGTAATTGGCTTGATAATCTTCAAGCTGCTTAACTAAATCATCATCGTTATATCTGTCTAAAATTGTTATGTGATTATCTTCAGTAAGAAGTTCTTGTTGTTGATTTTGGCCGTGAATCTCTACTAAAAATTTTCCAATATTTCTTAGTGAGTTAGTGTTTACTAAAACTCCATTTATATGACAAACATTGCGCCCTTTGTGGTTTATTTCTCGATCAATTATGATGCTATTGTCATCATGCTCAATACCCATTTCATCCAAGATAGACAATGATGGATTGTTCTTAGAAATATCAAATAATCCCTGTACCTTAAGAGATTCTTCACCTGTACGAATGAAATCTGTCGACGATCTATTACCAACAATCAATCCTAAAGCATCAATTATAATTGACTTACCAGCACCAGTTTCCCCTGTTAGAGAAGTCATACCAGTATCAAAATTGATTTTCAATTCACTAATAATGGCAAAATTATTAATGATTAACTCTTTTAACATAAATACACCCTACTTCAAATCAGAATAAGCTCGTTCCATTGTATCTTCAATTGATACTGATTCTGAGATGGAACCTTCTACCTCAGATTCTGGTTTTTGAATTTCCATAAGAAACTCAATATTACCTTCTCCACCCTTAATTGGTGAAAAATCTAATCCTTCTACAAGAAATCCTGTCTTCTTTGCAAATTCGGTAATTTTCTCTAAAACCATTTTATGAACTTTTGAATCTCTAACAATTCCATGTTTTCCAACATTTTCAGGACCGGCTTCAAATTGTGGCTTAATTAAACATACAGCATGTGCACCTGTCTCGATAATTTCAAACATTGGTGGCAATATTAATTCAAGTGAGATAAAAGAGACGTCAGTCATTGCAAAGTTTGGACGTCCTTGATCAAAGTCATCTGGTTTACTATATCGAAAATTAACTCGTTCCATAACTATAACACGTTCATCACTTCTAAGTTTCCAAGCTAATTGGTTATATCCTACGTCTAGTGCATAAACTTTTTTTGCTCCATTTTGTAATGCAACATCAGTGAATCCACCTGTTGATGATCCAATATCCAAACAAGTTTTGTCAGTTAAATCGATATTAAAGGATTCTAAGGCCTTTTCTAACTTATATCCACCACGACTAACGTATTTACTATGAGCACCTTCAACAACATGTAGAATGGTTTCTTCATCAATTTTTTCTCCAGGCTTATCATATCTTAAATTATCTTGATCATATACTTGCCCAGCCATTACAGATCTTTTAGCCTGCTCACGTGATTCAAAAAAATTCTGTTCTACAAGTAAAACATCAACTCTTTTTTTAGCCAAAAATATATCTCCTACTATTTAAAATAATCTAAAAAACTAACTAATAGATTCTTATCAAATTTTTCTTCTTTTAAGACAGCGTTTAAAGCATCTTTTACATATTCAGATAACAGATCTTCACTTTCATTGATACCTAATAAATTGGGAAAAGTATTCTTATTTTTATCTTCACCATTTTGAAAATCATCTATATCATCCTTTATTTGAAAAGCTAACCCAATTTTCTTTGCATATTCTACCAAATTAATAGATATCGAGTGATCAGCTGTAGTTGCTCCCATAGTCACAGATGCAACAATCAGATCACCAGTTTTCTCATTATGAAGTTCTACTAATTCATCAAAACTGAGTTTTTTGTTCTCACTATCCATATCTTTTACTTGACCTGCAACCATTCCCATAGGACCTGAATTATGTGAAAGGACACGAATAGCCGCCATACGACGACTTGCATCTAACTTGGATTTTGATATCCAATAAAATGCTTGAGTCAATAATGCATCCCCTGTAAGTACCGCAATTGCTGCGTCAAATTTTTTATGAACAGTGGGTTTACCACGTCTAGTATCTGAGTTATCCATTTCAGGCAGGTCATCATGAATTAGTGAATATGTATGAATTAACTCTATTGCACCTGCTAGATCAAAATATTCGTTGAGATTTTCAAACTTAATCCCAGAAGAGTAAACAGTTGCAAGCATTAACATAGGACGAACTCTTTTACCGCCTGAATTAACGGCATACAACATAGCTTCACGCAAATCAGGTTGTGTTACATCTTTTGTAATTTGGCTATTCAAATATTCATTAAAACTTGGTAGTAATTTATCTCTAAATTCTAAAAAGTTAGTAATTTCCATTTTAGTCCTCTTTTGTAGTGATTTCTGGCATGTCTTTTAGTGTGCCATCTTCGCTCATAACCTTAGTTACTGTTTCTTCTGCTTGATCCAAAGTTGATTGTAGTTCTTTGCTCAAATCTATCCCTTTTTTAAAATTGTTCATTGCCTCTTCTAAAGGAACATTTCCCTCTTCAAGATTTTTAACAATATTTTCAAGTTCAGTTAGATTTTCTTCAAATGTCTTTTTCTTTTCAACCATGTTTTAGTCCTCTTCTACTGAAATAATTTCAGTTTTAGCATTACCGTCTATAAATTTTAAATTCAACTCATTACCAACTTCAACTTGCTTAACCGAAGTAATGATATTTTGATCTTTATCTGTAGAAATTGTATATCCTCTTGTTAGTGTCTTCAAGGGACTCAATGAATCTAGTGAAGCAATATCCCCTGCAAATTTGTTTTTTTGTAAATTAATTAATCTATTAACCGAACTAATCATATTTTGTTTACTATTTAAAATTAGTTGGCGATTTTTTTCAATATCATTAAGTGGTGTTTGATTTTTTAAACGAACATCTAACAAGTTTGTTCTTTCTTTATTGTTTCGAATTTTCTCCGAAACACTCTGGCTTAAACGTTTAATTAAACTATCAAGTTTCTGTAGATATACTTCATATATTCTTTCAGGATGCTTCAGAAATACGCTTTGAGAGCTTCTGTCCAATAACTGCTGTTTTGATTTGATTAATCTTGTTTCACTATTAAATAATCTTGCTTTCAAATCATTAATCTGACTTAATAATTCAATCAATTCTGGAGTTGCTATTTCAGCTGCGGCTGTTGGTGTTGCTGCTCTAACGTCTGCAACAAGATCTGCAATTGTAGTGTCTGTTTCATGTCCAACAGAAGAAATAACTGGTATATCACTGTCCAGAATGGCCCTTGCAACTTTTTCGTCATTGAATGGTGCTAGATCTTCTATAGATCCTCCACCACGACCAATGATAATCGTATCAAAATTGCCATCTTCTTTTATATGTTGCAACTGACTTACGATGGTGTCTGCTGCATTATCTCCTTGAACCTGTGCTGGGTACAAGATTATTTGTACTATTGGAAATCGACGATGTGTAGTCGTCATAATATCATGGATAACAGCACCAGATTGACTGGTTACAACCGCTATCCTACGAGGAAATTGTGATATTTCTTTCTTAGGAAGGTTGAAAACTCCTTCTTCTAAAAGTTTTTTCTTTAACTTTTCCAATTCTAGATAATATTTACCTAAACCGTCAGGTTGCATTGAATCAACATATATCTGATAAGTTCCACCAGGTTCATATAGTGAAATACGTCCCTCAGCAAGAACCTTCATACCTTCTTCTGGTTCAAAATTTAACTTAGCAAAACTATTTTTAAACATTATCGCTGAAATCTTACTTTTATCATCTTTTAAAGAAAAATATTGATGTGAGTTAGGTCTATTTCTAAAGTTAGAAATTTCGCCGACTAAATAAACCTTACCTAAGTAAGGATCAACATCAAATTTACGTTTAATGTATTGAGTTACTGCTGAAATCGATAAATATTGAGATGTATCTGGCATGCTATCTTCTTTCTGCTAGTGTTATTACTTGGTCCATTAGTGCTGTGATAGTCATTGGTCCCACTCCACCGGGAACAGGACTAATATATGAAGTTTTAGAACTTACATCGTCATAATCAACATCACCGCATAGTTTTCCTTCTTCATCACGGTCCATGCCGACATCTACAACAACAGCTCCTTCTTTAACAAAATTTGATTTAACAAATTTAGCTTTTCCAATTGCTACAATCAATATATCCGCTTGACTAGTAACTTCAGGTAAGTTCTTTGTTCTAGAATGAGTCATGGTAACTGTAGCATTACGTTCTAAAAGCATAGCTGAAACAGGTTTCCCTACTATGTTACTACGTCCAATAACTACAGCATTCTTTCCTTCAATTTCTATATTGTAAAAATCAAGCATCATCAAAATACCTGCTGCTGTAGCAGGTAATGTATTGGGTTGGCCTATCCATAAATTTCCAACATTTTCTGGTGAAAATCCATCAACGTCCTTTTTGGAATCAATTGCTTTTATTACTTTATCTTCATTAATATGATCAGGTAATGGCAACTGTACAATAAACCCATCTACCGTATTATCATTATTTAATTCTTCAATTTTATTTAGAAGAGTATCTTGAGAAACGTCAGATTCAAAATGAATCAAATCAAAATTAATTCCTAATTTTTCAGCTCTTTTTTGTTTATTTCGAACATAAACAGAGCTAGCTCCACTGTCCCCAACTAAAATAACTGAAAGTCCAGGTATTATACCTTTTGCTTTCAATTCAGAGACTCTTTGCATCATCTCTTGATCAAGTGTATTTGCGACTTCTTTACCATTTAACTGTTTCATCATTTTCACCTAAAAAAGGCCGGTACTACTGTACCAGCCTCTATCCTTCAACAAAATTTGATAAAATTCCATTAACAAAAGATTTTGAATCTTTATCGCTATATTCACCGGCAATTTCAATTGCTTCATTAATTGCAACTTTTTTAGGAACTTCTAAAGAATTTTCCATTTCAAAAAGACCGACTCTCAAAATTGCCAAATCAATTCTTGAAAGTCTTTTAACTGTCCATTTATCCTTAAGATATTTAGATATCTCACTATCTAGTTCGTCTTTCTTATCAATAGTTCCATTAACAAGAAAATCTAAATAACTTGGTATCTTTTCGTCAGCTTCATCTGACATATCCATGACAGTCTCAATAGCAACGGAAGAATCTTCTTCTGTTGTTTCCATAGAGAAAACTGCTTGTACTGCTAATTCTCTTATTTTATGTCTATTCATTACAACACTATTCCTTACTATCTGAGATTACACGCTCAATAGTTTCGTCTTTTTTAGTAATTAATCCAACAACATGAACATTGACTTGATTTAATTCTAAATCAGTCATGAATGAAAGTTGTTCAATAGCTATTTTCTGAATTTCTGTTGAAACTTTAGGGATTGAAACTCCATATTCAAGATATACAAATATGTCAGCAGAAATATTATCACCATTAAATTTGACATCAACACCCTTACCATGGTTGATGATACCAAATAAAGAATTAATACGATTTGATAATGTACCACGCATTTCATATACGCCTTCAACTTGACTAGTGGCAATTCCCAATATAATCTCAAGAACTTGATATGAAATCTCTGCGTTGCCTTCGACGCTTCCGATATTTTCTTTTAGTGTTACATATTTTTGATCTGCCATAGTTTCAAATCCTCCTGACATTTAGTTACTAAGCACGTGAAATATATGAACCATCTTGTGTATTAATAGTTAGTACATCACCTGCATTAACGAAAAATGGAACATTAACTACAAGACCTGTTTGCATTGTAGCTGGTTTTGTACCACCAGATTGTGTATCACCCTTAATTGATGCTTCAGTTTCTGCAACTTCAAGATCAACAGTGTTTGGTAAATCAACACCAATTGTCTCACCATTGTACATCATGATACTAACTTCCATATTTTCTTTAAGATAGTTAAGCTCTGATGTAATTACTTCTGCAGGAAGTGATAGTTGTTCATATGTATTCATATCCATGAACACGTGATTTGTTCCTTCAGCATATAGATATTGCATTTTTTTAGTTTCAATTTGTGCCTTTTCAACCTTAGCAGTTGATCTAAATGTCATTTCTTGAACAGCACCAGTTCTAAGATTTTTTAATTTAGAACGAACAAAGGCTCCACCTTTACCAGGTTTAACATGTTGAAATTCGATAACTCTCCAAATACCATCTTTAACTTCAATGGTAAGACCGTTTTTGAATTCATTAACTGAAATAGACATACTATAAATTCTCCTCAAATTGATATAAAAACATTTAACACTATTATATTACCAATAATTACATAACAATCGCAATAAACATAGTTAATTATATAAAAAAAAGAGGACATTGTCCTCTCCAAAAGATTAGTATACTGAAACTTTCTTTTTGTCGCGTCCCATTCTTTCGAACTTAACAACGCCATCTGTAAGTGCAAATAGAGTATCATCTCCACCGCGACCAACGTTTTCACCTGGGTGAATCTTTGTTCCACGTTGTCTATAGATAATTGAACCAGCTTTGATAGCTTGTCCATCAGCACGCTTAGCACCTAGTCTACGACCAGCTGAGTCACGACCATTTGATGTTGAACCTCCACCTTTGTGGTGAGAGAAGAATTGTAAATTCATTTTTAGCATAAGTATATTCTCCTAATCGAATTTGATTGTGTCGTCTGTTATGGAAACTTTTATATTATCTTGATAGCTATCTTGGATATCAACCAAAATATAATACAAGTTTTCCAATAGTAATGAGGTATCATGTGATACTTCACTAGTAATCTGGCAACCTAGATGGCCACCATTAACCTCGTCAAGAACAACTTGAAACTGAGATTTAGTAAGTTTCTCCAGATTATTCATAGTACCAATAGATATTGCTGATACTGCTGCACACACCAAATCTTGCCCATAGGGACCTGACTCGGCATGACCAGTAATAATGAACGAATCATACTGCTCTAAGTTATTCTGGTGAAATTTAGCGATTATCATTAGCCTTTGATACTATCAATAACTACTTTAGTATAAGGTTGACGATGACCTGTCTTTGTATGTGAATGCTTCTTAGGTTTGTATTTGTAAGTAACAATTTTCTTGTTCTTACCTTGTTTTTCAACTTTACCTGAAACTGAAGCTCCCTTAACAAAAGGATCTCCTACTTTCACACTATTGCCGTCAGAAACAAGGATTACTTCATCAAAAGTAACTGCCTTGCCTTCTTCAACGTCAAGTTTTTCAATATAAATTGCGTCATTTTCAGCAACTTTATATTGTTTACCACCAGTTTTAATAATTGCGTACATACGTGTACACTCCCTTACTCAGACTCGCCAATCAGGTGCTATGCTTGGATACCTGATTTGAGCGGTTGTAGATGCAATGTGATTGCAACTAGTAAAATATAGCAAAATTCCACGTAATAATCAACAGTTGATTGAGTATTTCTGGTTTTTATAATTGTATAATTAACTTATAATAAAAATAAATATTCATAATTAACCATTAACTATGTTAAAGGAAAAATACCCATGAATAAAAAAAAGTCAATCCGTGAAAATATTGTTTTTAAGTATATATACTTTATTACTACAATTCTACTTGCATTGGTGTCTATTATACTACTTATCTTAGATTACTCTGGAAAAATAGATTTAAACAAACAACCGTATTTTTTTGTTGATCAATTAATACTTGGCATCTTTACTGTAGATTATATTGTGAGATTCATTATTTCAAAAAACAAAAAACAGTTCTTCAGAAAAAATATTTTTGAGTTACTTGCTATCCTGCCTTTCAGCACAATCTTCTACTCTTTTAGGCTTGTAAAGATATTTAGATTTGCAAAATTTTTGCAACTAAATCAGGCATTTCAAATTCTTAGAATTTTTGGCTTCTTGGGTAAATTTCAAAAAAGTGTCAAACGTTTCCTTAATACTAATGGATTCATATATATTATGATTGCCGGAATAATCTTAATGTGTTTTTCAGCCATCGTATACTCTTATGTTGAAAATATTAAACTTTCAACTGCATTTTGGTGGGCTATTGTTACAACTACAACCGTTGGTTATGGAGATGTAGTTCCGCATACCGGAATAGGTAGATTTGTTTCAGCAATTCTTATGATTATTGGTATCAGTTTCCTTGGAATTATTACCAGTGCAATAACTAACTTTGTTACCAATAATGAAACTGAAAAATCCGACGAAAAAATTGAAAAAGTAATTGAAAAACTTGAATCATTGGAGAATCAAAACGCAAAGCTAGAAAAAGAATTATCAGATATTAAATCAAAAATAGATAAATAAAAAAACTCGTACATAATGTACGAGTTTTTATTTGTTATTAAAAGATTGTGCATGAAGCATCCAAGAAACACCATATTTATCTTCGAATGCACCCATTTTTCCACCCCAGAATTGTTCTTTATAAGGCATAGTAATTTTTACTTCGTTAGATTTTTCTAGTTTTGCAAAGAATTTATTTGATTCTTCTAAACTTTCAGAATCGTCGCTATTTACTTCTAGGTTCAAAGTAATTCCATTAGTAATTTTTTCACCTGTTGTAAATTTATCTGCTGCGTAAAGTCTAGATCCTAATATTTCAAGTTCAGAATGCATTGTTAGACTATTCAAATCCACTTTAGATGGATCAAAACCAAATTGACCAGCTTGTTCTTCACTAGGACTTAATCTAGTAATAATCTTTGCTCCAAATACTTCTTCATAATATTCTAGTGCTTCTTTTGCACTATCAAAGGCGATATAAGGTACTAATCTTGATTCCATATTTGTTTTCTCCTAAGTTTTAAATAAATGCTAGCAATACTAAATGTATTGTAAAGCCCCAAACCATATGGCCTAATGCTTCAGAAAAATGTTCTTCCCACGGTTGTTTCCAAAATGGAGGTACAGTTTTCAACATTGGCATTAAAATAATATGATATATAATCCAGATTATTAATCCAAAAATTGTTCCCATTCCTATACTTATAATTGGATAGAATATAAAAATCCAACAATAAAGCACAGAAAAAAATATTGAAAATGAAAAATGCATAATTAAGCTAACCCAAGGAATTTGTTGTCCTGAATAACTGTATGTCAAATGAGTAATTCGATAAGGAACACCTATCTGCTGTAACATCTTTTGTGGCGGATTTGTTTCATTTCTTTCATCAGTTCTGGGTGGAAGTATGACCTCCCATCCTAATTTAACAATTCCTGAAATGATACCTGCTGTTATTCCGATAATTAGAATAGGTATACTCATCATTTATACTAATCCTTAAACTTAACAGCAGTACCATATGCAACTACTGACTGCATATCTGTTCCGATTGAACCAGAGTCAAATCTCATCATCACAATGGCATCTGCTCCCATTTCCTTAGCATTATTGCGTAATCTTTCTACAGCAGTATCACGAGATTCTTCTAGCATTTTTGAATATGCTTTTATCTCTCCCCCGACAACATTTTTCAAAGATGCACCAATGTTACTAAAAACATTTTTTGATTGTGTTGTTAGACCGAAAACTTCACCAATAACTTCATATTCCTTACCAGGAACTTTTTCAGTGGTTGTTACTAGTATTTCATTTTGCATATTAATTCCTCCTAAAATTATAATGTCTAAATTATATATTAATAATTTGTTTTGAACAAAGTATTGTTATTATATATACTAAGTCTTAGAAATGGAGCTGAAATTTATGGCAGACAAAGAATTTGATTTGAACAATATTAATCCTTTAGATATATTTGGAGATATTTTTGAAGAGGCATCTATGGACTACATATGTCCCAATTGCCAAGTAAAAATTGCTGCAAAGGTCTTAAAAGACAAGTGCACTAATTGTGGTGCTGATATTGAAATAGAAAAAAGATAATAGGAGTATACAAATGCCTCAAGAAAAACCTTTCTATAAAACTGCATGGTTTTGGACTTTAATAGTTGCTATTTTAGTTATTATTGGTTTCTTTACTGGTGTAAAAATTCATAACCAAAAAGAAGCTGACAAACGCGAAGCTGCAGCAAATGCATATAAAGTAACATATTCAGATTATAGTAAAATCAAAGTAGGTCTTACTGATGGAGATAGCGCAGATAAAGTCAAAAAAGATTTAGGTAAAACATCTACAAGTAATGTTTCAAAGGCCACAGGCACTGAGATTGCTACATATTCTTGGAACAAAGTAAAAAACGGTGATGTTGGTTCAAATATTGCGGTTACAATTACTGATGGTCATGCAACAAATAAAACAATCAGTGGTTTAAAGGTTAAACGTGATAAGAAAATAAATTTAAAACAATACAACAGCATTAAAGTAGGTGCTGGTTATAATGATGCTTTAGATAAACTAGGAAAACCAAACTCATATTCAGTTACCATCAATAAAGATGGCACAACAACAAAGACAATTGGCTACACATCAGGACTTAATGGTGGAGATTCTGCAATGATTCTTCTTACATTTAATGACAATCGTCTTAGTGATAAATCACAACTTTCACTTAAATAATCAAAAGCACATCCTAAGATGTGCTTTTTTATTTTGACAAAATTTATTTTTGATTAGAAAAAGATTAGTATTTTCTAATCTTCTGTTTTACAATTAAAATATTAAACGAGAAAGGTAATTACACATATGGACAAAAGTATTTTAAAATCTGAAGATTTTTATTTAAACCCTGATCGACAAATATCTATAATTGATTTTAATAAAAACTATGTGAATAATATTTTTCAACTAGTTAACAGTAAGGCCTTAAAAAGATTAGTAAGCTTGTACCTTGAAAATCAAAAGCACTCTAGTCCCAATCATTTAGAGAATCAAGGGGCTGATATATATGTATCTACACTTAAAGCAATATTAGTAGATGATAAACCTAATTATTCTCAGTTTGATGATGATGAAATCTTACAAAGTATTGAAGATTTTTATTCATTCTATAGAGCATATCTAAGAATTTCTGTAGTGAACTTGCATAACAGTAGCATTGTTTCAAAAGAATTCATTGATATTGACGAAAAATTCAATGAAATTGTTATTCAACTGTATAGAACTATTGAAGAGAAAGTCCAAGGATTTAAAACTAATACTTTCCGACAAGTTAATGCTGGTACAAATGCTAGTATCCTAACTCAATCTATAGAATGGGATACTCCTGCAAAATATAATTCATTAAAATCTATACAGTTTCTGAACACAATGATGCTAAAACCACCCCTAATGATGCATACAAAAAGTAACAAACGTGAAGGAACTTTTACGGCAGTGGATTACAATCCTATTGATCATTTCAATGGTGAACGTGATGAATGGTTCTGCTACCCTGCCCTAATTGGCGAAAGTTTAGCATTTATATACTTCCATCGTGATTATTTTGTGAGTGGACTTGCTCTAGCTAACCTATTTAAACTTGCTGACACTTCAAAAATAGCAGAACAAAAACCTGATTTAATTCTATTGTTTGGTATAAAAGAAACTGAAGGTCAAGTTAGTCACTTCCACCATGATACTGAAAACGACATCTGGGTTGGCGAAGTTCCATATAACGACAAAACTACTTATTTTGGTTATATGAAAAAAATGTGTCTGACTTTGCACAACCTACATATGATTTATACTGACAATTTACCAATACACGGATCAATGGTTCGCATTAGCTTTTCAAACGGTAAACACAAAACAGTAGTCTTCTTTGGTGATTCCGGTGCTGGTAAATCAGAATCCATCGAAGCACTTCAAGAAGTCGCTGACGATAAGATTAACAATATAGAAACAATTTTTGATGATATGGGTAGTTTTTCATTTGATGAAAATGGAAATATCTATGCACAAGGTACCGAAACTGGTGCCTTTGTGAGACTAGATGACTTAAGCAATTCAGTAGCTTTTAATAATATGGATCGAGGTGTTTACCTAAATCCAGAGCTACAAAATGCACGTGTCATAATACCTGCCAATATTCATAAACGTGTTATTGAGCATCACAACATTGACATGTGGGTCTATGCAAACAATTACGATAATGAAATTGGATTACATAGATTCGATGATATTAATCAAGCAAAAGATACTTTTGTTTCAGGTAAACGCAAAGCACTTGGAACAACTGATGAAGTTGGTATGACTACTACCTTCTTCTCAAATCCATTTGGTCCTGTACAAGAACCAGAAAAAACACAACCTATTATCGATAAAGTCTTCGACAAATTGTTTGAAGACAATATATATGTAGGAGAAATTTACACTCACCTTGGTAACGATAAATCCAAAGATAGTCTAAATGAATCCGCAAAAGAACTATTGAATGAACTTTATAATAATTAAAAAAGCCTCCGCTTATTGTGGAGGTCTTTTAATTAAAATGGTCAAATCAACAATTATCCTATAGCTAAAAGGTGATTTTTATTACATATAAAAACTAACCTTTTAGTTGTTCTGTCTTTGTAAGTGCCCAACTACTACTAGTATATTTAGGAACATTTGCATCTTTTAAACTCCAAAAATTATTACCTGAATTGTACTCTGTTATTTTTACATAATCATCAACTTTTCCCTTTAGCTTTTCTAAGATAGAAGCATATTCATCATTGCTTAAATATTTGTTTAAAAAGAAATCACTTATCACAGATTTTATATCTATTGGAACAAAATTCTGTGAAAAACTGTAAATTTTTATCCAATCGATGTATTTGTAATATTTATCTTCAATATCAATAAAAATAGTTTTTCTTAGATATAATTCATTGGATAAGTGCTCTGACAATTCTTCTATTTTTTCATTATTCAATTTTTTAATTAATTCTAACTTATCAACTATATTTTCACTTCTATTTTTTTCGTTTTTATTAAATAGTTCTTCATGAACATCTGAAACATGAAATACTCTTATATTACCCTTATCATTATTTATCCAATAAATTAATTCCATTAAAACTCCTTCAGGAAGTTCAAAAGAATTATTATCTAAAAATATCCAAAACTCATCCGCTAAATTTTCTATAGCAAGACAATCAATCATGGCTTCCTTTTTAGAGTTACTATGAGCAATAGTCGAGTCGTAATAACCCAACATTTTAGTTGGATTTAAAGGAATGAATCCTTTTGATAGGACAAATGCTATAAATGTATCAATTTTTGAAATTAAATCACCATCGTAGGAAGTATATACAAACATTAATAATCCTCCCTTAAAGAACCATTTTCAATAAAGAAAATTTTATTTCTGTTGAATTTATTTACTTTTGAAATTATTGCTGGAGTGCCAGACTCTCTGAGTTTAATTCCTAAATGGCTCATAATTGAACCCTTTTCAAAAATAAAACCACCTACATATGGTATGAAAAGGCTTAAAATGGAAGAAGGATATGGAGCATGCAAGATTATATCTTCATTCTCATTAATATTTTTTAATTTTCTAATATATTTATAAATTTCTGGTTTTGCACTTATCTCTTTTTGTTCTATAAAATCTTCATCTACAGAAACGTGAAATCTGGACGCTTTCTCTAATTTTTGAAGTTCAAATTCAGACAGCATTATCACATTACCACGACAATATCCGGAAGAAATTATATTGTTATCATAAGAAATTTTACCAATATCACTTTCTGTAGAAACATCATATATATAAATTTTTTTGCCTTTAATTATCCATTCAACATCTACCTGAATTTTTCCCATCTTCTCAGGCATCAATGAAATTATTTTTACTTGCTCTTCATTTAAAATGGTATTCTCGAAATTTTCTTTTTTTACTGAATTGAAGTTATCATCAAAACTATACAAATATTTTGATTCATTTATATGTTTTGATTTTATTATTCCTTCTTTGTTAATTAAGTATCTAGAAAATTCAATATCCTTATTATTTTTTAGTCCTGCTAAATCTCCTGGAATATATTCAATTAGTTTCTCACCATCTAAATTTTGACTAACTATCCCTGATATATCTGGAATAAAAAACTCTGAAACCCAAAATATTAAAGGTTCATTCTCCTTTATTCCTATTTTTTTTAAAATCACCCTTAAATTTCCTAGCAGGCTTTCTTTTTCAAATATACGTTCTAACTTTATTCCAGATATTTCAGCAATTAAATATAAGTATTTAGAATCCCAAATCTTTAACAAACGATCAGAAGTATCTTCACTTATATTGAATAAATCTTCAAAGTTCATTACTAAAAATCCTAATTTATAAGTAAATATATTAGATTCTTTGTTAACATTTTCTTTCATCCAATGCCTTTTTATCCAATGTTTTCTTATAAGTGTTTTGTAAAATTTAGGCCACTCAAAATTATGTATCTCATTACTATCCAAATTTATAAATCTTGGACCTTTGTCTAACATTGTATTTAATTTATTTATACTTGATGTTATTGGTCTAATTTGGACGATGTATACATCATTATTATATATTCCCCACTCAACGTCTATACCATAACTACTCTCAAAATCATTTTCCAGTTTATTTAAAGTTACGTTTAGTAATTCCATATAAGACTTTGACATATAATCACTTTTTACTTCTTCATTTCCAGTAGAGATAGAATTATTATATAGATTAAATACTGGTTCTATACCTGACTCTATTGATCCATTTTCATTGGTTACCTCTGTAAATGTTCTCTTCTCTAAAGTAACTGGATCCCTTGTAAAACTAACTCCACTTATTTGAAAGTCTATATACTTTTGTATAATAATGGATGCATTTCTAAAATTATCCAATCCACTGGATAAGCCAGACTTCCATACTTGTTTAATTGCATTTATAATACTCTTACTATTATTATGTATGGGGCCTATAGATTCAAATGTTCCAGCATTGGAAGTTATTTCTGAATCTTCATTTTTAAAATTTGATCTAACTATTAAATGATCTGATTCACCAAAAAAATTACTCAACTCTTCAATCAATAATTTAGGAAACTCTACATTTTTAATAAATTTTTTAGCCAAACTAATATTTATGAAATCGCTTTCTTTGGATCTAATAAGAAATTCCCTTGTAACTTCTTCAAAATATGTTTGTTCAATTATGAGACCTTGTGGAACTCTATAGCCGTACTTCATTGCTCTTTCTAGATTCAAAGATTTATTGTAGTGATTTAAATCTACTCCATCGTTAATTTTTTTTATATGTTCCATAATTTCCCCCCGTTTACATTTTCCCACATATAATTAGGTACAGAAACTGTATACCTTGCAGCAGAGTGTTCATCTGGTTTATATCCTAAAATCTTTTTAGTAGCTACAGATGATTGTTTCCAAAAATTATTTTGCATTTTCTTTGGAAGCATATCCACTGGCATATCTGCATTATGTGCATAACTATTGTCCTTGGCTAATTTATACATCTTTTTCTTATCTTTTTTCTTAGTTCTAATAACAATTTGAAAAAATGGACACTGTCTTGTTCTTGGTAAATTTTGAAAAGGACCAAGAAACATAATCCAAGCATAATTACCATTGCCTGTTATATCATATCGTATTGAAATTAAGTACTGATCTTGATATTTTTTTATATCTTCAATAAAGAAATTTGTATACTTTAATAGTGATTCAATTAAATTCATTACTTGAGAAAAACTTTCTATTCTTGGAAAAATCATACTAAAAACTTGTGAATCAGAATTTTTTATTTGATTTATAATTTTTTTTTCAATAATCTGTCCATCTTCAAAACTGACTCTATCAAATTTACAGGGGTATGTATCGAAAGTCCATCCATATTTTTTGGTATTATTTGCAAAAAACTGTGCAAACCTACACCCTATTTGACCGCTTGCAACCCAGTGCTTAACAATATTAAATATAAAATTATTATTTGACAAAATTTCGTTTTCATTATCAAATCCATTTTCACTCATGAGGGCAGACAAATAATCATTTCTATTTGAGAAATTTTTATCAGGCCCATTTACTGATTTATCTATGTTCATAAATTGTTTTTTGAATATTTCCATAGCATTCTCCCCCTTATTAAAAAACGTAATTTTTAGCTAACTTTTCTGAAATTTCTAATATTTTCTTGTATGCCCTTTCATCCATCATCAAGTTAACTTTTAAAGTATCTGATATTTTTTTAGCATTAGATAAATTTAGAACTTCATCAAATTTATCTAGTGCTGCATTGAAGTTCTCTTTTCCATACATAATATCTCCTGATCCAATTAATTGGTAAAACATTCCACTCAATTGACTGTTTTTTATCTCCTCATATAATTCAATACTTTCATCAGGTATTGTACCTTCATCGTAAGTGTAAATAACAAGAATTAGTATGTCAGTTTGATTGATTATTGATGGGTCTATGTTATAAATATCGTAAATATTATATTTAACTCCAATATTACTTAAACTATCAGCAAATGACTGTGCAATATCCTTGTTATTTCCTGTTATGCTACTATATAAAATATTAATCATCTAAATCACCTAATTTCTATATTTAATGATTTGCCCATATATAAAATGTTACATAATCACAAAAATAGCCCCACTTTTTTTCAAAATAAACCAAATCTAAAATACCTGGCTTATCAGGTAGATCATATATTTTTTTCAATCCATTGAGTAGTTTTGCATCTGTTTTTAACATAACATCGTGATTTCTCAAAGAATTCATAGTGACAAGACCCGAAGTCCAATCTCCTATACCATATATTTCTTTCAATAAATTGATGGACTCACTTTTACTCCTGTTATTAAATTTTTCTTTTTTTAGATCACCTGTGGCAAACAACTGACTCACATTCAATAAATATTTAATTCTTGAATGTGAGAGCTTTAATTCTTTTAAATCTTCCTCAAAGACTTTTGAAACTACTTTAGGGTCAGGATAACACCAATATTTATCACCTTCATATAAGATGTAATCTCCATATTTTTCTATAAATTTTTTTTTAATTACATATGCGTAACTCATAGATATTTGTTGACCTATAATTGCCCATGTTATTGACTCATATATATCAGGTGTTCCAACAAAACGAAGTCCTTTACTTTTATTTATAATATTTGAAATTTCTTTATCATTCTCGAAAAAATCATAAAATTTTTTTAAGTCATAATCTAAATCAAACCAGTTCTTTATAAAGTTTGAAATAATGTTTCTATCTTTTGTTAGTAATTCTCCTGAACCTAAGAGTATTTTTACCTCAAGTTTATTTACCTCTTTAAGATATTCTAATTTTAATAAATATTTTTTATTTTCTATTCTATATAAAAAAATTAACGTATTATTTGCTACTTTATACAGAATTTCGTCCTTGGATGCTAAATAATTTAAAGTAAAATCCCAAGAAAAATAACCATTTATTTCTAAAAAAATTGATTTACTTTCCATTTTTTTCTCCTAGAAATGTAATTTGTAAATAGAAACGTATAGCACAAAAAAGCCCAACAATCCAAATGCAAAAGTATATACAAAAGATACCATAAAACCTAAACCTACAACTGATACTCCAAAGGATGCTATCCCTTGTGCTATATTGTTACTAAATAAATTTATTGCAGAATAAGAAGATTTCCTTTCTAAAGGTATTAGAGAAGCTTGAATTGATTGAGCTCCTGGAACAAATATTAATTCTGCAATGGTTCCAATAAGTAGCAGTAAAATTAAGAAATAGGGTTTATTAAAGGTTAATAGGGTTAAAGAATAAGTAATTATTAAAAAAAATGCCCCTAAAAGGGTTGTTTTTTTTAAATACCTATTTTTAAAAAACTTTATTGCTATTGGAGTAATAGCTACTACAATAACAATATTTTCGATTTGTAAAACCGAAAATATATTAGTGCCTATCAGATTTAAGTTTATAAACCTCAATGTAATATTATATTTTTCAATGAAGATTAATAACGAATTAGACAATACTAATGTAACTGATGAAACCATACCAAATCCAATGACAAACTTAACAAATGTATAATCTAGTAAAGGAACTGAATAACTCTTTAAAACACTTCTTAAATTGACATACTCTAAATTTTTTTTTGAATTTTCAAATGAAAAATAATTATTTAATAAATAAGCTATAATCAATGTTATCAAGCCTGATATTCCAAAAAAATATTGACTATAATTAATAAAAAATGCACTCCCCAAAATGACACCTATTGCTAAAGAAACATTCAACGATAGATAATCTATTGTAAAGGCTACCTCCCTATTTTCTGAAGTTGTTTCTGAGATAAGCAGTGAATTAAAAGTTGCCTTATATAAATTAGAAATGCTAACGGAAATAAAAAAGAGTAATACCATAATTATTGTATTCAAATTAAACATTACTGTTATTGAAAGTAGTATTAAAGAAATACCATGGGACAATAAACAAAATATTAAAAATTGTGATTCCTCAGTTATATCTCCGAGATAACCACCCAAAATATTGAAGAAATATCCCAAAATATATTGAACTGCCAGAAGAATCCCAGCAATGTAACTACCAAATATATTTGCAAAATACAAAGTCATAAATGGGGCAATCGATGACCCAATAGTTCTGCTCATAAAAGATGTTGAAAGCCTAATTTTTAAATTACTTGATAGATTAGACATATAAACTATCCCCCACTAATTTTTAATTTGATATCTCAATTAACATATCGTTAACCAACTCTATCATTTCATCCAAATAAACATCTGATTCATTGGAAATAGATAACGAACTATAAAACATAAGATTTGAATATCTATTAACCAAATATTTATTTTGATAATTTTCTATAAACAACTTACTAATCCATTTTTCTTTTAAATTTATATTTCCTGATTTTGCATTTAGTGCTCCTGCACAACTCCAAGCAGAACGGCGTAATTCATCTACAGATGAAAGTTCTTCCCCATATTTGTATAAAGTCATTGCATCTTCATAATGTGATCTTGCACTTTTAGAAAATAGTTCGAGGATAGAATTATAAATACCATAAATATCTAAATATGAACCGATACTAGTTGAATTATTTTTTGTAATTTCAATCGAATTTATAATCCTAAGTAAAACCTTTAGCTCAAAAAAATCTTTTGGAATATTTAATTCTTGAGAATAATTAACATAATAGTCACTGATTATTTTTTGAGGCCAGTATTCAACATCCAGTTTGTAATTATTTTCTAATATAATCGTTTTAACGTAACTGCTATCCCCAGATTTTCCAACAACATAAATATCTAAATCTGAGTCGGGTGTGCCTAGACCTTCAAAAAGAGAACTGTATACGTATATTGTATTTTCATTTCCTGATATTTCTTCATCCACTCTCAACCTTAATTGATGAATATTTGTTCCTTTAATAGATAAATATTCATCTAATATTTTGCATCTTTCGTCCATTTAGTTCCCCCCTTATTTTATAACAAAAGCACACTTTAGAATTTAATATCCAAAGTGTGCTTAAAAAATTATCCTACTACAGTACCAACAACAGTACCAATAATCTTAGGATCAGATACTTCAAGCAAAATTGGCTTTTCGTATATTTTTTTCATCAGACTATACCTCCCTTTTTAAAAATTTAATTCATATTTTTTTATGAATTTACTAAATAATACCTTTTTATTAGAAAAAGTAAATGTTTTTCTAATAAAAAGATGTTTTTTTTAATAAAAGTATTGATTAATTAGAAAACAATACTATAATAAACACCAATTAAAGGAGGGCAAATGGAACAAAAATTCATATTTAAACGTCAAATAATTGCAATAACACTATTTTTTTTTATTTTAATGATTTCTGTGAATTCAATTTTTTTTTATACTTCATTGATGGTCGAAATTGTGTACCTAAATATTGTATTTTTGCCTATTTTCAAAAAAATGATTGGCTATTCATCAATAACTCAAAAGTTTATATTTGAAATACCAATGATTTTAATAAGTGTGGTTTATATCCTCAAATATCCTCAAAATTTAAAGCAAAACGATAATTTATTAAATTTACTGTTTTTGTTTTTAATAATAGCTCTAATGCTTTCTAACAAAAATTTAATATCTAATATAGTTAACTCTCCCTTATCAAAGTTTAATAGTTCCTACAAAAAAAATATTCTCGATTTATTACTTTGTGTATATCCAGTTATTGCAGAGGAAATATTCTTCAGATATGCATTATTCTATAGTATTGATGAATATCTTAGTAAAATTTTATCAGTAACTATTGTGTCAATTATATTTGTTTGTAGCCACTACATTAGTAGATGGGCTAATAGAATTTATACATACAAATCATATGTCTTTCAACTATTACTAAGTGTTACTTTGACAACTTTTATGGCACTGGGTGGGAATATTCTGATCGCAATTTTTTTACATTTTATTTTTAACATACAAGCATGGCTACCTATTCTATTGAGAACATATAAATCTGTAAGGAGAAAGAAAAATGTTAAAAAAGAATTTTAATTTTATGATTGCAAAAATAGATAACAAGATTTATATAAGTGATGGCACTAAATTATTTGAAACAAATAGTATTGGTGCTGATATATACAAGCAAGTAAATGGAAAACGAAATATACTAGAAATAACGAGTAATTTATCACAGATTTACGATGTGAGTTTTGAAGAATTAAGTAATGATATTAAAGATATAATATATCAATACTTACAATTTGGAATATTAAAGGAAACTAATTAAAAGGTAGAAAATAGCTATGTTAGAGTCAGAGTATAAAACATTAATAAGTCATAAGGATTTTGAAGAATTAATAGATAAATTTTCTTTTCCAGTTTATAATATACAAAAAAATTTTTATTTTGATAGTAATGAATTTGATCTTTTTAATCATGGAGAAACAATGAAATTAAGAATTTTGAATAATAATGCAATTTTTATATTCAAATCAACTGATACATCCAGTAATTTATTAACGAAGAGAGAAGAATCTGAAATACTAACTATTTTTAATACAGCTGAAATACCTAATAATATTAAGATATATGAACATCCTGATCTTACTTTGAAAAATTATGGTGAACTAAAAACGTGTAGATATTATTTAGTTTATAAGGGATGGGAATTATCTTTAGATCATAATAAATACTTAGGTACAGAAGACTTTGAGATAGAATTAGAAGAAAAAAATACTACTGTAAGTTTGAATACTATTGTTAATGAATTAGGACTGGGATCATATTTATCTGAAAAACAAAAAAAAACAGAGAGCAAATCATATAGATTCTTAAGTCGCCTTAAGTTTAATAATAGCAAACGCTAATTTATTTTATATTTTCTGAATTTAGAAATAAATTTAGTGACAGTTAAATAATTTTATATTAAATTTAATTATTAAAAATAAGTATATTGGTATTTAAATACAAGGTTTACGATTGTTTGATATAAATACACAGAAAAAAATCACATCTAAAATTTTAGATGTGATTTTTTATTTTGTTTTTAATTTATAATACCCATCATTCTTAATGTAATTATCTTGTATATATTCAATATACTTATCAAAGTCAGGATACAAATTTTTTTCAAGATAGAAGTATTCTTTTAGCTTTCTGTTCAAATCATTATAAATTGTTTCAATAATTTCTTTTTCAAATTTTTTAATTATTTTCTTTTTTGATACCTCGAACGTTTGAATATTATTTTTTATTAATTCATCTTTATTATCTCCCAAATTAGATCTCAAAGAGGATAACTCATTTTCATGCTGTTCGTCCAAAAATTTATAGAGATTTTCAAAATCATAAATTATAGTAACTCTTAGATTATCAATTTTTTCTATATCGATATCGGATTTTGATTTATACAAAAAATCATAATCAAAAAAAGCCCCTTTTTGTGCCTTAATTCTTAAATTTTCCTCATTTTTATTTACAGTCATAAAAAAATTTTTAGATATATGCTTTACTTTATCTATCTTAAACATATCCAAGGTATAATTCTCAGCATTTTTAATATCCATAATCATAAATTCAAGTCCTATAAAAGGATTTTTGGTTATATCCAACAAGCTGGTCTTCATACCATAGTGTTGCAACATTGCTAACTGTTCTGCACGTTTACTAGTTATTTCTTCGTTCTCATAATCGTATTCGTAATATTGAATTTTTTTTGGAAATTCTCTACTAATGTCTTTATATACACTATCAAATTTTTGCAAAAACTTTTCCGATATATTTCCTCTAAATAAACCAGGGCGCAGAGGCCAATTATCAGATTGTCCTCTAAAATAATTGTAATTTCCCTCTCCTCTATCCACAACCAACTTCTGAAAAAGTTCTTTATATAAATAAAATATATTCCAACCTTTAGAATAATTATGGTTGATTTCTTTGTTTATTTTCTCTACTAGCTCTGATAAATCAATATTCTCTGGATTATCACTTTTTATTTTCAACTTCTCTATTTTATAATTTTTAAAATCTAAATCCATTTCTCCAGAAGTTTCATTATTGTAGTTGTAGATAATTTCTCTTTCAAAATCCGGAATGACAACTATATTAAGTTCACTTTTATTAAAAAGTTTATTGGATGAATCAACATTTAAATCTTTATAAATTTCTTTCATAACTACTTTACAAATAATCCTAAGTTTAAAATTCTATATCTCATTGCTTCCACAGAAACATTGAATGATTCAGCTAATTTTTTAACAATAAATTCAAAGTCTCCCTCAGTTAATTCATTTTCGTTCAAATTACTTTCTTTAATTGTCTTTTCAATTTCATCTAACAATAATTTTTTAGGCATTATAAGTTTTGCAGCAAATTGATTTGCTACTGTTTCTTTATTTCTTCTCAAAATATCTATGTCAGACTTGCTCGCATTAGCCCTCAAAGAGATACCGGAATGTCCTAAAACAGCATGTCCTAATTCATGTGCATATGTAAAATGCTTCCTAGTAGAAGGTTTATTTTGTTTTAAAGTTATTTCTTTAATTTCATCGTCATACTTTCCGTCATCGTCATACTCATTAATATTTTCATTAGTATAATTAACATTAATTTGAAGAATATCAGAAATTTTATCCAAATTTATATATGGTGGTTCTTCTAATACTTCAATTTGTTTAATTTCCTCTTTTTTTTGTCCAAACAAATCTATAAATTCTTTGGAATAAATATCTTCAAAAGTAACCATAATTAGCCTCCAATGTAATTCTTCTTACATTATAAACAAAAATACATAAAATAATCAAAACTTGTGGTCACTTTAATACAAAAAATTGGAAGCATAAGGTGGAAAAAGCAGAACTCTTAAGACAAATTTAATTGCTTTTTAATATTTATTTTTGTCTAGAATAATAAAGCACTACCTAACTGTAATATTCATAGTTCAATGATGCAAACATTTATTTAATATTTTTACATTTAATATTACTTCTAATAACTAATATATTTGTAGTTCAGTAGGAAAATTTATTTTGTACTATCAAATCAAAATAAATTTTTAATGAAGCAATAAAGGAAATAATAATTGAACTTTTAAATTAATAACTAATCGCACGATTACTTTGAGTTGCCCAATTTTTTATGAACTCATTTATATCCATTTGTGCTGTTTGATTTGTCCAGCAATCATTATAGTAAATATACTGATTGTCATAACCTGTAATTACTAGTGCATGATATGGAAATCCGTGCAAGGTATTCCATGTAACAACAGGTTTACCTATGCTAATTTGGTATTTAATAGCATTTATATCATAGCCTGTTAAATCTTTAGCAGATCCAGTGTAGTGTTCAACTAAGTTCATTAAAGCGTTTGGAAAGATTGTAATACCGGTACTATCCCAAGGTTGACCAATATAACCATAATTAGGATCACTACTACGTGGCATTTCACGAGCCAACTGCATTTTATCAACATTAACGCCTGCGTAATTAAGCATCATTGTTACAGCAGTAATTTCACAGCCGTTTGGTAGCTCAGGATTTTGATTAATCAAGGGAACTCCTGTTAGCCAATTATAGGAAGGAACATCAGTAGAGTTAGTTGATACAACAAATTTTTCGGGCAACCAGACATCGTTTCCAACCTCGTACCACCAACCGTCACTTGCTTTCTGCTTCTCATTAACAATCCAACTTGTTCCAGTTGCTAGATTTGTGCCGTTATAGATAGCATTTTCTCCGTATCCATTATATGAATGAACCTCTGCTCCGTGTTTATAAGCAACGGTGACAATTTCTGTACTTATTGTACTATCGGATTGTGTTTCAGCGGATTCTTGTATTGCTTGTGTATCATTAGGTTGTGTGGAAACTGAATTAGTATTTGATAAATCATTATTTGAATTTACATTTGCTGATTCAGTATCATTACTTACTGAATTTTGAATATCATCTGTTTCAGTTTGTTGACTTACAGAAACGTCTGTATCTGTTGTGCTAGCATTAACCTGATTTACAGATGTTGCTAGTAAGATACCAGTAAGTGCAACAAATGAATATGATAAAATTCTATTTATTTTCATTAATTTATCTCCATATATTTATAAAATTCGATAATTATAATTTTAAACATTAAAGTTGTTTAATCAATAGACGATAACAAAAATATTTTATCAATAAAAAAAAGCTGACATCTGTCAACTCTTAAAAATTATTTATTTATAATAAGAATCCCATCTTTAATACTTGGCTTTACATAACCCTTAGCTGATACTTGGACCCTATTACCTATTAAACTACGATATTCAATACCATATATAAGCATATCACCTGATGTATAAACTACTTCTCCTGTTTGCCAAACACTACCACTATCTATTATAGCGGTCCAAATTGTCACAAAATTTTGACTCTCTGCATATGTTTGATAACCAGTATTTTGAATTAATGATCCTTTTGGATTCAATATTCTAATATCGTATATATCTACATAACCATCGTTACATACTCTATAAAATTGTCGAGTACTATTGTAAGCTTGATCTCTCTCATGCCAAGTATATTCATAAGCAGGTACTCTTTCATCTTTTGTATATACAGTTGAAACATCAGAAGCTACATTCATATCCTCAGTAATTGAAGGTGCTAAGTTCTCATCTGTTCTATTAGACGCATCAATATTTAAAGCAGGAATAATAGATACAGCTGTCAAGGACAATAAGTTATTTAGAGAGAAAAACCAAGTTACTAATTCTTTTTTTTACCCTATGTTTACCTATTAGATTATCATCACTCTTAATTCTTAATAGAAATAGCTTTTTTAAATTATAAAAATTTTTGATGCCTCTATTAACGTAATCTTAAGCACATAACATTGTTATATAATTTTAATACGTTATTCTTATGCTGTGTACTACAATAAGTCCGACAATACAAAAAAGTTTTACTTTAGGGAGTAAAATCATTAATAAAAAAATTGAGAGATTAACTTTTATAGCTGTCTTTATTTATTATGCAGTAATATCTGTTTTGATAATACCAAGTGCTGATGACTATTTTTGGTGGGGGTACAAGGGTCTATATTTATTAAGACATAACTTTTTTTCTACCAATATAATATATGATGGTAGTAGCAATGGTAGATATCTAGGTAATTTATCTGAAATATTAATAATGCACAGTCCAATATTCGCAGTCTTATTTTATGCACTGGTAGTTACTTTAGTAATATGGTGTATATATGAATTAACAGGACGCAATGCAATATCATTAATAATGTCTATTTTGTTATTCTTTATATTACAAATAGGATATCTACAAAGTGTATTTTTGTGGTATGCAGGGTTTGTAAATTATCTTCCACCTATGGCATTGTTATTGCTTGATTGTTTACTATATAAGAGGTTTTTAAATGCTAAAATAAATAATATTTTAGCTTTATCTATATCACTATTTGTCATATCTTTATGCGGTGGCTTGTTTGTAGAACATGTTACTTTATATCAATTACTAGTTGGTGTTTTGTTTGTTATTCTTATTTGGTACTTGAATAACAAACAAAAATTTAGCAAGATATATTACCCCTCAATTGCCTTTCTTTTGGGTGCTATATTGTCGGCGTCTATAATGTTTTCCAATCCTTCTTATTATCATCATCAAGAGGTATATAGAAAAACTGGATTTACATTAATTGGTTCTATACATAACTATATTTATTTTACTCATTTTTGGATAGCAACGTTTAATTATCTAATAATAATAATTTTATGTATATCAATCGCTGTTTTAGCATTAAATA
The DNA here is from genome assembly GCF_004117915.1 of Companilactobacillus metriopterae. Lineage (GTDB taxonomy): Bacteria > Bacillota > Bacilli > Lactobacillales > Lactobacillaceae > Companilactobacillus > Companilactobacillus metriopterae. The sequence continues at coordinate 836,456 of NZ_RSTD01000001.1, forward strand.
AAATTAATAGACGATGGTTAAAAATAAGTATGGTTACATCATCGATTATATTCGTTGTCTATTACATATTCATAAATATTTATCTTACTAATTACTCAATCGACTTTCTATATGAAATTGTGGGGTTACCATTTAAAATTGGATTAATAGATTCTTTTGTGGGTTCTATGTTTTATATCTTTTTATTCGCATCAACAATAATTTTGTTTAGAAAACTTACAATAGATAATATCTATATATACTTTTATTTATTCAGTTCTGTAGCTTTATTCGTACCATTTATATTCATTTTAGCTCCAGTTTCTGCAAGGGAGTATTTCGGTGCATTTATTTTCTTATTCATGTTATGCATAATATATCTTAATAAGGCATTATCTTATTTAGATTTAACCGTCAAAAGTACTTTACAATATGTATTTAGCACTATAATAGTTTTTAGTAGTATTTTGGTAATTGTTTTAATGTCAAAAAATGCACAAGCTAATATATCTAGAGTTGACAATCAAAAATTCTTATATGAATATGCCTTGTTAAAAAAGAGAGTTCCATATGAGAAGTATGTTTTTGTAAATGACGAACCAATATTACAAGCTCCTGAATATTACAGACATAGATTAAAATTTACATTCAAAGACTATATTTATAATAATTATAGAGACTAAAAAGTCCAACCTATAAAGGGTTGGACTTTTTATTAGAACTTATTTCTTATTAAGGAGAATGTGGGATTCGAACCCACGCGCGATTTGACTCACCTAACGGTTTTCTAGACCGTCCCCTTCAGCCGGACTTGGGTAATTCTCCATTGCAAAATTTATTATACACAATTAGTTTTAAATTTTACAATTAAAATAAAAAAATACCTGCCATTAGACAGGTATTTTTTCTATTTGTAAATTGGATCTGGTTCATGTGTTATTCTACTTCGAATGTCTCGCCTAAAGATTTCAATTACCCATGCCCACACGATGTGACCTAGTGCTTCTGAGAAATGTTCTTGGAATGGTTGATTCCAGATAGCTGGAACTGTTCCAAATAATGGCATTATGATTAAGTGGAATGCTATCCAAATAACTAATCCATAGACAGTACCTTGTCCCCAAGTAATTTTCGGAAATTTCTCGGCAAGAATACAATATAGTAATGCAAAAGTTATTGAAAATCCAAAATGCATTATAAAACTTACCCATGGCATTTGTTGTCCTGAATAAGTATACGTTAGATGTGTAAAGTGTGATGGAAATCCAATTTGTTGTAGTAATTCTTGTGGTGGATTTGTTAAATTTCTAGCAATTGTACGTGGTGGCAATAATACTTCCCAACCAAGTTTAACAATTCCTGAAATGATACCACCTAGAATACCTGCCGTAAAAACAGCGTACCATTTTCTGTTCATAATAAACTCCCTATGTTAATAAATACAAAGATTATTTTACTATAATAGTGAAATAATTATCAATAGAAAATAAAAAAGACATCCCATGTAAGGGATGTCTTTTACTACGATTAAAACATTGAATTACCATTCTTTGAACTTTCTGGAATCGTTTGAAGTACATCGAAATGTTCGACAATTTTACCATCTTCATCCAATCTAAAAATATCCATTCCTGCCCAATTGGCATCTCCTGGCCAAATTTGTTCACAATGAAGAACTACATAGTTATCTTCAGCAATAACTTTATGAATTATAACTTTCTTGTCAGGATACTCTTTTGCCATTCTTTCAAAGTATTTAATGAATTCTTCCTTGCCATCTCCCACTTCTGGATTATGTTGTATATATGTATCTCCAACATATAAATCTACAGCTTCACGAGGTTTAGAATCATTGAACATCATTTTATAAAAATTTTGAACATTTTCTTTATTTTTCTCTAGATTTGACATAATTTACCATCCAATTATTAGTAATAACAATAAGAATCATACATTAGTGCTTTTTAAAAAACTATCAATAAGTTTATAACAAATAAAAAAGCTTCCATTAAGGAAGCTTTTTACTATTTAATATCATCTATATTCATATCTAACGCTTTAGCAACTCTTGTTCCATAGTCAGGATCAGCGTCATAGAATTGTTTGATTTCTAATTTTTTAATTTCATCTGATTCTACTTGTCCTAGATTCATTTGAATTGTTTCAATCAAACGATCTTTTTCTTCATCACTGAACAATCTGTATAAATCTCCAGCTTGCGTACTGTAATCAACATTATGGCTATAGTCTTGACTTCCAGCTTCACCTGAAACTTCAAATGAATGTATATTTGCTTCTGGAACTTCTTTTGGACCATCAAAACCGTTTGGTTCATAGTTATCCTCAGACCCTTGATTATCAGATTTCATATAACCATCTCGTTCATAGTTATGAACCGGAACAACAGGTTTATTTGATGGTAAATCTTCAAAATTAACACCCAAACGGTATCTTTGAGTATCTTTATATGAGAATAATCTACCTTGGAGTAATTTATCTGGTGATGGTTCAATTCCAGGAACCATATTTGCTGGAGAAAAGGCAGCTTCTTCGATATCTACAAAGTTATTAGTAGGATTTTCATCCAAAACAAACTTACCTACTTTTTGAAGAGGATAGTCTTTATGTGAAACTACCTTTGTTATATCAAAAATATCCCATTTATATTTTAATCCTTCTTCATAAGGGATAATTTGAACATAGACGCTCCATGAAGGGAAATCGCCATTTTCAATTGAATCGTATAATTCGTTTTGAAGATAATCTGAATCTCTACCAGCTAACTCACCAGCAAGTTTATTTGAAATGTTGTGAACACCTTGATCTGAGATAAAGTGGTACTTAACCCAGAATTGTTCCCCTTCTTTATTAACCCATTTGAATGTATGAGATCCGTAACCATTCATTGTTCTATATGATGCCGGTAGACCTCTGTCACCCATTAGATATGTTACTTGATGTACTGATTCTGGAGAATGTGACCAGAAGTCCCATTGTCTCTCTTGTGTTCTTTTATTTGATTTGGGATCACGCTTTTGTGAATGAATAAAGTCTGGAAATTTTAAAGGATCATTTACAAAGAATATTGGAGTATTGTTACCCACAATATCGTAATTACCCTCTTGAGTATAAAATTTAATTGAAAAACCACGAACATCTCTTGGTGTATCAGGATAACCTTTTTCACCAGCTACTTGAGAAAATCTAACCAAAACTGGTGTTTTTTTATCATTGCCATTGAAAACATCTGCTTTAGTGTATTTGCTCATATCATTTTCCAATAAGAAATATCCTTTGGCACCTGCACCTTTAGCATGCACAACTCTTTCTGGAATTCTCTCTCGATCAAAATGAGCAAGTTTTTCTAGTAGGTTGTAATCTTGAATTAAAACTGGTCCTCTAGCTCCTGCAGTTTGTGAATGTTGATTATCCGCCCAAGGTTGTCCTGTTTCTGTGGTTAATTTTTCTGCCATTCTATTTTCCTCCAATATCAAATTAAGTACTATTCCAATATAGTACTCTCAACGCTAACTGCAATTAATAAGCTCATGATTAGTTAGTAATTATCTGATATACTTAAAGAAATATAAAAATATGGATTAATGCTATGTGGTTTCTCTTTTTATTTTTTATTTCTGTTTGTCTAACAACCTTCTCTTTTCTTCATACAAACGGAACTTTAGGTGCAAAAGACATGCGAAATACCTTGATATGGGGAACTTTAATGATTATCTTTACCGTTCTTTCTATATACTTTTTATACAAATGGGAAGTACAAGTTTTACAAATTCAACCGATTAAACTAAAGTAACGCCGTCCAAATACTGACGACTCAAAAAGCTGAATTTGAACAGGAGAATTTCAATGTTAAAATTAGCATCGAAATTTTTGATTTTAGGTTTTCTTTTAAAAATTAGTTTCTACGTTGCAATACTTTTTTGGATTAATCCGATAATTTTAGTGTTCGTACTTCCAATTGTATTTTTAATTTTGCTAGTTGGTTTACTAATATTTGTGTTCAATCGACCTATGTACAATAAAATTATAAATTCATTTAAAGTAATTCATGAAAATATGAAAATTGCTTTTCTAAACTTCTTTAGAAAATTCAAATCAACAAAAAAAGACACTAATCTGGATTAGTATCTTTTTTATTGAATTCACTCTTCAAAATACCCATGAAGTAACTGTCATGATAAGAACCATTACTGAAAAATTGCTCTCTCATCTGACCTTCTACTTGGTATCCAATTTTTTTATATATATGAATTGCTTTTTCATTTGAAACATCAACGTACAGGTAAACTTTATTCAAGTTAAGAGAATTAAATGCATATTCTGTAGCCAATTTCATAGCTAATTGAGCATATCCGTGACCAGAATAAGTTTTATAAATAATTACTTGAATCTCACAGTTGTTGGCTATATTATCTATTTCCACTAGCTCAACAATACCAACCTGCTTGTCATCAGCTTCAACAACAAAGCGTCTTTTTGATTCATCTGATAAATATTTCTGGAATTTGTTCTCTGTTTCCTCAATCGATTCAAAGGGTTCCTCATACCAGTAACCCATAATATCTTTATCATTAAACAACATATTTAAGAACGGTAAATCTCGTTCTTCCAACGGTCGAATTTCCATAAATACCTCTCTTTCAACTATATATATGTTATCACTAATTTTATATAAATTCCTTAAAGTAAACAAAAAGGAGTTAATATCTATCGATATTAGCTCCTTTTTCTAAACATATTCTTGATCTTACCTGTTAGGTTTAATATCATCAAGTACACTGGAATTCCAAACATAACAAGTGAAAATAAGATAACTACTAAAGTGGATATAATATCAAATAACATATGTCTGTCCTCTTTTCATAGTTACATTATGACATAAAATTATTTATTTATAAAACACAATATTCATTATTTATTAGTTAATTTCATATACATTCAATGATACCTGTTTGAAGAAGTCATTAGGTGTAAACCAGATGTCCATCCACTCTGACTGACTTTGTTCAAACTTAGATCTAGTCATGTAGTCTTCTAAAGAGTTATAGTAAAAATTCAAACTTACATAAGTCTTATCATATTCCTCACGCATTGCCATTTCCATTTTTACATGAGTCGGTTCTGAATTAAATTTTTCAGCTCCAGATTGTTGAAATTTTGCCATTAATTTATCTAAATTCTTTGTCTCTACTTCGTATACAAAATCTGCTCTAATCATAATTTTCTCCAATATTTTAGTATATAAATTATATCAATAAGTAACTCTTTATTTTACCCATTCTCTAATTTTATCTAACTGATAATCACTCCATATATCTAATGGATTACTTCCGTCATCATTTTCTCCTTCATACACACGAACTACTGGAAAACTTCTGGCTCCTTCTAATTTGAATTTTTCAAGTTTTTGTATGCCCCAGTCACTTTCTGGATCTACTAAAATCTTTTTCACTGGAATAGAATTTCTTTCAAATTCTTTAGCGGTAAGCATACACTTCATACAATTTTTTGTATGATATATAACAACATGAATCATCTAAACAACCCCCTGCTTTTTATTGTTTTTAAAATAATAATGACTTATAGTATGGAAGATAAGTATACTAAATATAGAACAAAACAGATAGGAAGTCACACATGAGATCATTTGCTGAATACTTAGAACAATCTGCAACACCTAGAAAATATCAAAAGCCTGTTATTGCAACTATTGAGAGACTGAAAAATAGTTCAAGGGCCATGTCACAATTTGAGGAAGCAACTGGAAAAAAACTTTCAGATTTCCCAGACAGTTCAGTTATTGTCTGGAATGAAGACACTTCAACTGAAAAAATTAGCTTTGGTATAGTAAATTTAAACGACGATGGTACAGTAACAACTGCCATGGATCTAGAAGACGCCTATACTCAAGATCTTAGTTTCTTTTCTTACGAGTATAGTACCTTCGAATTACAACTAGATAAGAGTATCTAGTTATTGAATCTTACCGCATAATAAAAAAAGCCATCTCATATGAGATGGCTTTTTTTATACTAAATCTCTATTTCTATACCCTATGTATCCAATGATTATAAGAATCATAGATATTGCTACTACAGTGAAAATCACTGGTAAATATGCGATAAAGATGTGCCAATATATTTCAAAATCTAATTTACCATGTTTTAACACGGAATTTCCTGAAAAATATACTCCTAATAATGACATAAAGAAGCTTAGTATCCCTGTTAAAATGGACCAAAATAAATAACTTATAAACATTCTAAATCGTGTTACTTTTTTGCATAAATATTTTCTAAATATCCTTTTTCTTGATCAGATTTCAGACTATTCATAATTTGTACAGTCGGAATCACAGCTAAACCTATGCAAACAATAACTATTATACTTAGAAAATTTAATAGTATTTGATGATTAGCAGCATCTACAGCTCCTTTTCCAAAAACAGTTTGCATTGTAGGATTAGACTTCAAAATATCACCGATAGTATTAAAAATTGATCCGTACGTTACACCTAAAATTAATAAACCAATGGACCAAAAAACTATGCTTACCCGATGCAATCTCCAAACAAGTGACATAGGTCCAGTTAACACCATTGAAGCTTTAGAACGACCATTTCTAGCTGCAAAAATTCCAGATCCTATATCTCGATACTGATTGAAAAAAACTGCTAAAGCCCAGATTACTACGCAAAGTACTAATAAAGTAAATACAGGTGTCCAATTATTAGCATGAAATGCAGATATTTTTCTATTATTTCTAGTGGATTAAACCAAGTTAACTTAGGATTCTTTAAATCTGTAATTATTCTGGCGATATATATAATTCCAAATACTAAGTAACTTAGAATGTTTGCAGTACGAGTGCTATCAGCTAGCTGAGCCATTAACAATCCTAACATTCCAAAAACCTCCATTGCTAATGACAGCGCTATTAACCAAGCAGCCTCTGTAGTTACACCAGACATTCCACTAAATTGGATACCAAGACCAAATAATATTCCCACCAATAAGTTTAATATTAATATCTCTAATGTCCAAGAAAATATAATTGCCAATTTACCAACTGATTTTGATGAGATTAATTCAGTTAATCCTTTGCTCTCTTCACCAATTGAACCTTGCACTGAAAAATAAATATTCATCACTATCATCATAATTGCCATGAAAATTAGCATTTCTGCGCCAAAAACATCAGCGTTAGTCTTAAAGGGAATATCAAAACTTCCAAACATTGATACCATTGATGTAGATTTCAAAGTGCTCTCTATTGCCAAAATAGAAGACTTTGAACCATAAATATCACTGAATTTAATTGCAATTACAGTCATCATTCCACTAAGTGCAATTATCCATGCCAATAATTTCCAAGCGTCCCGACGAATGGAAAACTTTGTTAAAAATAAGGTTTTATCAAATTTATTATTCATGTTTGACCACCTCTTTTGCATTATAATAACGTAAGAATAGGTCTTCTAATGTAGATGGTGTAAATTGCAACGTTAAAATATCTTTAGATGCTAAATAGTTCATCACTTCATCCAAATGATCAGAATCTACAGTGAATCTCAATTTTTCATCTAATTCAATTAGATCATGCACATATGAGTTACTGCTAATTTCAGATAAGCCTTTTTTGTGCTTACTATAATCTGTGATCTAGTTAAGTGACGCATTTCATCTAGAGTACCAGTTTCGATAATTTTGCCTTCACGGATAATTCCTATTCGATCGCACATTCGCTCCACTTCAGACAAAATATGACTAGATAACAAAATACTTTTTCCTGAATTTTTGAGATCTATTACTTCTTGTTGGAATACCTCTTCCATAATTGGATCTAGTCCTGAAGTTGGTTCATCAAATATATATAGTTCTGCGTCTGTAGAAAGAGCAGCAATCAAAGTAACTTTTTGTCTATTACCTTTTGAATAAGTTCGTGCTTTTTTGGTAACATCTAAATCAAACTTTTTAATCAGTTCATCCGTACGACTTGAGTGTTTGTTATTATTCATCTTTAAAAATAAATCTATAATTTCCCCACCTGTCAAATTAGGCCACAAGTAAACATCTCCAGGTACATATGATAAACGTTTATGTATTTCAACAGTATCTTTCCAAACATCATTACCAAAAATAGTAACATCACCAGAACTCTTTTTTAATATTCCCAGCAATACCCTTATAGTGGTAGACTTTCCAGCTCCGTTCGGTCCAATAAATCCAAATATTTCACCACGATGAACATTAAATGTAATATCCTTCAAAGCAGAAAATTTACCAAAATTTTTCTTTAAGTTTTTTATTTCTAATATTGTTTTATCTTCAGTCATAATAGGTTCCCCCTATATTCTAATTTCAGTGTAAAATCTAGAGGTTTTTAAATCAATTTATATAAAAAAGTAAATTATAATTTCCATTTATTGTCTGTTATAATCAAACAGTTTTCCAAATCTGAAGACTTAAAAAGCTGAAACATATTTTTAGGGGAAATCATGCGTTTACAAAAATTATTAATATTAATTGCTTCAATCGTTGGTATATTATCAACATTTTTAAATTGGTTTAAAGGTCCATTCGGTATAAATATCTCTGGAATTTCTAGTGAAGATAGCTACGTAGCTATTATTCTTTTAATCGTAATAATAGTACTTGTAGCTATTAAAGACAGAGTTTCTATACTAACTGGTAAAATCAAAATAGCAACAGTTGTATTAGGAGTATTAAATTTACTATTAGGTCTTTTTGAAATAATTAATGCTTCTCAAACAACGTATATGGGACAACATATTGTATCTCCAGGTATTGGATTAATTATTTATGTTATAGCTTCAATTGCTATAATTGTCCTACCATTTATCAATCTTTCTCAAAAAATTGGAACAAAAGATTAATCAAATAAAAAAGCTTCTACAATTATGTAGAAGCTTTTTTATTTAAAATATATACTTATAGTTAGTAACAATAGAAAGGAACCAAAAAACAATGAAAAAAATATCAACATCATCAGTGGATAAAATAGGTACAGTAGCAAGTATAATGTCTGTACTTATGTACGTTTCCTATATCCCTCAAATTATGTCTAACTTATCCGGAACAAAGGGAAATCCTATACAACCATTAGTCGCATTTATTAATTGTTCTATTTGGACAGCATATGGTCTACTAAAAGAAGAAAAAGACTGGCCTATTGTTTGGGCAAATATACCAGGTATCTTCTTAGGTCTAGCTACATTTTTAACTGCTATATTTAATTTTTAATTTTATTGACGTCCTCTGAACTTAGATTGATATATTTATCACAATATCTGAAATAATTTTATTCATTTTATATATAATAATTTATATTATAATGAACATAATTAATATCGTATGATATGTATAATTAATTTATTAACTAATAGGAGGACAACATTATGACAATATTAAACATAATTGCTTTAGCACTTGTAATTATTGGTGGTCTTAACTGGCTACTTGTAGGTGCATTTAAATGGGATTTAGTTGCCGCTATCTTCGGGGGTAGAGAAACAGTTCTAGCAAGAACTGTATATATTATCGTAGGTATTGCCGCTCTATACTCAATTACATTCTTTAGTCTATTTTAAAATAAACCAAAAAAGACCTTACAAATTGTAAGGTCTTTTTTATTTTTAAATATCTTTTGTCAAATAATTGTTCATATTTAACTTAATAAAATTTTCGCTATCAATAGTATCTCTATGTGAAACTATTATTATCATAGAATTAGGATATTTTTCTATTATTTTTTCTAACATATTTCTTTCCAAATCAGCATTCATAGAACTTAAAGCTTCGTCTAACAAAATCACTTGATAATCAACATCTGATACTAATAATCTTGAAATTTCAATTAATTGACGTTCTCCACCAGACAATGTATCTTTTGATATTACATTATCTAGTCTGTCTATCGTTTTACTATTAAATGGCAATGATTTTACAAATTCTTCTTCTTTATCACTAATATTTTTTTTGAAATATATATTACTTATCAGAGTAGTATCAAATATAGAAGGATTTTCGCTAGAATACCAAACAGATAAATTTAAATATCCATTACTATTTCTCAAACTTTTATTATTTTGATCAACAATAATTTTTACATTAGTCTTAAATGCAGGATCAAATGCATACTTCAATAATGTCGATTTACCTGACCCAACATCCCCCGTTAACAAATAATTTTGATTTTTCTTTAATTGAATATCTCTATTTAATCTTATTTTATTAGATAAATATACAGAAGATTTCAACGTCAAATTATCTATCTTATTTTTTCTGTCGTTGTTAGTAAATTTAATTGAATTGGTTAATTTAAAAAATCTGCCCACTGGAACAGAAACTTCACCAAGTCCCACTACCATATAAGCCAAAACTGACAAGGCAGGAACAAGCCACAAGTACATTTGATATATTGCAATTAAATTTCCTAACGGTATACTATTGGAACTTAAACCTATTAAAAAAATAAATAATATTGATAAATTAGATAATACAGTATTTAAAATAGATATTAGTGCCTCTGAAAATGATATTTTTCTCTGTATACTACCAACTTTGTTATTTTTTATTATGATATCTTCTTGTTGCTTCTTTTTGATACCAGAACTTATCTTTTGATTTTTTAGAGAATCATACAGTTCTTTACTACTACTTAATAATCTAGTAGACGATAAAGTATAACTATTATTCAACCTCTTAAATCTGCCATAAAGAAAATACATTGAAGAGTACTGAATTAGCATAATAATTATTAATACTAACCCAATAATTACGTTGAAATAAATTATTAATACTATTCCTAAGGATATTGTTGTTATCAACCAAAGCAAACTTCCAAGATTTCTGTATATATAATTTGATATTTCGTCATTTTCAAATGTTAATATATGTAATTTTTCATTATCTGTAAATTCCTTATTTTCTATTGAATCTAGATAGTTATCGACAAAATTTGTTCTTTTTCTAGATATATTTTCCAAAACAAAAGTTGATAATTTCAAATCTACGTCTATTAATTTATTTGTAATAATTGGAATTAAAATCAAAAAGACAACCAGTAATATTAATTCATGTACCTTTTTTTGAGGTAATAGAGTATCTATTATTACCTTAGATATTAGTGGAGAAAGTAATAGCAACAGTGATCTTAAAGTTGTTATAACAGCAATCAGGCAAACTTTTTTGAAATTTCCAGATAAAAAGTTACTTATCAATACCAATCCCCTCCATTTCCATATAAGACGCTTCTTTAATATCTAATTTTCTGTGAGTGATTTCTATTATAATTTTGTTTTCTCTATATCTATCTAATAAACTATGTATTTGATTTAATGCATTTTTATCTATATTTCCAGATATCTCATCAATTAAAATAACTGATTTATTGATATTAAAATTCCTTAGAAAATTTAATATCTCTCCCTGTCCAGTTGATAAATCACTTCTGTTGGAAATAATTTCGTTAACATCAGGCAACAAATTCAACAATTTCTTTTGATATACATCATATGAACTCAAATGAATCCCATCTATTTCTAGATTTTCCTTGATAGTTCCTTCAAATATGTATATTTCTTGAGGGATATATGAAATATCATCGTTCCAATTAAAACCCTGATTTAATTTATTATTATTTATTTCAATTTTGTATAATCCCTGCTCTAAGCCAAATAATTCATTTAAAAATGTTGTTTTACCCACTCCTGATCTTCCTGATATAACAACAAAATCTCCCTTACTAAATAAGTATTCTATGTTACTTTTTGTGTTTTTTACTTTAATCTTATTAATAACTTTTTGAGATAACATTTTGTTTCCCCAAACATCTTTAGTTGGAATCTGCAAAAATTTATTCTGATTTTTATAGGCCACTTTGAACTCTGGAAGAGAAGTCAATAAATTCATAATAGATCTAAAAGGAGCATTTAAAATTACTACGTAGGTAAGAAGTGTAACTAGCTGCCCCATATTAATTTGTTGATTAAAATATTGCCATCCAACAATTAATAATATGAGTGCTGGTCCAATTGAATCTAAAGTTCTCGGAAGTATTTTAGATTTGTTTTTTGATATTTCATTTTTCTTAAGATATTCAACCGAATTATTAGATTCATTATTTAAAATATCTAAAATATATTTTGATTTATTTTGTCTAAAAATTGTTTTTTTGTAATATATTGCGTCTGATAAAACGGAAATAATATTTACTCTTGCACTTCTTAATTTCTCAGAATACATTGATTGATATTTTAAAAGATTTTTCATGGGTAATAAATAAAGTATGTATAAAGCTATTAAAACTATATATGACAGAGTGGAAATTTTAATAAATTGAATACTTGCAATAATAAAACTAAAAAATTGTACGAATATTTGTGGAAAATCACTAAGTGTAAATTCTTGAATAGTGTTTAAATCTTGGTTGGTAATCTGAATAAATTCGTTTTTATTTATTTTTCTCGAATCTGAGAAAGAAAGACTGAACCATTTTTTAAACAAAATTTTCCGTCTATTATTAATGTATTCAGTGACAAAAATTTTACCTAAATAAATTCCGATAGAAGAAAAAAGTAACCCTAATATGATAGTGAATATAAAGGATTTAAAACTTAAAAAACTTAAATTACCAATTTTTATATATAATTCTGTTAATTCTCCTATTTTTAAGGGTATTCTAGTTAAAAAAATAGCACCCAATATACTAAAAATAGAATATAGTAAGAATTTAAAATAATTTTTAAAGATACCCCGATTTGCCATAAGTTAAATTCCCCCTTTAACCTAGGATTTCAATTATATTAACAATAAATATATAAAGCCGCTTTTCTTTCAAGATCATAAACAAAAAGGTAAAATCAAGTTGTGATTAACCCACAAAGGAGTGATAATTATGAATTATATTCCTGAAGATAAATTGGCAGTTTCACTTGGTCAAAGAATAGCATCTGAACGTAAATTAAACAATCTTTCTCAAAAGCAGTTGGCTGAAGATATATGCTCACAATCTATGATTAGTAGTATTGAAAAAGGAATTTATGTCCCAAATGCAATACTATTGTCTCGTCTTTGTATGAGATTAAATATCTCAATGGATAATGCTGTCCTAAGTTCCTATTTAGAAATTGAAGACATGGAAGGATTTAATGAAAAAATCAAATCTCTTTGTAATAATCACGACTATTCTGGTATGTTGAAATACTTGGATGATTCCAAAATAATAGATCAACTATATAAAAACCAGGATTTCCAAACATATTACTATTATTACGCAGTGGCAACTTATCAATATTTAAATGATCGACGTGAAAGTCTTAGATTGCTAAATTTAGCCTATCAATACACTTATTCAAAAGGACAGAAAAGTTTTATTCCAAATGAAATACTAATACTTTCAGTAATTGCATATATAAAAGTCCAATCAAATGATGTAACAAGCGGATTTAAAGATTTTGAAACTGTTCTTAAAATTATTGAAGATAATAGATTTTCCAGCTACAACGAAAATATCAATATCCTTTATTATCTATACGGTGTTTGTTTACATGAAACAAAACAATATAGAAAATCAATAAAAATTCTTAACGATGGAATTAATTGGACAACCCTTCACTCATCATATTACATGCTCTCAGATCTCTTTTTAGCACTATCAAAATCATATGATAGTCTGAATAACAAATCGGAAGCACATAAAGCTGTCTTAAAAAGTGAAACAATTGAAGATGTATTTAAACAATATGCATATAAAAAAGACTGACATTAATATTTAATTAGTGTCAGTCTTTTTAAAATTTCAATAGAATTCTACCTTTTGAATGTTTCTCTTTTGATTCTATTTGAGCTTTTTTTATATCTTTAAAATCATATTCATTTTGAATATAGGCTTTGATTTTCCCAATACTCAATAAATTTAATAATTCTTTATATCCATTTAATGAAATGGGCCCATTAATAAATCTAAATGATTGTTTTTCAGTGATTCCCGAATACTTCATTAAAGATAACGAAACAATTTCTAATTCTTCATAGTAGTTAGTTATTTCATTAAGAAGTTCAATGTTTCCAACTGTATCGATCACTTTATTGGGTTTTATTTGTTTCTTAAGCTGGGAAACAATATTAGACTCATAATTTATTATTTGATCTGCACCTACATTTTTTACAAATTCCATATTTTCTGAGGAAGACATTGCTATGACATTTGAACCTCTTAGTTTTAATAATTGAATAACATAAGTTCCTACTCCACCAGAAGCCCCCGTGACTAATACATTATCTTTTTCACTTGCATTAATTGAGTCAACAGCTTTTAGTGCAGCGTCTCCTCCACCAATTATAGTTGTTGCATCACTAAGGATCACTTGATTAGGTACAGTAAATAAAAGTGGTGGAAATTCAGAATTTATCAACTCTTTAGTAGAGCCATTCATACTCATTCCAATAACTTTTTTTCCAATTAATTTTTTATCTCTCAATTTACCCACTTTACTAACTATTCCGCCAAATCCATAACCTACCACAATGGGTAATTGTACATTTCTAATTCCCTTCAACTGACCATATTCGGTCATTAAATCATATGGCAAAACTGGTACAAATTTATTTTCTACTATTACTGAATAGGGTTTGATCTTATTTTCTTCTAAATCAACAATATCTAAACTGGAAATACCACTATAATTCTTTTGAATGACAGCTTTCATATTACTTGCCTAAAATTGGCTTTCGACATTTTCAGATTCAGAAACTGCTTTTAAAACCTCTAATACTTGTTTAAAAGCAGATTTTGTTATTGGCTTCAAAATAGATAATGGCAACTTAATAGACGAACTATTTGTTAAGATCAAATCCTCTCTGAGATTTACCTTACCCTCATTATCAGTCAAAGTAAAAATAACTTTATACTCGAGTTTTCCCATAGTTGAAATATATATTATTCTGTTATTTTCTTTTCTTACTTGTATGTGTTCAACCGGATTGACAGCTGCTGTTTTTCGAATAATAACAAAACCATCACTATCTTTTTTAACAGTATCTATATCATGATCCCATTTCGTTATATTTTCTAAATTCAACAGAATTCCTGATAATCTCTCTACACTAGAATTAATATCAATTTCGTTTTCAAAAAATACACTATCATCTTTAACATTTTCCATGACTCTTACCTCTTTTATATTTATTTAACAGCTTAAATATAGAGGCTATTTGTGTAGAAATAAAATAAGAGTTCTGATATTTTTGGAAGTAGTTGAAGTAACCCTATAACTTCAGTAATCAGAATTTATCTTTAATCTTCACTCAATTTATATTTTATTTTTATTTTTCTAATATCAACCTTTTTTAAAGGAGTTGTGCGCATTGATTTGGGATTTTCTTCTTTAATTATATTTTTTGATCCATCTTTAAAATCATGAAACACAAAATTCCCAGATCTTGGATATGCCATACCTTCTATTTCTTTATCGTCTGAAATAGAGTACTCCCATAAATAATCATCACTATTTTTATGATTTTCATCATTAACGTAGAATGAATAAGAATAACCCGAAAGAACATTGTTAGATGTGATGTAAGTAAATGTAATACTATTAACACCTTTGTAATTTTTTACTAAATCTTCAAGGATGATATTTTCTACATCTATGTCTAATAAATGCACAATTTACTCCTTAAACAATAAAATCTAAATTTACCACTATATTCATACGCACTAGACCATACTATAAAAATAAATAATAAACGCAAAATGACCTCCACCAAATATGGTAGAGGTCATTTTCAAATTTATTGGGAATATCATTTTAATCAAGAATTTTTTACAGTTAAATACAAAACTATATAAAGTTTTTAAAAATTATTATCACTAATCTTTTTTATTAATTTTTTCTGCAACTTTATCAACAATATCGTCGGCTTTTTCTTTTGCTTTACCAACTTTGTCTTGAACTTTACCTTTCAATTCTCTTTTATCGTCACCAGTTACTTTTCCTACAGCTTGATCTGTTTTACCTTTAATAATATCTTTTTTGCTTTCTAAACTCATAATAAAACTCCTCTCATGTTAATAACTAAAGGCTAACATCAGCAGAAAGTAATATCAATTTATTAGCTTATTTATTTTTATCTAAAAAATAAGACTACCTAGAGTTTAGGTAGTCTTCACACATTAATGTAATTTTTCTTGTAATTTATCGCCAGCCTCATCAATACCTTTTGCTGCCAATATTGTTCCACCAATAAGAACGCCACCAACTACCAGAGTACTAACTGCCAAAACCTTAAATGTTGTTTTTAATATATCCATATTTGTTTCCTCCTATGACATTTTTCTTACAACAAACGAAACAATCAATACTAGGATTATAGCACCAATTAATGATGGTATAATTGCCATTCCGGCTAATTGAGGACCCCAAGATCCTAATAGACCCTCACCAATTGAAGAACCTATAATACCAGCTAGAATATTACTAATCCATCCCATAGATTTGCCATTATTTGTAATTGCTCCTGCAAGAGCACCTATAATCGCTCCAATAATTAAAACCCATAACCAATGCATAATTGATTCCTCCTTATGTGATTAGAATAATTATATTATATAATATTCAGAATAATTTTAAAATTTTAACCTACATGTCAATCCTATATTATGATTGCAACGTATAATATTCACAACTAATGAATAATTCAATTGTTATAGTCAGACATTTAAATTGTCTATCTGATAATCAAAGTACTCCATGACATTTTCAAAATATGTTACATATTAAACCGATAAATAATATTTCTATTAAATTACAGTTATATTAAAGTTCTTTTTATATACTACATTTTTTAAATTTTATGATAATATTTAGATATATTAATTAAGGAGGGAAATTCACATGATTACATTATTCAACTTAACTAATCTTGCATTTTGGACATCACCAACTGTTCAAGGAACTATCGGCAACACAGCAAATTATATTACAAGTGGTCTTAAATAATAAAAAAGCCTCCTAATTAGGAGGCTTTTTTATTGCAAAAACACATCTTTATTTTCATGTTTTTTGATTTTTAATAAAAAACTTTTAAAATAAACAATCAATAAACAAACAATATAATACTTAATTTTGAAAAATAAAAAGCTTCTACTAAGTTTAATTAGTAGAGGCTCTTTTATTAGATATACATAATTAGATATTGTTCACTGCTGTAGCTGAAGATTCTTCCATTTTAGTATTATCTAATTCTTTATTTTGTGATGAATCTGTTTTAGATTCTGAAACACTATCTGATGATGTGCTATTTTGATCTGCAGATTCATTTTGTACATCTGAGTTGTTTTCCTTTGGAGATTCAGCATTAATGCTATTGCTATCTAGTGAAGTATCTCCATTTTCAGGTTGTTCTGAATTATCACCCAAAATTGTAACATCATCTTTATGTACATAATTTCCATCGCCATATGGCAATAGTTCAAGACCATCTTTGGTTACTATACTACTGTTGTTAACAGTATGTATTTCTTCTGAAGGTGTTGCCAGTACTCCTACTGAACGAGCATCTTTATCCAAAAGTGATATTGTTTTTTCAACTTTAAATTTAGTATACACAGGTTCAACGTCAGAAGCTCTAACTGATAAGTCACCTGCATTATGTCCCTCATTATTTTCTTGTGAATTTAAAGTAGATGCTAAAGCACCAATAACGGCACCTGGAATAATACCACTAGGTGCAGCGTTAAGTCCCGATATTCCCCCTCCTATCGGAGCACCTAAAGCAATTCCCACAGTAGCGCCAGGAAGAGCTACTGATAGAGTTCCTAAGGAGCTAATAGCAGCAACCGTTGGTACAGAAACCAAGGCGCCACCTAGTCCAGCTCCAATAAGAGCATTTAATGGATGTAATAAAGGAACTGGAGTTAAAAATCCTAAAACTCCCCCTGCTAGAGTTGTAGGAATTCCTAAGAATAAACCAACAGGTAATCCTATAGCAACTCCCAAACCTCCTGCTGCTAAAGTTGCAGGAGCATTTGCAATAAGTGCTGCGGAACTTCCTAATATAGCGCCATTATACAGTCCCGATGGTACACCTAGTGCTCCTGCTATGGCAGCCCCTCCTGCTGCCCCAGTTAAAGTACTAGGAATAATATTGGAGTAACCCTCATTACTACTTTTATTAGAATCAAATTGGAAATATGTGTCTCCGTTAGGAACAATATAGACAATATTACTATCATCTACAGTATTCACTGTCGCCATATCAGTTGTATCAGCTTTAACAAGAGAAGTTGATAAATTTGCAAATATAGCAATAGTAATTAAAAAGATTAGCGCAAAATTTTTGCTTTTCACTAGTTAAATTCTCCTTTCAAAGATCACTCCAGCGAAAGCCTAACATACATTAAATTGGAACACAATTTAATATTAATTAAATGTTATAAAGTTAATAATATTTATATTTAAGAATCAAATTGGTGAAAAAAGTTTTAAATAAAGTACGACTAATGCTTTGCTTAGTGTTGTATTTTTGAAAAGACTACCTAGCCTCTAGAAAAATATTAAATCCATATATTCGTTTGCTGATTTGTTTTAATTTAAAGTTTTTCTTTCCCAAACTAAAAGCGCCATGCTGTTAAGCACGACGCTTTTCATTGAAATACTTACTTTTAATTTTGGATCCAGATTATGTGCCTTAATACTGTTTATTATCTTTCGTACTCGTTTACAATGTGTATTTTTATTTACTTTGAAATACGAACCATTTAGAAAACAAGAAATTACCAACAATAGCACCTACTTGACCAAAGACTTTAGCAAGTAACATTGGACTTCCAATCACAGATACTAATAACCATAAAATCAGAGCTTCAATAAAATACGTCACAATTCTAGTTGCATAGAATTTTCCCATTTCACGATAAACATACTGTGAATGGTGCTCAAATACCTTTACACGATCCACCCAAAATGCAACTTGGACCGCAATCACCCAAGTAATTCCATTAGCCATTTGATATTCAATACCTAATACATTATACGTAATATAGTAGACAGCAAAATTAACAGCTACACTAATTAATCCCCACAAAATATATCGAATAGCTTGATTACGCGTCTCCTTTGCCGAAGATACAAGCTGTCTATCTAACTCTGCTTCTGGCTCTAACATTTCAACAATTGTTTCCTCTTGATCACCAAGTTTAGTATTTTTCACAGTTAACCCCATCTTTTCACGATACTTAAATATTTATGGATTTATTATACTCTTTATTTCTTCCATTTGAGTAAAAATAAAACCTTGGAGACTAATCCCCACCAACTACCGTGAGAAGCACACTCATCACTTTAATTTCTGCTGACTATGTTCTTTGTATTATGCTACGGAGTAACGTGATTGGTGTTGACTCGAATAATCAATGAATTTAATCTGTCCCATATTAACTAATTTAAACTCACCTTACCAGACACAATATTGTTCTATCATTGCACGATCCAACGAACGAATAGGAAGAAGTTGAAAAGCAGGTACTATTCTCTTCCATTCTGTTTTAACAGCATTAGACATATACGATGGTGGTGTATTTTTTAATAATGGGAATCCATCAGAAGCCAATATTTCGGCTTCTTTTTTTTGTTCTTTTTCAGCAATTGTTGCATGCCACTCTGTATTGGCCAATAGCTTATATTTTCTACCTTTTTGTGCCATCAACTCACCTCCTTCGTGCGTATTTCTTTCTATTACTATAATCGTTGATACAACGGCATTCTGAAAACTAAAAAAACGGACTTTTCCGTGAGAAAAAGAGGACGTGCGTTCAAACAACTGTGGCAGTTAATCCCCCGTATTTTTCATTGGGGGTATCTTTGTAGTTCTCCTACTCTAGCAGCTGTTTGCGCCGACATTTAAAATCCGAAAAAATTCATTTTAAAATTTATTTTTATTTTTTGAAATTTAATTTCATTTTTTGTTTTTAATTTTTGATTTTTTCTTTTTAATTAATTTAAATCTTTCAAACAATCTTTCTTGCTTCATTCTGTCAATCTTATTCATGACACTAACTGCCTTGTCTATGTCTTGTTCACTCTCATGAAGTCTCTCAATACATTCATCCTTATCTTCCATCAAGTAATATGTAGTCAGCATCATAAGAAGCTAACAAATCAAACAACTTAATATCTGGAATGGATTGTATAATCCAAACATTATTAAATGTTTTCTCTGTTCTGAGTTTGCGCAGAATCATTTCATATATCAGATCTATATACTCTTTAACATCAATATTATTTATCAATGACTTATTTGATTCAGTTGTTTCATTACTTTCATTTAAATCAATTTGTTTATCAATCAATCTTTGTCCAGTGGAACACTTCATTAATTCATCATAATCATATACTAAGTCATGTTCTGTAATCCTAGATGAAACATAGCTATGCTTGCCACTTGCAGGGTAACCTGACACTATAGTTATCTTCATGGAACGTTTAACTCCTTTATGTTTCTTTATCCATTCTCTTTTGGTCTTCAATCTATGACAATCATTGCAAAGTGTTTCAAGATTATTTATATTCAATCTATTTTCCCAATCATCTTCAGAAGGAATTATGTGATCACCCAACTGACCTTTCATACCACAGCGAATACAAGTATCCATATCTCTGGTCAGTACTTCCTTACCATTCTCCATTGGGAACTATGGTAAAAATCTAGGGACTCTGGTTCTTCTAGCTGTCTTCTTTTGTTATACGCCTTGTAGGTTTCAGAACGAGATACCTCATCAAAATCAACAAGCACCCGTTTTCCATTCTTGAATATTAGTTTCTTTGGTTTCAAACTAATAACCCCTTATTGCAATAACTAACCAACCAATTCCTAGAACAACTAAAGCAATAATCAACGGTATAAATACTGGCAAGAAAACTAACCACCAACCCCAAGTAATAAACCCTGTTATTTTGCAATAACAAATATCAATGTTAACACTTCCAAAAAGTGCATTCTTTTGTTTGTTTCTTTAGATTTCATATATAATTAGATTTTCTTTCATTTTTAGTTAGCTATATATTTTATTATGATATTATTGCGTTAATCAGGTCACATAAAACTGTTGCAAATGCAATAATCATTTAATATAACTGCATTTTTAGTAATACTAGTCAGCTAGTTACCGTGTTATAATAACCTATAATAGAGAAGGAGAAGTACTAACATGAAAAAAACATTAAAATCAATTTTAAATAGCATGGCAATTACAATTTCAGTTTTTGCCCCTTTAGGAGCTTTAACACCAGCAATTTCTAACGCGGAGGTTACAACACCTTCTGATGAAGTACAATCTACTGAAACTAAATATGGTGATTGGAGTGATTCTGTCATTCACACTGTGGTCCAGACTAAGGATCTTTTGGGTATTCCTCTATATGATAAAGATGGTAATGTGATTGAGTATAGATCACTAGGAGCAAATTCATTCTGGTTTACTGATACAAGACATGAAAATAGTAAAACTGGAGAAGTTTTCTATAGAGTGGCCACAAATGAATATGTAAGTGAAAAATCTTTAACTTCATATGTAGAAAAATAACTTTAATCATAAATATACTAAGACATCAATATTTTATATCGATGTCTTTTTTTTTACTCAAATTGAACTCACACTATCTTGCTTAAAGGGACGATCAAATTCGTCAGTTAATTTCTGAGTAATTTGGGCATATGTACTGCCAGCTTTTCGTAAATCACTTGCTCTATTAATTTCTTTCATATTCCAAGTTCTCAAAAGCTTCCGTCTACTTACGTAAAATAGTATTATTTTTATTTCTTAATAAAACTCTTATAGTAATCAAGTGCACAATATGTAAAATACAATATTTGAAATATACCAATCATTATAAAAATAATTCTTCCAATTAAATTATCTATAGTAATAAAAAAAGCAACTGTAAACACTATTGATAAAACACTTAACCAGTTCATCATTATAAAAGACATTTTGTATTCATTTTTATATCCTCCATTTATTAGACAAAACAAAAAGCACTACCTAATTAATAGGTGTGCTTTTACTTGTTTAGTTCATTTGAACAATTACTACAATACTTTGGAGCAATGTATTTTTCCTCATTATCAATAACTACCAATATCCGAGGAATTTTATAAGAACAATGTTTACATGTATTCATATTAGGGGCATCCTTCTAGTTTTATATTTGAGACTATATTATATATTAATTTCAGAAGTAAGCAAAACAAAAAGCACAGCCGAATGAGCGACTATGCTTAGCGTTGTAATTTTTTATAGGACTACTAGTGGTAGTCTTTCTATTTTTATTTGCCTATCCTGGAAGATAGGCATAAGCAAGTAGTAGGAATCGAACCTACTATATACCAGTATTCGCTAAGGCTTTAATGGTTCAGCCATTCACACGTCTCCCAGCCAGAGAACTCTTTGAGTTTTCCGTCTTTTCTTTGACAATATCTGATCAGATAAACCGTAGGAATTTCACAACATAGTTACCATAGGCTCGATGAGGCAAGGGCTTTTAAAACCACTAGGTTAACCTTGACTCCAAAATTTAAACTAAAAACTACAATGGGTACTTTAAGTACTACTTAATCACTTAAAGTTAGGTATGGTTTAGAGTTTTCCTTCTCAATAGTTAAGGGAGGAATTGAACCCACCGATCAACTCATCAGAGATTAACCACAGTTTCCATTCGCCCGGACTAACCAGGAATTACAAGGTTATCGCCTTCACGACTATATATTCCAAACAGCCAGTCAAGGAATCGAACCTTGCACGAAAGGTTCTTATATCCCTGTCTCATAACCAATCTGACTTTTTGCTACTATATCAATTTAACATGTTGACAAGGTATACAACTACACGTTTTTGTCTACACTTATCAAACTTTTTTCAATTGCTAACAATTCCAGTAATCTATATCTTTTCTTATAGATACCGGGTACTGAATAACATAACCTATCAGCAATATCATAACACCCAAGACAATCAGAGTTAACAAATCTAAGATTATACATTTCTAATTGCTCATCGCTCATTTTATCTATAGCACGCTCACAATCATATTTTAATTTAAACAGACGTTGAAGTTCCTTATCTTCGTCTTTTTTTATTGCAAATATTTCTTGTGGCTTGATAGTAACACCAGATGAACCAACACCAGTATTAGAATCACTTTCTGTCCAGGGATGTTCTAGTGAAACAACCCTAACAGCAATATTGTAATTAACTTGTTGGTATTCTTTAAGAGCTAATTCATCTTTTGATAATTCTTTATCAACTTTTTCATAGTTGACCGCTTTATCTTCTATTGCCTCATCGATATAATCCAACGCGTCATGGAACAGTGTAGTATCCATATCTTCCGCGTAATCTAATAACTTCATGTAGTTATCAGTTAGTTCATATAATGTGGACATAGTTTATCCTTTCGTGATATATTTAGATGGTATTCAATTTATAACCATAGTCCCCTATTCAGTTGCTGCTGACTGGGACTTTTTTTGTGCCCTAGAATATTCGATATTTATCACCCCTTTCTTTGGTATAATTTTGGCAATAAATGTATATGTTGATAAACATGAACTGGTACAAGCAAGATGAAATACCTATGCAAATAGGTCATCTTATTAATGGTGAAAAATACTATATGAGTGATATTAACAAAATAAAGATAGAACATAGAGCCGACATGTTTGCTATTGATCTCATAAAGCAATATTGCATTGAAAATGATATTGAGATAAATAGTAAGATCGAACTTATCCAAAATTTTGGAATACCTGAATCAAAAATTTATTCTATGGGAATGTAACTATGCCGAAAATATTAGAAGAAATTAGTGTAAACATAACGGATAGGAAAGCTCTAAATAAGCTTGTAAGTTACGTTGCTAGAAACAGTGAAAGTTACATGTTATTTGATGGGTTATCAAATAACGAAATATTAGAACAAACTTTTGGGGAAAAAGTATATCAATTTCTATATATATCTGCAGATATTAATTTAATAAAAACCTCTGAAGATTTTTACGAAGTTTACGCAACCCCATATAATGGAGATAGATATCTTATTGGAAATATTTATTCAAAATCAAATATAAGTGATTATATAAATAGTGATAATATTGATTTTCAACTTTATCCAGAGGGTGGAAAATATAAACGTGTGGTGGCAAATGAAATGGGTCAAGAATCTGTAAAACAATTTTCAGATCCCTTAGGCTTAACATTAAGAATAGTAGATTTATCTGAAGTAATAAACAAAGACACAGGAATTAAAAATAATAGTTTTAATAACAAGAGTATAAACACTGAGACAATCGTATCTGAGGAGATAAGAATGGAAAACAGAACCAGAACACAAAGAAAATCGAACAAAAATCCATCAAATATAATTACCATTAAGCATCCCAATAAAACTGTAATTTCTTTCGATACAAATAAAGTTGTTATATCGAGAAAAGGATTATCCAATTTTGTTTTACACGGTTCAAAGGGATCTAAAACAATTCCAATAAAGTCTATAACATCGATTCAACTAAAAAAGCCGGGTTTTAATAATGGATATATTCAATTTGGTGTATTAGGCGGTATTGAATCGAATGCGGGAATAACTTCAGCAACGTCTGATGAAAATACAGTTATGTTCACTAAGAGCTACTATCCAGAGATATTAAAATTAAAAGAATACTTGGAAAATATAATATATTCACCAAATACAAATACAAATACAAATACAAATACAAATACAAATACAAATACAAATACAAATACAAATACAAATAACTATAGTACAGCAGATGAGATAATTAAATTAAAGCAATTATTTGACCAAGGAATCATTACAGAAGAACAATTTGAAAACCAAAAAAATAGCTTATTAAATAACTAAGCCACCCTAGGCTTAGCATTCTGTCCAAATACTGAAGACATTAAAAGCTGAATATACATAGGAGGAATTTGCCTTGGTAAATTCATATAAAAAATTCTGGAATAATTTAATAGACTTTTCTGGTAGAGCTAATAGACCGGATTACTGGTGGCCAATTATCATCAATTATGTGCTTGGAATTTTGATTGTACTATTTGGAATATCCCTAGTTACTATATTAGAAAATTTCACAGGCATGAAAATAACTGGAAATATTTATAGTTTTGCTTCAATTTTATCTGCGATATTAATTTATATAATTAGCATAATTATCTGGCTAGTAACCTTATCGCTTAAAGTCCGTAGACTACATGATACGGATCGTTCTGGTTGGTGGGTTCTAATTGAGTTTATTCCTATTATTGGAACAATTTGGTTCTTCATCTTAATGCTACTTCCTTCTAAGGATAGTCACTGGGTATAAATATTAATTAAATAAGCCATCCTAGGCTTAGTATTCTGTCCAAATACCGAAGACATTAAAAGCTGAATATTATTTTTAGGGAGGAATTTAATATGATAAATTCTTATAAAAAGTTTTGGAGTAATGTATTTAACTTTTCAGGTAAGTCAAATAGACCAGATTATTGGTGGCCAATTATTATTAACTGGCTTCTAGCCGTAATAATAATTGCTATAATCCAAGCAATCACTGGTCATCCATTTGAAGATATTTATAATTTTAGAGATCTATATGCAAATATGGTTTCAGATATTATTGCCATAATTGTTTGGATCGGAACACTTTCATTAAGAATTAGACGACTTCACGATACTGATAGATCAGGATGGTGGGTACTACTCAATCTAGTTCCTGTAATTGGAGTTATTTGGTTCATTATTCTAATGCTACTTCCTTCAAAGGATAGTCGCTGGAATTAATAATATTTTATAAATAAGCCACCCTAGGCTTATTTATTTTTACCCAAATTATTACATAAATGTAAGTATTATTGTATTAAACAATATGATAATTTATTTTTAATACTAAATTTAGGAGTGGTTTAATGAATAATATATTGAAGAAGGGTTTATCAACATTTGATATAAAAGTATTGGGTATTACACTAATGTTTATAGACCATATACATCAAATGTTTGCACCTATGGGAGCTCCTGGATGGTTAGATTGGTTTGGTAGACCAGTAGCCACCATATTCTTCTTTGTAAGTGTTATAGGTTTTTCACATACACATGATAAAAAGAAATATATGCTTCGATTATATATATCAATGTTTCTTATGGGATTATTTACATATTTTATTGGAAAATTAGTTGAATTTCCTCAAGTTGTTTTAATTAATAATATATTTAGAGATCTATTCATTGGAACAGTTATGATGTATGCAATAGACGTTATTGTTTCCGGAAAAAACACAAAAAACATTTTAAAAATTATAGCTGGTATTATACTTTTTTTACTGCCAACAATCCTTTCACTTCTTATTCCTTTAATTTTCAGTCCTTCACTATCATCAAATCACATATTATTTTTACTTATTACTTCTGCCTTACCTGCTATTCTGTTAGCAGAAAATACTATAACGGTATTTTTAATACCTGCACTTTATTTGGCAAGAGATAATAGAATAGTACAATGTGCTTTAATAATTATTGTTTCTTCTATTTTCATGATAGTTGGAGACTCACAATGGATTATGATTTTTTCAATAATTCCTATTCTTCTTTATAATGGTAAAAAAGGACGTGGAATGAAATATTTTTTCTACATTTTCTACCCGGCACATATTGCCATTTTATATTTAATATCTGCGTATATTTACAATCATTAATAATATTTAATCTAAATAAGTCTAATTTATGGCTTATTTATTTTTACCTAAATTAGGAGGTTGGACCATGGCAAGTATATATAAACGTGGCAAAACATGGACTTATGAAGTTTCATATTATGAAAATGGAAAGAAACACAAGACCACTAAGGGTGGTTTTAAACGTCAGACAGATGCTAAAAATGCTGCTATTGAAATAGAATCCAAGAAAAATAAAATCGGTCTATCTACTGATGATAATATAAGCTTCTCTGACTACTTTCTGGACTGGGTAAAAACTTATAAGCTGGGAAAAGTAAGTATTGGTGTAGAGAAAAGATATTTAAAGCTAGCTAGTGATATTAAAAAGTTCTTTGGTAATAAACCTATTAAAGAAATTAAACGCCAAGACTACCAAAAATTCATAGATAGTGTTGGAAAAAATCATGTAAGACATACAGTAATAAGGACTAATGGTTCTATTAGGAAAGCAGTTATTGATGCAATAGATGATGGAATTATATACAAAAATTTTACAAATCGTGTTGTGTTAACTGTTTCGACAGAAAAGCAAAACGAGCACAATTATTTGGATGAAGAAGATATTATTAAATTAAAAAATTATTGTGTTGAAAATCAGTCAATGATGTATATAACTTTATCCGAAATCTTATTTGCTCTATTAACTTGCTGTAGATATGGAGAAGTAGGTGGACTCACATGGGATTGTATTGATTTCAAAAATAAGACAGTTGATATAAACAAGACTTATGACTATATAAACAGAACTGGTTTCAAACCAACAAAAACAAAATCTTCTGTAAAACAGATAAGTATAAATGATGATTTAATTCATATGTTTAAAAAGATTAAAATTCAGCAAAATGAGCACTTTTTAAAAAATGGGTTTAAGAATACAGAGAAACTAGTATTTCTAAGTAATAGGAATCAAGTGCCTACAAGTAATGGTGTTAATAAAACTCTTTCTAAAGTTTTAAAAGAATTGGAAATCGATAATCAAATTACTTTTCATGGTTTAAGACATACGCACGCTTCATATTTAATTTCAAAAGATGTAAGTATAGATTATATCTCTGAACGTCTAGGTCATGCTGATACTTCTATAACTTCCAAAATTTATATTCATCTATTAAAAGATAAAAGAGAAGAAGAGAATAATAAGACAATTCAACTTCTAAATAACATATAAATTTGTGGGACATTTTTAAAATGTGGGACAAATTTTCTATATGTTTGCCCTAACTTCGGAAAACAAAAAAAACCCTAATCCCTTGATATTTAAAGGATTAAGGCTTTTTATATTTATTTGTGCTTTAGGTTTGCTAAAGCTTTTAATGTCACGAGTGAGATTCGAACTCACGACCTACGGTTTAGAAGACCGTTGCTCTATCCAACTGAGCCACCGTGACATGACATTACTCGATATATTATAGAGAATGTACCCTAGTCATGTCAACGGTTTTCTGCAGTTTATTTCATAAATTATTTTGTAAAGAAAATCTCATTACATGCATTACAAATTGCAATTTTCACATGTTCAAATGTTAATCCACCTTGTATATACATTGTGTACGGTGGACGCATTGGTCCGTCAACGGAAAGTTCAATACTAGCGCCAGATACAAAGGTTCCTGCCGCCATTACAACTTCGTCTTCGTAACCTGCCATAGCGCTTGCCACTGGTACTACATTAGAATCAATTGGTGAAAATTTTTGGATATTTTTAGCGAATGTCAACATTTTATCTGGATCATTAAAAATAATAGTTTGGATTAAATCTGTTCTATCATCATTCCACTTAGGAGCAACATTCAATCCCAATTTTTCGAAGATAGCTGCCTCAAAGATTGCCCCCTTAATAGCATTACCTGTAACTCTAGGAGCCATAAAGAAACCTTGGAACATTTCTGCTAGTCGATCGATTGTTGCTCCCTCAGAAGCGCCTATACCGGGTGCTGTTAGGCGGTAACTGGCCAATTCAACCAATTCTGACTTACCTACGATATAGCCACCCACTTTAGCAAGACCGCCACCAGCATTCTTTATTAATGAACCTGCCATAATATCTACTCCAACTTCATTAGGTTCTATTGTTTCTGAAAATTCACCGTAACAATTATCTGCAAAAATTATGACATCTTTGTCAATTTCTCGTATTTTTTCGACAATTTCAGATATTTCAGAAACTGTGAGTGACTTACGATCTGAATATCCTTTTGATCTTTGAATAGCCACTACTTTAGGATTTTGTTCAGCAATTTTACTCTGCATTGTTTCAAAATCAACATGATCGCCGTTCATTTCAACATAATCAAATTTAATATCATAATCTATTAATGAACCTTTTTTATTACCTGCGATACCAACAACTTCTTGCATAGTATCATAAGGTTTACCTGTCACATATAATAGACCATCATTGGGGCGCAACATTCCGAAAAGTGCTGTAGCCAATGTGTGTGTTCCGGATACAAATTGTGGACGCACCAGTGCTGCTTCTGTTTTAAAAACTTCTGCATAGACTTCTTCTAACTGATCTCTACCTCGGTCGTCATCGCCATACCCGGTTGTTCCCAACAAACTACTTTCATCTACACTAGCATTTCTAAAGGCAGTTAGAACCTTATTTTGATTGTCTAATACTCGCTCATCTATTTCTAAAAGTTTCTCAGAAATTTGTTTGTCAGTTTCCTCGATGAGATTATTTAATTCCTTTGGAAAGTTCTCATTCCATTTAGCCATGATTTCCTCCTAAAAATTCTCTAATTTTCTCTTCTATTTCTTCTTTAAAGTCGGGATTTCCCCTTACATTAAACCAAATTATTTCTTCCATCTGATTTCTAAAATATGTAAATTGTCTCTTAGCAAATCTTCGTGAATTCTTCTTTACTTCTTCTACACAATTTTCTAAACTATTAGTTTTATCAAAGTATGGGAAAAACTCTTTATAGCCTATTCCATTTTTTGCTTGCGGAATAGATTCTTTGTTTTTATAAACATACTCTGCCTCTGATAATAAGCCCAAATCCATCATTTTATCTACTCGAGAATTTATACTTTCGTATAATTCTTGGCGATCATCAGTAAGTCCTATTATCAAAAATTCATAGTCATTCTTGTGTTCTTCTTGATCTAAAATAGATTTACCAGTAATTCTTTTTACTTCAATTGCTCTGATAATTCTTCTAGGATTTTGGATATCTAATTGATCATAAGCTTCAGGATCTTCTTCTCTTAAGATGTCTTTTAAAGCAGATATTCCCTTCTCTTCTAAAATCAAATTAAGTTGATTACGTTGCTCCTTAGATGATTTGGATTCTCCTCCAAAATTCATTCCTTCAACTAGTGAATTCAGATAAAATCCTGTCCCTCCGACAAGAATAGGTAGTATATTTCTAGAATACAACTCATCAATACATTGGCTAGCTTGATCCTGAAATTGTTTTACTGAATATTCCTCAGTGACGTCCAAAATATCCACTAAATGGTGAGGGACTTTAGCTAATTCTTCTTTAGAATCTTTGGCTGTTCCTATATCTAATTTTCTGTAAACCTGCATAGAATCACCTGAAATAATTTCAGCATTAAATTTTTCTGCTAATTCTAATCCTAATGCACTTTTACCAACCGCTGTAGGTCCTACTATTGCAACTACCTTTTTCAAAAATATACTCCTAACATATATTATTCTAGAATTTTTTTATTAAATGCGTCATAATGTAGTTAAAGAATTGGAGGATGATAACATTATGGCTAAGAAACAAAAACGTATGCGATTTACTAAGGGATTCATTGTAGGTGCTGTTACTACTGCTTCTGCAGTATATGGTGCAGTGCACGCATTCAAGAAAACAGTTATTGAACCAGAAAACAAAGAAATCGAACGTGTAGAAGAAAATCGCCGTCGTGCTAATAGAAAAAGTCTACAAGCACACCAAGGTTAATTATAACAAAAAAAGACTGAAGCTATTAATTAGCTTCAGTCTTTTTTATTTGATTTTGTCTTACCTTCCCAATTTGAGAAGCGATCTTCTAGCCATTTTACATCTGTAAAACCTTGTTTTTGCAACTTTATTGCTGCTCGAACACAGACATTTTTTCTTTCATCGTACAGATATACTGGAAGATCTGGACGTAGCTCTCCACTTACATATTTAAATTGAGAATATGGCAAGTTTCTAGCTCCTAATATGTGTTTGGTGTCAAATTGGCCTTTCTCTCTTAAATCGACAATTTGAGCTTTTCTCATGGTTGATTCAAAATTCTCTTGGCTGATTGAACCATTCATTCTTCTACCGATAATGGCATAGTATGACCATGATCCTACAAAATAAAGAATAATTGCTATCACAATAACATATAAAACAATATTTAAAATTTGCATAATAAACCCCTGTATATTAATTACTTATTATTGATAAGTGAAGCAGCACCAATAACACCAGCACCATTTCCAAGACTAGCAAGACGAACTTCTGTCGAGTTCTTAACAGTAGCAAATTCATTTTTCAACATTGATTTTTCTACTTTTTCTAGCAAGAAGTCTCCGGCAGCTGAAACTCCACCACCAATGATTACATACTTGGGATTCAGCGCATTTGATAAGTTTGCTAGTGCAAATCCTAATGAATCACAGACATGATTAGCAACTAAAAGTGCCAAATCATCATCTTTTTTAGCAAGATCAAAAACATCTTTAGCTGAAATATCTTGTCCATCATCAAGCATTGCCTTTAGTTCTGAAGGGCCAGCATATTCTGCAGCCATTTCACGAGCTACTTGAACGATACCAGTAGCTGAAGCAATAGTTTCCAAACAACCACGTTTACCACATGTACACATGAAACCATTAGGTTCTACTGTAATGTGTCCAATTTCACCACCAGCACCTGCTGTACCATGAATTAATTTTCCATTGGCAATAATTCCACCACCAACACCAGTTCCTAGGGTAACAAAAATAACATCATCAGCATTGTTTCCGGCACCCATCCATTTTTCACCAAGTGCAGCAACATTAGCATCATTTTCAACTACTACAGGAATTCCTGTACCTTCTGATATATCACGAACTGGGAAAACAGGTTTAGTTGCCCAATTTAAGTTGTATGCTCCAACAACACTGCCCTCTTCAAAATTAATTGTTCCAGGTGAACCCATACCAATTCCTTCAAACTGATCTGCAGTCATATCATACATTTTTAAATGATGGTTAATTGAATCAATGATACTTGGAATGATCATTTGACCTTCATTCAAAACGTTTGTTTCAATACTCCATTTTTGTTGGATTTCACCATCTTTAGTAAGAATAGCAAATTTAATAGTTGTTCCACCTAGATCAACACCAATTAATTTTTTATCTGCCATTTGTTTCACCTTTTTCCTTTTCTTCTTCTTTTCTATGTTCGCTTTTTAAAATTAACTGAGCGTTTATAAAAACTTCCTTCTCTATCATATTGTTATCATAGAGATTTCTTAATTCTAAGGACATAAGCTCAATGTCCCACTCTCTTTTACCTAAATGTACATAAGTTCCGTATCGTTTTAAAAGTTGTTGTACATCATATAGTGTTCTAAATTCCTGTATTGCCATAAGCACCCATTCCTTTTGAATACATATAGTATGATACGGCAACTAATGCTATAACTGCAAGAATTCTGACGTAAATATTTGTTTTTCTAGCTCCAGTAATTCCAACTACAAAAGTAATCAAAAATCCACCGATAGCTCCACCAATATGTCCCCAAATATCAATACCAGCAGCAAATAGATCAAAAGCCAAGTTTAAGATGATCAATCCTAAAAAGCTCTTACCCATTTCTCTAATGTAATTATTGCTGCTGTACATAATACCTAAAGCAATAAATGATGCGAATAATCCAAAAATTGACGTACTGGCACCTGCAGAAAGTGCATAGGATGAACCAAATGCATAACTAGCTAAATTTCCAACAACACCACTTATTAAAAATACGATTATAAATCTTATTTTTCCTAATATTGGTTCCAAATACTGACCAACAATATATAAAGAAAAACAATTCATAAATAAATGCATAAACCCTATATGCAAAAACATAGGTGTAATAAGTCTCCACCACTGTCCACTAGTAACGAGATTATTTGTTTTAGCACCCATAGTCAGTAAAACTTGTGGATTTGTTGATCCGCCTATTAGTGTTTCAATGACAAAAACAGCAACTAATAAAATGATCAAACCATATGTGGCTGGTAAACTTTGATTTCTATAAGAAAACATCGTATTATTTCTCCTTTGATACAGATATAATCTCATCGATTGGCTGATCTAATGAATAAACAGGCCAAGGAGTATTTATATAAAATTGACGTGACAATGCTAGTGAAATTGTTTTAGTAGGATATTTTGAAAGATAGCGATCGAAGTACCCTGCTCCAAATCCTAATCTTGCATGTTCATTATCAGAAAAGGCCAGCCCAGGAACAATAATCAAATCTGGTGGATTCAATACATTTTCACCGGCAGCAATTGGTTCTTTTACTCCAAATGAACTAGTTTCAAGAATAGTAGACTTTGTATATTTGACAAAATCCATTGAGTAATCTTGATATGTCTTAGGAATATATACTTCCTTACCCATATTCCAACAAGTCTCAACAATTGGAAGAGTTGGCAATTCACCTGACATACTTAGAGTAATTCCTATAGTCTCACTCTTTATAAATGTAGGATTATCAAATAATTTTGAATAAATTTGATTGATTTCTTTTTGAGATTCATTTGAACTCAAAAAATCATCTAGTAGATCCATCTGTTTTTTTCGAAAACTTACCTTATCCAAAAGCGTTTCCTCCTGTAAAAAAAAACAACAGGTTAATTATCCTGTTGTTTATTTTGTTTCACGATGTAATGTAACAACTCTTTCGCGTGGGCAATATTTTTGTAATTCCAAACGGTCTGGGTTGTTTCTTTTACTTTTATTTGTAAGATATGTACGTTCTTTACATGAAGTACATTCCATTGTGATATTTACTCTCATCTTGGAAACTTCCTTTCAACAAATTTAACAAAATTCAACCTATAAAATATACCACTTTTTACATGATATTAAAAGTATTAATTTAGTTTTACTTAGCCATTGTAGCAAAATAATCTTCATAAATTTGATGAGCTACAATTTGTGGATAACTTCCTTTTTCATCAGTTAGATTAGGAAATACAATTGCAAGTGCAATGTTTGCATCATTCGATGGTCCGTATGTTACTAAACTAGTTGTAACAGTTGCCGGTGGATTAGGATCATTAGGTTTCTTTGGATCAAAGTAGAAGGATTGAGCTGTACCTGTTTTAGCTGAAACAGATTCTGATAAATCAGCTAATCTGGTAGCTGTTGTCCAATATTTTGTTCCGTGAACAGCATTGTACATACCTTTTTTAACAACAGCCAATTCTTCATTTGTAAATCCGACTTTGTTCAATACTTTAGGTGAAGTAACTGATTCCAGTTGTCCTTTTTTACCATCATTTTGAGTTTGTTGGATAGATTGAACAATATATGGTTGCATTCGATAACCACCATTCGCAATTGTTGAAATGTATTGTGCCATTTCAATCAATGTATATGCATCATAGTTACCAAATGATAAATCAAGCGCAGAACCAGTCTTCAATGAACCGTTTGAATTCATTGTTGCACCTTCAATACCTTCTGTTTCTCCAGATATATCAATTCCTGTCTTAACTCCTAGACCGAATTGGTTGAAGTAACCTCTAAGTTTATTAAAGATATCGGAATCCATTGATATATATGAATTGGGAACGTATTTAGCATTAGCTTCTTTCATTGCAAGTGCCATCATATATTCATTTGATGATACTTCTAGAGCACTTGCAGCATCCAATGAACTATATGTTCCAATAGGATAAACAGATTTCTTAACTGGTGTACCGGGTAAGTAGATAGGATTATCAGCCAGTGTGTTATTAGTTGGCGTGATAACTCCATCCATCATAGCACCTAGCACAGTAGCACCCTTAACAGCTGATCCCATTACAAAGGTTCTATTGATAACTCCAAGTGCATCTTCTGTAGTTTTACCAGTAGTAGGATCATTTCTAATTCCTGCCATTGCCAGAACTTGTCCTGTTTTAGGATTCATAGCTACTGCATAAGCACCATCTGAATACGATGTTTTTCCTGCAGCTTTAGCAGACGCATATGTTGAAGAAAGTGCAGCTTGAACTTTAGTTTGAAAATCAGAATCAATTGTTAAATTAAGATTTCCACCCTTTTGTCCTTTGTAAACAACTTTACTTTTCTTAACTTGATTGTCTGATCCAATCTGAACTTCTTTTTCACTCTTTGTACCGGAAAGAATTGATTCATAGCTCTTTTCTAGATAACTAGTACCAACTCTATCATTTCTAGAATATCCATTTGCAAGCATAGTATTTAGTTCATCATCAGGAATACCTTGCTTCTCTGTAGACACTCCACCAATAATACTTTTAATTGAAGTACCTTCAGGATATGAGCGGGTCCAGTTGCTTCCTACATCTATACCAGGTAGTTCTGTTAAGTTTTCACTAACTCTGGCAATTTCAGAACTAGAAAGTTTTTTATCTTTCAAGTAGACAGTTGAATATGTGTAAGCAGCATTCATCTTTTTAAAGGTTGTTGCTTTAGACAATTGTTTTGAAGTCAAATTAATTCCTTGACTCTCAACATATTCAACCTCATTTTTATACAACTCAGCTGTTTTCAAATTATTACCGCTAGAATCTTGTTTTTTAGATTTTGGCAGTGCTTTGATCACTGACTCTGATTTACCTGGAGCCGCTAAAATATAATCTGCCTTATCACGGCTAGACAATTTTTCTTTGGGAATATTAACATAATTAGATAGACGATTGGCTACTTCATAAATGTCAGTACTCTTGACCCCAGAACTCTTAGTATAGGTAATAGCACTTTGAGTAGTATTACCTACTAGTAAGCGACCTTTTGAGTCATAAATCATACCACGAGGGACATCCCCCTTCATAGAAGTCTTGTCAGTACGTTCTACTTCGGCTTGAAATTTATTTCCGTATATAATTTGTAAATAAGCTAGTTGTCCTACTAATAAGGCAAATAATATAAATACAATTAATAATAATAAGTTCAGTCTAAAAGGAATAGCAGATCCTGATTTTTTATCTGCTCGACCTCTTATGACGTCTAGTATTCTTTTCATTAATCTTCCTTAATCTTCATTGGACTCAAAAATATACACTGGTCCATCTGTTTTTGAATCATAATCTACTTTTAAATCATAACGAGCAAAAAACCACTCGTCTGCGGCGGTAATATAATATGTAATTCCATTAACTTCAGTACTAGCAACGGGGTTCACAGGTTTTTCAATCTTAAAGGCAATTGAAAAGCCATCATGAACCATTGTTTTTCCATAAACTTTTCCATAAAAATGGACACCTGATCCCGGTTCAAGTTCTACTTCATCTTCGAACCATTTCTCTGCTTCTTTAGTTAATTCAATCTTCATATCTTCATACCTCAACTTTATAAAAAGTAATTTAGTAGATATTAATTAGGCAATTTCAACAGATTTAATTGTCAGTTCATAACTACCTGCAGGAGTATCAACTAAAACAGAATCTCCAACTTTCTTACCGATAAGTGCTTTAGCAATTGGTGAATCATTAGAAATTTTACCCTCATCTGGGTTAGACTCTGCCGAACCAACAATAAAGAATACTTCTGGTTCGTCGTCATCTTCTTGAACAGTTACCTTTTTACCAATAGAAACTTCATCCTCGTCAACTTGATCTGTATCAACAATTTGAGCATATTGAAGCATCACTTGAATTTGAGAGATTCTTGATTCCAGAACACTTTGTTCATCTTTTGCTGATGAGTATTCAGAATTTTCTGATAGATCTCCAAAACTTCTTGCAATTTTAATTCTATCAATTACTTCCGGTCGTTTAACCTGTTTTAAATTTTCTAGCTCTTCTTCAAGAAGACGTTTACCCTCTTC
Organism: Companilactobacillus metriopterae; assembly: GCF_004117915.1. Taxonomy (GTDB): domain Bacteria; phylum Bacillota; class Bacilli; order Lactobacillales; family Lactobacillaceae; genus Companilactobacillus; species Companilactobacillus metriopterae. The sequence continues at coordinate 873,248 of NZ_RSTD01000001.1, forward strand.
TGTCATTGGATAGCTTTGTTCAGCCATGATATTACCTCTTTGAATTTATAATTATTAATTTAAAATTTCAAAATGTCACCCAACCATATGGCAGGATGACATTATTTTTTATTGACCTGTTTTTGCGTATCTTGATTCATGTTCATCAAGAGTATTTGAGTATGTAACTTTTCCTGTCTTCAAGTCAGCGAAGAAGTATAGATAATTTGCACTTCTATCTGATGGGTTCAATGTTGCTTCAACAGATTGCAAACTTGGAGAGTTAAATGGTCCAGGTCCATAACCTGTATTCTTGTACAAGTTATATGGAGATTTAACTGAAGTATCTTTATTTGTAAGACTTTCTTTATGTGTATTCAAAGCATACATAACAGAGATATCTGATTGAATAGGCATATTAATATCTAAACGGTTAAAGAATACACCGGCAATCTTCTTACGATCAGCGTCTGTTACACCTTCTCGTTCAACAAGAGAAGCCAATGTTAGAGTTTGTTGAACAGTTAACCCCTTTTGTTTCATAGTTGAATAGTAAGGTTTTAGTTCCTGATCTTCTTTTTCAACCATTTGGTTAACAAGTTCTTTCAATGTCATACCTGAGTATACTCCGTATGTAGCTGGGAACAAGTATCCTTCCAAATGATATCTAACGTCTTTGGATTGCATTGATGAATTTAACAACTCAGGATATTTCTTCTGTAGCTCCTTAAGATAACTCTCATCCTTCATTAACTTCAAGAAATCTTTCTTCTTAAATGAAGTACTCTTTTGGATTTGAGTTCCGATGTCATCAATTGTTACACCTTCACGAACTAATACAGAGTTGGATGCATCACCTGATGGTTGTGCTGTTCCACCTTTTTGCAGTTGCTTAACTACGTCACTTAGTGACATTGATTGTTTAAACGTGTAGTATCCTGCTTGGAAATCAGTGTAATTTTGAGTCTTAATATAGATGTTAAAAACTGATGAACTCTTGATAACCTTATCTTTTTCAAGTGTCTTTGAGATATCTTTACTTGAAGATCCAACTGGTATCTTAACGACAATGCTTTCTTTGCTATCTGCATTGTATGGCTTCAAAGAACCATTAACATAGTTAAAACCAATTAGTATCACGATTACGGCTAATATTGCAATAACTCCCATAACCCAATAGGCAATGTGGTTAGCTACTGAACTCTCTTTAGCACGAGTCTCAATCTTTTTTTCAGATTCTTGCTGTAAGCTATTTCTCTTATTATCTTGGCTCAAAATGCAGCCTCCCATAGTAATTTAAATAAAATTATACCATTACTCTTTACAAATTAGCGTATTTCTACTGCAAATTTTGTAACTAAACTATCTTTAATTTGGTCAAATGACTGCTCTACTTCTTCATCTGTTAGTGTATCAGACCTATTTAGAAATACTAAATGATATCCTAATGATTTATATCCACGTTCAATATTATCGCCTTGATAGACATCAAATATTTCTACATCTTCAAGATACTTACCACCATTGTTGAAAATATCTTTAATAATGTCTCCACTTAAAATATCCTTCTTAACTAATAATGCTAAATCTCTAGAAATACTTGGGTACTTAGGTGCAGGTTGTGATTGAATAACTTTTGATCCAAATGCGAATAATTGATCCACATTCAATTCAAAAACATAGGTATCGTTAACATTCATCTCATCTTGATATTGAGGATGTAACTTACCTACAAATCCTATCATTTTACCATTTGCTGTTATCTTAGCAGTTTGACCTGGGTGTAAGTTTTCAATATCTGATGTTGCCTCAAATTCAATGTTAGCATCCAGATTAGCGTAAGAAATCATTTCTTCAACAATTCCTTTAACATAATAAAAATCGACTTTTTGTTCTTTTTGATTCCAAGACTTATCGACAATATTTCCACTAATAGCACCTGAAATATATTCTATTTCATTTGGACGATCTGAATGACCCTTTTCAAATATACGTTCTTGATCAAATAATCTTACATTGAATTCTTTACGTGCTTGATTATACGCCACATTTTTTACTAGAGATGGTATCAAACTAGTTCTTAAGTACTCATGATCTTCAGTCATTGGATGTAATAGATGAACTAATTTAGTTTCATTTACATTAAAATCTTCAACTTCTTTCTTGCTTAATAATGAGAAGTTAACTGCCTCATCCATACCTTGTGAAAGTAGTGAATATCTTAATCGATTACTAAACTCACGCTTGTCAGTATATCCACCCTTAGTTTGTTTACCTGTTGGTAAAGTTCCAACTAAGTTCTCATAACCATAGATACGAATTACTTCTTCAACTAAATCAGCTTCAATGGACATATCATTGCGTCTAGCAGGAACTGTAACTTTAAGATTTTCACCATCTACAATTGTTGCAAATCCTAATCGGTCAAAAATATTAATAATCTCATCAGTTGTAAGTTCAATCCCTATTAGGCTGTTAATTCGAGTAACAGTAGCAGAAATTGTTGTTGGTGAGTAATTGTATTCTTTTCCAACAATATGTTGTGAGTAATCAGAAGGATTCAATATATCTTCAGATAATTCAACAATTCTATCAAGTGCCAATCCATTTAAACTGGTATCAATACCTTTTTCAAATCGGTTTGATGAATTATTTCTCAAATCATGTCTCTGTGCTTCTTTACGAACAGTAGCTCCATCGAAAACTGCACTTTCAAATAAAACATTTTTTGTATCTTCTGTAACTTTGGCAAAATCTGTATCCAGAACCCCAGCAATTGAAAGTACATCTTCACCAGACATAACCACGATATCTTCTGAACTTAATTTTACTTCTGTACCATCAGACATAATAACTTCTTGGGTTTCAGCGTTTTGCAACTTCAATCCTGCAATTTTATCGTAATCATATGCCTGTATTGGTTGGCCATATTCAATCATTACATAATTTGCAATATCTAAAACTGCATTAGTAGGTTGAATATCCTGATTCCAAAGTCTTCTTTGCATCCAAAGCGGGCTCTTGCCAACTTTTACATCTTCTAAAACTACTGCTTGATATCCGTTGACTTTGTCACTTTGAACATCAATATCTAAATCTATGTTCTTAGGACTTCCCGACAATTTAGGATCTACAAAATTAGGCTTTTCATCATAGGTAGCTCCTATTTCCCAAGCTGCACCTCTCATACCTAATGTATCTCCACGATTTGGTGTGATATCTAAATCAACCATCTCATCGCTTAATCCTAGTAAATCAAGAACAGATTCTCCTGGCTTTTGTGCTTCATCAAATACATAAATTCCATTATGAAATTCTTCGGGTACATTTTTTACTTTCACACCCAATTCGTCTAATCCACAAATCATGCCATTAGATTCTTCACCACGAAGTTTACCTTTTTTTATCTTTACTCCATCTGGAAGAGTTGCACCATCAAGAGCTACGATAACATATTGATCCAAGGCCACATTGGGCGCACCACAAACAATTTGAATTTCTTTTTCACCAACATCAACTTGGCAAATATGCATGTGATCAGAATCAGGATGATCTTCTATTTTTGTTATATGACCAACCACAAGATTTGATAAATCTTTTCCAATATATACTGGCATAGATTCAATACCAGTTAATGAAATTTTATTAGCAATATCTGCTGTAGATTGGTTCAACTGAATATATTCATTCAACCAATTTCTAGAAATTTTCATCGAATAGCTCCTTTAAATTGTTCTAAGAATCTAACGTCATTTGTGTAGAAGTCTCGTATATCAGTAATTCCATATTTAAGCATTGCAAATCTCTCAGGTCCTAATCCAAATGCAAATCCACTATAAATATTTGTATCAATTCCTGACATTTCTAATACCTTAGGATGACTTAGCCCAGCACCCAATACTTCAATCCAGCCAGTATATTTACAAATACGGCAACCTTCTCCACCACAGTTGAAACAAGAAACATCAACTTCTACTGATGGTTCAGTAAATGGGAAATAACTTGGTCTGAAGCGTATTTCTCTTTCTTTACCGAATACATGCTGACATAGTGCTTCTAAAGTTCCTTTTAAATCAGCCATACTGATATTTTTATCAACTACTAATCCTTCAAGTTGATGAAATTGATGTGAATGTGTAGCATCGTCATCATCACGACGGTAAACCACACCTGGTGAAATAACTTTCAAAGGTCCCTTTGAAAAATCATGGTTTTCCAAATCTCGACCTTCTTGAGCAGAAGTTTGAGTTCTCATCAATAGTTTATCTGATAGATAAAAAGTATCTTGCATATCACGTGCAGGATGATCTTGAGGGATGTTCAAACGTTCGAAATTGTAATAATCTTCTTCTACTTCAAATCCTGAATCAACTTTATAACCTAGACTTATGAAAAATTCTTCAATATCAGAAATTGTTTGAGTAAGAATATGTTCCGTTCCAACTTTTTGTGGCTGAGATGGTAGGGTAACATCTATTGTTTCTTTTTCCAATTTTTGTTTAATCAGCGCATCATTGAGTTCTTTTGAACGTAGCTCAATAGCTGACTGTATTTCATCACGAACTGCATTTGCTAATGTACCAATCTTTGGTCGTTCTTCAGCTGATAAGTCTTTCATACCTCTAAGAGCCTCAGTAATAGGACCTTTTTTACCTAGCAAATTAACACGAACTTCATTCAGATCTTTTGAGTGATTTTGCTCACGAATGCTCTTGATACCTTCATCTCTGAGCATTTTTAATCTTTCTTCTAATGTTGTCATATTTTTCCTCCAAATAAAAAAGTCCTCATCCCATAAAAAGGGACGAAGACCGCGTTACCACCCTAGTTCACATACAAAATATGTGCACTCAGCAGTTTTATAACGTAAACCAATCGTGATACTCCGAAAGTGAATTCATCAATATAGCTATAAGATCTTCTCAGCAAACGATCCTTCTCTAAAATAACTATTTGAACATGATTACTATTTTTTCGTCACAGTATCTCTATATCTTGTTTAAATTATACAAGATTTATAGGTTTTAACAAGTATTAAATACCTTTTAATCCGTACATTAAAATACCTGCAGCAATTGCTACGTTTAATGATTCAGCTTTTCCAAGTATTGGAATATAAACATTGTCATCGGTTTGATCTAAAAGATCTTGACTCATTCCATTAGCTTCATTACCCATTATCAAAGCAAAATTATCACTTTTTTGTATTTCATTGTAAGGTACTGCTTCACTATTTACTTCTGAACCATATACATGTAATCCTGAATCTTTTGCTAAATCAATTGCCTCATCAAGATTCATTTTATAAATTGGAAGATGAAATTGACTACCTTGCATAGCACGTTGAACTTTAGATTGGAAAAAGTCGGCAGAATTAGGACTGGAAATAACTCCTGCAAATCCTGCTGCATCTGCAGTTCTTACAATTGTTCCCACATTACCTGGATCTTGAACATTATCTAAAAATACCCATTGTCCAGACAAGGAACTGATTTCTTCTGGTTGATTAATTTTAATTACTGCAAAGATTCCTTGATTATTCTTAGTTTCTGAAATGGCAGTTGCAACTTCTGTTGAAATTTCAGTAGCAATTTCATGATATTTTTTTACAAGGCGATCTCCCACGTTTGGCGTTGTTACGTATAAACTTACAAATTCTTCATTGTTTAAATCAGCTTCACGAACTAAATGAAATCCTTCAACAACATAAGTACCTGTTTTTTTTATATTTTTAGTAGCTGAAAGTTTGATTACATTTTTTATTTCATCATTCTTTTTAGATTCTATATATTTCATATTTTCCATCCCTTTTGTTCTATAATACTCATAGTATCATAATGAGGAGGAACAATTATGAAACATCTACATATTCATGTTGTAGGTCGAGTACAAGGAGTTGGTTTTCGATACGCTACCCAATTACTAGCTCAAAATTTAGGCATCCATGGTACTGTTCAAAATCAAACAGATGGCTCTGTAGTTATTGAGGCAGAGGGAAGCACTGAAAATTTAAACGAATTTTTAGAAGAAGTTCGTAAGTCCCCTACTCCATATGGGAAAGTCACAAAAATTGATTATAATTTTGAAGATAATGTTATAGGTTTCAATAAATTTCGCGTAATCTAGTTGAAACCACATTATAGTTATCGTAATATATCCCTTATATCGTATAAAAGGACGGAAAAAATTGAAAAATAAATATATAAAATATCTTTCTGTTTTTGCCATCATAGCTATGTTTTCATTAGTAGCTACTGGCTGTGTGCAAACAGGATCAAATCTACACGCACCAACAAGCGGTCCTTATGGATTTATATTTACTTGGATTGGTTCACCATTCCAAAAACTAATTACATGGACTGCTAACACTATTGGAGGCTCAAACGGATACGCTTGGGGAATTGTTATCATTTCATTCGTTGTTCGTTTAGTATTACTTCCTCTATCTCTAAATCAACAATCTAAATCAACTATTCAACAAGAAAAAATGCGTGCCATTCAACCACAGCTAAAATTACTTCAAGAAAAACAAAAAGAAGTTAAAGATCCAGCTGTTCAACAAAGACTTAGTGCGATGATGATGGATATTTATAAGCAAAATAATATCAGCTTAACTGGTGGCATTGGCTGCTTACCTCTTCTAATTCAAATGCCTGTTCTTATCGGTATTTATCAAGCTGTTCAATATTCTCCTGAAATTGGTAAAGCTACATTCTTATCTATCCCACTTGGTAAACCAAGTATAGTTATTGCTATTATTGCTACTATTTTCTATATTATTCAATCATGGTTATCACTTAGAGTTGTGCCTGAAGAACAAAAAGGTCAAATGCAAGCAGTAATGTTCATGAATCCATTAATTACATTCTTCATCTCAATGGTATCTTCCGCTGCACTTGCTCTTTACTTCTTGGTTGGTGGTATTGTTATACTTATCCAACAAGTAATTACCAACTACGTAATCGTTCCTCGTATTAGAAAAAACGAAGATGATCGATTAAAAGATAATCCTGTTAAGGTAGTCGTTTCAGAAAAAATATTAAATGATATAATTTCTGGCAACAATACAACCACAGATTCTGAAGATAATTCCGAAGAAAGTTCAACTCCTAAAGACGAAGATGATCTTCACTCAGAATTACGTAAGAGAAATGAAAATAAACAACAAAATAGAGACAAATAAAAAAGCCACTATTAAGTGGCTTTTTTATTTGTCTGTTTCTACAATTTTTAGAGGTAATTCTAACTTGAAAACTGTCCCCGATCCTTCAACACTTTCCACGGTTAAAGTACCCTTATAGACTTCAACTAACCGTTTAGCAATGGATAACCCTAAGCCATTACCACCTTGTTGACGTGATCTAGCTTTATCAACTCGATAAAAACGGTTAAAGATCTGTTTCAAATCTTTCTTGGGAATACCCTGTCCAAAATCCTGAATAGCAACTTCAAGTTCATTTGAATTAGTTGATGTAGAAAAATTGATTTCCTTTCGGTCTTTAGAATACTTAAAGGCATTATCTAACAAGATAATTACAATTTGTTCTAAGTGGTTTCGGTAAATTTTGACAAAGCTACCATCACGCACATCATTATCAAAATTTATATGAAAATCTGGATGTAATAAAACAAAATCATTATATATCTGATCAAATAGAGGCTTTGCCTCAGTTACTTGATTCAAATAGTCTTCATCAATCTGTTCTATTCTTGTCAAATCAAGCATTTCTTGAATCAGTGACTCCATACGTTTCAACTCTTGAAGAGAGGAATTAATAGAGTCCTCTAAAATCTTAGGATCATCTTTCCCCCATCTTTGAAGCATACTCAAATGTCCATTCAAAACTGCTACTGGTGTCCGCAATTCATGCGAAACATTACCAACAAATTCTTTTTGCTGGTTTGTATAATTCTGCATTCTATCTAACATTTTATTGATGTTGACAGTTAAATCATAAATTTCATCTTTATCTCTTTTTAGTTTAATACGAGCATCTGAATCAGGCTTTTTATTTATTCTATCAACAGTATCGTTTATAGAGTAAATACTTCTTAAAACTGTGCTAACAGAAACATAGCTAACTACTATACCCGCTATTAAGACTACTACACCTATGATTATTATCTTGAAAATGAAATTATAAGTTACATGCTCTGATGCTACACTACGTAATGTATCTATAGATACGTAGGAAACTACCACATATGCAAATAAGATTATAAATGAAATAAATACAGTCCACTTTATTTTAATTGATAATCTCATTGTCTCATTTCATACCCTTTTCCGCGAACAGTAGCAATATAACTTGGAGAACCATTTCTATCGATCTTGTTACGTAAGTATTTGATATAAACATCTACAACGTTAGTTTCTGTACTACTACCAGATCCCCAGACATGTTCTAGTAAGTCATCACGACTAAGAACACTTCCGACATTCTCCATTAATGTAGTTAATAAATCGTACTCACGTTTAGTAAGGTCTATTACTTCACCATTTCTTTTCAATGTTTGAGTTGTCTTATCAACAACCAGATTCTTAAATTTCAAAATTTGGTCATTATTTCTTGTAATATCGATATCCAAGTCAATTCTTCTTAGAAGAGAACGGATACGTGCTAGTAACTCCTCAATAGCAAATGGCTTTACAATATAATCATCTGCACCATGATCAAGGCCTGATACACGGTCAATAACTGAATCACGTGCTGTCATCATAATGATAGGAGTATTCTTTTCTTGACGAATACGACGACAGACTTCCATTCCGTTTAATTCTGGTAACATAAGATCCAACAAAATTAGATCCCAGTCATCATTTAAGGCAGCTTCTAATCCTAATCTACCATCATGTTCAACTTGTATTTCATAACCTTCATGTTCAAGTTCTAATTGAACAAATTTGGCCATATTCTCTTCATCTTCGATTATAAGTATCTTAGACATTATTAAGCTCCAATCTAATAAATAATTCTGTCATACTTCTTAAAATGTTAATTTTTACGTATTATTATGAGTTTAACATATTAAAATTATTAAAAAAAGACGATAGAAAATTAAATGACAACAAATAAAAAAGACTGAGATTACATTCTCAGTCTTTTTTTATTATTGTTCTTTATACCATGAATAGTGGAATATTCCTGGTTTGTCAGTTCTTTCATATGTGTGAGCACCAAAGTAATCTCTTTGAGCTTGGATAAGATTTGCAGGTAGTACTTCACTTCTATATTGATCAAAGTATGAAATAGCAGCCATAAATCCTGAAACAGGAATACCTGCTTGAACTGCATAACTAACAACATCACGTACAGCAGATTGATATTCTTCAACGATATTCTTGAAATAATCATCAAGTAATAGGTTGTTCAAATTTTCATCTTTGTTGTAGGCATCAGTAATCTTTTGTAAGAATTGTGCACGAATAATGCAACCTTCTCTCCAGATTTGTGCGATTGAACCGTATTGTAAGTTCCAATCGTATTTTTCTGATGCAGATTTCATTTGTGCAAATCCTTGTGCATAACTCATGATTTTACTAAAGTACAAAGCTTTTCTAATTTTTTCAACTAGTTCTGTTTTATCAACATCTGGAACGTTAATTGCTGGTTTTAATTCTTTACTTGCAACAACACGTTCATCTTTATAAGTTGAAACATAACGTGAATAAACTGCTTCTGTGATAAGAGATTGAGGAACACCGAGTTCTAGTGCGCTTTGTGAACTCCACTTACCAGTTCCCTTATTTCCAGCTTTATCAAGGATCTTATTGACAATATAGTCATCTGAACCTTCGTCATCTTTACGAGTAAGAATTTCAGAAGTGATTTCGATTAAGTAACTTGAAAGTTCACCTTCATTCCATTCTTTAAATATTGATGCAATTTTATCCATATCATTATCAAATAGGTGTGTTAATAGATTGTAACTTTCAGAAATTAGTTCCATATCACCGTATTCAATACCGTTGTGAACCATCTTAACAAAGTGTCCAGCGCCATTAGGTCCGATATAAGTTACACAAGGTTTTCCATCTTCTGCTTTTGCAGACATTTGTTCTAGAATTGGTGCAACAAGGTCATATGCCTCTTTTTGACCACCTGGCATCATTGATGGTCCTTGTAATGCACCTAGTTCACCACCAGATACACCCATACCAATGAAATTAATACCTGATTGATCTAATCGAGCATTACGTTCCATAGTGTCTTCAAAATATGTATTACCACCATCGATTAAGACATCACCCTTATCAAGTAAAGGTAATAGTTCATTAATAACAGCATCTGTACCAGCACCGGCTTTAACCATCATCATAATACGACGAGGTTTTTCTAGTGAATTAACAAAATCCTCAATTGTATAACTTGGAGTTAGTTGTTTGTCAGGGTGCTCAGCAACTACTTCCTCTGTTTTTGAAGCTGTTCTATTGTAAATAGCAACATTGTATCCACGGCTTTCAATATTAAGGGCAAGATTCTTACCCATAACTGCCATACCAATTACACCAATTTGTGGTTTTGTCATTGTAGTACCTCCATTTATTTATGAAACTCATTATACTATTTTAATTAAAAAAAGGAGTAATAATTACTCCTTTTCATCGTTATTTTTAAATAAATCTTTTAATTTAGCTAGTTCAGGATTGATGACTTTTTCTTCAGTTTTACGTTTTTCGTACTCTTCTTCCGAAATAACTTCCCATGTATCTCCTGCTGGCATGATATCGTTACTTATCTCTTCTTCTGTCAAAACAGTTTGAGGGAGGTTGAGTAAAATGTTATCAATAATCGATGTGTAAATATCAATTGTAGGGTTTTCTTCATCAATTGGCATTACAACTGTGGAATCATCTATATCTTCGGTATCGATACCATCGATGTTATATACCTCGTGCACTCTAATATCAACGGGAACTTCTACTGGTTGCGAACTTCTAATTGATGGCATAACTAAATTGGCTTTAATTTTCAGATCAGTAACTACCAGACCGTTATCATTAAATAAATTTCCACTAACAGAAACTAAATCTAAATCTAAGATATCATCTGTTCTATCTAAAATATCTTTCTTTATATCAATATTTTCTTCAATAAGAAGCGGTTTATCTTTATATTTTCGTACATCTTGTACTTCAAAATTTAACACTATTTATCTCCTTTCATGTATGGTATTTTGCCATATATTTGAGGTCTATCATTAATTAATTCTATAATTCTGTCCACCTTTATATCAAGTGACATTATAGTTTGTTCTTTTTTCCCGATTTTAGAAATCAACGGTATCTCAACATCTTCACGTATCGAATTGAGATAATTTTTACCTGTTTCGTTCATTCCCAAAATATGGATATATGGATTATTATAAACATTCTCTATTTCTTCTGGATATACGTTGAGCAACATATAAATTGCCAGACGACGGATTCTCGCATAAGTATATCTTTTGGATTTTACATTTTCTAAAAATTCACTCCAAGAATTAGAATTCTGAATTTCTTTAACAAACTTATTATCAAGACCTTCCGATACTTGATAAACTTGTTTGTTTTCTTCTGCGGTATTAGTCACAATTCTGGATTTGAGATATAAAAAATACTTATCCCATGAAGAAAGTGGATCATTTAATTGTTCACTAGATAGAATGGGTATTAATTCAGTCGAATCCTTACCAGTAATTAGATTATTACGGATTTTTGTAGCACTGTATTTATTATCATTACGATGGATAGTTTTAACTTCAATGTTAAAATTATTTTTCAAAATCTCCATCACGTAATTAATACCCAATAATTGATTAGGTTGATTCAAACTATTTATTCCATTTGAACTTAGATAACTATCCAAATTACTACCATAGGTCTCACTATAATTTGCTTCAAACTCACCATCTAGCTCTAAAATTTTTTTTGCCTGTTCTACAAAATCTAGTTCATTTTCTGTTCCGAAAACTAGATGATTTATTTTCAAGTAATTTAGTAAGCTAATTGAACCATCAGCAAATAAATCTGCAGGTTGAACTGCACAAGCAAATGGCAATTCAACTACCAAGTCCACACCCATTTCAACGGCCAACTCAGCTTTTTGCCACTTATCAATAATGGAAAAATCTCCACGCTGAACATAATTACCTGAGACGATGGCAATTAAAACATCAGGATCATATTTTCTTTTCACTTCATCTATAAATTTTTTATGTCCATTGTGAAATGGATTAAACTCTGCAACAAATCCATAAATTTTCAATACTTAAACCTCTACTTATGAGCAACAAAAAACCATCTTGTAGAATTTTCTAAATCATTTGATTTACCAAAATCAGATGAAATTGATATATTTTTAAATCCAACATCTTTTAAAATTTGTAAAAATACTTCATAAGGATATGTACGTTCCTTATGAACTTCAGTGTTTACTGAGTATCCACCAATCTCTTCATTCCAGTTAAAAAAAGTTAACTCATGTTCTATGCTATGCTCAAAGTCACCTTCAAAGCTACTCCACATAAATGCAGAATCCTCTGTTTTGTGATTGAACATATAGTCAAGAAAAACTTCATCCATTTGATAAAGAGAATGTGCATCAAACATATACACACCATTTTCATTCAAGTGTTCAAAAGACTGTTTAAATGCCATATATAGCTCATCTTCATCTTTTAAATAGCATATTGAATCATCAAAACAAGTAATAATATCGTATTTGCCAAAGTTATATAAATCCAACATATTGCCTTGTTCAAATTTGATATTTTTATTTGCTTTTTTAGCCTTATCTTCAGCAATTTCTAGCATTGATGTTGAAAGATCAGTTCCTTCCACATCAAATTCATTATCCAATATAATAGATAGATCTCCAGTGCCACAAGCAACATCTAAAAGAGTTTTTTGTTCTGGACTGGTATTGGAGCTGACAAACTCTGCCCATCTTTCATATAGTGAATCATCCATCAATTCGCTATATACAGATGCAAATGAATCATAAATCATTATTCGACAACCAAATCAGAAATATCTACATTAGGTGCCTCTGACCAAAGTTTTTCAATATTGAAGAACTCACGTTGCTCTGTATTAAATACGTGAATAACAACGTCATGCAGGTCAATAAGAATCCATTCTGAATCTCTCTTGCCTTCAACATGTCCTACTTCAACACCATTTTTACCAATTTGGTCTAATATTTCTTCAACTATAGAGTTAACTTGTCTTTGACTTCCTGCATCCATAATTACAAAATAATCAGCCATAATACTGATTTCGCTAATATTTAATACTTCAATATCATTAGCATGTTTACTATCTGCAGCTCTAACTGCCAATTCCATTATTTCTTTTGATTCCATTTTAAGCTCCCTTTTTTATCCAATAATTGTATGTTTCAAACGTTTGCGGATGAATTACTTGTTTACGATCAACTAAGTGATTAATCGTATTAGTTAATTCTGCAATCATCCCTGCATATAGAGATATATCAGCCTGCTCTCTTGCTTCTTCAACACCAGGGAAATCTCTTCCTGGCTCTATATAATCAGCAATGAACACACATTTATCGATATCGTTCATACGCATTGATCCTACTGTATGTCTTCGGATTGCATTCAAAACGTCTTCGTCTTGAATTTTTAACTCATCTTTTATGATCTCTGCCCCAACTTCTCCGTGCCAGATTGCATTACCATAATTTAACAAATCAGGATCTAAATTTTTTTCTTTAATTACATTAATAAATTCTTGGTCAGATCTTTCTTTAGCAAAGTCATGTAGTAACCCTGCTAAGCCTACCCTAGCAGGGTCTACATCATATTTTTCTGCTAAAGCAATCGCCTGTTTCTCTACACGTAAACAGTGATTAAATCTAAAATCACTCAATGTGTTTTTCATTAATTCTATAACTTGATCACGATCAAAACCTGCGACAATTTTGTCATAATTATAATTACTCAATGAACAAACCTCGATCCTTGATATAATTTTCTACCTCTTTGGGAACTAGGTATTTAATCGATTGATTTTTAGAAGCTCGTTCTCTTATCATGCTGGAACTAATTTCCAATTCTGGAGTATTAACCCACATTATCGGATATTTTGACTTCAGCTCATAGCCTTTACGACAAACTCCAACAAACTGAACTAGTTGAACTAGCTCATCAATTTTATACCAGTTAGGTAAATTTTCTACCATATCTCCACCGATTATAAAGTAATACTTGGTATCAGGATTGTACTGCTTCAATTGTTTAATCGTATCAATGGTATAACTAACCCCACCTCGATCAATATCAGTCAAATTCAAATCAAAATGTATGTTGTCTTTGATAGCTAACTTAATCATTTCAACCCGGTCACTGCTACTAATTGGTAATTCTTTTTCAACACCTTTATGAGGAGGTATTTCATCTGGCAAAAACATAATTTTATCTAAACACAACTGATCATAAACTTGCTCAGCAATAACTAGGTGTCCTAAATGTATTGGATTAAAAGTTCCACCCAAAATACCTACATGTTTGATACCTTCGCTTTTTATTTCTTTAATTTGAGGTTTAGTTAAAATTTTATTATCCAAATTCATAATTAGTTATTACATTTTCTCCAATTCAATTGAATAGTTTCTATTTTTTACTTTTGAAGATTTTTTATATAAAACTACTTTAGAACCAATTGTTTGAACATGTGCAATCTGATCGTCTTCTTTTTGAAGTGCCTCAACTAGTTCATCTGAATCAACCATAGTATTTTGAAGTAAGGATACCTTAATAAGTTCATTTTTCTCCAAAATTTGTTTTATTTGATCAATTAAGTTTTGGCTAATACCATCTTTACCTATTTGAACTTGTGGCTTCATTGTTTGTGCTTTACTTCTTAAGTAACTATTTTTCTTACCCTTAATTATCATTAAATTTCTCCTTAAATAATTGCTTCTCTCATCGATACATTGACTCCATCAGGAACTGATACTCTTACATGACAATTAGCAGGAATTGTTACCCAACCTAATCCATAAATAACAATATCTGATTTTACTTTTGAGGTAAATTCTTCAATTTTTAATTTTGGAAATTCTGTTATTTCACTTGGTGGTGACAAAATTTCACCTAAATGTTTTTCATAGAAAGCATCTGCATTAACTGTTTTTGTACGATGTAATAAAAGATTCTTATTGACGTAAAATGTGACATTTGACTTTTCATCCAAGAAATCAAATCTAGCTAAACCAGCTACAAATATTGTTTGTCCATCTCTTAGTTGAAATGTTGAAGGATTCAATGGTTTTCTAGGATTAACAATTTTTAAATCATTGTCATTTAAATAGTGTGCTAGTTGGTAATGATGAATAATACCTGGTGTATCTACTAAACTACTACCATCATCCAATGGAATATCTATTCTATCTAAAGTTGTTCCAGGAAATCTGGATGTTGTTATTAAATTTTTAATATCAGAATTGGCGCTGATAATTCTATTGATAAGTGTAGATTTACCTGTATTGGTTGTTCCAACAACATAAACATCTCTACCTTTGCGGTACTTATCAATCATTTTCATTAATTCATCAACGTTAAGTCCCTTTTCTGCAGAAACTAAAATTTGATCAACTGATTTAATTCCATTTTCTTTACTCATTTTTTGAAGCCAGTTGAGTAATTTGTTTTTATTTGTAGATTTAGGTAATAGGTCTACTTTATTACCTACAACTATAATATCCTTGTCACCTACAAAACGATGTAATCCAGGAATCACACTACCTTCATAATCAAAAATATCAATAACGTTGACTATCAATCCATCTTCTTCAGATATTGAATCTAATAGTCTTAAAAAATCGTCATCGCTAATATTAACATCTGTAATTTCGTTATAATTTCTAAGTCTAAAGCATCTCTTGCATAGGAGCTCTTCTGCATCATCATCCAAGTATTTCTTTAATGTTGACGGTTGAACGTAACCAGGTAGCTCTGGGTTATCAGTTTGTATCTCTGCACCGCAACCGATACAGAAAATTGTTTCATCAATGTTTGTCATGTAGTGAATCCTTCCAGTTTAATTTCTTATCCAATATTCTATGCATTTTTAAAATAGGTCTTTCCATCTGGCGATTAATTCTTGTTTTGAATTCATCAGTATCAACTAATGGTTTTACTAAAATTGTCTTCAACCCAGCGATATTTCCTACAAAAACATCGGTCATAACCTGATCACCCACAAATAATATACTATCTTTAGACAAATTATGACTTTGGATATACTTATTTATTTCAAATGGTAAAGGTTTCTTTGCTCGTGCAACTATTTCAATATCTAATCCAGAAACAGCTTTTTCGACTCTTTCGTAGCTATTGTTTGAAACAACAAGTACTTTGATACCATTTCTATCCATCTCTAATAGCCATTTACGCAAAGTTAGAGTATATTCATCGCTATTCCAGGGAATCAATGTATTATCAAGATCTGTCATAATTGTCGTAATATTCAATTCTTTTAAATCTTTGATAGTCAAATCAGTTATGCTATTTAACATTGAAAAAGGCTTAAACATATAATTGTTTTCTCCATCTATGATTGGTCTACTTATTATAATATCAATAGTAATATTTTAACATTTGAATAACTTAATTACCTGTTTAGAATCTAATTTGTCTGGTTATTTTGAAGTAAATAAAAAACTCTGCCCTAAGGACAGAGTTTTTTATTAAGCTAGCGCTTTTTTAGCTGTATCTACAAGACTTGTAAATGCAGCAGGATCTTCAATTGCTAGTTGAGCTAACATCTTACGGTTAATGTCAACATTTGCAAGTTTTAGACCATGCATCAATTTGCTGTAGCTGATATCATTCATTCTTGCTGCAGCGTTGATTCTTGCAATCCATAATTTACGGAAATCACGCTTTCTTTGACGACGATCACGGAATGCATAACGGTATGAAACCATGATTTGTGTATGTGCAGCTTTGAAAGTGATATGTTTTGATCCACGATATCCTTTAGCTAGTTTTAAAACCTTCTTACGACGTTTGCGAGTTACTGTTCCACCTTTAACACGTGGCATAATGACTCCTCCTTTGAGTTATAAAAAATTAAATGTTAATTATTAGTATGTTGCAAGCATTTGCTTGATACGTTTCATATCACTTGAGCTAACCATTGCTGACTTAGCTAATTGACGACGTTGCTTCTTAGTCTTACCGTGGAAACGGTGACTTGTATAAGCGTGACTTCTTTTCCAACCGCCGTTAGCAGTCTTTTTAAATCTCTTTGCTGAAGCACGGTGTGTTTTTTGTTTAGGCATTTTCTAACCCCTCCACTAATTTTTCTTATTATCTTTTGCACTAATTGGATCTAGCATCAAGAACATACTACGACCGTCCATTTTTGGCTTAGTTGTTACAGTCGCAACATCTTTAGTTTCCTCAGCTAAACGATCAAGTACTCTTTTACCAATTTCTTTATGGGTTATAGCTCTACCCTTAAATCTGATTGATACTTTAACTTTGTCGCCTTTATCTAAGAATTTACGTGCATTCTTTAGCTTAGTATTAAAGTCGTTATCTTCAATTGTTGGGCTAAGACGCACTTCTTTGACAGTAAAGGTCTTTTGTTTTTTACGAGCTTCACGATCTTTCTTTTGAAGTTCAAATTTGTACTTTCCATAATCCATAACTTTTGCTACGGGTGGTTTAGCACCTGGAGACATAAGAACTAGATCCATGCTAGAATCATCAGCAAGTTTTTGTGCTTCTGCTAATGTCTTAACGCCTAGTTGTTCTCCACTATCTGAAATCAATCGAACTTCATTTGCTCGAATTTGATCATTAATTAATAGATCTTTTGCTATAGTAAGTCACCTCCGAAATTTCATCCCACAAAAAAAGTGGGCGCCTAAGCACCCACTCAACAAATTAGTATGTAAACATACATAACTGTAATAGACCTAGAGGCATATGCATAGGTGAGAAGCGGGCGCTTCTGCTTAATCTCAACAGTTACTAACTATACGGTATTAATACCCTATTGTCAATATTTTTAATGTTTTATTTTTAGCCATTTTGGCGACTGTAATTTGCTACATCTGCCACAACAGAATCAACGAATATATCTGCATTTTCAGAAACTGATTCTTCTTGTCCATATTTTCTTAAAGAAACTGTAGCATCTGCTGCTTCATCATCACCAATAACAACTGTATATGGTACTTTCATTGTTTGTGAATCACGAATCTTATAACCCATTTTTTCATCACGATCATCTATTTCAACACGGATATTTTTATCACGAAGCTTCTTCATAATATCTTCAGCATATTCCATGTGTAGTTTGTTGTTGACCGGAATAATTCTCACTTGCTGTGGAGCCAGCCATGTTGGGAATGCACCCTTGTACATTTCAATTAAGTAAGCAATAAATCTTTCCATTGTAGAAACAATACCACGGTGAATCATAACTGGTCTATGATCTTCACCATCAGAACCAACGTATGTTAATTCAAATCTCTCTGGTTGTAAGAAATCTAATTGAATTGTTGATAGTGTTTCTTCGTTACCTAAAGCTGTTTTTGTTTGAACATCTAGCTTAGGACCATAAAATGCTGCTTCTCCCTCGGCTTCATAATAACTTAAGCCAAGATCATCCATAGCTGACTTCAACATTGATTGTGATCGTGTCCACATATCGTCATCATCGTAATATTTATCAGTATTTTCAGGATCACGATAACTCAATCTAAATGAGTAATCAGTGATATTAAAGTCATTGTAAACTTCCATCATTAACTGCAATGTACGTTTAAATTCGTCCTCAATTTGATCTAGAGCAACAAAAGTATGTCCATCGTTAAGAGTCATTTCACGAACACGTTGTAGTCCTGTAAGTGCTCCAGATTTTTCATATCTGTGCATCATACCTAATTCAGCAATTCTAACTGGTAATTCACGATATGAACGTGTGTGGTGATTGTAGACTTGGATATGTGAAGGACAATTCATAGGACGTAATTCTAGCATTTCTCCATCACCCATGTCCATTGGTGGGAACATGTCTTCACGATAATGTTCCCAGTGACCTGATGTCTTATAGGCATTTAGGTTCATAAGAATTGGAGTATATACATGTTCATATCCCCAAGCAACTTCTTTATCTATGATATATCTTTCAATCTGACGTCTGATTGTTGCTCCATTTGGCATCCAATATGGTAATCCTGCACCCACTTCTGGATCAACGAAGAATAAGTCTAAATCGCGTCCAAGTGTTCTGTGGTCACGTTCTTTTATTTCTTGGCGACGTTTCAAATCTTCATCAAGTGAATCTTGACTGAAAAATGTTGTTCCATAAATTCTTTGAAGCATAGGATTACTTGACTTACCTTGCCAATAAGCTCCAGCAACAGAAAGAAGTTTTACATGCTTCAAATCTTTTAAGCTTGGCAAAATTGCACTATAACCAAAGTCTACAAAATCTCCCATTTTATAAACAGGAATTTGAACAGCATCGATTGCTTGAACTAATGATGTCTTGTAATCATCACCTTTGAACATTGTTTCAAGTTCTGATTTGTCCATCATTAAACGTTCAATCTTATCATTTTGTTTGATGATTTTTGACATCATTTTTTCAATGTCTTCCAATTCATCAACAGTGATCTGTCCTGATTTGCTATCTGTATCGACATAGAAACCATCATCTGATGATTGTTTTTCACCAAAACTTAAATCTGATTTGAATTCTTTAGCTGCTTTGCTAAATACAAAACTAGCTGAATTACGTAAAACTTCTAGAGCATCAGCCTCATCTTTAGCAGTAATAATTTCAATTGAACCATCTTGATTAATTGGTAGATTAACATCAATGATATGGTCATTTAATTTACCAGCAATGGCACTTTTACCTAAAGAAGTACTGATTGACTTAGCAACATCTAAAGTTGATACCCCTGCATCAAATTCTTTAACTGCTCCATCTGGAAATTTAAGATTGATTTTTGACATATTTGTTCTCCTTTATTTTTGAAAGACAAAAAAATGCGTCCCAGAATTATATACACATAAAAAATATGCACATAATTCTGGGACGCATCTGCGCGGTTCCACCCAAATTGAATAGACTATAGTCTATCCCTCTCTTGTTTAGATCTATAATTCTAAATGGAAACCGAAAGTGGTGTCTTTGGTAATGGGTAAGCTTCCAGTTTACGTACCCTCCCTGTATAGAACCAAAGCGTTGTCTTTCTACTAAGTAAATTTAATCACAAACTAATTAAATAAGCAAGGGGTTACCATGTCTTATTCCTACGGTTATTACCTGAAACAATAACCTCTCTTGAGAGATATCGAACTCTCTCCATTAATCTTTTGGCTTTAACTATATCGTAATTGCCATTTTTGCTATTGGCAAAGTGTTCTTCAAGTTCATTCATAGAGAAATTAGATGAAAAGAATACTGGCAAATTTTCTTGCATTCGATATTGCAAAATAACTCCCAAAACTTCGTCTCTAAACCATTCCGACATATTAGCAGCGCCAATATCATCAAGCATAAGTAATTGTGACTTCTTCAAGCGTTCAACTAATTTAGAAACTCTATTATCATTGATTGCTCCTTTTGCTTGAGACTGTAAACTTAAAAAATTAACTAAAGTTGATTTAACTCCACTTTTATATAATTCATTAGCAATAGCACCCAAAAGATAAGTCTTTCCGACACCATAATCACCCGCAAGATAAAGACCCGGCATATATTGTCCGCCACTCTGATAATTTTCAATGAATTGTAATGCTTTATCCAAAGCATCTTGTCTACCTTCTCCAGTGTAATCATCAAGACTGGCATCCTTAATATCGTCTGGCATATCCAGTAATCTAACACTTGATGAATAATCTTTAGAATTTTCTTCAGCAATTCTCTTGGCGTTTGGAGAATATGCTACTTCCACATTGTGATTATTAACAATCAGACTGGGAACAAATTGATCTGATAATTCACTAGAATTATGCTTTTGATTGTAGAATTCATAAATGCTACTTGCACTTTTAGCAATACTTTCATTACTTAATTCAGATTCATGTTCATTTAAAAAAGCGCGTACATCTGGGTCATTAAGTGCATCAGACATCAACTTTTTAAACTGCTCATTTCTATTAGCTGTATCCATAAGTTTCTTGATTGTGTCGCCAATTTTTTCCATTAGTTGTTTTCCTTATGCCTAATTCTATTTAAACGTTCCTGAATATCTTGATTTGATTGTTCGACAGGTCTTGCTTTTACTTGGGACCAATCTGTTCCTTTTTCAACTCTACCATTATTGGATTTTTGATTCTGATAGCGTCTTTTGGGATTTCTAGGTTTGCTTCTTGACTCTTGTATCCTCTTCAATGCATCTTCTGGAGTTTTGATGTTATTTTGTTGCCAATCATTAGCAATTGTTTCCATTAATGGCAAGCTTAACGTTGTATTCTGTTGTAAAGAATAATGCGTTAATATGTTGATGACACTGGGACTTAAACTTGTATTCATTGCAAGATTTCTTAGTGCTCTAGACTCAACTGTACCGGTGAATCCACCTGTTTGTTGCTTTTCTGAAGCTAAAAATTCTGCTGGTGCTAATTCTTTTGCCTGTTTAATGAGTAATTGATCATCACGATTAAAGTTACTATTTAACTGCGAAGTAGTCTCAGTTACTTCATTTGTTTGAATATTAACACGCTGTTCAAATCTTTGCTGAACCATATTTTTCAACTCGCTAGGATCAATCTTATTAGTAATGATATCCATGGTTCTACCTAACAAGTCAATTATAACAATTTCATCTAAATCATAAAATGTAGCTAAGTTCTCAATCAAATCCTTATTGAGGTTAATATCTTCTTTTTCAATTCGATATAACTGTGAAGCTCGATCGATTATCAAGTCAAAATCTAAATTCTTCTGACTATTCAGTTCAATGGATTTAGTTGGAGTTGATTGCATACTATTTTGAGCAATACTTACATCATTAGGTGTATCTATTAAATCTTCCGAATTCAATCTGAATACATCTAAAAATTTACTTGTCTGATCTTTTGCATCATTTAATATATCTCGGTTAACAGAATATTTTTTCACTAAGTTATTGAACAAACTCTGACCAATTTTTTCATATAAGAAGATGCTCAATAAATCATCCCTGAAAAAATCACTTGGGTTTAAAGGTAAGTATAAATCATATATGTAGTACTCACCCAATTCATCATATTTGCGGTAGTTTTTAATTAATCCTGTTGCTTCGAGTTTAATTCGCGCATTTTGAAAAGACTTTAAGTCGATATCAAGCAAACTCAATAATTCAGCGTGGTTAGATCTTTCTGTAACTATTCTTTTATCTGTAGTTTTTTGAAATAGTAAAAGATAAATAGCCAGAGCTTCTGCTCCGACTAAAGGAAGATATAAGTCAGTAAAGACTCTTTGATTGTAATCACTCAACTCTCCATTTTTTAAACACCAGTAGCCTGTCATAGGTGTCAATTTAGAAGAATTATTATTTGGTTCTATATCCACAAACTAACCCTCTTTACTTTTTTCATTTTTTATCATTTCTTGTACTTCTTGCATAAATCCATTCATATCTTTAAATTCGCGATAAACACTTGCAAAGCGAATATAGGCTACATCGTCTAATTGAGATAACAATTTCATAATAATCTCGCCTATATCTTGAGAAGCAATCTCTCTCTTCCCTGTCTTACTTAGCTCATTCTCGACCTGATCTACTAATTCATTTAGTTGATCGATACTTACTGGTCTTTTTTCAGATGAGCGAACGAGACCCTTTAATATTTTGTCACGATCAAATGCTTCTCGATCACCATTTTTCTTAACTACTAAAATTGGTGTTATTTCTATTCTTTCATAAGTAGTAATTCTATTACCGCATGATTCGCACAATCTTCTTCTACGAATTGACATGCCGTCCTCACAAGGTCTAGAATCCAAAACTTTCAAAGATGTACCATGACATTTAGGACAATTCATTATTTACATGACCTCTTAATTTTTTTATTAAATTATTAGTTTCTTTTGTTAGATCATCTATAGTTCCAGTATTTTCAATAACATAGTCTGCTAATGTCACTTTTTCTTCAATTGGCATCTGACTAGATATTTTTTGTAGTGCTAGTTTTTCTGATATCTTATCTCTACCCATTAGTCTTTTTGTCTGTAATTCTTTCGGCATACTGAGACAAATTGTCCCATCTAAATATTGTTGATAGTTAAATTCAAACAATAATGGAATTTCAAAGACATATATTTTATCATCTTTTTTCTTTTTGACATTATTAATGATATTTAAAATATCAGTTCTAATTAGTGGACCATTAATTTTGTTCAACTTATCTAGTTCAGTTTTATCTTTAAAAACTATCGAACCTAATTTTTTTCTATTCAGTGATTGATCTTCATTTAAAATCTCAGTTCCAAAAGTTTCAACAATTTGTTTTAATCCTAATGTTCCTGGTTTAACAACATCTCGTGCTACTTGATCGGCACTGTATACTTCTATATTATTTTCTTGCAAAATTTTAGCGACGGTACTTTTTCCGGTTGCAATGCCACCGGTCAAACCATAAATTAAACTCATAGTTACCTCGCAGACTTAATTTTTTACACATATCTCTCGTGTAATTATAAATCATATTAGATTTGCAAACAATATTCTTAAATAATACAAAAAACCTAACTCAATATGAGCTAGGTTTATTTTATATTCGTTTAAATTTTTCGACGGCTTCTTCGATTGTTATACCGTTCGCAAATACATTTTTATTGTACTTATCTACAACAGTAAACAATTGAGAATCCGTGTTTAGTTGAACACGATAATTCATTTGTTTACCTCCAATTGAAATAATTCGGTAGCGAATATCCAGTACAATACTCTGATTGCCAAACTAATGCAAGCTTTTATTTTTGGCAATTAGGACAAAAGTGAGTTCCACGGCCGTTTACTTTGATTTTTTCAATGTCTGTACCGCATCTAGGACATGGAGTTCCCTCTTTACCATATACTTGCAATAGATCTTGCATATTTCCTTTATGACCTGTTGAATCAACATATGATCTTATAGTTGATCCTCCAGATTTAATAGCAACTTCCATTTCTTCATTGGAAGTGTCCATAATCTTTTGAACGTCAGACTCTGATAATTCATTTGCTTTAGCCAATGGATTGATTTTTGATTTCCATAAAACCTCATCAACATAAATATTTCCTAACCCACTTATTACAGATTGATCCAAAAGAACTGTTTTTATATCTTTTCTATGTTTTATTACCCTAGGATACAAAATAGATAATTTAAAATCGTCACTTAGTGGTTCAGGTCCTAATTTTTTGATAGATGGATTATCTGAAAGATCTGATGTTTTCCAAAGCTGCATGCGTCCGAACTTACGGACATCATTATAAATTAACATCTCACCAGAATCTAAATAAAAAATAGCATGAGAATGCTTGTCAATTGCTGACTGATCTTTAGAAACTTTATATTTGCCTTCCATTCTCAAATGACTAATAATAGTCAAACCAGTGTCCAGATTTAATTCCAGAAATTTAGCTCGTCTATTGACTGAAATAAATGTGGCACCAGTGACTGTATCAACAAAATCTGCAGTATCTCCAGTTATCAAGTTTGGATATCTTATATCTACTTTTTCTATTTTTTTACCAACAATCTGTTGTTGTAATCCACGTCGAACAGTTTCGACTTCAGGCATTTCAGGCATAGTAAACTCCTTTTATTTAGATTCGTACCAGTTATTTCCATGTGCAGTACCTACCTTCAAAGGAACATCAAGTTTCACCGCTGAATCCATAACTTTAGGTACTAGTTTTTCTAATATTTCAATTTCTGATTTTGGCGCTTCAAAGATCATTTCATCATGTACTTGAAGAAGAAGATTGGCTTGTAACCCTTCATCTTTAATCATCTTTTGCATGTTAATCATTGCAACTTTGATAATATCTGCAGCACTACCTTGTATAGGCGTATTCATAGCAGTTCTTCTTGCAAAGTTACGAATATTAAAATTCTTAGAATGAATATCTGGTAAATAACGACGGCGATGCATAATAGTTTCCACATAACCGTTCTCTTCTGCAAATTTAACTATATCATCCATATACTTTTTAACACCTGGATATTGCTCAAAGTAATTATCAATGAATTCTGCTGCCTTATTACGGCTGATACCGATATTTTGTGACAATCCGTAATCACTGATTCCATAGACAATACCAAAGTTTGTAGCTTTAGCTTGTCTTCTCATATCACTTGTTACTTCTGAATCATCGTTTAAACCAAAAATTCGCATCGCTGTATGTGCGTGAATATCATAATCCTCATTAAATGCTTCTTGCATATTTTCGTCACCAGAAATATGTGCAAGCACACGTAGTTCAACTTGAGAATAATCTGCAGAGAAAATTTGCCAATCTTCTTTTTGAGGAACAAATGCTTTTCTTATTTGTCGACCTTCATCAATTCGGATAGGAATATTTTGTAAATTAGGTTCATTGGATGACAATCTTCCTGTCTGCGTCAACGTTTGTTGATAAATAGTATGAATCTTGTTATCTGCTTGAATGAATTTTTGCAGTCCAATAACATATGTTGATTGGATTTTTGAAATTTGGCGATATTGTAAAATCAAATCTACAACAGGAGATTCATTTCTTAGTTTTTCTAAGACATCCACTGCTGTTGAATAACCTGTTTTTGTTTTCTTAACAACAGGAAGTTTCAAATCTTCAAATAAAACGACACCTAGTTGTTTAGGTGAATTGATATTGAAAGTCTGACCTGCTTCATGATAAATCTGTTGTTCAATATCTGATAAACGAAGTGCAAATGTGTTTTCCATTTCTTTTAATTTGCTGGTCTGAACAGTAATTCCTTCAATTTCCATCTCAGCCAAAACAATTGAAAGTGGTAACTCTATCTCATCATAAAGAGCATCTTGATCGTTTTTAGCCAACTCTGCCATAGTTTTATCATGAAGTTCATTTACTACAAAAGCTTTTTCAGATAAATAGTGTAGCAAATCATTCGCATCTTCTGGAAGTGATTTTTTGACACCTTTACCATAAAATTCTTCTACTGTCTGAATATTATATCCATAATTATTGGCAACAATACCAAGATCAGACTTACTATCATTAGTATCAAGAAGATATGATACTAGCAGCAAGTCAAATGTTACACCTGATATTTTACTTCCATAGCGGTTAAGTAGTGCAATTGTTTTTTTATAGTCAAAAACATACTTCTCTTTTGAGTCATCAGATAACCATGACAAAAATTTTTGATCATCTAATATACCTACATTATCAGTTGCAAAATATCTGTCTCCATCTGATAAAGCAATTCCAATAATTGGTTCAATATGGTAGTTCTCTCCAAAACTTTCTACAATAATTGTAATAGGCTTTTTACTCTCAATAATAAAATCAACAGCAGAAGAGTCTAATTCTTCAGACTTAACGTCGACTTTAGAACCAACTATGTCCTCACTGGCTTCACTCAGATCCATACGATTCAAGAAAGATTGGAAGTTAACTTTTTTATAAAAGGAAACTAACTGCTCAGTATCTTCACCTTTATATTTTGTATCGCTCAAAGAAATATCTACAGGAGCATCTCTTCTTATAGTAGCTAGATCTTTACTCATAAATGCATTTTCACGGTCATTTATAAGATTTTCCTTCATCTTGCTCTTCTTTAATTCATCAATATGATCATATAAATTTTCTATAGTTCCATACTCATTTAACAATTTTTCTGCAGTTACAGGACCAATCTTTGTTACACCAGGGTAGTTATCAGAGTTATCACCCATCAACCCCTTTTTATCAATAATTTGGTCAACTCTTACACCCCATTTTTCTTCTGCAAACTCCGGTGTGTATGATTCTATTTTGGTAACTCCACTAACATTAACTTTTACTGTAGTTTTATCTGTCGTTAATTGAGTTAAGTCTCGATCACCTGTGAGAATTGTAACAGTCATTCCATCAGCTTCTGCTTCTTTTGCCAAAGTTCCGATTATGTCATCAGCTTCAAAATTAGGCAACTCATAATGCTTTATTCCTTTGGCATCAAGTAACTCATTAATCAATGGTAATTGTTCCATTAATTCAGATGGTGTACTAGATCTTGTACCTTTATAATCATCAAACTTTTCTGTTCTAAAGGTTGTCTTGCCTGCATCAAAGGCAACCAAAACATGTGTTGGTTTTTCGTTTTTCAGAATCAAATCCAACATATTTGTGAATGCATACAATGCATTAGTGTGTATTCCTTCGGGTGTAGTAAATTTATCAAGATCATTTAAAGCATAAAATGCTCTAAACGCCTCACTATTTCCATCAATAAGTAATAATTTATCAGCCATAATATCTCCTCTGGAATCTGTTTACATTATTAATATTTTAACAGTCTTTTCACAACAAAAAAAGCCAAGTGAACATGCACCTGACTCTTAATTATTATTGTTGATTTGGATTTAAAGTACTTAAAATTTGTTCATATGCTAATTCATATTTTTGAACATCTCCAGCACCCATAAATATCATAACTGCATTATGAAAATCCAATAATGGCGACATGTCTTCTAATGTGAGAACACGACCACCCTTACTAATCTTGTCTCCAAGGTCTTTACTTGTAATGTCACCTTGTTTTTCACGAATTGATCCAAAGATATCTGTTAAGAAAACCTCATCAGCTAGATCCAAAGCTTCAGCAAAATCATCCATCAACGCAAGAGTCCTTGTATATGTGTGAGGTTGGAAAATTGCTACAACTTCGCGATCTGGATATTTTTGTCTAGCAGCATCAATAGTAGCTTTAATTTCTTGTGGATGATGTGCATAATCATCGATAATGACCATGTCTGCCACATTTTTTTCACTAAAACGTCTTTTGACACCACCAAATGTTTGAAGTTCTTTGTTAATTAGGTCATGATCCAATTTTTCCATGTGACCAATACCGATAACTGCCAGAGAATTAAGTATATTGTGTTCTCCAAATAATGGAACTTCAAAATTACCAATATTCTCATTATCAATATAAACATCAAAAGATGAACCCTTAACAGTTCTCTTGATATTTTTTGCTTGAATATAATCACTGTCATCTAGGCCATATGAATATATTGGAACATCAGCTGAAATTTTACCAGCATGTTTGTCCTCACCCCAGATGAAAATACCCTTTTTGACTTTGCGTGCTTCAGATTCAAAAGCATCTATTACATCATCAATTCCAGAATAATAATCTGGATGATCATAATCAATGTTTGTAATTACTAAATAATCTGGAGAATATGCAAGGAAGTGACGGCGATATTCATCGGCTTCGAAAACAAAGAATTTTGCATCTTTATCACCTTTACCTGTCCCATCACCGATAAGATATGAAGTTTTAGCAATACCACTTAATGTATGTGCTAACAAACCAGTTGTACTAGTCTTACCGTGAGAACCAGCAACTCCGATAGATGTATAGTCACTCATAACTTGTGCTAGAAGTTCAGGATATTTGATAACTTCTACTTTTTGATCAAGAGCAGATTTAATTTCAACATTGTCATCTTTAAAGGCATTACCAGCGACAACTGTCATACCTGGTTTAATATTATCCGCATCAAATGGTAGAATTTTGATTCCTACTTTTTCAAGTTCTCTTTGAGTAAATGTATATTTATCAATATCTGATCCTTGAACTTCATAACCAAAATCCTTCATGATAAGTGCTAAAGCACTCATACCAGTTCCTTTTATCCCAACAAAATGATAAATTTTATTTTCCATAATTACTCCTAATTAAACATCTTTTCTGCTTTTTCAAAATCAAAGGCGTCGCCAGCTGATCCTTCTTCAAGTACTAAAATACCTTTTTTCTTAGGAGCATTAGGAATTCCCAGTTCACCTGCTGAACAAATCATTCCAAAACTATCTACTCCACGAAGTTGCCCTGGCCAAATTTCAAAACCGGTTGGCATAACTGCACCTGGAAGTGCTACAACAACCAATTGACCTTGTTCAATATTTGATGCACCACAAACGATTTGAACAGGAGAATCAAGTCCAACATTTGTTTTAGTAATATGCAAGTGATCAGAATCAGGATGTTCTGTCATTTCTTCTACATATCCTACGACAAATTTGGGAGAAACATCTGCTTCAAGAGTATCATTGAATGAAGCTTTTTTAAGTTCTTCATTTAAAATGTCAACTTGAGATTCATTAAGGAAAACTTGTCCATTTTCGTTTATTCCTAATTTGTCATGAATGTTAAAAAAATTAAAACCAATAGCTTTGTCATTCTCATCAGATATACGAACAACATTACCGTTTTGTGTTGTCTTTTGTTTTACATTAGTATCATCAGCGCATTCTACTATTAAAACATCGCCTAATTCTTCTTTATTATAAAAACTTAGTAACAAAATGAATTCCTCGCTTATTCATAAGGATAAAAAATCATAATTCTAATATAACATTTAGTTAATAAAAAAAGCAGTTACTTTAATATTTAGTAACTACTTTTTTATTATAATGAGCTTGCTTCGACAGTAGAACTTATAAAGTTTTCAACTTCTTCTTTTGTCTTACGATCCTTATTGACAAGTCTACCAATTTCTTTAGCATCTTCTACTACAATAAAACTTGGTATGCCCATAATTCCTAATTCAATAGCCATATCCATGTTTTCATCTCTATCAATGCTTATAAAGGTGAAATCAGAAAAATCTTGTTCAATTTCTGGCATTTTTGGTTCAATAAATTTACAATCTGGACACCAATCTGCATGGAAAAATAAAACATATTTCCCTTGTTTTGTGGCTTCTTTCCAGTCTTTTGTATTAAAATCTTCAAGCGTTTTCATAGATTTAACCACCTTTCGAGATATTTAAGATACTTCTTTTCTAAAATTTAGTCAAACAATCTACATTCCTTGCTACTTTAATCATACAATATTCATATAAAAGTGTTAACATATGGTTATCAAAATTGTTAAGGAGTGTTATTTATGAGTAAAAAAGGTATTGGATCATTAATTTTAGCAAGTACTGCACTAGTTGCTGGTGCAGCTGCAACTGTAGCAATTAAGCATCATGTGGACAGTAACCGTATTATTGAAAAAGTAAAAAACGTTCTTGGCGATGATCAAAAAGTTATCGGTACTTGGGTAGAACCACTTTATCAACGTGTAAATGTTGACGGAGAATCTACATGGGGTATCGTTGGTGGTGTTACAACACTTGACGAAGATGATGTTTCTCAATATCATTTCATTGCTGACGCAATGAGCGGTGAACTACTAAACATCAAGAAAATATAATATTAGTTTTTAAAATGGGCTTTCAGATAATTAATTCTGAAGCCTTTTTTTGAGAACTTTTCTTCATATTCTGTCTCAATGTTTGCAGCATTTTTCTCTTCGTCATTGTGAAGATCAAGAGAAATGTCATCAAAGACCATTCCATAATTATTCATACTTAACAATGAGTACTCAAATAATCCTTGATTGTCAGTTTTAAACTGTAGTATTCCATCTTTTTTCAAAACAGTTTCATATTGTGATAAGAAGCTCTTGTAAGTTAGACGTCTTTTCTCATGACGCGTTTTAGGCCATGGATCAGAGAAATTTAAGTAAACTCCACTAACCTCATCTTCAGCAAACATCTCATCTAAATTAGCTCCATTAGCTAATAAGAGTTGTAAATTCGGAATTTTATTTTCAACTTGTTTCTTTAGAAGAAGCGCAATTGCACCTTCTTGAACCTCAATTGCAATGTAATTATTTTGAGGATTTCTTTTTGCAAGCTCTGTTATAAATCTACCTTTACCCGAACCTACTTCAATAAATAAAGGTTGTTCTTTATCAAATTTAGATTGCCATTTCCCCGCCATTTTTTCTGGATGAACCGAAATCAAATCCAAATTATCATTAATCATGTCCTTAGCCCAAGGCTTGTTTCTTAAGCGCATTTAATTACTCCATTACGTTATATTTTTTTTAATTGTCTTGGCATGTAGAAATAGTTAACAAAAATTAACACTACTAAACCTGCTAGTGATATTACAATGCTGTTCATTGTAAATGAAAATTGTACAAAAATCGCTATAGCACTAATCAACCACTGAATTGATAAAATAATAGTTGATAATTTAATAAAATCTCGTATTTTTTGATCTTTTGAAATTGGATAAAGTCTTTGAAGCATATTTTGCATAATTTCTTTGAAATAAGGTTTTAACTGGAATCCTAACAAATAGATAAATAGTATTTCGACTATTAATGAAATATAAAAATTATCGATAAATGCTAATAGAATACCTTGAATGATAGTCAATCTTATGAATAATCCAATATACTCGTTATTACGGACAAATCCTCTGACGAATATATAGAAGTATGTATTACTTTGTTTTAATTTCATTGATGAATACAAGAAATCCAACCATTTGCGGCGTTTAATTTTACTGCTTACACCTGGAACATCTGTAAATAAATTGTAGAATCTTTTTAGTTTGAAGATTCTTTGATTTTCTAAACTAATTGCTTTTTGCCACTGTAGTCTCTTACTTGTGATATTAGGTCTGGTAATCATTACAGAAATAACTAGTAATACAATGCTTACTACTAAGTATATTAGCGAACTAGAATATGTAGCAATGACAATTGATGCAAGTAATATTAATTCAAACAGGAGTTTTGTAGTGTTTTCTTCATTGTATAAGTTAAATAATTCTACATTAAGTAAGCTCATCTTACTTATTACAGCTGATACGGCAAATATCACGATACCTGTGACATTGATATCTGCCATTCTAAATGCAAATGGTGATAGTAAAAATGATATCAACGCTATTGCTAAAATCGGTAAAAATATACTATATGAAAGAGCCCTCTTGAAATATTCATAGAAGTCATTTTCTTTTGCTAGTAAGAAAGTACTATCTGGATCTTCTAACAAAGTAGCAATTCGACCTGCTTGAAATGACAAAAAAGTAATTATAATAAATACTGGCTTACCCCACCATTGTTGGTTGGTAAATGATCCTAAGAAATTGGAATACCCAAATCCTACGGCTCCCATTAAAACAATAAATGCCAACATGAAGTTATCATTGAAAACTAATCTTAAGTACTTAAACTGTTCCTGCTGATGTCTTCTTAATCTTTCTGAATAAAGTTTTCTCATTTATTTGCCCTCTTTGGACATCTTGATGTAAATATCATCTAGATTGGCATCTTTCATATCAAACATTTCTTTCAATTGATCAAGAGTTCCATCCGCGCGAACTTGTCCATTATTAATAAGAACAAATTTATCAGCGTGATCTTGGACAGTTGCTAAAACGTGAGTAGACATTAGCACAGAACAACCTATTTTTTTCTTTTCATCAATTACATTCAGCAAATCGTTCACAGATAGTGGATCCAATCCTGTGAATGGTTCATCAATAATAAACAATCTGGCATCAGTCATGAAAGCAGAAACAATCATAACTTTTTGTTTCATACCTTTTGAAAAGTTTTGTGGGAACCAATCTAGTTTATTTGATAATCTGAATGTTTCTAACAATTTGTTAGCATTTTCCCATGTTTTATCATGGTCAAGATCGTATGCCATTATAGTTAGGTCAATATGTTCCTTTAATGTTAACTCTGGATAGAGAATTGGCAATTCTGGTACATATGCAATTTTTTTGCGGTACTCTTCTACATTGTCTTCAAGAGAAATACCATCAATCAAAATTTGACCGCTTTTTTGTTTCAATAATCCAATAATATGTTTTATAGTTGTTGACTTACCTGCACCATTCAGTCCGATCATTCCAACAACTTGACCGTCTTCAACAGTAAATGTTTCCTTATTTAATACATTAACGTGACCATAGCCACCTGTAAGATCTTTAATTTCTAAAGTCATGGATAAAACCACCTATATCTGTTTTTGTTAATATAACAATGATATCATGAAATAAACAATATACTTATTTGAGAGGAAAAATTCAATATGGATAACTGTATTTTTTGTAAAATTATAAATAATGAGATTCCAAGTTATACTATCTATGAAGATGATGACGTGAAGGTTTTTCTTGATATTTCTCAAGTAACTCCAGGTCATACACTTATGGTACCAAAGAAGCATGTGGAGAATATTTTTGAATATGATTCAGAACTTTCTGAGAAAGTTCTTACTAAGATTCCAATGATTGCCAAAGCAATTAAAAAATCTGATAAAAATATTGAAGGTATGAACATTGCAATGAATAACGGTGAAGTTGCTTATCAAACTGTTATGCACTCACATATTCATTTCGTCCCTAAATTTACTCTTCATGATGATTTTGCTATTAGTTTCAAAGACAACACTGAAAAATATACATCTGATCAACTAGAACAGATCTTAAACAACATTAAAGAAAATCTATAGGAGAATAAAGATGAAATTACGTACAACTATTACTTTAATTTCAGCAGCAAGTGCTGGTATATATTTTTTTTCTAAAGGTAGAAAATTTAGTTCCACCGGAAGTACAAATGTTTTTAGCAATGCCAATGATTTTGTATCCGATCTAAAATCTCTAAAAAATAACATCAAAGTAGTACCTGAAGTAGTTACCGGTATCAAAAATGATGTAAGCAACTATATTGAAGAAATCTCTCCAATCGTAGATGATATTAATCTAACAATAGAAGATCTTAAAGAAAATCTGCCTAGCTAGATTGATATAATTCTATATTATCTTAGTCTTTCAGTAGATAAAATGTGATTTTTTTTTGAATTTTTATCTAATTTGATGCAAAATATGATTTTTTTGTGGTACTCTTTTCATGTTATAGACTTTAATTAAGGATGTGTAAAAATGAACAAACGTATTACAAAATGGGCTGTTGCCCTTGCTGGTTTGTTGATGATGGTTACAGTTGCTGGTTGTGCTGGTAACAAAACTGTCGCTACAATGAACGGCGGAAGAATTTCAGAAAATGATTACTACAAGGAAATGAAGGATTCTACAAGTGGTAAGCAAACCCTTCAAACAATGATCATTTCTAAAGCTCTTGAAAATCAATATGGTGACAAAGTTTCAAAAGATGATGTTAACAAGAAATTTAACTCATACAAGAAGCAATACGGTTCACAATTCAAGACATTGCTAGAACAAAATGGACTTACAGAAAGTAAGTTCAAGGACAATGTTCGTACTAACCTTCTAACAGAAGAAGCTCTTAAAGCTAACAAGAAGATTTCAGACAAGAAACTTAACTCTGAATGGAAGAAATATCAACCAAAAATCACTGTTTCTCAAATCGTAGTTGCTGATGAAAATACAGCTAAAGAAGTAATTACAAAACTTGATAATGGTGAAAAATTCTCAGCACTTGCTAAAGAATATTCAACAGATACATCTACAAAAGATAAAGGTGGTAAGTTAGCTGCCTTTGATAACACTTCAACACAAGTTGACTCATCAATCGTTACTGCAGCTTACAAACTTAAAAAAGTTGGCGACTACTCATCAACACCTGTTACAACAACAACTGGTAGTTATGTAGTTCTTCAATTAAACAACAAACCTGCTAAGGGTAAACTTGCAGATCACAAATCTGAACTTAAAGAACGTATCTACACTGGATGGATGCAAGACTCAACTGTAATGCAATCAGTTATTGGTAAAGTTCTTAAAAAAGCTGATGTGCATATAAAGGATGATGATCTTAAGAATATCCTAGCCGGATATACTGGTAATGGTTCATCTTCAAATAGTAATTCTTCTACATCAAACACAACAAAATAAAAAATCGCCGAATGGCGGTTTTTTTATTTACTTTAAATTAATGTATAAAAAGACACACACCTTAATTATAGGAGTGTGTCTTTTCGTTTAGGAATTTGTATTTCTTTTATAGAACGTACGATTATCTAAACCAAATATTCGTTCAGAGAAACTACCCTCTTCTGTTCTGTCTAAAGCCTTAGTAATCATATTAATTGAAGCATCTATCATATCGATTTCATGTAATAATTCTGCTTCTAACAACTGTGGTCTTTCAGGTGACCCATATTCTAGCAACCCATGATGAGATATAACCATATGTCTCAACAAGATCATATCTTCTGATTCTAAAGATATATCCAACTCATTAGCTGCAGAAACAATTTCTTCATCAACTATTGTGATATGTCCTAACATCTTACCTTCAAAAGTATACTCAACATCCACACTGCCACCGAGTTCAATCACTTTTCCTAAATCATGCACGCAAGCTCCAGCTAAAAGTAATGCTCGATCAACTTGAGGATATTGATCACATATTTTCTCTGCTAATTTTGCCATTGAAAGTGTGTGATAGGCTAAACCACCACGAAAATCATGATGGTTAATTTTGGCAGCTGGACTAATATAGAATTGATCATGATATTTTTTATATAGATATCTTACTATTCTATTCCAATGTCCATTGGTAATTTGGAGAAATAGCCCCTCCATTTGATCTTCCATATCTTCTGCTGAGATAGGAGCTGTCTGTATAAATTGTGACATATCAATAGAATTGGGATCTAAAACTTTAAGACTACTAATATTAACTTGAGGATTACCCTGATAGTTATCTCTCTTACCTACAAGATGAGTAACTGTTCCAATTTTAAAATTGGTAGCATCCCCTTCACTGGCATCCCAGTATTTACCTGGAATTTGACCAGATTTATCTTCAAAAACTAGAGACAAATAGTTCTTACCATTTTTGGCAACTCGTAAATCTGAACGCTTGATAATTACATCAAGATCCATCTCTTCACCATTTTTATAATCATTTATCTTATTCATAATCTATTTCCTTTATAGCTTAATAATATTGTCATATTCACCATCAATAGGTTGATTGGCAGTAACATAAATCACTTGATTATCTTTTGAAATTTCCTTAATAAGACTGGAAATAACTTCTTTACGGCCTAAATCAAAATCTACAAAAGCATCATCAATTAATATTGGTAATTTTACTATATCAGATATTTCTAAAATAAATGCTAATCGTAGTGAAAGATACAATTGTATTGTTGTCGCTCTTGATAATTCGTGTGCGTTAAAAATTGTTTTGTCTTTTCTAGTTACTTTAATATTTTTATTGTCTAACTTTATATCTGTGTAATTACCATTAGTTAGTATATTAAAATATTGTCTAGATTTTCCTAACATTTTAGGGAAGCGATTCTCACTAGCTTCGTTGAGAGTTCCATGAATCCATTCGCTTGCTAAAATCATCGATAACCATTCATCATAATTAGAAATAATATCTTCTTCGATTTGCTTTAACTGATTTTCAACAAGCTGGTACTCACGATCATCAAAGATATTATCAATCTGATTTTTGAGACCACCTATTTCTTGATTTAACATATTAACGCTACTAGATAATTCTTCATAATCATCTTTTAAACTATTGTATTTCTGACTGAGTTCTTCAATACTAGAATATTTTTGCAATTTTTCTAAGTCTGAACCTATAAATTCTGACAATGATTTATATCTGGCAATATCTTTAGTTAATTCTAATTGCTTTTGATGTTTTAAAGTAAATTCATCGCTATCTTTGCAGTCATAATCATTTAAAATTGCAGTTAATTTATTGTTTAAATCAGTTAACTTTTGTTCTAATTCAATCCTGTTGCTCTCTGAATTTTTCTTAATTAATTCTGCTCGATCTATTAGTGGAATAATTTCGTCTAAATAGCTTCCTATTTGATTCGCAATACTTTGGTTAGAATCATAGTTAGGAACTGTCCTACCTACTAAATTACGCCATTCAGATAGATTTGTTTCTATAACCTTGTATTGCGCAATTAGTTCACTGTTTTTAGCGTTCAATTGGCTTAATTGATTAAGATATCCTTGCATAGAAATTATTTCTTGATTGGATAGTCCTGTATAAGACTGGTCTACATGTGAACTATTTGTTTGTTGTTTCTTATAAAAATCATATCCAAAATATCCTGCAGATACTAAAAATGCAAGTCCAAATATAATACGTAACATAGACCCTGTGAATATTGTTAGCAAAAGAGCAATTGCTGCAACAGCTAAAATGATCCATTGATTATTTTGGTTATCTGTTTTTAACAAATCATCCATTTCAGATTTACTTAATGGTTTCATGGATTCAATTAGCTTAGGATTACTGTCTAAAATACTTTGTTTTTGCTTTTTGTTATCTTCTAGCTGATTGCTAATATTTTGTAAATTGTATTCTTGCTGTCTAATAGAGTCCAAATTTTCAGACAGTAAATCAATATTTTCTTTCTGAGAGTTGTAGTAACTAATTTTTTCATTATCTACATCAGACAATTTAAGAGATTCATTTTGATTTAAATTATCTAGCGATTTTTGTTCTTGTGTTATCTGTATGAAATTTTCCCAAGTATCATCAGGAATAATTTTTATATTATCTTGGTTTTGAATTTTTAAATTAGAATACTCTTCAAATTGTGGCCATTTTTTTACTAGCTGTTCTTCTTGATTGAGATTTTTTTCTAAATTTTCTAGTTCTTTTTTTTGTTGATTATAATTAGCTTGTTGTTTAACTAAATCATTATTTAATCTTTGATATTCTGACTGTTGATTTTCAAATTGAGACTTTTGTTGTTGCAACTCTTCTCTTTGAACTAATAGATTGGCTAATACTTGTTTTTTACCTCGAGGTTTGTAAATTTCTCCAGCATCATCTTCTAGGTTTTTAGATGTTTCTAACCACTCTTTACTACCAACTGTTCCTATCGACATTATCTCTATTTCCAGCTGTTCTTCTGACAAATTGTACAATTTGATTATATTATTATCATCAAATACATATGAGCTTTCAAAATCTGATTTATCGAATCCACCAGTAATATGATCAATCATTGATTCTGGTTGTTCCTGATCATTCTTAAATATAGTTAGATCTCCATCAGCTTTTCCTGCAACTCTTTTTACAGTCCAAACATTATTATCATCATCTAAAAACTGTAATTCCCCACCATATTCACTACTATTTTTTGGCAAATATTGTTCATATTTGCTTAAACCACGTGAACTAGCAAATCCAAAAAGAACACTTTTTATAAAATTTAGAAAAGTTGTTTT
Organism: Companilactobacillus metriopterae; assembly: GCF_004117915.1. Lineage (GTDB taxonomy): Bacteria > Bacillota > Bacilli > Lactobacillales > Lactobacillaceae > Companilactobacillus > Companilactobacillus metriopterae. Next base: position 911,410 of record NZ_RSTD01000001.1, read on the forward strand.
ACCTGATTCATTGGGTCCAAAAATAACTTGATAATCATGATTGATATCAAATTCTTTGTCTGACCACTTTCCAAACCCATAGATTTTTACTTTATCTAATCTCAATTCTATTCTCCAGCCGATTTCTTATTTATTATGTTCTGAGTTTTTTCCTTAATTTCATCAAGAAAATCACTTTCATTAATATGATCTCTGATAAGATCAACATTAAATAATTTGTTATCCAAATCTTTAATATCATTAAGATCAAATACATTCTCTGAACTTATATTCCAATACTTTTCATCAATAGTGCTTAATGCAATTCCCGGATTATAGTTCAAATAAATTTTGTAAAGTAAGCTATCAGAATTATTTTTAAATTGATCCTGTAGCTCACCACGATCAATCATTCTAATTACGTCCTCATCAAGGTTTTCTGCATGATTTATATTCAATGTAACTAAAGTGTTGTCATCTACAAGAAGTGCGCTTATATCATCTATTATTGCTTTCAGAGACTCATCCTTAGAAATAGCTATATTTTTTACCTCAAATATATATTCAGATGATTCCTTGAAATCAATATTTACTTGATTGGAATTTATATCAACAAGATAGAATCCCTTAACACCAGTTTCATTTTGATTTCTTCCTTGAGTATCTCCAGGATAAATAATATAAGGATTTTGATTAAGTATCTCTCTTTTATGTATATGGCCTAATGCCCAATAATCATATCCCTTAGATACTAATTCACTTATTTGAAAAGGAGCATAATTATCGTCCCCTATTCCTCCGTGCAAGATCCCTATTTGATAATCAGCAGTTCCTCTAATAGGAAATTTTTCAATCATCTTTTCATCAATATGTTGTTGATAATAGCTAAATCCTGTTAAATCAACTATTTTATTATCTTTAGAAACATATCTAATTGTCTCAACATCTTGACCATATACGTGAACATTCGATGGATATTCTAATATACCCAAGTCGTTACGGAAATAGTCGTGATTACCATAAATAATAAATACATCAATATTATTTTCTTGTAATCTAATAAATTGCTCATTTAAAAAAGTCTGTGCACTAAGACTTCTTTCAGTATTATCAAATACATCCCCAGCTAAAATAATGAAATCTACATTTTCTTCTAAAGCAGTTTCAAATATTTTTTTTGCTGCACTGTATGTAGATTTTTTTAATTTGTTTTGTACTTCTAAACTATATTTACTAATTCCGGTAAATGGAGTATCTAAATGTAAGTCAGCTGCATGAATAAATTTCATTAAAATTCCCCTTTAAAATAAAAAAGCTTAGCATCAGCTAAGATTTTTTTATTTGCTTTGATAAATATCTGCGATTGGTTTAGTAATAATCTTATTTAGCTCTTCCATCATCGCATTCATCTTTTGTTCTTTTTCCATTAAAGTTTTAAACTCATCAAAATTTTGAAGTTGATCAGTTAGTTGTTTCATAGATTCGATATCTTCGTCTGAAACATCTTGACCCATCATTTGTTTTTGTTGAAGTTCGAATTGTTTGTTTTGAACTTTATCAAATAGCTTAAATGCTACTTCATTATTCTTAACAGCTTCGAAAGCTTCTTTCAATTCTACAACTTCTGTTGCTTTTCTTAAATCTTGTTCTAGTGCGTTTGCACTATCATAAATGTTATTCATCATGTCCTCCTACTGACCAAAAAAACCTTTTATATTATTATACCATTCTGTTGCTTTATCTTTAACGTTATTTATTCCATCTTGAATAGAGTCCGACAGATCATTATTATTTTCTAATTTTGAATTATTATTCGCAATAGTTGAAGCATCTTTAACATTAAAATTAGTTTGATTTGTGTTAGGTAAAATATTTGTCATTTGATTCTTAAATAGTGAAGCTACACCTGTCTCACTGTAGCTTTGTAAGAAATGACTTGGGTCTGTGTTATCAAAGCCAATCCACGTTGTTACAAGAACATCAGGAGTATAACCAATCATCCACTGATCTTTGGTACCAGCATAACCATATGATTTTGGAACTTCTGTACTACCTGTTTTACCAGCTATAGTATAACCTGATGGTTTAGCCGTTTTCCCTGTTCCGTTATTGTAAACTCCAATCATCATACTTGTCATATCATCAGCGACATTTTTACTAATAATTTGCTTTTGAGTTGTACCAGTATTATCTACTAGAACCGTTCCAGTAGAATCTACCACCTTAGTTATAAAGTGAGTATCTGTAAGTTTACCTTCATTAGCAAAAGCCGTATATGCTCTTGTCATTTGTAGAGGCGATACACCTGTTTCCAAACCACCAAGTGCCATTGCCAAGTTTTGATCACTCTTCTTAATATCTATTCCAAAGTTAGCTAGGGAATCAACACCCTTTTGAACGCCTATTTTATCAAGTAAGGCTACTGCAGGAATATTTTCACTCTGAGCTAATGCTTGATACATTGGCATAGATTCTTGATATTGATTATCAGCATTTGTTGGAGTGTAACCATTCTTACCAAAACTAGTAATTTCATCTGGTAATTCTGAATCATATTTATATCCACTAGCTAATGCTGGTGCATAAACAGCTAATGGTTTAATAGCCGATCCCGGTTGACGTTTCATTTGTGTGGCTCTGTTAAATCCTCTAAAGGTATGTTCTCCTCTTCCACCAACTACACCTAAGACACCACCAGTTTTTGGATCAACAGCAACTGATGCACCTTGAACCATTTTTCCATCAGTAGCATTAGCCGGAAATAGCGAACTATTATTGAATGAGTTCTCTAAGTTAGACTGAATATTTTGATCTAAAGTTGTATAAATTTTATACCCCTTATTCAAAATATCATCTTCTTTGAGTCCGTATTTGTTGACAGCTTCATCAATTACAGCATCAAAGTAATATGGATACTTGTAAGAATTACCTTCTTGAAAATTATCGTTCAAAATTATAGCAGAATTCTTATAGTAACTTGTTTGACCGCTTGTTAGCTTGTTGTTGTCTTCCATCAGCCCTAACACTACGTTACGTCTTAATTTTGCTTTATCCATAGAGTCAATCGGATTATATTCATTAGGACTTTTTAGAATACCCGCGATAATTGCTGCTTCACCAGCATTCAGCTCACTAGCATTTTTTCCAAAGTACTTTTCAGAAGCGTCCTGAACACCCCAAACACCATTTCCAAAATAAGCATTGTTCAAGTACATGGTCAAAATTTCTTTTTTAGAATAGGTTTTATTAATCTCGATAGCTAAGAAGAGTTCTTTACCTTTTCTTGAATATGTTTGCTTTTGAGTAAGCAATGAATTCTTAGCTAATTGTTGAGTTAGAGTACTTCCACCTGATCTGCTTCGATGTAACAATATTCCTAAGAAAGCTCTAGCATATCCTTTGATACTAAATCCTGGATTAGTCCAAAACGTTCTATCCTCAGTTGCAATAACAGCGTTTTGAATATTGGGTGAAATTTTATCTAAATTGACGTAGGTACCCTTAGACGAATACAGGTCACCTGCCGTCTCTCCGCTTTTGTCATAAATTGTTGTCTTATTTTGTAGCGAAGATTGTAAATCTTCAACATTGGCAGTTTTGGCTTGATATGTCCACGTTGCACTTAATAATAGGATTGCTGAAAAAACTATCAGAATAATCCATCTGGTAATTTGAAATCTATGCCAAAAAGCACGTAAATTTATCCATATTACATGCAGAACGGACTTTATCCATTCCCATACACTTCTATTATTATTCATTAATAATTACCTCTATATAATAGATAAAATTTTATCACATATAATGTTAGTGAAACAATCTAGATAAATTACTATACAAAAAAAGCACACTTAAAAAGTATGCTTAACGAAATACAGGTTTACTATTTCGATATTCAATATCTGCAACTTGTTCCAATTTATTAGCATAACGTGCAGCGCTAAAGAAATAATCTGATAGACGATTTATAAATTTCAATACTTCCCCATTGATTTCTTCGGTTTGCATCAGATCTACTATCTCACGTTCAGCTCTTCTTGTAACTGTTCTCAGAACATGCAATTGAGAAGCAGTAACAGATCCACCAGGTAAAATAAATTTTTGGATTTTATCAGTTTTTTCAGAATAAAAATCAATCTTTTTTTCTAGCCATTGTACTGCTCCAACTTCAGGCTTAAAAATAAATTCATGCTTCTCATCATTAACTAACATTGCAAGATCAGTACCACAATCAAATAATAATTGTTGAATTTCTTCTAATTCATCAAAAAATACTTTTGTCTTATCATTTAACATTGCAATAGTAAGCCCTACTTGCGAATTAAGTTCATCAACTGTACCATAAGCAACTATTCTTTTATCAGACTTATATAAAACATCATTACCAATAATTCTAGTTTGACCCTTATCTCCGGTTTTTGTATATATTTTCATATCTTAACCTCGCATCTGCAACTTTCTGATGTCTTTATATGCTAATTCATTGGCAACAATAATATTGTTAGATTTTTTCAGGTTTATTTTATTACCTCTAACGTTTGTTATCTTGTAACCTAAAGACTCTACCAAAATCTTTCCAGCTACTATATCCCATGGCATCAATGTGGCAATATAGGCAATATGTTTACCTGTAATGATTTCGATAAATTCAAGTCCAGCGCTACCCATTACACGAGCTCCTGCGCTATGTTTGGCAATATTGATTTCACTGAAAGAATTTTTTAGAAATTGACGCCATGATACTCCCACTAAACCGTTTTTTAAGGGACTATCTTGAGCTGCATTTAGTTTTATATCATTACAATAAACGCCTGTAGCAATACCGCCCCAATAAAGCTTATCATTCATAACATCAATAATTGCACTGCATAATGATTCGCCATTATAAAGGACTCCCACCATAACTGCAAAACAGTCATGTTTTTTGACTAAATTCAAAGTTCCATCAATAGGATCTACAAAAAATGTAAGTCCCTTATCAATATCAGAATAGTTTTTATCAAAATTTTCTTCACCAATTATTGTGGCATCAGGATATTTTTCTTGAATATGTTGATTAAATATTTTTTGAATATTTTTATCTAGTGAAGTAACTAAATCGTACTCTCCTGATTTTTCTTCAATATCTGAAATTTGGTTTAAATGATTTTTGGCATATTGGGCCGCCTCAACTGTCCATTCAGTAATATTAGACAGAACATCTATTTCTAATTTTGTCATTTTTTCACCTCATCATCATTTAAAAATGCTGCTAGTTGCTTAATCTGATTATCTTTTGAATCAGTATCTGTACTGGAAATTAAATAAATATCCCTTGCACCAGCCAAACGTAATTGATCCTTAGAATATTCAATATCGTCTGCAGTTGCCAAATCTATTTTAGAGATTACACCAATTATCGGTTTTGTGAACAAATGTGAGAACCCAGGAGAAAAAACAGGTCGATGATCACTAGCACTTTGAATCATAATGATAACATCTGATTCATTGGCAGTAACACTTAAAGCTGAATATAAGCGTCTATGTTCAGTGAATTCCCCAGGAGTATCAATGAAATTCCCAAAAAATTCTACTGATTGAGTTTTATCATATTTTATTTGTTCTTGCTGCATATATTGTTTTAAAGTTGTTTTTCCGCAACCAACAGCACCAACTAAAAAGGCTTTTTTCATTTTTATATCCTACTCATTCATAAACAATTGATATTTCTTCTTGTAGTAATTAAACTTTTCACTCCATGGTTTACCAAATATAAACAATAATATTGCAGTAAACAAAGCATGCGCTAAATCAAAATAGAAACTACCTACAAAAGCAAGACCGATACTTTGTAAATTAATAGAACTCACAAATCCTAATATATAATAAACATCCATTATCCAACCCATTAAGAAACCTGCTAAGAAGCCCCATAATGTAAGCATGTATCTGTTAATTTTATGATTAGAAATTAAACCAGATATCAATCCAATCAATCCCATGGAAAACATTTGCCACGGAGTCCAAGCCCCTTGGCCAAAATACATGTTCGATGTTAACGCTATGATAGTCCCCATCAAAAAACCAGTTTCAGAACCTGCTACCATAGATCCTAATATCAAAATGAACAACTCTGGTTTAACTGAAGGAAGTTCCGCAAATGCAATTCTTCCGCCAACAGCCAATGCACAAATTATAGCTATAAAAACTAATTCTCTAGTCGAGACAGCTTTCTTTTCAAATTTCACAAAATATAGAATTAGTACAAACGAAAGAAATAATATCGATATTAGTAGATAATTTTGCCTTTCAAAAAAACTAACAGCTGCCAATGATACAAAAGCAACTATAAACATAATTATTATTCTAATGTTCATCTACTTCTACATCCTTCCATAGTAATGCACGTGGCCAAAAATCACCTATTGATTTGTTAATTTCAGTAGTATAGAAATAATTTTCCTCAAAGAAATCTTTTGGCGTTTGAAATTCTGTCAATTTTCCGTCAAACATCATTGATACTTGATCACAGTACTGCGCCGTAAATTGTAAATCGTGAGTATTCATCAGTACTGTTCCACCGTTTTGGATATAATTTTTCAAATAACCCGACAGTATAACTTTGCTATTAGGATCCAACCCGTTTGTAGGTTCATCTAATATCATCAATTCAGGGTTTTTTATGAATCCCAAAATTAACGCCAATAATTCTTGTTGTCCACCACTTAAATCATATGGATTCTTATCCAGTAATTCGTCAAATCTAAAACTTTTTATTAACTCATCAAGCACAACCTTTGATGAACTATAGCTATTTAACTGATCATCTAGCTCTTTTTTAACAGTATCAAATCTAAATAATAATGACGCACTTTGAGGTAAGTAAAAGACGTTTTTATAGAAATTTGAATAATCATTTTTTATTTTAATATTATTTAATCTGATGCTGCCTGTTACTTTATCCAATTGATTTATCAGAACCTTTATCAAGGTTGATTTGCCAACACCATTTGGTCCAAGTATTGAATATATTTTACCTTTATCTAAAGAAAAACTGAGATGATCAACAATATTTTTGTTATTAAATTCATAACTAAAAGTTAGATTTTTAACTTCCAATATTTTTTCACTTGTTGACTCTGAGCTAATAAAATTATTAACGTAATGAAAATTTTGATTATAATTTTCCATTAATTGATGCAATTGATAATTTGTTACCGGAAATGATTTAAATTCTGATACTTTATTTAAATTATTAGCAATTACAAAACGATCGTTTTGAGTTAGATAATTTTGAAAACTATCCAATTTTGAAAATTCTTTAATGGCCTCGTTTGTTGATAGATCTAAAATAATTTGACCATCATTCATAATAATCAACCGATTGGCTAAATATATTGATCGATCAAGCATATGATCAATGAACAATATTGTTATATGCATGTCTATATTTATTTTTTTGAGAATATTCAAAAATTTTTCAGAAGAGACAGGATCCAACTGTGACGTGGGCTCGTCCAATAAAATTGTCTCTGGATTTAATATAAGACCTGCAGCCAAATTAACTAGTTGTTTTTGTCCACCTGACAATTGTGATTCTTTATAATCGAGGATTTTAACAATGTCCAAGTAACTACTGATTTCAGCAATTTTTTTCGTTTTCTGCTGATCATCAAATCCATAGTTTTCGAGAACAAATTCTAACTCTTCTCTAGGTGTTTCTGTAACCATCTGATTATCTACAAACTGAGAAATATAGATAATATTATTTACATCCCTTTTGGATTTGTACTCAAAATTTCCTTGCTCAATTACGCCTTGGTTCAATTCGGGAATAAATTGTCTCAACAATGTACTCTTACCGCTACCAGTTTCACCAATTATTACGGCAAAATCTCCACTATTAATTTGTAAATTGATATTCTTCAGCGATATAGACTGGTTATTTGGGTATCTGAACGAATAGTCTCTGAATGATGCAATTTCCACCATAATAAGTGAACTCCTCCCATAATAATTGGTATTAGAACAATTAAAATATTGAGTATCAAAATAACTAGTATGTATGAATTAAATGTAATTTTGATATTTGCCGAACCAAAATCAACTTTACCGTACTTTTTTACTACAAAAAAAATACTTAATAACATTTCAAAACCGATTAAACTTCTCAAAATGATATCATCTAAATTCTTTTTTGATTTTTGAGATTTGCTAATATTATTTGAAGTATATCCTCTAATAATCAGAGTATCAGACATGTTCATAAAACTGGGAATCACTTTGTCAAAAACAGTCCCAATTAATTCAATATTTTTCTTAAAAATATTGAATTTACTTTCGCTATCTTTTTTCTGTTCATTGAATTTCAACATAAATCGACTATTGTTAATAACATTGACTATTCTTGGAATAAATTTTGTAGTCAAAATAAAAATAATTGCAATACTTTTGAAATTTTTCGACAAGACTTGATATATTTGCTTATTATGAATTAGCTCATTGTAAACAAAAAATGCAAACAGTAGATTAATAAATGAAATTCCTAAAGTTACTGAATTCAGTAGCGATTCAACAGTTATTTTTATTCTAAATAATTCAAACAAAAGAGTATTACCTTGTTGGTTAATTACAAGATTAAAAACAACTGTCACTAAAAAAATGACTACACTAAATTTTAAGTATTTCAAAAAAATTTGACGATTTATTGCCAAATTTAATATAAAAAAAGAAATCGATAAAGATACTGTCAGAAATAAATTATTGTAGATTAATGAAACAAATATTATCGACAAAATATAATAGAAGATTGTTATGCTATTGACACTTTTTTGAAAATTATCTATCAACACTCTCATAGTTTATTCCATTCTTTAAAAAGAGGTCACACCATAATAGCGTGACCTTTTTTAAGACATAGTTATTTTAGATACAGAAAAGCCTAGATTATCTCTCAAGAAATACATACCTTGCTTCATTGATTCTTTAATTGAGCTGATATCTCCAGATAGAACCACTGATCCACTGAATCGATCAATGAAGACAATCTTAACCAAACCCGATTTAGTAGCAATATCTGAAGCGATTGCCGCTGCCTCAGGAGGAGTGATTGTCATTATCCCTATTGAGATATTGTCATCATCAATTCCTATCGTTTTTAAAACTTCAGAATCAGGTTTTGATATCACATGAGCCAAGGTAATTTGTTTTCCTGGAACAGACTCTTGTATAACTCTCTTTAATTTTTCAGTCATTTTATCATTTCCTATACTAATCTAAATACATCTCTAGCAATTACAATTTCTTCATCAGTAGGAATCACACAGATATTTACTTTACTTGAATCACTACTAATAACCAGTGAATTATCTTTATTTCTAGATTCATCTATTTCTGCACCAAGATAAGTAAAGTTTTTCATAACACTTGATCGTATCGAAGAATCGTGTTCTCCAACACCTGCAGTGAAAACTATCGTATCAACGCCATTCATTGTAGCAACATATGAACCAATGTAGCTTTGAATTCGATGAACCATAATATTTACAGCTAATTGTGCTCGTTGATTTCCTTCTGATGCAGCCTTTTCAACATCACGAATATCGTTAGAAACTCCTGATATTCCCAATATTCCAGATTTAAGATTCAAAATATCTTTGATCTGCTGGCTATCCAAATTTTCATGTTCTTGAAGAAATGGAATAATTTGAGGATCGATATCTCCTGATCTAGTACCCATGACCAAGCCTGCTAATGGAGTAAAACCCATTGAATTATCAACTGTCTCTCCATTTTGAATCGCAGATATACTTGCTCCACTACCCAAATGACAACTAATTATCTTAGATGATTGATGTGGAAACAAGTCTTCAACCTGTTCTTTTATGTATTGGTGACTGGGACCATGAAATCCAAATCTCTTTATTCCATATTTTTCATAATACTCATATGGGATAGCATACATTGAGTTTTCTTTTGGAATTGTAGTATTAAAAGAAGTATCAAAAATTGCTACCTGAGGAGTATCAGGCATCAAATTTTCAAAAGCTTTAATACCCAATAAATTGACTGGATTGTGTAGAGGAGAAAGAGCCGATAAACGATCTATTGTATCTTCGACTTTTTTATCGACTACAACAGATTGTTCATACTCTTCCCCACCATTTGAAATTCTATGACCTACACCTTTAATTTCAGACATATCATTAACAATATGATTATCAATAAGACCATCAATAACAAGTTGTACAGCAATTTTATGATCTAAAACACTAAGTGTTTTTTCAAATCTATCATCACTAGTTTTGATATAAAAACTAGCATCATCATGACCTATTCGATCTACCTGACCACTTGCTATAGCAGTTTCTTCAGGCATCTCATAAAGTTTGAACTTTAATGAAGAGCTACCTGAATTTATAGCTAAAATTTTTGATACCATGGAATTCTCCATCCTTAAATATACTTATCCAACTATTTTTTTATAGATATTTAGCAAATCTTCATCAGATGGTTCTACTGGATTGTACTTATAGTTTCCATCTTTTTTGGCATATTCAACAACTCGATCTGCTTCTTGCATTGCATCTTTTGCTGTAATTCCAAATTCCTTCAATGACTTAGGACAATCCATTTGAGTCATCATCAAATGAATCTGACGAATTATTTTTTTAATAGCTACATTGTCTGCAATATTTTTAGAAACTAGTCCACAACGTCTAGCTGCATCAGCATACTTTTTCTGTGCATTTTTATCTGCACGTGCATTGTACTCAATAGCATATGGCAATGTAATAGCACATGCTAAACCATGTGGCATATGATAAATTGAACCCAATTGATGAGCAATTGCATGAGCAATTCCTAATCCAGCATAACTAAATGAAGCACCTGCAGCAGCTGAAGCCTCATGAATGATTTTACGTAATTCTATATTTTGTGGATCTTTAGTCACTTCTACAAGATGATCAAATATTACACTCATAGATTTTTCTGCTAAAGCATCTGTAAATAAATTATTATCTTTACCAACTAGAGCTTCAAAATCATGTGTCAAAACATCTAATCCTGAAAATGCAGTTACAGATTTAGGGGCACTCATTACTAATTCCGGATACAAAATTGAAATATCAGGAATTAGATAATTTTCAATAATTGGAAATTTGACTCCATTTTTATCATCAGTGATAACCGCAGCATTGGTAACTTCAGAACCTGTTCCACTTGTTGTAGGGATTCCAACAAAGCAACCGATAGGACTATTTGTTATTTTTTCACCAAAGAATCTGATTGCTTTAGCTGTATCTATGGCAGATCCACCACCGACTGCAACCATCACAGTTGGTTTGACATTAACAAAGAATTTAACTCCACTAGTTATGTTTTCCAAAGGAGGATCAGGTTTTACATCAGAAAAAATCTCGATAGTATTTCCTGAATTAAGATGACTTGTGATTTTATTAAATTCTTTAGTATCAACTAAAAATGGATCACAAACTAAAAGGATTTTTTGATTTTTAAAATTATCTAATTTATTTAAACTATCACTACCTGAAACAATGATAGGTTTTAAGGTAAACTCTGACATTTGAATTTTTCCTTTCTAGTTCCAAGATCTCAATGAAAATCCTTGTGGTGAATTTAGTCTTCTACGTCTTGTAAATGACTTAGAAGTTGTTGTTCCTTCTCCAGTTGGTGTAGCAATAGTTAGAGCTGATGCTCCTGTATAACCAACACCTGTACCTGAATATGTAGGACCATTGACAACAAAAATTGATGTATTCATACGATGTGCAGCTTTGTTGATTTGTACCAAATCTCTAGAGTGGATTGAAGCAGTATGATGATTACCATTTTCTGAGAATACGGCAGTAGCTAGTGTACTTTCAAAATCAGGACATGCAACAATCGGAATAATTGGCATCAACATTTCAGTTGTATTGAATGGATGTTCTTTATCAGCTTCCAAAATAATAATTTTTGGATTGCCAGTATATGAAATATTGGCTTGATCTAAGATAAATGTGGCATCTTTACCGATAAATTTACGGTCAGGTTCACCACTTGGTTGAATTGTCATTCCTACTAATTTATCAATATCAGCTTTATTTCTTAGTAAAAATGCACCTTCTGCTTGAAGTTTTTGGATTAGTTCTGCTTTAACAGGTTGTTCAACAATAATTTCTTTTTCAGCAGTACATAGGATGTCATTATCAAATGAAATTGAATCAACTAAGTTATGGGCTGCCAAATCTATATCAGCAGTAGCATCAACAATTGCTGGAGGATTTCCTGCACCTGCACCAATTGTTTTCTTGCCACTTGTCATTGCTTGATGAACAACAGCTGGACCACCTGTAACAGCTAATAGAGCTATATCAGGGTGTTCCATCATTCTCTGAACAGATTCAATACTTGGTTCACTAATACTTACGATCAAGTTCTTTAGTCCAGTAGCTTGATAGATGAATTCATTCATCTTTTCAATTGTCCAGCGAGTAATATTCTTAGCACCAGGATGAGCACCAAAGAATATAGTATTTCCACCTGCAAACATCATAATTGCATTTGCAATTACTGTTTCTGATGGATTAGTACTTGGACCTACCGCACCAATAACACCATAAGGTGCATATTCGTACATAATAAGTCCACCATCACCAGTTTCAGCTTCTGGTTGAAGAAGTTCAGAACCGGGAGTATTGTACAAAGCATTGTTTAATTTTGCTATCTTTGCATCAACAGTACCCATTCCTGTTTCTTCTTTGATTTGTTTTGCCATCCATTCAATATAAGGCTTGAAACCTTCCTTAATTGAAGTTATGACTTTTTCTCTAGTTTCAATTGAGCAATCCATGAAGATATCTGAAGCAGCTTTTGCTGCAGCAATTGCATCATCGACATTATTAAAAATTCCATTGTTACCATCTGATGAAGATCCTTGCACTGAAGTATCTAAACCATTGGATTTTTGTAATTCTTCACTTAAAATTGCACGAATTTTTTCTTCTAAATTATCCATACTTAATTCCTTTCATAATGTATTCAACAATTGACTCGCAAATAGCTTGATCTTCTTCGACTGCTCCACCACTCACGCCAACAGATCCAATAATTTGATTGTTTACAACAACTGGAATTCCACCTGCAAATGATACAAGTTTTCCATCCAACATTGTTTCCATCTCATATAATGGTTGACCAGGTTGAATTTGAGGTCCAACTTCTTTAGTTGGCATCTTCATAGCAACAGCACTCCAAGCTTTTTTAGGAGCAAGTACAGCACTAACCATATTTGCATTTGGCATATGATAGGTTAGGATTGGTTGAGCATATGCATCAGTGATACACATTGTTACTCCAACGCCTAATTCATTTGCTTTCATTTCTCCTTGGTCTAAAGCTGATTGTAAGTTTTTTCTAGAAAAAACAGACACACCATCTTGATTTGTTATTGAGCTTTGCATTTTCACAAAAATATTTTCAGGTGTCATGATTTAACTTCTTTCCTTATATTCTTTGAGAACTTTTTCCACTATTTCATCTTGCTGGTCTATATAGTCTTCATCACGCGCAAGAATATAGAAAAAATCTGATAGACGATTAACATACTTCATTAGGTCAGGTCTCACAGTTGAAGTATCATTCAATTGATCCACTAGACGTTCTGCTCTTCGGCAAACAGATCTTGCAAGGTGAAGATGAGCTCCGGCGACACTTCTACCTGGAAGTATAAATTCATGTACTTCCGGTAACTTTTTGGTGTACTCATCAATGACTTCTTCTAAAACCTTAGTGTCATTTCCATCTACTCGCTTACTTTTACTATAGAATCTATCGGTATCTTCATTAGCTAATTCGCCAGCAACTAAAAATAAGTTGTTTTGTATTGTATCCAACAAATCTATGTTCTTGGAACTTTTACAAAATTTTTGAGCGACACTAACTTGTGAATTACATTCATCGATAGAACCATATGTTTCAACTCGCAATGAATATTTTTTTACACGTGTTCCATCAAAAAGTGAAGTACTACCTTTGTCACCTTTTTTTGTATAAATAGCCATCATTAAAACCTCTACTTATCAAATCTATCGACTATACCAACAATTGCAGAATCAGCGGCTTCATTTCTATTTTGACCGTTAGACGAATCAGAAATTCTTGCTGCTGCTCCTCTAACCATAAGAACTGTCTCGCCAATACCTGCTCCAACAGTATCTACTGATACCTCTTCACTACGAATATTGTTTCTAGAACTATCTATGGGTTGGACAATCATTAATTTTTTACCAACTAGAGATTTTGCTTTTTGCGTTGATACTACACTTCCTACTACTACACCCATGTACATATCATTCAGGCCCTTCAATTAATATTATTTTTCGTTTTTTTATTTCTTCCAGTGCTAGATTCGTTAACTTTTGCTTAGTCGTTACATACAGATAAGAATCACTATTCAAATTCATAACACTAGAAAGAGTAATGTTACGACGATTTAAAGTATTAATTGCTTTCTTTTCTTTACCAAAAAATTTGCCTGGAAATAAATTAATTAAATTCCAAGGAATCAATTCAATATTTGAAAATCCCAAATAAATACTAAAATTTATATCATAATTTACTCCTCTTTGAATCCAATTGATCCAATCATCATCAAAGTTCCAATCCTTAAGAGAATATATAAAAGATAGATCCACTTCATGGATTTCAATATTTTGATAAGTAAGAAATTCATTTTCATCTGGACAATCGTCAGAAAATTTGACCTTAAGCGTTTTTTGAGAGCGCTCATCTAACAAGTTCATAATCATTTCGACCATTGATTCATGACTATTCATCTCGTTTGGCCACCTTTCCTAAACTATTGTTCGTTGACAATGTATGCTTTAGTTCCGTCTGTAACTCCTGCTGCACTGGCTTCATCTGTATCAATGTGCATTTCCAGAACAAAATCTTTTCTTGGACGTGCAATGACATCTTCGTAGATAGTTGTTCTGTCATCAGATGTAATTTTTACACTCACAGAATCTCCATATTTAACACCAAATCTTGCAGCATCATCTAAATTCATATGAATATGACGTTTTGCAGCAATTACACCTTGAATTTCAATTTCAGCATAATCAGATTTCACTTTTAGTGAAGGTGTATTGTCCAAAACTCCAGATAATCTAATTGGAATTTGAATACCTAAATCAAATGATTCACTTCTTGAAATTTCAATTTGAGAATGTGATCTTGTTGGTCCAAGTATACGTACGTTAGGAATTTCATTCCCATTTGGACCTACAATTGTAATCATTTGCTCTGAAGCAAAATCAGAAGGTTGTTTCAATTGCTTGAATACTTTCATTTCTTGATTTGGGAATAATTTTGCAAAGTCCTCATCAGTTAAATGAATATGGTGGTTAGAAACTCCAATTGGAATTCCGCCATCATCATTTTTAGTTAATTCTTCTTCAATAATTCTACGAATCATTGAACGTAATTGATCGTCGTTCATAACTGATTATCCTCCACAGAATTATTTGTTGTTATTTGGTAGTAATTTTTCAACATCTGCGTGTGGACGAGGAATTACGTAACTTGATACAACTTCTCCAACTTCTTCAGCTGATGCAGCACCTGCGTCTACAGCTGCTTTAACAGCTCCAACATCTCCACGAACAATAACTGTTACTAGTCCTGAACCAATTTTTTCGTATCCTTCTAATTCAACATTTGCTGCCTTTACCATTGCATCTGCTGCTTCAATTGCTCCAACTAAACCTTTTGTTTCGATCATTCCTAATGCGTTATTCATAATAAAAATCCTCCAAGATTATTTTGTTTTATTTGTATTTTTTTGATTATTATTTTGTGCTTTTGGTTCTACTTTTTTTGCTGTTTCTTTAACACCAAACTTCTTTGGATCAAATGCAGGACGTGCAATAACTTTAAAGCTAACAAGTTTATCAGTTTGTTCTGCTAAATCTTGTCCAGCGGCAATTGCTGCATTAACTGCACCTACATCACCAGATATATAAATAGTCATCCAACCATTTCCTTTAGCTCGTTCAATCTTATCAATTGAAATATCGGCTGTTTTAACCATTGTATCGGCAATATATATTGAAGTTGAATAACCTTCTACTTCAACTAAACCTAGTGAATCATTCATCTTTTAATCACCTTCTTTAATTTCTTTAAATGGAATTCCTTTTACCAACCTAGCAGCATTTGTACCTAAATGATTTAGATTTTCAAGATCTGTAGTTCTCACTCGGAACAATGGTTCATCTTCTGGCAAACTCTTTTGATGTAAATAAGCAAAAGAATCATCAAAAGCTATACCCACTCCTAATTGAGAGGACAACGATGCTTGATATGCTTTTTTAATTGTTTCCATTGAGGATAAGTTTTCTATCTTCTCATCATCAACAAATGTAAAAGGGATTTCTTCTTCTTCAATACCGTAATAAATTTGTTTAATATTTTCGTTATCAATACCAGATGCTATATAGATACTAGGTTTTTTAACTTCCATAACTTAACCTCTTATCTTCAGCATATGAAAGGATCAATCCAGTAGCAACCGCGTTTCTAGGACCTTCTATTGCTCGAATATTTCCTCGTCCAGCTACCAAATTATAATGTGAAAGTTCATCTGTAACCAGCTGTGGTATTTCGAAATCTAAAGCAGATCCTCCCACAATTACAACAAATGGAATATCACGAATATTTCCAGTAGGACTAACATGTTTTAAAGATCTAATAGCATTTTGAACAAAAACACGTTTTTTAGCAGTTTGCCTAACTGACTTAATCTTCTCAATACTTAAATCACCCGGAACAGGTGAAAATCCATCTGGTTTAACTACTACAATATTGGCAAATAAATTACCCGGTAAAGCTTTGTCAAAGAACTGAACACTACCATCTTCATGACGGATAAAGAACAAGCTCTCCACTTTTGCAAGTGGATATTTTTTTATATCTTCTGCTAAATATAGGTCATCTAAGCCAAGCTCCGAATTAATGATCATTGAGACCATATCTCCAGCACCGGCTAAATGAATGGCTACAGACTCACCTTCTTTATTGATGATAGAAGCGTCAGTTGAACCTGCACCTAAATCCAATATTGCCATTGGAGCAGAAGTACCTGGTGTTGTCAGAGCACCCAATATTGCTGACTGCGCTTCAGCACCACCTATTTCAACTTTTACATTGAATTTCTTTTCAATTTCATCTGCAATAATTGACATTTGCAATCTATCAGATTTAACCATAGAAGCAATACCAACTGCCTGCTCCATTGAAAATTCACCGGCTAGTCCACCTTTAACGTCAATCGGAACGGATGTATTAACCGCCAAAAGATCCTGAATGAATATCTCACTCATTTCCTTATCAGTTAAATTTGCCATCGTTTCTCTAACACGTTCTAGCATTCCACCAATGTTAGTACCTGATTCTCCAGTAACATTATCAATTTGCTTAAAAGAAGAAATTGCTTCCATGATTTTATCGGCACCTGCTGACAAATCAACCTTTTTAGGCATTGGAGTTCCTTGAATTTCAATTGAACCCGCTGGAATAACTCTTTCTTTAACATCACCTTTAGGGGTTTTAATTACAACAGCTGATCTATTTCCAATCAATGCTCTAGAAACCGGAACAATATTCTTAGTTTCCTCTGAATCTAAATCAAACACTGTTGCTATACCGTAAGGATTAGATAATTGTGATATTACCTGACCTTTTTCTGCGACTTCCACTGCTGCTAACATTCCTATCGGAATTTTTTCAATAAAAGCAACCTCATCAACTATAGGAATACGATTCTTTATACGATTATCAACTAAGACACCGTCATCAGATTGAAGTATTGCAGCAGAAATCTTAAAACCATTGTCAACATAAGTGTTGATTAGCTTTGCCGCATCATCAAAATCAATATCTTTATTGATAATTACAATATATTGTCGATCTCGATCCTGTTGATTATAAAGATCACGAATATCGACTGTATATCCAATTCCTACACCGACACCACCTGGTGTCTTAGGATTATGACCAATCATTGTAGACTCAGTAATGATAGTCTCAGTAATGGTTTCCATGGCAACATCTCCAATAACCGGAGTTGCTTCATTTATCCTAATAAGATCGACTTTATCAATTGTGATATTGCTTTTTTCCAACAAACCGTTAATTGAATTCTCAATACCTAGCATATTTTGCTTTGTACCCTTAATTCCGGTTGTATCAGCAATATTAGAATTTATAAAATTAATAGAACCATTATCTTCGACATCAGCTAAAACTACTTCTGTAGAAGAATTACCAATATCAACGCCAATTACTTTTTCCAAAAACTAATTGTCCCCTTTAAGTTTCTTTCTGATTTCATATTCAGAAGCAGCTTCTCGGACAAAGTTTGCAGTAATAACGGCGTTATATTTATTTTGTAACTCATCGGCAATATCTAATAATTCTTGTTTAGAAGATCTATATGGTCTTAATGAACCATACATTTCAAGCAATCTTTCATCAGGAATGCTTGTTAATTCAGCAGCTCTATCCATATTACTTTTAATGGCTTCACGACCAGAATTCTTAGCAATTTCTCCTTGAGCTTTCAATGTATCTGAAGAAATACGTAAATCTTCTGGTTTAACCTGACCATTAATAGCAGCTTCTAGAGTTATTTCACTAACATTTTTTCCTGTAGGTGCATTGACCATTTCTGGATGTTTTTGAAATAGCGGATAATCATCTCTAGTCATCTCACGGTTAAGTGCTTGTGTTGCTTGTTTAACTGGTTCAGGCTTTGGTTCACTTGAACTAGCATCTTGAACGTTATTAACGATTTTACTAATTAAGTCGTCAATTTCTGTCATACCAATTACCGACCTTTCATTTCATTAATCAAAATTGATTTCTATTTCATCAGGACCTTTTCCCGGTACAACATACTTAGTTTCTTTAATATGCATCAAAGCTGATTTAGCTTGATATTGAACACGAGACATTTGGTCATTAACTGTAGGAACAGGTGATGGTGATTCACCTTTTGCATAACTTGCTGCATTCTTTCCAATAGCACGGTAAGTATCCAGATCAATAACAGGAGCTTGTGGAAATAGTTCCAGGTTAGACAATGGTTCTAGATCTTTTTGATGAATAATTGTCGTTCCCTTAGATTGAATTGATATGGCTACTCCAGATCCGGAGTATTCATCACCTTCCGCACCTGCAAATGAAACATCTGCAGTACGATATACTTTAATCACACGTGCTTTCAATCCCTGTTCTTCAATACCAGCAATAGTTTGTCTCAAAATTTCTTTATGAGGAACACCTTTTAAATTTTCAGTCATATGTTCTGCAAATCCTGGTAAAACGGCAATCACAACTTCATCAGAAGAGGTTCCTTTTTTAGCAGGTCCAACATGTTTAAACCAATCTAATTTTAAAGGTGCATCCATTCCTGGCGCAGTCGTATTAGATTCTGGTTGAACTTCTTTAGGTTTATCAGCGACCGCTGGTGAATCAGTATTAGAAGTGCCAAAATCAACGACTTTTTCATTACTTCGTTGTTCATCAATTACTTGACGAATTATTTTTCTCAATAAATCTTCATTAACTTCATTTGCCATTTTTACACCTCCTACACCAATTTTTTAAACATCAGATGGATTGATTGCCATTGGAACATTTTTAATCTTTTCCCATAACTCATCTTCCATGTGATATCCAGTTCCTGGTCCGTTATAATCGTTTGAATTATTTACAGCAGATATAACATTCCAATCTTTGTCAAAAATTGCTGAAGTTTGTAAAAAGTCACCAGCTATTCTTTGTTGTAGAAGTTTCAATACTGCATCAGCAACATCTTCAAATCCACCTTCATAAAGTGATTTGATAATATCAACACCAGTAATGCCTCGATCCATGATATCTTGAGCTGATTTCATATCTTCAACCATATTTCTATCTGGCATATCTTTAGATGTGAATGCATATGTAGCTGCTTCTACTTCTTCATCAGTAATTTCAGGAAGATTTAATCCCTTAAATACTGATTGAAGAGCTCTAGCTGCTTTATTTCTCACTCTGATGATGTCTTCTTCTTTAACTGGAACAATACCACCATTAATCTTCAAGTCACGTTGCATTGCGTAATAATCATCGTAATCCATCGCATCTGTGTTAGATCCGGCAAAAGTATTGTCATAGTTAGGGACTGAAGAATATCCTGATGAGATATAATCTGTACCTGCCAAAAATTGACCAATAAGACGTTCTGTTCTTCTGATATCAGAGTGTGAGAATGCTTGATCATTACCAGATGCACATTCAATATCTAACATCATGCACAATAGATTTTCTCCAAGAACTTCTCTGATTCCTGATGGAACTGCACCGGGGATTCCGATACAACTAACGGCACCATTTTGTAATCCTTGAACACCACAACCCTTTGTAATAAAGATACAACGTGATTCAAGATACAACATTGACTTACCTTCAGCGTATCCCATCATAACTTCTGAACCTGATCCAGAAGTAAAACGCATTTTTAATCCACGAGATGCGTAACATGATGCTAGAAATCCTTTAGACCAAGGAGTATCGTCACCATCTGTAAATACTTGTTCTGTACCATAAACAGAAATTGTTTCAGCATAAGCAGTAAAACCTCTCATACCCAAACTCAATTCCATAGCTTCTTCGACTGAACATTGTGTAATTACTCCAGGACGACCAGTTTGTGCACCAACCATAATTGAAATGGCATTTAAAGGCGCATAACGAGCAACAGCTGTTGTTGTTTCTTGTTCTGGGAAACCTCTAAAGGCAGCATCTGCAGCATCTGCAGCAATCAATACTGGATTATCTCTGATATTAGTAACGTGACATTGAGATGCAGGCATCTTACGAGGACGCATCTTTTGAACCGCCATCATCATTTCAACGAAATTTAGTTGACAGATAACATCTGCTGCTTTGGCAGGTGTCATACCAGTTGTTATAGGAATAATTTCCTCACGTGTTACATTTGGATCACATAACATATTGGCAATTTTTACTGAATCCATTGCCATAACTTTTTCAGCATTTTCAATTTTAATAGAATGCTTGGCAATAAATTTATCAATCAAATCAAATTCGTCTTCGGTTTTACCATCCATTTCAACGATTTCACCGTCACGAACTGTAACACTTGGTTTGGGGTCATTAGGACCATCCATTGCTACAAAACCTTCTTCAGGCCATTCGTCAACGAATCCATCCAAGTGAACAGGTCTTTTTTCTATTTCTTCAAATCTTTTTTGTCTTTTCAAATTTTTCACCTCTTAGAAAAGTGATCCAGAATTTTAAATAATGTATGAAGGATAATCGTTTGTAGGTGTACCACCTAAACTTGATAATAATTTAATTCCTACATCACGAGCAGACATAACTGCTTGTTTCACAGCACCAGATTCACCTGTTATATGAAGAATACCTTCATTTGAAAAACTTGTTCCATGTGCTGGTGAAGCAAATGATAGAACTTCAACATTTGCCGCTTTAACTGCAACGTCTGCCATAACTAGTCCAATTCCTGCAGGTGCACCTGAAACCATTCCATATGCTTGTCCCTCAGGAACACCAAATGCCATATTACATGCTTGACTAGCACGTGCTGTGTATTGGAATTCTAGGTGTCCGGCTTCAGTATTGTAGATATCGCCAAACATATCAGGAACTCTATTAAGAGCTGTACTAATAGCTTGTCGAACATCTGAAACATCATTTCCACCAATTAAAATCAATGAACCATGACCTGCTCCACCTTTTGTATCTCTAGGCAATTGAATACTTATAACTTCTGTATTAGTGCTTTTTACAGCTTCGTCCATTGCCAATATTTGAGGACCACCACCTGATCTTGCTGAAAGAATTCCGACAGATTTGAATGGTTTTTCAACATGTAGATGTTTAAAAAGTTCTGGATCCACATTAGCAATAGCCATGCCAATTGTGTCTCCTATAGGAGCTGTTCCGATAAATTCTGTTACTCCAACTGATAAGTTGTTCACTTGCTTATCCTCCTTGCCACTACTAACTACACCTTCTTGTAATACTTGTCCCAATATTTTGTCTACAAGAGTATTTTTATCAAGTTCCTGCATAATAACTACCTACTTACAAATTTTATAATTTAGAAATAATTAGCTTTTCAATATCTTCATGTGGACGAGGAATTACAAAGTTAGATGTAACTTCTCCAATATTTTCTGCCGCTGCAACACCAGCATCAACTGATGCATTAACAGCTCCAACATCACCACGAACCATTGTTGTAACCAATCCGTGTCCAACTTTTTGTTGACCAACAAGTGTTACATTAGCTGCTTTTAACATTGCATCTGCTGCTTCAATAGCAGGTACCAATCCGTTAGTTTCTATTAAACCTAATGCTTCTAGTGCCATAATTAAATCCTCCAAAATTATCTAAATTTACTTACAAATAAAATTATATACAATTTTAACGATTTTTAGACTATTTTTTTTATACTTGTTGATCAATAGAGCGTTGATAGATAGTTAATTCACAATTGAAATTGTTTATTACCATATGATAATTGCGTATATATTCACATAGTCAACCAACTGATATAGCTAAAGACAGCAAGAATTTATAAATATGAAGCGTTTTCATGTTTTTACATTATTTTGTACTATATGACCATAGAACACTACTACATCGGGTTTTCTATATATACTATTGATTATATTTTTACCATATATTGATTTTTCTAATTATTAATGTGAAACTAATAATAACTATGTGAATATTATTCACAATTGTGAGGTGAATCTCTTTGTTGTCTATTGTTGCAATTTCTGGTAGTAATCGACCAGATTCATATAACTTAAGTTTGATTAAATATTATCAACAACATCATATTGATGAGATACAAATACAGATTTTAGATATTGATGACTTACCAATGTTCAAAATAGTAAAAGATTCAGACACTCCTTCAAAAGTTCGTTATATTAATGATTGTGTGCGAGATGCAGATGGTATTATGATTGCTACAACAGAAATAAATCATTCCATTCCTTCCAATATAAAAAATGTAATTGATTGGTTATCTATGCAACCGGGTTTATTAAAGAACAAACCCACACTATTGATGGGTGCCTCAACTGGTCCCTTAGGAACTGTCAGAGCACAAATGCATTTGAGAGAAATACTTGCCACTCCAGCGATTAATGCAAAAGTTACTCATAATAATGAGTGCTTTATAACTAATGCTAATGACAATTTTGATGACAATAATCACGTCACATCTCAAAAAACGATTGATGTTCTTGAAAATCTGTACAGTGAATTTATAGAAATAATTAATGAAAGATTTTAGGTGAATAATATGTCAGAAGATACTTTTCCTGAAAGAATTATCCAGGAATACGTCCCTGGTAAACAAATTACCCTTGCTCATATAATCGCTAACCCTAATCCAGATCTATACGAAAAACTGGGTATTACCGACACTACTTTACCCATAGGTATTATTACTATTACTCCTTCTGAATCGTCTATTCTGGCTGGAGATATTGCAAGAAAGTCTGGTAATGTTCATATTGGATTCTTAGATAGATTTAGTGGATCGGTTTTTTTAGTCGGTAAAATAGACGATCTTATAGCATCTTTGGAGAGTGTGAATAATTTCTTCTTGAATGAATTAAATTTTAATGTTACAAATATAACAAGAAGTTAAATAAAAAAGGGGAATAATTATGTATAAAAAAATTGTTACTGTATTTATGACTTTGGCATTGCTTTTCACAACAGGAGTTTCTGCAACAAATGTTGAAGCCAAAAAATCTAATGACAGCATTCATGTTACTTACGTATTGAAAGATGGTAAGAAACAAATTGCTAAGAAGAAAATCACTCTTAAGAAGAACTCATCAGTTATGACTGGTGTCAAAAAGGGTTGGACTGTTAAGGAAAAAGATGGATTCATCACGTCTATTGATGGTCACAAACAAAATGAAAAGAAAAACAAATACTGGACTTTTACAGTAAACAAAAAGCAAGTTAACGTTGGCGCTAAAGACAAGAAATTAAAGAACAAAGATAACGTTGAATTCAAACTTGATACATATAAAGACAAATAAAAAAGCAATCCTTTAAAGGATTGCTTTTTTATTTTTTCTGTATTGTGTAGGATTAACCCCAGTATACTTTTTAAATATCTGACTGAAATACCCCACTCTTGTGAATCCAACCAGCTTTGATATATATTCAACAGAATAGTCGAAATTTTCTAGTAGATCCATCGCCTTTTGAGTGCGCTTAACATTTAAAAAGTTAGAGAAATTTAGCCCCGTTTCTTGCTTAAATAGTTTACTCAAATAATAATCTGATACATAGACGTGCTTAGCTATCTCACTTAAAGTTAAATTATCAGTTAAGTGATCATTAATATAGTCTATCGCTTTAAGGACTATTTCATTTTTTGTTTTTATTGATGAATAAATTATTAGTTCATGACTGAAATTTATAGGAGTGTTAAGAGTTTTTTCATAATCAATATATTTCTCTGTTCCTTTAATTGTTAAGATAAAATTACATATATTTTCCAAAATTTTCTGTAAAAAAAGATTTTGTTGTGCTAATTCTTTTGTATCATTCGAATCATCGGTATACCCAAAAAGATATAATTTGAACTGATTGCTTTGGATATTCAGATAATTTGTAGAAAAATTTGAATGATTTGTTATGGCTTCAAGAGTAGTTGAGTTAATTTCTAAAGTAACATCTACATAGCTTTGAATAATTTGATTACTATTATCTGTAATTAAAAAAATAAGATTATGACCATCAATGTAACTTTGAATGATATCTGAAATACTGATATCTGGATTATCGAGTATTGCTTTTAAATCAACTTTTTCACTCATGAAAACTCACTCCTGCTTTTGAATAATTCTAGCATAATTAAAAACAATATAATTAGTTTTATTCAAAAAAATTATTTACGATATACAATATTTAACGCTCTTAAAACATTAGTTTTGAGGTATCATAACTTTATGTACATAAAAAATTATACCTACAAAAAAACATGTGGTGATGAGTCAGTACGTGATTACCTTACTAGACTGTACATCCCTAAAAAATGGCAA
The DNA here is from genome assembly GCF_004117915.1 of Companilactobacillus metriopterae. Lineage (GTDB taxonomy): Bacteria > Bacillota > Bacilli > Lactobacillales > Lactobacillaceae > Companilactobacillus > Companilactobacillus metriopterae. The sequence goes on from NZ_RSTD01000001.1 coordinate 936,550, forward strand.
CATAATCTGAGAGTCACTAAGTCAATTAAATTCAACAATGAATATCTTTCTTTTAATAGAATTATCCCTGATTTATCTGAAGTTGAATTTATGTTTGATTTTGCTCCTAGATCTGAAAATCAATTCTATGCACCAGGAAATAAAGACATAACAGTAGTATATGAAAATGATGAGCTACTAGTAGTCAACAAACCTAGCGGTATAAAAACACATCCAAATCTTGCCACAGAAGATGATACTCTCTTCAATGATATAGCTAGATATCTGGCACCTAATAATCAACCATATATGATTCATCGGATTGACATGCTAACTAGTGGTTTAGTTTTAGTTGCAAAAACACCATATGTTGTCCCACAACTTGTCAGACAACTGTCAAAAAAAGAATTACGTCGGTCATATCTGGCTATAGTTAATTTAGAATCCCCTATTCCTAATGAAGGAAATATTGTTGATCCTATTGGATTAGATCCTGATAATAAAAGGAAACGTAAAGTCAGAATTGATGGAGACTATGCTGAAACTCATTTCAAAGTAATCGAGAAAGATATAAACTATGCTCTAGTTGAATTATCTCTTGAAACCGGACGTACACATCAAATAAGAGTTCACCTTTCTGAACATGGTTGGCCAATAGTGAATGATACTCTATACAATAGTAAAAACATTAATTCTTCATTATTAATGTTACATGCATTTAAATTATATTTTAGAGATCCGTTTACTCAAGAATCAGTTACCGTAACTACAGCTGCACCTAAATATTTTGAAGACTTTATAAAAAAAATCTCCAGATCTAAATGATCTGGAGATTTTTTTATTTAAATATAACTTTAATGACAGCACCGATAGCAATTAATCCAATATATGATAATACAAATTTAGAAATTGCCTTCATAACCAAAGGATAAGTTTTTGTTTTAACTTGTTCTTTGAAATAAGGTTTGAAAGTACTCCATATATTTGGGTATAACAAAATTAGAATTAATGTAGTATATGGTGTCACTTTCAAAATAACTAGGATAGGAACTAACAAGAATGCTAGTGCCCACAAAGCTTTGAACAAACTGATGGCATTATCGTGACCTATTTTATAAGGTAGAGTGTATCTGCCATTCTTGACATCCTCATCTAAGTCACAAGTGTTATTACATAATTGTGCAGAGAATACGACAAATGTATTAGGTAAACAGAAGATTATCAAATTAATCACTGTACTTGAATCTAATGTTCCAACATTTACTAATCCCAAAATTACATAGATTACTGGAATCAAGATAGATATTGCGATAGAAACCAAGGTTTCACCAAATATTGTTGAATTAATTGGCCTAGGACCAGCTGAGTATAGCATCCCTATACCAACACCTATTATTCCTAAAACTAATGTTATCCAATTAGTTAGGTAAACCAAGACTAAGCCCAGAATAATAACTACAAGACCTAGACCATACATCCACTTACGAATGGTTCCCAACATTCCGCGACTCATACCCACAGTACTAATCTTAGTACGGTAAAATTCATCCTTAGAATGTTTAAAATCCATATAGTTATTATGGAAATTAATAAACATGTGATCAAATATTACTACTATTAAAGCTAATATTCCTGTTAGAAAATTAAACTTTCCAAATTGTAGATAACAAAAACTGGCTGCCAAGACAAACCATGAGACATCTAAAACTGTACTTTTTACTTCAGAAAGTTCTACAAAGAGTGCTCTATTCATTTTTAAACCCCAATCCTACATTTCTTCAGGTGCTTTAACACCTAATAGGTCTAATGAAGATTGTAAAACAACTGATACTGATTTCACAAGTGCTAAACGAGCCTGTAATCCTTCATCATCTGAAAGAATCTTGCTATGTGCATAATATTGATTGAAACTCTTAGCCAAACGTAGTGAATATTTTGCTATAACTGATGGTTCATATGTGCGTCCTGCACGAGCAATTGTTTCTGGAAATTCTTGAATTAATTTTACAGTGTCCCAAGCATTAGGATCATCAATTCCAAAATCTTCTCCAGCAATAAGTTCAACATCACCAGCTTTTCTTAAGATACTCAAAGCTCTGGCATTTGTATATTGAACGTAAGGACCTGTTTCACCTTCAAAACGAACAACTTCTTCAAGATTGAAATCAAAATTATCGCGACGTTCATTCTTCAAATCGTGGAATACAACAGCACCTACACCAACAGCTTCAGCAACTTCATCTTTATTTTTCAAATCAGGATTTTTTTCATTGATTTGTTTTTTAGCTAGATCCACGGCATCATTCAAAACATTTTCTAGCAAGATAACTCTACCCTTACGAGTTGACAGCTTCTTACCGCCAGTTGTAATTAGACCAAACTCAATGTGGTGAATATCATCTGACCAGTCATAACCCATCATCTTTAAAACAGCTTTTAATTTCTTGAAGTGTTCACTTTGTTCACTACCAACAACATAAAGTGATTCTACAAAGTTGTATTCATTTTTACGGTAAATAGCTGCTGCTAAATCACGAGTAATATATAGTGTTGCTCCATCAGTTTTGCGGATAAGAGCAGGTGAAAGGTCTAAGTCTGAAAGATCAACGATTTCAGCTCCACGACTTTCTTGTAATAGTCCCTTTTCGTTGATTGTATCAATAACAGCATCCATCTTATCATTGTAGAATGCTTCACCATTGTAAGAATCAAATTGAACGTCTAGTCGATCGTAAACTTTTTGGAATTCACTCAAGGATAGATCTCTAAACCATTTCCATAGTTCAAGTGATTCTTCATCTCCGTCTTCCATACCCTTAAACCAAGAACGTGCTTCGTCTTCTAGTTCAGGATGTTCTTCTGCTTCATCATGAAACTTAACATAATACTTCAACAAGTTGTTAATAGGATCTTTTTCAACTTCTTCTTTTGATCCCCATTTTTTATAACCAACAATTAATTTTCCAAATTGAGTACCCCAATCACCTAAGTGATTGATTTTAATTGGGTTATAGTTCAACTTACTAATGATTTTTGCAATTGAGTTACCAATAACAGTCGAACGTAAATGTCCCATTGACATTGGTTTGGCAATATTTGGTGATGACATGTCTATAGGTACATTGCCACCCTTACCAATATTTTGGTCACCATAGTCATCTTCTTCATTGATAACAGCAGTAATAACATCATTTGAAAATGCCCTCTTATCAAGGAAAAAGTTGATATATGCACCTGCATTAACAACTTTTTCAAATCCATCTGAATTAATTTGACCCACTAATTCTTCAGCAATTTGATTTGGAGCTTTATGTAATGACTTAGCCAAGATAAATGTTGGGAAAGCTAAATCTCCTAAATCAGATGTTTTTGGCTTTTCTAGTAAATTAAATACTTGTTCTTCAGTAATTTCTTCAGGTAAAACTTTTAAAAGTGCTTGAGTTGCAAGATTTTTTGATTCCATAATTTCCTCCTAAAATAAAAAAAGCCTCTTTCAATAAACATTGAAAGAGACGAGATTACCCGCGGTACCACTCTAATTGATTAAGATCCACTCAAAATACAAATTATTAAATTGTACAAAGGGTACGACTTAATCATTGATTCAGTTGGCTCACACCACCCCAACCTCGCTTAGAATCTACCGACTAATTAGTCCTTCGTTGCCTAAAATAATAGCATATAAGAAGTTTTTAGACAATACTAAACTAATAGTTAAAAATTATTATTTCATACCTGAACATTAAATTTAATTTAATTTTTTAAATTCGTATTTAGGTAGAAAGTTTTTATTAACTCTCACTTTTAATAATTTGAGTTGTCATTTTTTTAAGCTGGTGTTAACCTGTGTTCATAAAATTAATTTTTTTCTAATTATTGGAGGGGAACAATTATGACAGAAACAAATAAAGTAGTATTAGCATATTCCGGAGGCCTTGATACATCAGTGGCCATTCCTTGGTTAAAAAATAAAGGATATGACGTCATCGTCTGTTGTGTCAACGTTGGCGAAGGTAAAGATCCCGAATTCATTAAACAAAAAGCAATTAACGCCGGTGCAATCAAAGCGTACTCACTAGATACATTGGATGAGTACGCTGATAATTATCTATCAGTTGCACTACAAGGTCACACCCTTTATGAAGGTGTTTATCCTTTGCTATCTGCCCTATCCCGACCACTTATTAGTAAAAAATTAGTTGAAATTGCACATTTAGAAGATGCAAAAGCTATTGCACACGGGTGTACTGGTAAAGGAAACGATCAGGTACGTTTTGAGGTAGCTATTCACGCATTGGCACCAGATATTGAAGTATTAAGTCCTGTACGTGATTGGCATTGGTCTCGTGAAGAAGAAATTGAGTACGCTGAAGAAAATAATATTCCAATTCCAATCGATTTAGACTCACCTTACTCAATTGACGCAAATATTTGGGGTCGTGCTAATGAGTGTGGAATACTTGAAGATCCATGGGAACAGGCACCTGAGGATGCGTTTGATATTACAAAATCAATTGAAGAAGCACCTAATGAGGCCACTGAAGTAGAAATCGAATTCCAACAAGGACTTCCTGTATCTCTGAATGGAAATGAAATGTCATTTTCTGAAATTATTCAAAAATTAAATGTTATCGCAGGTGAAAATGCAATAGGACGTATCGATCATATTGAAAATCGACTTGTAGGAATCAAGTCACGTGAAGTATATGAAACACCCGCAGCTATGGTACTTTTAAAAGCTCATTCTGAATTAGAAGATCTAACATTAGAGAGAAGTTTGGCACACTTTAAACCTGTAATCGAAAAAGAATTGAGTGAAATTATTTATAATGGACTATGGTTTTCACCATTAATGGACTCTCTTCTTTCATTTTTAAAAGAAAGCCAAAAAGTTGTAAATGGTGTAGTAAAACTTAAATTAATTAAGGGTAATATTTGGGTTCTAGGACGTAAATCTGCTAATTCTCTATACAATAAAGACTTGGCCACTTACACATCTGCAGACTCATTTGATCAAGAAAGTGCCAAAGGTTTTATTAAACTATGGGGACTTCCAACACAGGTCTTTGCCCAAGTCGATGCCAAAATTAATAATGCTGAAAATTCGGTGAAATCATGAGTACAAAAAAATTATGGGGTGGTCGCTTTAGTGAAGAAGCCGACCCATGGGTAAATGAGTTTGGCGCTTCTATTGCATTTGATCAATTAATGACAAAAGAAGATATTCTGGGTTCACTCGCACATGTAAAAATGCTTAAAAAAACTGGAATTCTTAATAATGAAGATGCCGACAAAATAATAAAAGGCCTAGAAGAAATTTCAGATGAATATGATGCAGGAACTCTAGTTTTCGATGTTGAAAATGAAGATATTCATATGAATATAGAAAGTATTCTTACTAAAAAAATTGGTCCTGTTGCCGGAAAATTACATACTGGACGTTCAAGAAATGATCAGGTAGCAACTGATTTTCACCTTTATTTAAAAAATCGATTGCCAATTATTATAGAAGAACTTTACAATTTACAAAAAACTCTTATAAAACTTGCTGAAGAAAACGTAGAGACTATCATGCCTGGATATACTCATCTACAACATGCACAGCCTATTTCATATGGTCATTATTTAATGGCATACTACTCAATGTTTAAAAGAGACATTGATCGATTTGAATTCAATATGAAACATACTGATATTTCTCCTTTGGGTGCTGCAGCTTTAGCAGGAACAACATTCCCTATCGATCGCGAGTTTTCTGCAAAAGAATTAGGATTCAATGAAGTATACAGTAACTCTCTAGATGCAGTTTCAGATCGTGACTTTGCTTTAGAATTTTTGAGCAATGCATCAATCCTTATGATGCATCTCTCTAGATTCTGCGAAGAAATAAGTATGTGGGTAAGCTTTGAATTTCAATATATCGAATTAAGTGATCAATTCACTACTGGAAGTAGCATTATGCCCCAGAAGAAAAATCCAGATATGGCAGAACTTATCCGTGGAAAAAGTGGTCGTGTCTACGGTAACCTACTGGGTCTTTTATCTACTATGAAATCTCTACCACTAGCATATAATAAGGATTTACAAGAGGATAAAGAAGGCGTTTTTGACACTGTAAAAACTATTATTCCATCATTAAAAGTATTCAATGGAATGATTTCTTCAATCAAAATAAATAAAGATAAAATGTACGCAGCTACAGAAAATGATTATTCCAACGCTACAGAGTTAGCAGATTATCTAAGTTCCAAGGGTATTCCCTTTAGAGAAGCACATGCTATTGTTGGAAAATTAGTTTTAGAGTGTATTCAAAGAAACATTAACTTACAAGATCTTAGCATTACAGAATTTAAAAACATTTCTAATCTGATTGAAGATGACATATACGAAATATTAAAACCTGAGATTGCGGTTCAACGCCGAAATTCTCTAGGTGGTACAAGCTTTGAACAAATTAAAAAACAAATCCAACAAGCAAAAAAAGACATCCAATAGGATGTCTTTTTTTTATTTATGAATTGTTGTTCCTTGATTACCAGCGATAATTTCTTTTACATCATCTAAGGCACCGATAACAGCAGCGTTACCAGATTCATTTACAAAATTAATAGCTGCTTGAACTTTAGGCATCATACTACCCTTTGCAAATTCATTATTATCTACGTGTTTTTGAATATCATCTACGGCAACATCAAATACTTCTTCTTGATTTTCCTTACCAAAGTTATAGAAAACTCCACCTACAGAAGTAAGAATAATAAGTTTGTCTGCCTTAACTAATGAGGCAATTTTAGCAGCACTAAAGTCTTTATCAATAACTGCTTCAGTACCTGTCAACTTGTTGCCATCTTTTATAACTGGGATACCACCACCACCAGCAACGATAGGAATGAAGCCAGCATCTGTCATAGCTTCAACAACTGGATATTCATTGATTTCTACAGGTTTAGGTGAAGGAACTACTCTTCTGTATCCACGTCCTGAATCTTCTACTATAGTCCAGTCAGAATGTTCTTTTCTCAAGCTTTCGGCTTGATCTTCTGTATAGAATGGTCCGATTGGTTTTGTAGGATCTGTAAACGCTGAATCATTTTTATCAACGATAGTTTGAGTTACTATAGTTGCGACTTGCTTATCAATTCCGTTTTCCAAAAGTACTTCTTTCATAGCATTTTGGAACCAATAACCAATACTTCCTTCTGTCATAGCACCACAAGAATCTAGTGGCAATGCAGGATTCTTTTCACTGTCTGCAGCAGCTTGTTGTAATAACAAGTTACCTACTTGAGGGCCATTACCATGAGTAATTATAAGCTCTTTGCCACTTTTTACAAATTCCACAAGTGACTCGCAAGTTTTTTTAACTGCTGCTTGTTGTGCTTCTGCACTAGCATCTGTACTCAAAATAGCATTTCCACCTAAGGCAACTACTATGCGTTCTTTAGTCATAATTATTTCTCCAATTAATATTTTAATAAGTAATCTGATAGTTTTTTCAATCCAATTTTCAATGTTTCAGGATCTGTACAATAACCTAATCTAGCAAATCCTGGTTCATCAAAAGCTTCTCCGGGTACCAATAGAACACCTGTATCTTGTAATAATTTCTCACAAAAAGTTTTGGTATCTTTAATTTTTTCAAATTTTATAAATGAAGTTGAAACTTCTGCAGGGAAAACACAACTTACATCAGGAGTTTCCTTTACCCATTCTTTATAGATATCCAAATTTGCTTTTACAAGATTAGAATTTCTTTGTAAAATTTTATCTCTATTTTTCAAAACAATTGTAGCTATCTGATCATTAAACACACCAGCACAAATCATCGTATAATCTCGATATTTTCTGAAAATATCTGCCAATTCTGAATTTGTAGCTGTCCAACCTATCCTAATTCCTGGGATAGAATATGTTTTTGATAAAGAATTTATTGAAATCCCTTTCTCGTATAGGTCAATAATAGGTGAATATTTCACGCTACTATCGAATGGTAAATAAACTTCGTCTACTAAAATATAGGCATCAATTTCTTTTGCTATTTCGACAATTTTCATTAAATAATCTCTATCAATAATAGTTCCTGTGGGATTATTCGCATTATTCAGACAAATCATCTTAGTATTCTTTTTAATAAGTTTTCTTAATTCATCGATATCTGGATACCAGCCATTCTCTTCCTTCAGTTCCCAATAGCTTACTTCTGCACCTAATGATTCAGGAATATCGTATAACTGTTGGTAACTTGGATAAGCACTGATCACATGGTCTCCAGGTTCAATCAAAGAATAGATTGCTAGTAAATTGGCTCCTGTTGCACCATTTGTCTGTAAAACATTTTCCGGTGCAACATTTTTATACAATTTAGATACTTCTTCTTTGAACTCTGGGGATCCTTCAATCCAACCATAGTTCATTTTTTGTTTGTCTAAATCTGAATATAAATCTTTACTATTTGTTAACTGGTTTAATTCATTCATAGAAAATGATTTTACAGTACTCTGTGCTAAATCATATTTTGCTTCTCTTTCATGAATGTTTAGCCATTCCTCAACTCCAAATGCATTTATTTTCATATCACTTGCCTCTAAATTTTAATCATTCCTGTAGCAACCATAACAATAGAAGCTATAGCAAGAACAACAATTATTATTGAAAATATAATTTCATTATTTGTTAATTTACCGCCATCAATATTATTTTCTTTTTTAGCTTTGTAGTAGAAATAAATTCCTGGTAGATAACCTATACAGCAAAGTAATAAGTAATGTAAACCAGCTAAACTGATAGCTCCAACTTGGAATACTAATGCAAAAATACCAATCCAAAGTTGACCCATATCTTTATTTTTGTATGAAAACTTAATTTGATATAAGGCAACGAAGATATAACAAACAACAATTGCGGCAGTACATAGTGATAGGGCAAATTCATATGCTTGTTCTGAAAATAGAAGTATTAGCAAGAATATTTGAATCAATCCTGCTGTTAAAAATAGTGAATATGTTGGTGAACCATTTTTATTTTTCTCACCAAATTTTTTAGGTAATAATTTTTCTTCAGCCATCAACATCGTTGTATCAGCTGGCAACATGGTCCATGATAACCAAGCACCAAGGATAGCAATAATAAGTCCGATACTGATGAATGCTCCACCCCATGTTCCAACCATATCTTGGAAAATGTAAAGCATTGCAGGTTGATTAATTTTAGCTAAAGCACTTTGTGACATATATCCATAAGGAAGAATTGAAGCCAAGATATATATTACTAATAGACAAATTATTCCAATAATTGTAGCTTTTCCGGCATCTTTTTTATCTTTGGCACGAGATGAAAGCATACTTGCTCCCTCAACACCAACAAAGACCCACATCATAATCATTAAACAAGATCTAAACTGAGTCCAAATGCTGTCTCCTCCAGCAATATTTCCGGCAGCATTTGTCCAGAAATGAGCAGTAAATATTCCACCTTTGAAAACAAAAATTCCGACAACTATGAATGTAAATAATGGTATCAATTTACAAATAGTAATAATCGTATTAACCGCAGCAGCTGATTCAACTCCTCGATTAACAATAATTGTTAATATCCATGAAACCACACTTGCAACCAACACTGATGCTATATTTTGACCACTCTTAAATACTGGGAAAAAGTATCCCACAGAACTCATCAAAACAGTTGCAAATGCAACGTTACCAAGCCAAGCGCTTAACCAATATCCCCAACCACTGACAAATCCTGCAAAGTTACCATAACCTTCTTTAGCATAAGCATGAATACCTTCTGCATCTGGATTTTTTAAAAGTAAGTTATTTAGAGATAGAGCTAGCATCAAAATACCAAATCCAACTACTAACCAAGCTATTAACGTAGGACCCGGTGCGGACCCAGTAGCTAAAGAACTAGTTAGTGTAAAAACACCTGAACCGATAGAACTAGTAACAACCGCCGCTGTCAAAGCTCCAAGGGATAGTCCTTTCTTTTCTTCCATGTGTATATTCCCCTTAATTAATAAAATAAAAAGAGCCACCCATTTAAAAGTAGCTCTTCGGTAAAAAATTATGCCTTAGGAATGAACAAGTTACCTAGAGTAGCTGCCATAATGGCCTTAATTGAGTGCATTCTGTTTTCAGCTTCTTCAAATTGACGAGCGTATTTACTTCTAAATACTTCATCTGAAACTTCCATTTCTGTAAGTCCATATTCGTCTTTGATATTCTTACCATAAGTTGTAGTTGCATCATGGAAAGCTGGTAGACAGTGCATGAAGATAATTTGATCGTCTGGCATTTGTGCTTTTTCAATCATATCCATTGTTACTTTGTAATCTTTTAGAAGTTCAATTCTTTCAGCCCATTGATCTTCTTCACCCATTGATACCCATACGTCTGTATAGATAACATTTGTGCCTTTAACACCTTCTTCGATGTTATCAGTAATCAAGAATTTGCTTCCTGACTTATCTGCGTAACCTTGAGCTGTTTTGACAACTGAATCATCTGGGAATAATTCTTTAGGTGCAACGATATGGATATTTACACCAAGCATTGAACCAGTAACTAGAAGACTGTTAGCCATGTTGTTACGTCCATCACCAACAAATGTTAATGTCTTGCCCTTCAATGTTCCAAATGCTTCTTTCATAGTCATGAAGTCAGCAATCATTTGTGTTGGATGCCATTCATCAGTTAGACCATTCCAAACTGGAACACCTGAATACTTGGCTAGATCTTCTACGACTTCTTGACTAAATCCTCTAAATTCAATTCCGTCAAACATGCTTCCAAGAACTTTGGCTGTATCTTCAACAGATTCTTTTTTACCTAGTTGAATATCATTAGCACCTAAGAATTCAGGATGTGCTCCCAAATCGATTGAAGCTGTTGTAAATGCTGAACGAGTTCTTGTAGATGTCTTTTCGAATAGAAGAGCAATATTTTTACCTTCAAGATAGTGATGAGGAATACCCTTTTTCTTAAGAGCTTTTAGATGAATTGAGAAATCAATTAGATATTCTAATTCCTCTGGTGTGAAATATTTTTCTGCTAAAAGACTGCGTCCTTGAAATACTGAGTTTTCTTTACCTTGAAAGTCCATAGTTATTCTCCAAATTTTATTTTATTTTTTTAGATCTTGTCGTACTAGTGGCATACTCATACAACGTGGGCCCCCACGACCTCTTGATAATTCACTTGAAATTGTCTCCAGAACTTTAATTCCATGTTGTCTTAATAGTTCATTTGAAACATAATTTCTGTCATATGTTAAAACAGTTCCCGGTGCAATAGCCAATGTATTTGATCCATCATTCCATTGTTCACGAGGTGCAATAATTGGATCACCATTTCCTGTAGGGATTAAATCTAGATCATCTAGATTTAATGCTTTTTTCAATACATCTTTTAGATCATTGTTATGTTCAATTGAAATTGATCCATCTTTTGTTGGATGTAATGTCCATGTATCAATATTTCCACCAGCTCCTAGAATTCCTGGATGTACTGTAAATTGATCATAATTAATCATTGTGAAAACAGTATCCAAGTGCATCATTGCATGGTTATGTGGAATTGAAATAGCAATAACAGTATCAAAACCACTATTTTCTGTAAATAGATTCTGTGCAATTTGTTGAATTGCTTCAGCACTTGTTCTTTGTGATACCCCAATTGCTAATACGTGATCACTAAGTACCAACTCATCTCCACCTTCAATACGGTGATTATGGTTACGACTTCTCCATACGTTCAAGCCTTTGTTAGCAAAACGTGGATGATTTTCAATGATTGTTTCCATAAACATTGATTCTCTTTGACGTGCAGCATATGTCATGTGATTAATACTCAATCCTTCACCAATTGAGGCAGCAGGGTCTCTTGTGAAGTATAAGTTTGGCATTGGATCCATGAAGAATGGATAATTGCTATCTTCAGCAAAACTTACTAAATCTGTTGGTTTGTGATCAACTTCTTCTTTTCGAACGCCGGCCATGATTTTATTGACCATATCTTGAGTATTCATGCTTAAGAAATATTCTTTTAAAGCATCATGACTTCCGCCTTTTGGGAAACCTGATTCTTTCAACATTTTTTCAAGAAATGCCTCTTTAACATTACCAGCATCAATAGCTTCAGCAGAAAGTTGCTCGAGATATAATACTTCCGTTCCATTGTCGCGCAATATTTGTGCAAAATGATCATGCTCTTTTTGAGCAATTGGAAGGTATGGTATGTCATCAAACAATAGTCTTGGCATAGTGTCTGGTGTAAGGTTTTCTACTTCCTCAGCAGGACGTTTCAACATTACAACATCTAACTTTCCAATTTCTGATGTTACATGAATTGGTTTGGTCATTATAATTCACTCCTTAATTCGATTTGTATTTCCAAGACTTAGATTAACGCTCCATCATTATGTTTGCAAGCGTTTTCACATATTTTGTAATCTAGTTTCATAAAATTAGCATATTTTAATTTAGTGAAACTCCTTCAAATTACGCAAATTCATTGAAAAATTAAAAGAAAACTAATTTAAATTTTTATGGAAAGATTGTGAATTTATTTACATCTTTCTGAAAGTTACTAATTTTTTTCTAAAAAAAAAGACTATCCCTAAGGGATAGTCTCATTTAGCGTTCTTCTTTACATAATTTTTAACATCTTTGTGGCTACCATCATAAAGTTTCCACTTCTTGCCATCTACAGTCTTAATTGTTGTTTTACCAACTTTTGTAAATGTCCAATCATTGAAATCTGGTTCTGCAATAACACTCATACCATCAATTTTGAACTTCTTCTTGTTTTTTGAATCCATAACAAGTTTAGGTTTGATAAAGTATGTAATTTTCTTTTGTGATCCATCTTTATTTACACGATAGTATTTAACATCATTTTTATCTTTACCTGTGAAGAAAGTAATATATTGATCTTTGTTATCTGAACTAACACCAACATAATCATGACCTTTAATCTCAGATTTTGTGATTTTATCAGCTGAATGAGTTTCTTCAGTCTTTTCTGCATTTTTTGAACTTGAATTAGAACAAGCTGTAAGTCCTGTAGCAGCTCCACCCAATGCTAATATGGCTAATAGTGTAACAATAATTTTTTTCATGAGGTACACTCCTATTTATTATTGAATATCAACACTTTTCATTTTAGGTTATTCATTTACTAAAAGCAATAAATATACAAATAAAAAAAGACCCTAAGGTCTTTATTAGTAAAGTGGCATATAAGTTTGTTGTTCCCAAACGGAAACTGTTTGCTTATATCTTGCCCATTCGTCATCTTTTGCAACAAGGAAGTTCCTTGTTAAAAATTCACCCAATGATTGTTGAACATATTTGTCTTCACGCAATGCTTTCAGTGCATTATGTAGAGTAGATGGTAGTTCACGAATTCCTAGCTCTGCTCTTCTTTCTTCAGTCATATCGTAAATGTTTTCTTGGATTTCATCTGAAACTTGATATTTATTTTCAATACCATCAAGACCTGCGTCTAAAATAGCACCAATTGATAGATATGGATTTGTTGAAGGATCAACACTTCTCATTTCAACACGTTTTGATTTACCTTTAGCTGCTGGTACACGAACTAATGGTGATCTATTTTTTCCTGACCATGCAATGTATGTTGGTGCTTCAAATCCTGGTACTAAACGTTTATAAGAATTAACAGTTGGATTATTAATTGCAGTTAATGCTCGAGCATGTTTTAGCAAACCACTCAAGAAATACTTAGCTGTTTCTGAAAGTTTGTCATTACCGTCATTGAAAACATTTTCTGATCCTTTGAACAATGACATATTGATGTGCATTCCAGATCCATTGATTCCTTGCAATGGTTTTGGCATAAATGTTGCATATAAACCGTGTTTTCTAGCAATAGTTTTTACAACTAATTTGAATGTTTGAATATTGTCTGCTGCTTTAAGTGCATCATCATATCTGAAATCAACTTCTTGTTGACCAGGTGCAACTTCATGGTGACTCGCTTCAACTTCAAATCCCATTTTTTCAAGTTCTAGAACTATATCACGACGGCAGTTTTCTCCCATATCAACCGGTGAAAAATCAAAATATCCACCATCATCATGAAGATCTAAAGTTGGTTGTCCTTTTTCATCCGTCTTAAATAAGAAAAATTCTGGTTCTGGTCCAATATTAAAATTAGTGAAACCTTGAGATTTCATTTTTTCTACAATACGTTTTAGGTTTAAACGTGGATCACCTAAAAATGGTTCTCCATCTGTAGTATAAATATCACAAATTAATCTTGCTACTCTTCCATGTTCTGTTCCCCATGGGAAGATTAGCCAAGTTGATAAATCAGGATAAAGTAGCATGTCACTTTCTTCAATTCTTGTAAATCCTTCAATTGATGAACCATCAAAAGTGATCTTGTTAGCCAAAACCTTATCAAGTTGAGATACAGGAACTTCAACGTTTTTGATAATACCGTTAATATCTGTAAACATTAAACAAATAAACTCTACTTGTTCTTCTTCAACTGCCCTTTTTATATCTTCTGCTGAAAAATTAGTCACTGTGAATTCTCCTTTGTATATACCAATTATTAATATTAGCAACAAAAACCATTGGGTTGGGTGTTTGTTAATAATGTATCGATAATACCAATTGTTTTACTAAGTGTCAAATATAATCCTTAAATCTTATCTTTGTATTTGACTTATCATTTTAAACAAGTTAACCTAAAAGACGTACTTTATTTATTGAATTAATATAATTATTCGGTTTATTTCAAAGGAGAGCACGATGGACGTTTTTGATTACGATGATATCCAATTAGTTCCGAACAAATGTATTGTAAATAGTAGATCTGAGTGTGACACCACTGTTAAGTTAGGAAATCACACATTCAAAATTCCCGTAGTCCCTGCTAATATGCAAACTATTATCAATGAAGAACTTGCTGTTAAGTTAGCTTCAGATGGATATTTCTATATTATGCATCGATTCGACGAGCAAAGCAGAGCAGAATTTATAGAAATGATGAATGACAATATTTTAATTTCTTCTATTAGTTTGGGAATTAAAGAAAATGAGTTCGATTTTATCAGATCTTTATCCGATCAAAATATAGTTCCTGATTACATAACTATTGATGTTGCACATGGTCATAGTGACAGTGTAATTGAAATGATCAAACACGTTAAAAAGTATCTACCAAATAGTTTCGTTATTGCGGGTAATGTTGGTACTCCAGCAGCAGTGAGAGACTTAGAAAACGCTGGAGCAGACGCCACAAAGGTCGGTATTGGCCCTGGTAAAGCTTGCATAACAAAATTGAAGACTGGTTTTGGTACTGGCGGTTGGCAACTTGCAGCAGTGAGACTATGTGCTAAGGCTGCAACAAAACCTATAATTGCTGATGGTGGTATTAGAAATAATGGAGACATCGCCAAATCTGTCCGTTTTGGAGCTTCATTTGTGATGGTAGGATCCCTATTTGCTGGACATGTAGAATCACCAGGCAAAGAAATTGAAAAAGATAATAAAAAATACAAAGAATACTTTGGATCAGCCTCAGAATTTCAAAAAGGTGAACATAAAAACGTTGAAGGAAAGAAAATGCTGGTACCTGCTAAAGGATCAATATTTGATACCCTTCAAGAAATGAAAGAAGACCTACAATCTTCAATCTCATATTCCGGCGGAAATGAATTAAATAGTCTTACTAAAGTTGACTATGTTATAGTTAAAAATTCCATTTACAACGGGGATTTACATTAATTTTTTGCACAAAAAAAGAAGCAGACGACTGGGTGTTCGTCTGCTTCAATAATGAATGGGATAGTTCATATTCAATTTGATAACCATAAATCCAATTGCACTACTAAAACAATTGAATCACTTCATATCAAATCTAACATTACTGTAACATATTGCATCAAATTTAAAAAGGACATTTTTTAATTATTTTTTAATTTGTATACTTTTTCATTTTGCTGAAATCCTTTTAAATCTCTAACAATATATCTTGGTCTTTTGTTTACTTGATTTAAAATTCTTCCCATGTAATCTCCAACTATACCAAGGGTTACAAGCATTAGACTTATGCTCAATAATATTACGACAATTCCAAAAGATTCTGCACTATATGAACTTGTGGCAATAATCGTAATTAAATAAATTATTGATCCTACAAATGGTATAGCTGCAAATATATTTGCAAATAGTAATGGTTTGATTGAGAAGGACTTAATACCATCTGTTGCTAGTTTTAGCATTTTAGAGAGCGGATATTTAGTTTCTCCAGCATTTCTCTCATGTCTATGATAGACAACACTTGTTTGCTTGAATCCAACCCAAGTTACTTGTCCTCTGACAAAGGGGTCATATTCTTTTAGTTGTTGTAATTGATAGACAACTTTTTTATCCATCAATCTAAAGTCACCAGTATCTAAGGGCATATCGATCGAAGAAAGTTTTCTGAATGTTCGATAAAACATAGATGCTGTGGCTTTTTTGAATACTGATTCACCATCACGTTGTGCACGTTTACCGTATACTACATCATATCCTTCCTTCCATTTTTTTACCATACTTGTTATGACTTCAGGAGGATCTTGAAGATCTGCATCCATTACTACAACGGCATCACCAGATATATAATCCAGTCCAGCTGTGATAGCATTTTGATGTCCAAAGTTTCTCGAAAATTCTACTAATTTAATATTCTCATAATAGTCAGCTGCGTGACTGAGAATTTCAACTGAATGGTCTTTTGAACCATCATCTACGAATATCAATTCGAAATTTTCTTCTTGTTGTTCAGTAAAGTTTAATAAAGTGTCAATTGTGTCTTGAATACCCTCTTCTTCATTGAAGACAGGTAAGACAATTGAAATTAATGGTTTCATATGAGTTACATCCCTTTCTTTTTAGTTCTATTTATAAATTGATGATAGGTCATAAAGTGTTCCACTTTGTCCGCCCATTCCACCAGGCATTCCGCCTTGAGTTGATGAGTTTTTGCTTGATGTAGAACTACTTAATTTAACAGTCTTGGCATTTTTCTTAATCCAAGATACTATTTCAGAATTAGCGCTTCCGGCTTTACCGCCAGAATAGTAATATTTAATTTTTCCATCTTTAACAAGTTGCTTGAATTCTTTTAATGTTATTGCTGGATCAGTACCATTAAATCCACCCATGGCCATAACAGCTTTACCTGTTTTGACGATATATGGTGCAGCAGTACTTGAATCATCAGTAGCAAATAGATATTCTGCACTACCTTGATGTTTTGTAACATAGTTCAATAGAGCTGTATCAACTTGTGATCCCATACCACCGGCATTTGTTCCCATTCCTCCGCCTTGACTGCTTAATAAATCAGGTCCTGCAGTAGGAATTTGAGCACTTTCACCAGAAATTGTTGGTGTTAATGACCAGAAAGCAGGGAATAGCATAATCAATATTACTCCGGTTGTTGCGACTGATTTTGTTGTTAAACTACCTTTCTTAATCCAAGGTAGAATATACATAATCGATGAAATAATAATTCCTACAACTAGGAAGACAATTGATAATGTTGAATAATAATCATTTACGTACCATGCTTGTAATGCAACAGTACTCAAAATTGCTGTTGGGAATAACAGAGACTTCCAATTCTTTTGTTTCCATTGCTTAAACATTGTATAAATCCCAATACCTGACAATGTAGCAATGGCTGGAGCAAGCATTATTGTGTAATAAGGATGGAAGAATCCAGCTACAGAGAAGAACCCTGCAACAGGTACTAACCATGCTGCCCAAAGTATTAATTCATTGCGTTTAATATTAAGTTTGTACCATTTATCTTTAGATCCACGATAATAAACAAAACTTGAAATTAATCCTAAAATTGAAACAATCAATAGCCAACTAATTTGTGGTCCAAGTTCCTTTTGGAATAATCTTAATGGACCTACAGTACCAGTGTTGAATGCTCCACCACCAGCGCCACCTTTTCCATTTTTACCTGGACCACCTTGGCCCATTTCCATACCTTTTGGAGGTGTGCCTCCTTGTTTGTTACCAGTTGGTGCATTACCACCGTTACCGTTAGGTGGTGTGCCCCCTTGCTGATTTCCGTTTGGAGGCGTTCCACCGCCATTACCATTAGGTGGTGTGCCTCCATTTCCACCTGGAGGAGTACCACCTTGTTGATTACCTGTTGGTGCTCCACCTTGTGCATTATTTGATGATTTTGAAGTAGAACTAGATTCATTTGATTTCTTTGATGAGGATCCCATACCTGGGAATGCTCCACCTGTACCAGTAGTTTGACCTAACAAACGTTGTGTTCCATTATATCCAAAGGCTAATTCCAAAGCTGAGTTGGTTTCGGAACCACCTTCATATGGTCGACTGTTTGAATTAGTCAAATCAACTGATAATGGCCATGCTAATGTGAAAACTGCTAAGAATATGGTACCAATAGCTAAATGACCTATTCTCTTTTTCCATGATGTGTTTGCTGCCAATAAATAGTATAAGTATAAAGCAGGTAAAATCATAAATGCCTGTAACATTTTTATATTAAATGAAATACCCATTAAAGACATACCTATCCAAAGATATCTCTGTTGATTTTTAATTACTGCTTTTTGGACAAAGAATACAGATAATAGTAAGAAGAATACTAAAGTAGCATCCATATTATTTGTTCGAGAATCTGCTACAGCAATTGGTGTAAGTGTCATAACCAATGCTGAAAGTCTTGCTGCTACCTTGTTGAATCTTTTACCAACTACGTTGTAAATCAGATAAACTGATCCAATTCCGAAGAGGATTGAGGGTAATACAACACTCCAACCATGAACTCCAAAAATTTTGGCACTGATTGCCATGAACCAAAGCGCAACTGGTGGCTTATCAACAGTTATATAACCTGCCGGATCAAAACTGGCATACCAGAAATTTTTAAAGCTTTGAGTCATACTGACAATAGCTGAAGTGTAGAAACTATTTGCTTCACCAGCCTCCCAGATATTCCAAGCATATAAAAAGGCTGCTAAAATCAGAATACCTATGAGCCAATAGTCATAACGATGATTCTTAATTTTATTAAAGAAGGAATTTTTCTTCTTACTTGAATTCATTGATTCATCCATATATTATCTCCTATATGTTATTTAAATTGCGATATTCACTAAGAAACAAATGATTGAATATATTATTAAAGAATATAGAATGGCTCTCATCTGCAATATCTTATCTTTCATTTCATAGCTTCCTTTCCTATCGATGTAGTTCATCTTAATTTAGGTAACTTAAATTTAACTTAAACAAAAATATTTTATTTTTAAAAATGCCTTATAATAAAAAATATCAGGGTTTAAAACTAAGGAGTAGTTGATGAAAGACATAAGAATATTACTAGTCGAAGACGATGAAAGACTAGCAGAAAATGTAGTTAATTTTCTAAATGAATACCACGTTGAAGTAGCAAACGATGGTCTTGATGGCAAATTTGCTGCTATGGATAATATCAATGATTTAATTATTTTAGATGTTATGCTTCCTAATATTAATGGATTCGATATCTTAAAAAGTATTCGTGAAGAAAACATCAAAACTCCTGTTTTGATGTTAACAGCAAAATCAGAACTAGATGACAAAATTCACGGCTTTGATTTAGGTGCTGATGACTATCTTACAAAGCCTTTCCACAGAGAAGAATTATTAGTAAGGGTTAAAGCTCTTCTAAAAAGATCAGGTTCTCTAACAGATGACTCAACATTGCA
Organism: Companilactobacillus metriopterae; assembly: GCF_004117915.1. GTDB lineage: Bacteria > Bacillota > Bacilli > Lactobacillales > Lactobacillaceae > Companilactobacillus > Companilactobacillus metriopterae. The sequence goes on from NZ_RSTD01000001.1 coordinate 956,293, forward strand.
ATCTAATAATATTTCTGTTAACTTAAATACCCATATCGTTACTGTTGATGATCAAGAGATTGAACTTAATGGTAAAGAATACGATCTACTTGTTTATCTAATGCAAAACAAAAATACTATCCTCACGAAAGATCAGATTTTCGAACGTATTTGGGGATTCGACTCAGACACTTCTCTAACTGTTGTGGAAGTTTATATGAGTAATTTGCGTAAAAAAATAAGGAATTCAGATAATGATAATCAAGTAAGAACAATCAGAAATGTAGGTTATATCTTCCAAGATGAGTAAAAATATCAAAACCACACAAGCTAAAATGATGCAGAAACAGCGGTACAGACTTTTCATAACAACTATGGGAGCCTTTGCCGTTCTTTTTATATCATTGGGATTACTAACATTTCGACTATTTGAAAATAATTTGTATACTCAAATAGATAGAGATATTAGTCATCAAGTTGATCACATAAAAAATGGACCTGGGAAAAATAGCGATAATCATGACAAAGATAAAGTTATGGGACCCCAATCACGTGAATTAAAAGGTAATGATGCTAATAAAGCGGACCAAGACATTCCTAATGCCCCTTTCCAGTCCTCTATAATTGTTTTTTCTGATAAAGGAAAAATTGAAAATCAGGATAATTTAGGAAATAGATATCAATCACTTAAGTCCGTAAAACTTAACAAGGACGATTTGAATAAAACCTTAACTAAAAAATACAGTAACTTTTACTTTAGAACCAAGTTGATTAAGGTAAGTAAAGGCAATACAAATCCTGCCTACTCCGGAAAATATGTTCTAGTTATACAAAATATTGATGGTCAAATACAATCGATTGATAGTTTTAGAAATATATTGATAATCATGTTTGCTGTTTTCTGGTTTATTTCTTTGATACTTGCCTTCTTCTTGACTAGATACAGTATGTCTCCAATCATAAAATCTTGGAGACAACAAAGTATATTTGTTAATGATGCTGCCCACGAATTAAGGACACCATTAACAATTATTCAAGGACGACTTGAATATATGCTAACTAATCCCAACAGTACAATTATTGATGAGGCAGAATCTATTTCTACTTCACTAGATGAAGTTAATCGATTAAATTCTTTAACAACAAATCTTCTTTCATTAGCCAGGTCTGATAATGCAACTGATGTCTACAATTTTGAAGATACTGAACCAGAATTTTTCTTACGTGATCCTATCCTCCCTTTCAAGGAAATTTGTAGTTCTCAATCCAAAGTATTTAAAGCAGATATTGATCACGATGTTACATTACATGTTGATCGAAATAAGATTAAGCAACTTCTTATCATCATGTTAGATAATGCTACGAAGTACACTTCAAAAAATGGCACAATTAATATCTATGACCGCGTTGTTAATAACAAATATCAATTTATTATTTCAGATACAGGTCAAGGAATTTCAGAAGAAGATAAGAAGAATGTTTTCGATAGATTTTATAGATCTGACAAATCTCGTAACAAACATACCGGTGGTGCAGGTTTAGGACTATCGATTGCTATGCAGATTGTTAGAGCTCATAAAGGTAAGATATTCATCGAAGATAATTTACCTCAAGGAACAAAATTTATAATTGAATTGCCAATAAAAAAAGACTAGCTATTAGCTAGTCTTTTTTGTTTTTTAAACTTAAAGATATATCTTTTAAATATTCAACCATCTCATCTTCTTTAGAAGGCTCTGCTACTTCTTCTTTCTTCTTTGATGCCTTGTTTATTAGTTTTACCATTAGGAAAACTACAAAAGCTACAATTAAGAAGTTGACGATAGATTCAATAAAACTACCATATTTGAAAGCTGCACTACCAACACTAAACTGTAAACTTGATAGATTAACTTTACCCAAAAATAAACCAATAAGTGGATTTATCAAATTATTTACAAGTGACTGTACGATAGCCGTAAATGCAGCACCTAAAATAACAGCAACTGCTAAATCTACTACATTTCCTCGATTTATAAAATCCCTAAATTCTTTTATCATAATAACCTCTCCTTTTCATTTCTTATATTCATTTTAAAGTGTTCACATTTAAAATTACAAAGTATATGATTTATTTAATAAGAAATTGAGGTATCTATTATGGAATTAATAAATAAAGGCAACATAAAAAATGTGATAAGAATAAGGGCTGACAACTCACAAAAAGGTACCTATGGCAGAAGTCTTATCGTAGCAGGTTCTGATAAATACAGTGGTGCAGCAGTTTTGGCAACAACAGCTTCCATCTATAGTGGATCTGGTTTAGTCACAGTTGCTTCTAATCCGAAAACTATGTCTGCTATCAACCATTCGGTTCCTGAAGCAATGACAATTGACTACATTGATACCCAACAATTACTATCACTACTTCCAAATTTTGATGTGGTTGCTGTAGGTCCTGGTCTAGATTTAAATATCGAAGGTACAAATATTCTAATTGAATCAATAATTAAAAATATTAATCCTCAACAAACTATAATTATCGATGCTTCAGCTTTAAATTATATATCTCAAAATACAAACCTACTCAAAGAAATAAAAGCCAATGTCATTCTTACTCCACACCAGATGGAATGGCAGAGACTTTCTAAAATTAAAATTGATCAACAAAATGAAACGACCAACATTAAAAAATTAGACGAACTATCACCTAATGCTGTTTTAGTTTTGAAAAAACATCATTCTGAAATTTATTATAAAGGTCACACAAGTTATATAAATATTGGGAACCCCGGAATGGCTACTGGTGGTACAGGAGATACATTAGCAGGAATGATTGCTGGTTTTGTAGCACAGTTTGGATTCTCTAAAAAAACTGTTGAAGCTGCTCTTTTCACACATAGTTATATTGCTGACAAAATATATCAAAATAATTATGTTGTTTTACCAACAAATTTGATTAGCAAAATACCTGAAACTATGAAAGAATTAAGCCAAATTAATTAAAGGAGATTGAATATGAAAAAAGAAATAGATATTGATGTAAAATCAAATGGAATGTGGCTAGATGCTGATATAACTTATGCCCATGTACCTGGTTGGCTAGGTAATTCAACTAGAGATCTAAAATTATCTATAATCAGACCATTCCCTACAGAAGATAAAAAATATCCCGTTATTGTGTGGTTTGCTGGTGGCGGTTGGATGGATGTAGACTATAATATCCACCTTGCTAATTTAGTAGAATTTGCTAAAAAAGGTTTCATTATAGCGAGTGTTGAATATCGTGATAGTAACAAGATTAATTTCCCAGGACAATTGACAGACGCTAAAGCAGCAATTAGATTTTTAAGAAAAAATTCTGAAAATTTCCAAATTGATACCAATAAATTCGTTGCAATGGGTGAATCTGCCGGTGGTCATATGGCTAGTATGCTTGGTGTTACAAATGGTATTGAAAAGTTTGATGTAGGTGACAACCTAGAATTTTCTAGTGATGTACAATTATCTATCCCTTGGTATGGGGTTGTCGATCCTCTGACTGCTAAACAAGGTAGTGTTACCGATGATTTTGATTTTGTCTATCGTAATCTACTTGGTAAAGAACCTGAAGAATCCCCTACTCTAGATGATCAAGCTAATCCTTTAACATATATCAATAAAAATACAGTTCCTTTTCTTATTTTACACGGTGAAGACGATGTAGTTGTTCCTGTAAAAGATGGTATTGCTCTTTATGACAAACTTCAAAGTAACCAAATAGAATCAGATTTGTACATTCTCAAAAATACTGATCACATGGATATTAAATTCTGGCAAGAGGAAATTAGAGATATCGTCGTTGACTTTATAAATAAAAATATATAAAAAATAAGCTAAGATACTTTTCAGTATCTTAGCTTATTTTATTCTTAAAATTCTTCTTAATCTGTTAGCACGAGAACCAATAATTCTATCCGCTAATTTAGTTTTCAAAACTAAATATGCATAGATGAATGCTCCGATAGCAGCTTCAAGTAATAGAATTAAAAGACTAAATACTCGATCGCTATTACCAACAAATCTAAATAATATCCAGTTTATGGCGATGACAACAATAAACATTATAAATGAGAAAATTGTCATCCCAATAAATCTACGACTAAATCGATCTATATCAAATGGATATGCAATATAGATTCTTCTCATCATTAACCAACAAATAATTGCCATACCAATGAATGTAGCTACAAGTGGTCCATATTCTCTGAATAACCAAATGGCAGGTATTTGTACAATCATCTTTATAACTAGTCCAATTAACATATATCTAATTGCTAATCTATTGCGGTAGAGAGCTTGAAGGACTGCTGAAAGAACTGTGAACAATCCTAAAAGAATAGATACTATTGCCGAAAATTGCAACATCCCTACTCCCAAAGAATCATAGCGGTAGAAAACTGTCCATAGTGGTTGAGCCACTGCGTACATTCCAAGCGAGGCAGGAATCATTACAAAGAAAAATAATTCTAAAGTACTTGCTACCTGCTCTTTTATTTTAGAGCTATTACCTTTAGCATAAAGACCTGAAATAATTGGAATCGCAGTTACAGCCATAGCGGTTGATAATGAAATGATAATCATTATTAACTTATTAGCCTGAAAACCAAATAATGAATAGTAATTGTCTAATTGACTCTTAGAAATATTCATGAACATCTGCATATATTGATTAAATGTAGACTGATCATATAAATAAAATAAAGTAATTCCTGAGTCTAGTACGATAAAAGGTAGAGCCTGCCCAAAAATTTCTCGGGTAAAATTGTTATCTAAATTTTCTGCAGGTTTACCCTCTCTTGAAAGCTTGCGCAACATTGGCATTTTTCTAAAAATGGCATAAACCAATACTCCGATAGCTGCCAATGCACCGATAAATGCTGCAAACGTTGATTGAGTAACAGCATCTACATATTTACCATGATTAACTTGCATAATTATGTACGTAGATAATAACATATACGCAACACGGGCAATTTGTTCAACAAGTTGTGATATCGCACTAGGTGCCATATCTGAATATCCTTGTAAATATCCACGTAAGATACTTAGAATTGGAATAATCAAAACGGCGATTGCCAATGAATGTATAACTGGAATACTGTTAGGGTCACCACCCACAAACAGAACAGAGATAATACCTGCCCCGAAATACATGACTCCACCGAAAACTAGTCCCATTATTCCCATGATTCTCAAACCTTGTCGGAATAATTTGTTACCAGTAGAATATTCATCTAAGGCATTATATCTAGAAATCTGCTTAGAAATTGCTCCAGGAATTCCTGCTGTAGAAACTATCAGGAATAAACTATAAATATTATATCCTTTGGCAAAAAGCGCGTTAGCTGCTGGATACATAGCACCCATCCAAGCCATCCAAGGAATAATATAGACTGCACCCAAGATTCTTGAAAAGATACTACCTGCAGTCATCCAAGCAGAACCTCTAAGCATATTAGTTTGTGTTGAAGTTTCTGAATCAAGCTTTGGAATTACTTCTTCATTCATACCTTCATTATTTGAATCCAAGACATCACCGCCTTAATCGATTAAGGAAAATTATATCAAATTAATCAACTCAAAAGTTTTTAAAATTATAAAAAGTGTCGATAAAACGACACTTTTTTTATTTAACAACAATATTTACAATTTTATTAGGTATCACAATTACTTTAACTACATTCTTGTTTTCAATGAATTTTTTGATTTTTTCATCATTCAATGCAAGATCTTCTACATCAGATTTGTCCATATCAATTGAAACTTCAACTTTGTTTCTCATCTTACCATTAACTTGAAGAATCAATTCCACAGTATCTGATACCAACTTGCTTTCATCAACAACTGGCCATGCTTCATATGTCAGTGTTTCATCGTGACCTAATTTACTCCATATTTCTTCCATCATGTGTGGAGCAATTGGAGCAAGCAACTTAGCAAAACCTTCAGCCTGTTCAATTGAAATAGTATATTGTTTATTAGCTTCGTTAACGAAAACCATCATTTGAGAAATAGCCGTGTTGTAGTGCATTTGCTCATAGTCTTCGGTAACTTTTTTGATTGTTTCATTGTAGATCTTATCCAATTTAGGATTTGCTGAATCAGTAATAAAATCTGATTTCAATGTAGATTCATCGTCATCATTTATATACAATCTCCAAACACGATCAAGGAATTTATGTGCACCAGATAATCCATCTTCTGACCATGAAATAGATGCGTCCAAAGGACCCATGAACATTTCATATAATCTAAGTGTATCTGCACCGTATGATTCGACTACATCATCAGGGTTAACGACATTTCCTTTTGATTTAGACATTTTTTCATGATTATCACCTAAGATCATACCTTGGTTATATAATTTTTGGAATGGTTCTTTAGTTGGAACAACTCCCAAATCATATAAAACTTTATGCCAAAATCTTGCATATAGAAGATGTAGCACCGCATGTTCAGCTCCACCAATATAAATATCAACTGGTAGCCATTCCTTTAATAGGTCATAATCAGCTATTTTTTCACTATTATTTGGATCGATATATCTTAGATAGTACCAAGAACTACCTGCCCATTGTGGCATTGTATTCGTCTCACGACGACCTTTACGACCGTTCTTGTCAACTACACTCAACCAATCTGTAGCGTTGGCTAGTGGGCTCTCACCTGTACCTGAAGGCTTAATATTCTTTTCAACTGGTAATACAAGTGGTAGTTCATCCTCAGGAACTAAAGTTGTTTCACCATCTTCCCAGTGAATAACAGGAATTGGTTCACCCCAATATCTTTGACGAGAGAATAGCCAATCTCTAAGACGATAGTTAACTTTCTTTTCTCCGATACCTTTTTCTTCAATATAATCGATTAATTTTGCTTTAGCATCTTCAATATTTAACCCATCAACTATATCAGAATTAATATGCTTTCCATCAGTTGTAACTGCAGATTCTGAAATATCACCTTCAATTACTTGATTGAATGGTAAATCAAACTTCTTAGCAAAAGCATAATCACGTTCATCATGTGCAGGAACTGCCATAACTGCTCCTGTACCATAAGTTACTAAAACATAGTCGGAAATCCAAATAGGAACTTCTTTTCCAGTAATAGGATTTACTGCATACGCCCCAGTGAATACTCCCGTTTTTTCATCATTTAAATCTGTACGATCCAGATCAGATTTTTTGGCTGCTTGTTCTTTATATTCATCTACAGCACTCTTATATTCATCTGTAGTGATTTGGTCAACAAGCTCATGCTCTGGTGCTAAAACGACATAAGAAACGCCGTAGACTGTATCTATACGTGTAGTGAATACATCGATTTTCTTGTCATTGTTTGCAATAGGAAATGATAATTGTGCCCCAATTGAACGACCAATCCAATTACGTTGCATTTCTTTGATATGTTCAGGCCAATCAATCAAATCTAAATCATCTAATAAACGATCAGCGTAGGCAGTAATTTTAAGCATCCATTGACGCATAGGTTTTCTAATAACTGGATAACCACCACGCTCTGTCTTACCATCAATTACTTCTTCATTGGCAACAACTGTACCTAAATCTGGAGACCAGTTAACTGGGACTTCTGCTTCATAAGCCAGACCTTTTTTGTACATTTGTTCAAATATCCATTGAGTCCACTTATAGTATTTCGGATCAGTAGTGTTTACTTCACGATCCCAATCATACGAGAAACCTAATGAATTAATTTGACGTTTAAAGTTATTAATATTCTTTTGTGTAAACTCTGCAGGATCATTTCCTGTATCGATAGCATATTGTTCTGCAGGCAATCCAAATGCATCAAATCCCATTGGGTGAAGAACATTGTAACCCTGCATTCTCTTCATACGAGAAATAATATCAGTAGCTGTATATCCTTCAGGGTGACCTACGTGTAGTCCCTGACCTGATGGATATGGAAACATATCTAAAGCATAAAATTTTTCCTTGTCTGACTTAGACTCAGTTTTAAAGGTTTTATTTTCTGCCCAATATCTTTGCCATTTTTTTTCAATTTTATTGTGATTGTACATCCCTTTTCCTCCATAAAAAAAGTCCTATGATTATGTATATATAAACATAAACATAGGACGAATATTCGCGTTACCACCTAAATTCCGCACAAATGTGCGACACTCAATAATCTGTTAACGAAGATTAATCGTAAAAACTTACTATTAATTTCAGTTTTCAATTCAAGTGGACTAGTTCAACTGAACAACAATACGTGTTTACATCAACCACACGCTTTCTATAAATGTTATCTCAGTCTAATACTTCCGTTGAGATACATTTTATACTAATAACTTTTGTCCGACAACTAAAATTTCAGAAGTAATGTTATTTTTTTGCTTCAAATCTGCAACTGAAACCCCAACTCTATTTGATATAGTTGCCCAAGAATCTCCTTCTTCAACAACTGTATACTTATGTTGATCTAAAGTACTTGATACAACTGATTTTAAATCATTTGCTGTGTCAGCTTTATTAAGAGCTTCATTTTTAGAATCGGCTACTGATTGAGTTAATGCAGTATCGTCTGAATTTGTGCTTTCAGTACTTGTCATTCCTTCTTGACTACCTTGTGTCCAAACATCTTCAGCATTTTGATCCAAGTAATTACTACTACTATTGTTTGATGATGATGTTGAAGAATCTATTGTATTTTGAACATTGATTGCAGCATTTTTAGAGTTATGTGACTTACTGTAAATAACTACACCATTTGTTTCATCTTGAACAATAACTGGTGCTTGTTGAGTACCATAGGCATCAGTTGTGTCTTCATCAGAAGTACTATTTTGAACATTAAGAACACTCATGTCTTTAATATCGTTATTTGATGAATCATTAATTTTATCAACTAGTAAAGTTTTACCAGGGAATACATAATTCTCTGTCTTAAGTTCGTTAAGTGAAACAAGATCATCTTTAGACATATCAAATGCTGTTGCGATACTATCTAATGTATCACCTTCTTGAACAACATATTCTTGAGTATTGCTTGTATCATCAGCTTCATCAAATCTAGTTAAATCATATTTTTCAATCATTGCATTTAACTTAGTTGCATATGTTGTATCAGTTGCATACTTACCTGTTAAAAAGGCAGTTGCTTCTTCATAAGAATCTGTATTACTCTTCCAAGTACCTGCGTAAAATTGTGGGTTACCTGAAATTCCACCACGAATCAATGATACGTAATCTTCTAGTGATTCTTTGTATGAAGGGTACTTCTTGAAGTTAGAGTTAATTCCATAAAGGTTACCAGAACCATCATCTTCTTGAGTTGCCATATTTACAGCATCTCCTTGATAAGTTCCCTTAATACCAAATAGATTGTAGTTAGGTGCACTAGCTAAACCACTAGTACCCCAGCCACTTTCTATCATAGCTTGAGCTATCATGACAGATGCATAGATATCATTATTTTGAGCTAACTTACGTGCAGAGTTACCAATATAATCAATGAATTGAGTATCTCCAGAACCCTTAGAGTTAGCTACTGTAGTTGTATTGTTACTTGCTGCATGAACTGTTACTGAAGTTGTGCTTGTAGTTTGAGCTACAGCTCCACCAAAAAACAATCCAGCTCCAATCAAGCTAATATTCTTCTTTAGAGTTGCACTTTTTCTTTTTTTATTATTAAATTTGTAGAGTCTATTTTCTTCTTTTATTCTTTCAATTCTGCTAATTGTCATCTGGTAATTTCCATCCTTAACATACAATGCTATGCATAATTATAAATCTTAAACAAATCTTAATCAATAGAGAGACAAATCATGAAAAACAAAACTTTAGCAATAATTGATGTTATTCTAACCATCATTTTAATTGACTGGATATACAACGTAGTAAACAATACTAGTTTCATAAGAAACTTTGATAATTCAATAATAAATTATCTATATGATCCTTCACAAGGAATCGTTCAATTCTGCCAAGTAATGACACACTTTGGTGATGAATTAACAGTTACAATACTTGTGACTATCACTGTGATAGTATTATTTATACTAAAGCGTTATTATTCTGCGCTTTTTATAGCACTGAATGAAATCGTAGCAACAGGTATCAATTCAATTCTAAAACATATTTTCACTAGAGCTAGACCAGCTCACCATCATTTTGTCGATGCAAGCGGATTTAGTTTCCCTAGTGGTCATTCTGTTGGCATGATGACATTCATGCTATCAATCATTATTCTTACGCTTTATATCAGTAAAAAAATATCTACTAAAATAATTGTTTCAATAATCTGTACAATAGTTATCATATTGATTGGTTTAAGTAGAATTATTCTTGGTGTACACTACCCAAGCGATGTATTTGGAGGGTATTTACTAGGTTTAGTAACAGTATGTACTTCTCTATTGATCTTTAGATCCAAGAATAGTTCTATTTTTAAACTCGAAGGCATTCAAGATTAAAGCCAAGGTTAATAATACAATGGAAGCTACATAAATATTATGCAATCCTTGAAAAATAATTTCTCTCATTTTGGGTAAAAGGTTTGCTGGCAAAGAACTGGCGGTTGATGGATCAATTAAACGATTCATCATATCGACAGTTATTTTTTTATTTCCAGCTGCACCATTAATTAAACTCTTGTTCAAAATAATCCCATAGACGGATATCATAATGGTTTGTCCAATTGTTCTCAATAATGTATTTAAACTCGTAGCTAGTCCTATATTTTCTGGAGGAACAACAGATTGTACAGTCACAGTTGTTGTTGTCACTGTTAGACCAAAACCTACCCCAGCAAAAGCAGCTATCAAGCAGAAATAGTAGAATGATGAACTTATCTGAGCAACAATTAAACCGATATTTGCAATAAATAAGAAAATTAAACTGATATATATAACTCTATTGGGAGCCATTTTATTCAACAACATTCCAGCTAAAAATGAAGCAAAAATCCACATAACTGAACTAGGAGTTACAGCGAATCCTCCCATTGATGGTGACATACCTTTTACTGCCTGCATCCATGTAGGAATATAAGCTTCAAATCCAATTAAAAATCCGCAGACTAACATAGCAATCAAATTTTGGATTACAAAGGTCTTATTTTTAAACAGTTTTAATGGAATAACAGGATCTTCTACTTTTTTCTCAACCCTGACAAATATAAATGAAGATATAATAGAAACCAATACTAGAATTGCTGCCAGAATATAATTCTCATTTTCTAAAATCTGCAAAGCAATCATGAATGGTAACAATATTAAAATAATTAACGATGTACCTGCATAATCAATTTTAACTTTTCTTGTCTGTTTCTTATCTTCTTTGAAAAAGAACATAAGCATCAAAATAGTAATCAATCCTACTGGTAAATTAATTAAAAATACCCAGTGCCAACTTAACTGTTGAACTATAAAGCCACCCAAAAGTGGTGCAATTATAGCAGCAATTCCCCAAGCAGATCCATTTAGACCCATGACACGAGCACGTTTTTCAATTGGGTAAATGTCAGCAATAATAGTAAACGTTAGTGGCTGAATTGCTCCAGATCCCAGACCTTGAATTGCTCTCGCAACTATCAAGAATGTCATCGAGTTAGAAAAACTGCACAAGGTAGAACCGATGATAAATAGTACCAAACCAAACATAATTACTGGTTTTCGTCCAATAATATCAGCAAGTTTTCCATATATTGGTGTTGCAACAGCAGTCATTAACAAATAAATGGAGAAGACCCAATTCATTAAATTAACTCCATGTAAACTACCGATAATGGTTGGCATCGCGGTTGAAACAATAGTTCCTTCTATTGCTGTCATAAATGTAGCTATAAAAATAGCTATTGTAACCATTGCTAAATTAGATTTTTGATGATTGTTTTCCATATTTCCCCCATAAAAAAAGCGCCTTTAAAGTTTTACCTTTAAAGAACGCCTCTGTACTCGTTAATCTTTATTTAAGAATGCCTTGATATCATTAACTTTATCAAGATTTTCCCAAGGTAGATTAATATCTGTACGTCCAAAGTGGCCATAAGCCGCTGTTTGTTTATAAATTGGTCGTTTAAGATCTAACATTTTAATAATTCCAAGAGGTCTTAAGTCAAAGTTAGCATTAATACAATCAACTATTTGTTGTTCAGAATAATCACTTGTTCCAAATGTCTCTACATGAACTGAAACTGGACGAGCAACACCAATTGCATAAGCAATTTGTACTTCACATTTTTTTGTTATTCCAGCAGCAACAAGATTTTTTGCTATATAGCGTGCTGCATAACTGGCAGAACGGTCAACCTTTGTAGCATCTTTTCCGGAGAAAGCACCACCACCGTGTCTTGCCATACCACCATATGTATCAACGATAATTTTGCGGCCGGTTAATCCTGAATCACCTTCAGGTCCACCAAGTACAAAACGTCCAGTTGGATTAATGAAATACTTAGTATTTTCATCAATTAACTCGCTTGGAGCAACTTCATCGATGATGTATTTTTTAACATCATCTTTTACTTGTTGAAGAGTTGCACTTTCTTTATGTTGAGTACTCAATACGATAGTATCAATTCTCACAGGATTATCATTTTCATCGTATTCAACAGTAACTTGTGCCTTAGCATCAGGTAATAGATAATCAATCTTACCTTCTTTTCTAAGATCAGCTGTTTTTCTCATAATTCTATGAGCTAGTGAGATAGGCAATGGCATGTATTCTTTAGTTTCATCATTTGCGTAACCAAATACAAATCCTTGATCACCAGCACCGATTTGATCAAATGGATCAATATCTGTGTTTTCTCTATTTTCTAAAGCTTCATCAACACCTTGAGCAATATCAGGTGATTGTTCGTCTAAAGCAACTAGAACAGCACAACTATTGCCATCAAAACCAGGATTTGAACCATCATATCCGATTTCTTTAATTGTTTCCCTAACAACAGATTGAATATCAACATAAGCAGATGTTGATATTTCACCTACTACCAATACTAATCCAGTAGTAACTGTAGTTTCACAGGCAACACGTGCATCTGGATCTTCTGTTAAAATAGCATCTAAGATTGAATCACTGATTTGATCAGCAACTTTGTCTGGATGTCCTTCTGATACTGATTCAGAAGTAAATAAATAATTCTTAGACATTTTTTGTCTTCCACCTTTCGGTTACAGGGCTCATTTTTTAAAAATTTTAAAAAATCCCATCAGGAACCTCTTAATACATTAACACAATTAATTTTGATTTTCATGAAAAACTTGAAACCCAGTTAATCATTATCTAAAATAGTAACAGTAAAGGAGATTTTATGAAAATAACCCCCACAAAAAATATTTTAAATTCTGTTTTAGAATTAGTAAGTTACTATATTTTCCCAATTATTTACATATGGCACTATAATCTGAGTAGCTTAAAATTAAATATTACATTTACCATTATGCTAGGTATGATTGCCTTCTATAAAAACTTCTTTAAACCATATCGACCTAACACATACTTCAATATATTCTATTCTGTATTATTCATCGTTATATGTGCTTTTTCGATAAAATCTCTAAATGTATTCGTGATGATATTGCTATACTCACAATTATTGCTACTTTTTATTTCGAAAACCATTTCGCGAAATCTAAAAATTCTAGATACAATCATTGAGTCGTTTATAGTTCCATCATTTTGTTCTATTGCTATATCTTTTGTAAATATACATTTTATTTCTTTTACTTTTATAATTCCTGTATTGCTAGTAAATATTGCAGCACTTATCATTGATTTCTACGATGGTGAAAATATTTTTGACTATCTACAATTAATTTTTATGAGTGCTATACTGATTATTCTTTACTATATGAAATACATTGAATTAACAACTTCTATAGCTATCATTGTCTTCATAGTCATCATGGCTCTGATTAAAAATCACTTTAAAACATCAAACTTAGTCAACCGTATAATCGGTAACCTATTATTGATAATATAAAAAAACATTCAATCAAAAGATTGAATGTTTTTTTATTATGGAGGATACAGGGATCGAACCTGTGACCTCCTGCTTGTAAGGCAGATGCTCTCCCAGCTGAGCTAATCCTCCATGATGACCCGTACGGGATTTGAACCCATGTTACCGCCGTGAAAGGGCGGTGTCTTAACCACTTGACCAACGGGTCATATTTCTTGTACCAAAATTAGCACAAGAAATACTATACAGGATTGTAATTAACTAGACAAGTATTTTATTTTATAAATTAGCAGTAAATTTTTCTATTCTATTCATTGCTTCAGTTAAATCCTCAATTGATGAAGCATACGAAATTCTAAAATGATTTTCTCCACCTTTTCCAAATGCACTACCGGGTGTTACACCAACTTTAGCCTCATTTGCCAATTTCTCAGCAAATTCAACATCGTCCATACCATATTCTGAAGGAATACGTGAAAAACTATAAAAAGCTCCTTCAGGAACCTGTGTTTCGTATCCAAGCTCATTTAATCGAGAAACTACAAAATCTCTTCTTTCTTGATAAACATCTCTCATTGCCTTTGCATCGTCAATTCCCACTGTTAGAGCTTCAACAGCAGCGTATTGAGCAGGGTTAGAAGGTGCTGTGACCGTATAAGCATGCATTTTACTTGCATTGGTTATAAAGTCCTTAGGAGCTGCTATATAGCCAATACGATAACCAGTCATAGCGTGTGATTTTGATAAACCATTTATAACAACAGTTTTACCTGGCATTAGTTTTGCTAGTGAAACATGTTCTTGACCATAAGTAATCTCAGAATATATTTCATCGGAAACTACGTATATTTTTTTATCCTTAACTACATCAACTATTTCTTGCAAATCAGATTCAGTATATTCATATCCAGTAGGGTTACCAGGAAAGTTCATTAATATTGCTTTCACTGAATCCTCACCTTCTTTAGCAAGAACCTCTTCTAACTTCTTACCAGTTAATCTGAAACCATCTTCTGACATATCAACTTGGATAGGAATACCACCCAAAACTTCAATAATTGGCATATATAAGGCAAATGTAGGTGTTGGTACTATAACTTTATCACCAGGGTTTAAAATAGCTCCCATAGATGAAAATATAGCCTCAGTGGCACCTATAGTTACAACTATTTCTGATTCAGGATCATAGTCTAATCCTTGTCGTGTTTTTAAATATTTAGAAATAGCATCTCGTAATTCTGGAATTCCTTTTTGCTCAGAATAGTGTGATTTGTTCTCTTGTATACTCCTAATTGCTGCTTCTTTCACGTGTTCAGAAACATTAAAGTCAGGTTCTCCTAATGTTAACTTAATTATTCCAGGTATTTTAGAAAATTTATCATTAAATAGTCTAATCTTTGAAACACCTAGTGAATTAATAATTTTGTTATAAACATCTTTTACTGAATTATCTAATTTTGGCATGTGGTACCTCCTAAATTCATTTATCTACCTACTATTCTAAACGATTTTGCACAATAATGAGAGTGTTTTTCTCTTTTTGACACAAAAAAAGAGATATGTCTTATGACATATCTCTAAGTACTCCGGTTGTCAGACTCGAACTGACGACATCCTGATTAACAGTCAGACGCTCTACCAACTGAGCTAAACCGGAA
>NZ_RSTD01000002.1 GCF_004117915.1 Companilactobacillus metriopterae
TAATCGCTTTCGCTTCTTAACAAGCGACTAGAATATCTTATCAACTTAGCTAACTCATGTCAACTAGTTTTTTAAAATATTTTTATCCGGTTTCAATCGATAAATCTCTCTCAACCCGTTGCCGCAGTTGCTCTTACGAAACAACAAATATTATCTTATCAATTACTGCTATTCCTTGCAACCCCTTTTTACACTTTATTTTACTTTTTTTTCGTTTTTCGCTTCAATCGTTGACATAGTGCTGTTTATCCAGTCTTTTTTAGACTGTTCAATTGTCTTAAATCCAATGTGTTTCTTATAATTTGTCCAAAAATGTTTAAATCTTAGTGGTTTTCCATTCTTTTCAACATACATTAGCGCTCTGGAAGAGAGACTAACCTGATTGTTATATTCATCTACATCCAAGACTACAACATCTAATTCTTCCCCAACTTTATAGTAAGCTGACAAGTTATTCACATAACCTTGGGTTAATTCGGATATATGAATTAACCCTTGTTTACCATCTGGCATTCTTACAAATACACCATAATCTTGAACACCTGTGATTTCTCCTTTGAATCTATCACCTATCTTCATATGTAATTCCTTTCTATTTTTGTTATATTTGTGCCACAATATAATTACTAATTATTTAGGAGCAAATGTACTATGACAGATAAAATATATGATATTGCAATTATCGGTGGTGGCCCTGCTGGTATTTTTGCAGCTTATTATGCAAGATTACGTAAACTAGATGTGGCACTTATTGAAACTCTCCCAAATCTAGGGGGACAACCAAACACTCTATATTCTCAAAAGAAGATTTATGATATTGCAGCTATACCTAGTATAACTGGTTCAGAGTTAACTGAGCAACTAATTGAACAAATTAATTTCATTGGATGCGACAAATTTTTAGGAACATCTGTTTCGAACATCAATCAAGTAGACGATGATAAATGGGAGCTAACTACTGATAATGACAACAACAAAACTATTATTGCCAAATCAATTATCATTGCTCTTGGTAATGGAGCATTTGAACCTCGAAAACTTACTTTTGATTACGATCATGAATTAGAAACAAATAACATTCGATATTTTGTAAATGATATAGAAGATTTCAGAAACCAAGACATTGCCATAGCAGGTGGTGGTGATTCTGCTGTCGATTGGGCTGTGGATCTAAATAAAGTTTCAAACAGAACTTTTCTTATTCATAGAAGAAACAAGTATCGTGCGATGGAAAATAGTGTTGATCACTTGAATTCTTCATCAGTAGAACAGCTTAATCCATATATTATTAAAGACGTTAAACCTAATGTGGACAAAATGGATATAATTATGAAAAAACTAAAATCCGATGACATTGACACTATTACCGTTGATAAACTTTTAGTAAATTACGGATTTGTCTCAGATTCAAAAATTTTAAAAGAATGGAATATCGACTTGGAAGGACCTTTCATTAAAGTAAACGAACATATGGAAACTAATTTGCCAAATGTCTTTGCAATTGGAGATATCGTCACTTACTCTAGTAAATTACAATTAATTGCAACTGCTTTTGCTGAAGGCCCTATTGCTGTGACAAAAGCTATCAGAAACATCTATCCCGAAAGGGATTTCTTCGAACACAGCACGTCACTTTTTGAAAATTAATTTTATTTTTTAATCTATTTTTAAGATTTGTTGGTATAATTAAGTTTCATAATATCGAATGGAGTTGATTATTTGAGTTACGTTATGGGTCTTATTAATTTTATTCTACATATTGACTCACATATGGTTAATATCGTGAATAACTTTGGCGATTGGACATACTTAATATTGTTCTTAATTGTCTTTGTTGAAACAGGACTGGTTATCATGCCGTTCCTACCTGGAGATTCATTGATCTTTGCTTCTGCTGCATTGGCTGCTAATCCAGCATACAATCTGCATCCGTTACTACTATTCTTCATATTTTTCTTAGCAGCAGTCTTGGGCGATTCTCTTAACTACGAAATTGGAGAACATCTTGGACAGTTTGCTACTGAGCAGAAACACCTGAAAAAGCTCATTAAGAAAGAGAATCTTGATGAAGCCCATGAATTCTTTGAAAAACATGGTGGAAAGACAATCGCCTTTGGACGCTTCATTCCTATAATTAGAACTTTCGTCCCATTCGTAGCCGGAAGTGGTACCATGAGCTATCGTCACTTCCTAACATACAACGTTATAGGTGCATTCAGTTGGGTCGGTGTTTGTGCTTTAGCCGGACACTGGTTTGGTAATATACCTGCAGTGCAAGAGCATTTCACACTTATCATACTTGGAATTGTTATTGTTTCTCTGATACCTGTCATTATAGCCAGTTTAAGAGGTCGCAAAAAAGATACAGAAAAGAGCTAGAACATTATGTTCTAGCTCTTTTTGTTTGCCAATATTTATACAATAATAATCCTTCAAATAATACAAAGAAGAATACAAAGCACTGCGTGAAAAATTCTTCTGGTAAGACATTTATAATTGGATCTAAATTAGGATCAAACAACCAATCACTATTTCTAAACAAAATCTCATGGAATATCACAAAAAATCCGTCAAAATTGACTGTCATTAAAATAGCCAAAATTATAAATACACCTGCTGTATATAGATACACTTTAGGAAATACCGCTCTAACTTTTCGTTGCACAAAATAATATATTCCTGTAAAAATCATAACTATAAAATTTAACATAAATAAATTTTTACAATCGGAAAAGTGTCTGATACCTGAGGCTGATGATGGAAAGTTATCCAATTTAAAATTATGAGCGAATGGATTAACTAGATAATTCAACATCTGATTATAATTGTGCATCAATTGCTGTGATGTCAGATGTACTTCATCAGACAGATAATATGCACCAATGTCATATCTAAAAAAAGCAAAACTAACAACTATTGCTAAAGTAATAGAGAGTGTGAATAAAAACAAAATGCTAGCTATTGTGTAGACAGTATCTTTTTGAGTACTAGACATCCCATTCATCCAAACTTTCTACTTCGTAAGTAGGTTTAATATTTTCTTTGGCAATATCATCATGTGTGCTTACACCTGAGTAAACTAATAATGAATCAATACCCGCATTGATACCACATTTGATATCCGTATTATAGTTATCTCCAACCATAATTGCATTTTCAGGATCTATTCCCTTTTCAGAAACAGTATATTCAATAATGTCCTTTTCAGGTTTACCAATATACTTTGCTTTTTGTTGAGTGGATGTTTCTACAAGTGATATCACTGAACCAGCACCAGGAACTAATCCACGTTCATTTGGCAAATTTGTATCGGCATTTGTTCCTATGAAAAATGCACCTCTTTTAATTGCCAATGTTGCCAACTCGAATTTATGATAAGTTACATCATAATCCAAACCAACTACGACTACATCTGGATCAACTTCATTCATTTTTATACCTGTAGAATAAATTGCATTCTTCAATCCGAATTCACCAATAACATAAGCACTATGATTTGATAGCGAATCTTCAAACATATTTTCTATGTAGCCAGCCGTAGCCATTGAAGGTGTCACAATATGTTCTACATCTGCTGGTATGTCATGGTTTACGGTCAGATTATCTGCCACTTGTTGTGGTGTCTTAGTAGTGTTGTTAGTGACAAAGTAATAATCTAGACCTGCATCACGGATTTTATCTATAAATATTTTAGCTTCAGGGATTTTTTCTTTTCCACGATACATAGTTCCGTCTAAGTCAATTAAATATGTTTGGTACTTTTTCATTTATCGTTTCCTACTTTTCTAATTTTAAAACTTGGCTTTTTAGCAACTTTTGGTGATTTGGCTGTTTGCTTATTTTTGACATCATTAGTTGCTTTTTTTGGCTTATTATTTTTAGGTTTTCGAGTACTATTCTTTTTGGCAGAATTAGAATTATTATTTTTAGATATATTCTGTTTCTTACTGTCATTCTTTTTATTAGAAGTATTCTTTTTTCTTACGTTGGGTTTATTGCCATTTTTAGTGGTATGTTGCTTCTTATTGGAACTAGTTTTCTTCTTTACCTTCGGTTTATCTACTTTTTCCAAAACAAAATAGGCACAACCAAAATTACAATACTCAACCAGATAATCAGTTAGATATGCTAAGCGATTATCCATAGTACTTTCTGCTCTATCGTTATCAAAAAAACCTTTGAATCTTAACTGATCATAACCCCAGTCTCCAACAATATAATCATACTTATCAAGAACGGTATTATATCTTAATGCCAAAGATTCCTGATTAAAGCCATTTTCATAGTTTTCAACAATTCTGTATTTAACACCATTTATTGATATCAAATTTTCTTCAAGCATCGTTACCTCAGCTTGATTAACTTTTTTTTCTTCAACTTCTTGCAACTTTACACCTCAATAGGATATTTAACTTTTAAATAATTTCCAATTACAGTTCGTATAAAATTAGGATACATAATTTCATTATCGCCAACAATTTCTATAGTTGGAAAATAAGGAATGAATAAATAGTGATCCAATAATCCTAAAGTATACATTTTATTTTCTTCAAGTGCCTTACCGTTGATATATACATTTCTTTTTTCATCAACAGTAATTCCTTTATAGACAAGCTCGCCAAATATAATACCACGAAAACCCATACCTCTTTGATGGTGATTTCTTAAAATTGGACGATTTTTTTCCATTTCCATAACTAAACGCCAAACATCACGACCACTAAGAACTGTTTTCATAGCGTGGATAGCATGTGGCATGCAGTCATGAAGATTTTTTTCAGAAATAATACCTTTCGGTAAATCTTCTAAGAATAATCCTGTACTTAAAACTGCGACTTCAGCACCAGTATTTTCTTGTAAAGCATCAAGCGCAATATCAATAATTCTGTTTTTGCTATTTACATCTGTGCTCAGATTCTTAGGCAATTTAGCAACCTTTTTCAAATCTAAAAGTTGCTCTCCTTTTTCAAACTGATCTTTTACCCACTTATCATCATCTTTTTTTACACTTAGTTCGGAAGTTTTAACTGTCCAAGCTTTCTTGCTAACTATTTGATGATTATCATCAATCACTAAATCAGCATTGCCAATGTTTTGACCATATTTACCAGCTGCACATAATAATGTTCCTTCATCTAATTCACCTTTTTCAAACAAATGATGCGTATGTGAACCCAAGATTAGATCTAATTGATCATATTCTTTTGCTAAAGATCGATCCATAGAAATTCCCAGATGTGACAACAAAATAATAACATCCGTCTTACCTGCTAGATCATCTAGAATAAGATTTAAAGTGTCACGAATCATTCTAATATCCCAATCTATCAATGGATAGGTCAATATATATGGTGCTGTTAGTCCTATAACACCTATTCTTGTACCCTTAGTAGTTTCGATAATTTTGTATGGTTTTGAAAATTTTGCTAATTTATGTGTTCTCTCATCAAACAAATTTCCAACTAGAACTGGGAAATTAGCGTCATCATATAAATGAGATAATTCTTCGTGACTATTTCCTAGACCTTCATTATTTCCAATTGTAACAGCATCATAATTAAATTGATTCATCCACTCTATATTGCTGTGCCCGTTGGTTGCTTCAGTAAGTGGATGCGCACGATCCATAGAATCACCAATATCGAATAATAAAAAATCATCTGCTTTAGATTCTTTCCTACTATCATTTATGTATCTTTTAATACGAGGAAAGTTTTCATAGTGAGAATGTAAATCATTTGTATGTACAATTTGAATTTTCTCCATAATCTAACTCCTCTTCATTAAATCTTGCTTTTTCTTATCATATATTACCAATATTTCCTCGCCACGTAATGGTGTTCCAAACTCAACAGGATTTTCCAAATACTGCAGTTCTGGAGAATCTACTCCAACATTGATATTTTCAGCGATACCTACTGAATAATGATGTATATGACCGTGCAAATTGAGAATCTGATCAACTTGTCCCAACAACATTGGATAATGAGTGCAATAAAATTGATGATGATCAAACTTTAATAAGGATCCGACATCTTCGGTCTGATATTTTAAGCCACCATCTTCTAATACTCTATTATTTTTCATTAAGTATTTTAACAAGCTACGATAATCATGATTTCCCTTAATCAAAATAATATGACCATTTAAACGTTCTAACATATCAAATGTTTCTTTTTCAGTTGGGTAATGCTTTGGTCGCATAGCAACATCCCCCAAATGATAAACAGTATCATGGTCAGTTACACGTTCATTCCAAGATTTGATTAGTTTTTCATTCATCTCTTCGACACTATCAAAAAGTCTGGGTGCAAAATCATTTTGACCTAATAAACTATCATGGTAAAAATGTGTATCTGAAATAAAGTAGTTCATTATTTATCATCTTCATTCTTTTCAATAATTTTATTTGCTTTTAAAATGCTGTCAAATGCGTCCTTTATCTTGCCTTCTGGCTTATCATAGACTACCCATTCTGACATTTCCCAATCAGGTATTGTATAATTACTGTTAATATATTCTTCATAGACAGAAACTGCAGAAGAATGTGGGATGTTTAATTTCAAGATTTTAACCTCTTTGATTAATCCCAGTTCCACTGCTTTCTCTGCTCGTCCATTCATTAGAATATTTGCAATTTCATAATACTTTGTTCCATCGTCCAAAGTAATTTGTTCTATCATATCTAAAACTTGATTATCCATTTTGCACCTCAATTTAGATTCCATTATCATTATTATATATTAAGTATTTAGCGGGGTATATTATGTACTTTAATAAAAAGAAGCTACCTGTAGTAATTTTAACATTTTTTATTTTCATACTGACAAGTGGATTTACAGTTGTTGGTCATCGTGGTGATCCAATAAAAGCACCTGAAGAAACTTTTCAAAGTTTTGATACAGCTTTTAATGAGGGCGCTGATTATGTAGAGTTAGACGTCCATGAATCAAGTGATGGTGTTCTAGTTGTATCTCATGATATCAACCTAGAAAGAATCACTGGATCTAACATTAATGTTAATGAACAGACCTTTGCAAATATCCAAAAGTTAACTCAACAAAACGGAGAACCCGTCCATAGCTTGGATGAAGTTTTTGAACACTATCAAGATAATCCCAATGCTAAATTCTTAATTGAAACAAAAAAGTTAAAAAATAACGTACCCACTGATATGGAAGATAATTTAAAAGTATCTATCGATAAGTACCATATGCAAGACAGAGTAATGTTTCATTCTTTTTATACCAAGAGTTTGAAAAAAGAATCTGAGATAATGCCTGATATTCCTCGAATCTATATTGCCAAAACTTTGAAAAAGATTAATTTCGAAATCTTGCAATATGTAACCGGAGTTAATCTATCTTCTAAAATTGTCACTGAAGATATCGTTGATGAACTCCATGGTGCAGGTAAATCAGTGTATGTTTGGGATGAGATGAATGAGAACGCAAAAAAATGGAACACATTAATTAATAAACCCATAGATGGAGTTGTTACTAACTATCCTGAAACTGGTGCCAGTTATCGTGATTTGAAAGATTTGTCCAAAAATCAAACGCTAGATAAAGATTATTTCTATATTGGCTCAACCAATAAAACTATATACGAGAATCCCTATAAATTTATAAAACGCAAAACAAAAGTAGAACCACTCTACGGTTACCACGTAACGAAATCCGTCAAATTTGGAGATAAAAATTATTTCCAAATCGGTACTAATCAGTTTGTTGAATCAACAGGCTTTAATACCGCAGATACAACTCCACAATTACTTCAATACTATGGAGCTAACATAGTTTATCGTGGTCAAAACTATGACAACCTTGTCTTTAAAAAACCAGGTGATAGAGATTCATTGATTAATTATCTAAATTGGAACTCACCTGAACAGGTCGTTGGCGTTCAAAGAATAGGTACCTCTATATGGTTAAAAATTGACCAAGGTTGGGTAAATTCTGATGATGTTCTCGTGCAATTGAATAGTCAGAAGTTAAATGGTAACAGTACTTTGGACAGATACAATACAACTGATGAGAGTCAAAAATTGACCAATATCGACCTGCTACAAATGAATTCTTTCTTATATACTGAACATAAAAAATCAGTTAAAAGCACAAAAATAATAAAAAACGTGCCAAATCTTTACAGCGTTCTTTTCGATAATTCTGGTTTAGATAATTCGATAAATGATATTTAATTATTAGCTATCAGAATGTATATTTGATAAAATATCTCATTATTAACTACTTATGGAGGATTCAATATGTCAATTGATTGGGAAAAAGAGGTATCACTTCGTTCAGATGAACTGATTAATGATGTCTCAGAATTAGTAAGCATCAATAGTCAACGAGATGTTGAACACAAAACTAGTGATTACCCACTAGGACCAGGACCTGCCAAGGCACTAAAGACTTTCTTAGGAATGGCTGAACGTGATGGTTTTACTACAAAAAATATTGAAAATGTTGCCGGAAGAATCGAATTTGGTGAAGGTTCTGAAGTAATCGGAATTCTATCACACGTCGACGTTGTACCTGAAGGACCAGGTTGGGATACTAATCCCTTTAAGCCAACAATAAAAGACGGCAAACTATATGCACGTGGTGCTAGTGACGATAAAGGACCAGGTCTTGCTGCCTACTATGGTCTAAAAATTATCAAAGAACTTAAATTACCTGTATCAAAGAAAATTCACTTTATTATCGGTACTGACGAAGAAAGTGACTGGGTTGGTATCAATAGATATATGGAACTTGAAGAAATGCCAGAAGTTGGTTTTTCTCCAGATGCAGAATTTCCTGCTATCAATGGTGAAAAAGGTATTGTCTCATTTGAAATTAATTTTGCCGGTTCAGATAAAGGAACTGTAAAATCTTTTGATAGTGGTCTAAGACCTAATATGGTTCCTCAATCAGCTACCGCTGATATTGATTTAAATAAAGTTCAAAATGATGAACTTTCATCTAAATTTGAAGAATTTTTAAATTCAAATCCTTCACTTAAAGGTACTATCGAATCTGAAGGTGATGTTGCCCACATTGAATTAATTGGTAAAGCTTCACACGCAATGGCACCATTCAATGGTATCAATGCAGCTACATACTTAGCAGTATTCCTAAACTCACTTGAACTTGCAGATGAAGAAAAAGTTTACTTCAATTTCATTGAAAAGCAACTTCACATGGATTTTGCTGGTAAGGGAATTGGAATAGAAGCTTCTGATGAAGTCATGGGAGAACTTACAGTTTCAGCAAGTATTTTGAAATTTGACGCAAAAGAAGGATCAATTGTGATCAACATACGTTATCCTAAGGGTGACGATGATAAAACACTTTCAAGTAAAATAGCTGCAACACTTCCTGAAAGTGGCTCAGTTAAACTATATGGATACAATGAAATGCCTCATTTCGTTGATGCAAATGATCCATTAGTTCAAAATCTTGTTCAAGCATATCGTGAACATACTGGTGATGTGGAAAATAATCCATACACAATTGGTGGTGGAACATATGGACGTATCCTAAAAAAAGGTATTGCTTTTGGAGCTATGTTCCCTGGTGATGAAAATGTTATGCACCAAGCTAATGAATACATCGAAATCGATAAATTATTAAAAGCTGCAGCAATTTATGCAGATGCAATTTACCGTCTAATAAAATAATATAAAAAGTTCTGTAGAATAAATCTACAGAACTTTTTGTTTTTATAAGTTATAAACCCGATTTTATTATATAATTATGACATGTAACTTTTTAAAGGGGTTTATTAATCTTGAAAAATCTATGGAACTCTATCAAGGAATTCTTCAATAGTATTGATAGCTGGTCTGACTTAGCAGAACGTGCCAACTTAACTATTGCTGTAATCCGTCGAATAGTCTTGTATTCAATAGCTGGTATTTTCATTATACTAAGTCTTCTAATTGGTCTAGGACTTGGTTATGTATCAGCATTGACTAATCAAGTTGATGTACCTACCAAAACAGAAATGAAAGCAGAACTACAAGACACTAATAATTCTGCTACATTATACTTTGCTGGTAACAAAAAAATTGAAAGTCTTCAAAAAAATCTTTACGGTCAAAGAACTTCATTGAACGATATGTCACCATATCTTAAGAAAGCTATCGTTGCTACTGAAGATGAAGACTTCTACAAACACAATGGTGTGCTTCCAAAATCTGTCGTACGTGCTGTAATCTCAGATGTTGCTGGTATTGGTACCCAAACTGGTGGATCTACCCTTACCCAACAAACTGTAAAAATGCAGATGTTATCATCTGAAACAACTTGGAAACGTAAAGCCGTGGAAATTTTCCTAGCTATGCGTGTTGACAAATATTTTACAAAAGATGAAATTCTTGAAGATTACTTGAATGCTGCTACTTTAGGTCGCAACAATAAGGGACAAAACATTCAAGGTGTGTACGCTGCTGCCAAAGGACTATTTGGTAAAACACCTAGTGAGCTTAATTTAGCCGAATCTGCATATATTGCAGGTCTACCTCAAAGTCCATCTGTTTATACTCCATACGATAACGATGGTAAGCTCAAAGATGATTTAAGTCTTGGTAAAAAACGTATGAAAGTCGTTCTTTACCGTATGTACCGTAATAATCAAATTTCCAAATCACAATACAACGAAGCTTCTAATTTTGATTTAAAAAAAGATTTCCTTAAACCTCAAAAACAAACAACTGAAGAAATCAAATACGGTTATCTATATAATTCTCTAACAAGTCAAGCTAGAACTATACTTATCAAAAACTTGGCAAAAGAAGATAATATACCTTATTCAGAATTGAAAAAGGATGAGAACCTATACCAAAAATACTATGAACAGGCTGACACTGAGCTACATAGTAAAAACTACAAGATTGATAGTACTATCAACAAAGATATTTACAATTCTATGAATACTCAAGTAGATTCATTTAAGTCAAATCTTGGTACTACTCATAGTGACACTGCTACCGACTCAAATACCGGAAAAACTATCAATGTGAAAGAGCCTGTTCAAAATGGTTCTGTCTTGCTAGATAATGCCTCTGGTCAAGTATTAGGATTTGTTGGTGGTGTTGACTTTGATGATTCTCAATTGAATCACGTTTTTGATACACAAAGATCACCTGGATCTTCAATCAAACCGCTTATCACGTTTGCTCCAGCAATTGAAAACGGACTAATAGGTACTCAAACACAATTATCCGATTTCAAGGTCAAATTTGGAAATTATTCTCCTACAGATTACGGTAATACAATCCAAAATAGATTTGTATCTGCACGTGAAACTCTAGAGGAATCATACAATATCCCTACAGTTAACTTATACAAACATATGAAGGACAAGGGTATTTCTTCTAAACAGTATATGTCTAAGATGGGAATTGATCTTTCTCAAAAAGAATATGATCAATTAGGTATTACTCTTGGTGGTACTTCTACCGGTGTGACTGTTCTTCAACAAGCAAGTGCCTTCTCTACATTTGCTAACAAAGGTGAACACGTTGAACCATATGTAATCAAAAAAATTACAGCTCCAACTGGTAAATCTATTTACAAGCATAAGGATGCTGCCAAGAAAACTAAGGTCTTCTCAAAGGAAACCTCATACATCATTCAAAATATGTTACATGGCGTAGTTACAAAAGGTACAGCCTCTGCATTATCATATGAAACAAACTTCAACACAGATAATCTATTCGGTAAAACTGGTACCTCAAATGACTACCGTGATAACTGGTTTATCGGAAGTACTAACGGTATGACTTTGGCTTCATGGATAGGTTATGACAACTTCTATGGTAACAACTACAATTTGGAATCCAACTCAACCGATATTAATCAAGAGTTATGGTCAAGGATGGCAAATGCTATCTACAAAGTTGATCCTAATGTGGTTGATGAAGATACATCATTTAGTAAACCAAGCGGCGTTAAGAAGTACAAAGTTGACAAAGAAACTGGTACTAAGACTGGTTATATTGAATACAATGGTATCAATACTCACGTTAACCAACATACAACTACCTCGCTATATTACAAAGGTAGTCCTGATGACATGTCATCCAAGAATTTTGCAATTGGTGCTAAATCTAGCAACTACAAACTATTCTGGGATAACTATTTCGGAAAATCTAATGGATATGGCGTAGTTACAACTAAAGGAAATTCATCTAAATCAGCTGCTGAAGTATTAGCAGAAAATGGTAGTGGTAGAACTACTGGATTTAGTAATAGTAGTGACAACAGCGGATCATCTGAAGTTACTACAAACTCTTCTACAACAAGCGGAACTAATTCAACAACAAATAATGGAACATCTGAAACTGGTACAGGATCATCTGGTGCTGGTTCAGGAAGTGGTTCTTCTGGTGCCGGAACTGGCGGTGGTGGAACATCTACTGGAAATATTGGTGGTGTAACTGGTGGTACCACTCCTGGTGGTGCTACTGGAGCTGAGTAATAAAAAAGACCAAGCTAGAAAAATTCTAGCTTGGTCTTTTTTTGTTTAATTAATATTTAACGTGTAGATTCTCTTTTAACGATGCTATAAGGAAGTTTAACAACGTTTTCGTCAATCTGTTCCTGATTCATCATCTTAGTCAAAAGTCTCATAGCAACGGCACCAATATCATATAGAGGTTCTTCAATAGAACTCATCTTAGGATTAGTTACTTCACAAAGAATTGTATCGTTACTTGAAATTATCTCAAAATCTTCAGGAATACTAATTCCGGATCTAACAGCAGAATTAAGAATACCAGCAGCTAATAAATCATCTGTAACATACACTGCAGTGGCATTTGTATTTTTGATAACATCAAAAATTGCTTCCCCTGCTCTCACTGAATTTTCAGCTTCAAAAACTAAATCAGATGAAAAATTAATATTAGCATTCTTAAGTGCCTTCTTGTAACCATCTAGTCGATACTTGCCATCGATAGGATTTTCTAAATTACCTCCTACAAAGGCAATCTTTTTGTGTGAATTATGAATAAGTTGAGTAACAACATTATTTACAGCTTCTACAAAATCAATATGTACACTAGCAGTTTCATTGTTCTTATCTACAGAACCTGCTAATACTAGAGGTGTCTTTGAGTGCATAAATACTCGTTTGAGTTTCTTGGAAATTTGCTTACCCATGTAGATTAAGCCATCCACTTGTTTAGACAATAGGTTATTGATGATCTGTTCCTCATCCCCTACTGATTCTTCTAAACTAGTCAAAATGATGTTGTACTTGTACATAGAAGCAACATCATCAACACCCTTAGCCAGAGAAGCATAATATAAATCAGTGATATTAGGAATAATTACACCAATAGTTGTACTCTTTTTACTTGCTAGACCACGAGCAACAGCATTTGGTCGATAATTTAATCGATCAATAACTTCCATTACTTTTTTTCTAGTTTCTTCTTTTACATTAGCATTTCCGTTAACAACTCTTGAAATGGTTGCCATAGAAACATTGGCTTCTTCAGCCACATCATATATAGTAATTACTTTTTTATCCATATGAACCACTCTTTTCACAAATATTACATTTTACTAACATTAAAGGTATCAAATTACAGGATACTTTGCAAGCGTTTCCTTATTTGATTAAACATGTTTTCATACTTTTTTCATAAAGAAAACAGTTTTCAGTGCTATACTAAAGAAAAAACAAAGGAGTACATATCTTGAAAAAACAATTATTAGAATTACAAAATTATCTGGCCGAAAATAATTATGATCTGGCATATATCTCTGATCCTTCAGACATAAATTACTTCACTGGATTTTATAGTGATCCTATTGAAAGAATTTTGGCACTTATCGTGTTTAAAGATAAAGATCCTTTTATTTTCGCACCTGCTCTAGAAGTAGATTCCGTTAAAAAAGTTGGTTGGGAAAATGACGTTTATGGCTATCTCGATCATGAAAATCCATTTAAACTAATAAGACAACATATCATTGATCGTAATACTGATATTAAAATCTGGGGTATTGAAAAAGATAGTCTTTCAGTTGATAGATTTGAAGCCATTCGCTCACAATTTCCAGATGCAGAGTTCCCTGGAAATATTTCTAGATATATGGAAAACGCAAAATTAATCAAAACTGATGAAGAAATATCTGAATTGATTGCTGCTGGTAATGAAGCTGATGAAGCTTTTGAGATTGCTTTCAATGCAATTAAAGAAGGTCGTACAGAACAAGACATCGTTGCAGAAATAGAATACGGTATGATGAAAAAAGGTGTCATGGAAATGAGTTTTGACACTATTGTTCAAGCTGGAGCAAATGCTGCAAATCCTCACGGTGGACCAGAAAAAAATCCAATTACTCGTGATGAACTAATTCTATTCGATTTAGGTACTGTTCATAATGGATACATCAGTGATGCCTCACGTACTGTTGCTTTTGGCAAACCAAATGAAAAAGCTATCGATATATACAATGTTACACTTGAGGCACAACTGGCAGCTATGGAAGCTGCTAAACCTGGCATAACAGCTGCTGAATTAGATGCTGTAGCTCGTGATATTATAACTAAGGCTGGATATGGTGAGTACTTTATCCATCGTCTAGGTCATGGTATGGGTACTTCTGAACATGAATTCCCTTCTATCATGGAAGGAAATGATATGGTACTTAAACCAGGTATGTGCTTCTCAATTGAACCAGGTATTTATATACCTAATGAAGCTGGAGTACGTATTGAAGATTGTGTTTACATCACTGAAGATGGATGCAAGCCATTCACACATACAAGTAAAGAACTTAAATATATCAAGTAAAAAAACCTCTCAATATGAGAGGTTTTTTTATTTTTTAATATCGTCTTCATTGAAAACTATATCTGATGTATCCAAATCACTAACTGAAGATTTCATGTAATCTTTTAAAGCACCTGTACGTTCATTGAATGAACTAACAAGTTCATCACGATTAGCCAAACCTACGCCACCATTATTAAAATCAGCACGGATTTCTTTGATGTTTTCTATAACTTTTTGGCCATCTTCACTTGTAAGATATTTTGATGCTACATATCCAACTGCACTACCAACAACAAGTCCTAAAGTAAATTTCATCTTCATGATTATTTTCTACCTCTACGAGAAAAGATTTTAGCAGTACTTGTAGCTATTTTTGCCATCTTTAGCATGTTAGAAATACCAAATGCATTGCTCTCTTCTGGATTATTTGAAGTAGCATTTGCTGTTTTTGTTCCTATGTTTTCAACTGTATCAAATAATGGGTTCAATTTACTTGCTTTGTAGTTAACGTCATCCATCAACTCGTTTGTCTTTGACACAAGTTCTGATGATTCTTCCATTATTTTTTCTGCTTTATCTGTAGAAACTTTCAAAAGTTCTGTTGATTCAGCAACTGTTTTTTGAAGTTCTTGAAGAACTTTTACCGTTTGTATTAGTGCCATTCCTAAAAAAATAACTAATACTACAAAAGCGATAGCAGCTATTAATCCTGCAATTTGTCCAACTGTCATAATGAATCCTCCTGAGATTTTTATATTTAATGAATATTATACAGCAATATTTTTATTTATTAAGCCAATCCTGCCAACTTTTCTCTAGTTCACTGATTGCCCTACCACGATGTGAAATTTCATTTTTCTCATCCATAGACAATTGTGCCAATGTTTTCTCTAGTTCAGGTACGTAGAAAAGTGGATCATATCCAAAACCATTGTCACCATTAGGGAATATTGCAATTAATCCCTTTAGTTCACCAGTAACAACTAAATCATCACTCTTTTCAGGATCAGTAAAAACTAGCGTAGTCATGAAAGTTGCTGTTCTATCTTGAAGAGCAACTCCACCTAATTCTGATAATAGCTTTGCGTTATTAGCCGCATCATTGTGATCTCCAGCGAAACGAGCAGAATAAACACCAGGCTTGCCATGTAAAGCATCAACACATAATCCTGAATCATCTGCAATCACTGGAACATTATATTTTTCAGAAATTGTATGTGCTTTTAATTTTGCATTTTCCTCAAAAGTTGTGCCATTTTCGATAATATTAGGTGCATCTGGAAAATCAAATAACGTTTTTACTTCGTATTGAGTATCCTCAAATATTTTTTGAAACTCTTTTGCCTTATTAGGATTCTTGGTAGCAACAATTATTTCTGGCATCATTCTTCTCCATTTATACTAGATTAATTTCATCAATATCATTGTTTAACCATTTCAATGCTAGCTTGGAAAAATTCTCAAAATTAGCAGTAGTATTCAATTCAATTGTTCTGTTCAGTCCATCATTTAGCATATCATTTTCTTTCAAAAATGCTTTGATCTTGTTCACAGTCTCAACTCCTGGATCAACAAGAACAATATCTTTACCCAAAATATCGGCAATTATTGGTTTCAACATAGGAAAATGAGTACATCCTAATACCAATGTATCACTTTTAGAATCAATGACATTTTGTAAAACATCATGAATCATCGTTTGAGCTAATGGTGATTCTGATAAATCATCTTCAACAATTTTAACAAATGACTGTGCCGCTACACCATTAACTTCGACATCATTTTTTATTTTTGAAATTGCCTTAGTATAACTTTCATTTTTGATTGTTCCCTCAGTGGCTATAACTGCAACATTGTTGTTCTTAGTTGCAGCTACAGCAGTTTGTGCACCAGATTCAATTACTCCTATCATTGGAATATCATATTCTTCTTGAAGAATAGGCATTGCCAATGCAGTCGCAGTATTACAAGCAAATACAATAATCTTAGAATCATTCTTTATCAAAAATTCTACTGATGTACGACAATAATCTATTATTTCTTGTGCAGTTTTCGTTCCGTAAGGCATGTTTAATTCATCCCCAATAAAAACAATATTTTCATTGGGTAATTTTTCTTTGAGTTCTCGAACCACAGTGAGTCCACCCAAACCAGAATCTAATAATCCGATAGGTTGATTTTTTTTCATAATTGCCTCTTTTATCCTTAAATATCTCTATTCTTAATGATATAATAAATTGTTGAAAAAAGGAGCTTAAAATGTCAGAAAATGAAGTTCAAAATACTGAAGTAACAGTTAACCCCGCATTTGCTATATCTATATTGCGTGATAACGTAATACCTGATTTGTTGGACAATGATACCATTGAAATACTGTATTGGGCAGGTAAGAATCTTGCCAGAACACTAGATTCCAAGATTGAAGGTCTTCCTACCCTATTCAAAGAAGCTGGATTGGGAGACTTGAGAATCATGAAGCAAACTACAAGTAACTTCCAATACAAGCTCCAAGGTACCGAAGTAGCTGAACGATTTGACCACTCTGACGTTAAACACTTGGAGTATTCCCTAGAAGCTGGACTTATCTCAGAAACTATCGAGCGAACAATCAGCGCCTATTGTATGGGAACATACTCAATTAATAAAAATGATAAATCTGTATCAATTAAAATTCACGTTGAACGTGCATAACGTGCATAGAGTATAGAAGACCAGCATATGCTGGTCTTTTTTATTTTGTTCTTTCCGAGTCAGTTATTGCCCAACTATTATCAGAAAATTTAGGAACTCCTGCTTCTTTTAAACTCCAAAGATTTTCACCAGATTCATATTCTGTAATCTTTACAACGTTTGATACTTTTGTCTTTATTTCATCTTCTATTCCAATTTCTGCTCTTTTTGAATATGTATTTATCATTAATTCACTGATAGCAGAACTAACATCTATAGGAACTAACTTTTTTGAAAATGCATATAGCTTAATCCAATCAATATATTTAGAATATTTATTCTTCAAATCAATAAATACCGTCTCTCGTAAATCATTGATTTTAATTTCTTTATTAGCTATTTCAAGTACTTTCTGCTGATTGAAACTAGAAAAATATTCTGTAGGATTTACTTGAAATTTATCTATATCCACTGAAGAAATATTTTTTAATAAAACATCGTCAACATCTGAAGTTTTGATAATTCTAACTGGTCCATTGTTATTGTGAACCCAAAATATTAGTTCCATGATTACCCCTTCAGGTAATTCTTGTATTTCATCTGAATCAACAAATAACCAAAATTCATCTGCCAATTGTTCCACAGAAATACAATCTTCTAAAGCAGATTTTTTAGAGTTTCCATGTGCTACAGTAGAAATATAGTATCCTAATAATTTTGTGGGATTTAAAGGTGTGTAACCATGGTATAGCGCAAATGCTATAAAATTATCTATTTTTGTAATTAAATCCCCATCATATGAAGTATAAACCAACATAATTATCACCCCATTACCAATTATTATTACCGTTAATAATATACCTACTTATACAAAAAAAATAACCTCTAAAGTAATTAAACTTTAGAGGTTATTTTTTATTTTGCTAAATATCCATCAAGAATTTTTTCTAGTTGACCTTTACTATGGAAGCCTGTCAATTTCTCCACTACTTCGCCATCTTTTTTGATAACTAATGTTGGGATTGCCATTATTCCGAATTCTTCTGGAGTATTTGGATTTTCATCAACATCCATTTTTGTAAACTTAACTGCATCATTTTCGTCAGCAAGTTCTTCAATAACAGGTGATTGCATACGACAAGGACCACACCAAGTTGCCCAAAAGTCAGTTAATACAACACCTTCTGCTGTTTCTTCTTTAAAAGTCTTATCTGTTAGTTCATCAACCATAATAAGATCTCCTTTTCTATCGATAGAATGATATTACCACTTTTATTTTTATATACAAACGTTTTAGCTCATTTTATAAATTAACTATTGTAGCGCCTGAACCACCTGAACTGGCTGGAGCATATTCAAATGATTTTACTCTAGGATTACTTTGTAAATATTCCTTCACACCATTGCGAATAGCTCCGGTACCAAATCCATGGATGATTGTTACTTGATTATAATTTGATAACAAAGCAGAATCAATAAATTGATCTAACTCAGTCATAGCCTCTTCATATCTCTTACCACGTAGGTCTAGTTTATTAGAAACCGTGGCACTCTTTGTACGTTTCACAAAGGTTTTCTTTTCTTCTACTTCTGGCTCTGTATCAACTTTTTCAAGATCATCACGATTGAATTGCATTTTCAAAATACCAAGTTGAACTTCATATTTTTGATTTTTATCAATCTGTGTAACTATTCCAATTTGACCATATGTTAGTGATCTGACTGAATCGCCAACTTTAATTTCCTGACGTTTTTTACTTCTCTTTAGAACACGATTCTTAGATAGCTCTTCTTCGTGAAGATTATTCAAACCAGTTCTGGCACTTATAATTTTGTCTTCTTTGACAGTTGCGCCTTCTCGTTGCAAACGATGTAATTCTGAAATTATTTTTTCAGATTCCTTTTTAGCATTAGCAACAAGCTGATTAGCTCTAATTTTAGCAGCTTGTAATTCACTTTCTTTAGAGTTATCTAACTTAGTTAACTTATCTTCGTATTCATCTTCTATTTTCTTATTTTGAGATAACTGTTCATCAAGTTTGACAGTTTTATCTTCAAACTCTTTTCGACTATTTTCAAGATCAGTAATCATCTTGTTGAGATCTTGGCTCTCTCCACTCATTAATGACTTAGCTCGTTGAACAACCGAATCCTGCATGCCCAAACGAGAAGTTATATTGAAGGCATTACTTGATCCTGGAATTCCTATCAACAATCGATAGGTTGGTCGTAGTGATTGTTCATCAAATTCCATACTAGAATTGATTGTATCTGTAGTATTATAAGCAAAAATTTTCAATTCAGGATAGTGAGTTGTTGCTACAATTAGACAATCTTTTTCAGATAGTTTCTCCAAAATAGAAATGGCAATAGCCGCACCTTCTTGAGGATCAGTTCCGGCTCCTAATTCATCGATTAAAACCAGACTGTCTTCAGTGGCTTTGTCCATAATATTGATAATATTATCCATATGAGATGAGAATGTACTCAAGTTTTGTTCAATAGATTGTTCATCACCAATATCCACAAAAACCTCATCAAATATAGCAATTTCACTTTCTTCATGAGCTGGAATAAATATACCAGCCTGTGCCATCATTTGAATTAAGCCTAAAGTTTTCATGGTAATAGTTTTACCACCAGTGTTAGGTCCAGTGATTAACATTGTTTTATAATCATCGCCTAATACTATGTCGTTCGCTACGACCTTATCAGGGTCGATTAAGGGATGTTTTGCTTGCTTTAGATTAACTACATGCTTTTCAGAAATAATTGGCTCTGTTGCCTTAATTTGTCTTGCATAGCGTGCTTTAGCATTAATCAAATCTAGTTGAGCTAAAATATCATTGTTCTCTAAAATACGATCAATGTCAGGTCTTACCATGTCAGATAGATTATTAAGAATTCTGATTTCTTCTAATCTTTCAGACGTTTGAGCATCATGTAATTTATTATTTAAATCTACAACCGCTGATGGTTCAATATATAACGTTTGCCCACTAGCACTTTGATCATGGACTACCCCACCAAATTTAGACCTATACTCCACTTTAACAGGCACAACAAATCGATTATCCCTCATGGTAACGATAGCTTCAGTTAGATACTTGGTGTTATTACCACGTGTATATTTCTCCATAGATTCTCGTATTTGATCATTTAGCTTTCCTATTTGATCACGTAAGTATTTCAATTCTTCTGAAGCAGAATCTAATACTCGCCCAGTTTCATCGAGAGAATCATGTAATTTTTTGGTCAAATCTGGATTATCTATAAGTTCGTCATTCATTTGATAAAGAACTTTCAACTCGACTTGATCAACTTGTAAATCTTCAAAAAATTCTTTTAAATCATGTGTTGTTTGAAGCACTTTACCAATCTCTGCTAGTTCAGTTCCATTTAGGTTACCATCTTTTTTCAAACGATTGGCTTGGTCACTCAAATCGTTTAATTTTCTAAGTGGTATTTCTCCTTTTAGTCTAGCAATTTCTAATCCATCTTTTGTCTGATCAATTAATGTTTGAACAATTGATTCTTTTGACATTGGCATTAATTTTTTTAACAGACTTTGGCCTCTTGCTGTAATTAGATATCTAGAAATCTCTTCTCTGATTTTTCCAAACTCTAAAATATTTAAAGCCTTTTTGTTCATTAGTATTTCCTCTTTTTAAATTCAAATTAATAAAGACTAAGGCATTATTATGCCTTAGTCTTTTATTCTTAAAGTACACTCAACCATAAATTAGTAATGTTATGAGTTAATATCGGTGTACTAGTAATTATTGACGATGCTAAAAATGAATGTTTCATAGCATCTTGCAAACCAGCTACTGGAATAAGAGCCATTAAAAGTAAGATAAGAAATATTCCAATATAATTTACAATAAGTCCTAAGATTCCACCACTCAGAACATTTACGTCATTTGTCATTGGAAAATATGTTAATCGTTTAAAGTATAGGCCAGCTATTCTCATAACAACCCAACCAACAAAACATACAAAGACAAATCCAAATGCACTATAAAATACACTATCTAGTTTAATTCCTAATGAGTTTGAGAAAAACGCAAACTTACTATCTAGAGTGGCTGATGGATATGGTATTAACATTTCAAATTTTGGACCTAATGATTTAAATGAAAGTGCTGCTATAACAAAAAATACTGCATAACCGGCTGTATAGAACAATTGCATCATTAAGCCTCGTCTTGCACCAATATAAAATCCATATATGAGTACCAAGATAATTAATAGACTTAGCATTTCTTCCCCTTATTACGTGAGTGTTTTTTATATAAAACAAACCATGAATCTGATATGATTCATGATTTTTGAATAAAACTACTCTTCGTCATCTGATATAAATGTATTTAATACTTCTTGAACCATTTCCCATTCTTCATCATCTTCAACTGGGTTTAGTTCTCCTGCATCTATATCACCATTTGCATCTGGTTGGAATGAAAAAGCCTGTATTTCAATTTCATCTGAATCTTCATCCGCCTTAGGATATAAGAAGACATATGATTTACCATAGTCGTCTGAATCAAATGTAAAAAGAATTTTAAATGTTTCTTCATTTCCTTGATCGTCACTTAATAATACTTCATCTAAATCACCATGAGGTGGTTGTATGTTGTTATCTGCCATTAAAAATTACTCCTTCGTGAGCTTTCCTTTTGCGTCTAAATAGTTTTGTAGAATCATCTCAGACGCTACTTTATCTATGACTTGTTTTCGCTTATTTCTAGAAACATTACCCTCATCAATCAGCATTCTTTCAGCTTGAACAGTTGTTAAGCGTTCATCAATGTAATCAACTGGTAAATTAAATTTGTCTTCAACCATCTGACCATATTCGCGTGATTTTTCCACACGAGGTCCTTCGGTATTATTCATATTTTTAGGTAGGCCAATGACGACACCTGTAGCTTGTTTTTCTTTGATGATCTCACCTAGTCTATCTAAGCCAAAGTCATCTTTATCTTCATTGATACGGATTATTTCTACACCTTGGGCAGTCCAGCCTAGTAAATCACTCACTGAAACACCTACTGTTCTTGACCCAACATCCAGTCCTAATAATCTCATCTAAACATTCTTATTAAGATAGTCTTTAACAATTTCTTCAACTATCTCATCTCTTTCATGTTTTAGTATAAGATTTCTCGCATCATTGTAACGAGGAATATAAGCCGGATCTCCAGAAAGAAGATAACCTACTATTTGGTTAATAGGATTATAACCTTTTTCCTCTAGAGATTGGTATACACTTTGCAAAGTTTCTTTGACATCTTTGCCTTTATTATTATTAAAATCGAAGCTCATAGTTTTATCTAGTGAACTCATATCGACACCTCCATTGGGCACAAACTAAAAATAAGCTAAACTAATAGATACATTATAACTTAAATTAGTTAGATTTAATAATTTCTTTCGACATTTGGATAGCTTTTTGTAGTCCAGCGGGATCTTTTCCACCTGCTTGAGCCATATCTGGGCGACCGCCGCCGCCCCCTTTAATTTCTCCAGAAATTTGTTTTATTAAATCTCCAGCCTTGATTCCTTTAGACTGTGCTTCATCGTTTACTGCAACAACAAGACTTGCCTTATCGTCAGCACCTGTTCCAAGTACCAATACATCAGAACTATTATTGTTCTTCCAATTATCTGCTAACTTACGTAGAGAACCCATATCAGAACCAGGAACGATAGTTGCTATTACTCTAAGGTCGTTAATTATATCAACATTCTCGAACACTTGACCAGATTTTTGACTTGTAATTTGATCTTTTAATTTTTGATTCTCGCGTTTTAATGTTTTCACATCATTAACTATTTGACTTGCTTGTTTTGGTAAATCTTTTACTTGATTTACTTTCATGTTATCAGCTGTTTCTTGAAGTAAGCTTAAATTATTATTCAAATATTCAAATGCTTCCTTACCAGTAACTGCTTCAAT
The DNA here is from genome assembly GCF_004117915.1 of Companilactobacillus metriopterae. GTDB lineage: Bacteria > Bacillota > Bacilli > Lactobacillales > Lactobacillaceae > Companilactobacillus > Companilactobacillus metriopterae. Next base: position 23,412 of record NZ_RSTD01000002.1, read on the forward strand.
TCTACGAACACCAGAACCAACGGCTGATTCAGAAATTATTTTGAATAATCCAATTTCAGAAGTATTTGAAACATGAGTACCACCACAGAATTCCATTGAGTAATCATCAACTTCAACAACACGAACTATATCACCATATTTGTCTCCAAACATTGCAATAGCGCCCTTCTTTTGAGCTTCTTCAATTGGTAATTCTTCAGTTACAACAGGAATAGCTTGCCATATCTTTTCATTAACAATTTTTTCCAAGTTAGAAAGTTCTTCAGATGACAGACCCTTATTACTGTTAAAGTCAAAACGTAAATATCCTTCTTCAACCAATGATCCAGCTTGATGAGTATTCTCATTAACAACATCCCTCAAAGCTTGATCCAACAAATGTGTGGCGGTGTGATTATGACGGACTCCCTCACGGAAATCTACATCAATCTTCAACAAATAATTTTGGTCTTTTGATAGATCAGCAAGTACATTTACCAAATGGATATTTTGACCATTAGGTGCGTGTTGAACATCGACGACTTCCGCTACTTTGTTATCCTTTGAATCATAAATAAATCCTTTATCGGCAACTTGTCCACCCATTTCTGCATAGAATGGAGTTTTATCAAATATTAATTGTGCTTGTCCTTCTGAAACTGAATCAACTAAAGAATCTGATACAACGATATCCTTCAATACAGAATTTGTTTCATTTTCTGTATATCCAACAAACTCACTCTTAGTTTCGATATCCATCAATGTTTCATCTTGCATACCCATTGATTGCATATTACCTCTAGCTGAACGAGCACGTTGTTTTTGTTGTTCCATATGATCTTGGAATCCATCTTGATCTACTTTCAAACCTTCGTCATTGGCATATTCTACAGTCATTTCTAGTGGGAATCCATATGTATCATATAGTTTGAAAGCTGTGGCACCATCTATTGTGCTATCATTTGAAGACTTAAGTTGAGCAATAACATCATTTAGAAGTGTCAAACCTGCATCCAATGTTTCAGAAAAACGATCTTCCTCATTTTTTATTGTTTCAGCAACGAACTCACTTTGTTCACTGACGTTAGGATAGTAGCTCTTCATAATATCGCCAACTATTGGAACCAGTTTATACAAGAAAGCCCCATCTATGCCCAATTTTTTACCGTTTAATACAGCTCTTCTAATAAGACGTCTAATAACATATCCACGTCCTTCATTAGAAGGCAATGCTCCATCAGATACAGCAAACGAAACTGTACGAGCATGATCAGCAATTATTTTAAATGAGACATCATCTTCTGGAGTTTTTCCGTATGAACGATTATCAGAAATTTTAGAAACATTTTCAATTAATGGCATAAATAAATCTGTTTCAAAATTAGTTTTTGTTCCTTGTATGATAGAAACTAGTCTTTCTAGTCCCATACCCGTATCAATATTTTTATGTGGTTGTTCAACATAGCTACCATCTGGTAAATGATTTAATTCAGAAAAAACAATATTCCAGACTTCTAGATAGCGTTCATTTTCTCCACCAGGTCTGTTTTCTGGATCATCTTCAGAAACATTATTGAATTCTTGACCTCGATCATAAAAAATTTCTGAATCAGGTCCACATGGGCCTTCACCAATATCCCAGAAGTTATCTTCTTCTTCGATGATATGATCTTCAGCTACTCCTGTTTTTAACCATATTTCTTTAGCTAACTTATCTTTAGGATAAACTGTGACATAGATTTTTTCTTCATCCATATCAATCCATTCTGGACTTGTTAAAAATTCGTATGCCCAAGGAATAGCATCTTCTTTAAAATAATCACCTACTGAAAAATTACCAAGCATTTCGAAAAAAGTTTGGTGACGAGCAGTGTGACCGACATTTTCAATATCATTTGTTCTGATACATTTTTGAGCATTTGTAATTCTTGGATTTTCAGGAATAACACTTCCATCAAAATATTTCTTCAATGTAGCAACACCTGAGTTAATCCACAACAATGTTGGATCATCTTTTGGTATTAGAGATACACTGGGTTCTACACTGTGTTTTTTTGATTTAAAAAAATCTAAGAACATTTGTCTTATTTCTGCACTAGATAATTCTTTCATAATATATTCTCCCAAAATAAATTAAAAAAATCGCTGCAAATTCAAGGACGCCTATGCGCGGTACCACCTTGATTGCAACGATTTTCGTTAGCCTCTTTATTAAATAAATCTATAATTTGATTACACTTTGAATTGGTAGCATCAAATATTCTACTATCAGGCTTTCTCAGCAGTTAGCCCTCTCTTTTGATAGCGAATCTATTTGATATATCCTTCTAAAAATATAGCGAGATATCAAGCATTTGTCAATATCATTAATTTATCTATGATTATTATTTTCTTTACGACGAACTCGATCTTGTTTAGCTTCTTGACGATTATTAATTCTTGTCTTTCTCTTACGTTCAGTAGTAATAGCTTGTTTGATTTTCTTTTTATAACCAGGTTTTTTCTTGTTTTTTTGCTTTTTAACAAAACCCACAAGTTTTGGCTCTAGTTTTTCTTGTGATGCATTACGATTTTGACGTCGATCACGTTCTTGAACATCAACAATTTCATCTTTGCGCAAATCCTTAGGTGCAAACTTGATACCTAATTTTTCAATAGCATCGATCTTATTTTCTTCACCTGGACGGTAAAGTGTAATTGCAATACCGCTTAACTTATTACGACCAGTACGTCCTACACGGTGAATAAAGAAGTCCAAATCATCTGGTATTTCAGCATTAATTACATGTGAAATACCTGTTATATCAATACCACGTGCAGCTAAATCAGTAGCCACAACATATTGGTATTCCATATTTTCAATTTGCTTCATAACACGCTTACGTTCTCTAGGTGTTAATCCACCATGAATTTTGGCAACTTTTAACCCTTGACCACGCAAATAACTATGAATATCATCTACAGAGCTTTTGGTATTAGCAAATATCAAAGCAAGATACGGAGATCCTATTGTTAATAATTGATAAATTAATTTATTTTTGTCTTTACCTTTTGTTGATATCAACCAGTTTTCAACATTTTTTGCAGTAACTGAACCAGTTTTAATCTCAACTTTTTTAGGAGCATTCATATACTTCTTTAAAAATGGTTCTAACTTTTGAGGAATAGTAGCAGAGAAGACCATCATCTCTACTGTATCTGGCATCTTTGAAGAAATATGTTCTACATCATCTAAGAATCCCATGTCCAAAGTCATATCAGCTTCATCAACTACAAATCTAGAGGCAGTATCAACTCTTAGATAGTTATCTCTTATAAGATCCCAAATTCTACCTGGTGTACCAATAACAATTTGTGGTTGTGATGACGATAATTTTTTCTTTTGGCGATCGCGATCTGCCCCACCAACAAAAATAGAAGCTTGATATTCTGAAGAAAAATTCTTCAAAATATTTTTTGTATCGTTATAAATTTGATAAGCTAATTCTCTACTTGGAGTAGCAATAACAGTCTGAACTTGTTGATCAGGTGTTATAGCGTTCATTATTGGTAATAAGAAAGCATGCGTCTTACCAGAACCAGTTTCTGACTGGACTATAATATCTTTCCCTTTATTAATCAATGAAATAACGGCTTCTTGAACCTCAGTTGGTTCATCAAATCCGATATCTTTCAGTGATTCGTTAATTTCATCACGGAAATTATACTGTGAAAATTTTGTCATTTATTTTTCCTTTAATTTGTATTCGTTAACTGCAGCAATCAATTCCTTGAAAATTTGGTCAATTTCATTTCGATCCTTAGCATTTGCTCCACTAGCAAGTGGGTGACCACCGCCATCATGTAGTTTAGCAATTTCATTTATCACGGGGCCTTGCGAACGGAAATGCATTCTAAAAGTTCCATCATCTTTCTCGACAGCTTCAACCCAACTAGTTACTTCTTTTAGTCTCCCTGGTGTTGAAACAGCTGAGTTAGCTTGTTCTTGATTTAGACCAATTTTTGACATCATTTCTTTATCAATGATAACAAGTGCTGCTCCACTTGGATCGATTTTAATTACATTGAAAACCTCACTCTGAAGTTTGGCTTGGGCTATGGTAATCTCATTCATTTTTTGATTAATAGAACTTGTATCTAGTCCCAAATCTAAGAATTTACCTGCAGTTTGTAAGGTATGTGAAGTAGTTGCTGGGTATAGGAATCTACCTGTATCCCCAACTATACCTGCGTATAGATAGTAAGCTATTTCTTTAGATAACTTCATTTCATCAGAACTTTCAATTAAATCAGAAATAATTTCAGAACTAGAGCTTGCCTCATCATCAACATATAGCATATCACCATATGAATCATCATTTGGGTGATGATCTATTTTAATTAAAAAATCACCGTTATTAAAACGATCGTCATCAACTCTTGGTTGGTTAGCTGTATCTGTAACAATAACTAAACTACCCTCAAAATCGCTGTCTTTGATATCTTGCATTTCTGATAACCAAATTAAGCCCTTGGAGTTCTGTCCACCAATCAAAACTTCCTTATCTGGATATGCTTGGCGAATAGCAGTTGCTAACCCTCCCTGTGATCCTAGTGCATCAGGATCCGGATTCTGATGTCTCAAAATTATAATTTTTTGATATTTCTTGATTGTATTGTCTATTTCTTGAAATGTATTCATTAGTTATCCTCTTTCGAAAACAAATTTAATGACAACTCTTCAAATGATAAAGAATCAAGATTTGTCAAAGTTATCCCTAGCAAACGAATTTTTTTATCTACAATGTCTAATTTATCATATATATCTAGTGCAATTCTATAAATATCGTCTTGCTCGTAAATATAATCTTGAAATGTCATTCTTTTTGTTGTCGTTTCAAATTGATCGTCACGAACTTTTAAAACAATTGTTTTGCCATGAAGTCTTTTTTTAGACAAATCAGCGCTTACCATTTCAGATATTCTTTTCAGTTCTTTAAATATTTGTTCATCAGTTACCAAATTTTGTGTGAAAGTCCTCTCACGTCCTATGGATTTTCGTTCTCGTAAATTATTAACGGGTGCTTCATCAATGCCATTAATTCTCCGATACATGATATAGCCCATTTTACCGAAAGTATTAAGGAATGTGTCTTGTGATAAATCCTGTAAATCAGCACCTGTATACACATCCATCGAATGCAATTTTTCCTGCATAACTTTTCCAATACCATTAAACTTTTCAATGGGAATATTACTCATAAACTCTAGTGCATATTCTTTCAAAACGATTGTTCTACCAAAAGGTTTTCGGTATCCTGATGCAATTTTAGCTAAAAATTTATTGTAAGAAATTCCTACTGAAGATGTTAATCCAGTCTCTTTCAAAATTCTTTGCTGTATATAATTAGCTATTTTAATTGTGTTTGTTTCATCCAACTTATTTTCAGTAACATCTAGATATGCTTCATCTAGAGCGACAGATTCATAAACATCAGTAACGTCGGAAAATATATCGTGAATTTGCTGCGAAACTTCTTGATATAAAGTAAAGTTTGGATCTTTCAATACTAACTCACTAGAAGGTATTAAATCTAAAGCTTTTTGAGCTGGCATAGCAGAATGGACACCATATTTTCTAGCGTTATAGTTAGCAGTTGTAACAACACCATGATGATTATGTTTCCTAGGATCAGGTGCAACAACAAGTGCCTTCTTTTTATATTGAGGATTTTCTCTTTCTTCTACAGACGCGAAAAAAGCATCCATGTCAACATGGATGACTTTTCTCGATGAATCTATTTTCGTTGGTATTTTTAAAAATGTAATATTACCACACCCATTTATTATTATCTTGTGCCAATAGTAGATCAGACAACGCTGGTCCCCTGGTCATACTTAAATAGTTAGGGAAATCAGGTTCTTCACTATCCCATTTTTGACGAATAACATCAATATATTTCCAAGTACTTTGTAATTCATTCCAGAAAGTGAAGTTAACTTTGTTTCCTGAAAGAATATCAATGATTAAACTTTCGTATGCTTCACGAGCATTATCAAAGTAATCAGCTTGTTCTGGGAATTTGATCAAGTTTTGATCACCTTCTAAGTAATCTTTTCCATTAACTTGTATATTTGATCCTTCACTAGGTTCAATGTATAAGGTTACTACTGTATTAGCGTCAATTCCAAATTCAGTTACTTTGTCATTGAAAACAATATCAATACGAGAAGACTTATCAACTAATCTCTTACCTGATCTAACGTAGAACGGTACGTTTTCCCAACGATCAATAGCAAATTCCATTTTACCAGCAGCATATGTATCAATATTTGAATTAGGATCAACATTGTCCTCTTGACGATATGCCTTCATTTGACCTTTTTCATCAGTATCATATTGTCCACGAATGAAATTATCATCAACCGTCTCGGGAGTTAATATTTTCAAACTAGCAAATAATTCATTCTTTAATTCATGAACTTCACTATCTTTTTTAATTTCAGGATGATCAACTGCAAGTGAACCAATGATTTGCATTATATGATTTTGAACCATATCACGTAGAACACCAGATGTTTCGTAGTAGCCACCACGTTCTTCAACACCTAATGATTCAGCTAATGTAACTTGGATATTTGACACATACTTATTGTTCAAAATTTTCTCAAAAGTAGTGTTTTTCTCACGAATATTAGCTATTTCTTGAACCATCTTTTTACCGAGATAGTGATCTATACGATAAATTTCTTCTTCAGTAAATGCTTGGGAAATATCGTTATTTAGTTCTTCAGCACTTGCGTAGTCACGACCAAATGGTTTTTCAATAACAAGACGATTGAATCCTTCTGTCTTCAATCCTTCACTATTGATATGTTCAGCAACTGTTCCAAAGAATCTAGGTGCAATTGCCATGTAGTAAACTCGGTTACTATTTGTTTCAAATTGATCATCTAAACTAGCTGCTAGCTCTTTTAGAGCTATATAATGTGCAGCATCATTAACATCATGTGACATATAGAAGAAGTGCTTAACAAATTCAGAAATATCATTTGAATTGATATTTTTAATTTCATTATTTAATGATTCTTCGATAGTTTCACGGAAATAATCGTCAGTCCAAGGTCTTCTAGCTGTTCCAATAACAGCAAAATGATCTTTTAAGTATCCTGATTTATAAAGTCTAAATAGTGCTGGGTAAAGCTTACGATGTGCCAAATCACCTGACGCACCAAAGATAATAAAAACAGCTGATTTTTCTTCTGACATTACTAAACTCCTTTTATTCTAATAAGAATATTTTACTGCATTATCGCACAATAAATACTAAATTATAACTATTTAAACTAAAAAAGATCGAAACATATTTATGTTTCAATCTTTGTTACTATTTATTGTCTGAATCTTCTTTTTTATCTTCTGTAGCATCTTCTATTTCTTCTGAAGCTTTTGGTTTTGCATATCTGTCATCATTTGCTGATGATGAAGGAGTTGTATTAGCAGCTGCTATATGACGAATAGCATTCATATCAAATGTTAGATATATTCCATCACAATCAAGAACAACTTCCTTTTTATCGTTATTTACTTTATCAATTACACCTTTAAGTCCACTAACAGTTACAACCCTATCACCAGGTTTCATTTGAGAAATCATTTCTTGACGCTTTTGTTGATTCTTCTTTTGTGGTCTCATAATTAGGAAATACATACCGATAAGTAAAATAGCTAAAATTATTAGTGTTGTATATTGACTACTACCATTGTTTTTTTGTGCAAGTAATACTAAGTTAGACAATTTGTTCACCTCATATATTTGATACCTTATAGGATATCAAAGTATTTATTATTTGTAACTAAATAACTTCTTAAAAATTGCGAGCATTTGCTTGATTAAATCCATAATCTTCAAATACAGATTCTCTAAATTCTAATAAATTATCATCTCTAATTGCCTGACGAACACCCTTCATCAAGTTAAGTAGGAAATAAAGATTATGATAACTAGTTAGATGTATTCCAAATAGTTCATCTGCATTTATCAAATGACGGATATAGGCACGACTATAGTTTCGACATGTATAACATTGACAATTTTCATCAATTGGTCGGAAATCACGAGCGTACTTACTATTTTTCACAACGAGACGCCCCTTACTTGTCATACAAGTTCCGTTACGAGCAATTCTTGTAGGAAGAACACAATCAAACATGTCAATTCCACGAATAACACCGTCAATCAATGAATCTGCTGTACCAACACCCATTAGGTAACGAGGTTTATTTTCAGGCAACATTGGTGTTGTAAAATCTAGAACATGGTTCATCTCTTCTTTAGATTCGCCAACTGATAATCCACCGATTGAATATCCTGGAAAATCCATACTAACAAGATCTTGAGCACTTTGTCTTCTCAAATCTTCAAATCCAGCACCTTGAACTATTCCAAACAGTCCTTGAGTTTCTGGATTTCTATGAGCTCTCAATCCTCTTTCAGCCCATCTAGATGTTCTAGCAACTGACTGTTTAATATATTCATAGCTTTCATCAAATGGTGGACATTCGTCCAAACTCATCATAATATCTGGACCCAAATCATTTTCAATTTGAATTGCTTTTTCAGGTGATAAAAATTCACGTTGACCATTCAAATGATTTTTGAAATGTACTCCTGCCTCTGTAATGTCTCGACTGTTGGCAAGTGAGAATACCTGAAAACCACCTGAATCAGTTAAAATACCTTTGTCCCAATTCATAAATTTATGAAGTCCACCGGCTTCTTTAACAATATCTTCACCAGGTCTTAGCCAGAGATGATAAGTATTAGAAAGAATTATTGAAGCACCCATGGTATCCAAATCTTCAGGAGCTATATTTTTGACTGTTGCTTCTGTTCCAACAGGCATAAACATAGGTGTCTCAAAAGTACCATGAGGAGTTTCTAGAAGACCTAATCTAGCACCAGTATGCTTCTCTTTTTTTAATAATGTATATTTAATTGCAGGTTCCATAGTTCTCCTTTATTTAACAAACATTGCATCTCCAAAACTGAAGAAACGATATTTTTCATCGATTGCATGTTGATAAGCGTTTAAAATATTTTCACGACCTGTAAAGGCAGCAACTAGCATAACAAGTGTTGACTTAGGTAAGTGGAAGTTGGTGATAAATTCATCGACAACTTTCCATTCATATCCTGGGTTTATAAATATATCAGTCCAACCACTATCAGCTTTAATTTCACCGTTATATTTTGTACCAATTGTTTCTAATGTGCGAATTGAAGTTGTTCCTGTAGCGATTATTTTACCACCGTTGGCTTTTACTTCATTTAAAGTCTTTGCCGCATCTTCATCTAGTCTATAGAATTCTGAATGCATAACGTGCTTACTAATATCTGATTCACTAACCGGTCTAAAAGTTCCTAAACCTACATGTAATGTTAAGTATACTAATTTAATTCCTTTTTCTTCTACTTTTTTTAATAAATCTTCAGTCCAGTGAAGTCCTGCAGTTGGTGCTGCAGCTGAACCATTTTCTTTTGCATAAACTGTCTGATATCTATCAGGATCATCCAGTTTTTCTTTGATATATGGTGGTAAAGGCATTTCACCAAGTGATTCAATAATTTCTAAGAAAATACCTTCATAGTGAAATTCAATAATTTTTCCACCATGTTCCAACTCTTCTAAAACTTCAGCTACAAGTTTGCCATCACCAAAAGATACCTTAGTTCCAACAGGGGCTTTCTTAGCTGGTTTCATCAAAACTTCCCACTTGTCACCTTCGATATTATTCAAAAGCAAAACTTCTAAGTGAGCGTGTGTATCTTCTTTAACACCGTATAAACGTGCTGGTAAAACACGTGAATTATTCATTACTAGAGCATCTCCAGGATTCATATAATCCAAAATATCATAAAAATGCTTGTCTTCGTATTCACCAGTTTTGTGATCTAAAACTAACATTCTAGAATGATCACGATCTAATATAGGTGTTTGAGCTATTAATTCTTCAGGTAAATTATAATCAAAATCTTCAGTTGTTAATGTCATACTAATTCTCCTCTTTTGGATATGGAAATCCCATATGTTGATATCCTTTAGGCGTTACAACTCGTCCTCTTGCTGTGCGTTTCAAAAATCCTTGTTGCATTAGATAAGGTTCATAGACCGATTCAATCGTTTCCTGATCTTCTCCAATATTTGCAGCAATAACTTTTATTCCTACGGGTCCACCGTTATAAATTTCTATCATCATTGATAAAATTCTACGATCAACTTGATCCAATCCAGCTTCATCGACTTGAAGTTGATCAAGTGCTGATTTAGCTATCTTGTAATCAATCATCGATTGATCTGCTACTTGAGCAAAATCGCGTACCCTTTTTAACAATCGATTGGCAATTCTTGGAGTTCCACGTGATCTTCGTGCAAGTTCATGTGCACCATCTTCATCAACTGCTATATCTAATACATTGGAAGATCTTTTAACAATACTTGCTAATTCGTTTTCAGAATAATATTCCATGTGTTCAACGATTCCAAAACGGTCTCTTAGTGGTGCAGATAACTTACCAGCTGTAGTCGTTGCACCTATTAATGTATACGGTGCGAGCTCATGATGTAGTGATCTAGATTCGCTACCTTGGCCAACTATTATATCGATATAAAAATCTTCCATAGCTGAATAGAGAACTTCTTCCACATTCTTCGGCATGCGATGAATTTCATCGATAAATAGAATATCCCCAGGATTTAACTCATCCAAAACAGCAACCAAATCTCCAGATTTTTCAATTGATGGTCCAGTGGTTGTATGAATGTCTACTCCCATTTCATTTGCAATAATCATTGCAAGTGTAGTCTTACCCAAACCAGGAGGACCATACAATAAAGTGTGATCAAGCGTTTGTTCTCTCTGCTTAGCAGCTTGGATAAATATATCTAACTCTTTTTTTACTTTGTCTTGACCTAGATACTGATCAAATGAACTTGGACGTAATGTAAACTCAGATCTTTGTTCATCGTCGTCAATTATGTTCTGATCAGTTACAAAATCATCATCCATTTTGCTCTCCTTTGTTATTTAGTAAGTAATTTTAGACCTGCACGAAGATACTCATCCGCTGATTTTAAGTTCTCTGTTTTAAGTTGTTCTTTTACTTTTTTGACTTCTTTAGCTGAATAACCAAGTGATTCCAAAGCAGCTAACCCATCTCTTAATTTTTCAGATAAATCTTCTGTTTGAACAGGAATAAAGTCAATTGATAATTGTTTAGATACGCCAACTTTACCAGATAAATCCAAAATAATTTGTTGTGCTGTTTTCTTTCCAATCTTAGGGAACTTGGTCAAAAATTTAGCATCGTTGTTTTCAATTGCAGTAATCAATCCGTTAACATCTTGACTAGCTAAAATTGCCAAAGCACTTTTGGGTCCTATTCCAGAAACACTTATAAGATCTAAAAATATTTTTTTCTCATTAAGATCATAAAACCCATAAAGAGCCTGCTCATTTTCTCTAACAATCTGTTCAACAAAAACTTGTGCTACTTGATCTACTTCATAACGATACGGATTAGAAACATTTATCTTATAACCCACTCCATTAACATCAACAACTATATATGAAGGATTAATTATAGAAATTTTACCAGTTAAATATTCAAACATATCTATTCACTTTCTCTTGTGTCATGAGAATCTTGAATTCTCTTGAACATTTTTTCTAAATCTTTATCACTAAATTCTACCAAAACGGGTCTACCATGTGGGCAATTATATGGATTTTTTGCTTTAGATAATTTTTCTAGTAAATATCTTGCTTGCTTTTCATCTAAATGTTGATTAGCTTTAATAGCTCTTTTACAACTCATCATAATTGCATTTTTTTCTAGATAATCTGCAAGAGTTATATTTTTGTCATTTAATACATAATCAATCATTTCTCTAATTGTCGATTCTTCTTGTCCCTTAACAAACCAAGTTGGATGAGAATTAACTACAAAACTATTTTGACCAAATTCTTCTAAATATAGTCCTAAGCTGTTCAACAAATCCATTCTTTCTTTAATCAGAATACTTTCTGTATTTTGATAGTCCAAAACTATTGGCACCAATAGAGGTTGTTGTGAATGATCAACTTTTGCAATCTCTTCACGATAAAATTCGTAATTAACACGTTCTTGTGCAGCATGTTGATCCACAAAGTAAATTGACTTCTCTGTATCTGCTATTAGATATGTTCCATGTGCTTGACCAACATAACGTAAATCTGGAAAAGTTGAAATTTCAGATGTATTAACCTCATCTTCATTTTGAAGTCTTTCATCCCACTCTTTTAACTTATTCGGATTTTCAAAAATTAATTTTTCTGAAGCTCCATTATCAAATGAGTATTCACTAGACGGAGTTTCCATCGGAATATCTTTAATTTCTGGCTCAGAGATTTGTTCAATTGCAGAAATTTCATCAAAACTAATTTGTTCAGAATGCTGCTTAAATATTGGTTTATTCGTATTTAGATTTGTACGATTAAGGTTTGTTAGTGCATCAGGAATTAAATTTTCTTTTCCCAAGGCATTTTCAATACCAGCTCTGATCATTTCAGCAATGTGACCTTCATTGGTCAATCTTACTTCTTGCTTAGTTGGATGCACATTAATATCTACTAGTGATGGGTCTAAATCTATTTTTATAATTGCAATTGGAAATCTTCCAATCATTAGCTTAGATCCATAGCCTTTTATAATAGCGTTATTTAAAGCATAATTTTTAATATAACGACCATTCAAAATAATCGAAATGTATGAACGATTTGATCTAGTAACTTCTGGTTTAGAAAAGTAACCGCTTATTTGATAATCGTCATCAGAATTTTCAAACTTTAATAAACTACTTGCAATTGTTCTTCCGTATATACCTGATATAGTTTGTGGTAGGTTACTATTTCCTGAAGTCCAAATCAAATCTTTACCGTTATTTATCAATCTAATTGATAATTCAGGATGACCGATAGCAATTCTATCAACAATATCAACGATTTTATTTAATTCAGTCTGTAATGATTTAACATATTTCAATCGTGCAGGAGTATTAAAGAACAGATCCCTTACTTTAACAGTAGTTCCTTGTGGTCTAGCTGAAGTTTCTCTTGATAATAATTCATTACCTTCAAAATTTGCTTTAACAGCTGATAAACCATCATCACTGGTAATCATTTCAACTTTTGATACTGAAGCTATACTAGCTAGCGCTTCACCACGAAAACCAAGGGTAGAAATATTAAATAAGTCGTGATTATCACTTATTTTACTTGTAGAGTGAGGTTGAAAAGCATTTTCTACATCATCTGATGCAATACCAGTTCCATTGTCATTAATTTCAATTAACTTTAAACCAGCATCTTCGACCGTTATAATAATTTGATCTGCTTGAGCATCAATCGAATTTTCTAATAATTCTTTAACTACAGAAGAAGGTCTTTCAATAACTTCTCCAGCCGCTATCTGATTACTCAATTCAACTGGTAACTGATGTATTTTGCCCAAATGACTCACCTCTCTATCTTATAGATTTTTGCCACTTATAGAGCAAGTTCATAGCTTCCATAGGTGTCATATCCATCAAATCTTGATTTCTAATATCAGTTAAAACTTCATTTTCATCATCGTTAGGTTCAAATAATGATAACTGTGATTCTTCTATTTTTAATTCTGGAGTATCATCAGAGACTTCAACATGTTTTTCTTGGTTCTCTAAATTAATTAAAATACTGTCTGCTCTTTTCAAAACTTGAGTTGGTAATCCTGCAAGCTTTGCGACATGAATACCATATGATTTATCAGCAGGACCAGGTAATACTTTATGTAGAAATACTAGAGTTCCATTCTCTTCTGAAGCATCAACATGAACATTCTTTACCCCTGGTAATTCTTCTGTTAACTCAGTTAATTCATGATAATGCGTAGAAAACATAGTTATAGCATGAACGTTTTTGACAATGTATTCGATAATAGATTGTGCAAGTGCCATACCATCATAAGTTGCTGTTCCACGTCCTATTTCATCAAAAATTATCAAACTATGTTCTGTTGCATTTTTAAGGGCGTCATTTGCTTCTCTCATCTCAACCATGAAAGTACTATCACCTGAAATAAGATCATCTGCAGCACCAATTCTAGTGAAGATACGATCAAATATAGGCATGTCAGCTTTTTCCGCAGGTATGTAACAACCAATTTGTGCCATCACAACAGAAAGAGCTAGTTGACGCATGTATGTACTCTTACCAGACATATTGGGACCAGTAATAAGTGCAACATCTGTTTTTTCATCAAATTCAACATCATTAGGAATATAACTATTATTAGACAAAACTTTTTCGACTACTGGATGTCGTCCATCAACAATATTCAAAGTTCTTTTATCGACGAAATTTGGCTTAGTGTAATGGTAGTTTTCACTAACTACAGCAAAGCTCTGTAGAACATCCAATCTAGAAATAATAGTTGCTAGTTCTTGAATACGGCGTATTTCTTTTTTGATTGTTTGTCTAATTCCGTCAAATAATTCATATTCTAGAGCTTGAGATTTATCATCAGCTTCTAAAATAAGAGTTTCTTTTTCTTTAAGTTCAGGGGTAATGTAACGTTCTGCGTTGGTTAAAGTTTGCTTTCTTTGATAGCGATCTTCAGGAACCTTGCCTACGTTACCCTTAGAAACTTCAATATAGTATCCAAATACTTTATTATACCCAACCTTTAGATTACTAATTCCAGTTACTTCTTGTTCCTTTTTTAATAACTGGGCAATCCAATTTTTTCCATTTTTTGAAGCGTCAATATACTCATCTAGCTGATCATTGTAACCTGTTTTAATCAAACCTCCGGAAGTTACTGATATCGGAGGATCATCAACAATTGCATCATCAATAATGCCGTATATATCATCACAGGCATCAATAGCAGTGACCTCTTTTGTTAGTGCTTCATCACCTATGTCTAATAGAATTTCTTTAATCTTAGGTATTTGTTCCAAAGAAGATTTAAGTTGTATCAAATCTCGTCCATTAACTGTTCCATAAGCCACACGCCCAGCTAATCTCTCTAAATCATATACTTTAGTCAAATAATCTTGTAACGAAGATCTTTGGAAAAAATTATCTAAGAATAATTGCAATATATGTTGACGATCTAATAATTCATTTTTATCAACTAGTGGTCTGGATATCCACTGTTTTAAAAGTCTGCCGCCCATAGCAGTTTGAGTCTCATCAAGTAACCAAAGAAGTGTACCTGATTTTTTGTTAGTACGGATATTTTTGAATAATTCCAAATTACTTTGGACATTATAATCCATCTGTAAATAAGATGATGGCTTGTAAGATTGTGCAGGTTTCAAATGATCCAATGCACGTAATTGTGTCTCTTGAAAATAATTTATCAATATCTGAACAGTATTTATTTGTAGCTCTTCAGTCAAATTGTCAAAATTATAATCTAGATTTTCATCATTATCCTTAGCAGTTGAAATTAATATGCCACGCTTAATAATAGGTTCTTGGTATTTAAGCGCGAAAGTATTTGAAACAATAGTTTCTCTTGTATTTAAATTTTGTAACTCATTTACTAATTCGTCATATGAATCAAATGATGTAACCTTAACCTCACCAGTAGATAGGTCAGCATATGCTAGTCCAAAACGCTGCTTTTGATTTGTAACAGCAGTTATGTAGTTATTCTCATTGGAATTATTAGCAGACTCATCCATAATAGTTCCCGGCGTTACAACTCTTGTAATGCCACGTTTAACCATTCCATCTGCCATACTAGGATCCTCTAGTTGATCACAGATAGCTACTTTATAACCTTTTTCAATAAGTGTATCGATATATCCTTGTACAGCATGATGAGGTACACCACACATTGGAATATTGTTATCAGAGTTCTTATTTCTAGATGTTAATGTTAGTTCCAATATTTGAGATGCCTTAACAGCATCTTCGTAAAACATTTCATAGAAATCACCTACACGATACATCAAAAAAGCGTCGGGATAATCTTTTTTCATCTCGACGTATTGTTGCATCATAGGTGTTTCTTTATTTTTTTGTGGCATATCTTTCCTCCACTAATTTAAGTATCTTTGATTATCTGGTGTTATGACATAATTTTGAATTGAAGTAGCAAAATTATTACTATCGTTAATATTAATTACACAAAAATTTATCTGCATTCTACCGTCTTCGTCTACTAGAAATCTCTCAGGTCTTTGAGTCAAAAATCGATTGATAACTGGTTCTTTTTTAACTCCCAAAATTCCATCATATGAACCTGTCATCCCTACATCGGTAAGATATGCGGTAGTCTTGTTAATTAGTTGTGCATCATTTGTCTGTACATGAGTGTGCGTACCAACCACAGCAGAAACACGACCTTCTAAATAACGACCCATAGCAATCTTCTCACTAGTTGTCTCAGCGTGCATGTCTACAAATTTGATCGAATCATCATCCAAATTTTTTAGCAAATTATCTACTTCTAAAAAAGGGTTGTCCAATGGTTGCATCAAAGCAGTACCTTGTAAATCGATGACGTATACCTTTTTTTGATTAATATTTAAGCTTAAGTAGCCTTGGCCAGGAACATTGTCACCTGGAAAATTGTAAGGGCGGACCATATTTTTATCTTTGTTATTAATAAATTCTAGAACCTCACGACGATCCCAAACATGATTACCACCTGTAACAACATCAGCACCTGAATGCAAAATTTGTTGGAATGTATCTTCACTAATACCCTTACCATTCAAAGAATTCTCACCATTAACGATAGTTAACTGTGGTTTTACTTTTCTTTTTATTTGAGGTAAATATTCGTCCAAAGATTTTAACCCGATATTACCTACTACGTCGCCAACAAATAGAATTTTCATTATGTACTTCTCCAATAAAGCTACTTATAGTATATACTTTATCTATTATAT
Source organism: Companilactobacillus metriopterae (assembly GCF_004117915.1). GTDB lineage: Bacteria > Bacillota > Bacilli > Lactobacillales > Lactobacillaceae > Companilactobacillus > Companilactobacillus metriopterae. Next base: position 40,359 of record NZ_RSTD01000002.1, read on the forward strand.
AAAATATTTTAGTCAAAAGGGTATTTTAGGAAAAATAAAAATAGTACTTCTTACTTTATTTTTGATAATCTAAAAATCTTATTTGGAATGAAATAAGCTAAAATCAGTTCAAATAAAAAATATTTTGTATATTTATTTTAATGTATAATGTAAATTATTATAATAATATTTCCTGGGGGGTTACATTATGAAAAATAAAACCATTAGTTATTATATTTTACCAGTAGCATTAATTATTGTTTATCTTACTTCCATGATCTACTTCAATCTATTTGATAACTTTAGTAACTGGACTATTATATATCCATCTGTCGTAATCCTTGAAGTCGCATTATTAATGCCTCTAATGAGAGTGACCGGTCAAAAGAACAGTATTATTAGAATACTAAACTTTACTGGAATTGTATTAGCTTTAGCTTTCCTAGTTGTCTTTCTTATAACAGGTACTAAGATTGCACTAGGTTTGGGATTACTATTTTCAACATTAATAATAATGGACAGTTTAATTATTTCGATTTTCAAAAAATAAAAACACTTCAGAGTTTATTCTGAAGTGTTTTTTATTTTATTAAATTACATCATTGGTCCCATACCAGCACCTGGTGCTTGCATTGGATCAGCTGAATCATTTGGTTCTGTCTTATCAGCAACAACTGCTTCTGTTGTTAATAATAGTGCTGATACACTGGCAGCGTTTTGAAGTGCAGATCTTGTAACTTTAGTTGGATCGATAATACCAGATTCAATCATGTTTACCCATTCACCGTTAGCAGCATTGTATCCAACTTCATTTTCTTGTTGTCTTAATCTTTCAACAATTACTGAACCTTCAAGACCAGCATTTTCAGCAATTTGACGTAGTGGTTCTTCAAGAGCACGAACAACTATGTTAATTCCTGTTTGAACATCTCCCTCTCCTTTGACAGAGCTAACAGCTGGGATAATGTTCATCAATGCTGTTCCACCACCAGCAACGTATCCTTCTTCAACAGCGGCACGTGTAGCATTTAGTGCATCTTCAATTCTATATTTACGTTCTTTTAATTCTGTTTCTGTTGCGGCACCAACTTTGATTACAGCAACACCACCAGCTAATTTTGCAAGGCGTTCTTGCAATTTTTCACGATCAAAGTCTGATGTTGTTTCTTCAACTTGTTTCTTAATTGTTTCTACACGTTCTGAGATTTGTGTTGCATCCCCAGAACCTTCGACAATAGTTGTACTATCTTTTGTAACTGTAATACGGCCAGCTTGTCCAAGTTGTTCTAGTGTTGTGTCTTTCAATTCAAGACCCAAATCACTTGTAATAACTGTACCACCAGTTAGGATTGCAATATCTTGTAGTTGTTCTTTACGACGATCACCAAATCCTGGAGCTTTGACGGCTACAACATTGAATGTTCCACGAATCTTATTCAATACAAGTGTTGGCAAGGCTTCACCATCAATATCATCGGCAATAATCAAAAGTGATTTTCCTTGTTGAACAATTTCTTGTAACATTGGCAAGATATCTTGGATATTTGAAATCTTCTTATCTGTAATCAATACATATGGATTTTCTAGATCAGCTTGCATTTTATCGTTATCAGTTACCATGTATTGTGACAAGTAACCACGATCAAATTGCATACCTTCTACAACATCAAGTGTTGTATCGATTCCTTTTGATTCTTCAATTGTGATAACACCATCATTACCAACTTTTTCCATTGCATCAGCGATTAAATCACCGATTTCTTCACTTGCTGAAGAAACTGAAGCAACTTGAGCAATATCTTTTTTACCAGCAACCTTGTGTGAAATCTTGCTTAACTCTTCAACACCGGCTTTAGTCGCCATTTCGATACCATTACGGATACCTACTGGATTAGCTCCTGCAGTCACGTTCTTCATACCTTCATTAAGTAATGCTTGGGCAAGAACTGTAGCTGTTGTTGTACCATCACCAGCGATATCATTTGTTTTTGAAGAAACTTCAGCAACTAATTTTGCTCCCATATCTTCAAAATGATCTTCTAGTTCGATACTTTTTGCAATTGTAACACCATCATTTGTAATTTCAGGTGAACCATATGATTTTTCAATAACAACATTACGACCCTTTGGTCCAATTGTAGTTTTAACAGTATCTGCTAACTTATTAACACCGTCCATCATCTTTGAACGTGCGTCTTCTGAAAATTTAATTTCCTTTGCCATTTCACAAATCCTCTTTTAGTATTAGTATTTTTTATTTTTCAACGATTGCCATAATATCTTTTTCGTGAAGAATTAGGTATTTTTGATCATCAAATGTAACTTCTGATCCTGCATATTTATCGAATAAAACCTTATCTCCATTTTTAACTGTTAAAGCAACTTTTGTTCCATTATCAGAAACTAGTCCTTCACCAACAGCAATAACTTCGGCAGTTTGAGGTTTTTCTTTTGCGTTATTAGCTAGAACAATACCTCCGACAGTCTTTTCTTCTTCTTGATCGACTGATACAATAACTCTATCTCCAAGTGGTTTTAACAATTTTAATACCTCCAGATTTTATGATATCTTTTTTAGCACTCTCAAGTTCAATGTGCTAATCACAATTTTTATGATATCATTTTACAGATAAGATTCAAGTATAAACAAATAATTTTAGGAGTATTTCATGGATAATTTTAGAAAACAGATACCTATTTTTCTTACATATTTGGGTATTAGCGTTATCGCAACTATATTACTCGGATTCAAAATAGTGGGAACTCCTTACTTTATAACAATGACTGTCGTCACAATCATTGCAACTAGCTATATATTAGCCAAATCTAGAACTTTAGATATTACAGAAAGACGATTAAGTCCTACTAGATCTTTCCTTTGGATAATTGCTACTACTTTGGGAATTATAGTCATTCAACTTGTGATATCTGAGATACTAGTTCAATTCTTCAATGTTTCATTATCAGCCAATACACAAGATCTTATAACATATATGAAATTTGCCCCATATTATGTCATATACCCCTTAGTATGTGCACCAATCATGGAAGAAATAATATTCAGAAAACTTATGTTTACTGATTTAAATCAATACATAGGCTTTGGGATGTCTGCAGCACTATCCAGCTTGTTATTTGCCTTTTTACATCAAGATAGTTTCTTCTTAGTATATTTCTTTATCGGACTGTTCTTATGCTTTATATACAGTAGAACTAAGAACATTTACATAAATATGATGGCACATATTTTAATGAACTTAATTGTTATATTGATTAATTTTGCATAATAAAAAAGCGTTGAAACTTTAAATGTTTCAACGCTTTTATTTTTCCCCAGATTCTGAGGCAATGATGTTTAAATTTCCAGATAATTTCCAACTATTAACTGTTGCAGGAACAATTAAGTGTTGTCCCTTTGATAAAGAGTAATCTTTATTATCAATAGTAATTTGACCTTCACCAGACAAAACAGAAATTAAAGTATAACTTCCAACTTCATGTTTAAAATCATCAGAATTATTTATTTCCCATTTGTATACTGCGAAGTAAGGAGACAATGGTGGCTGTACAAATGTTGTATATTTATTGCCATTTTTTTCAACAGTCTCTATATTCAACTGTGGTCTCTTGTAAGGAACAGTGATTGTATCTTTGGACTGTTCTAAGTGTAGTTCACGCATCTTACCAGTAGTTTTGTCTACTCGGTCATAGTCATAAAGACGATATGTAGTATCACTACTCTGCTGTGTTTCTAAGACTAATATTCCCTTATTTAAGGCATGAACTGTACCACTAGGAACATAGAAGAAATCACCAGATTTAACAGGTACTTTGGTTAACAAGTGATCCCAGTCACCCGAATCAATCATTTGATCAAGCTCTTCTTTAGTTTTGGCATTATGTCCATAAATTAAATATGAATCAGGTTCGGCATCGATTACATACCAACATTCTGTCTTGCCAAGTTCTCCTTCATGCTTCATAGCATAATCATTATCAGGATGAACTTGTACAGAAAGGCTATCTTCAGCATCTAAAATCTTCGTCAGTAGTGGGAATACACTACCTTTAGGATTTCCAAATAATTCAGGATGGTTAGTCCACAATTGATCTAATTTTTGCCCAGAAAAAGTTCCGTTTTCTACGATAGAAGTTCCATTCTTGTGCCCTGATATTGCCCAGCACTCACCAATATCTCCATCAGGCAAATCATACCCAAAAGATTCAGATAGTTTACGACCACCCCATATTTTTTCATGGAAAACTGGTTTTAAAAATAGTGGCTCTGCCATAGTAACTTCCCCTCCTATTATTCGTGGTCTAATGAGCTGTCATGATCTAAGAAATAAATCAATGTTTGTAACTCATTGGCAAGATCCACATAGTGAACTCTTACGTTATTTGGAACATTAACGATAATTGGTGTGAAGTTAAGAATTCCCTTAACACCTGCATCAACTAGCATATTGGCTGTTTTTTGAGCAGCATTTGAAGATACAGTTAGAATACATACATCAATCTGTTGTAATTCCAATTGCTCTTTAATTTCATTCATATCATAAACAGGAACACCACTTTTGACTGTTCCTACAATCTCAGGATCGATATCAAACGCTGCAGCAATTCGAACGTTGCTTGTTCTTGAGAAGTTATAATTCAAAAGAGCGTTACCCAAATTACCAACACCAACAAGTGCAACATTAGTTCTGCGATCTTGATTTAGTAATTTTTTGAAGAAATCAACTAGTTCATTGACGTCATATCCATATCCTCTTTTTCCAAGAGCCCCTAGATAAGAAAAGTCACGACGAATTGTCGCACTGTCAATTTTGATACCTTCGGCTAATTCACCAGATGATATCTTCTTAGTTCCTTCATCCTTTAAAAATTGAAAGTATCTATAGTAAATTGGTAATCTTTTTATTGTTGCATTTGGTACAATATTTTCTGTCATTTTATTCCCACCATGTGCGTATTTTCACTATATTATATACTAATGAATATCGAAGTAAAACGCAATATTAATAAGTAATTTAAAAGATTAATTTTATAAAAAATGTTAAAATTGTGAATAAATAAAGGAGATAATTTTGATACTACTACAAGCAAACAATATAACTAAAAACTTTGGTACTGAAAATTTATTCTCAAATGTTAACTTAGAAGTTCAAGATCATTCTAGAATTGGATTAGTTGGTAGAAATGGTGTTGGTAAATCTACCCTTCTAAAAATAATTTCTCAGGAAGAACCATATACTGATGGAACTATCTCCATAAAAAAGGATACTTCAATTGGCTATTTAGCTCAAGATAGTGGATTAAATTTGGATAATCTAGTATTCGATGAAATGGAACACGTTTTTGATGATTTGAAAATTATGGAGAAAAAGCTTCATGAGGTTGAGGCAAAACTCGGAGATACTGATGCTGAAAACTATCAAGATATTTTAAATCAATATGACCAAATTCAAAATGATTTCAAAGAAAATAATGGATATGGGTATCCATCTGAAATTCGCAGTGTTCTTAAAGGATTCGGATTTGACGAAGAATACTGGAATGTCAAAATAAGCACTTTGTCTGGTGGAGAAAAGTCACGTCTTGCCATGGTCAAACTATTGCTTGAAAATAACGATATTTTGCTGTTAGATGAGCCTACCAATCATTTGGATATAGATACAGTCGAATGGCTAGAAAACTATCTACGCGGATATAAGGGTGCTCTAGTAATTGTTTCCCACGACCAATATTTCTTAGACAAAGTTACTAATGAAATAGTTGAAATAAATCAACATTCTTCAAACCATTACTCAGGAAATTATTCTTTTTATCTTCAAGAAAAGAAAAAGAATCAAGACGTTGCTCTTAAGCACTACGAAGAACAACAAGCTGAAATCAAAAAAGAAGAAGAATATATTCAAAAAAATATTGTTCGTGCTTCGACTACAAAAATGGCACAAAGTCGCCGCAAGAAACTAGAAAAAATGGACAGATTGGAAAAGCCTCAGTCTGATCAAGGATCAGCTCACTTCTCTTTTAATATTGATAGAGAGAGCGGTAATGATGTCTTACTTGTTCAAAATGCAGCAATTGGATATGAAGACGATGAAATAATGTCTTATCCTGTAAACATGGATATAAAGCGTGGTGACCGAATTGGTATTATCGGACCAAACGGAGTTGGTAAATCTACCTTCCTAAAATCGATTCTCGGCGAAATCAAATTGCTAGATGGTACATATAAATTTGGTGCTAATACTCAGATAGGTTACTATGACCAAAACCTTACCAACTTAGATCCTAAAAAAGATGTATTACACGAAATTTGGGACTTACATCCGTTGTTAGATGAACAGGTTATTAGAAATACCTTGGGAGCATTTTTATTCAGTGGTGATGATGTTAATAAACCCGTTAGTGGGTTATCTGGTGGAGAAAAAGCTCGTTTGACACTCACTAAATTATCAATGGAAAACAATAATTTATTGATCATGGATGAGCCCACTAACCATTTGGACATCGATAGTAAGGAAGTTCTTGAAGAAGCACTGAATAATTTTGCCGGAACTATTATTTTCGTATCCCATGATAGATACTTACTTAATACACTTGCAGATAAAATAATTGAAATCTCAAAATCCGGAAGCACTCTGTATCTTGGAAACTATGACTATTATTTGGAAAAAATTAATAGTGATAAAGAAACTAACGAAGAAGAAAGTGCTCCAAAAGTTAGTATCAAAAAAGAAGAATATCAAAAGTCAAAAGAAGATCAGAAATATATTCGTAAAATAACACGTGAAATTCAAAGTTTAGAAGAGCAGATTGAAAAAATTGAAATAAAAAATTCTGAACTTCAGCAAAAAATGACTGAAGATGAAATTGTCAGCTCGTATACAAAACTTGGTGAAATTCAAAAAGAAATTGATGAAAATAATCTCGAAAAAGATTCACTTGAAGAAGAGTGGACCGAAAAATCAATGGAATTAGAAAGCATTTAAAAAAAGACAGTGCACATATTGTGTACTGTCTTTTTTAGAAGTCTAAGCTTGGATCAGAATTCAAATCTAATCCAGAAAAGTCACCTTTTTCGTATTGTATTTGTGCAATAGCACCAATCATAGCAGCGTTATCTCCACACAATCTCAATGGAGGAAATACTAATTCTATATCAAGATTTTTATCTTTGATATCTTTTGCCAATCGATTCCTAAGTCCTTGATTAGCTGCAACTCCACCAGCCACAACTATTTGTTTGACTGGATTTTTTTCAACAGCTCTAAATAATTTATTTGATAAAATATCCAAAACCGCAGCTTGAAAACTGGCTGCTAGATCATTTTGATTTAACTCTTCATTTTTCTGTTCAGCATTGTGCACCTTATTTATAAAAGCACTCTTGATGCCACTAAAACTAAAGTCTAAATTATCTTCTTTAACCATTGCTCTGGGGAAATCATAGACGTCATTTCCCTTAGCAGACATTTGATCAACAGTTTTACCTGCTGGGTACTGCAAGCCTAGGACACGACCTATTTTATCGTATGCCTCACCTACTGCGTCATCCCTAGTATCTCCTAGCGTTTCAAACTCACCTGGTGCTTTCACCAAAACAATCTCTGTATGTCCACCAGATACTAATAATGACATAAATGGGTATTGTAAATCAGTCACAAATTGTGCCGAATAAATATGTCCTGCCAGATGATTAACAGGTATTAGAGGTAGATTGTGTGCAAACGCAATAGTTTTGGCTGCCATAATTCCAATGAGCAACGATCCAACCAATCCTGGCCCATACGTAACTGCCACAGCATCTAAATCGTCATAGGTTACATTTGCTTCCTCCATTGCCAAATCAATACAATAAGTTATTTGCTCAACATGATGTCTACTTGCAACTTCAGGAACAACTCCACCAAATCTTTGATGACTCTTGATTTGTGTAGCAATTATATTTGACATTATTTCTTTTCCATTTTTAATAACTGCAACACTTGTTTCATCACAGCTACTTTCAAACGCCATAATTATTGTATCTTTTTGCACTTTTTACTCCTTACAAATCTGTAATCATTTCATAAGCATCATGGTTATTTTTTACATAGTATTTCTCTTGTAATTTACGCACATTAAAAGAGAATGCTTCATATAGTCGAATAGCATCTGTATTTGTTGTATCGACTTCAAGAGACATTTGTTTGTAGCCAAGGTTTCTAAAATAATCCATAACCTGGTTGATTAATAGATGCCCTATTCCTTGTCTTTGGAAGTCTGGAGAAACAGCTATATTAGTAATGTGAACTTCTGCATCATTAACTATCGAAACACCAATAAAACCCACTAATTTCTTACTATGTTCTAATGAAAGGTATAGTGCTTTTTTATTTCTTAATTCCATTTGCACTATTTGAGCAGGCCAAGGTTGATAGTAATAAACTTCTTTTTGTAAGTTCATATAATCAAGTGTATCGGTTACACGAGATTTACGTAATATCAGTTCATTTTGCTTAACTGTTACCGTTTTTTCAGTAAAATCTAAATTTTTATTATTAGTGGGTACTAATAATTCTCTAAATTTCTTCAACATAAGAAATATTTCCATTTTCTGTATGATTGTCTTTTTGTAACCAATCATATTCGGCTTGTGTAACTCTAAGGTATGTCGGTACGAAAGTATTTACATCAGCAACTGGAGGCTCAATCTCTCCTAGTTTGGCTAGTTTCACAGCATCTGGCTTTGAATTGGCATAATCGAGGATATTCGCTTTAGGCATTGCTTCTTTTATAATTTCTAGCAAATTATCACTAACATTGACGAAATCAATTTCTTCTTCACGATATGACTTTAATTTGTCTAATAGATCATATATAGAAACATGTTGGTCTTCAATTAAATTATCCAAACTACCATCTTTTGACTGATATACTCCTGCAAAAACATTATCATTTCTTGCATCCATAAGTGCCACTGAAATATGACCTTCTTTGGCATTTGCAGCCAATAACTTCAGACTAGATATTCCTACCAGTTCTTTTTCAAGTGTATAAGCCAATGTTTTAGCCACTGTAACTGCTATTCTAAGCCCAGTATACGAACCCGGGCCTTGCGCCACAACAACTCGATCAATATCAGACAAATCTAAATCTGTATCATCCAACAATTTTTGTATATTGGGTAATAAATTAATACTGTGCGTCAACTTATCGTCAGTATTAATTTCAGCTAAAGACAGCTGATTTTCTACAATTGCGATTGACGATAATTTATTAGATGTATCAAATGCCAATACTTTCATATGCATCCCTCACATTTCCTAAAAAACATTCTACCACATTATCATGAAACAAAAAAAAGGCCTAACGGCCTATCTTGTTAAATCTTGAATTCTGTACCCAACGCAAAATTATGTATATAAATGCAGTTTGGTAAATCAAACTTAGTGCTTCCTTAGGAAGTCTTGATGCTAATAAAGCTGTAACAGGTGTCTGATACATCATATGAATCCATAACGTATTCATACCCAAATTGATAATTACTACTACCAATAGAGTGGTTAAAAATGAATTCAACAATGTTACTTTTCTATTGTGCAACATCAATCCATAAATAACTCCAGCTACTAACGCTGAAAGTGTGAACCCCCAAAAGAATCCTCCCACAGATGGAAACACTGTGTTAGCAATAATGTCTGCTAATACATTGGCAATTGCTGCTTTGAAGGGTCCAAAATAGTAACCTATCAATGCTAAGGCAACAAATCCAAAACCGATTTGCATAATGTTGCTAACCCCAATAACCAACTTGCTTAATACCACGTTCATGGCAATTAATACAGCCATCCATGTTAACTCTTGTATCTTTAATCCCTTTGACATATTTAATCATCTCCAAATAGGAGCCCGCACAAATAATATTATTATATATACATTGGCGAATGCGGAAACTAAGTCGCGACTAGTGTCTTTGTCCAATGTTCACATTCCGTTCCATCGGCACTTAACGCTTAGAATCCTACTCCAAATATTTTTTACTTAGCAAGAGTAACACATAAGATACTCTTTACATAGAAATTAGCTTGGTATATCTTCCCAACTGATCTTCGCTATGACATTTTCTTGATTGTCACTTTCAATCCAGTGGATACTTGTCATATCCTCAGGATTGTATGTTGAATAGACCGTTGGAGTACTATCAATATCTAGCTCTTTTTCATATTTTATATCTACGCTCCCAACTTGATGACTGCTTAAAAATTCCATATCTAATGAATCTAACATCCAATCAAAGTAGTACGAGTTATTTACATGACCATTGATATCAATATTGTAATATCCAATATGTTGATCTCTATTGTTATCAGACTCATCCTTAGATACTTTGGGTAACCTTGCAAATCGCTTAATCTTAGATGTTTGTTCGGCACCAAAGAAATTATCTAGACTTTCGGCAGCACTAATTATTTTTCTTTGATTGATATCTAAAATTACGAAAGAACTTTCCAATGTAACTAATCTATTTCCTTCTTCGTCATCAATCCAAAAATTACGATACAAGAAAAATTTATTATAACTTTCTGCTTGAGTAGATACTACTAGCTTCTGATCTTTTTGAGGCATCTTTATAATATCCATATGATACTGGACAACAACCCATCCAAAGCCTTTTTCAACCATATCATCGCTACCTGCATTTCCTGCATGCAGCTGATGCTCGGACGCTAATATCATCGTATCAATCAGTGATGAAATTTTCATATTACCTGCAAAATCAAATGCATAAAATGGTGGTACTATCTCTTCTGTATAAACTACTTCAGTCATTTTATTCTCCAATCTCATGGAACAAGTTATAAACAAATTGTTTCTTTAGATTATTCTGATTAGCCACTTGCTTGATTGCTTGATTAGGCTTCAAACCATCATCGATAAGCTCTTGCACATCTTGAATAATTGCATCGTTAGGTTTTTCTTTTACTTCAACAGCTGTCTTTCCTGCGATTACGATAACATATTCACCTTTAGGTTCGTGCTCTTTATAGTATTCAGAAACTTCTTGAACGCTACCTCTTAAAAAAGCTTCATGAAGCTTGGTCAGTTCACGTGCCAAAGAAACTTGCCTATTGTCTCCAAAATATTCAACAAAATCTTCTATTGTTTTCTTCACACGATATGGTGATTCATAAATAATTGTTGGTTCTATGCGTTTTTCTATGTCATTTAATATTTCTGTACGTTCTTTGCCTTTTCGTGGTAAAAAGCCATAAAAATAGAAGTGTTCTGGGTTTAATCCTGAAGCTATTAGCGCCGTTATAGAAGCCGTAGCTCCTGGCAATGGTACAACTGGAATATCATTTTCAACAGCTGCCTCTACTAATTCTTTTCCCGGATCACTAATGGAAGGAGTTCCCGCATCACTTACTTGTGCAATTTTAATTCCACTTTGCATTTTTTCAATGAGTTCTGGAATTCTTTGTGCAGTATTATGCTCGTGAAAACTAATTAGATCAGTTTCTATTTCAAAATGATTTAACAATTTTTTAGTATTTCTAGTATCTTCTGCAGCAATTAAATCAACTTCATTCAAAGTATTCACTGCTCTATAGGTCATATCTTCCAAATTACCAATAGGTGTTGGAACCAAAAAAAGACAGCCTATAGAATTATCAACAAAACTTTTTTGTTCTTCCAATCTATAAGCTCCCTTTATTCATTAATATTCTTAGGTTGTCCACCATAGATAACACCATAGCAGAAAACACACTCTTCACTTTGATCACGATGTGAGCCATAAAACTGTTGGCACACATGAAATCCTTGCTGATATAATTTTTCCAAATTTTTTCGAGAAGTTGATAACGTTTTTTTATCAACTTTCTTTTCATCTAAACCTGAATTAATCAAATGAGAACGAAGATTTTTATTCTCAAGTTTTAATTCTTCCTTTTCTTCTAAATCAATAGATAATCTTTCTTTTAAAGAAGCAATTCTTTTAGTTAGGTCATCTAGCTCATTAGAAATGGTTTCAAATTCATCATATAGATCATTTTGAGCCATCTTCTCACCTGCTATTCTAATAATTTTAAAGTTAAATCTTCCATAGCAGCTTGAAATGCTACATTACTTTGCCATTTTTCTTTTGCCATGAATAAAAACTCTGAGTCTCTAACAATATCATCAATATTAATCGATTCTAAATAATCCTGATTTGTTAAGACACTATTTTTAAAATTGAACCTTATAGAAAGTATATCGCTAAAGATTTGATTTAAAACATCAAATACAAATTCTTGTTCATTTTTATTATTTATTAAAGGCATAATATCTTTTTGAACACTAATAAAGGCAGTCAAATCTTTAGAGTTTAACTGCTTTAGATAATTAATAATCGCTGTCAAAAGCTTCTGACAATCTTCGGGTTCAATATTAGCTAACGTATTAATATCTACAAAAGACAACAATTTTTCAGCAAGTTGTTCATTGTATCCCATCTCAACTAGATCTGTAAGTTCTGAATTACTTGATTCATTGGAGAGATGAAAAATCTGAACTCTAGAAATAATTGTTGGAAGTAGTTGGTTCGCATTCTGCACCAACAGTATGACGACCAAGTTACCTTCTGGTTCCTCAATAGTCTTTAAAAGTTTATTGCTAGCTGCATTAGTAAGTTTTTGTGCTTCTTCTATAATTAAAAATTTATAAGCACCTTGAGTAGAACTCATGTTAGCTTCTCTTTTAAAAAATTGAACATCGTCTACACCAATACTTTGTTTATCAGTTGATAACACAAGTACATCTGGATTATCCATTTCAGCAATAGCTACACACCTATCACAAGTTTGATCTGGCAAACCATCAGTACAATTAGGACAAAACTGACTTTGGGCAATCCAGATAGCCATATTTTTTCTAACCGCTGATGATGCTTGATCAATCAAATATGCATGTGAAAGCATATTAGTATTGATGATATTTTGAAATTCTTCAACAAGCTTAGGTTGCTCTTCGGTAATTGTTGTCATTAGAATCTCACAAATTTATCTACTGGCAATACAAAGCATGTTGCTCCACCGACTTGTACTTCCACTGAACTATTAATAGCATCTTCTGGAAGAATAAATGATGAGGTAACAAATTGTGTTCTTGTGTGACAGTTATCTCTGATAACGTCCAAAGCAGGCTCTACTTGATCTTCTTCAACACCAATGATGAATGTTGTATTTCCTGATCTTAAAAAGTTTCCCGTAGTATTTAGTTTAGTTGATCGAAAACCTCCATCAACTAGTCCCTTTTGAAGATCTTGGCTATCTTTATCTTGAACAATTGCTAAAATAACTTTCATAATTCTATCCTCCTAAATTAAATTCACTTGGAAATCTATCAGTAATAACTTTTAAAGTATCAGCAACAACTTTATCTGGTGATTGGGTAGCATCGATTTTTTTGATTCTTTCGGGATTATTCTTAAGTAATTCTAGATAAGCTTCATGAACTCTTTCATGGAAAGGCAGCTTTTCTTGTTCTAATCTATCCATTTGTTCTTGGTGATCTTTTTTTATTCTAGAAAGTCCTATCTCAGGTGAAATATCAAAATATATCGTTAAATCTGGTAGTTGTCCATCAATTGCAAAATCATTGATTTCAGCAACTTCTTTGGTCCCTATCATTCTTCCAGCTCCTTGATATGCAATAGAGCTATCAACAAATCGATCACTAAGCATAATCTTATTTTGTTCAATCGCAGGTAAGATTACATCTACCAAATGCTGTCTTCTAGATGCAGCATACAATAACGCTTCAGTTCTAGCATCCATCTGCTCATCATGATTTGTTAAAATAATCTCTCGAATTTTTTCAGCAATTTCACTACCACCGGGTTCACGAGATAATACAATTTCTTGATCAGTCTTAAATTTTAATAATGGTAATAAATTATTTAATGCTGTGGTCTTTCCCGCTCCATCTGGACCTTCGAAAGAAATAAAAATACCTGTCATTTCTAATACCTCTTAAGTTAATAGTTTATATTTTAAAGGAAAGCGGTACAAAAAAACACCTATTTGTTTTTTTATAAATAGGTGTTTTCTTTTTTACCAATGTTTATCGTATTGATTAGGTTGTTGAAAGAAAGTATCTGAATCACCATAAATAATATTTGACGTCTCTTTTGCCTTAGCATTTCTACGACGCGCTTCCAAATATAAATATTGGTGTTTCATTTTATCTAAACGATACTTTAGCATTGACTCTTGACTCAACTCGATTGAGGCATCATTGATACGTTTTTGATATGAAATTTGATTTTGTAATTGATGGATATAATCCAACAATCTATCATTTTCCAATTTATGAACATTCAGTTTTCGTCCAAACATTATAACTCCCTACGACCTAAAACAGCACTTTTTAGTGTCATTTCATCAGCATATTCAATATCAGACCCAACGGATAATCCGTGAGCTAATCTTGTTACTTTTATTCCTGAAGGTTTAACTAATTTAGCTAAATATTGAGCTGTTGACTCACCTTCTGGAGTAGCATTAGTTGCAATAATAAGTTCTTTCACTTCACTATGTTCTCTTAAACGATTGATCAATAACTTAATATTAAGGTCGTCTGGACCAATTCCATCCACGGGAGACATAACACCACCTAATACATGGTACAAACCGTTATACGTATTCATATCATCGATAGCAATAATATCTTTCACTTGTTCTACTACCAAAATAGTACTCTGATCTCTAGTAGCATCCTGACAAATCTCACATGTATCTTCAGTAGTGATATTTCCACAAATAATGCAACTGTGAATATTTGTCTTCGCAGAAACCAAGTTATCAGCAAATTCTTTTACTGAAGTTTCAGTCATTCCTAACGTATAAAAAGCCATACGTGTAGCGGTTTTTATTCCAATACCTGGTAATAAACTATAACTTTCAATTAATTTATTAATGGGTTCTGGATATTTCATTAGAATAAACCGTTAGTATATTGTCCTAGTGCAGATTCTTGTTCCTTAAGCGCTTTGTTAATAGCATTTCCAACAGCATCAACAATCATATCTTGTAATAGATCTGGATCTTCTGGATCGATTATCTTTGGATCAATTTTTAGATCAAGAAGTTTGTGTTCACCATTCACTTTGGCAACTACAAGATCTTGAGATGATGAACCTGTGTATTCAGCATTTTTCATCTGTTCTTGAGCATCCATCATTTGTTTTTGCATTTTTTGTGCTTGTTTCATCATGTTGGCCATGTTTCCCATGCCACCCATATTAGGCATTTTTGCCATAGTTATATCCTCCTAGTCATCACTAACTTCAACTATTCCATCTCCAAAAAGATTCAAAGCTTCATCGACAACAGTATCAGTTGTGTTTGTTTCGTCTACCTTAGATTTTACATTTTTACTACTAGATAAATCAATATTATTTTTAATATATTCTTCACGAATAGTTGGCCAATCATCTCTTGGCACTAAAACAATTTCCAAATCTTTCTTTAATAGCTTGGCAACATTGTCGCTTAATGATGCCATTAACTCATCATCCTCTTGAACTTGTTCATACCACATAGCATAGTCAAACTGGACAACCACACCTGATTTTGAAGCTGCAACAGGTTCTGAAACTTGCATCATTGCTTTTTTAGAAGGTGCCAACATTGTAAGTAGATCAACCCATATTTCTTTGATTTCTGTTAGATCTTCCTTACTTGCATCACCTAGTATTTTATACATTGCGGTTCTATTAAGTGCATTGCGTTTTGATTTTGGTTTGGATGTAACAGTTTTCACAGTTTTTACTGGTTGAATATTGGAGTTATTGGAAATTTTGCTTAATTGTTTTTCTAGTTTTGATACTTGATTAATCAAAGATTCAATTTCTTTATTATCAACCGGTTCACTAGATACTTTTTGTGGTTCTTCTAAATGTGGTTTAGATATTTTTACTGTCAAAATCTCCATATAAATATCTGTTTGATTAGAATTTTTGAGATTCTTTTGTGTTTGACTGACTTGATCAACTATATAAAATAGCTGATTATTATCAAACTTGTTATTTAAAGGTTCTAATTCATTTTCAAGTGAATTTGAAGATATTCCCTCTAAATCTGTGTTGGAATTCTTTAAAATCATATTACGACATACTTTAATAATCATTTCAGTAAATCGTAATGGCGATCTACCACTCTCTAGAATAGAGTACATAGATTTCAGTGCTTGTGATGTATCTGCATTTGCAATGGATTCCATATATGTAAATATTTGTTCATTACTCAAGGCTCCAGTGACTTCTTGAGCATTACTCAATGTTACTTTGTCATCGCCAAGCGATAATGCTTGATCCAAAATACTCAATGCATCACGCATTCCACCTTCTGCAGCTTCTGAAATAATTTCTAAGGCTTGAGAATCGTAATCTATATTTTTGTCATCTAATATAAATTTCATTCGTTCTAAAATTGAACGATTAGAGATTCTTCTGAACTCAAAATTTTGAGTTCTAGACATAATAGTTGCTGGTATTTTTTGTGGTTCAGTTGTTGCCAGAATAAATATTACGTTTGCAGGTGGTTCTTCCAATGTTTTCAATAACGCATTGAAAGCTCCTTGAGATAACATATGTACCTCATCAATAATATAAACTTTGAACTTTGCTTCTGTAGGAGCATATTTTACCTTGTCTCGGATATCTCTAATTTCTTCGACACCATTATTAGAAGCAGCATCAATTTCGATAACATCATTTAATCTATTTTCGTTTGCTTCCAAACAAATTTGACATTCATTACAAGGTTCGCCATCTTTTGGATTCAAACAGTTAACAGCTTTTGCCAAAATCTTGGCACAGGAAGTTTTTCCAGTTCCTCTAGGTCCACTGAATAAATATGCGTGACTGGTCATATTATTAGCTACTGCATTTTTTAATGTCTGTGTTATAACATCTTGTCCGATAACATCAGAAAATACCTGTGGACGCCAAACACGATAAAGAGCTTGATATGACATTTTGTATCCTCTTTTTTTGTATAATAGTTAAATTTTACCACAAAAAAACTCCTAATCTAAAAGATTAGGAGTGTTAATATTCATAAACAAAGAGCACATGGTTCCACTTACTTAGTGCTGCTTTCTTCCGAATCTGACACGATTCATAAGAGAGCCATTGCCCCAAGGCCTTGCGGCAACTTATATAATACTATACTACATTCTATATTGCTACTTTTTAGAGCGTATATTTTTAAAAAAGTTTCTCAACAAATCTGCACACTCATCTTCAAGAACACCAGAAGTATATTCAGCATGATGATTATACTTTGATTCAGCTAATAAATTATTGATTGTTCCTACTGATCCAGCTTTAGGATCACTTGCACCAAAAACTACATTTGGAATCCTACTATTGATTATAGCTCCAGCACACATTGGACAAGGTTCAAGTGTCACGTACAGAGTTGTATTTTCTAATCGCCAGTTTTTCTTTAACCTACAAGCATTCTCTATCGCAATTAGTTCTGCATGTTTGAGTGCATTTTGAGTTTCTTCTCTTTCGTTGTACCCAGTAGAAATAATCTCTTTACTGTTATTATCTATAATCACACAGCCGATAGGAACTTCTAATTTATCTTTTGCTTTATTTGCCTCATCAATTGCCAATTTCATGAACTGGATATTTTCTAATTCTGAAAACATGATCTATCTCACACTCCTAAGAATGTAGTATCCCTTATCCTTCTTGACAATCTCAACATTTCCATATGTTTCTTTCATCAACTTTTTAGCGGAAGGAGCACCTTGCTTCTTTTGAATAACTATGTACAAATGACCATTTTCTAAAAGATGATCTTTTGCACCAGAAATAATTTCAGAGACTATATTTTTCCCAGCTCTAATAGGTGGATTGGAAACCACAACAGCATAACTGCCAGTTATAGCATCATAGACGCTAGATTCAATGATTTCTATGTTGTTCACTTGGTTATCGTCTGCATTCTTCTGAGCAAGCTCCATAGCCCTTAGATTGACATCTGACATGACTACTTTACGATCAGTCTGATCTTTTGCCAAAGCTAACCCAATAGGTCCATATCCACAACCTACATCCAAGATATCTCCATCTGGCACTTCAGTAAAATCTATAGAATCTATCAATACTCTGGAACCATAATCAACTGTTTGTCGAGAGAATACACCACTATCAGAAGTGAACTTGAAGCTATTGCCTCTCAAATCAAAAGTAAATTCTTTATATTCATGCTCTAAATTGCTATTTTCAAAATATTGATTTGACATCTTGATCTCCCTTAAATAAGTCCCTTAATTATAACATTTAGGCAAAAAAAAAATCCTCTAAAAGAGGATTTTAAAAGGTAATTATTTAAGTGTTACAGTTGCGCCAACTTCTTCAAGCTTAGCTTTCATTTCGTCAGCAGCATCTTTAGCAACGCCTTCTTGGATTACACTAGGTGCACCATCAACAAGGTCTTTAGCGTCTTTTAGACCAAGACCTGTGATTCCACGAACTTCTTTGATAACCTTAACTTTTTCGCCACCTACTTCAGTAAGTTCAACATCAAATTCGTCCTTGTCTGCACCTGCATCAGCAGCAGCAGCACCTGCAGCAACTGGAGCAGCAGCAGTAACGTCAAATTCTTCTTCGATAGCCTTAACTAGATCGTTAAGTTCAAGGATTGTAGCTGTTTTTAAATCTTCGATAATTTTGTTTGTATCTAAAGCCATTATTTTGTCCTCCAAAATATTTAAAGTTTATTTTTTATAATTTTTGTTAATTAAGCAGCTGGTTCGTCGCCTTTTTCTGCAATGGCTTTAACAACCATAGCAAAGTCGCGAACTGGAGCTTGTAGTACAGACGCAAGCATAGACAATAGACCATCTTTGCTTGGTAGTGTTGCAAGAGCTTGAATTTCGTCAAGACCAGCAACTTTACCTTCGATAAGTCCACCCTTGATTTCAAGAGCTTCAACATCGTTGGCATACTTAGCAGATACTTTAGCTGGTGCAACTGCATCTTCTGAAGAAAATGCAATGGCTGTAGGTCCAACAAAGTGTTCTGAAAGACCTTCAATACCAGCTTTTTCAGCTGCTCTTATAAGAATAGTATTCTTTACAACAAGCATTGAAGAATCTGATTCGCGCAATTCAGCACGCATGTTAGTTACTTCTTCTACAGTAAGTCCAAGATAATCAACAATAATTAGTGACTTTGAACTTTTTAAGATTTCTGCAACTTCTTCAACTTGAGCTTGTTTCTTAGAAAGATTTGCTTCATTCATATTCAATTTTACCTCCATTATTATTTAGTCAATTCTACATTAAATGGGCGGAAAAAATAAAATCTCTGTGCCCAAAGACACAGAGATTAACTAATAATCTTCTGGCCTCGGCAGGATATTAAGACATAAGTCACCTGAGTCTTAGGTAGAAATTAACTATATAAATTTAACATTTTTGAAACTGTCCGTCAATTAGAAGTTTAATTTTAGACCAGGTCCAAATGTTGATGTCATTGATACACTTTCAATATATGTACCCTTCAATGAAGCTGGACGTGCTTTAAGCACTGCTTCATAGATAGCTGTGTAGTTTTCTGCTAGTTTAGCAGAATCAAATGAAATCTTACCAATAGGTGCATGAATTAATCCATTAGGATCTACACGGTAAGCAACTTGTCCAGCTTTGATGTCGTTAACAGCTTTTGTAACGTCCATTGTAACTGTACCAGTCTTAGGGTTAGGCATTAGTCCTTTAGGTCCAAGAACACGTCCTAAAGCACCAACTTTGGCCATCATTGGTGGTGTTGCAACAGCAACGTCAAAGTCTAGCCAACCATCTTTGATTCTGTCAACAAGGTCGTCAGAACCAACAACATCAGCACCAGCTGCTTCTGCAGCCTTAGCTTGGTCACCTTCAGCAAAAACAACAACACGAGAAGTTTTACCAGTACCATTTGGTAGTACGATAGCTCCACGAATTTGTTGGTCTGCTTGTTTTGGATCTACATCCAAGTTAATAGCAACTTCGACTGTTGCGTCGAATTTTGCGTAATCTACTTTTTTAAGTAAGTCAATTGCTTCAACAGTATCATAAGTTTTTGCCTTATCTACTTGTTTAAGCGCTTCATTATATTTTTTTCCATGCTTAGCCATGCTAAGTTCCTCCTTGCGTAGTGGTCCATTGGGTTTTACCCCTCCCACTTGTTAAGAATGCTTTCACATACTTTGTATCTGCGATTGTTTAAAGTCTAGCCTTCGACTTCGAAGCCCATACTTCTTGCAGTACCAGCGACCATACTCATAGCAGCTTCAACGCTACCTGCGTTTAGGTCTTTCATTTTGGTTTCGGCAATTTCGCGAACTTGGTCAGAAGTTACAGTAGCAACTTTCTTTGTGTTAGGTTCACCTGAACCACTTTGTACGCCAGCAGCTTTCTTCAATAGAACTGCAGCTGGTGGTGTCTTAGTAATGAAGTCAAATGAACGATCTTCATATACTGAGATAACAACTGGAATTAACATTCCATTTTGGTCTTGTGTACGTGCGTTGAAATCTTTTGTGAATTCAACAATATTAATACCAGCTTGACCTAGAGCTGGACCTACTGGTGGAGCTGGAGTAGCTTGTCCTGCAGGAATTTGTAATTTAACAACGTTAGCAACTTTTTTAGCCACGGTGCATACCTCCTTATTCCGTGATGTGGTTCCGATGAGGATAGAAATTTCCTCTCCCACATGTACAAAAAACATACCTGATAAGTTTATCATGGTATGTTTTTATTATCAATGCTATTTATTATTTTTCTACTGAATCAAAATCAACTTCAGCACTAGTCATACGTCCAAACATATCAACGTCAACTTTTAGCTTGCTGTGTTCTTGATCAACTTCTGTGATTTTACCAGACATGTTAGCAAATGCACCGTCTTTAATTGTGACAGTTTCGCCTTCTTCAAAGTCAGCGTTAGCTACTTTGTTTACGCCTAAGTCATTTAGAATGTGATCTACTTCTTCTGGAAGTAGTGGTGCTGGTTTACTACCTGATCCGTGGCTACCAACAAATCCAGTAACACCCGGTGTATTACGAACAACGAACCATGATTCATCTGACATAACCATTTCAACTAAAACATAACCGGGAAATGTTTTTTTCATTTCTGTTTTTGTTTTACCATTTTTTACTTCTGTCTCTTCCTCTTCAGGAACTGCTGTACGGAAGATGTAATCTTCCATACCCATTGATTGAGCACGAGACTCTAGATTTTCTTTAACTTTGTTTTCATATCCTGAATATGTATGAAGAACATACCAGTTTTTTGAAGCTGCATCTGACATAATTTTCCTCCGAAAAAATCAAAATAAAAAAACTTCGAATATATTCGAAGTTTTCTCGCTTGTTCTTTATAATAGCAAATTTTGCTAATCTTTTCAATTGTAATTATTTACCCATAATTAGGTGTTGAAGTACAAACAATAGTATCCAATCGATAATTGCAAAGAAAATTCCATACATAACAGATGTTGCGATAACTGTTGTTGTATCTCTTCTATTTTCTTTGTATGTTGGCCAAACAACCAACTTCATTTCATCTATTACACTTCCAAAAAACTTAAATAATCTCATGTGATCCTCCACTATCGTGTTTCTTTATGCAAAGTGTGCTTTCCACAATGTTTGCAAAACTTTTTAACTTCTAGCCTAGCAGTTCTATCCTTATTCTCAGTAATGGAATAATTTCTAGAGCCGCAGATGCTACATGCTAAAGCTACTTTTCTAAGTGACATCTTACTCTCCTGTATAGAACTGAAATATATCTTTTATATTGTAATTCGAATCGGCAAAAAAGTCTATCACAATCTTTATTATTTGTTATCAAATATCATATTTTTCAATTTGATTTGGCATCTATTTATTGCTCGGTGCATCTGATCCTCTGTGCAACGTGCCTTTTTACAAGCATCTTCAAAGGAAATATCACCTAGAAGATAGTTGAATGAGATCAATTCCACATCACTTAATTTTTCTAATGCTTTTTCAAACTGAGGTGTAAATCCTCTAGATTCTTCATGCGATACTCTGATAACTGGTGACGGAATATTATCTTCTGTCAGCATATCGTAAGATGATGTACCTTGATTAGCCACTCTCTTGTTAGCATTTTCTTTACGAATCATATCAATAATATGGTGCTTAAACTTCAATTTGAAGAAACTACCGAATTTAGAACCGTTGTCACCATTGAAACTAATGCATGTCTGATGACAAACTATAAAGGCCTCTTGGTACCAATCGTCTTTATCAAAACCATTAATATTATAACTCTGATACAAACTCTCGATCATTGGTTTGTATTTGCAAACCAGTTTTTCTAATGAACCCGAACAATTCCATTTTTTAACTGAATCTATTAAACATAATTCTTCTGTATTCATAAAAGTCCTTCTCTTTTATGAACAACTTATCTAAATTCAATTTATCATAATGAAATTATTATCCCTATCAAAAATCGTATATATAAAAAGATAGATACTATTTTATAGTATCTATCTTTGTAAACAGTTTTATGAATTACGTGAGGCAAACGCCTGATACAACAATACTCCTGTTGCTACTGAGGCATTCAAACTTTGAACATGTCCTACCATTGGAATACTCAAGGTCTGATCTACCTGTTTCAAAACAAGTGGAGAGATACCCTTACCCTCGTTACCAATGATCAGAGCAATGCCACCCTTCGCATTCCATTGACGGTAATTATCGCCTTCCATGGCTGTACCAAAAATCCAAATATTTTTCTTTTTCAAATCATTTATTGTGTTGACTAGATTAGTCACTCTGACAACCGGAACATGCTCAATAGCTCCTGTTGAGGTTTTTGCTACGACAGATGTTAAACCTGAAGAGCGATGTTTAGGAATGATTACCCCATGGACACCAACCGCATCAGCTGTACGCAAGATTGATCCTAAATTATGAGGATCTTCTATCTTATCTAGTATCAAAATAAATGGATCTTCTTTTTTGGATTCAGCTATTTTGAATATATCGTCTAATTCTGCATATTCATACGCCGCAACATAGGCAGCAATCCCTTGATGAATACCATTATCAGTAATCATGTCCAACTTGTTTTTAGGAACTTCTTGGACAATTAATTTACTTCTTTTGGCAAGTGCCTTAACTTCATTGATATTGTCACTAGAGAGATCCTTTTGAACCAATACTTTGTTTACACGTTGACTTGCTGTAGCTGCTTTTAATAACTCTACAACTGCATGATGTCCGAATATTAATTCTGTTTCATTGGTCTCGTTATTGTTCATCTGTTTCCCCTCCTTCAACTTTTTTTATACACCAGTTTGTTAATTCTTTAATACGATCTTTTTGTTCAGTAACATCCAAATACCCATAGACAGCTTCAAAACCCGTAGACATATGATAAGTTACTACACTTGTGTTTTTTGCTTTTGTATATTTTTTAGAATTGCGACCATTTTTATAAACACGCTCTTCTTCCTCGGTTAAAATACCTTCTTCTAACATCAAGTTTATTAATGATGCTTGAGCTTTAGCCGAAACAAAATGAGTAGCTTTCCTCTGCAAATCATTTACTTTTACAAAATTTTGACTAATTAGATACTCTCTAATTAAAACTTCGTAAACCGCGTCACCAAGGTATGCAAGAGTTACGCCATTTAACTGTTTAACATTAACCATCTATTCTCCACCGAGTTCCTTGTGGTGTATCTTCAAGAATTACACCCATATCCTTTAGTTTGTCTCGTAATAAATCACTTGTTGCAAAATCTTTATTTGCACGAGCTTCATCTCTTTGATCTACCATTGTCTGAATATCATCTGACAACGATTCTTCAGAATTTAACTTGATTCCAAAAATATTCATCATTTCTTGCATTAAATTCATTAAGTTTTCAATATCTGTTTTAGAAACTTCTGAGCCATCAAGATAATTATTTGAAATGGATACTAAGTCAAATATTGCTGTCAGAGCATTTTGAACATTAAAATCATCATTCATGGATTCCACGAATTTTGTTTTTACATCAAATAATTGTTGATCCAATTTTGCGGCAATGTCTTGAGATTTATCTAATCTAAACTTCAAATTACTGTATGAAGTCTTGATTTTATCCAAGTTATCACTTGCTTTTTCCAAGTTTGTTTTGGAATATTCCACTGGACGGCGATAATGTGTAGATGATAAGAAGAATCTCAAAACTTGTGGATCCATCTCCTGAACAAGATCATGAACAGTTACAAAGTTTCCTAATGACTTGCTCATTTTTTCGTTATTTTCAACCGTCACAAAACCATTGTGTAGCCAATAATTAACAAATTTTTGTCCTGTTAATGCCTCACTTTGAGCAATTTCATTCTCATGATGTGGAAACTCTAAATCTTGTCCGCCACCATGAATATCAAATGTTTTGCCTAGATATTTAGTAGACATTACTGAACATTCAATATGCCAACCTGGTCTACCATTTCCCCATGGAGATTCCCAACTGACTTCTCCATCTTTGGCACTTTTCCAAAGAGCAAAATCGATAGGATCTTCCTTCTTAGAAAATTCATCAGAAGAAATATGATCACTGGCACCTTGTTCTAATTCATCAATATTTTGATCAGAAAGCTGACCATAATTACTAAATTTTCTAGCACGATAAAAAACATCCCCATCAGAAACGTAGGCGTATTCTTTTTCAATCAATCCTTCAATGAAAGAAATAATATCTCCAATGTGCTCTGTCGCGCGTGGATTCATAGTGGCATGATCAACATTTATTGCGTCAATATCTTCATAAAATGCCTTGATGTATTTATCAGATAATTCTTGTGTAGTTATACCTTCAGAATTAGCAGCATTAATAATTTTGTCATCAACATCTGTAAAATTAGATACAAAGTTTACATCATAACCGATATATTCTAGATATTTTCTGATTGTATCAAAAGAAACTATCGAACGAGCATTTCCAATATGAATATAATTGTAAACTGTTGGTCCACAGACATACATACTGATTTTATTTTCTTCAATACTATGAAATTCTTCTTTTTCACGAGTTAGCGTATTATACATTTTTAGCATATCTTTTACCTATAAAAAAAGGTTTGAGGCAATTACCTCGAACCTTTTTCCTATTTCATTTGTTCAAGAGTCTTTTTAATATTCTTGAGTACTTGTTCTTTTCCAAATAATTCAATAGTTTCTCCAATAGCTGGACCATGCATTGTACGTGTAGCAGCTATTCTGGCAGGCATAAATAATTTACGTCCCTTAACACCAACATCTTCTTTAACAGAATTGATAGCTTTCATGATTTGAGTAGCAG
Source organism: Companilactobacillus metriopterae (assembly GCF_004117915.1). Classification (GTDB taxonomy): domain Bacteria; phylum Bacillota; class Bacilli; order Lactobacillales; family Lactobacillaceae; genus Companilactobacillus; species Companilactobacillus metriopterae. The sequence goes on from NZ_RSTD01000002.1 coordinate 65,717, forward strand.
TGAATCGATCTAACTCTTCTAACTTCTTAGCTAAATCTTCAATCACAGCTTTAGCATCATCATTTTGTAATTCAGCTTGTTCATCCTCTGTTAATTGTTCTGGTTGTTCAAAGAAGATATCGGAAAGTTCAACAATCTCTTGTGTGTAAGACATTTGAGGCATGTATAGCTCAACCATATGTCTAATCCATTGAATTGTTTCATTTGAAGGATTCTTTTCAACACGTCCAGCTTCAATAAGGTTTATTAAAACTAAATCAGTAATTTCACTTACGTCAGCAGTTTTAACGTATTGATTATTTACCCATTCTAATTTCTTTTGATCGAATTTAGCAGGTGATTTACTCAAACGTTTTTCATCAAATATCTTAATGAATTGTTTCTTATTGAAAATTTCTTCCTCACCAACTGGTGACCAACCTAGCAATGTAATGAAGTTGAACATTGCTTCTGGTAAGTAGCCTAATGAGCGATATTGTTCAATAAATTGAAGTATTGATTCATCACGTTTACTTAATTTTTTACCTGTTTCTGTGTTGATGATAAGTGTCATGTGTCCAAACTGAGGAGCTTCCCAACCAAGAGCTTCATAAATCATCAATTGTTTTGGTGTATTGGCTACATGATCATCACCACGAAGCACGTGACTGATTTCCATCAAATGATCATCAATTACTACTGCAAAATTATATGTTGGCATGCCGTCACGTTTTTGGATAACCCAATCTCCTCCGATAGTATCACCATCGATTGAAACCTCACCTTTTACGATGTCATCCCATACGTATGTCTTGCCTTCTGGTATGTGAATTCTTACTACAGGTTTGATGCCTGCTTCCTTAGCAGCTGCAATTTTAGCAGCTTTTTCATCTTCAGACATTCCTGCAAATTCATATTCATAATGTGGCATTTCTCCGCGAGATTCTTGATCTTCACGCATTTGAGCTAATTCTTCTTCAGATAGATATGATTCGTATGCTAGACCCTTGTCTAACAACTCTTGAATATATTTCTGGTAGATATCTTTTCTTTCTGATTGACGGTAGGGGCCAAAGTCACCACCCTTATCTGGACCTTCATCCCAATCAACGCCAAGCCACTTTAGATTATCTAGTTGACTCTCTTCTCCACCCTCAACATTACGCTTTGTATCTGTATCTTCGATACGAATAACAAATGTTCCTTTTAGGTGTCTTGCAAACAAGTAGTTAAAAATAGCAGTTCTAGCATTTCCAATATGTAAATGTCCTGTAGGACTTGGAGCATATCTTACTCGAACTTTATTATCTGAATTTGATGCCATTATATTTACCCCTTAATATCTTAAATTACAAACAATTACTGTAAATTATACTATTAATCATTAAATTTTATAGGATTAACCGAAAATTTTATTCATCGCATCTGATATTGTATCAACACCTATAACTTGAATACTATTTTCTGCAGTCCATTTGCCAATATTATTTTTTGGTACAAATATTCTCTTAAAGCCCAATTTTTCAGCTTCTTGAACTCGTTGTTGGATACGATCTACTCGGCGAATCTCTCCAGTTAAACCAACTTCACCAACAAAACAATCGTCTGGTTTAATTCCTTGATTCTTGTAGCTGGAAGCAATAGACATAGCCAATGCCAAGTCAATTGCTGGTTCGTCCAATCTCACACCACCGGTTGATTTTAGATATGCATCTTGATTTTGAAGCATCAAGTTTCCACGTTTTTCCAGAACTGCCATAATAACTGATACTCGATTATGATCTAATCCTGTTGCAGTTCGTTTAGCATTTCCAAAAATAGTTGGAGCAATCAAGGATTGAACTTCAACTAAAATAGGTCTAGTACCTTCCATAGAAACAACAACCGCTGAACCATTAGAATCTTTCAATCGTTCTTCTAAGAATATCTCTGAAGGATTAGATACTTCCTCTAAACCTTCATTTTGCATTTCAAAAATACCTATTTCATTTGTTGAACCAAAACGATTTTTGACTGATCTAAGTATTCTGTAACTATGGTGTGTGTCACCTTCAAAATACAAAACAGTATCAACCATATGCTCTAATACTTTAGGACCAGCGATAGCTCCACCTTTGGTAACGTGACCTACAACAAAAACTGTAATATTTTGTTGTTTAGCAATATTCATCAATTCTGCGGTAACTTCACGAATTTGTGACACTGATCCAACAGCTGATGATATTTCTGGTTCGTCCATAGTTTGAACTGAATCAATGATTAGATAATTGGGCTTGATTTCTTCTATTGTATTTCTAATGTAACTCATGTCAGTTTGAGGATAGATGTATAATTCATCGCCCTCGATACCTAATCTTGTAGCACGCATCTTAATTTGTGATGCACTTTCTTCACCAGATACGTATAATACTTTGCCGCCAGTCTTTTGGAGCTGTCCAGATACCTGCATAAGTAGTGTTGATTTTCCAATACCTGGATCTCCACCGATCAATACCAATGAACCTTGAACCACTCCACCACCTAGAACACGATTAAGCTCAGAGAGCTGTGTCTGTACTCTTGGTTCTTCTTCAAAACTGACATCATGTAGCTTGACAGCTTTTACTGATGTGTCACTTGTTCTTCTACTAGGAGTAGCACTAGAATCTACCGGTCTTTCGACCTCTTCAATCATTTGATTCCAAGCTCCACAATTAGGACATCTTCCCAAATACTTTGGAGAAACATATCCACAATTTTGACAAACAAATTTATTTTTTGCTTTTGCCATTCATTGATCCTTTCTAATTTAAACCGGATGAACCAAAACCACCAGTTCTATCGTCTCCATCATTTAAATCGTTATCTGTTTTTAAATACTTAATAAAAATACCTTGAGCAATACGTTCACCCTTTTTGATTGTTACATCTTTGGGGAAAAAGTTAATCAATTGTACAAAAATTTCACCTTCGTTGGATTCATTATTATAATAATCTGAATCAATCACACCAATACCATTTGGCAAGGATAGTCCTCTTTTCAACGGGTTACTTGAACGACAAGCTAGAATCAAAACTTCGTCTTCTTGCATATAAGATTTTAGTCCCGTGGGTACTAATACTGGTTTGATCGATTTTGCCAAATTATCTTCTTGAATTTCCTTTTTGTTTAAAAGAAGTTTGATGACGTTGAACACACCATTTTTCCAAATAGAAGGAACTACCGTATCTTTAGCACACTCAATATCATAACCAGCAGCATTCTTTGTTTGACGCTTTGGTAAATTTATATTCTGATCTTGAAACTTAGTTACAACTTCAAATCCACGTGTCTTAGACAAAGTACTCACCTCTATATTCATAATATTAAAATAATAGCATATTTAAACAGTTATAAAACTATTACATCCCCTGACTTTATTCTTATAATATTGTAATATATTGATATAAATAAAATATGGAGGTATTTCATGGAATTAAAACAAGATGAACTACGATACTTCTTTGAAGATGATGGTGAATTAATTGGTGAAATTGACTTTACATATGTCAATGATCATACAATTTCTATCAATCATACCGTTGTAGATCCAGCTTATCGTGGACAAGGATTAGCTATGCAATTATTGGATAAAGTTATTCAATTTTCTCGTGAAAATGATTTAAAAATCATTCCTATCTGTCCATTTGCTAAGAGAAAAATAAAAGAAGATCCAGAACTTCATGATGTTTTAACACCTGAATATCTTGAAAATTTGGAGAAGGAGAATTAATTATGAATCAAGATGAACTAAAGAAAGCAGTTGGTATTAAGTCAGTTGATTTCATCGAAAGTGACTCAATCGTCGGACTAGGTACTGGTTCTACTGTTTATTTCATGATTGAAGAACTAGGCCGACGTTATCAAAATGGAGAGATCAAAAATATCGTTGGTGTCTCTACTTCTTCCAGATCTTCAAAACAGGCAAAAGAACTAGGTATTCCTATGAAAGACTTGAACGATGTTGATCACATCGACGTAACTATCGACGGCGCTGATCAAATTGACAAAAACTTTCAAGGTATCAAAGGTGGCGGTGCCGCTCACTTACTAGAAAAAATGGTTGCTACTAACTCAACAAAAAACATCTGGATTGTTGATAAGTCAAAGATGGCAGATGAACTTGGTAGCTTCCCTCTTCCATTGGAAGTTATCCCATTTGGCTTTGAAAAAACTTTCCAAGATCTTGATAAAGAAAAACTAAAACCAAAATTTAGATTAGATGATGATGGCAACAAAGTTTTAACTCACAATAAAAACTACATCATAGATTTATATGTCGGTTCAATTCCACACCCTCATCTATTGGCTGATTGGTTGGATAAACAAGTCGGTATCGTTGCACACGGTCTATTCCTAGACATTGTTAATACTGTAGTAGTTGGTGAAGATGAAGGTCCTAAAGTAATAAATAATATTAGATAAGGAGTCTACTATGACAAAAGAAATAACAAATCAAGAATTAGCTCAATTTGAACAAAATTTTAAAGATACACCTGCATCAAGTGCAATCAAAAATGCTATTGCTACAAATGGTTTGTATAACGCTAGTAGAACAATGAATTCTCAAGTGGAAATGGATCAAACATTTTCAGTAGAAATTGAGACTGGTAAAGTTGCTGATCAAAAACAATCTGGTCTATGCTGGGTCTTTGCAGCACTGAATACAATGAGACACCCACTCCAAGATAAATTCAAAATAAAAGGTTTTGAATTATCACAAGGATATATGATGTTCTGGGATAAATTAGAAAAATCTAACTACTTCCTAGAAAATGCTATCAATACAGCCGCCCTACCTACTGGAGATCGTAAAGTAGACTTCCTAATGGCTACACCTCAACAAGATGGCGGCCAATGGGATATGATCATGGCACTTGTACAAAAATATGGTGTTGTTCCTAAGAGCGTGATGCCTGACACATTCAGTCGTACACAATCTGCACAATTAAACAAAGTTCTTAACGCAAAATTACGTAAAGATGCTATAGTACTTCGTGATTTAGTTGATCAAAACAAATCAGATGACGATATTCAACGTATTAAAAATGAAATGCTTAGTGAAATTTACAAGATTCTTGTTTATTCAGTTGGTGTTCCACCTACAAAATTTGATTGGTCATATCGTGACGATGATAAAAATTTCCACAAAGAAACTCAAATTACACCAAAAGAATTCTTTGATAAATATATCGGCTGGGATTTAGAAAACTATATCTCAACAATCAATGCTCCTACAAAAGACAAACCCTACAATGAAGTTTATACAGTTGAAATGTTAGGAAATGTTGTTGGCGGTCGCGAAGTTCGCCACTTGAACCTTGAAATTGAAGACTTCAAATCACTTGCAGTTAAACAATTACAAGCCGGCGAAGGTGTATGGTTTGGTAGTGATGTTGGACAAAGCTCAAACTCTAAACTAGGTATCATGGATACAAAACTTTATGATCTATCTGGTTTACTAGCTACTGATCTAACATTAACTAAGGCAGAAAGATTAGATTACATCGACAGTATGATGACACATGCTATGGTTATCACAGGTGTTGATCTAGATGACAATGGCAAACCTCTAAAATGGAAAGTTGAAAATTCATGGGGTGAAAAAGTTGGTTCTAAAGGATACTTTGTAATGAGTGATGAATGGTTTGACGAATTCGTTTATCAATTAGTTATCAGTAAAAAATACCTAACTGATACTCAAAAAGAAATCTTTGAAAATGGAGCAAAAAATCCTAAAGTTTTAGCTCCTTGGGATCCAATGGGTGCTTTAGCCTAATAAATATAAAAGCATTTCACTTAGTGGAATGCTTTTTTAGTAGACAATATCAAAGGAGTTCATTATGAAAATAAATCAATTTGCAACCATTCCCACTAATTTTGATCAGCAAGTAAAAGAACTAATCAATATCAGATTTATCGATGAAAATAGTTTGTCAGATAATCCTATCCAGTTATTCAGAAGACTTTTGCAAAAAACTTTTATAAATATGACTGGCGAATCTGATCTGAATGAAAAATTGTCAACATATCAAGCAAATCTAGAATCTGATTTAAAAACCTATCTAGATGAAAATTCAGAATTAGATATCAACGTTTTTTATAATGTTTCGTTGCAGTTATTAGAATTTAATCCTGATGTTGATTTTACATTTAGCAAACCACTGGAGGCTATGAAGACTATTCAACTAAAAATTGTAGATCACCAATCACAATATTTATCTACAAATGAATTAATCAGTGCTTGGTACTGGTTGCTAACTACTCACAATAAGTTTGGACAAATGTTTATTGATAAACTTGCTAGTCAGGGTTACTTTGTTCCGTTTTATAATCTGGACAACTATTTATATTTCAATGGAAAATCTATGCCAGTCTTCGATCCTAACGAAGCAATTCGTGAAATCGTTTATGTGGAATCAAACCAAGACAGTGATCTAGACGGAAAATTAGATTTATTAAAAGTGGAAATTATTCGTCCTAAAACTAGTCAAAAAGTCCCTACCCTATATACAGCTAGCCCATATAATCAGGGAACTAACGACGAAACTGGTGATAAATTGATGCACAACGTTAATATTCCGTTGGCTCACAAAGAACCAACAGAAACCAGCTACGAAGATATTGAATATAAAGTGACAGATGCAAAATTACCAGCTCCTCGTAAAATAAATGGTCAGACTGATATAGCTACTCAAACATTTTCACGTGAAAGTTCTTATACTATGAATGATTATTTCTTAGCACGTGGATTTGCCGTTGCTTACTCTGCCGGAATTGGAACTAAGGATTCTGACGGTTTCAGAACAACAGGAGATAAAGAGGAAACTATATCAACAATTGCTACTATTGAATGGTTAGCGGGTAACCGTGTAGCTTTTACCAATCGAACAGACAATATAGCAATAGAAGCTAATTGGTCAAATCACAAAGTAGCAATGACGGGTAGATCTTATTTGGGTACCTTAGCAACTGCTGCAGCTACTACAGGTGTTGAGGGTCTAGAAACTATCATCTCTGAGGCAGCTATCTCTAGTTGGTATGATTACTATCGTGAAAATGGTCTAGTGATTGCTCCCGGAGGTTTCCCTGGTGAAGATGCTGATGTTTTAGCAGAAGAAACTTTTAGTCGCAGACTACAACCTGGTGACTTCCTTAAAATAAAAAATAATTGGGAAAATCAATTACAAAGTATCACCGATGGACAAGATCGTTTGACTGGAAACTACAATGAATTTTGGGATGCCCGTAACTATCGTAAAGATCTTAAAAATATTAAAGCTGATGTCTTCATGGTGCATGGATTAAATGACTGGAATGTTAAGCCAACACAAGTTGAAAAATTATATCAAGGTTTGAATCAATTAGGAATAAAATCAAAACTTATCCTCCACCAAGGTGAACATATCTACATCAACAACTTTCAATCATTTGATTACACAGATATCATTAACCTTTGGTTGAGCAACAAGCTACTAGAACAACAAAATAATGCTCAAGAAGTTTTACCTCCAGTGATTATTCAAGATAACGTAAAACCTGAAACTTGGAACAAATTTGATAGCTGGGCATCAGATAAAAATGAAATCAAAAATTTCTATTTACAACCTGACAAATTATCAAGTGAAAAAAGTTCAGAAGTTCTAAGTTTTAATGATCAGTTGCCATCTGAAAAATTTGATTTTTATACAAAAAATATAGCAACATGGCAAAATGATTTGATAAATTCAGGCAGCAATTACAATAACCGTCTAGTATTTAAAACAGATCCACTAAAAGAAGATTTGGTTATCGATGGCAACGTTAATATTTCACTTGAAGTATCTTCTAGTGAGAATGTAGGTCTTATTAGTGCACAACTGATGGACTATGGCGAAGCACGCAGGTTAAACATTACTCCGTCATTAATAGCAAAGAATAGGTTATCTGGAGCTTACAATTGGCGTGAGGACGATTTACGTGAATTTACTCTAGGAAAAACCGCAAAATACAAGATGATTACTAAAGGTCACATTAATTTACAAAATCGTAAAAACTCTTTCAAAAATGATGAGCTTAACGCTGGTAAAAGATATCAAATCTCGTTACAATTGCAGCCTACTATGTATAGAATTCCTAAAGGACGACAATTAGGACTTGTTATTTATGCCACAGATTTTGGAATGACTGTTCGTGGAAATCAAGACATTACCTACAGTATCAGTCTAAATAATTCGTCAATATCTATTCCTATTCACAAGTAAATTTTCAAAAAAATAATATATTATCATTAACATTTAATTCACTGGTTACAACGTCATGTATCAAGTGTTATAATCGCAATTGAATTGTTAAAATTGGAGAATTGAAATTAATGGAAACTAATGATTTAAATTTAATTAAAAAGAGTGCTCATTCTCGTATGAGTATAGCGGGATTTTTGATTGCTTTAGGTATTGTTTATGGGGACATTGGTACTTCTCCATTATATGTAATGCATTCACTAATGCTTGGTAATGGTGGCCTTGCCCACATGTCAGACGAGTTTATTTTGGGTAGTGTGTCTTTGATTTTTTGGACAATGACTTTAGTAACTACAGTCAAATACGTTCTTATTGCCCTTCGTGCAGATAACCACGGTGAAGGTGGAATTTTTGCCTTATATACCTTAGTTAGAAAGCGTGCCAGATGGCTAATCATTCCTGCGATGATTGGTGGAGCTACTTTCTTAGCTGATGGTATGATGACACCTGCTGTTACAGTTACCGCAGCTATCGAAGGTCTTAAGGGTATCGCTATCAACAATAAGATCTTTATTCACAATCAAACACAAGTTATCATACTTACTTTGATTATTTTGTCAGTACTATTCTTTATTCAAAAGTTTGGTACTCAATTTATTGGTAAAGCTTTCGGACCTATTATGCTAGTTTGGTTCGGATTCCTTGGTATTGTTGGTATTTATAACATGATGGGTGACTTATCAATTTTGAAGGCATTTAATCCTTATTATGCATTCAAATTATTGGTTGGACCTTACAATATTCGTGGAATATTTATTTTAGGTAGTGTCTTCCTTGCTACAACAGGTGCCGAAGCTCTTTACTCAGACATGGGACATGTTGGTCGACCAAATATCTATACAAGTTGGCCTTTCGTCAAGATTTGTCTATTACTTAGTTATCTTGGACAAGCTGTTTGGTTGATAAAAGCAAATGACAATATAGATTTGATTAACATGGGACCAGCAATGAACCCATTCTATCAATCAATACCAGAACCATTTAGATTGTTTGGAATTATCTTGTCAGCTCTTGCAGCTATTATTGCTTCTCAAGCTTTGATATCAGGTTCATTTACACTTGTATCCGAAGCAACTAGACTAAAGATTTTCCCAAGACTAAAAACTTATTACCCTACTAACTTCAAGGGACAACTATACATCCCTACAGTTAACTCAATTATTTGGATAGTTTGTTTGTTCTTAGTTGTTTACTTCCAGAATTCAGAAAGAATGGCTAACGTTTACGGTCTAGAAATTACTATCACAATGTTAATGACTACGATTCTTCTACAACAGTGGTTGTTAGAAAAGATGAAATCTAGATTGCTACCAAATATTATTGTTTCATTCTTCTTCGTTCTAGAAATAATTTTCTTCATTACAAACAGTGTTAAATTCATCCATGGTGCCTATATCACAATGTTCATCGCTGCTGTACTTATTGCAGTTATGTTCATTTGGAGATTCGGTGATCATATTATGGATGACAATACTTATCGAAGTCACTTCGTTTCGCTACTTGCCTTCAAGAAGCAACTTAATGATTTGAGACATGATGAAAGTTATCCATTGTATGCTTCTAACTTGATATATCTAACAAAAATTAAAGATGGTTACAGAATCAAAAAAGATATAATGTACTCTATTCTTGATAAGCGACCTAAGAAAGCTGGAGTATATTGGTTTGTTACAGTTAACGTTACTGATGAACCTTATACAGCAGCCTATAGTGTTGAAACATTTGGAACAGACTACATGGTCAGTGTTCAATTATATCTAGGATTTAGAGTTGATCAAAAGATCAATGTTTACTTAAGACAGATTGTTAATGACATGATGGCAAATGGTGAAATCAAACCACAGCCACAACAGTACACAACAATCCCAGATCGCAAAGTTGGAGACTTCTCATTCGTTCTAATAAAAGAAGTTCTTTCTCCAGATACAAAGATCAATGCTATCAGTAAGAACATTATTCTTGCTAGATTGAAACTTCAAAAATTCATTACACCAGCTAACTGGTTTGGATTATCATACAGTGATGTGGTTGAAGAGCGTGTTCCATTGATACTAGGTAAAGTATCAAGACACAGATTGCGTCTAGTACGTAAAGACGCAGCTGCTGCTCGTGATATTCAAATTGATCAACAATTAGATGATGACGATGAAGATATTTAATTAAAGCTCATTCAGTTATATTGCTGAATGAGCTTTTTTATATAAAATTTGACAGATTATTTTATATTCTCTATATTGATCTGAAAAGGAGATAATAATGCAAAAAATATACTTTCTATGTACTGGAAACTCCTGCCGAAGCCAAATAGCTGAAGGATATGCTCATCAATTTTTAGACAGTGATAAATTTGAAATCAGAAGTGCTGGAATCGAAAAACATGGTCTAAATCCTAAGGCAGTTCAAGTTATGAAAGAAGATGGTATTGATATTTCTCAACAAACATCTGATCTCATAGATATGGATTACTTTAATAACTCTGATCTAATAGTTACCTTGTGTGGTGATGCAAGAGATAAGTGTCCTAGAATTCCAAACGGTGTGGAAAACATGCACTGGGATTTAATTGATCCTGCAAGAGCTACAGGAACTGATGAAGAAATTCTAAATACATTCAGAGAAGTCCGTGACTCTATTAAAGAAAGTGTGCATGCACTTTCTGAAATTTATAAATAAAAAACATCCTCAATAGTTTTCACTGTTGGGGATGTTTTTTATTTAATTTACTATCTGTTCATGAACATACTCTGCATATAATGCATGGTTAGACATCAATTCACTATGTGTTCCCTTTCCAGTAACTTCACCATTTTCTATGAAGTATATTTGGTCAGCGTCAACAATAGTTGATAATCTATGAGCAATTACAAATGTTGTTCTGCCCTCCATAAGTTGTTCGAGAGCCCTTTGAACTTTCTCTTCTGACTGTGAGTCTAGACTGGCTGTTGCTTCGTCTAACATCAAGATTTTAGGATTACGTAGGAATGCTCTAGCTATAGCAATTCTTTGTTTTTGACCTCCAGACAATTTGACACCTTTTTCACCAATTTCAGTATCCAATTGATCTGGGAATTCTTTAACAAAATTTTCTGCATATGCTAATGACAATCCATGCCACATTTCATCCTCTGTTAATTCTTTATCCAGTCCATATTGTAGATTGTCACGTATTGTTCCCGCAAAAACAGCACTGTCTTGAGAAACAAATCCTATTTGTGAACGCCAGTCATTCAAATCTATTTCTTCAATATTCTGACCATCTACCAACATAGAACCTGATACAGGTTTGTAAAATCTTTCCATGAGTGAAAAGATTGTTGATTTACCGCCACCACTTGGTCCCGCAAAAGCAACGACTGTATTGGGTTTTGCCTCAAAGGAAACATTTTTCAAAATTGGTTTTGATTCATCATAATAAAAATCAATATTGTTAACTTCGATAGTTTTTCCCACAACATCTACTTTTTTATCTGTACCTGTTGGTTCAACTTCTGTTTCTAATATTTGTTCAACACGTTCAGTTGCACCCATAGCTTTTTGAACTTGTGAGAAGAACGTTGCAAAACTAGCAACTGGGGTAATGATATTAAATAGATATAGTAAGAAAGCTACTAATGATCCACTAGTCAATGTACCAGCTTGAACTCTAACAGCTCCGTATCCTAGAATACCTACGAAAACAACTAGCATTAAAGTAGTCATAACGGGTTGCAATGCTGCTTCTACCTTGGCGTCCTTTATACTCAATGAAAAAATCTTTTTAATTAATTGATTACCAGTTTTTACTTCGTGAGTTTCACCATTACTAGATTTGATCAAACGAATTTCTGATAATTTTTCACTAGCTTCAGCGTTAAATTCAGCTGTCCCTGCTTGTAATTGACGTCCTAGTTTAGACATTATACGTCCAATTGGAACCATGATAATTACAACAACAGGCACGATAGAAAACATTATGGCAGCCATTTTCCAATCCATAACGAACAAGATTATAACTGAACCAATTAGTTGAATAGCTCCTGTAATAAAGTTAGGAAATTGAGAACTCACCAAATCCTTGATAACATTGGTGTCATTTACTAGTCGGGAACTTATTTCACCAGATTTATTGTCATCATAATAGCCGACAGGCAACTTCAATAGATGACTCCAGACATTCTCACGCAAGTTCTTTACAGCACTTTCACCTGCATACCTTAAAAAGTAACTACCAAAAGTTCCAAATCCTAATTGGGCAGCAAATGCTACTGCAAGAATCCACAACATACTCATATCAATTTTTGCTAATTGACTAGTATCGACTAAGCCTTTAGTCAATTGTGGAACAATCAAACTGGCAATACTTGTAACCAAACTGAACAACAATCCAATTATGAATATTAATTTCTTAGGACTAGCCTGATTGATTAATTTCATAAAATCTCTAAATTTTATTTTTGAAGAAGCATCTGGGCGCTCTTCAATTCCACGTTGATCCATTTATCCTATTCTCCTAAATCTAGATATTTCTATCGTCCCAAAAATCATTTCGAAAGTCTTTTCTAAAGCCATGTCCTGGACCAAAATTACCCTTGCGCATTTCTTCTCTAAATTTACGCTTGTCATCTCGTGACATTTCATGCCAATCAAATCCGTGATGATGGGCTGTGGTATTTCTAAATTCTTGCATTCGTTGCAAGCGTTCCATAGGATTTACAAATTGATCTGATTGTTTCTTGAATTCATCATCCCAACCATTAGGAATCTTTTCAAGAATATCACTAAACTGTTGTTTTTCTTCATCAGATAATCCTTGGAAAAACATTTCAGATTCTGTTGCTTCTGCTGATAATCCTTTAGCCATTGCTTTGCCTTCATCCGTTAGATAAACATGCTTAATGCGTTTATCTTCTTCAGATTCAGATCGGGTTACTAAATTATTATCTTCCATCTTCTTAAGTAACTCTGCCAAAGAACTCGGTCTAATATCAATTATTTCAGCTAACTGACTTTGAATCAATCCATCTTCTTTACTTAAGATACTTAGGACACGATTTTGACCAGTCATAGGTGGTCTATTCATATACATGTAAGAATGACTTGCAATTCCAATAAATTCTAATTGTTTAATAATCTTATCTGTTAATTCACTCATTATTTTGCCTCCAAAATAAGAAAGTTCGGTACCTAACTTTCTTTATGTAAAAGAATTATAGTTAGGTACCGAACTATTGTCAACAGTTTATTTAATTTTTTATATTAAAACTTCTGCAACTAATATTACTCCACCAAATACCAATACAAACACAACTACTGGCCAAACAAATCTTACCCAGTGGGAGTATTTCATATTTAGCATTTGTAACGTAGCCATAACTAGCCCTGTTGGTGCTAAGAATAGCATTGCATATTGACCGAATTGATAGGCTGATACAACAGCAAATCTTGGTACATTTGCTGTATCTGCAAGTGGTGCAAGGATTGGCATTGATAGTACTGCCAAACCAGAAGACGATGGCACAATAAATCCTAAGATGAAGAATATAAACATCATCAAGATTATGAACACTGGTCCACTAACATTTGTCACCATTTGTGAGAAGAAATGAAGAATAGTGTCAGAAATCAAACCATCATTCAAAATAATATTGATTCCTCTTGCTAATCCGATTATTAGTGATACACCGACCAAACTCGACGCACCATTAACAAAAGCATCTACTACACCTTTTTCACCAATACCGTTTTTACCAGTGGCAGTCAAAAACATGATAATGATGGCAAAAGTTAAGAATGACGATGCCATGGTTGGGAACCACCAACCTTGTGACATAACACCCCAAACCATTATAGGAAAAGTAACTACGAATAGAACTAAAATTAATTTCTTTCTATTTGTAAATATATTCTTTTCTTTATCCTTTTCGTCTGCGACTGACCACATATTGTCAAACTCTTCGTGATCATCATAGGAATAAGAAAATTCTGGATTGTTTTTTACTTTTTTGGAATACCAGTGAAGGTAAATAATTAAACAGATCCCTGCTACTATTAATCCAAAAATCCTAAAATTCAATCCTTGTGTGAAATTAGTACCCGCAGCATTGGACGCAATAACTGCAGAAAACGGATTAATTGTTGAAAATGTTGTACCAACTGAACTAGCTAAGAATATCGCTCCAACTGAGACTATCGAATCATACCCCATCGCTATGAATACCGGTACCAAAATAGGATAGAAAGCCACTGCTTCCTCCTCTATCCCACATAGAGTACCTCCTAGCATCATCAAGATAGTTACTAACATGATCAGCACAAACTCATGACCCTTAGTTTTCTTAGTCAGTGCCATTAAACCAGATTCAAAAGCACCACTGGCTTTAACAACTCCAATCAAACCACCAAGAACCAAAATAAATACCATGATATCTACAGCTTGAATCGTACCATTTACCATGCTGTTAGGAATTGCCTGAATTCCAGCAGGATGTTGTTTCAGACGTTCATAAGTATTTGGCACGGAAACAGCAGAACTAATGCTTCCAGATTTAAATTGTTTGATATCAATTTTTACACCTAATTTGTCTAATTCCTTTTGAGTAGCAGGAACTTTACTAACATCCCCATGTGGATTTACAATTTTTAACTCCGATGAACTAGACTCATAAGATAGTTTTGAATAAGAACCCGAAGGGATTGTCCACGTCGCTATAACCGCCAGTATTGTCAAAATAAATAAAATAACAAAAGCTCCCGGCATTCGGAAAGTTTTTCTCTTTCTTGGTTTATTTCTAACCTCATTTACAGCTTGCATATCTAATCCCCCCAATACTCTGTTTGGTTTAAGTATACAATTCTTGAATATAAAAAAACACCACTGTTATGTGATGTTTTTAACAAATTTCTGTTATTTAATACTAATCCATTAGTTTATTGTTTTTAACGTCTTCAACCGTTTTTGTTCCAGCAAGTTGCATAGTAATAGAAAGTTCCATATTGATATGTTCCATTACATCATATACACCTTGTGAACCACCTAGATTTAAACCATAAATGATTGGACGACCAATAGCAACTAAGTCAGCACCACTAGCAAGAGCTTTGAAAACATGTTCTCCACGTCTGATACCACTATCGAAAATAACTGGTACTCTTTTAGCAACTTTTTCAGCAATAAGTGGAAGAACTTCAAATGAAGCAGGACCACCGTCAAGTTGACGACCACCATGATTTGATACCCAGATTCCATCTGCACCAGCTTGAATGGCTGCTTCAGCGTCATCTGGAGATTGGATTCCCTTAACAATAACTGGTAAGCCACTTAGGTCTTTAATTTTTTGAATATCTTCAGGTACAAAATTTTGTTTAGCAGATGCATAAATTTCTCCGATTCCTTTACCTGTTCCATCAGTTTGACTATATTCAGCCAAATTAGGCATTGGTAGTGGAAATTCGAAATCATTAATTACATCTTCTTCACGATATCCACCTAGTGTTGAATCAACAGTTAGAACAATAGCTTTAACCTTTGCTTCAACAGCTTTTTTGATGATAAATTCATTGAATCCATCATCTTTACTCATATACAATTGGAAAAATTGTGGTGCATCAGGAGCAGCTGCGGCTGCATCCTTGATTAGAGTGTTGGCATAAGTACTGATAGAGAAGATTGAGCCAGCCTTTGCCATACCAATGGCAGTATTAATTTCACCCTTTTCATGCGATAATCCTTGTGCTGCGGAAGGTGCTTGAATGATAGGTGTCTTCAAATCAATATCCCATAATTTAGTACTTAAGTCAGCATGGTCGATTCCTTGCAAAACTCTAGGAACGATCTTTTTAGAATTGAATGAATCAGTATTTTGATCCATTGTCCATTCATCTTCTGAACCACCACGAATGTAACCAAAAGCACCAGGTTCCATTCTATCTTTGACTTCTTTTTCTAATGATTTTAGATTAACAATTTTAATGTGTTCTTCTGCGTTACTTGCTTTATATGACATAATTATATACCCCTTGAATTATTAATGATGAAAGCATTGATCATAATAATTCTATATAATTTTTAAGTCAAATATTTGTTTTGGGGAGTTGATTCTTAAAATATAAGTTGCTTCGTTAGGGTAAAATTATTGCATGATTTATTATAAATTTATTCCAGTCATGAATTTTTCTGCGTTAAAGATTAATTCTGAATTTTACTTTTTAGGGAACTTCTATATAAAAAAACAAATTTAAATGTGACCATTCATTTTTAAGTTTAATATTTTCATATCTATTCTTTACAGTAACAGGCTTCTCTGTTGTATATAGGTTAAGTGTATACTGCACTTTTTTAGGATTATTTTTATATCCAGTAGAGATATAGTTTTGAAAGTTCGGTAAAAGTTCTCCAATTTGATTTGCATTCATAAAAATTGAAATATTTCTATTGTTTATGGTTTGATTAACAACAAACAATTTGTAGTAATATTCATCGTTATCTTTTTTATTAATTTTCTTTTCTCTGTAAATCTGAATTTTACCATACCAAATATTTTTCAATCTAGGGTCAGGTAATTTATATTTTTTTTTCGAATTCTTCAACTCATGGAAAAGATCATTTAATTCAAATAATGTTCCATCTTCTAGTAGCTGTTTTGTGTATCTATTTTTAACAACTTCTACTATTGTTTTTATTTTTTTTTGACGAGTAACAGTTTCCTTATTGGTTTTCTTATCTTTATGATTTCTTTTAGACATGCCTATTTCAGCACTTGCATCATTTTTAGATAAGTTTTCTTTTTCAGTTTTCTCTTCTAAACTATCTTCAAAAAAACTTAATACAGCTTCCCCTGAATTATATATTTTATTTTGATCATGATTTACTATTTCTTGAGATTTTACTTCCTGTTTGATGTTACATGTATGATAATTACCTGGCATATTTTTAAAGTACGATCTAACCTTAGTACTATAAGGCGCAGCTAACATAATCTGACACTTGCATCTTCCACTACCCGATTTATTTGTAGCATTACAAATAAAGTTATGCTGATCGTAACCGCCAATAACCAATTCTTTTGCGTCTTCTGAATTTATATTTTCTCCATATTTAGATTTATTATAATCTTTTGTTGGATGTGCATATTCTAAAGTAATATTTTATATCCGCCTTTACTTAATTTTCTCATCCTGCTGCCTCTTATACGTTTTAATGAATTGCTCAGAAGAATATCTTTTTATATACTCTAAAATAAAATCAGGGTATTCTCTAAGAATATCAACTATATAGTTATTATTTGACCCGTATTTTGCCATAATTTCTTTTAAAAAAATGTCTTGAGTCAAATTTTTTCGTTTACTTTTTTCAGATACATACATTATTTTAAGAATAAAGTTTTTTGTAGAGTATGGTAATTTTTCCAACAATACTTCATTAGGTATTAGCAGCCTATAGTCATCTTCCGTTCCTTCAGTTAGAACAACTGTAATATCATTTGCTAGTACCCAATTATTTAGTTTCCTATCCCAAACTTTAGCAGATAAATTCCGAGTATCTAAATTAAACTCCCTTGCAGCCTTCTCAGTATATTCACTAAGTTCTCGAATACTTAAATTTAAAAGCAGGTCAGTATTTGCATCTTCTCCATACTCCTTAACCAAAGTAACAGTAAAAATATTTCCATATAAAAAATCTTCATAATCAGGTTGACTCTTTAAAATTTCAAAGGGTTCACGAAAATATTCAGATTTCAATCCATGTCCGGAACTGCTTTCATTCGAACCATAACCCAATCTGGGGAAAACCTTTTGTTCATGTGATTTTCTAAATACTTCCACCGCTGAATCTGTATCTAGTTTTGTTACATATCGCATAAACGAATCAAAATTTTTTAAAATCGATTCTCCGTCTATATCCTTGCAACTTGATAATAATGCCAAATCTAAAAAAAGTTTTTCATCCTTTGTCTTATTAAAATGAATCTTATTTTTTTCCAAATAAATTCTCCCTGGCTTTTTGCCTATGTATTCACAAAAAGGATGGGCTTTAAACTTTAATAAAAATACTATTGAATCATCTAAATTGAATGATAGAATAACTAGTGTAAATAAATTTTTTGCCTCTCCTGATCTCATTCTAAGTGAGATCCTTTTTGTGTACCACATTATAACATTTTTAACAATACAATTTAATAAAAAACTTAAAAACTATATATAGTAATAATTTTTTTAATTTTTACTATATGTTAATTTAATACAATTAAAAAACACCCTACCTTAACGGTAGGGTGTTTTTATAAACGAATGATATATATTTGCTTCACGAGATTTCTTAAGATCTAATTTATTAAGTTTCTTTTATAAAGGAATCACCTGTCCATAAACCAGCTGATTTAAGAGCTAATCTAAAGTCAGGATCTACTTCCAGTAGTGCACGAGAGATACATATTTTATTCCTATCTACCACCATTAAATAAAGTATCATATTATTTTTATATATTTATACTCAATATCATTTATATTTCTTCCTTTCAGTGAGAACTCCAAAAACTGTAAATGCAGTTATAATCCAAGCAGCTAATAAAAATGTCTGGTTAAATGCACGTGTTAAATGTGTGTTCTTTAAATTTCTTAAATGTGTAAATAAATCCTTCAATCGTTCTCCAATATCCAGTCTTGAAATACCTTGATTAATATTAGTAAGCGAAGTATTAATTTTTCCTTGCTTTGATAAGGTGGTAGCTAGTTTTTCTTGGGATTTAAACAACTGATTAGGATTTAATCCAAAATCTGTCATCAAATCTGTTAATTTATTACCAAAATCAACTGCATTATTAACCGTCGGATCAGTCCCTGCCTGATAAATCAATAATAATTGTATTAACTGATTGATACTATTTTTTTTCTCTTGCGAATCCGGCATCTCTTCCAACATATATAATTGATGCTGATATTTATTCAAAAGAGCCATTGAATTCGGATTATTTTTTACTAGGCTATATAAAATAGCTATGTTAGCATCATTCATTTCATTTTGAGAAATTGAAATTTGATTTGCCATTCCTGAAATTGTCTCTGGTTTATCTGAAAATTGATTTTGTATATTAGACAATCCATCATGAATTTTTAATAAATTTGTATTTTGTGGCTTTTCTGTTGTATCTGTTTGTATCAATAATTTTTTAACATCACGATTAAGTGATATTTGAAAATTTGGATTATTTTCCATTTTTTTGGAATGCATACTTTTAGCAATACGGTCATTGATTAAATTATTTATATTTTTTGGTAATTTTTTTGAATTTACTTGCTGAACTGACTCATGTTGAATAGTTTCTTTTTCAATATCGATATTGTGCATCATTGTTCCTACTAATAAGGCAATTCCTAGACACGTCCCTAACTGCCTTGAAGCATTAACTAATCCTGAGGCTATTCCAGCTTTATTTTCTGGAATAAACTGAACAGATAAATAACAAAAAAAACACCCTACCTTGACAGTAGAGTGTTTGTATAAACGAATAATATATATTAACGTTTTGAGAATTGTGAAGCTTTACGAGCTTTCTTAAGACCTGGTTTCTTACGTTCCTTCATACGAGGGTCACGTGTCAATAAACCAGCTGATTTAAGAGCTGATCTAAAGTCAGGATCTACTTCTAGTAGTGCACGAGAGATACCATGTCTGATAGCTCCTGCTTGTCCTGAGAATCCACCACCATTAACATTAACTAAAATGTCATAGCTTGATCCTGTTTCTGTTACGTCCAAAGGTTGTTTCATATCAGCAATCAAATTGTCGAAAGGAATATAATCTTTGACGTCGCGGTCATTAATAGTAATTTTACCGTTTCCTGGAACTAGTCTAACACGTGCAACTGAATCTTTGCGACGGCCTGTTCCAGCGTATGCTACTTGTGCCAAATTGTTTTCCTCCTTAGATTAGTTTGTTGATATCCAACATTTCTGGATTTTGTGCTTGGTTGTTGTGTTCTGAACCTGCATATACATGCAATTTCATAATTTGCTTACGACCAAGACTGTTATGTGGAAGCATTCCACGAATTGAATCTTCGATAAACATTTCAGGTTTTGTAGCTAATTTTTCACCAGCTGAAATACTCTTGATTCCACCAGGATGATTTGTATGATGATAATAAATCTTATCCTTAGCTTTTTTACCTGTTAGTTTAATTTTTTCTGCATTGATGATAATAACATTATCACCTGTATCAACGTTTGGTGTGTATGTAGGTTTGTTCTTTCCTCTTAGGATTGAAGCAACTACAGATGATAGTCTACCAAGAACTACATCAGTAGCATCAATAACATACCACTTACGTTCAACTTCACTTGCTTTTGCTAATGGTGTTGTACGCATTACAATTTCCTCCATGATCTTTGTTTGACTACAATAAGTTTCCGGGGCTTATCGTGGGGCAAACAATACCAACGTCCATATTACATGGATTTGACCTTCTAGTCAATGGTATTTGCCTTATTTTTTAATAAAAAACTTCTTTTAAATACAGTCCACTAGCAGGAGCACATCCCCTCGCCTGTTCACGATCTTTAACCTCATACAACCTTAACAAATCATGTACATCTCGGCGTCCATTGCCAATTTCTAGCAGCGTCGCAACTAGTATCCTAACCATGTTATACAAGAATCCATTTCCAGTGAACTCAAATACTAGTTCACTGGATTTTTCATCAAATTTAACTGTTGCTTCATAGATGGTTCTGACCTTATCTTCTATCACACCACCACTAGCTGCAAAACTAGTAAAGTCATGTGTTCCTATCAAATCCTTGATAGCAGTCTCAATTTTCTCTAGCTCAAATGGATATGGATAGTGACCAGTATAGAATCTCTTAAACGGATCAGTATAATGTCCACAATCTACTCGATACTGGTAAGTCTTCTTCTTAACTCCAAATCTTGCATGGAATTCTTCATCGACTATTTCAGATTCTAAGATCAATATATCCAATGGCATTAGAGAATTCATCGCACGCAACATATTCTCCGCAGGAATTTCACCTGGATAATCAAAGTGAATTATCTGACCGAGAGCATGAACTCCTGCATCAGTTCTACCAGAACCAAATATATCAACATGTTGTCCTTTAGTCATTTTTTCTAGCGATTGTTCAATGACTCCCTGCACAGTTCTTAAGTCTGTCTGTCGTTGGAAACCATGAAATCTTGTTCCATCATAAGATATTTTTAATTTATATCTAGTCATCTAATAACTCCTAACTAGTAATAAACATACCGTCAATAAAGCTATTACTAACACTGTATAGTTATCGATTTTTTTCCAGTGAAGTTGACGATACTTTGTTCTACCTTCACCATCTTTGTAACCACGTGACTCCATAGCTATTGCTAAATCGTAAGCAATAGAAAAACTACTTACAAATAGTGGAATCAAAATTGGAACAAATGACTTAATTCTTTTCAAAAGACCACCTTCACCAAAATCGACACCACGAGCTCTCTGAGCGTCCATAATTTTGACAGTTTCATCTATTAGCAATGGAACAAATCTAAGCGCTATGGATAAACTAAGTGCCACCTGAGTGACAGGAAACTTCACATATCTTAATGGTTTCAAAATACTCTCAATTGAATCAGATATTTCAATAGGAGTAGTAGTTAAAGTTAACAGTGTTGAGATAAAAATAATTACAACAAATCTTAATAAGATATATCCTGCAATAACCATACCATCTGTGGACAATTGCAATACTCCAAATTTCCACAGCGGATCTGTAGATGGAGTAAAGAACATCTGTAACAACACCGTGAATACGATTAAGAACAGCATCGGTCTAAGACCCTTTATGAAAAAGCCAATATTAATTTTAGATAAATACACACTAAATAAAACAAACGCGAGCAATAAAGCATAACTTGCAACGTTATTTGCTAAAAAAACGATACCTATAAAATAAAATGTAATTAAAAATTTACCACGAGGATCTAATCGATAAATAATCGAATCCCCAGGTAAATATCTTCCGAAAATTAATTTATCCATTATTCTCCAATTGCTCTTTAATCATATTTGAAAGTTCATCTATAGTAATTGGTAATTGATCAAATACATACTTTTTCTCTGCTAACTTTTTAGCAAAATTGGCACTTTGAGGTAAACTTACAATCCCACTATCTACCAATTCTTTATTGTTGAAAATTTCTTTAGGCGTACCTTGTCCAACTAACTTAGAATTTTGCATAACATAAGTATA
Organism: Companilactobacillus metriopterae; assembly: GCF_004117915.1. Lineage (GTDB taxonomy): Bacteria > Bacillota > Bacilli > Lactobacillales > Lactobacillaceae > Companilactobacillus > Companilactobacillus metriopterae. Next base: position 88,217 of record NZ_RSTD01000002.1, read on the forward strand.
CTCGGCATAGTCAGCAACGTCATCCATATTGTGTGTGACCAAAATAATTGTTTTACCCTGTTTATTCAACTTCTTAAATAAATCCATAATTTCAATTCTTCCCACTGGATCTAAGCCTGCTGTTGGCTCATCTAAGATGATTGTTTCAGGATTACTGGCAAGTACACCAGCAATCGCTACACGGCGCATCTGCCCACCAGAAAGATCAAATGGAGACTGTTGTAGATAACTCTCTTCAATTCCTACCAATTTGAGTGCATCTTTTGCAGATTCTCGTGCCTCTTCTTCAGTCGCACCAAAATTCATAGGGCCGAACATAATATCCTTTTCCACAGTTTCCTCAAATAATTGACTCTCAGGAAATTGAAAAACCATGCCGATTTTTTGGCGCAAAGGTTTTAGGTTTTTATTATTGGTCTTGGAATCAATTTCTCGATCTCCAATTTTAATAGTTCCCGAAGTAGGTTTAAGGAGTGCATTGATATGTTTTACTAGTGTTGATTTTCCACTACCAGTTTTTCCTATCAATGCTGTAAAGGATTTGTCTTTTATAGTGAGAGAGACACCATCTAATCCCAACCCTGCATCAGGATTTTGTGACTCATAAGAGTGAGATACATTATTTAGTTTAATTTCCATAATTTACTAATAAGTTCCTCCTCATCTTGATATTCAGGATCAAAATTCAATTTCTCTTTTAACAATGTAGTAAAAGGCTTATCCAGCCCATATTGTTTAAGATCATCCATTACAAATAATTGTGCTGGAGTAAGATCTTCTACTAAGTGACCGTTTTTCATAATAACAACCCTCTGCGATAAAGCAGTTTCCTGAATATCATGAGTGATAGAAATAATAGTCATTCCTTTATTTTGCCAAAGATCCTTCACCAAACTAAGTACTGTCTCGCGTCCTTCAGGATCCAACATACTAGTAGATTCATCTAAAATAATAATTTCTGGATTTACAGCTAACACCCCTGCAATTGCTACTCTCTGTTTTTGACCACCAGATAATGATTGGGGATCTCTATTTTTAAAATCTTGCATATCGACAAGTTTCAATGCTTGATCGACTTCTCTTACCATCTGATCTCTTTCAATTCCTTGATTTTCTAATCCAAAAGCAACATCATCTTCAACAGTTGCTCCCACGAATTGATGGTCAGGATTTTGAAATACAATTCCAATTTTTTCTCTTATATCCCAAAGACTTTCTTCAGTCAACTTTTGACCAGCAACAGATATTGTTCCAGAACTGGCTTCTAACAACCCATCTATCAATCTAGTAAGAGTAGATTTTCCACTTCCGTTTTTCCCGACAATAGATATCCACTCACCCTTATTAATTTCTAAACTAACATTATCAACAGCTGGTGATTCGCTTTCTGGATAGGTATAACTTAAATTTTCTATAGAAATAATATTAGCCATAATCTGTTGCTCCTCAAAAGTTATTACACTATATAATAACTAAAACTTTAATTTTGGGCAAAAAAAAATCATTCGATATATTAGTGTCCCTTTCTCAAGAGATCTCAGAGATAGACTTAGCTAACATATAGCCAACATCTTAACACTCACTAATATATCAGAATGACTGATTTTTAATGAAACTTATTTATTAAACTAATTCAATAATAACCATTGGTGCTGCGTCTCCACGACGAGGTGCAGTCTTCATAATGCGTGTGTAACCACCATTACGTTCTGCATAACGAGGTGCAACATCACTGAATAGTTTTTGTAATGCAGATTGTACTACAACTGAATCGCCATCTTCAACAATGTTAGCAACTTCGTTTCTAACATATGTAGCAGCTTGACGACGAGCATGAAGATCTCCACGTTTACCAAGAGTAATCATTTTCTCAGTAGTACGTCTGATTTCTTTTGCACGTGTTTCAGTAGTAACAATGCGTTCATTAATAATTAAATCAGTAGTTAAATCACGTAACATAGCTTTTCTTTGAGAGCTGTTACGTCCTAATTTACGGTAACCCATGTTTTTACCTCCTGTTGGAATAAGTTATTAATCTTCTTGTTTCAATGATAATCCAAGATCAGCTAGCTTTTCACGAACTTCGACAAGTGATTTACGGCCTAGATTACGTACGCGCATCATGTCTGCTTCAGATTTCTCTGTAAGTTCTTGCACAGTATTAATTCCTGCACGTTTTAGACAATTATATGAACGAACTGAAAGGTCAAGTTCTTCAATTGTCATTTCTAGCTTCTTCTCTTTTTGAGTTTCCTCTTTTTCAATCATCATATCAGCAGATTTAGCTTCTTCTGTAAGATTTACAAAACTAGTTAGATGTTCTGTAAGGATCTTTGCAGATAAACTAATAGCTTCTCTAGGGCCAATTGAACCATTAGTCCAGATATCGATTGTAAGTTTATCGAAGTCGTTTCTCTTACCCACACGAGTATTTTCAACTTGGTAGTTTACTTTATCTACCGGAGTGAAAATTGAGTCAACTGGTAGTACACCAATAGGTGAACTTTCAGATTTATTTTGTTCTGCAGGATTATATCCACGACCATTTTTAACTGATATTTGCATGTTGAAGTGTCCACCATCAGCCACTGTACAAATATATTGTTCAGGGTCAAGGATTTCCAAATCAGCGTCTGCTTTAATATCTTTTGCAGTAACTACAGCTGGACCAACTACATCGATTTCAGCTTTTATGTCATCTTCAGCAAATGACTTCAAGTCTAATTTTTTTATGTTAAGCACAATTTGTGTAACATCTTCAATTACACCTTCAACTGCTGAAAATTCATGTAGTACACCATCAATTTGAATATCTGACACCGCTGTACCTGGAAGAGATGTTAATAGAACACGACGTAATGAATTACCTAGTGTTGTACCATAACCTCTTTCTAGCGGTTCGATAATATATTTACCGAAGTCTTTAGATTCTTCAACTGCGGTAATTGTTGGTTTTTCAAATTCGATCATACGGTTATTTCCCCTTTCAAAACGAACTGTGCGTAGTAAATTTCATACGGGTATAAAAAACCATTCTATACACGACGACGCTTTGGAGGACGAGATCCGTTATGTGGAACTGGAGTCACATCACGAATAGCTGTAATTTCCAAACCTGTTGCTTGTAATGAACGGATTGCAGCTTCACGACCTGAACCAGGTCCTTTTACTGAAACTTCAACAGTCTTCATACCATGTTCCATTGCATCCTTAGCAGCTGCTTCACCAGCCATTTGTGCGGCAAATGGTGTTGATTTACGGCTACCTTTGAATCCAAGAGCACCAGCTGATGACCATGAAATAGCGTTTCCGTTAACATCTGTGATCATAACTAAAGTGTTATTAAATGTTGAGTGAATGTGGGCAACACCAGATTCGATATGTTTCTTAACACGGCGTTTGCGACCTTTATTTTGTGCCATGAATTAACCTCCTATCGTATTCTTATTACTTCTTCTTACCAGCAATTGCAACTTTTTTACCCTTACGAGTTCTTGCATTGTTCTTGGTATTTTGACCTCTAACTGGCAAACCACGTCTATGTCTCATTCCACGGTATGAACCAATTTCTTGAAGTCTCTTAATATCCATACTTACTTCACGACGCAAGTCACCTTCAACACGAATTGAATCGACTTGTGAACGAATAGCATCTTCTTGTTCAGGAGTTAAATCTCTTGTACGAATATCTTCTGAAACATTAGCTGCACTAAGTACTTTACGAGCAGTTGTATCACCAATACCAAAAATGTATGTAAGTGCAACAACTATTCTCTTATCACGAGGTAAATCTATACCTGCTATACGAGCCATTGAACACTACCTCCTATTAAAATTATCCTTGTCTTTGTTTGTGCTTTGGATCTGCAGAACAAATAACCATAACGCGTCCACGTCTCTTGATTACTTTGCAGTGCTCACACATAGGTTTAACGGATGGTCTTACTTTCATGTCGGAACCTCCATTCCATTAAATTACTTTTTATCTATATCTATATGTAATTCTTCCCTTGGTTAAATCATAAGGGGATAATTCCACGGTAACTTTATCACCAGGTAAGATTTTAATATAGTGCATACGAATCTTACCTGAAACATGAGCAAGAATTGTTGCTCCATTTTCAAGTTCTACCTTAAACATTGCGTTAGGCATTGTTTCTGAAATTGTACCTTCTACTTCAATGACATCTTCTTTTGCCAAAGATTTGACCTCCATCGGGATGAAATTCATCACCATATCGCAAAATTATATAATATTTCTCTGATATTGTAAACAAATCCAAATCAGTAACTATTATAGATTTTGTAATATTGATTTAACTTTGCTATAAACTTCATCAATTTCTTGTTCACCATCGACTTTATATAGAAGACCTAAGTCACTATAAAAATCGATTAATGGTGTATTCATTTCGATGTTAACTTTCAATCTGTTTTTAACAGTTTCTGGTTTATCATCTTCACGTTGATAGAAATCGTGAGATCCACAGACATCACAAGTACCTTCAACCTTAGTTGGTTTAAACATCTTATGATAAGTTGTTCCACAATTTGAACAAATATATCTTCCAGATAATCTTTCAACTAGTACTTCAGGTTTAACATCAATTAATATTACACCATCGATTGGCTTGTTTACATTCTTTGCAATTGTCTGTAAAGCTTCAGCCTGCGCAATAGTTCTTGGAAAACCATCTAGCATATATCCATTCTTTTGAACGTCATCTTTTGCTAGTCGTTCTTGAACAACAGCTTCAGTGACTTCATCAGGAACTAGTTCACCTTTATCAATAAAACTTTTGGCGTTTAGTCCAACTTCTGTCTTTTCAGACATTGCTTGTCTAAACATATCACCTGTTGAGATGTGAATAACACTAAAATCTTCAACGATTCTTTCAGCTTGTGTACCTTTACCGGCACCGGGTAACCCCATCAATACAATATTCATGGTTTAATCTCCCATTATCTAATGAAGCCAACGTATTCACGTTTCTTCAATAATCCTTTTAGTTGACGGTCCATTTCTAGAGTAACACCAACAACGATTAGTAAACTTGTACCACCTAATCCGATAGATTGAGGTAGTGAGAATAATTTAGTTGCTAATAATGGAATAAGAGCAACAATACCTAAGAATACTGAACCGACTGTTGAGAGTCTCATTAGAACACCGTTCATAAAACTAATAGTTTCATTACCAGGCCATATACCAGGGATATATGCCCCTTGCTTTTGCAAGTTTTCTGAAAGTTTTTCAGGGTTAACTTGAACAAAAGCGTAAAAGAATGTAAATAGAACAATTAACAATGTATAAATTGCAATACCTGTATATGTAGTCAAACTAAAAATTTCTGCTAATACTTTATACCATGTTTCTGTACCATGTGAGTTTTGGAACGCCATCAAAATTGTTTGAGGTGTAACAATAAACGAACTGGCAAAGATAACAGGAATAACACCAGCAACGTTAACTTTCAATGGTAGGAAACTTTCGCTACCACTTCCAGCTGCACGTCTTGTGTATTGAATCGGAATTCTTCTACTTGCTTGTTGTACATAAGTAACGAATTGAATTACAAGTAATATAACAATTACAAGAAGGATCATCCAACCAATATTTTTAGCTAAATCTGATTGATTAGCTTGTCCAATATATGTTTGATACAAGCCTTGAATTTGGTTTGGAAGTCTTGAAATGATACCAGCAAAGATAATTACTGAGACACCATTACCAAGACCCTTATCAGTAATTTGTTCACCGATCCAAGTTAGAAGCATTGTACCACCAGTAAGAATAATACTGATAGAAACATAAGCAGAGACATTTGGTGATTTAACTAGACCTAAACCACTAAGTTGGTTAAATCCAGCTGTAATACCGATGGCTTGAACAAGTCCTAACACAATTGTTAGATAACGAGTTACTTGATTAAGTTTTCTACGTCCTACTTCACCTTGTTTACTCCACTCTACAAACTTAGGAACAATGTCCATTTGTAAAAGCTGAACAACAATCTGTGCAGTAATGAATGGTGAAACACCCATAGAAAAGATTGAGTAACTTGCAAGTCCACCACCGGTAACAGTATCAAGAAATGATACCAACCCAGTGTTAGCAACACTTGATAAAGCTGAGGCATTAATACCAGGCACTGTAATTTGTGTACCTAATCTATAAATAACTAGTAGCATTAAAGTAAAAAGCATCTTTGATCGAATTTCTTTTACTTTGAATGCCTCTCTAAGAGTTTTAAACATATTAGATAACCTCTACAGTTCCACCAGCAGCTTCGATTGCTTTTGTAGCAGCATCAGAGCTCTTAGCAACTTTAACAGTTAGCTTAGCTTTAACTTCGCCGTTAGCAAGTAATTTTACACCGTTTAGTTCTTTCTTAATGATGCCTGCTTCTTTTAATGTTTGTACATTAATTTCAGAGCCATCTTTAAAAGTACTTAAATCACTTAGATTTACAATTGCGTATTCCTTGCGGTTAATGTTATTAAATCCGCGTTTTGGCATACGACGGAACAATGGCATTTGTCCACCTTCAAAACCTATACGTGTTTTACCACCAGATCTTGCTAGTTGACCTTTTTGACCACGACCAGCAGTCTTACCTGTACCACTTGAAGTTCCACGTCCTAGACGTTTTCTCGAATGTCTTGAACCTGCGGTTGGTTTAAGTTCATGAAGTTCCATTGATTGCACCTCCTAATCTTTTAAATATTAATCTTTTACTTCTTCAACGCTCACTAAATGAGCAATTTTCAATACAGCACCGCGTGTTGCTGGATCATCCGGCTTAACAACTGAACTATTAACTCTTCCAAGTCCTAGTTCTTTAACAATTTTACGTTGAGCAGGAAGGCGGTGAGCTGCACTTCTGATAAGAGTAACTTTAAGTTTAGCCATTATTACACACCTTTCTTCTAGTTAAGCAAGTTTTCAGCTGGGATTCCACGCATTTCAGAAACACTTTCAGCTGTTTTTAGATTCTTTAATCCATCGATTGTAGCACGGATAACGTTGATTGGTGTATTTCTTCCAAGTGATTTACTTGTAATATCACCAACACCAGCTAATTCTAATACGGCACGAACTGAACCACCAGCGGCAATTCCTGAACCTTCGATAGCAGGTTTAAGTAGGATGTTACCAGCACCATATTTACCGATAATTTCATGCGGAATAGTTGAACCAACCATTGGTACTTCGATTAGGTTCTTCTTAGCATCTTCAACCGCTTTACGAATAGCTTCAGGAACTTCTTGAGCTTTACCAGTTCCGAAACCTACGTGACCATTTTTATCACCAACAATTACAATTGCAGCGAAACGTAGACGACGTCCACCTTTAACAACTTTTGTAACACGGTTGATAGAAACAACGCGATCTTCTAATTCGAATTGATTTGGATCGATATAAGTCATATGTTTGGTTTCCTCCTTTTAGAATTTTAGTCCGTTTTCACGAGCTGCTTCGGCAAGACTTTGTACACGACCATGATAAATGTATCCACCACGATCAAAGACTACGTCTTCAACTTTTGCTGCTTTGGCTCTTTGGGCAACTAATGCACCAACAGCCGCTGCTTGTTCAACTTTTGAACTGTCTTTAACTTCTTTATCAAGAGTTGAGGCACTTGCTAGCGTTACACCCTTTACGTCATCAATTACTTGAGCGTAAATGTTTTTATTAGAACGGAATACGTTTAAGCGTGGGCGCTCAGCAGTACCAGAGATTTTTCCACGTACACGTCTTTGACGTTTTTGACGTGCTTTGTTCTTGTCTGGTTTTGTGATCACAATTTTCACCTCATAAATTTTTTACTTTAATTATTTACCAGTTTTACCTTCTTTACGACGTACATATTCGTCAACATAACGAATACCTTTACCTTTATAAGGTTCTGGTGGACGTACATCGCGGATAACAGCAGCAAATTGACCAACAAGTTGCTTACTGATTCCTGAGATAGTTAATTCTGTAGTTGATGGAGCTTCGATTGATACACCTTCTGGTGCGTCCATGTCAACAGGGTGTGAGTAACCAACGTTAAGTGTTAGAGTGTTACCTTTAACTTGTGCACGGTAACCAACACCACGTAGTTCAAGTTTCTTTTCGAAACCTTCTGTTACACCAACAACCATGTTATTTAAGTTAGCACGCATTGTTCCGTGCATAGCTTTGTCATTGTCACTTTCACGTTCAAATTTAGCTTCGTTACCTTCGATAACTAACTTAATCTTATCGCTAAAAGTTCTTGTTAATTCACCCTTTGGGCCTTTAACAGTAATATCGTTATCTTTTTGTGTAATTTCTACTCCTGCTGGAATTTCAATCACTTTATAACCAATACGACTCATTTGTGCACCTCCTTATTCTTTTAAATTAATTACCAGATGTATGCTAGTACTTCGCCACCTACGTGTTGAGCACGAGCTTCTTTGTCTGTAATTACACCTTTTGAAGTTGATAGAAGAGCGATACCTAATCCATTAAGAACCTTAGGTACATTGTCAGAGTCAACATAGCTACGTAGACCTGGTTTTGAAATACGTTTCAAACCAGAAATAACACGTTGTTGATCTCTTCCGTACTTCATGTAAATACGGATTACGCCTTGTTTGTTATCTTCAATAACTTCGTAATCTTTGATAAATCCTTCGTTCTTTAAGATTTCTGAAATGCTTTTTTTCATGTTTGATGCAGGCACTTCTAGAGAATCATGTCTTACCATATTTGCATTACGAATACGTGTTAAGTAATCTGCAATAGGATCAGTCATTACCATTTATTTTACCTCCTTAAAGTTGTTATATTTTACCAACTAGCTTTCTTCATGCCAGGGATTTGACCTTTGTGAGCCAATTCGCGAAGGCAAACACGGCAAAGTTTGAACTTACGATATACAGAATGTGGACGACCACAACGTTCGCATCTTGTGTATTCTTGTGATGAGAATTTTGCTGGTCTATGATTCCGTACTACTTGTGATGTCTTAGCCAATGAATTGTCCTCCTAATTTATTTTGTAAATGGCATTCCGAATTGTGACAATAGTTCACGAGATTCTTCATCTGTGTTTGCTGTTGTAACAATAACGATATCCAAGCCACGAATTTTGTTTACTTTATCGTAATCAATTTCTGGGAAAACCAATTGTTCTTTGATACCTAATGTATAGTTACCACGTCCATCAAATGAGCGAGTACCAACACCACGGAAATCACGAACACGAGGCAATGCAACATTGATTAGTTTGTCAAGAAAATCATACATACGGTCACCACGTAGGGTAACTTTAGCACCGATTGACATTCCTTCACGAAGTCTAAATCCAGCGATTGATTTCTTAGCTTTTGTAATTAATGGTTTTTGACCAGAAATTAGTCCTAATTCTTCAACGGCTTCGTCTAAATTCTTTGAGTTAGAAATAGCATCACCAACACCCATGTTTAGAACGATTTTTTCGATCTTAGGTGTTTGCATAACTGATGTATAGTTGAATTTTTCTACCAATGCTGGTGTGATTTCATCTACATATCTTGTTTTTAGTGCGTTAACCATTTAGTTTTCTCCTTTCACTATTTATCTTCTGTTTCTTTAGTTGCAGCTTTTGCTGAACCTTTAACTACTTTTACATTTGTTGCTGAAATTGGCATTTCAACATCAATGATTCCGCCTTGAGGCTGTGTGTTACTTGGCTTTGAGTGTTTTTTAACGATATTCATACCCGCAACAATAACTTGGTTTGTACTTGGCATAGCTTTTTTAACTAAACCTTGTTTACCCTTGTCATCACCGGCTAGGATTTGAACATTGTCTCCAGTTTTTACGAACACTATTCAGCACCTCCTGATTTGTTAGGTTTTATAGTACTTCTGGTGCTAGAGATACGATCTTCATAAAATCACTATCACGTAGCTCACGAGCAACTGGTCCAAAGATACGAGTTCCTCTAGGTGTTTTATCAGCATTGATAATTACCGCAGCATTTTCGTCAAATCTGATGTATGAACCATCTGGACGATGTGCTCCTGAAACTGTTCTTACGATAACAGCTTTTACAACATCACCTTTTTTAACAACGCCACCGGGTGTTGCTTGTTTGACAGTAGCAACGATAATGTCACCGATATTAGCTGTCTTGCGACCTGAACCACCAAGAACTTTAATTGTTAGAATTTCACGAGCTCCAGAGTTATCTGCAACTTTTAAACGACTTTCTTGTTGAATCACTTGTTGGTCCTCCTCTCATCGATAATTAATTTTTAGATAATAACTGCTTTTTCGACGATTTCTAATAAACGGAAGCGCTTTGTCTTAGACAAAGGTCGAGTTTCCATGATACGGACAATATCGCCAATCTTAGCTTCGTTGTTAGTATCTTGAACGTAGTACTTTTTAGAATATCTTACACGTTTTCCATAAACTGGGTGTTTCTTATATGTCTCAACAACTACTACAATTGTTTGATCCATTTTATCTGAAACAACACGGCCTTGATATACTTTACGACGGTTACGAGTTTCTTCGCTCAACTTGATATCTCCCTTCACGTTTATTATTTTTCGTTATTCATTTGAATTTGAACTGTTTTTAATCTTGCGATGTTCTTACGAACTGTTCTTAGGCGAGCAGTATTTTCCAATTGGCCAGTAGCTTGTTGGAAACGTAAGTTAAACAATTCTTCTTTATATGTATTAACTTTGTCTTGTAGTTCAGTAGCAGTTAGCTTTGTCATTTCATTAGCCTTCATTATCGCCACCTACCTCACGTTTAACAATTTTTGTTTTAACTGGTAACTTGTGTGCTGCAAGTCTTAGTGCTTCACGAGCGACTTCTTCAGGAACACCAGCTACTTCAAACATTACTTTTTCGCGTTTAACTGGGGCTACCCAACCTGCAGGAGCACCTTTACCGTTACCCATACGAACACCTACACCTTTTGCAGTGTATGATTTATGAGGGAAGATTTTAATCCAAACCTTACCACCACGCTTCATGTAACGAGTCATAGCAACACGAGCTGCTTCGATTTGTCTATTTGAGATCCAGCTTGATGTTGTTGCTTTCAAACCAAATTCTCCAAAATCAACATTCTTTCCACCTTTAGCTTCTCCGCGCATCTTTCCACGGAATTCACGACGGTGTTTTACACGTTTTGGTACTAGCATAGATTATTCTCCTTTCCCTTCAGTTTTAGCATCATTTGCAACTGGTTTAGCAGGTAGAACTTCTCCACGATAAATCCATGTTTTAACACCGATATTACCGTAAGTTGTAACTGCTTCAACCCATGCATAATCGATATCTGCTCTAAGAGTGTGCAAAGGAACAGTTCCTTCTGTATGCCATTCTTTACGAGCCATATCTGCACCGTTTAGACGACCAGATAGTTGAACTTTAACACCTTTAGCACCAGCTCTTCTTGAACGAGTAACTGCTTGGCGTTGTGCACGTCTAAAAGCAATACGAGCTTCTAGTTGACGAGCAATACTTTCACCTACTAGTTTTGCATCTAAATCAGGTTTCTTAATTTCAATAATGTTAATATGAATATTTCTATTAACAAGTTTATTCAGTTCATTACGTAATTTTTCAACTTCAGAACCACCTTTACCGATAACCAATCCAGGTTTTGCGGTATGAATTGAAACTGTAACGTTCTTTGCAGTACGTTCAATTTCGATTCTTGATACAGAAGCACTTGAAAGTTTGTCTTCAATATACTTACGGATCTTAAGGTCTTCATGTAAAAATGTTGAAAAATCTTTTTCTGCGTACCATTTTGAATCCCAATCGCGGATAACTCCGACACGGAATCCAATTGGATTAATTTTTTGACCCACTCAAATTACCTCCAATACTTATTTTTCTTTTACTACTACTGTAATATGACTAGTTCTTTTGTTAATTGGTGATGCTGAACCCTTAGCACGAGGACGGAAACGTTTTAGAGTTGGTCCTTCGTCTACGAAAGCTTCACTAACGTATAGGTTTTGAGCATCTAAATCAAAGTTATGTTCTGCGTTTGCAATAGCAGATTTAAGAGCTTTGGCAACAATTGGAGAGCCTGCTCTAGGTGTGAATTGCAAAATTGCAAGTGCTTCGGCTGCATTTCTGCCTCTGACTAAGTCAATGACCATACGAGCCTTGCGAGGTGCAATACGAACATTTTTTACAACTGCAGTTGCTGATGTAATTTGTTCTGCCATAATTTAGTCTCCCTTCTTATTACTTAGTTTTCTTATCGTCTCCGCCATGACCACGGAAAGTACGTGTTGGTACGAATTCGCCCAACTTGTGTCCAACCATATCTTCTTGAATATAAACTGGAACATGTTTACGTCCGTCATGAACAGCGATTGTATATCCTACGAATGTAGGGAAGATTGTTGAACGTCTTGACCAAGTTTTGATAACTGATTTATTTTCAGTATCTGCTTGTGCTTCAATCTTTTTTAGAAGATGTGCGTCAGCAAATGGTCCCTTTTTTAAACTACGACTCATCTTATGTTCTCCTTCTTATTATTTTTAATAAATAATTACTTACCTTTTCTGTGACGAACGATAAGTTTTTCAGATTTGGCATGTGATGAACGAGTCTTCTTACCAAGAGTTTTCTTACCCCATGGAGACATTGGTGATGGGTGTCCGATAGGAGCTTTACCTTCACCACCACCGTGTGGGTGATCGTTAGGGTTCATAACTGATCCACGAACTGTAGGTCTAATACCTAACCAACGTTTACGTCCAGCTTTACCAATCTTGATTAGATCATGTTGTTCATTACCGATAGCACCAACAGTAGCACGACATGTTGAAAGAATCATACGTACTTCACCTGATGGAAGACGTAGCAATGAATACTTACCGTCTCTACCAAGTAGTTGAATTGATGTACCAGCAGAACGTCCAAGTTGTCCACCTTTACCAGGTTTCATTTCAACATTATGGATAACTGTACCAACTGGAATGTTTTCTAGTGGTAATGCATTACCAGGTTTGATATCTGCACCAACACCTGATTCAACAGTTTGTCCTACTTCTAGACCTTTAGGTGCTAGGATGTATGCTTTAACACCATCAGTATAGTGTAGCAATGCAATATTTGCTGTACGATTTGGATCGTATTCAATAGCTTTAACTAAAGCTTTAACACCATCTTTATTACGTTTAAAATCGATTACACGATATTTTTGTTTGTGACCACCACCACGGTGACGAACAGTAATATGACCGTATGAGTTACGACCAGCTGTATGGCTTTGTGATTCTAATAATGTTTTTTCAGGAGTAGTTTTTGTAATCTCTGAAAAATCAGAACCTGTCATATTACGACGACCATTTGTGGTTGGTTTATACTTGATAATCGCCATTTATGTGATCCTCCTTAATTTATTCTTCGTCGAAAATCTTAATTTCGTCTGAATCTTCTGTAAGAGTAATAATTGCTTTACGGCGTTTGTTAGTTAATCCAACATAACGACCAACACGTTTCTTCTTACCAGCAATATTCATGATATTTACTTTTTTAACTTGAACACCGAATACTTCTTCAATTGCTTGTCTTACAAGCACTTTGTTGGCATCAACAGCAACTTCGAAAGTATATTTCTTGTCTGCCATTGCGTCCATTGAACTTTCAGTGATTACAGGGCGAATAATTACGTCTCTTGCGTTCATTATCCAAGTACCTCCTCAATCTTAGAAAGTGCTGCTTGAGTTACAACAAGTGTTTTTGCATTGATAACATCTAGTGGATTAACACCTTCTGGTGAGATCACTTGAACGTTTTCAATATTTCTTGCTGATAAAGCAACGTTATCATTTCCATCTTCTATAACTACAAGTACTTTTTTACCAACACCTACTTTTTCAAGAAGTTGTTTGAATGATTTTGTACTTGGTTTGTCGTAAGAAATTGAATCAATAACAACTAGGTTATTATCAGCTGCTTTTTGTGAAAGAACTGACTTCAATGCTAAACGACTAACTTTCTTTGGAATGTGGTATGCGTATGATCTTGGTGTAGGACCAAATACCACTCCACCACCAACCCATTGTGGTGATCTGATAGAACCTTGACGAGCACGACCTGTACCCTTTTGACGCCATGGTTTTCTACCACCACCACGAACAGCTGAACGGTTCTTAACTGCATGTGTTCCTTGACGTAATGCTGCACGTTGCATGATAACTGCATCTGTAACAACACTGTTATTTGGTTCAATACCAAAAACTGCGTCATTTACTTCAACTTCAGCGCCTTTAGCACCGCTGTCTTTGTAAGCTGTGACTTTAGTCATAACTAATGTCCTCCCTTCCTATTTTTCTTTTTTAACTTTAATTGTTGATTGAATTTTAACTAGTGACTTGTTTGCACCAGGCACATTACCCTTGATCATAATAGCATTGCGTTCTGCATCAACTTTTACAACTGTAAGGTTTTGTGTAGTAATACGATCGTTACCCATACGTCCAGGTAATGCTTTACCTTTGAATACACGGTTGATAACAGCACCCATTGAACCGGGTCTTCTGTGATATCTTGAACCGTGAGTTTCAGGTCCACGTGATTGACCATGTCTCTTAATGTTACCTTGGAAACCATGTCCCTTACTTGTTCCTGTTACATCTACGATGTCGCCTTCGTTAAAGATATCTACTTTAACTTCGCCACCCATTTCGTAGTCTCCCATTTCTACATCGCGGAACTCGCGAATGTAGTGCTTAGGAGTTGTATTTGCTTTCTCAGCATGACCTTTGGCAGGTTTGTTTGTTAGAACTTCACGACGGTCTTCCAAACCAAGTTGTACGGCTTCGTAACCATCATTTTCAACTGTTTTCAGTTGCATAACAACATTAGGTGTTACTTCAACAACTGTTACGGGAACTAGTTCGCCGTTGTCAGTGAAAATTTGTGTCATTCCGACTTTTTTACCAAGAATTCCTTTTCTGGCCATGTTTGCACCTCCAATAATTTTTTTAAATATTTATTTATTACAATTTAATTTCGATGTCCACACCAGATGGTAGATCTAACTTCATCAATGAATCAACTGTCTTAGGTGATGGATCAACGATGTCGATAAGTCTCTTATGTGTACGCATTTCGAATTGTTCTCTAGAATCTTTATGCTTATGTGGTGAACTCAACACTGTATATAGTGAACGTTCTGTTGGCAATGGAATTGGACCTGAAATTTTTGCTCCAGTTCTCTTTGCTGTTTCCACAATCTTGTCAGCTGATTGATCTAAGATACGATGTTCGTAAGCTTTCAAGCGAATGCGAATTTTTTGACTTGCCATGGGGTTACCTCCTTTTTGTCTCTTTCAAGATGACCGGCTCAATGAAAATATCCGTCACGCTCTGCCGTGGCAAAGCGGCCGGGCGTGTCGCAACCTCTCATTTCGTTGCCGTCGGTATTATTTTAATACCAAAAGCGCGTACTTCTCCCTGAGAAATAACACTCCTATCATATTACCCGAATTCAGCTTTCATATCAAGGCTTTTTTATACTTTTATCTATTATAATTTTGAAAGCAAAAAAACAGACAACTCTTTAAAGTTGTCTGTTTTAATTCAAAAATTAATCTTCAACTGGCTTTCCACCATTTTTAGCAATAATTTCTTCTTGAATACCCTTAGGTACTTTTTCGTAGTGATCAAATGTCATTGTAAATGTACCACGTCCTTGTGTTGCTGAACGAAGTGTTGTTGCATATCCAAACATTTCTGATAGAGGAACATATGCGTTAACAACTTGTGCATTACCACGAGCTTCCATTCCATCAACACGTCCACGACGAGCATTGATTTGTCCCATAACATCACCAAGGTAATCTTCTGGAGCAACAACTTCAACCTTCATGATAGGTTCAAGAATAACAGCACCAGCACTCTTAGCGGCATTACGTAGAGACATTGAAGCAGCAATCTTAAAGGCTGATTCATTAGAATCGACATCATGGTATGAACCATCATATAGTTTTGCCTTAACATCAATCAATGGATATCCAGCAAGAACACCATTTTCCATTGCTTCTTCTAGTCCTTGTTCAACTGAAGGAATGTATTCACGAGGAACTACACCACCGACGATAGCGTCTTCGAATTCGAATCCTTTACCCTCTTCATTAGGAGTAAATTCAACCCAAACGTCACCATATTGACCTTTACCACCAGATTGACGAACGAACTTACCTTGAGCTTGTGTTGACTTAGTGAATGTTTCACGGTAAGCAACTTGTGGTTCACCAACTTTAGCTGAAACTTTAAATTCACGTTTCATACGGTCAACCATGATATCCAAGTGAAGTTCTCCCATTCCTGAGATCAATGTTTCACCTGTTTCAGGGTTTGTTTCTGCTTGGAAAGTAGGATCTTCTTCAGATAGTTTTTGGATAGCTTCATCCATCTTGTTTCTATCTTCTTTAGATTCTGGTTCAACAGAAACTTGGATAACTGGTTCTGGAATATCAAGTGATTCAAGAATAAGTGGGTGATCAGGATCTGTTAGAGAATCACCTGTTGTTGTATTCTTAAGTCCGATAACAGCAGCAATATCACCAGAGAAAACTTCAGGAATTTCATTACGGTGATTAGAGTGCATTTGTAGCAAACGTCCAACACGTTCACGTTTGTCTTTTGTTGAGTTCAATACGTATGAACCTGATTCTAGAACACCTCTATATACACGGATGTATGTTAGACGTCCAACGAATGGATCTGTTGCAATCTTAAATGCTAGACCAGCAAATGGTTTGCTATCGTCCGCTTTGATTTCAATTTCACTATCGTCTTTAGGATCAGTAGCGTTGTAAGGTTTAACATCTAATGGAGATGGTAGGTAATCTACAACGGCATCCATTAACATTTGAACACCTTTGTTTTTGAAGGCTGAACCAGCAAGAACTGGGAAGAACTTCAAATCGATTGTTGATTGACGAATAGCAGCTTTGATTTCATCATTGCTTACTTCTTCACCATCAAGATATTTATCCATGATTGCATCATCAACTTCAGCAAGTGCTTCAATAAGTTCTACACGCTTAGCTTGAGCTTCTTCACGGTATTCTTCTGGAACATCAACTGTATCCCATTTTGAACCTAATTCGTCTTCATCGTAAATATCAGCTTTCATTTCGATAAGGTCAATAACACCTTCGAAATTGTCTTCTGCACCAATAGGCATTTGGATAGCATGGGCGTTAGCTTGTAGACGATCGTGTAATGTACTTACAGAGAAGTCAAAGTCAGCACCAATTTTATCCATCTTGTTTACGAATACGATACGAGGAACTGAGTATGTTGTAGCTTGACGCCAAACATTTTCAGTTTGTGGTTCAACACCTGATTGTGCATCAAGAACTGTGATAGCACCATCAAGAACACGAAGTGAACGTTCAACTTCAATAGTGAAATCCACGTGTCCTGGTGTATCAATAATATTGATACGGTGATCTTTCCATTCAGCTGTTGTAGCAGCTGATGTGATTGTAATACCACGTTCTTGTTCTTGTTCCATCCAGTCCATTTGTGAAGCACCATCATGTGTTTCACCGATTTTGTGGATTTTACCAGTATAGTACAAGATACGTTCTGTAGTTGTTGTTTTACCAGCATCAATATGAGCCATGATACCGATATTACGAGTTTCTTCTAATGGAAATTCACGTTTGTTAGCCATTAAAAATGTTCTCCTTTGATTTTTCTATCTATTGATTACCAGCGATAGTGAGCGAAAGCACGGTTGGCATCAGCCATCTTATGTGTATCTTCACGTTTCTTAACAGCTGCACCAGTGTTTTGAGCAGCTTCCATGATTTCGTTAGCTAGTCTTTGATCCATTGTGTGTTCACCACGCATACGTGAGTAACTTACGATCCAACGTAAACCTAGTGTTGTACGACGATCTGGACGAACTTCGATAGGAATTTGGTAGTTAGAACCACCGATACGGCGAGCTTTAACTTCAAGAACAGGCATAACGTTGTTCATTGCTTCTTCAAAGACTTCAATAGGTTCGTTTCCTGTTTGTTCTCTAATAATGTCAAAGGCACTATATAGAATTGTTGAGGCAGTACCTCTTTTACCGTCATACATTAAGTGGTTAATTAGACGAGTAACGATTTTTGAGTTGTAAATTGGATCAGGCAAAACTTCGCGTTTTGGAGCTGGACCTTTTCTAGGCATATTTATTTCCTCCGTAGATATTGTGACTATATGTCATGTTTATTTTATATATTAATTTATTAAGATTATTTAGGTCTCTTTGTACCATATTTTGAACGGCTCTTCATACGGCCATCAACACCGGCTGTATCTAAAGCACCACGGACAACGTGATAACGAACACCGGGTAGATCTTTTACACGACCACCACGAACAAGAACAACACTATGTTCTTGTAGATTATGTCCTTCACCAGGAATATATGCAGTAACTTCGATAAGGTTTGACAATCTAACACGGGCATACTTACGTAGGGCAGAGTTAGGTTTCTTAGGTGTCATAGTACCAACACGAGTAGCAACACCACGTTTTTGAGGTGCTGGATTGTTAGTTGTTTCTTTCTTCATACTGTTGTATCCAAAGTTCAAGGCAGGAGCATTTGATTTTGATGTCAAGCTCTTACGACCTTTACGAACTAATTGATTAATTGTAGGCATTCAAGGTTCCTCCTGATTATTTAAGTACACACATCCAGGTGGTTCATTTTTTCGGAAAAATAATAAACCACTAAATGTGGTGTACACATTGGCTTGTATTTAATAACAAATAATCTTGCTGCTAATAAAAGCACGTCCTTAAGCATATCATCCTAAAAATCTATTGTCAATCAAGTTTCCAACAATTCCGATAGGAAATTTTTGTCCATTGATTATCGTAATATAAATTAGGAGGTACTTTATTTATATGATACTTTTTTTATTTTATGTGATTATCTTTTTTCTTGGTGCATGCTGTGCTTCTTTTTTAGCTGTCATCGCACAAGATTTTCCAAATGTAAATTTAACTCGTCGCTCATCTTGCTCTAATTGTAATAAAAATTTGTCAATATTAGATTTAATTCCCGTTTTCAGCTATCTATTTCTATTGGGGAAATGTTCAAAATGTAAAGTAAGAATTCCATATAACACTATTATAGGTGAAATATTTAGTGGTGTATTCCTTTTTATTATATTTTACAAACACATGGATACTTTGATGTACATCCCTATTCTTCTAACACTTATTTTGCTATCTTATTCTGACTTTTTCTACAAACACATCTACACAATTTACTATTTAGGATTTATTCCAGCATTATTTTCAAATAATCATAAATATATGTTGGATTGTATTTTGGTTTATATTTTTCTTCTATTGTTCAGTATTATATCTAATGGCTTAGGTCTGGGAGATGTAGAATTGTGTGCAATATTAACTTTATTCTTTGGATACAGAATTTGTTTATTCATTTTATTAATTAGTTGTGTTTTGTGTATACTAATTTTTTTGACAAATAAAAAAAGATCATTTGGATTTATCCCCTATATAACACTGGCAAGCGGAATCATCCTAATAATCTTTATTTAAGTACTCCAATAATATTCAACCAATCAACAGATAAATCTACCCATTTAGCTACGTGAGTATTTCCGTAATTACCTGCTTTAACATTAATTGTGGATCTATCTGCTAGAGACATTCCATGTTCTCCAATACCAAATGCATGAACCTCATAAGGTATTGCGTTTTTATCAAGTTCATCCACATAAACAAGAGTATTCTTAGCAGGAACTAAACTATCTGTCATAGTTGTCCACAAATATGTAGGTTTTGAGTTACTATTGATATTTTTTTGAGCTTGATAGAATTTTTCTGTTGGGTCTATTTTTTTTGCCAAATTTTCATCATTAGGCCAACCAAGTCCCATATCAACAACAGGATATGACAACATTATACCTGCTGGTTCTAGTTTAAGTTCTTGATCAAAAATTACTTCACGTAAATTTTTGTCCATCATATATGAATTAAAGTTGGCAACAACGTGACCTCCTGCAGAAAATCCTAACAATACAACCTTAGATACATCAATGTTCTTTTCTTCTGCATGATCATATAACCAGTTTAATGTGACAGCTAATTCTTGCATTGCTAAAGGATATGTAGAATTTTCATCATCGGTCAGTTGATAATTGAATACCAACGAATGCATTCCCTCAGCTGCGTATCGCATAGCTACGGGTTGTGATTCAAAATCTGATAAATAAGTAAATCCACCACCAGGGCATATTATGACCAATGGTTTCTTACTTAAATTAACTTCTTCAAGAGCATCATTATCCGCATCATCCAGCCAATAACCATCTATTTCAAATTGTGTATTTTGATAGTTTAAATCAATTTTTTCTTTCATTTTCGACCACCCCATTTTTAAATTGCATAACCACGTTCAAATAATTCAATATCTCTCCATAAATGAATCTCTGTCCTTTATCATTCGGATGTAAGCTATCATCAGATAAACTACTATCATTACCACCGAAATCAATTTTGTCGTACAGGCTCAAGTGGTTTATATGGAATCCACATGTCATCTTGTGTATAGCTTTTTCATAGTCAATTTGATGAAGTCCAAATGAATTAACTTCTTCAAAAAAATCATTACCTATTTTAGCATGTGATATAAACAAAACATTTTCAGGATTAAGTCGATTTACGCTTTGAAACAATTGATAAAGAGCACCATAAAATGTCTGGTTATTGCTATCTCCATATTTACCTAATGGTTGATCGCGTCCAAAATCATTTACTCCACCATATATTGTTAATAGTTTTGGTGAAACTTGTAATTCATCTAAACGACTTTGGAAAGGATCATATAAATTACCTATAGTAGAACCTGACACACCTAAATTTAGGAATTCATCAAATGAGTAATACTCATTTAAATAGTCCATATATCTTTTAGTTGCATAACTATTACTAGAATCTGTAATACTATCACCCAGAGCAACATATGTACTATTCATCTTCTGAAACAGTTATAGTACCTATTTCATCACCTGCCGATAGTTCTTTTAGTGAATCATTTACAAGCAAATCCATTCCTGGTAAAACTACTATAACTTCAGTACTTTTGCCCATTTCTTTAACTTTTTCAATATCCATCTTCATAATTGGTTGACCAATATTTACTTTAGTATTTTCTTGTATCAGTTGTTCGAAGGGTTTACCTTCTAATTCAACAGTATCAACTCCAAGATGGACCAAAATTTCAGGACCTAAATCGCTTTTTATTGAAATGGCATGTTTAGTTGGAAAAATACTAGTTACTTTACCTTTGACTGGGCTCAAAATCTCTTCACTGCTTGGTAAAACAGCAAATCCCTCACCCATTGCTCCGGATGCAAAAACATTGTCCGAAATATCTTTTAATTCTATATAAGTTCCAGAAACGGGGGAAACTATTGGTAATACTTTTTCTTTCTTCTTCAATAATTTAAGCATATTACTTCCTCCAACAATTAATCTTGGAATAAAACAGCTTCATAAGGTCTTAATTTTAATTCGCCATTTTCCAAAATTGTTTCTTTATAATTTGAAAATTTAACTGTTCCCAAATCATCAATTTTGTATACGATATCTTTATCACTAAAATTAGCAATGACAGATATATGATGACCATTTAACTCTCGTTTGAAATAAAAAATATCAGGGTTATTCTCATCCAATAATTGATAATTTCCATCTATCAAAATTGGCTCATTTCGACGAAATTCTATTAATTTCTTATAAAAACTCAAAACTCCATCTTTTTTTGCTATTTCTGATTCTACAGTTTGAGTATCTTTATTTATTGCTTTCAACCATGGACTTCCTGTAGTAAATCCGTAATTCTTTTGACTGTCCCATTGCATTGGTAATCTTGAATTTTCTCGTGACTTCTGTTGCAAAATTTCAATTGCCTCTTGAACAGAACTACCTTTTTCTACCAATTCATGATATGCATTGATTGATTCTGGATCATTATACTGACTGATATCTGTGAAGTAAGCATTCTTCATGGCTATTTCTTCACCTTGATAAACATATGGAGTACCTTGAAGTCCAAATTCAACTAAAGCCAATAGTTTTGCTGATTCTTCTCGATATTTATTATCATCTAAAAATCTTGAAATTGCTCTAGGCTGGTCATGGTTTCCCCAGAATAATGCGTTCCAGCCACCACCATTTTGCATGCCTATTTGCCAATCAGAAATAACTTTTTTAAGATCAACCAATTTATACCCAGACTTAACCCATTTAGCTCCATTGGGGTAATCAACTTTCACATGGTGAAATGTAAACGCCATAGTTAATTCTTCTCGATCAGGATTTGTGAACTTTATAGCCTCATCAATGGGTGTAGATGATAATTCTCCAACAGTAAGCATCGAATGCTTTCCAAATACTTCCTCATACATTTCATGTATATATTCATGTACATGTGGACCATTGGTATAAAATTTTCTACCATCATCCATTGAAGTTTCTAGAGTATCATCAGGCATCTCTAACGGTTTAGAGATATTGTTTATAACGTCCAATCTAAAACCAGCAATACCTTTGTCAGCCCACCACTTCATCATTTCCATAATTGAGGCTTTCATTTTAGGATTACGCCAATTCAAATCTGGTTGTGTTCGATCATACAAATGTAGGTAGTATTGATTCAATTTTTCATCGTATTCCCAAGCACTACCACCAAACTTAGATTTCCAATTGTTTGGCTCATGACCATCAACTGGATCTTTCCAAATATAATAATCATGATAAGGATTATCTTTTGAGTCACGACTCATCTTAAACCATTCGTGCTGATCAGAAGTATGGTTAACAACCAAATCCATAATAATCTTCATTCCGCGGTTTCGTGTACCATCTAATAATTGTTCAAAATCATCCATCGTACCAAACTCTGGATTTATTTCGTAGTAGTCAGCAATATCATACCCATTGTCACGACCCGGTGATTTATAGACTGGGTTTAGCCATAAAACCTCAGCTCCCAAATCTTTAAGATAGTCTAAACGACTAATTATTCCTTGAATATCTCCTACCCCATCACCATTACTATCTTGAAATGAACGTGGATAAATTTGATAAACAGTTGCTTTTTTCCAATCTTTCACAAGTGTTACCTCACTTTTTGCTACCTGGCAATGTAGGTTGTTTCATAGCTTCTCCAGGTTTCATTGAGTTCTTATATCCCCAAACATATGCAACTACGAAAGCTACAACAGTTGAAGCAATAGATGCTGCTAGATAAATGTAGAAGTTAGTTAAATCTCCAGGTTTGTTTGGATCGATAAATGCTGCAAATCCAATCCATGAACCAGCAAATCCAAAGTTATTTCCATGGAATAAACCTGTTATGAATCCACCAACAGCTGATCCGATCAAACCTGAAATGAATACTCGACGATATTTTAGGTTAACACCATAAATTGCTGGTTCTGTAACTCCACAGAATGCTGAAATTGCTGCACCAAAACCTAATTCTTTTAGATCAGTTTTCTTTGTCTTAATAGCAACAGCTAGAACTGCGGCACCTTGAGAAATCATTGTACTACTAATAATAGCGTTCAAATAACTGTGTCCTGATGTTGCCAAATCGTTAGCAACAAGAGGAATAATTCCCCAGTGAAGTCCGAAAATTACCATTACTTGATATAGTCCTCCGATTAGTAATCCAGAAGCCCATCCACTTGTAAGTAGTAACCATTGTAAGAAAGCAGCAATACCTTTTGAGATATTAACAATTGCTGGACCTGTTACGTACAATGTCACAATACTTGCAATAGCAATAACAATTAGCGGTGTAAATATAATTTGTAAATATCCTGGTAACCAACTCTTTACCCATTTGTTAAGTTCTCTAACCATCCATGCTGCTAAAATCATTGGGAAAATTGAGTAACTGTAGTTAACCATTGGGAAGTTTACACTACCAATAGCACCTAATGATTTACCAGCTAAAGCTACAAGTGTTGGATGAACAAGTACTGCACCAACAACTGCAGTTAATATTGGGTCAGCTTTTAATTTCAAAGCTGCTGTGTAACCAACTAGTACAGGTAGGAAGAAGAAGGTCGCGTCCCCTATTGCATTAAGTAATATATAAGTTGTACTCTTAGTACTTAGTAAACCTCCTAATTGAGGCATAACTAGAATCGCAAGAATACCTTTCAAGATACCACTGGCAGCCAATGGTCCAATCAAAGGACTCATTGATCCGGTCAAAACACCGATAAATGTATTAACACCGGATTTAGTTAGTTGCCAAAGATTTCTCTTACCTTTATTTTCGTTATCAGATGTATCTGTATCAGTTGTTGCACCATCATCACCAGCAAAACCTGCTCCAAGTTTTGCAATTACCGCATCGTATACCGCAGTAACTTGATCACCGATAACAACTTGATATTGTCCTGATGCTTTTTGAACATCGATAACACCATTTAGATTTCTAATCTCATCTGTTTGTGCGATGCTCTCATCTTTCAAATAAAAGCGAAGACGAGTGATACAATGTATCAAACTCTTTATGTTTTCCTTGCCGCCAACTAAAGATATTATGTTGTCTGCAAGTTCAGAATAATCTTTCTTAGCCATATCCGTTCCCTCCAATTAAAGCGTTTTCATTTCAAGACCCAGTGTACTACCTGTACGTATAGGTGTCAAATGTTTTCATTTATTTTTCTATAATATTTAGAAAATAAATTGTTGTATGTTTATATAAATTTGCATAGTATTATATATATGGAGGTGTTGAGCATGGTAGCTACAAATAAATACGAATATGTTACACACGAGTTAGCTAAAAAAATTGCTTCCGGATTTTATCCTCCAGATACTTTTCTTCCTAGTGAGAAATCATTACAAGAAGAATACCAAGTCTCACGAGATACTATCCGTAAGGCATTGAACACCTTACAGGCACAGAGCATGATTTTAAAAATCAATGGTCGCGGTTCCTTGGTACTGGTAAACGATCAATTCTCTGTACCAGTTTCTAAACTAATCAGTTTGAAAGAAAATTTTGAACTTCATGATATTAATTACGAATCTAAAGTTCTTAAACTGGAAGATATGGACTTGCCTACAAATCATTTCAATACCGATTTTCATTTTGAAAAAGTTCCTGTAACCCATGTTGAGCGTTTAAGAATTATCGATGGCAAACCAGCTATAATCGATAATAATTACGTTCTAAAGTCAACGGTTCCAGAAATTCCTATGGAAGTGGCAGAAAATTCACTATTTGAGTATTTTGAAAATACCTTAAAATTGTCCATTGGTTTTGCTGCTAGAACAATGCGTGTAGAAAAAGCTACACCAGAGCAATCAAAGACATTAAAGATACCTGTTAATGAACCCTTAGTTTCTATTAGATCATTAACAAGATTAAAAGATACTAGAGTACTAGAATTAACCGAATCGTTCCATATTGCTAGTCAATTTAAATTCTTTGAATATGCTACAAGAACTTCGCTATAACAAAAAAAGAGCCCACCTTTCGGTGAGCTCTTTTTTTATTACAATGTATTTCCATTATCTGATGATAGTGAACTAGATTCTTCAGCTTTCATTTGAGCTTCAATATCTGAAATTGTAAATGCTCCGTTTAAAGAGTTATCTGCCATAGGACCAGTTTTCTTTGGTTCCATGTGGTTATACTTAGCCATACCTGTACCAGCAGGAATAAGTTTACCAATAATAACATTTTCTTTAAGACCAAGAAGTGGATCAACCTTACCTCTGATAGATGCATCAGTAAGAACACGAGTTGTTTCTTGGAAGGAAGCAGCTGACAAGAAACTATTTGTTTCAAGAGATGCTTTAGTGATACCAAGAAGAACAGGACGTCCTGTAGCAGGAATACCACCCTTGATTAGAGTTTCACGGTTATGATCTGTAAATTGAGAAATATCCATCAATTCACCAGGTAACACATCTGTATCACCAGGATCAAGAATTCTAATCTTTCTAAGCATTTGACGTACCATAACCTCGAAATGCTTATCAGAAATATCAACACCTTGCATACGATAAACTTTTTGAATTTCGCTTAACATATAATTTTCTGTTGTAAGAACATTAGTAATCTTAATCAATTCCTTAGGATCAATTGAACCTTGTGTTAATTTAGCACCACGTTCAATAATATCTCCTTCAGCAACAGCAACACTTGATGTATAAGGAACACTATATGTTCTTGTATCAATGTCACCTTCGACTGTGATTTCTTTTGTATGTTCAGCAGGATTTTCGTTGATGGCAGTAATAGTACCATCTACTTCTGAAATTACAGCAAGACCCTTAGGATTTCTTGCTTCAACAATTTCTTGGATACGAGGAAGTCCTTGAGTGATATCATCACCACCGGCAACCCCACCAGTATGGAAGTTACGCATAGTTAGTTGAGTACCTGGTTCACCGATTGATTGAGCAGCAACAGTACCGACTGCTTCACCAATTTCAACTTCTTCACCAGTAGCCAAGTTACGTCCGTAACACTTGTTACATACACCATGACGTGTATCACATGTAAATGCAGAACGTATTGTAACTTCTTCCACACCAGCATCAACAATTTGTTGTGCCATTGCTTCATCCATCATGACATCGCGAGGAACAATAACCTCTCCTGTCTTAGGATCAAGAACAGATTTCTTAGTATAACGTCCTACAAGACGATCGTATAGAGGTTCAACTAAATCAGTACCATCATAGATTGTCTTAACAAGTAATCCACGGTCAGTACCACAGTCTTCTTCACGAACGATAACATCTTGGGCAACGTCAACAAGACGACGTGTCAAGTAACCTGAGTTAGCTGTCTTAAGGGCAGTATCAGTCATACCTTTACGAGCACCGTGGGTAGACATGAACATTTCCAAGACAGACAAACCTTCACGGAAGTTTGAAATAACTGGAATTTCCATCATACCACCATTAGGCGCAGCCATAAGTCCACGCATACCGGCTAGTTGAGTAAAGTTTGAGATATTACCACGAGCACCTGAATCACTCATCATTGAAATTGGGTTTGTAGAATCAAATGAGTCAATCAATTTTTGTTGAATATCATCTTTTGTATCATTCCAAACTGCAATAACACGTTCATGACGTTCTTGATCAGTGATCAATCCACGACGGAATTGTTTTGAAATTGCTGCAACTTGTTTATGAGCATTTTCAATAATTTCTGGTTTTTCTTCAAGGTTAGGAACATCTGTAACACCAACTGTTAAACCAGAAATTGTACAGATTGTGTATCCTAATTCTTTCATGTCATCAAGAAGTGATGATGTTCTTTGAACTTTGTATACTTTGAATATTTGAGCAATAACATCACTTAAATATCCACTCTTAAGAGGTTCAACTAAATCATTTTCTTCAAGTTTGTCATGAATATTTTCTCCACAATCAAGGAAGAATTTATCAGGAACACCGTTTATTAAGTTGTCATCAGTAGGTTCATTCAAATATGGGAAATCTTCTGGAAGAATCTCATTAAATAGAACTTTACCAACACTAGTTAACATAACTTTATCGCGTTGTTCTGATGTAAATGGTTTCTTAGGCATTGATGAAACTGAAAGTCCAATTCTTGTATGGTAATGTACATCACCATTTAACAATGCAGTATGAACTTCGTTTGCATCCTTGAAAATCTTACCTTCACCGGTCATATTTCTTGTTTCGATTGTTAGGTAGTAGTTACCTAAAACAACGTCTTGAGATGGTGTAACGATAGGCTTACCATCTTTAGGAGCAAGAATATGGTGAGCAGCAAGCATAAGCATTCTTGCTTCAGCTTGTGCTTCATCTGATAGCGGAACGTGAACAGCCATTTGATCTCCATCAAAATCGGCATTGTAAGCTTCACATGCTAATGGATGAAGTCTGATTGACTTACCTTCAACTAGAACTGGTTCGAAAGCTTGAATACCAAGTCTATGCAATGTAGGGGCACGGTTCAATAGAACCGGACGTTCCTTAATTACATATTCTAGTACATCCCAAATGTCATCATCTTGACGATCAATTTTTCTTCTAGCGTTCTTTACGTTTGAAGAAATTTCACGTTTAACAAGTTCATGCATAACAAATGGTTTGAATAATTCAAGTGCCATTTCACGAGGAAGTCCACATTGATAGAACTTCAATGTAGGTCCAACATCAATAACTGAACGACCTGAATAATCAACACGCT
Organism: Companilactobacillus metriopterae; assembly: GCF_004117915.1. Lineage (GTDB taxonomy): Bacteria > Bacillota > Bacilli > Lactobacillales > Lactobacillaceae > Companilactobacillus > Companilactobacillus metriopterae. The sequence continues at coordinate 116,479 of NZ_RSTD01000002.1, forward strand.
TACCAAGTAAGTTTTGACGGAAACGTCCTTGCTTACCTTTAAGCATATGTGAAAGTGATTTAAGTGGACGGTTACCTGGTCCTGTGACCGGACGACCACGACGACCATTATCAATCAAGGCATCTACGGCTTCTTGAAGCATACGTTTTTCATTTTGAACAATGATATTAGGCGCATGTAAATCTAGAAGTCTCTTCAAACGGTTATTACGGTTAATAACACGACGATAAAGATCATTTAGATCAGATGTGGCAAAACGACCACCTTCAAGTTGAACCATCGGACGTAAGTCAGGTGGTATAACAGGAATTGCTTCCATTACCATCCATTCAGGCTTGTTACCTGATTTTTGGAAGGCACTAAGAATATCTAGTCTTCTAATCGCACGAGTACGTTTTTGTCCTTGTGCAGATTTTAGAACTTTACGTAATTCTGTAATTTCAGCATCAATATCTACAAGACTTAATAAGTCACGGATACCTTCAGCACCCATTTCAGCAACGAAATCGTTTCCGAATTCTTCACGTTTGTTACGATATTCTGATTCTGTAAGTAATTGTCCACGTTCTAGATCAGAATTTGCAGGATCAATAACTACGTATGATGCAAAATAAATAACTTCTTCAAGATTTCTTGGAGAAATATCTAGTACAAGACCCATTCTTGATGGGATTCCCTTGAAATACCAGATATGTGTAACTGGTGCTGCTAATTCGATATGTGCCATACGTTCACGACGTACTTTTGAACGAGTAACTTCGACACCACAACGATCACAGACGATGCCCTTATAACGAATACGTTTGTATTTACCACAGGCACATTCCCAGTCTTTAGTAGGTCCGAATATTCTTTCGTCAAACAGACCATCTTTTTCTGGCTTTAAAGTACGGTAATTAATTGTTTCTGGTTTTTTAACTTCACCATAAGACCAACTACGGATCTTATCTGAAGATGCTAAACCAATTTGCATACTTTCAAATTTATTAACGTCTATCAAAAGGTAACCTCCTAAGCTTGATGAATTCTATTAGTTTTCTGATTGTGTGTTTTGAGATGTATCTGCTTCGGAAGTAAAGTCAGGAGTTGAGTTTGCAATCTCCATCTTCTTAGCTTCTTCTTCAGCACGTTTTTGTTCTTGTTCTTTAGCAAATTTAGATAGTGCGTCGATACTAATTGTATCTTCATCATCATCCATATCACGTAATTCAATTTCATTTGATCTTGAATCTAGAACTTTCATATCAAGACCTAATGCTTGAAGTTCTTTAACAAGAACACGGAATGATTCCGGAACACCTGGCTTAGGAATACTTTCACCCTTGATGATAGCTTCATATGTTGATACACGTCCTACAATATCATCTGACTTGTATGTCAAAATTTCTTGAAGTGTGTAAGCAGCACCATAAGCTTCTAGGGCCCAAACTTCCATTTCACCAAATCTCTGTCCACCAAATTGAGCTTTACCACCAAGTGGTTGTTGAGTAACAAGTGAGTAAGGTCCGATTGATCTAGCATGAAGCTTATCATCAACCATGTGAGCTAATTTCATGTAGTACATAACACCGACAGCTACACGGTTCTTGAATGGTTCACCAGTACGTCCATCATAAAGGATTGACTTACCATCTGAATCCATATCAGCTTCTTTAACAATGTCCCATAATTCGTCATTTGTAACACCATCAAAAACAGGTGATGCAACATGAATGCCAAGTTTTCTGGCAGCCATACCTAAGTGAAGATCAAGAACTTGTCCAATGTTCATACGAGAAGGAACACCCATGGGATTAAGTAAAATATCAACTGGTGTTCCATCAGGCATGAATGGCATGTCTTCTTGTGGCACAACGATTGAAACAGTACCCTTGTTACCATGACGACCAGCCATCTTATCTCCAACTTGGATCTTACGTTTTTGAGCGATGTATACACGAACCATCATGTTTACACCAGGATCTAGTTCATCACCGGCTTCACGTGTGAAGACCTTAACGTCTTGCACAATTCCACCACCACCGTGAGGAACACGTAATGATGTATCACGAACTTCACGAGCTTTTTCACCAAAGATAGCATGCAATAGACGTTCTTCGGCTGATAGTTCAGTCACACCCTTAGGAGTAACTTTACCAACCAAGATATCACCATCATAAACTTCAGCACCAACACGGATAACACCGAATTCATCCAAATCTTTAAGTGATTCTTCACCAACATTAGGAATTTCGCGTGTGATTTCCTCAGGTCCAAGTTTTGTATCACGTGCTTCTGATTCAAATTCTTCAATGTGAATTGAAGTATATGCATCTTCACGAACTAGTTTTTCTGAAAGAACAATAGCATCTTCATAGTTGTACATATTCCATGTCATGAAGGCAATCAACGGATTTTGACCAAGAGCCAATTCTCCATTTTCCATAGCAGGACCGTCAGCAATTATATCGCCAGCTTTAACAACTTCGTCTTTACGAACAATAGGTCTTTGGTTGTAACTCTTACCATTATTTGAACGACGGAATTTTGTTACTTCATATTCTTCAGTTGTACCATCGTCATCACGTTTAATCTTAATAACTTTAGCATCAACATATTCAACGACACCATCTACCTTAGATAGAAGTGCTGCCCCTGAATCATGCGCAGCAATATATTCCATACTTGTACCAACAAGAGGTGCATGTGGATCAACCAATGGAACGGCTTGACGTTGCATGTTAGCACCCATTAGGGCACGGTTAGAATCATCATTTTCCAAGAAAGGAATACATGCTGTAGCAACAGAGACAACTTGTCTAGGTGAAACGTCCATGTAATCGACTTTATCTACTGTTGTTTCGATATTGTCATCTTGGTGACGAGCAAGAACTGTTGGATCAACAAATGATCCATCTTCATTTAGAAGAGTATTAGCTTGAGCTACGACGTAATTATCTTCTTCGTCAGCTGTTAGATAATCGATCTTATCTGTAACTTTGTGAGTATCCCAAGATACACGACGATATGGTGTCTCAACAAAACCATATTTGTTGATAATAGCGTAACTAGCAAGGTTATTAATCAAACCGATATTAGGTCCTTCGGGTGTTTCGATAGGACACATACGACCGTAGTGAGTATAGTGAACGTCACGAACTTCATATCCGGCACGATCACGAGTCAATCCACCAGGTCCAAGTGCAGATAGACGACGCTTGTGTTCTAGTTCTCCAAGTGGATTTGTTTGATCCATGAATTGTGATAATTGTGATGAACCAAAGAATTCCTTAATTGAAGCAACAACTGGTCTAATATTGATAAGTTGTTGTGGTGTAACTGTTGCAGTATCTTGAATTGACATTCTTTCACGTACAACACGTTCCATTCTTGAAAGACCAATTCTAAATTGGTTTTGTAGTAATTCACCAACAGAACGGATACGACGGTTACCCAAGTGATCAATATCATCAGTAGATCCGATATCTTCTTTTAGGTTAAGGAAGTAGTTGATTGAAGCAAGAATATCAGCAGTAGTGATAGTTCTTACTTGTTCATCAATATGTCCATTACCAATCATAGTAACAACTTTTTCGTTATCAACTTTTGAATAAACTTGAATTGATTGAATTGTTACAGGTTCTGTTAGAACACCCTCTTCAGAAGGTGTTAATGTTGTTGTCTTGAAATCATCACGATCTAAATATGAGCCTAATTTGTTCATAGCTTCGCGATCTAGCACTGTATCCTTATCAAGGATAACTTCACCTGTATCAGGATCAGCAAGAGTTTCAGCCAATACTTGGTTGAATAGTCTTGTCTTTAGGCTAAGTTTTTTATTGATTTTGTAACGACCAACGTTTGCAAGGTCATATCTTCTAGCATCAAAGAAACGAGCATAAAGAAGTGATCTTGAACTATCAGCAGTTTTGGGTTCACCGGGACGTAGTCGTTCGTAGATATCCTTCAAGGCTTCTTCAACACGAGAATCAGATGTGTCTTTATGAACATCCTTATCAAGAGTTAAGTCCAAAGTATCATTTTGACCAAAAATATCTAGAATTTCATCGTCTCCACCAAATCCAAGAGCACGGACTAATTCTGAAATAGGTAATTTTCTAGTTCTATCAATACGAACATATCCAATACCTTTGGCATCTGTTTCATATTCTAACCAAGCACCACGGTTAGGGATTACAGTTGTACCATAGTTAATACGACCATTTTTGTCAGTGTCTTCATTGTAGTAAACACCTGGTGATCTAACTAATTGAGAAACAATAACACGTTCAGCACCATTGATAATAAATGTACCTTGTGGTGTCATGATTGGGAAATCACCAAAGAACACGTCTTGAGTCTTAATTTCACCAGTTTCATGGTTAGTTAACTTCAAAGTTACGTGTAGCGGAGCTGAGTAATTAGCATCATGTTGTCTTGCTTCATCAACTGTATATTTAGGTTCTAGTAGTTTGTAATCAACATACTCTAATGAAAGAGTGCCTGCAAAATCATCAATAGGCATAATGTCATCAAACATTTCCTTTAGTCCTTCATCCAAGAACCAATTGTAAGAATTTGTTTGAATGTCTATCAAGTTAGGAAGTGATAACACTTCTTTGATCTTTGCATAGCTACGACGAGTACGGTGTGCACCGTAATTTACGTTATGATATGTCAAATCGTTCACCTCAACATTTAGATTGTTAAAAAGTTAAATAGAAATATTACAATTTGGTTACAAAACATAAGAAAACGCTTAATTTTCCTAATTTTAGGCAAAAAAAAACCAAAAATAGACCTAAATCTACTTTTGCTTTTCTTATTTTTGGTAACCACGGACAATATTTCGTAGTTAACTCATTTAACTTTAAAACTTAAAATCTATAATACTCTGATATATACTCAAAGTCAACATCAGTAGCTCAACGTTAATGAACTTCTGTTTTTTCTTTTCCAACAACTGATATTTTAATCTTACCTTTTGTTGAACCAACTTTAATTGTATCTCCAGGTTTTGCTTGATTAGTTAATAATAATTCACTAACTGGATCTTCTATCTCTCTTTGGATAGTTCTTCTCATTGGACGTGCGCCATATTCTGGTTCATAGCCATCCTTTGATAGATCCGCATATGCAGAAGAAGAAATTTCCAATTTAATTGAAAGATCTGCAAGTCTTTGTTTAACACTAGTACTCATAATCTTAGCAATTTCTTTCAACTGATCTTGTGTTAGTGATTTGAAGATAATTGTTTCATCAATACGATTCAAAAATTCAGGTCTAAAGAATCTCTTCAACTCTGCGTTAATACGTGATTGCATTTCTGCATAATCAGTTTTAGCATCTTTAGCACCAAATCCAACAGACTTATCTTCTTCCAATTGACGAGCACCTAAGTTGGAAGTCATGATGATAATTGAATTTCTAAAATCAACTTTTCTTCCCTTAGAGTCTGTCAGTACTCCATCATCTAGAACTTGTAGTAAGACATTGAAGACATCTGGATGAGCTTTTTCTACTTCATCCAATAGAATTACAGAATAAGGATTATTCTTAATTTTTTCTGTTAATTGTCCACCTTCATCGTAGCCAATATAGCCTGGAGCAGAACCAATCAATTTAGAAGTACTTACAGAATCCATATATTCTGACATATCAATTCTGACCATATTGTCTTCTGATCCAAACATCAATTCAGCAATAGATTTAGCTAATTCAGTCTTACCAACACCTGTAGGTCCTAAGAATAGGAATGATCCTATCGGACGACTTGGATCTTTCAATCCACTTCTTGCTCTTCTAATTGAACGAGAAATAGCATTAATAGCGTCATCTTGTCCAACAACTCTCTTATGTAAATCTTTTTCTAAATTAAGAAGACGATCGCTTTCTTTTTTAGTAATTTGATTTACAGGAACGCCTGTCCACTGTGAAATAACAGAAGCAATATCATCACCAGTTACCACCGGTTTCTTTGTAGCTTTAGTTGTCTTAGAAGCACTTAAACTATCTATACGTTTTTGCAAATCTTGTTCATCTTCACGTATTTTTGCTGCTTCTTGGAAATCTTGCTCTGATATAGCATGATTTTTATTGTTAATAAGCGATGATAGCTCTTCATTAAGTTCATCTAATTTAGACATAGATGAAGTGTTTTCTATCTTAACTTTTGCTGATGCTTCGTCAATTAAGTCGATTGCTTTATCTGGCAAGAAACGATTGGTCAAATAACGATCTGACATGGTAACTGCAGCATCTAATGCATCATCGGAAATTGATAGTCCATGATGTTGTTCATAGCGTGGACGTAAACCATCTAAAATCTGTCTAGTCTCTTGAGTTGATGGTTCTTCTATCATTACTCTGGCAAATCTACGTTCAAGTGCAGCGTCTTTTTCAATATACTTTTGATATTCATCAAGAGTTGTAGCACCAATCATTTGCAACTCACCACGAGCCAATGCTGGTTTTAGGATGTTAGAAGCATCAATAGCACCTTCTGCACCACCAGCACCAATCAAAGTATGTAATTCATCAATAAATAAAATAACATTTTGATCTTGATAAATTTCTTCGATAACTTTCTTCAAACGGTCTTCAAACTCACCACGGTACTTAGTTCCCGCAACAAGTGAACCCATATCAAGCATCATGATTCGCTTATTCTGTAGATCTTGCGGAACTTCTTTAGATACAATAGCCTGTGCTAATCCTTCAGCAATAGCTGTTTTACCAACACCAGGTTCACCAACTAAAACAGGGTTGTTCTTTGTACGTCGGCTTAAAATCTGAATAGTACGTTCAACTTCTTTGTGACGACCAATTACAGGATCCACTAAGTTTTCTCTAGCAGATTCTGTGATATCCCTTGCCAAAGAATCAAGAGTTGGTGTTCCTTCTGAAGTCTTCTTCTTGGCAGCAAGTGCCATGTTACGACGGTTTGTCTTGCCGTTTAGTCCCATCTTATTAAGAAGTAATTCTTTAGTCTTAGTCAAACTTAGTCCAAGGTTACTCAAAATACGATTTGCCAGATTGTTAGAATCATCTAAGATAGCCATCAAAATATGTTCTGAACCAACACGGTTAGAATTATATTGTCCTGATAATTCTTCTGCCATAGTCAAAATCTTTTGACCCTTTGGAGAATATGGTAAATAAATATTCTGTGGTGCACTTAATGAAGTATCTCCATATCCTGTTAGATGTTCGATTTCTTCCTCAACATCTTTTGTACTAATTGATAAATCTCTTAACGTAATTCCGGCAATACCATCATTCTCCATAGTCAATCCAAGTAAAATATGTTCTGAACCAACCGCATTATGATGGAAAGACTTTGCCTGATCTTGAGCGAGAATTAATGCATTTTTTGCGCTCTCTGTAAAAGCCTTTTCCATTGAGAACACCTCATTTCATTCATGTATGTCTTGCTAGTATAAAACTGTTTTCAAAAATTGCAAGTCATTAATCTATACTAATTATTATACCGCACTGAAGTTAATAAGATCTTTACTTAGCTCATTGCATTTGTATAATAATTCATCAAAAAAAGAACAACCAGTATATACTGGTTGTTCTTTTTCAATGAAGCGGAAGACGAGATTCGAACTCGCGACCCCCACCATGGCAAGGTGATGTTCTACCACTGAACTACTTCCGCAAATGAATGCCGACTAGAGGATTCGAACCTCCGACCCCCTGTTTACAAGACAGGTGCTCTGCCAACTGAGCTAAGTCGGCTTAACACTAATTAGTTTAACGTTAAGAATACGGGTGAAAGGACTTGAACCTTCACGTCCACTGGACACTAGAACCTAAATCTAGCGCGTCTGCCAATTCCGCCACACCCGCAAAACCATAAATAATATAACCATCGGTAGAAAAACTACCAATGGAGGATACAGGGATCGAACCTGTGACCTCCTGCTTGTAAGGCAGATGCTCTCCCAGCTGAGCTAATCCTCCATGTTTGAAACAACTATATTATTATACCCAAGGCAAATAAAAAAAGTCAACGTTTCCGTTGACTTTTTTTATTTTTCTTCGTCTACTCTCATTGTTGGGAATAGTAAAACATCACGAATTGATGGTGCATCGGTTAGTAACATAACTAAACGATCAATTCCGATACCTAAACCACCGGTTGGTGGCATACCGTATTCTAGTGATTCTACGAAATCTTCATCAATAGTTTCAGCTTCATCATTACCAGCATTGCGTTCTTTCAATTGTTCTTCAAAACGTTGACGTTGGTCGATAGGATCATTCAATTCAGTAAAGGCATTACCATATTCATGTCCTAAGATAAATAACTCAAAACGATCTGTGAATCTTTCGTCTTCTTTATTTTTCTTAGCTAAAGGTGATACTTCTACCGGATGTCCATAAATAAATGTTGGTTCTTTGATCGTATCTTCTACAAATTCTTCAAAGAATTCGTTAATGATATGACCTACTCCCCAATATTCTTCGTACTTAACATTTTTTTCATCAGCAAGTTTACGTGCATCTTCAATAGACATTTCTTGCCAGAAGTCTACACCAGCTTTTTCTTTAATAGCATCAACCATGTGTACACGCTTGAAAGGTTTCTCTAAATCTACTTCTTGTTCTTGATAAGTAAACTTTTGAGTTCCCAATGCTTTTTGTGCAGCATATCTGAAGATGCCTTCAGTTTCATCCATAACATCATTGAAATCAAAGTAAGCAGCATATGTTTCCAATGTTGTAAATTCAGGGTTATGTTGAGTATCTAAACCTTCGTTACGGAAAACACGACCTATTTCATAAACACGTTCAAAGCCACCTACAATCAAACGTTTTAAGTGAAGTTCTAGCGCTATTCTCAAATACATGTCAGCATCTAATGCATTGTGGTGAGTAATAAATGGTCTTGCAGAAGCTCCACCAGCTTGAGCGTTAAGAACAGGTGTTTCTACTTCAAGAAAATCATTTGAATCTAGATATTCACGGACAGCTGAAATAATTTTAGAACGCTTGTGGAAACGATCATAACTATCTTCGTTGGCAATCAAATCAAGATATCTTTGACGATATTTTTGCTCGATATTTGTCAAACCATGGAATTTATCTGGTAATGGTCTAAGAGCTTTTGACAACATAGTTACTTTAGTAGCTTTGACAGTCAATTCACCCATATCAGTTTTCATGATGACACCTTCAATACCCAGGTGATCACCAATATCAGCACGTTTAAAGATGTGGTAATTTTCTTCGCCGACTTCATCTTTACGAACATAAATTTGAATTCTGCCTGTACGATCCCTTATATCAGCGAACCCTACTTTTCCCTTACCACGTTTTGTCATGATACGCCCAGCTATGACAGCATGTGTTTCTTGTTCATCTAAAACTTCTTTTGTCTCATCTTCATACTTGTCATGAATATCTTGAGCAAGTTCTGTTCTTACAAATCTTGAACCGTATGGATCAATTCCTGCATCATATAATTCAGCAAGTTTTTCACGTCTAACCTTTAATTGGTCGTTCATTTGAGTACCATTTGGATTATTCTTTCCCACTTGTTTCACCCCTTATTAATTATGAAATTTTAGCAGTCTTAGCTTCTCTTTTTTCTGATTGTTCAACGAATGAATCTAGTAAATCAAATACTTCTTTCATTGTATCAACTTTCATCACTTCTGCACGTGTTCTAACAGCATGAGGAATACCTTTTAGATAGTAAGCAGCTTGTTGACGGAATTCTGGAACTCCGATTTCTTCACCCTTTAAGTCTACTAGGCGTTCAAGTTGAACTTTGGCAATATCAATTTTTTCGCGAGTTGTTGGATCTGGCACTAAAATACCTGTTTCAATATATTGTTGCATTGCGTTTAGTTTCCATAGGTTACCTAAAACTGCACGACCAACCATTACAGCATCAGCGCCGACAACGTCCAACATATATTTAGCATCTTGAGGTGTCTTAACATCACCATTTCCCATAAATGGAATGGTTAGTTTTTCAGCAACATCATGCAAAATATCCCAGTTAGCTTTACCAGAATAAAATTGTTCACGAGTACGACCATGCATAGCAATTGCTGCAGCTCCACCTTCTTGGGCAGCCAAAGCATTTTCAACAGCATAAATGTGATCGTCATCCCAACCAGTACGCATCTTAATTGTCAGAGGTTTATCAATTGCTGAACTAACAGTTTTAACAACATCATAAACTTGATCAGGATCCAACAACCATTTTGAACCGGCATCTGATTTGATTATCTTTTTAACTGGGCAACCCATGTTGATATCAATAATATCTGCAGCAGTATTTTCAGCAACATACTGAGCTGCTTCTGCAAGTGATTCTTTGCTACCACCAAATATTTGGATACTTACTGGGTGTTCTTTAGGATCAACAAATAACATATTCAAAGTTTTATCATTTCGATAATGAATACCTTGATCACTGATCATTTCACAGACAACCATGCCCGCACCAAATTCACGAGCTGTCATTCTAAATGATGAGTTAGTTATTCCTGCCATAGGTGCTACAACTACTTGATTGGGAATTGTAACGTCTCCAATTTTCCATTCCATAATATCTACCTCAGTACTTAATAAATTACATCAAATCATCATAGCAAATTTTTGCAAATCTTTCCAGATTAACTATTTTTTTCTTGCAAGATGTTTTCCAAATCTTCTTTGCTAAATTGATATTTTTCAGAACAAAAATGACAAACTGCCTCTGCTCCACCGTCTTCATCAATCATTGCTTGGATTTCGTCATCTGACAATGTTGCTAGAGATTTTGCAAATTTTTCTTTAGAACAATCACAGACAAATTTTACAGGAATAGTTTCTAACACTTTCATTTCAATACCATTCATCAATTTTTCTAGAATTTGTTCATTAGTTAACCCTTCGTTGAAAAGTCTTGAGATGTGAGTCATTTCAGACAAGTTCTTTTCAATATGTTCAATATCTTCATCAGTTGCATCTGGCAATGTCTGAATCAAAAATCCACCAGCTGCACCAACTGTTTCATTGGGTTGAACAAATACTGACACTCCAACAGCTGAAGGTATTTGTTCTGACTTAGCCATATAATAGGCAAAATCATCCCCGACTTCTCCGGAAACTATAGGTACTTGACCAGTAAACGGTTCCTTCAAATGCAAATCTTTGGTAATACTTAGTGTTCCAGAATCACCAACTGCACCTCTAACGTCTATATGTTGATTGTCATTTAACGGCAAACTCACATGTGGATTTTGGATATATCCACGAACATTTCCATAAGCATTTGCATCAACAATTACAGCTCCTGCGGGTCCATTACCGATTAATCTTGTTGTTATAAGTTCATCTTGTTTCAATGTTGATGTCGCTACCAAAATAGAACCGATCATAGTTCTACCTAATGCAGCAGTAGAGTTACTCCATGTATCGTGTCGTCTTTGTGCTTCCGAAACAGTGTTCTTAGCATTTACAACATAAACTCTAAATTTTCCATCTGTAGAAACAGCTTTAATCATATTGTCTGCCATATATTTACTCCTTAAAATCAAGAAAAGCGACTCTCACGAGTCGCCTTCCTGAATTATTATTTATCATCTGATGAAGAATCATCTTTTTCTGATGGGAAAGTTGTATTATCAATTTTCTTTTCAGTATTTTCTTCAACTTCTTCAGATTTTTGTTTTTCAGCATCTTTAGCTTCAACAGCTTGTTTAGCTTGTTCGAAAGTACCAGCCTTTTCACTTGGGTAAGCTGAAGCTGTTGCACTTTCAGGCATCTTACCATCGTTGAATAGACTAAGTATTTCTTTTTCATCAAGTGTTTCATATTTCAATAATGCTTCAGCAATCAATTTATGCTTGTCACGATTATCTTCAATAATTTGATGAGCTTGTTCATGTGCTTCATCAATTAAACGTTTAACTTCTCCGTCAATAGATGTAGCAGTATCTTGCGAATAAGAAGGAACTGAACGATATCCACCAGAGAATGGTTGACCGTCTTTTTCTAGTTGTACAGTACCTAGTTTTTCAGTCATACCATATTCTGTAACCATTGTTCTTGCAATTTGTGTTGCTTGCTCGAAATCGTTTGAGGCACCTGATGATTGTGAGTTGAAGACAATTTCTTCAGCTGTACGTCCACCAAGTAGCCCTGCCATTTGTTCAGTCAATTCTTTTTTAGTTATTAAGTTTTGATCGTCTTTAGGAAGCATAATTGCGTATCCACCAGCACGTCCACGAGGTACAATTGTAACTTTTCTAACGACACGTGAATCACTAAGTACAAGACCGATAATAGCATGTCCTGCTTCGTGATAAGCAACCATGTTACGTTCTTTATCAGAGATAACTCGATTCTTCTTAGCTGGACCAGCAATTACACGATCTTCAGCTTCATCAATATCTGTTGAATCAATCTTCTTCTTACCACGACGAGCAGCAACAAGAGCAGCTTCGTTAAGCAAGTTTTCTAGATCGGCACCAACAAATCCTGGTGTTTGTTGAGCAACCACTTTTAGATCAACATCATCTGTAAATGGTTTGTTCTTAGAGTGAACGTCAAGAATAGCTTCACGTCCCTTAACATCTGGGCGACCAACAAGGATCTTACGGTCAAAACGACCCGGACGTAGTAAAGCAGGATCCAGAACATCAGAACGGTTAGTAGCTGCCATAACGATGACACCTTCATTACCAGTAAATCCGTCCATTTCAATTAGCAATTGGTTAAGTGTTTGTTCACGTTCATCATTTCCACCACCAGTACCAGAACCACGTTGTCTACCAACGGCATCAATTTCATCAATGAAAATGATTGCTGGAGCGTCTTTCTTAGCAGTTTCGAACAAATCACGTACACGACTAGCACCGACACCGACGAACATTTCAACGAAGTCAGAACCAGAAATTGAGTAGAATGGCACACTAGCTTCACCGGCAACGGCCTTAGCTAGCAATGTTTTACCAGTACCAGGAGGTCCCTCAAGTAATACACCTGAAGGTATTCTGGCACCCAGTGCCACAAACTTACGAGGATCTTTTAAGAATTCAACAACTTCAACAAGTTCTTGTTTCTCTTCCTCTGCACCAGCAACATCAGAGAATCTGATCTTGTTCTTCTTAGGATCTTCTGGCTTAACTTTTGAACGACCAAAGTTCATCATTCTGTTAGCTCCGCCTTGGCCACCTTGACCACCACGTCCCATCATTGAACTAAAGATAAAGAAAATGACAAGTAATGGTAAACCGATCACTAGAATGGAATAAATCCATTGTCCAGATGATGATTCTTGTTTAGTTGTAGCTTTAACATTGTTATCTTTTGCAGCACTACTAATACTTGCTAGAGTACTGTTGTTTGGTAATACAGTTGTAGTAAAATTCTTGGCTTCACTACTCTTAGAATTTGAGCTTCCAAATAGTGAAACAGAATTAGACGATGATTTTGTTTTTTGAGCTGTCTTATACTCACCACTCACAGAGTAGACACTTCCACCTGGTTGGATTGTATAATTTTTTATTTTTCCATCTTTCAACTGGCTAATAAATTGATCTTGAGACAAAGTCTTAGTTGTGGTGTTAGATTGTCCACCTACGAACCAACTACCCGCTAATACAAGAACAACAACAAGTAAAAGATAAAACAGACTATTACTAAAAAGTCTATTTCGATTATTTTTCATATATGTTTACTTTCCTCCTGAATTTAACGAAAATTATTGTAACATTTAATTAATAATATATGTACATAAATTAGACTAATATCATTAAATTATTTCGTATTATATACTTCTGGCTTTAAAATACCAACATAAGGTAAATTACGATATTTTTCATCATAGTCCATACCATAGCCTACTACAAATTCATCTGGAATTTGAATGCCTGTGTAATCAACTTTAATAGATTTAACACGTCTATCAGGTTTATCTAGGAAAGATACAATCTTTATTGACTTTGCCTGACGCGCGTTCAAAAGATCCAATAATGAATCTAATGTGATACCTGTATCAATGATATCTTCGACGATGACAACATCTCGTCCCTTGATTGAAGTATCCAAATCTTTGATGATTTTCACTTCACCTGTAGAAACAGTATTTTCGCCACCATAACTTGAAACATCCATAAAATCATATTCCAGTGAAATATCAACATTCTTTATTAAATCCATCATGAACATAGCTGCACCACGTAAAATACAGACAAATAGTGGATTTTTACCTTCATAATCTTTTGATAACTGAGCACCTAATTTTTTGTTAGTTTCTAAAATTTGCTCTGGAGTTACTAGAATTTCTTTAATATCGTTATTCATAAGAATCCTCTTCAAATTTGACTTTCCAAAAATAATTTCCGTTATTTAAATAATCCCTTAAACGGTAGTTTTTTTCAACCCATACAACCTGATTATTAATACTCAAAACAAGTAATTTATCTCGCTGTTCTTTTGGAACTTTTTTGTCGATTAATCTTCGACTTAACTTTTGATGATGCCCATTTTGTATTAAAAGAAGATCTCCATTTATCCTATTTCTCAGCTCAATTAAAGGATCTGAATTATCTGTAGAAAAATCAGCATCTTCTTCAAGGCAACTTTCAATTAGTATTTTTTTATTTTCAATTTTTACTATTTCATTAATTGATATATTTTTTGTGAATTGATTCTTCTTTTTACTCTGAAAATTAATTGAAAATTTATCATAAGACTTAAGGAATACATATCCCTTATCCAAGTCTACTTTAAGGTTCGGTCTATCAGATTTAATGATGGAAGTTATCATATCGATTTGTCGATTACTAACCTTTATTGCGGTCAGATTTTTTGTGAAAAATCTTCCCCAAAATAGTGAAATCTGTTCATCATTTAAATCAAGCACTGGAGATACTAAACCAATAATATTATCAGATGATACCTGTAAATTCATTTTTTGTTCTAATTGGTCAAAGTACCTGTTCCCTAACTGGAGCAGGCCTTTCAATTGTTTATCGAATAATTCAAAATGTTCTAGATACTGACCATTCTCCTCTTCAAATAATGGCAGAACACTGTTTCTTATCCGATTTCTCATTGTTATATCTTCAGAATTTGTTTCATCCTCAACAAAATCTATTTCTTCCTGATAGGCAATTTCTTTGATATCTTGTTTTGAAAAATTCAACAGTGGTCGAACAATTTGAAATTCTTTAAAGGGTCTTCTTACTTTGAGGCTAGAAATTTCATATAAATTACCTGAACGAATCATCTTCATCAAAATATTTTCAGCAATATCATTTTGATGATGTGCCGTTAGAAGAGTATCAAAATTCTCCGTAGACATCACATTGTAAAAATAGTTATAGCGATATTCCCTGGCCTGCACTTCCATACCTTTAGAAATATCTCCTTGATGAACCCAAATTGATGAGTAAAAAATTATTCCTTTATCTTTACAATATTTTTGGACAAAATCTGTATCAAATTTACTTTGTTCACGCAAATCATGATCTACATTAATAACTGCAAAATCAGATTTATCACAGATTTCTTCAATAGTTTTCAGCAAAACCATTGAATCTACTCCACCGGAAACCGCGACTAGTATTCGATTGGCTGAAAATTTATTTAATTGTTTTTTTATATCATGTACCATTTCCAGCAAGCTAATCGCCATTATTTTTCTCCATTGTAATTAAATAAGGTTGAGACTAAGTCTCAACCTTATTTATCAATATTTGATGTTGCATCTTCAGGTAAATTATAAACTAGTTCACCATCTTTTGTGTACATATACTTATCTCGAATATATTTTTCTAGATAACTTTTGTTGTTTAATTGTTTGACTTCAATCTTTAAATCTTTATTTGTTTCTCTTTGACTTCTCAAATTATCACTAGTTTTTGAGATGCTTTCATTTGTCTTTGTGTATGTTGCATGTGAGGAGATAATTTGTGAACCAAAATAAAGGCAAATAATTGCAAAGACTATACCTATTACAATTAATCGTCTTTTGTGGACACTTCTAACATATGATTGTCGATCTGATATTTGCTTATTTACCTGTGATTTAGCACTAATCACAGAAAAAGCTGAACCTTTTATTCTTCGAACTTCCATAGATTTTCCCCTTGATCTTATGTATCGAGTATATCAAGTTTTTAAATTTATGGACAAAATTTTAATACAATATTAAGAAAATCTTTAAACAATTTCCTCAAACATATCTGCTGACTCATTCTTCTTAGTTGTTTCTTTTATATCCAAAACTTTTATTTTCATAGTCTTCTCACCAAATTGAAGTTCCATGATATCGCCTATAGCAACAGAAGTTGAAGATTTGGCTGGTCGTCCGTTTATCAATACGCGACCGTTATCTGCAAATTCTTTTGCTACAGTTCTACGCTTTATAATTCTACTTATCTTTAAAAATTTATCTAATCTCATTTATTTATCCTCAATTTTCATAATTCTGGTGATAAATTTACCTTTAGGCAAAATTTGCCATTCATTTACATCTAAAACTTTCCAATACTTAGTTATAACAAAATATAGTATTACTCCTACAGGAATTGAAACTATGCATATTAAAATCCCAGACAATCTTGTTAAATCTAGTAATTTCATCATTACTAAGGAAATTATTTCAACAAAAATTCCCATAATCAATGATGTTACAAATACTTTGGAAATAAATTTAATACTCAACAAACTATTTGTCGTAGTCTTTTGATAACTAATAAATATCCAGATTAATAATATTAGCTCACTAGCAACCGTAGAAATCGCAGCTCCTATTATTCCAAAACGGGATACTAGGAATATATTAAGTCCTATTTTAATGAAAATAGAAACTCCAAATGCTGATAGCTTACTGAGATTTTGTGATTTATCTTCACTAGAAATAACAACTATCAGATTGATCAAAGATATTAATATAATAGACAGTAAATATACCCCTATCGTGATAGATCCTCTGCTATCTTTGAACAACATTGTATTAATAACTGGCATCAATGCTAATAAACCAGCTGTTTCAGCAAATGATAACCAGATACAAACACGTACCATTCTGGAAATGATCTGGCGATTATTATTTGATCTTCTTAACTGGGGCATGATACTTGAAACAAATGATAATGATATAACAATACCTAATTGTAAAATTGGTTGTGCTCGATCAAAAATACCCTTCTGTACTTCAGCATCATACAAAGAAAATCCAAACAATTTCAATTGATGAATCATTGTGAAGGTGTCAATTAACTGATAAAAAATCGTAATTCCTGTAAAAGTTACAATTAAAACAATTTCAAAAACTAGACCTTTGCTGATTACTAAAGGTTTAGTTTTTTTGGTTTCTTCTTCATTTTTGATACGAGAAAAGTATATATAAGTTATTAACAGAATGAAAATAGAAGCAATCCCACCAAAAAATGCACCTGAATTTGCTAATGTTCCCATTTGATAAAGATTAATAGTTCCTTTACCAAATATAATTGCACTGACAATTATTATGAATACTCGTACTATCTGTTCAATAACTTGAGAAATTGCACTTGGTTGCATCAGTAAATCTGATTGGAAATATGCTCTTAAATTACTTTCTAATGGAACCAACAAGAAAGCCAAACTAACTATCTTTACTTCATTTGTTAGACCTATATCACCCATCAATAAAGATATTTGATCTGAAAAAACAACTAAAATAGCTGTGATAAAAACCGAAATTATCGTCAATATCCAGAAAAGTCTAAAAAATAATCTTCTCTTGGATCTTTCATCATCCTGATCAGCGTAAACTTTGGACAATACTACTGGCAATCCAGTCAGTGAAAGAACAGTAAATATTCCATATATTGGATAAACCTGTTGATATATAAAATATCCTTGATCACCAACAATATTTTGTAGAGGAATTCGATAAACTGCACTCAAAAATTCTGATACAAATGAAGCAATAGCTAGTATCCAAGCACCTTTGACAGCTCGGTTGCTATAATTATTTTCCATTTTTAGGCTTATCCTCTTTTAATTTATCGAAAACTTCTGCCATTTTTTGAGTAAAATTAACCAATTGTTCAACCCAATTGTCGACTGAAGATGTATCTAACATAATTTTAAATTCATCATTGCTATTATTGACAGTTGCTTTCATCTCAGTATTACCCAACAATCTAAATACCAAATCACCTGTTAGATAATTGTTGGCATTCTTAGCAAACTTAATAGTAACGATATTATCCTTCATCATTGAATTTTGA
Source organism: Companilactobacillus metriopterae (assembly GCF_004117915.1). Taxonomy (GTDB): domain Bacteria; phylum Bacillota; class Bacilli; order Lactobacillales; family Lactobacillaceae; genus Companilactobacillus; species Companilactobacillus metriopterae. The sequence goes on from NZ_RSTD01000002.1 coordinate 134,694, forward strand.
ACCAATGATTCATCTAAATAAGCCTTTATTAGACTGACTTGAAGTAAATTATCAACTTCTTTAGGGTATTCGCCAAAACGATCAATTAATTCAGAACGTACTTCTTGGTAATTTTCTTCTGAATCTATCTGACGTATACGTTTATATAGTTCAACTTTTTGATTTTGGTCTTCAATATAATCACTTGGAATATAAGCTTCTAGTTGAAGATTAACTTCTGAATTTGTTTTTTCAGTCTTAGTTTGACCACGCTTCTTGGCAACTGCCTCATTTAACATTTGAGTATACAAATCAAAACCAACTGAATCAATAAATCCATGTTGTTGTTTACCTAATAGATTACCAGCACCACGAATTGATAGATCTCGCATAGCAATCTTAAACCCTGATCCTAACTCTGTAAAATTCTTGATGGCTTCTAGTCTTTGTTCACCAACCTCAGTTAGAACTTTATTACGTTTATACATTAGATAGGCATACGCTACACGACTAGAACGACCTACACGGCCTCTTATTTGATACAACTGTGATAACCCATATTGATCAGCATTTTCTACAATTAGAGTATTGGCATTAGGCATATCAACACCTGTTTCAATAATTGTGGTAGTGACTAAGACATCATATTCTCCTGCCAAAAAATCAGCTATGACACCTTCCATTTGTGTCTCTGTCATTCTTCCATGAGCTATAGCTATCCTTGCTTCTGGAACAAATGTCTGAATCTCGCCAGCAACTCGATCCATGTCTTCCACACGATTATGTAGATAAAATACCTGTCCACCACGCTCCATTTCCCGACGAATAGAACTAGCTACAACTTCAAAATTTTGTTCCATTACAAAAGTTTGAACAGGATATCTATTACTTGGTGCTGTCTCAATAACTGATAAATCACGTACACCTAACATAGACATGTTCAATGTTCGAGGAATTGGTGTGGCTGTCAAAGTTAGAACGTCAACATTTGCTTTTAATTGCTTGATTTTTTCCTTGTGCTTAACTCCAAAACGTTGCTCTTCATCAATAATTAATAAACCAATATCTTTGAATTCTATATCATCCGATAACAGACGATGTGTTCCAACTACGATATCTATTTCACCATTTTTTAATTTTTCAGTGGTTTCTTTGACTTGTTTGCGGGATTGAAATCTTGATAGAACACCAATATTTATTGGGAATCCTGCAAATCTTTCACGCATATTGTCGTAATGTTGCTGTACCAATAAGGTTGTTGGTGCTAAGAAAACTACCTGTTTACCATTTTCGGCGGCTTTAAAGGCTGCACGAAAAGCAACTTCGGTTTTACCAAATCCAACATCCCCTATTAATAAACGATCCATTGGATGTGGTTTTTCCATATCATGTTTAATTTCGTCAATTGATCTCAGTTGATCAGGCGTCTCTGGATAAGGAAAGGCGTCATCAAACTGATTTTGCAGTTCATCATCCTTTGGGAATGGATATCCAACTTCAGATTCACGTTGTGCATATAGTTCAATCAAATCATCAGCGATATCTTCAATATTTGATTGAACTTTACTTTTAGTCTTACTCCATTCCTTACCACCAAGTTTATTAACTTTAGGTGTTTTACCTTCTGCAGAAACATACTTTTGAACAAGATCTAATTGTGATACAGGAATGAATAATCTTCCGTCATCTTTATACTCGATAGTAATGTAATCTTGATGTTTACCATCTACTTCCATGGTCTGCATTCCGGTAAATTTACCAATACCATGGTTAACGTGAACTACATAATCACCAGGTTTTAACTCATTGTAACTTTTTAGTCTTTCTGCGTTAGCTAAAGTCTGATGACGACGGCGTTTAACTTTTTTGTTGAATAGTTCTTTCTCAGTAATTACAGCCAATTTATTTTGAGGTAATTCAAAACCTTCACCAAACGGATTTTCAATTACTTGTGTTCGACCATCAATAATTTTTTCTGAACTTGTAACAACAGCACTAATTTCAAAATCTTCCAAAGTTCTCATTATTGAATCAATACGTTTTTTGTCATTCAAAATAATCAATACCGTATATGCTTGCTTTTGCCAGCGATCTATTTCAGATTTTAGCAATGGCATTTGACCGAAAAATTGCTGCATACTTCTAACCGAAACATTTTCCAATTGATCAAGTCGAATACGCCCCATTCCTTGTTGGAATGCGGATAGATAAATTTGGGCACTTTTATTATTTGGATAAATATCCATAAATTTTTGACGAATATTTTGATTAGGTAAAATTTTACCGTATTCTAATTGGCTAGCTAAATAAGATTGATTATCAGAGTAGTTATTATTTGATTGCTCAACTAAACGATTGTATTCATCAAAAATAACAATGTCATCTTCAGACATGTAGTCTAACAAACTTGTTTTAGTTGTATCTAAATAATCAACAATTCTACTCAAATTATCAGGTCTATTACCTTGAGATAATTCTGACAACAAAGCTCCAAAACTATTCTCTAGATTTTCTTTTACGATCTTATCGTCTATCTCTATTTGACTGTCATAGTCTTCTTGTAGCTTTGCTGCAGCTGCTGATAGTTGCTCCGATGTAAAAATCCGATCCACAGCTGGTAAAATTTCTACGGATTTTAATCCATCAATACTACGCTGACTTTCTGTATCAAAGGTACGTATATTTTCCAGTTGATCTCCAAAAAAGTCCATTCTAATCGGATCATCCATATTTAGTGGATAGATATCAATAATATCCCCTCTAATAGAAAAATCACCTGGTTTGGCTACGAGTTTTTCTTTTATATAACCCATCTGAACAAATATTTTATTAAGTTCTTCTAAGTTATAATCTTCATCTAAAACTAAATTTATCCTAGATTTCTCATACAATTCTTTTGGTGAAAGAATATACTCCAATCCAGAAATAGACGTCACCAATATCCCAGCTTTTTCGCTAGTAATAAAATCTAGTGCGTCAATTCTTTGAGCTAATTCATCAGGTGAACTAGTTGCTAGTTCTGATGAAACCGCCTCTTCAACTGGGAAAATATGTGTATCAATATCATCTACCAAATTTAATTCATCGAACAATTTATTAGCGTGAAAATTCGTATTTTCAACCAGTAGGATTTTTTTATTTGTTCTCTTAAATGAATCCAACACAAATAGGGAAATCGTTGATCCAACCAACCCTGTCAATAAGTTCTTAGTTCCAGGTTTGACTTGATCAATAAATTTCCCAAGGTCTAATTTATTTGAGATGTAATCAGTTAATTCCACAATATACCTCTATTAGTTATATTTGTTCATTAACTGGTCGACACTTTCTCCGTCTATCCAATCTTTAACTGCATTGACTGCATTGTCAATTCCTGACAGTGCCACAGGTTCTTCATCCTTAGAGAATGGTGTTAGAACCCAGTTAACTACAGATTGGCGTTGTGGGTGTTGAATACCAACTTTTACTCTAGCAAAATCTTGAGTTCCTAGAGAAGAGATGATGCTTTTAATCCCATTGTGTCCACCAGCTGAACCTTTTTGTCTTATTCTTATTTTTCCGATAGGAATATCCATATCGTCTTGTATAACCATAATTTCTGAAGCTTCGACCTGAAAATACCCCATCAACATACGGACAGCTCGACCTGATTCATTCATGAATGTAAGTGGTTTAACAAGAAAAACAGTTTCTCCATTTACTTTGAATTTAACAAATTCTGCTTGGAAGTCTGTTTTGGTTCTTGTTTCACCATAATCTTCAATTAATTGATCAATCGCCATAAACCCCATATTGTGTTTTGTACGATCATATTTTTTACCGGGATTTCCTAATCCAACAACAAATTTCATTGCTCTACCTCATTTCGAAGTTCCATTATAACACTACACGCTTACAATATCTTTATAAGAAAAGTGAATTATAAATGTAATTTTTATGTAAATGCTGTTATTTTTAGAAAGTTATTTGTATAATTAAATTGAACTAATTTAATTTTGAAAGGACATTTTTAAATATGACAACTCCAACAAACGAAAAAAACCACCAAAAAGTACTTCTAGTTGGTGATGGTGCCGTTGGTTCTACATTTGCTTACGCAATGACACTTCAAGGTATCGCTCAAGAATTTGTAATTTGCGATATTGCTAAAGAAAAAACTGAAGGTGACGCATTGGATATTGCCGATGCACTACCATTCTCTGCCGCACCTAAAACAATCTACTCAGGTGACTACTCAGACGCTAAAGACGCTGATCTAGTTGTTATCACTGCTGGTGCTCCACAAAAACCAGGTGAAACAAGACTTGACCTTGTTAACAAGAACCTAAACATTTTGAAATCAATCGTTGATCCTATCGTTGAATCAGGATTCAATGGTATCTTCCTTGTAGCTGCTAACCCAGTTGATATTCTTACATATGCAACATGGAAACTATCTGGTTTCCCTAAGGAACGTGTTATTGGTTCAGGTACATCACTTGATACAGCACGTCTACGCAAATTTGTTGGTGAAGAACTAAACGTTGACCCAAGATCAGTACATGGTTACATTCTTGGTGAACACGGTGATTCAGAATTTGCTGCATGGTCTCACTTAACAATCGGTGGAATCTCAATGCACGAATGGATGGAAAAACATCCAGAAATCACTCAAGCTAAACTTGATGAAATTTATGACAATGTTGTTAACGCTGCTTACAACATTATCAACCGTAAAGGTGCTACATTCTACGGTATCGGTACAGCTCTAGCAAGAATTTCTAAAGCACTTCTTGGTGACGAAAATACAGTTCTACCATTATCTGTTTACATGACAGGTGAATATGGTGTAAACGATGTATTTATCGGTTCTCCAGCTATCGTTAACCGTAAAGGTCTACGCGATATTCTTGAAATTCCTCTTACAGATACTGAAAGTGCACAAATGAAGAAATCTGCTGATGAACTTAAAAAAGTTATCGAAGATGGATTTGCTGCAACAGGAATTGAAGCTCGCCAATAATTCATCATTTTAAAAAGTCTATTCTCCAACAGGAGATGGGCTTTTTATTTTGCCCAAAATTAACATTCAAATCCCCTTACGATAGTATTTAGATGCCTTAAAATTATCATTAAATTAAGAATCTTTTAATTTTTAAGATTTTAATGTATTATTGTAATTAATAATAATTGACCGGAGGAATATCATGCTAGTTAAATCTTTAGTTCAAACAAAGGATCATCTAACTACAGTACAAGAAACTGTTACCTTAGAAGAAGCATTAAAAATACTTGAAGACTCAGGTTTCCGTTGTGTGCCTATTGTTGATGAAACAGGTAAAATATTTAGGGGAAATATTTACAAAATGCACATTTATCGTCACAAATCTCGTGGTGGCGATATGACTCAACCCGTAACTTCCCTACTAAAAAATGCCACAAAAACTATCAGTGTGGACTCACCTTTCTTTAAAGTATTTTTCAACATCAAAGATTTACCTTATATTGCAGTTCTAGATGAAAATAATAATTTCTACGGTATTTTAACTCACTCACGTTTATTGAGTATGTTGTCTGATGCATGGAAAATGGATATCAGTAGCTACGTTCTAACAGTTAGTTCTCCAGGAGAACACGGTGATCTGGAAAAAATGTCAAAGATTATTTCTAAGCATTCTTCTATTACGGCATGTATTACTTTAGATAGTAAAAATAATGAGGTAGTTCGTAGAACTCTATTCTCTCTTCCTTCAGATACTGATATAGAAACATTGAAAGTAGTAATTAACAAACTAGAGAAAAAAGGTTTTGTTGTGTCAGAAATTGATGATATTCATTCTGGAAAAATTTTAAATAAAGCCAAATTATAAAAAAAAGATCTAATTAGAAAAAATTCTAATTAGGTCTTTTTTTATTTATAGATTCTAGGTAAATGTTCAGCCAAACTACATAAAATTTCATAGTTTATTGTTCCAGAATATGCGGCTGCATCTGTTGCAGTGATAGTTTCATTTCCATCAGTACCTATTAAGGTAACCTTGCTGCCAACTGGCACTTCATGTGGTAGTTTAATCATAAATTGATTCATGCAGATACGACCAACGATTGGACATCTTTGACCATCAACTAACACATCAAATCCAGACATTCTACGCAACCATCCATCAGAGTACCCCATAGAAACTGTACCAATCCATTCTTCCTCGGAAGTAGTATATGTTGCTCCATAACCGATTTTTTCGCCTGCTGGAACACTCTTAACAAATGCCAATGAAGAATATAACGATAGAGCTGGTTTTTGCTTATACGGCAATTCTGTGATATCTGTTCCTGATGGATTTAGTCCATACAATCCAATACCAAAACGAACCATATTTATTCCAATATCTTTGTGCCACAAAGCTGTTGCTGAGTTAGCACAATGAATATATTTAAAGTCTATTGGTAAATTGCTAATCATTTCATTGAATCTTTTGCGTTGAATTTGAAAATAGCTGTCATCTGGACTATCTGCCGTTGAAAAGTGTGTGTAAATACCTTCTGCTGTGAACTTGTTAGTGTTATTTTCAATGAATTCACATGCCTTCAGCAAATCAGATTTCTTTCGAAATCCTATACGGCCCATGCCACTATCAATGCTTAAATGTATTTTTAAATTATTTACCTCAGCCTTTTCTAGCCATGGTAAATCACCAACTGTTAATGAGATATCGTTATCTGCTGCAAATTGTGCATATTGATATGGTGTAATACCCAATACTAAAACTGGTGCACTTATCCCAGCCTCTCTTAATTTCGCAGCTTCATTCAGTGTTGCAACGCAGAGTCCATTAACACCATGTTCAAGTACTAACTTAGCGACTTCCACCATACCATGTCCATAAGCATTAGCCTTAACAACAGCAAAAACTGTTGCATCTTCAGGTAATATCTTCATTTGGTTTTGTAAATTATCTATCAAGTTATCTTTATTAACTTCAATATAAGACGGCATGTAATCTAATTTATTCATTGTTGTTAGACTCCTCTAGAATAACTTCAGTGATTACTAATTCATCAGTATCAGAAATTGAAACATGGATTGGTCCATCATATATATCAGTTTTTATATATGGTTGACCTGATTCATAATTTAATATGCTTAAATCATGGAATCCTACTTTACCCAAACCGGTTCCCATTGCTTTAGAAAATGATTCCTTAACTGAAAAACGTCCCGTTAAAAAAGTCATCTTTGCTTTTAAAGTATTACGTTGATAGAAAAGTTCTTTTTCTTCTTCAGTTAATACCTTTTCTATGAAATTAGGATGTTTTGTATAAATATCCGTCACACGACCTATTTCAGCAATATCAATTCCTAATCCTTTAATCATATTAATTATCTCCATTTTTTCTATAAAAAAAGGCACAGTAATTAGATTAATTACCCTACCTTTTAAATAATATTATAACATTTTAGTTGTTTTTATAGCTTAATTAGATACTTGTTCTAATCTTGAATGACTTCTTAGAAGAAGACTTTCTATTAGATGAGTTAGCCTTATTTCCTGGATTAGTTCTACTCTTTGAGTGAGTATCTTTTCTACTAGTACCATTACGGCTGCCTGAGCTATCACGATCTCTATCGCGGTAACTACGTCTTTGGCCTCCACGACTACTGCCACCATGTCCATTACGAGAACGGTTGCCTGAATGACCACCACCGCCTCTTCTGTTACCGCCTCTAGATGAACCACCATCACGAGAAGGAAGTGGTCTTTCTGGTGTGATATTAACAGGAACACTGTGTTCATCCTTAACAGCTGAGTTCAAATAAATTTGAACCAATTGTTCTGGTGTGTATTTCTTTAATAATTCTTCAGCTGGTTCTTTGAAACGATCCAAACCTTTGCCGTGTGCAAGAGTACTCTGTATTTCCTCTTCAACAGCTTCCATTTGACCTTTTACCAATTGATCATCAGTAGGAGGTGCAAGTGGTGTCATGCGTTTTTTAGTTAACTTTTCAATTGCTCTCAAGTAACTAGTTTCGTTTGGTGCAACAAATGTAACTGAAACACCTGACTTACCAGCACGTCCAGTACGTCCAATTCTGTGGACATAACTATCTTGATCTTGAGGAATATCATAGTTATAAACATGAGTAACACCTGAAACATCGATACCACGAGCAGCAACATCAGTAGCTACTAGATATTCAAGCTTTCCAGATTTGAATTTCTTCAATACACTAGAACGCTTATCTTGGGACATATCTCCGTGGATACCTTCAGCTTTGAAACCACGAGCTTGTAATCCGCGAATTAATTCGTCAACACGTCTCTTTGTACGTCCAAAAATAATACCAAGATCTGGTTGTTGAACTTGCATAATACGTGTCATCATATTGAATTTTGTAAATTCTTTTGAATTAACATAATATTGTTCAATGTTGTCAGCTGTTAGTTCTTTTGATTTGATTTGAACAACTTTTGGATCTGTCATGAATTTCTTAGTGATATTCATGATTGGTTTTGGCATTGTTGCTGAAAATAGTAGTGTTTGGTGTTCATTAGGAACATTTGAAAGAATACTTTCGATATCTTCAATGAATCCCATGTCTAACATTTCATCAGCTTCATCTAAAACAATTGTTTTTACATTTCCCAATTTGACTGTTTTACGATTTATATGGTCAAGTAAACGACCAGGTGTTCCTACAACAATTTGTGGGTGGTTTTTTAAACCATTAATTTGTCTTCTAATATCAGCTCCACCGAAAACGGCTTGAACTTTGGCGTGCTTGTCACGACCTAATTTTGCAAGTTCTTCTTGAGTTTGAATTGCCAACTCTCTAGTTGGTGAAATGATCAAAGCTTGAACTGCTGGGTCTTTAGTATCAATACTATTTAAAATTGGTAAACCAAACGCAGCAGTTTTACCTGTACCTGTTTGCGCTTGTCCAATTACGTCTTCACCTGTTAATACAAGTGGAATTGTTTCTGCTTGGATTGGTGTAGCTTCTACATATCCAACTTTTTCTACCGCACTAATTAAAGTGGGGTCTAAACCTAATTCATTAAATTTCACAAATTTCCTCCGAGTCTACGCCTTTTTTGGCATAAAAAACTAATTTACCATTTATTAGTAATAATCTCAACTTAAACCAAGTCTTTTAAAACATTTTCCAAATGAATTCCGTGACTAGCTTTTAATAAGATTGTGTCTGTTGGTTCTAATTCTTGCTTCAAATCACTGACAAGATTATCTAGTTGATCTTTATCATATAATTTCAAATCTTCAGATGAATACTTATCAGTTAACTTGTTATTCAATTGCTGCATGTCAGTTCCCACTAGATAGACTTTGTCAAAGTCATCAGGATCAATATGGTCTGCCAATGATGCATGTAACTCAGCAGATAAATCGCCAAGTTCAAGCATATCTCCTAATACAATAATCTTTCTTCCTGCTGTTTTAATGGTCTTTAGATTGTCTAAAACTTCAATTACAGCAGTAGGATTGGAATTGTATACATCACTTAAAATGTCAGCTCCGTTACTTGCTTTTAACCATTCTGTACGATTTTCAGTAACGTTTAATTCTTTCAAAGATTTAGCCATTTGATCAGGTCTAGTATGGAAAATTTTACCAATCATCAAAGCTGCTAAAGCATTTCTAACATTATATTCGCCCATCATCGGAATAGTAAATTTCTCATCTGTCCAAAGGTTTGTTTTAAATTCAGTATAGTCCTTACCTGAAACAACTTCTGTTGCATAAATACTATTCTCTGTACCCATACCAAAAGTAAGTTGTTCTTGCTCAATATTTTCAGCCTTTTGAACTAACAATGGTTCATCTCCATCATAAATGAAACGACCATCTTCTCTAAGGTGACTAGTAATTTCCATCTTAGCATCAGCGATCTTATCTCTGGTCTGGAAAAACTCTATATGTGCTTCACCAATCATGGTAATAACTGAAAAGTCAGGATTTGCAATTGTACTCAAATCCTCTATTTGACCTGGTCGATCCATTCCCATTTCAAGAACTAAAACTTCTGTATTAACTGGCATATTCAAAATGGTAAAAGGAACACCAATTTCATTGTTAAAATTCTTGGGAGTTTTTGCAACATTATTATTTATTGAAAGCACATTGGCAATCATATCTTTGGTTGTTGTCTTACCATTACTACCTGTAACTGCAACAACTTTAGGATTTACCTTAGAAAGATAATACTTTGCGATAGCTTCAAAAGCATCACTAGTATTCTTAACCTCCAAAAGTGGGATAGAGACATCTGGAATTTCATGATCTCTTTGCCAAATAGAAGCAACAGCACCATTGTTAATAGCACTATCTATAAAATCATGTCCATCACGTTGATCAATTAGTGGAATGAACAAATCCCCATCTTTTGCCTCACGACTATCAAAACATACACCTGTAATAGATATATCTTTGATATTTTCTGCTTCAATATTGAGTGCAGAATACACTTCTTTAAGTCTCATTTTCATAATAAAATTTCCCCAAATCAAAAATTATTAATATCGATAAATCTTAAGAGTATACTAGTTAGAGTTAGAAAGGATTTGAACTATATCATCATGAAAGAAAAACAAAATAATTATTGGAAAAAAAATCTAACCGTACTCTGGTTTAGTACCTTTATATCTGGTATTGGATTTAGCATGATAACACCCTTCATGCCATTATACATCAATACTTTAGGCAATTTCACTAAGAGTCAACTGGTTACTTGGAATGGTCTGATTTTTTCTGCTACATTCCTAGTTATGGCATTCATTTCTCCCCTTTGGGGAAAAATTGCTGACCGCCGCGGTAGAAAGTTAATGTTAATTCGTGCATCACTAGGTATGGCTATCGTCATCACACTACAAGCATTTGTAGTTGCACCATGGCAGTTACTTGTACTTAGACTGTTACAAGGTGTCTTTTCAGGATTTATCAGTAATGCCAATACGCTTATAGCATCTACCGCTCCTAGATCACAAAGTGGTCGAGCTCTAGGAACTCTAAACACCGGTGTTATGTCTGGAACACTATTAGGACCCCTAGTAGGTGGAGCTATAGCACAATACTTTGGATACAGAGTGCCATTCTTAATAACAGGTACTCTATTATTTATAGCATTCATCCTAGTTGTAACCTTCATACAAGAAGATTTTCATCCAATTGCCAAGGAAGACGAAGAATCCACAAAGGAAATCTTCCACCATTTGAAACATCCAAAGATAATTTTCGCATTATTTGTTACTACTTTTATTATCTATGCTTCCAATACTTCTATTAACCCATTTGTCAGTCTGTACACAAAACAACTTATGAATGGAAGTAGTAATGTAACACTGGTAGCCGGATTGGTGGCTGCTATGCCTGGTATTGCAAATGTTATTGCTGCTCCCAGGTTTGGAGCACTAGGAGATCGAATAGGTACCGAAAAAATATTAATCGGTGGTTTATTCTTTGCTTTCCTAGTTTACATTCCCCAAGCGTTTGTTACAAATATTTGGCAACTGGCTGGTCTAAGATTCCTTGTCGGAATTTCAGATGCCTGTCTTGCTCCACAAGTTCAAACCATGTTGGCTAAAAATACTAGTCATAAATACACTGGTAGAATATTTGGTTATAATCAATCATTCCAATCAATGGGAAATGTTGCAGGACCTCTATTGGGTTCTTCCATAGCAGGTTTTTATAACTACTCTGCAGTATTTTTATTCACTAGTTCTTTGGCACTGATAAACTTCATCTGGGTATTTTCCAATTTAAAAGTTAAAAATAAAAGCCACCTGTAAAAAGGTGGCTTTTTTTAATACTTGTCTTATAGTCCGTATTTCTTGTTGAAACGATCGATACGACCATCTGCTTGAGCAAACTTTTGTTTACCTGTGTAGAATGGATGTGAATCTGATGAAATTTCAATACGTACTAGTGGATAATCGTTACCTTCAAAGTCAGTTGTTTCATTTGATTGAACTGTAGAACCAGCTAAGAATTTCTTACCTGTAGTTGAATCCATGAAAACTACTTGATGGTATTCTGGGTGAATTCCGTCTTTCATTTATATGCGCTCCTTTTGCCCTAAATCATTTGCTGAAATAGAGATTATTTACTAACGATTAATAATATTATCATGAATTAGCGTTACATTCAATACAATTATGCTATCCCAAAACGATTTTTTTATTAGATATTTCATTTATGAAATCTAAATCATGATCTATAACAATCATTGTAGGTTTTTGATTTTTAATCATTTTTATAATTTGTTCTCTGGTAATTATATCTAAATAATTAAGTGGCTCATCCCACAAGTAAACATTTGATTCTTCTGAAAAACTAACTGCTAACTTAATTTTTTGTTGTTGGCCTAAACTCATTTGGGATATTGGCATTGGAAAAGATTCTCTCTCAAACCCCATTTTTCGCAAATTTGAATAAATTAATTGAACATCTACATTCTTTATTTCAGCTAATTTTTCTATATTTCCAGTAAATTTTTGCAATTGTTCTAGATAAGAAATTTTTAAATGAGGTTTGATTTTTATTTCCCCATGTACTTCAAACGGCTGAGAAATACCCATTATCTGTCTAAAAATAGTTGTCTTTCCAATTCCATTTCTACCAACTAAAGAAATTATATCATCGTTATTTAAATCAAATGATGTTTCTGGTGTGCTTATTTTATTGGTTTTTAAAATCAAATTTTGAACATGGATCAAGCTCTTATCTTGGGCAAATTTTTTAAAATTCATGGACAGCGAACTTTCCACGTCAATATTTTTCAACAATTCTCTAGATTCTTCTAGTGACTTGTTAGATCTATCTTCTAAAAGTTTTGATTTTTTCATCATTTTAGCTGACTTATGTCCAATAAAGCCCTTATCTAGATTGTCTTTTTGTCCCTTAGTTTTATTTTTCTGTTTCTCTGATTTACCTGCCCATTCTTTTCTCTTCGTTGCTATTTTATTTAAATTCTTAATTTCACTTGTTAGATGTTTCTTTTGCTCTATTTCTAAGCTATCTTGTGAATTCTTTTTTGTTTCCCAAGTATCATAATTCCCCTTGATAGTATCAATATCAGCTTTATTTATTGATATAACATGATCAATTACTTCGTTTAAAAAATATTTATCATGACTGACCACTATAAAGCCTTTTTTATTTTTTAAATATTCAGAGACAATTTGTCGTCCCTGAATATCTAAATGATTAGTTGGTTCATCGATCAGTTGAAATCCTCTTTCATCAACAAACAAAATTGCAAGCAAGACTTTTGTTTGTTCTCCTGGGCTAAGAGTATCAAACTGTCTTTCTAAAACATCATCGCTTAAATGCAATTTCTCAAATTCAATTTCTATTTTCCACATATCGTAAATATTGATCCCTGATAAATTGGTAACAATATCCGAAACTAATCTTGATGGATCCTCTACATTTTGTGGATACATATAAAATTTCATGTCTGTATTAACGGAGTTATCTGAAGGTAAATCACCAGACAAAATTTTTAGTAATGTTGTTTTCCCACGACCATTTCTTCCAACTAATCCTAATTTCCAAGTTTCATCAATATTTAAATTAACATTTTGGAATAGATAATCTGACATTTGAGTATATCGAAAGTTTAAATTATTTATGTTTATTGTTCCCATTTGCGCACCTCTTCGTTTGAGGTGTAGTGATTTACATTTACTCGGGCAAATAAAAAAGAACGCTTAAATAGCGTCCTATGGTGTTTATCTACAGCACAGGATGTTTGACACTATTGAGTTAAATTAAGCAAAAGTAAAAAACTACACACGTTATTTATGTATAATCTTGTATATTCTGCTTAATTTCTCAATAGCGACACATCCTCTCTTGTTTTTATTTTTTATAATTTATCATGTGACCAAAACATTGTCAATTAAATTTCAAATCTAAATTCGTCATCACCGATCAATTGAACATCTGCTTGTAAACAATGTAATTTCCACACAACTTGATCGTATCCTCGTAGAATATTTTCAGCATTATTAATAACTGTTTGTCCTTCGGCTAACAAACCGGCAATCATCAAGCAGGCACCAGCACGAATCTCTTCCGCTGAAACTGTAGCACCCTTAAGTGGTTTTCCACCTTTAATAAAAATAAGATCATTTTCACTTCTGATATCTGCACCCATTTTTACTAATTCAGGGATATGTTTGATTCGCTTAGGATAGATAGTATCAACAATCATCCCTTCACCTTCTGCAGACATTAACAATGGTGTTATCGGCTGTTGTAAGTCTGTCGCAAATCCAGGATATGGCATTGTCTTAACATTTATTGGCTTGATATTCTTAGTTTCACCTACATAAATACTATCTTCGTCGATTTGAAGATCAACGCCCATTTCAATTAATTTTGCAATGAAAGCATCCAAATGTTCACTGATAATATTGTTGACTCTTATTCCACCACCATTTGCAGCAGCCAAACTCAAGTAAGTTCCTGCTTCAATTCTATCTGGAATGATTGTATGAGAATTCTTAGATTTCAAGCTATCAACACCCTCAATTCTAATTGTCTCTGTTCCAGCGCCACGTATAGTAGCTCCCATATTATTCAGGAATGTTGCTAAGTCGATAATTTCAGGTTCTTTAGCAGCATTTTCAATTACTGTTGTTCCCTTAGCTTTTACAGCAGCCAAAATAATATTAATAGTGGCACCTACTGATACCATATCTAAAAATATCTTGGCACCAGTAAGTCCTTCCTCTGGAGAAGTTATGATAATTTGACCTTTTCTATTTTCAACAGTTGCACCCAAGGCTTCAAATCCCTTGATATGTTGATCAATTGGTCTAGGTCCAATATCATCCCCACCGGGGAACCCAACTATAGCTTTACCAAATTTTCCAAGCATGGCACCCATAAAGTAATAAGAAGCTCGAAGAGAACTTACCTTACCACTTGGTAGCTCAGCAAATTTAATATTTGTTGTATCAATATGCAACACATCATTCTTCATACTAGATTTTACATTCATATCCTTAAGGATAGAACATAGGTTATTCACATCTCTAATTTGAGGAACTGAATCAAGTGTTACAGGAGTTTCAGAAAGTATTGCTGCCGGAATAATAGCAACAGTACTATTCTTTGCTCCACCAATAGTCACTTCACCAGAAAGTTTTTTTCCACCATTAATTATTAGTTTTTGCATCTTTAATATCCTTAAAGTATTTATTGACTGCTAAGATCTAGATTGAATCTTCTTCTAGACCTGAAGCTGCACCGATAAATGCTTTGAATAGTCCTTCTGGTCTTGTAGGTCTTGATAAAAATTCAGGATGATATTGAGCAGCAACGTGAAATTTGTTTTCTGTTACTTCAACAATTTCAACTAAACGATTATCAGGAGAAACACCAGAAAATGTAAGTCCTAACTCTTCAAATTGTTTACGGTATTCATTATTAAATTCATATCTATGTCTATGACGTTCTTGAATAACTGATTGTCTGTCATATGATTCATATGCTTTAGAACCTTCTTTTAGCTTACATGGGTAAGCACCAAGTCTCAATGTTCCACCGATGTCTTCAACATCTTTTTTGTCAGCCATGATATCAATAATTTTATTTGGAGCTTTGTCATCAACTTCACCAGTTGTAGCGTCTTGGATTCCAGCTACATTTCTAGCAAATTCGATACTTGCCATTTGCATTCCTAAACAGATACCTAGGAATGGCACATCATTTTCACGTGCATATTTGATAGTTGTAATCATACCTTCCAGACCACGACTACCAAAACCACCAGGAACAATTATACCATCTGAATCCTTCAAATATTCAGCAACATTGTCTTCATTGATCAAATCCGCAGAGATCTTTTCAATTTCAATATCAGTATTATATGTGTAACCAGCTGCACGTAATGCTTCTGTAACTGAGATATAGGCATCTTGTAGTTTTGTATATTTACCAACAAGAGTAATTTTTGTCTTATGTTTCAAGTTTCTAACTCGATCAACAAGTTTATTCCAATCTGTCATATCTGCAGGTTTTGTGTCTATACCCAAATATTTACATACAATTTCATCAAATTTTTGTTCTTGAAGATTCAATGGAATTGAATACAATGAGTCAGCGTCTCTTGATTCAATAACTGCTTCTGGATCTACATCACAAAATGATGCAATCTTATTTTTCATATCTTGTGGCATTTCTTGTTCTGTACGAACTACCAAGATATTTGGTTGAATACCGATACTTCTTAATTCTTTAACTGAGTGTTGCGTAGGTTTTGTCTTCATCTCACCTGCTGCCTTTAGATATGGCACCAGTGAAGTATGGATATAAGTTACATTTTCAGCTCCAACATCTGCTTTCATTTGGCGCAAAGCTTCTAAATATGGAGTTGATTCAATATCCCCAACTGTTCCACCAACTTCAGTAATGATTACATCTGAATCAGTTGTTGTAGCAGCGCGCATGATTTTTTGTTTTATCATGTCTGTAATATGTGGAATTACTTGTACTGTAGCACCGTTGTATTCTCCACGGCGTTCTTTTCTGATAACTTCTGAATAAATCTTACCAGTAGTAACATTTGAATATTTATTCAAATCATTATCGATAAATCTCTCGTAGTGTCCTAAATCTAAATCTGTTTCAGTTCCGTCATTTGTAACGTAAACTTCACCGTGTTGATAAGGACTCATAGTTCCTGGATCAACGTTGATATATGGATCAAATTTTTGGATTGTAACTTTCAATCCGCGATTCTTCAATAGTCGTCCTAGTGATGCGGCAACTATACCTTTTCCTAATGATGAAACAACTCCACCTGTAACGAAAATATACTTTGTCATATCTGTTCCTCCACATATTTTTGGTAGGGATTTACACTCAAAAAATATAAAAAGGTCCCCTATTCAATATTGAACAGGGAACCTTTAATTAGCCTTTGTAATAGAGCCCAAACAATATAATACGATTATATGAGTCCTACGTCAAACCTTTTATTTTATAAATCTTCGTCGTCGTCTGAATTGTCGTCATCGTCTTCTTCATCAAGATCGATGTCTTCTTCATCCTCGTCGAATTCTGTTAGTTGACCTTCGATACCATCTTCTAGGCTATCGTCTTTTTCATCTTCATCATCAACGTCATCTACTGCTGTAATATCAGCATTTGTAAATTTAGATAGATCAGGACCATTGTCTACAACACCAGATACTGCAACTTCGTCATCTCCGTCGCCCAGTTCTGAATCATCTTCAAATGATACAACATCATCTAAGTCATCACTCAAGAAGGCGTTAACCTTAGATGCAGACTTGTGAGCACTTTCAGCACCACTATCTTCTGGATGGTTAACTTCTTCATCAATAGAATCAAATGGATACCACTTGCGCAATCCCCAAACATTCTCACCTAAAGATAGAAAACTACCATCATTATTTAGATCAGTATAAAATTGTGGTAATGCTTCTTTAATTTGGTCGTCAGATCTACCAAGATATGTTTGAATTTCATTGATCATATCAGAAAAGTTCATTACTTTTTTATTGTTATTTTCAAGAAGTTCAAGTGCCACCTCAATTAGAGATAGTTCTTCTTTTCTTTGATTTTTGAATTTTTCGAATTCCAAAAGGTACACGTCCTTTCACAAGCGTCTAGTTATTATGATATCAGCTAAGCATTAAAAATCAATCTAAATTTGTAATTACCTATAACATTTTCCCCAATTATTAAGTCATAGTCAACCTTTACATTTCCAGCTAGTGGTTCTGTTGAAAATTCTACACTTAAATTTTTAGTAAATGTTCTCATTGGCATCAATCCGTATTCAGTTTGTACCTGACCCGAATTGTAATCTCCATGTGTAAAATATAGATTAGTACTCAATTTAGTTGAGCTAGCAACACGGCGAACCAGCACATCACCATCTTCAGTAATCTTCACTGTGATTAGTGCTTCTTCACTATCATCTAATTTTTCACTAAACCGAAGATAAAAAGACTTACCAACCTGCGAAAATTTTCCCGGTTCAATTATGGTAGTTCGACTGATTTCGTCTTCTTGCTGCATATCGATATTAAGTTCTACTGATACATCTGTATTATTTTCCAAAAATAAGACCTCGAAATGATAAAATTATATATATTAAAATAATTTACTAAAGAAGAAAACTCAATGAATGATACCATTTTATTATACAATCAAAAACAAAAAACATCCAAATACTCATCTTTTGCAAACACTGAAGCAATTTTAAAGTATACTTCTGAAACGAAAAAGGCTGTAATTCACTTTTGGACGACTGAACCAACAGTGATTCTTGGAATGCAGGATCTAAGACTATCAAATCTATCTAAAGGATTAATCTATTTAAAAGAACAACAATTCGATTATTTTGTCAGAAATTCTGGCGGTCTTGGAGTTGTTTCAGACGATGGAGTTCTAAACTTTACTATCTGCCTACCGTCCAAAGATCAACTTTCAATTGATGCTGCCTACGAACTGATGTACAAAATTATCAGAGAAACTTTTAATGAAAACATTGTAGCTGGAGAAATAGAAAATTCTTATTGCCCTGGTACTTATGATTTGAGTATTAATGGCAAAAAAATCGCCGGCTTATCTCAACGTCGTGTTGGAGAATCAGTTGCTATCATGGCTTACATCAGTATTTGTGGTGATCAAAAATTGAGATCCAATTTGATGCAAAATTTTTATCAATTAAGCAATGTACCTATCAACGAAAAAATCAAGTTTCCTGTAATTGATCCAGAATGTATGGAAAATTTAGATAGCTTTGATGAGCCAAATTTAAATATTGATTTAGCAAAACAGAAAATTATTGATAGAATAGCTTTAGATTACAATATTGATTACGATAATTTTGAGACTATAAAAGATAGTGATACCTATATTAAAAATTTTAAAAACTCAATTGAACGAATTGAACAAAAAAATCTCCAACTACCAGAGGTATAAAAATGGCCTACGAAATAGAAATGTTGCCAAAAGAAAAAGTATTCCTAGATCCTGTTCACAACTATATTCATATTCAACATAAGGTTATTCTGGATCTTATAAATAGTAAAGAATTTCAACGTCTTCGTCGTGTTAAACAATTGGGGACTACTTCGTTTACATTTCATGGCGCAGAACATTCCAGATTTACACATAGTATTGGTGTCTACGATATTACACGTCAAATATGTGATAACTTCCAAAGAAATTACCCATCTAAAAATGAAAATGATGGTTTGTGGAACGATGATGAAAGAATAGTAGCACTTTGTGCTGCTCTACTTCATGACGTCGGACATGGGCCTTACTCACATACCTTCGAACATATTTTTGATACTGATCATGAAAAATGGACACAAGAAATCATTACTTCTGATAAAACAGAAATTAATCAAATTTTAAAAAAAGTTTCTCCAGATCTACCAGATAAAGTAGCTAGTGTTATCGCCAAAACTTACCCTAATCCTCAAGTTGTTCAGATGATTTCTAGCCAAATAGACGCCGATCGCATGGACTATTTACTGAGAGATGCTTACTTCACTGGTACTGAATATGGAATGTTTGACCTCAAAAGAATCTTGCGAATGATGCGACCATACTCGCAGGGTATTGTCTTTGATGCCAGCGGTATGCACGCCGTGGAAGACTATCTAATTTGTAGATATCAAATGTATCAACAAGTATATTTCCATCCTGTTTCTAGGGGTATGGAAGTCGTTTTAACTAAATTACTAAAACGTGCTAAAGACCTATTTGATACTAATCAATTAGAAAAATTTGAACTATCGAATTTTCTTATGCCATTCTTCCGCAATGATGTTGATATCGATGATTATCTTCGTTTAGATGACGGAATACTCAATACTTATTTCTCAATCTGGCAAGATTCTCCTGATGCTATCTTGAGAGATTTATCTAGTCGATTTTTAAATCGGAAGCCATTCAAATCTGTTGAATATAGTAGTGATACTGAACATCTTCTTCCTACTCTAGCTAATATTGTGGAAAATGCTGGTTTTGAAAAGAATTACTACACTTCAACAAATACGAATTTTGACTTACCATATGATATTTATGATCCTAAGAAACAAAAAAATCGTACTCAAATTGAACTAGTTCAAGCAGATGGAACATTCATTGAGTTATCTACCGTTAGCCCCTTGGTAGAGGCACTTTCAGGTAGATTCACGGGAGATGAAAGATTCTATTTCCCTAAATCTATGCTGAAAAATCAGACAAATGATATTTTTAATGATGCATATCTTGAATTTCAATCGCATATTCGTAATAACAAAATTATATAGATTCAACAATCTTTCACAATTTTGTAGTAAAGTAATTAATATTATATTTTCAAAGGAGATATTAAATGTTACAAGAATTTAGAGAATTTATTTCTCGTGGTAGTACTGTTGACCTGGCAGTCGGTGTTATTATTGGTGCTGCTTTCAATAAACTAGTGGCTTCACTATCCACTTCAATTATTAACCCTTTACTTGGTATCTTCATCGGACAAATTAACTTGTCAGCTATGCAATTCCAAATACTAGGTGCAACATTCTTAGTCGGTGATTTGATTAATGCAATAATTGAATTTTTGATTACTATGTTCGTAATATTCATGATCATGAGACTTATGAATCAATTACGACGTGACGGTTCTAAAAGTAAGTTTGAACAAAGCCAAAACCAAAGTCCAGAACTTCAAACACTTACACAAATTAGAAACCTATTGCAACAACAAAACGATCAAAGAAATAGATATTAAAAAAAAGGAAATCATATATATGATTTCCTTTTTTTTAATTGTTTGAACTGTTAAATCTTGTGTTGAACAATGGGCTGACTGGTTCATTGTCATGAATACGATTAATAGCTTCACCAATAAGTGGTCCAACAGAAACTTGAACTAACTTATCAATCTTCTTGTCTTCTGATAAGTTTATTGAATCAGTAACAATCAATTCTTTAATTGGAGATGCAGCTAATCTCTCGACAGCTGGTCCTGAAAGTATAGGATGTGTACAACATACATATACTTCTGTTGCACCTGCATCAATAATTGCTTGTGATGCTAACGTAATTGTACCAGCTGTATCGATCATATCATCGATAATAATAGCTCTTTTACCCTTAACATTACCGATAATATTCATGATTTCAGCCACATTTGCTTTTGGACGTCTTTTATCGATAATGGCAATAGGTGTCTTCAAAAATTCAGCTAATTTTCTAGCTCTTGTAACACCACCATGATCTGGAGAAACAACAACAGCATTTTCTTCCAGATGATTACTCAAGAAATAGTCAGCTAGCAATGGTGCACCCATCAAGTGATCGACAGGAATATCGAAGAATCCTTGAATTTGTGCAGCATGCAAATCAAGCGCTAGGACACGATTTACACCAGCTCTTTGTAGCATATTTGCAACTAGTTTGGCTGTAATAGGTTCACGAGATCTTGCTTTACGATCTTGACGAGCATAGCCGTAATAAGGAATAACAACATTAATAGTGCTTGCTGAAGCTCTCTTAAGAGCATCAACCATAATTAATAATTCCATCAAATTATCATTAACTGGTGCGCTGGTAGATTGTACCAAGAAAATTTCAGCGCCACGGATACTTTCTTCAATGTTAATTTGAATTTCACCGTCACTAAAACGAGTAACAGAAGATTTTCCTAGTGGAATACCTACTGTTTCGGCAATTTTTTCAGCTAATGGTTTATTAGAATTTAGTGCAAAAATTTTAATTGGTCTATCGCTGTTATTATCAGACATTTTCTTCTCCTAATTCCAATCTTCACTTTTAGATACTGGAAGTCTATCCCAGAAGTCTTCTTTATTTGTTTGTCTTTCTCTAGCAATTGCTAAAGAATGGAAAGGCACATCATTAGTGATAGTAGATCCTGCTGCAATAAATGAATGATCTGAAACATTAACTGGTGAAACAATATTAGAATTGCTTCCAATAAATGAATGATCACCGATATTACTGTGGTGCTTACCCACTCCGTCGTAATTAACAAAAACAACACCACATCCAACATTGATGTCAGTACCTAAGGTAGCATCACCAACATAAGTTAGGTGACCTATTTTAGTTCTATCACCAATTTCAGCATTTTTAATTTCACAGAAATTACCCACGTGTACATCTTCGCCAAGAACCGCATTAGGACGTAGGTGTGAGTTAGGACCAACATTACTACCATTGTGCATAACTGCATCTTCAATTGTTGAACTAATGACTTGAACATTATCTTCAATAACTGAATTTTCAATTCTTGATCCTGAGCCAATCAAACAATCTGAACCAATGGTTGTATTCCCAAAAATCTTTGATCCTGGTTCAATAACTGTATCATTACCGATTTTTACTCCAAAATCAATATATGTGCTTTCAGGATCAACAATTGTTACACCCTCTCGCATGTGATCTTCATTGATACGTTTGCGCATCAATTTTTCTGCATTGGAAAGTGCAATACGATCATTCACGCCCAATGACTCACTCAAGTCATCCATTTGGTAAGCAGCAATTTTTTTGCCTTGTTCTCTTAAAATGGATACTACATCTGGTAAGTAATATTCACCTTGAGCATTATCATTTTTCACATTTTTTAAGTTATCAAATAGTAACTTATTGTCAAAACAATAAACACCAGTATTTATTTCTTGAATATCTTGTTGTTCAGGTGTTGCATCTTTTTGCTCAACAACAGCTTGAACATCATTATTTTTATCTCTGATAATTCTTCCATAGCCAAATGGATTATCAGCATGAGCAGTCAATATTGTAACTGCCGCTTTTTGTTCTTCATGGTAGTTGAATAGATCTTCAAAAGTTTCTGCTGTGAATAATGGTGTATCACCATTAACAATCAGAGTCATTCCTTCTTTTGAACCTAATTCATCTTCAGCTTGTTGAACAGCATGCGCAGTTCCTAATTGTTCAGACTGTAGCGCATACTTAGTTCTATCACCTAGTAGATCTTGCACTTTTTCAGCACCGTGACCAATAACTGTTTCAATTACTTCAGGATTGATTTCTTCTACCTGAGTAACAACATGATCAACCATTGCTTTACCAGCGACTG
The DNA here is from genome assembly GCF_004117915.1 of Companilactobacillus metriopterae. Classification (GTDB taxonomy): domain Bacteria; phylum Bacillota; class Bacilli; order Lactobacillales; family Lactobacillaceae; genus Companilactobacillus; species Companilactobacillus metriopterae. Next base: position 157,777 of record NZ_RSTD01000002.1, read on the forward strand.
GATGCAGTACTTTGTAAAGTTTTGATTTCATTCTTGTACCTTTACCGGCGGCAAGAATAATTACATATCGATTTGACATCAAAAAAGACTCCCTTTCGGTCACACTATTTACATTATATATAATAGCATTTTTTAGGGAGTCTACTCAATTGAGTTTTATTCAAAATAGTTAAAATTTGTATTTTCTATGAAGTTTCCTTCATCAATTGAAACTGACTTTTTATTTGGATCAATTTCATTTACCTTGAACATTGATGTAATGGAATTTTCGGAGATATTGTTACTTGTTGTAGAATTTTCGACAAATACTGTTGCTCCAATGTAATTAGCATCAAATTCTTCAATCAAACTCTTCATACCAATGATAGTTCCGCCGCCCTTCATGAAATCATCCACAACTAAAACATTGGATCCTGCCTTTAAAGAACGTTTGGATAATTCCATCTTTTGAATACGGTCACTAGATCCTGAAGCATAATTGACACTAATAGTTGAACCTTCAGTGATTTTGGAATCACGTCGAACAATGACAAATGGTAAGTTAAGATAATTAGCAACGCTTTGAGCAATAGGAATACCCTTTGTGGCAACCGTCATAACAACATCAATAGAACTATCTGCATACTGCGTGGCTATCATCCTACCTATTGTTTTTAAAATTTCGGGATTGGTAAGTAAATCGGATAGATATAAATATCCTCCTGGCAATATACGATCAATTTGAGCAATTTCATTTTTTATATCGTTCAAAAATTTTTGGGACTCATCTTTTGATATACCTGGAGTGTACAGAACTCCTCCACCTGCGCCGGGTAAAGTTTCCAACATCCCTATACCTCTCATCATAAATGTTCGGCGAATAATACCAATATCTTCGGAAATTGAAGACTTAGCCGAATCATATCTTTCCACAAAATTTGATAGTGAAATCAAGGTATTAGGACGTTCCAATAGATAAAAAGTCATATCAATTAAACGTTCGCTTCTTCGTATTTTAGACATTTTTTCCCCTTAAAATTAAATATATACAATAAATTACCGTAAAAACTTAATTTTATAATGTCCCAATGTAAATTAAATAGCAAGTATTTTTGCGGAATCTTATCTAATTTTGAATAATAAAAAACATCTACCCTCAAGGTAGATGTTTTTTTATTATTCTGCTTCAGCTACTTCTGCATCGACCACTTCGTCACCTTCGAATGTAATATCGATAGATTTTGTAAGTAAGTCTGCGTAACTGTATGAAACTCTTTCAAATGAGTTTTCGTCTTGATCAAGGTTAACAACAAAAACTGAATGGAATGTTTCAGCTAAAGTACCCTTACGACGAACAACCTTCTTGCGTCCGGCTTGCGCCACCACTGTAAGGTTTTCCCCGATATGTTCATCAAGATGTGTCTTAATTGTTTGTAAAGATGTTGGCATAATGTCATTACCCCCTAGAGTACTAAGCATAACATAGTATCACAACGTTTACAATAATGTAACAAAAATCTCTATTTTTTAAATAATCTTTTAATTTCTGTTGCTAATTGTTTAAATTGTTCAATTGAAACTTGTTCTCCACGGGCATTTTCTGGAATATTACAGATTTCAAATGCCTCTTTAATTTTTTCACGACTATCATCATTACGACCCAGCCAGTTTAATAAATTGTTTGTTAAACTTTTACGCTTCTGTGCAAATGAAGACCGTACTAGTTTATCAAAAAATACAGGGTCTTCAATATCTATCTGATCTTCTGGCAGTCTCTCTAAAACAACAACAGCAGAATCAACCTTTGGACGAGGAATAAATGATTTACCACCAACAATTCTTTCTATACGAGCATTCATTTTTGTCTGAACACCAATTGTTAATGAGCCATAGTCCCTTGTTCCAGGTTTTGCAGTGATTCTCTCGGCAACTTCTTTTTGCATCATCAACACTAACGATTTAAATGAATACTGACTATTAATCAAATTAAGCATGATTGGTGTAGTGATGTAATAAGGCAAATTAGCAACTACTTTAATGGTCGTATTTTCTAACCCATGATCTTTAACAAACTGATCTAAGTTTACTTTTAAAATATCATCATGAATAATTTCAATATTGTCATAGTCACTCAATGTATCGTGCAAGATTGGAATCAAACTATCATCAATTTCAAAAGCATATACCTGCTTAGAGACCTCTGCTAACTTTTCAGTTAGAGCACCAATACCTGGGCCAATTTCAATAGCTACTTCATCAAGATTTAGTTGACTTGCATCTACAATATCATCTAGAACTTTAGGATTAGTCAAAAAGTTTTGACCTAAGCTCTTCTTAGCACGCAGCTTGTACTTGCGTAAAATTTCATTCGTTTTAATTGGATCAGAAATACTTAATTTATTTCGTGGCATCATTTTCCCTTTTTAAAGTTATTTATGGTATCTACTAACAGTCTTTTATCAACTTGAAACATATTCAATCGATTTCTAAACTGTTTGGCATTTGTTGAGCCAATATTTAGCTTATCTCCGACATAATTGCGGAGATTTTGAGAATCTTTGTCACCAGACAATCCTAAATCTGACATATCAACAATTGTATATGGTTCAAAATCATCATTTGATATCTCATAGACATTTTCCAAGGCTAATTCAATATCATGATTACTTGCATGCTCAATACCTAAGCTATTGTGATTGCTAGTTTTGGGAGCTGCTGAAGCTCTCGTTAAAAATGCTTGTTTCGCATCTGGCACTTCTTTCATCAAAAGAGTACGCAACCTATTGCCATTAAAATCAGGGTCGGTGAAGATAATGACTCCTCTGGTTTTTTGAGCTAACTTTATTTGCTGAATGGTGCGATCATCTAATGCTGACCCCACTGTCTCAATGGTATCTACATCCCCTAAACAGTCTTTGAGACGATTAGTATCTGACTTTCCTTCAACTACAATAATTTCTTTTATCTTTTTTACCATACTATCTTATCTTGTATACCTTATGAGCGTTGTTATATGTTGCCTGTGCTACTTCTGTTGGACCAATATCTTTATATCCAGCAATAGCTTCTACAACGTAGCGAGTATACGCTGGTTCGTTTTGACGTCCACGATATGGTTCTGGTGATAGATATGGTGCATCCGTTTCAACAAGCATTCTACCTAGAGGAGTATTCTTAACTGACTCATGTACTTCTTTTGTATTTTTGAAAGTAGAAACTCCACTATAAGAAATCCACAATCCTAAATCTAAGAATTTATTCAGCCAGTCAACATCCCCATTGAAACTATGCAAAATAATATCCATACCTGAAATATTTTCGTTACTTAAAATTTCATACATATCATCAAATGCATCACGGCAATGGATACTTACCGTCATATCATACTGACGAGCTACAGATAATTGCTTAATGAAAACTTCTTTTTGAATTTCATGATTGGGATTTTCTGGCCAATGATAATCCAATCCAATTTCACCAATACCTACAACCTCAGGAAGCTTGATTTGGTTAATCAACTGATCTTCATTATATTTGTCAGCAAATTCTGGATGCCAACCAATGACTGCATATAATTGCTTATAATTTTGAGCTAGGCGAATTGCTTCGATATTGAATTCTTCATTAGAACCAATAATTGTCATTTCATCTACATCTAATTCTGCTGCACGAGAAATATATTCTTTTGCCTTACCTGCAAAAGCTTCATCATTTAAATGTGTATGAGTATCAAAAATTTTCATTAGCCTATAACTGCTCCATTTTGGTGAGAATCATCAACGATTGCAAGCTTGACTTCATCTCCTAGTTCTGATGAAAGTAACATTCCATTACTCCACTCTCCGACCATCTTACGTGGTTTCAAGTTAACTACTGCAAGAATTTTCTTACCGATTAATTCTTTATAATCTGGATAGAATTTGTGCATACCTGAAAGAATTTGGCGATCAACTCCTGAACCATCATCTAATCTAAATTGAAGCAATTTGTCAGATTTTTCAACAGGTTTTACATCTAAAACTTCAGTAACTATGATTTTTACTTTAGCAAAATCATCAAATTCGATTTCTTTAGGGAATTCGTCATCAGTTTCTTCTTGCTTAGACTTATTTTGGGCAGACTTACTTAGCTTACCAGCACCATTTTTAGCTTTTTCTTCTGCCATTTTTTCCTTGATATAGTTAACTTCCTCTTCAGTATCAAGTCTTGGGAAAATAGGTTCTGGTTTAGAAGTTACTGTCTTACCAACAACTGTATCTCCAAATTCAAAACTATTATCAGAGTCAATTGATAATCCTAATTGCTCAAATATTTTTGCAGGTGCTTGTGTCATTACAGGTGCAATTAATAAAGCAACTAAACGTAAAGTTTCTGCTAGATGGCCTAGAACAGATTGTAGTTCTTCTTTCTTAGATTCATCTTTTGCTAAAACCCAAGGTTGTGTCTCATCAATATATTTATTTGCACGACTAATTAAACTCCAGACACTTGCTAGTGCATCTGGAAATTGGAATTTATCCATTTGATCACGATAAGTAGTTATTGTTTCTGCATACTTGTCTTCTAAGGACTTATCGTATTCTGAAATTGTTTTTACTGATAGAATTTTTCCATCATCGTATTTATTAATCATTGAAACCGTACGATTTAGAAGATTTCCCAAATCATTTGCCAAATCATAATTGACTTTATCAACGAAATCTTCTGGTGTGAACATTCCATCATTACCAAATGGCATTGCGCGCATTAAGTAATATCTAAGTGCATCTAATCCATAACGTTCAACTAGCATTTCAGGGTAAACAACATTCCCCTTAGATTTAGACATTTTACCGTCTTTCATCAATAACCATCCATGACCAAAGATTTGCTTTGGAAGTGGTAAGTCAAGAGCCATAAGAATTATTGGCCAATAAATAGTATGGAAACGCACAATTTCTTTACCTACAAAATGAACATCGGCAGGCCAATATTTATTGAACAATGTTTCATCATCACTACCGTATCCCAGGGCAGTAATATAGTTCATCAAGGCATCAATCCAAACGTAAACAACATGTTTGGGATCACTCTTTATAGGAATTCCCCAATCAAAAGAAGTTCTAGAAATAGCAAGATCTTCTAGACCAGGTTTGATGAAATTGTTAATCATCTCATTTTTACGTATTTCTGGTTGAATGAAAGTTGGATTGTCTTCGTAATATTTCAATAAACGATCAGCGTATTTGCTCATCTTGAAGAAATATGATGGTTCACTAACTAGTTCAACTTCATGACCTGACGGAGCTTTACCACCGATTACCTTGCCGTTTTCATCACGATATACTTCTTCAAGTTGTGATTCAGTAAAATATTCTTCGTCATCAACTGAATACCAACCAAAGTATTCTCCAAGATAGATATCACCTTGATCAATCAATTGCTCAACTATTTTTTGCATAGCATCAACGTGATATTGATCTGTTGTACGGATAAATTTGTCATTTGAGATTTCCAAAAGTTTCCATAGATCTTTAATTTGAGTAGCCATCATATCTACATATTCTTTAGGCTTCATGTTTAACTTTTCAGCCTTTTCTTCAATCTTCAATCCATGTTCATCAGTACCAGTCAAAAAGAATACGTCATATCCTTCTTGGCGTTTGTAACGTGCTAATGTATCTGCAGCGATAGTTGTATAAGAATTACCAATCGTTAATCTTCCAGATGGATAATAGATTGGTGTTGTTACGTAAAATGTATTTTTTTCAGACATTTAGCTTGCCTCCATTGGGGTTTAAATCGTTATTTAGTATAGCATAATCACCGGTCTATCTTATAAGATAATCAATTCCGTTACCTTCAAAAACATCTTTAACTGTACGACTATAATAAACTTGATAGAATTCAGGTTTTACTAGTTTTGGATCAATATTTAGAGTAGCTACAGACTGTTCATCTTTTGTTCCTATCAAGACAAAACCATCTTTTCCAGTAGCTCTATTTTTAAATACGGAATGCTTTATTTGATAATTTTGGTTCAAATTTAACCTTAACTGACGTTCTGAAACAATCGGAGTAATATTCAAAAAATCATGGTAATTCATACCTTCATAGCCAGCATTAGTAATGTAATTATCATACATATCTAATGTATTAATTAATGTTCTACGAAACTCGGTAGGCTTAGATAAATCACTAGATTCTATTTCCTTCAGCATTTCGGCAACAATACCATAGACCTCTGGCATATCCTGTTTCCACTGCTCGTCACGGCTATGTTGAGAAAAAATCATGCCATCTAACATAATCAAAATTTGATAAAAGTGTAAATTATTCTCATCTAAATCAACATTAGGATGTAGTGCTTTCTCAATCCCCTGTAGATATAGATCTTTTATTTCGTCAGTTAATGTACCATCTTCCAATTGATCTTGGATAACTTGGACATGTTCCAAACTTTCAAAAATCGAGTTTGCTGTTGATAATATACGTCCGTCCAGTCCTTGATTACCGCTTGTTACAGCATTACTAACTGAAGGTTCATCAGATATTTCCAACATTATATGATGTAGCTCATGTGAAAGAACGAACTCAAAGTATTTTTCATTTTTAACAGTTATGTTAATTTCAGAATCTGTAGTTTGATGAATTGCTTGATCCAATGTGATAAATTCAAATTCTTGAAAATCATTTGATATATTTATTTTTTTATTAGATTGTTGTTCAATCGCTTCGATTTGATCTAAAATATTCTTAGATAGGTTTTTGTTATTCATCTTTATACCTCAATTTTAAAGGAGTCTTTATTATGAAAGTAAACGTCCCATTGGAAAATGGTTACTTACCTGATTTATATGGAAAATACAGTTCAAAAATGAAAAACGAGAAACCCGTAGTAAGTTTCCCGATTGAATTTCTCGATATTCCTGAAAACACTCAAAGTGTCGCTTTAGTTTTCTCTGATCCTGATTCAATTCCAGTCTGTGGATTCGAATGGATTCATTGGACCGTTGCTAATTTAGATCCTAATATTTCTTCGTTAAAAGAAAATGCTAGCCAAGAAGATTCATCTCTTATCCAAGGAAAGAACAGTTCTGCTTCTCCGTTAATTTCTAACGGTGATGAACCATTCACAGAAGGATACAACGGTCCTATGCCACCTGATAAGGATCACAACTATGTACTAAAAGTTTATGCTTTAGATGAAAAGCTTGATATAAAACAAGGTTTTTGGCTAAACAAACTTATAAACAAATCTCGTGATCATATCATAGATTCTTCTGAATTAGTTTTATTGAGTAGAGCCTAATTCTTATTATTCTTTTGGAAATAATTAAAAACATATCCTTCGCGAACACCGAAATTAGAAAATCTGATTTCTTTCGCGGGGGATTTTTTTAGTATTTCAGAAATAATTAACATACCACCCAAAATGACCTCATAACGTCCATCGCTCAATTCGCGAATATGGCTACGTTCATCCTCAGAGATATGCAGAAATCTATTAAATAAGTCATTTATTTGTTGCTCAGTAATTATAGAGTTATGCAGGCTTTTTTTCTTCTTACCTTCTCTATTTAAAATACTTGCAACAGCACGCATAGTACCACCTAAACCAATAAAATTATTTGAATTTACCATCCAAGAAAATTCACTGATTCTATCTGCTATGTCTTTTTTCGCCTTATCTAGATCCTTATTAGATATTGGATCATGGCTCAAATACATATCTGAGATCGAGATTGCACCAATCGGGATACTTACTGCATGCTTTAATTGGTTTTTTACAGACAAACTAATCTCGGTACTTCCACCACCAACATCGACAATCAAAGCATCACTATTGCGCATGGTACTTCGTACAGCAACGTAATCGTAATATGCTTCTTCTTTTTCATCAATAATTGATAGTTGGAGACCTGTTTCTTTTTGAACAGCATAAACAAGCTGTTCTTGATTTTTTGCAAGTCTCACAGCTGCAGTGGCTATCAGGCTTGTCTTATCTACATCAAAATTTCTAATTCTATACTGAAATTGTTTCAGAACATCTACAGTCTCTGCAATTTGATCATTCGTTAATAATCTACTCTGTGCAATTGATTTCCCCAATCGAACAGGTTCACGCCATCGATCCAAAGTCTTGAATCGATTTTTTTTAGAAGACTTGTATACTGATGTTCTGATAGAGTTAGATCCAATTTCGATTACCGCTAACTTCATATAATCACATCCTATTAATTACATTATATAAAAAAAATGGTCTACTGAGTAGACCATTTAGTAAATAATCAAGACAGTAGATCCATTTTTAGTTGTTTTTTCTTATTAAAGAACTCTTTGTAGGCGAGATAGCATGACACTATTGATCCAATACTTGTAGCAGACAATAACATGAAAGTTACCATAATCTGATATTTGATGGCTTTTTCTGGATCAACTCCAGCAAATATCAAGCCTGACATCATTCCTGGTAAACTTACCAATCCCAAAGTTTTGATTGAATCAATTGTTGGTTGCATACCACTCTTGATACTTCCTCTTAAAATATCCAGTGATGCTAATTTAACATCTGCACCTAGAGCAAGTTTTTCCAAAACATGTTGTTGGTGGTCTGTAAATGTTTGCTTCATATTTCTAAAACTCAAACCAATTGCCACCATTGTGTTACTTGCAATCATTCCTGTTACAGTAACTACTTGTTGGGGAATAAATTGAATAGATCCTGTCCAAATTAATGTACCTAGGGTTACCGAGGTACTTACAAAAATTGCTAACAATGAATACTCAAATGCGTGAGGGATACCATTTCCTCTTTTTCCTGCATTATATGACGCATTCAAAATGATAATCACAAAAAACGCTAAGGTTAACCAAAGGTTATTTACCTTTATGATGTGTTTTAAAACATAACCAACAACGGATAGTTGAATTATTGCGCGCACAACGCCAATAATAATATCTTTATCAATTCCCAACTTTTCTTTGTATCCAATCACCAAAGCAACTATGACCAGGACAAATCCTAGTGCTAATGTCGAATTAGATACTGATAGTGTGTCATGCATTTTCTATCTTACCTCCCACAATATTTATAATTTTTTTAGCTTCCTCAATTTCAGATTCATCATGAGTAATTTGTAAAACAGTGACTTTATAATCCTTATTAAATTGATTGATTAAGTTATGAACAATTTGCTTATTATCTGTATCAAGTCCTGCCGTTACTTCATCCAAGATAATTACTTCCGGAGTAAATAAAAGATTTCTTAGTAGTGCAACACGCTGACGTTCACCACCAGAAACTTCAGTTACACTTTTTTCTAAATATGACTCATCTAAATTAACTAATTTGAGATAATCAATTATTTTTTCAGTGTCTACTTTTTCATTTCTCAATTCAAAAGGAAACTCTAAGTTGTCTCTGACAGTTTTGCCAAATAAATTAGGTTGTTGAAAAGCATATGAAACCTTCTTACGATATTCCGTAGGATCGTAATCATCCATATTTTTTCCTTCAAAAATAATTTCCCCTGATGTAGGAGAAATCATATCTGAAATTAATTTCATTAGAGTACTTTTACCACTTCCAGAAGGACCTATGAATGTCAGATAATCACCTTTAGATATTTTTAAACTTACATTGTCGATAATAGTGTTGCTATCTACCTGATAAACCAAGTTATTTATTTCAATGATATTCAAAATATTTCCCTCCAATTTATAATTATTTTACACTACAAAAAAATAAACCCCTAGCCATTTAGGCTAAGGGTTTATTTTTATTTACTTCTAATTGTTTTTAGTGCTTGTTTTAAAGCTGAGGCTTGATATTGTGCTTGAGCATCTGAGATAACCTGCTTTTGTTGATCAGGTGTCATAGATGGATTAGCTTGCATAGCCTTTGCTAATGCGGCTTTAACATATGCCTCACCTTGTTCTTTGCTTTGAGCTTGAACTTCTTTACTTCCCATCATCTTTTGAAGCTGTTTTGCTTCATCTGTGGACATAGTTGCCCAAGATTTATCGATATAGAAAGTATTTGTTTGTTTAACGAATTCATTGTCGTTATTGGCAATTCCGAATAGTAATTTGTAGAAATCATTTTTATAAACCCAGTGTGTTGTCTTTTTAGTCAACTTAGGATTTTCATAAGTACCATATTTAACTTTGTTAGTTACGTTAACGTCTACTTTAGTATGAGATGTGTCTTTAGAATGTTTATCCTTACTTGTTTTATAGACGTAAACATTTTCTTTACCACTAGTACCAACTTGTTTGTAAATCAAAACATTCATACCTGATTGAACTGGATGAATATCTTCAGTAGTACTTGTAGTTTTTTGTTCCATACCAAAATGGCTATATTCATTAGCAACCAGCAATGAAAGTGATCCAATTAGAACAAGAATAAATAAACTAGCAACTGAATAACCAACTTTTTTATTCTTTACATAAACTGCAAAATAATATGATATTAAAACACTGGCAAGTATTATAACCAAAACCATTACATATCACCTGCCATTTCTTCTTTATTTAAATCTTTTACATTTACATCTTGAGTAGAAACATTTTTTAAATCTTTGTTTCTCTTAATCATAAATGAAATTAGTAATCCAATAACACAGAATAGAATTGCCACAGCAAATGCTGCGTGATAACCACTTAAAGTTGCATCGAAGAATTTATCCTTATATTGTAATGGATTTGCTTTAAGAATTGATTTTGCTGGAGATTGATTACTTGTTACGTTTGTTAGAACACTGACCAAGATAGCAGTTCCCATTGAACTAAATACTTGTCGAACAGTATTATTAACAGCAGTACCATGAGACATCAATTCTACTGGTAAAGCGTTCATACCTTCTGTAGTTGTAGGCATCATTACCATTGAAATACCAAACATACGAATCATATATAGGAAGATAATATCCACAACAGGTGTGTTCTTAGTTAAGAATAAGAAAGGTATTGTACCAACAGTTAAGAAGAACATACCCATTCTCGCAAGATCTTTAGCACCATACTTATCAAATGCACGTCCTGTAATTGGACTCATGATACCAATCATCAAAGCACCTGGTAATAGAGTAAGTCCTGAATGGAAAGCAGACATCCCTCTAACAATTTGTAAGTAAAGTGGAAGAATCATTTCTACCCCAACCATCGCCATATTGGTAACTGATGATAGAGCAGCAGCGATAGCAAATCTTCTTTCCTTGAAAACACGTAATTCCAAGAATGGATTATCCATTCTCAATTGACGAATTCCAAATATAACAATCAGAATTACACCAACAGCAATCCCTGTGATAACGACTGATGAACCCCAACCTTTATCACCAACAGATGAGAATCCATATAGCAATGATCCAAATCCTGCTGAAGATAGAATTAGTGAAAGAATATCTAATTTTGATTTGCGTAAAGTAATAACTGGGCGCATTAAGAAAATAGCACCAATTAATACCAAAACAACGATAGGAATAATCATACCGAACAATACACGCCATTGATAAGTATCAATGATCCAACCTGAAAGTGTAGGTCCAATAGCTGGAGCCAATCCAATAACTAGACCACCCAATCCCATGGCAGAACCACGTTGACTTGCTGGGAATATTGAAAGCATTGTAATTTGCATAAGTGGCATTGTAATACCAACACCGACCGCTTGAATTAATCTACCTGCTAAGATTGTTCCAAAGTTTGGAGCTACAAAACATGCAATTGTACCAATTAAGAAAATTGTCATTGCTGTAATGTATAGTTTTTTCGAACTAATATTTGAACTTAACCAGCCAGTAACCGGAATCATAACCCCGTTGACCATTAGGAATCCTGTAGTCAACCATTGTACTGACGATGTTGTTACGTCAAACTCTTTCATCAATGTAGGGAATGCAGTTGTTAACAAAGTACTATTTAAAACTGTACAGAATGTACCGATAAGTAAAATTAGAACCATCAAGGTTCTATTGTATGACTTACCATTTATATCAACGTTTTCGTTGCTAGCCATTGTGTTGCCTTCTTTCTATATTTGTAAATTACTTATCATCGGAGAATTTATTAAAATCAAAATTGTTATAAACTTTAGCAAGAATTTTTTCCAATTGATCAGATTCTTCTTCAGTAATATTTTTGTAAATCATCTCATTAATTTCACTCAGTGAAGAATTAATTTCGTTTACAAAATCTTCTCCCGAATCAGTTATACTAACAATTTTTTTTCTTCGATTATTTGGATCTACAGCTCTAGAAACATATTTAAGATGTTCTAGTTTCTTCATAGATCTAGCGACCGATGCGCGATCAAGCATAGTTGTTTCCACAAGTTGATCTTGACCATAGCCAGGATGCTTACTTAAAATCTGCATGATACCTGCATCTACAGCATTAAGATCAGTATCCTTCAAAAAATTATTAACAACTCGTTTTTTTAATAACATGAATCTCATGGTAAAACCAAATAAAGTATAATCGTCTCTCATAATTCTCCTTCATAAGTTGATATGTAATTTGGCATAAAAAATATGCTATACCCAACTGTTGAAAAAATCAATAGTTAAATACAGCATATTTTTTAAGAAAACGTTTTATATTTTGAAATTATTTAAAATAGTTAATTCCGATAGCATCTCGAACTTCTTGTAAAGTTTGATTTGCAACGTCATTAGCTCTTTGACTACCTTGTTTTAGTATTTCGTATACAGCTGGGATATCTTTTGCATATTCTTCACGTCTTTCACGAATTGGTGTCAAAACTTCTTGAAGAACTTCATTTAGATATCTCTTAACCTTAACATCTCCCAAACCACCGGCTTGATATTGAGCCTTTAACTCAGCAATTTTTTCAGTATCAGTACCGAAAGCATCAAGATATGTAAATACCGTGTTACCTTCTATTTGACCAGGATCTTCCACACGAATATGGTTTGGATCTGTGTACATTGACATAACTTTCTTGGTAACTTCTTCTTCTGAGTCTGATAGATAAATACAGTTACCAAGTGATTTACTCATCTTGGCATTGCCATCAATACCTGGTAATCTTCCTTGTCCTTTAGGAGGGAATACTCCTTCTGGTTCAACCAGAGCATCAGTTTCATAAATACGATTAAATGATCGAACGATTTCACGAGTTTGTTCCAACATAGGTTCTTGATCATCGCCAACTGGTACAGTATCAGCTTTGAAAGCAGTAATATCAGCTGCTTGAGAAACTGGATATGTTAAGAATCCTGCAGGAATACTTTGACCAAATTCTTTTTGCTTAATTTCACTCTTAACAGTAGGATTTCTTTCAAGTCTTGCAAGTGAAACAAGATCCAAATAATACATAGTCAATTCATTCAACGCACTAATTTGTGATTGCACAAGAATAGTAGATTTTGCTGGATCAATTCCCACAGCTAGATAATCTAGTGCAACTTCAATCAATGAATTACGGATTTTTTCAGGATTGCGGGCATTATCTGTCAATGCTTGCATATCAGCAATCATAATATAAACATCATAGTTTCCTTCGTTTTGAAGTTTAACTCTGTTTTTTAGTGATCCTAGATAATGTCCAATATGTAACTTTCCAGTTGGTCTGTCACCTGTCAAAATTATTTTTTTAGCCATATTTTCCTCCTAATTATTAAAACAAAAAACGCCCTATTGAAATATTCAATAGGACGCTTGCACGTGGTACCACCTTAATTGTAAATGCGTTGCATTTACCACTCAATAGTTATAAGGTTACTACCCATACCCATTTCCTAAAACAAGGTTGGTAACTTTCTCAGCCAAGAAGCTACTCTCTCAATTCAACTACTTGAATTAGTACTTAAAAATGCTATGCTTTAATATACTTAATTTCTTTAAATATTAATGTACCAGACATATTTTGTCAACGGAAGGAGCAATCATGGCAGAGTTTGAAACAAAAAAAGAGGAACAAAAACGAATCCTTGAGATTGCTCAAATAATTGATGAGCAAATCGTCAATACCGAAGAAAACATTGAAGCTGCTCATCAAGAAACCAGTAAGATCGAAAGAAATTACGGCGAAAATACTAGTGTTAATACATTAGAAATTGATGACCAGATGGAAACTAATGCCAGTGTCCAACAACAAAAACAACTAGTTTACATGGCAGTTGAAAATGAAAATATTCTTCAATCTAATCTAACAAAACTACACAATTTGGTAGGTTCTCCCTATTTTGGAAGAATCGATATCATCGAAGATGGTGAAAAAGATACACTTTATATTGGGACATCTACATTGCAAGATGAAAATGGTGATTTCTTAATTTACGATTGGCGCGCCCCTGTTTCTGGTATCTACTACAACGGTACTCTGGGACACGTAAAATATCCCACACCTAATGGACAGGCAGACGTTGAATTAACTAAAAAGAGACAATTTCAAATAGTTAAAAATGAGCTCCTCAATATGTTTGATACAAACGAAACCGTTGGAGACGAAATACTTCAGTCTGTTCTTGACGAATACAGTGATGAATATTTAAAAAATATCGTAGCAACAATTCAGCAAGAACAGAATACAATTATTCGCGATACTTCATCTGACGTATTGCTAGTGCAAGGAGTTGCCGGTAGTGGTAAGACTTCGGCTATTCTACAACGAGTAGCCTATCTCTTGTACCATAGTCGTGAGACCATGCAGGCTGACAACATTATTTTATTTTCTCCTAATAAACTCTTTAGTAACTATATTTCTGAGGTATTGCCTAGTTTGGGTGAAAGAAATATGCGACAAGTTACACTAGGAGAATTCATCTCACTACGTCTGCAAGGTGTCCATGTTGAGACACTATTTGAACGTTATGAAAAAGACGAGCAAAACTTACCACAATCAACGATAGACATGCGAGTACTAAAAGAAAGTTCAGACTTTTTGGCTACTTTAGATGATATAGAAAAACAGAATAAAGATCATACTTTAGCTTTTGATAATGTGATTTTTGAAGGAAAACCATTTTTTACTGCCGAAGAAATATCAGCTATCTATGACAAGCAGAATAAAGCCTACAGTGTCGCCGATAGATTTTTGAAAACCAAGAATACTCTCATCAAGATGTTACAAAGAAAAATACATCTTGATCGTGATCTTGATTGGGTACAACAAGAAATCGACAATCTTTCTGATGAAGATTTCCAACAGATTATTACTGATAATAAAATCGAAGAATCCAACAATCAAAGATCCATTATTGCAGAAATATTTTTGAAAGATCGTTACGCACCAATCTACAACGCCATTATTAATAATTATTTCTTAAATCCTTATCGTGAATATATTTATCTACTAAACAATTATCAACAAGACATCATTGATGACTCAATTTGGGAAACAATGATAGAGTCCATCGATGACAACATTGAGTCACACCAAATAACACTTAGTGATTCGATCGCAATTCTTTATTTACGAGACTCAATTACAAGTGGTGGTATCAATCAAGGAATTCAACATATCTTCATTGACGAGGTACAAGACTATACTTCTGCACAACTAAAATACATTCAACACGCATTCCCTAACGCTAAACTCACGTTACTTGGTGATAAAGCACAGGATGTTTTGACTAGTACTTATAAGCATAGTGATATCGTGGAATCTGTGAATCATCTATTTGAGAATAAAAAAATAACTACAATCACCCTTAACCAAAGCTATCGTTCAACTAAAGAAATCACTGATTTTGCAAAAGATATTTTGACTGATGGCACTGAAATCCGTTCTTTCTCTAGAAGTGGCGAATTACCGGAAACATTAGAACTAGACAAGAATAACTACTACTCAGAATTAAAATCTAGTGCTCGTGAACTAGTAAAAAAATATGGAACAGTTGCTATAATCACAAAGAATCAAGCACAAGCAGAACAAGTCTTTGTCCATTTTAGTGATGAAACAGCCATTTCGTTGATCGATTCAGATATTAGAACTCTAAAAAAAGGTATCTTAATCCTGCCTGTTTACCTTGCTAAAGGGTTGGAGTTTGATGCTGTTCTTGTTCACGATGCATCACAAGATAACTATCCTGATGATCGATCTCGCGATGTTTTGTATACAATTTGTAGCCGAGCCATGCACTACTTAAAAGTTTTGTCTAACGGTCAAATGACTAAACTAATTAATAATAAAGAAAATAAAAAAAGTGTCTCACAATAAAGTGAGGCACTTTTTATTTATACTCAATAACAAACTTGGAACCAGAATCTTTTTTAGAATCTACTTTTATTTCTAGGGATAGCATCTCTGCAATCTGATTAGCTAAATACAATCCTAATCCTGATGAATTCATATTTTGACGACCATTTTTACCGGTAAATCCATTTTCAAAAATACGTTTGATATCTCCAGAATCTATTCCGATACCACTGTCTTCAATAACAATAAATCTTTCTTTAGACTCAGAATAAATTTTTATGGTTCCATCTTTGGGAGTATATTTGTTGGCATTGATTATTATTTGCTCCATCAAAATTTCTAACCATTTTTTATCAGTAACAATGATGGGCAAATCATGATTGTATATCAAATGTTGATTCTTATTAACGAAATCCCAAGCATTACGCTTCAAAGTTTCATCAATCAATTCATTTAAATCAACTCGCTCAATCAACAAATCATTGTTACCTTCTGATAGAGAAATATATCCTAAAATAGCTGTTAGATTTTGTTGAATTTGTAGTACTTTATTTTTAGCTACTAAAATATCTTTATCAGTAGGATTGTCATCAAGAATTAGCTGCAGCCCGGTGATAGGTATTTTTATATTATGGGTCCACATTGATAAAGAGTCTTGAAACTCTTGACGTTGACTATTAATTTTATCAATTCTTGCTTGTTCTGAATTTACAGTCTTATTGAGTATATTCTGATATTCTTTTTCTACCTCTGAAGTTGCTATTGGGAGAACAACATCTTTTCGGTAGTCATTTATTTTTGATAACTTTTGAATCTTAATTATAGTGAGAATATAATTTGTGACTATTGCAATAACAAAAATTACCGTTATAACGCTCACTATATCTCTGCGGTGATCAGTAGAAATTCCGTACAAGTATAGTGATAAATCTGTCAGCGATATGAAAATTACATACCAAAACAATTGATTCTTGATAATGTTGAAAGTTTTCTTAATTGTTTTCATAGGAATCCGTTAGACGGTATCCTTTCCCACGAACCGTTTCAATGTAATTTGAAAGTTGAATAGTGTCTAATTTTTTACGCAATCTAGTCATTGTCACTTGTAAAGTATTCTCATCAATAAAGTTTGAGTTGTTCCATAAAGCACTGATGATATCTTGTTTTGTGACCAAATTATTCTGATTTTCAAACAGTTGCTTCAAGATAACTTGTTCATTACCACTAATATCAAGAGATTGATCATCATAGATAATTTGAGAATCGATTAAATTTATTTGATAATTTTTAAAAGACAAAACACTATGAGTTTTATCAAAATTATATGTTCGGCGTAACCATGATTGAATTTTAGCGATCAATACATCCATGCTAAAAGGCTTGACTATAAAGTCATCTGCTCCAGCTTCTATAGCTTTGATTGTATTCATTTTTTCTTCGGCACTTGATAGAAAAACGATTGGAATTTTTGTAAATTCACGAATCTTTCGTGTCCAAAAATAACCGTCTTCTACTGGGAGAAAAATATCCATGACAATCAAGTCAGGTTTATAATCTTCAATTTCAGTAATTATATTATTGAAATCTTTGATATAAGTCGCTGAAATACCAGACTTTTCCAGATTTTGCTTAACCTTTTGAGCAATCGTAATATCATCTTCAACAATGGTTACCCTATTCAATTAATCTTACCTTACCCTTCTCTACGGTCGTTAAGTTTATTATTCTTAATTAAGGAGAAGTAAACTCTACCCGTTAAGAAACTCAGTACAGCATATACAACCGCGAATACTAATAGTGTAATAAGAGTAACTTCAATAAACAAGTGCGGATTTGCTGGAGTTATATATTGCAACAATCGATTCAACAACGTAAAGGCAAACAATAAATTAACAGCCGAGAAGATCAGAGGTGCTGCCGAAGTCCAGTTGACCTGACGTTGAACAATCTTTTTGACTTGACTTACTCCCATACCAATCTCGTTCATAACAATGTAATCATCACGATCACTCAGACCTTCTGCTAATTGACGGTAATACATAACCAAGGCAGTTATTAGCATGAATACTATTGCTAGTAAGCCACCCAAGAATAGAAATCCACCCATTACGATGTTAAGTGCCACATACTCATTATGTGCAAAACTAACAAAACCATTACCTGCTGCATGACTAGCTGAATCATCCATAAAATTTTGGAACTGTTTTTTAGAACCTGTATCTTTAATATTGAAGCCATCGTATACAAATGTATCTTTATCTTTGAAATATTTCTTTTCTTCTTTGCTGTTCATAACTAAATAGATATTTGTCTTACCTGGTTGAGAGTTAGCTAAGAAGTTGTTATCTTTTATCTGTTTTTCTACAGTCCATTCGTTATTCTTTAATTTAAATTTTTTATCCAAAACTTCATCATTATTTCTTGTATAATAATAAACTTTATTGCTAGATAATTTTAAATTGGTTCCATTATCTTTGTTGTAATTATCAATATTAATTATATTAAATTGGTAAAGATCAGATGCCGCAGGATTAGAAATTTCTTTAAAGTTATTTTCATCCTTTTTAGCAGATATAGATGCATCTATACTCAAACGAGCATGGTCTTTTAATTTGATATCATGTTTTTTTGCACTAGATTCTACATAACCTGAAAGATTCTCTTTTTTGCTTTCTCGGTCAGAATGTACCATGACCTCTCTAGGATAAGCTTCCTCCAAAATTTGATTTCTACCCGCAAACAAACATGCAGTTACAGAAACAGTAACTAAGGTAGCCGTACATAATAAACATATTGTTGCCAATGAAACTGAACTACGACGTAATCTATGAGTTAATCCTGATATCATGACAAAATTTTTTATTTTGTAGTAACTCTTTCTTCCTTTGAGGAATTTTAGAACTACAATGCTACCAAATGAAAATGTCATGAATATTCCAACTATTACTAATCCAACTGCTAACAAGAATACTGGCAACATTTTTTGTGGATTTTTAGTCATAAGTGCAAGAATATATCCTGTAAATAAAATAATAAAACTGATAATTCCACGAATCCAAGGAATTTTTTTGATATTTTCTGTTTTACTTGTACTGTTAAAGAATTCTTGTAAGTTTAATCGATATATCTTAATAGAGTTTCTCAAAATAATAAATAAATAGATGATTGCAAAAATTGCAATTATTTCTAGAATAGCTTTAAAACTCAATCTATAATTCATCTTCATATCTATGCTCATCATTTTGAATAAAAGCATACTAGATAATTTAGAAAAACCTATTCCAAGGAAGATACCTACGACCTGAGTAGCTATGTAAGTTAAGATTTCTTCAATTGTGATAACACCAGTAATTTGTCGTTTGTTCATCCCCAACATGGAATAGAGTGAAAGTTCTCTATTTCTACTTTGAGATAAATAATTATCTGCATAAAACATAAATACTACTGTGATAGCTAAAATAATTCCAAAACTATATTTCAAAAATATAGTAACTACATCTGCGGATACGATATTTTTGAAACTATTACTTTCTATCATATTCAATAAAATAAAGTTAAAAGCTGTAAGTAAACTCCCTGCTATGAAAAAGGGAATTATCATATTTTTGTTAGCTTTAATATTGTTACGTGCTATTTTACTTAAAAACATAATTTCATCCCCCTATTCGTTTAGCAAAGTCGATGCTTCAACTATTTTTGTATAAAATTCTTCGTTACTCATATCACCACGATAAATCTGATTAAATATTGTTCCGTCTTTTATGAACAATACTCGGTTTGAATGACTCGCAGCGATAGCACTGTGTGTCACCATCAAAATTGTCTGACCACTGTTATTAAAATCTTGCAAAATATCCAATAATTTTTCAGAAGTACTAGAATCTAACGCGCCAGTAGGTTCATCAGCTAAAATTAATTCAGGGCTATTTATCAATGCTCTAGCAGCTGCCACACGTTGTTGTTGACCACCAGATAATTGATATGGATATTTTTCTAACAAATCTTCTAGTCCTAGTTTTCTAGATAGATCGTTTAATTTTGCTGTGTAATCTTCCACATTTTTCTTAGCCAATACGATTGGCAATAAAATATTGTCTCTACAAGTGAATATATTTAGTAAATTGAATTTTTGGAAAATAAATCCCAAATTGTCTCTACGAAAATCTGCACTTTGGCTGTCATTCATCTGATCAACAGATTGATCACCCAATTGAATACTTCCCTTTGTAGGTTTGTCCAGGGTTGCTAGTAAGTTCAACAATGTTGTTTTACCTGAACCTGATTCCCCCATAATTGAAATATATTCACCTTCTTCAACGGTGAAATTAATATTTTTTAAAACATAAGAACTTTGATTTTCAACTTTTCCGTAAGTCTTACTTACAGATTTGATTTCTAATTTTGACATTTTTGTCTCCCCTTCTTTTGTTATTCGATAAATTCAGTATATAATCTGATTCATAAAATAAACACTTACACTTGTGTAAGAAAAAAAAGCTATTGGATATTTTATCCAATAGCTTTTTAAATAATTATCGTTCCAATTGTTGAGCTTACCATTGCCACAAGCAATGCCATCTTGAAATCTTTTGTGTACAGATAAGTCAGTGCATAACACCAACCCAGAGCCATCATCATAAAGAATTGTAATTGTGATCCTGGCAAACTAATCAAGCCAGCTACAACCCCACTTATTATTAATCCTGCAATAGCAGCAAATGCATTGTTGCTGCGGAAGAAATAATTAAAAAAGAAACCTGTCTGTGTTAGTTGTTGAATTACAGTAACAATAAAAATATTAACTATAAGTGAGAATATAAATACTTTTTGATCAGGACTAGCTGTGTCATCATTTACAAACATTGGTAGTTTACCTGTAACTTGTAAAAATGAGATAGAGATACGCATCGCACATACTAGGATGATCATCAATATTATGAATCCAAAGTTATTAGATAGTGATTCTACAAATTTTGGAGGATTGTCAGCAAATTCTCTATTTTCATGGTTATATCTCTTAATCATCAAGTATAGGAACGCTGCACCTATCAGTATAGTAAATATAGCCACCGGAATATTTAGTCCCTTGGCAGTAGCTGAAAAGTTCTTCAGTCCCAAAATTGCTACAGAAAACAATAACCAAACTATATAAGAAACTATATTTGATCGAAATGATCCTTCTTCACGCATATCAATTCATCCTTCAAATTTTTTATCTTATCAATTATATCATAAGGAAACTCTTCATTTTCACAATGATTTCATCTATTATTATAAATAATAGTTACTGGAGGAGAATATGGAAGAAAAACAATCACGAATTTTTTATCTAGATTTTATTAGGGTTATTGCTATTTTACTTGTTGTATTTATCCACGTTTCAGCAATAGATACCGTTCAAAATATTGGAAGCCACACTTGGGTTACTATTAAGTTGCTAAACTATTTTGCACACATAAGCGTCCCACTTTTCTTCATGATATCTGGTGCCCTTTTATTGAACAGTAAACGCACACTGTCACTTAGCTATACTTGGAAAAAAAGAATTCCACATATTTTAATACCATTCCTTGTATGGTCCTTGGCGTCGCCTATAATCGGAGGAATCCATGCTAAAGATCTAAACTGGAGTATAGTCTGGGATTCATTTCGATTAGTCTTTGGTCATCCCACACAAATTACCTATTGGTTTATGTATCCATTAATTGGAATTTATATTTTATCCCCAGTTATCAAAGCACTAGTTGACAATACTGACAAAAAAATGCTGAACTATATTCTAATAGTTTGGTTTATTACAAACTCAGTCTTACCAACAATGTTTGCCCTACTTCCTAAACAATATCGCCATTTAATTGAAGTATATCCTGCTGCTAATTTCTTCTTAATCGGAGGATATGTCGGTTACTTTATTTTAGGATATTACCTAACAAAAATTGATCTTAATCGATTTAATAACTGGATTTTATTTATAGTAGGAATATTGTTTGTTCTAATCGGTTGTTATACAGAGTATAAAAATCCAAAACTACTAGATATATACAATGCCAGTTATGTAACTGAAATGTTTATTCCTCTAATGTCAGTTCCATTTTTCATGTTACTGCAAAAATGGGGAAACAGAATTGATTCTGATGGCGTTAAAAATGTCTTCGCAAGACTTTCACCATTAGTATTTGGTGTATATCTTATTCACAACCTGATTATTTTATATATTGAACCAGTTATGATGGCTTCAGTTACAGGTTTGATAGGAACATTTAGTAGATATATTGTTGTATTAGCTATTTCAATTATTAGTATTTGGGTATTAAGTTACATCCCTATCATCAATTACTTATTCACAGGAGTTACCAGATATACAAAAAAAGCCAAGTAGATAATTAAATATAAAAAGACTGACCTCAATTAAGGTCAGTCTTTTTTATACACATTAGATCCCCACTATTTAATTATTTAGACATAACATAAAATCTAGTAACAGATTGTTCGGGTACAAATACATTCGTACTAACCTCGTAATATACCTTACCATCTGTCAAATTAACTAATGCTCGGTCAGTAAACCAAGGTGTATGTTCATCAAGATGCAGTGGTTTGTTAGGAATAATCATATCATTTGTAGCATCATCAATTGTATAACAATCTTGTCCTCCATTAGGAGTCACCATCACAGAATAATCCGTGTAGACCTCAGCATAGTGTTGTGATACAGTTTCAGCACTTGCCACATTTATACTGCTCAAAAAAGCAACAATAATTGTAGCAATTAATAATAACATTCTTTTTTTCATATATATCCCCTCCTATCGTTTAAGATATCACGCATAATCTAAAAATCAATATTTTTATTAAAAATAATCTACATTATAGATAAAAAATTATAAATTAAAAAGCTCATCCGTTATAAACAAATGGATGAGCTTTTTTAATTGATTTTATTTTGTTATATTGGCAAGTTTAGCAAATTCTTTTTTGAATTCAGCAGGTTTTGTATTAACTTTTGCTGATTTAGCATATTTCATAACACGGTCATAGTCAGATTTTTTAACTTTCTTTGCCTTGCTTAGATCTATATCTAAATCATTCATCTTAACAGCAGCTTCTCTAGTAGCACCTTGTTCTACTAATACTTGATCAGCTGTAGTGAATCCACCCTTGTTAAAAGCCTTGATACCATCATTGTAAACGTTGATAAACATATTAACATTTGAGATATCGGTTGATAATGAATCTTTTGACATGATAATTACATTGTCATTTGATTTATTGATGTTTTGTTTCTTAAGAACCTTTGCACCATTTTTTTCAGCATTTGTGATGAACGGATCACCAACTACAATTGCATCAACTTTTTTAGACTTCAATTGAGACACACGATCAGATGGATCAGCTATTTCTTTGATCTTAACATCAGAAAGTTTCAAATTGTTATCTTCTAAAACAGTTTTCAAATAATATTTAGAAGCATCATTCTTTTCAACGGCAATTGTCTTGCCCTTCAAAGAATCTACTTTTTTGTACTTCTTGTTTGCAACTAGTCCTAGGTATCCACTAGATTGTCCAACAATCTTATATGAGCTAGTTGATTTTGTAATGGCTGCATAATTTACTAAATCCGTAAATGCACCTGTTATTTCACCAGCTTTAAGCGCATCATTCAATTCTTTAGTTGAATTGTATGTTTTTACATCGATTGAAGCATTATTATTTTTGTCCAGATTGTATTGTTTTGCAACAAGCAATGGGACAGCAGATGTACCCTTAACAGCACCTATAGTAATAGTATTAACTTCATCGTCAGCCTTAACTGTAGATGTAGCACCAGCAAATGCTGAAATTACAATAATCGCTGTAAACAAGAGTGCAGTGAACTTTTTGAATCTTGACATCATAAGCCTCCTAATTGTATTTACAGGGTTTATCCTAACATTTTGAAAAATAAAAAGGAATAATAAAGTTCAATCAGAACAAATTTATAATGAATATAAAAAACCTCATATTTATGGGGTTTTTTATATTCATTGTAAATACTTTTTTAAAAATTATTTAAAGATCTTTTCTTAGCAAAAAAAACACTCATAAAGAACGATATTGTTCCTAAGACAATAAACAAAGAAATAATTATGAGAAGCATCAAAATATTATTTGATAAAATAGCGGAAAATAAATTATTCATCCAATTTGGAATCTTTAGAAATTTAAAAAGTACAAACACAATTCCAAATATTCCTATCATTATTATTTGAACATTATTTAATCCTACTAAATAAATCAATGGAGTAAATATTATTACTACAGTGCTAAATAATAATAAAATTACAAGCATTAAAAAATTTATAAAATGTAGTGATTCGACATTGAACAATAAATATTCGGATATATTTAATAAATAAACAAATAATACTGATAATAACATTATAGAAATAAGAAAGATGTATCTCGCTGAAACTAATATTAAATTTGAAATTTTAGAAGAATATGTAAATAGCTCCCATTGCTCAGTATCCTCATCATAAGAACTGAATGATAAACTAAATACCAGTAATCCAATTAAAATATTTAATATATTCGATCCATTTTTTCCTAACAGTAAATTCAAAACTAATAGTATACCTATTGGTAGAATTACTTTTAAACTTGTAATACTTTTTTTAAAAACTATGAAGTCTTTTAAAATCAGTCCATTTATCATCACATAAACTCCAATACATCATCTTTTTGATAATTTTTTATATCTTTTGACGAAATATTCTTCACTATTTCTCCATCACGAATAACAATTATTTCATCAGATATTTCTTCAATATCTTCTAAAACATGTGATGTTATTAACATTGACTTTTCTGGTTCTAGTTTAATATTAGATTTTAATTTTTTTAAAATTAACTTTCTAGAGACTGCGTCAATACCATTCATTGCTTCATCAAATATGATTAATTTTGAATTTCTACTTAAAGCAATAGATATGTTTAACTTTGCTTTCATACCTGTTGAAAGCTCACCAATATTTCTTTTAATTGGCAATTCAAACTCATCAAGTAAGTTAAAGTATTTATTGGTATCCCAATCCCTTATTAATTTTTTGCACACTTTATCGATATCTTTAGAATTAAATGTATTAGGAAAAGAAGTTATATGAGATATATAAGAAATTCCAGAATCAGATTTAGTATATATAACATCATCAGAATTTATATTCGATTTTCTTATTATTTCTTTTATCAGGGTAGATTTGCCAGCCCCATTTTTTCCTATTAATCCGTATATTTTTCCTGCAGATATACTAAAAGATATATTCTTTAATGAAAAATTTTTATTTTTAGTATTTAATTCTTTTACAACTAGAATGTCTTTCATTTTTTTTCTCTACTTCTATAGTAATTTGTCACTAGCGCATAAACTCCTACGGAAACAAGGAGCAATGGTGTCATTTGTGCCAGATATTTACTATCAGTAATAAGAAAATATACTTCTACTAATGCTAATATCAATAATATAATTCTACAAATTATATCTATAATTTTTTTATTCATTTTTCTACCCTCTCGATAAATAAAAATTAACAATTACTGGTGTGACCAAAACTTCTATTATTGCAGCAATAAAAATAATTACATATGATTCTATATAATTTCTTTTAGGAACAATAACCTCTCTACTCTTATTTACAAAATAACTAGTCATAAAAAAACCTAAAAATTCAAAAACTCCATGGGGTAACGTGAATATTAATGATAAAAATATGTTATTTATAAAACCCATGCTAATTCCTAAGATAAGACCATTAAGTGCAAAAAAAGAAATACTTAAATATCTTCCTAATATAATTGAAAGTAACAAAACAATGAAACATGCTGAGTTATTAACAATAATATGTAAAAATCCGTAAAATAAGTTGCTATCAGAAGCATGCCATTCAATAATACTTTTTTTGAAAAAATTTGTTACTATATAACCAATAAATATGGTTACAAAAAAGGAAAATAGCTCTTTATTTATGTATCTATACTTATATCTCATAATTAAGTAACCAAAAAGTACGTATCAAGAATACTAAAATTCTTATATACGTACCTTCCTAATTTATTTGTAAAATCTAGGCAGCCATTCCGCCCATTGTTGCAAGTACAGCCATAGCCCACGCTGGCAAAGCTACTCCAGTAACAGCTACAATTGCTGATGCTACACCAGAACCACCTTCTGCGTAGTGAAGAATCTTAGTAATTGTTCCCTTACTAAAATGATACCCAAATTGATTCATTACCCATTCAATATTGGATCTAAAAGCTAACATAAGTAGAAACATTGCAACATATGCCAAAACTATATAAACAAGTTTCTTGTCAACTTTACCTTTAGATAACATCCCCATGTTTTTCATAATATGAAACCTCCTGTATTTAATTGTGTGATCTCGATCACAATTAAATAATAACACCTATATATTTCACAATAGAAATAATTATAAACGTAGCGTTTCCGTATTTAAACGTAATTAAACCCAAAATTAATCATAATATAATACTATAAAATTAATAAGTAAGTTGTTTTTATAATATTTTATAAAAATATTAATTTTTCACAATCTCTATATTTTATAATAAAATAATCTCATTATAAAATGGCAGTTACTTGCGCGTCATCCATGCAAATCCATTTGTTTGGTGCAATTCTTTGATAGTTATGGTAATCCAGCAATCCAGCACTTGAAACAGAATAATGCATATCTACTTTCCATGAAGAATAAGCAGGAACTACTTCTGAAGTTTTTTCACCGTAATCATTATATACAAGGGCATCTAAATATTTTACAGTTACAACTTTAGCATTAACATTATCATAATTATCAATTTGTGGAGTTAAATGATAATTCTTACTTTGAAAAATGTAGGTTTCATCAGTTGATTTTACCCATTCATTAGTAGCTACTCTTAAGTATCCTTCATTTGCGGATCCATCATAAGCATATTGGTCACTATACCAACTATAGTATGCTCCTAGCCGTCCGTTGGTTTCTGTAAAACTGCCATCATCATTTTTTGAATACAATTTTGTCTGACTTTTTACACAAACAATTCCTTCTTGAGCCTCAGTAAAATTAGCTGCCTTAGCAGTATTTATTCCAAAAAAAGGAATAAATGAAAGTAAAACTAAAATAGAAATAAATATTTTCTTCATACCATTCTCCCTAATAAAATATAGTTACAAATTTCGCAATATCAACATTTAGTAAAAAATGCAAGATAAAAAGCCTCACTTAATTTGCGTGAGGACTTTCTATTTATTAGATAGATATTCGTATAAATCCATACCTACAAACACTGTTCCTAGTATAGTTATTATATTAAACACTAGCGAGTACCACTCCTCCGGAAATGGATTAACTAAAAATAGTTTTATCATACTTTCTATGATTATCCAGATAATTGCTAATAGAAACCATTGTTTGAAACTTTTGCTAATCATTTGTAAACCTACCTAGAAAAAATTTCAGAATGCTTCTTACGATAATTGTTATGAATTCAAAAAAATTATGACCAAATCCGAATGGACCTTCAATCTTATCCTTGGTCTTATAATATGAATCCCACATCTCTAACAATTTATCAGCATTCTTAAATAGATACAAAATTAATAATAGTCCAATAAAAACTAGTATTGCTATTGTATGAATCCACTGACTCTGGGCATCTACATATACTATTCCTAAATTTTCTATCATATTATTCACCTTGTGCCCATTATAATTTATAAATTACAACAAAAAAACCACTACCTATAATCAACAAAGTAGTGGTTCTTCTTATAATAACAACTCATCGAAATTAAATTACGTATTACTTTACACTTGCGAACATGTTTCCCCAAATTAATTCATGATGTTCAATTACTTTTTTAGCTTCAAGGAGATCATTTCCAAATGTTGTATGGTAACCAGACTGAATAGACATGTTGTAACCTAAGTAATGTCCTGTTCTGATTGCAGTGTCAACACAGTATTCAGTTTGTAGACCACAGACCTCGATATCAGTTATTTTTTGATGTTTTAGAAATGAATCTAGACCTGTTTCATAGAAAGAATTACTGTGGTTTTTCAAAATAACTCGATCATCTTCAAGACGATTTAGGTTTTTTACCAATTCTCCTTCAAATGTATCAAATTTAAGGAAGTCGTCAACATGCTTCATAAAAACAATTAAATCGTTATTATCTCTATATGTATCTATCTTTTTGTTTATTTTTTCCAAAACTGTTTCAAAATCATATGAAGAACTTAGACCGTTTTGCATATCAAGTACAAGCAATGCTTTTTTAGTTTCCAATATATAGTCTCCCCTTAAAAATTATATTTCTATGTATACCATATTTTTTAATTATTTGCACAGCTGATTCAAATCAATAAAAATTAAATAAGCTAAATTCCGTAATATTATAGATACCGTTATTTGGAGGTTAATTGATGAAAAAGAATAACGATGAAATTTGGTTTTTACTTTTAATATTTGGTGCACTCGTGGTATTGGTAATATTCTTTTGGTACATATTCTTAGTAGCAGGACTTGTATGGGCAGGAATATGGCTACACAAAAACAAATTCAAAAATGACAAACAGAAGAAAAAAGCTACATGGATTTCTATAGGGGTACTATCTTTGATAATCTTATCAATTGGTATTGGTCCTCATATTAAACAAGAATATAAAGTTAGTGAGCCAAACACTACTGTACATAAAGAAAAATCGAAAGATTCAAAGAGTAATACTAAGAAAGATAACGAAGTTAAGAAGAAAAAATCAGAAAGCAAAAAAGAAGAAAAAACAAATAATGCTCAAGATAATAGTACCGATACAGAAACTAGCGAAGATAGCTCTAGTGACAATAACGAATATACTCAATCGGCATCACCAGCGCCTACAGATACATCCGAACAACAAAGTCAAAGTAGTTCTTACACTACCCAAGGATCTATTATTGGTAATGCCAACAGTCGTATATATCATGTACCCGGACAGGCAGGGTATCACATAAATCCAAGCAATGCCGTATATTTCCAAACTGAACAAGAAGCACAAGCCAGTGGTTACAGACGCGCCCTTCGTTAAATAAAGAAGTTTTATAACTAAAAATCCCCTACTCATTTGAGTAAGGGGATTTTTTATTGAACACTATGTTTCAAAAATGGAATTTTTTCTCTTAGATAAGGTATAATCCATCTGTCTAATCCAATTTTTCCAGCATTAAATCCTGCTGCCAAAATAATGAACTCGATTAAAATAAATGTTGGATTAACCGAAACTGAACCTGAAAGTAAATATGTGAAGTTCATAAGCATACCGAAAAATGCGGCAGCTGTTGTTAAACAACCAAAAATTAATCCTAATCCTACTAATAGTTCTCCCCATGAAACCATGAAGCCCATAGCATTGGCATGTGGCATGAAGAAATTTTTAATCATATCATTAAACCAAGGATACACTGTATCACCTGTTGGTCCTACTACAGGATGACTCAATGTTCCCATGAACATCCCTTTTGGATTGAAATTTCCAGAAGCTATTTTGCTGTAACCAGACATGGTCCACATAACTCCTAAATAAATTCTTAATACTGCTAAAATACCTGATGCAACTCGATTAGTGCGTAAAAATTTTATCATTTAAAAATCCTCCAAATGATATTAAAACATTTGTACATTTTTTTATGCAAATTATCTTTCTCGGAAAATATAAATTAGTTTGTTTTGATTATATTATTAATCTATATTACAATTAAAAAGGAAATTATACTTAAAAGGGGATAAAATGAAAAACAAACGATTTTATTTAGTACTAGTTTCATTTCTAGCTATAGTTTTAATTACGGGGTGTGGTAACAACAGTCAAAAAAGTTCTAAAGCTGAACCGTCTAAAACTGAGACCACAAAGAAAGTAACTAAACCAAAAAAAGCAACTACACCATGGGACAACCAAAAGGATCAAAAATTAGAAAACTTTATCAATGGTTGGGCTCCAAAAATGAATCAATCTTACACCAAATACGATGGAAAAAATCCTTTAAAAACATCTGTTGGAGATCAATATCCAGATGATTTTAATAGAATATCGATTAATGGTAATAAATACTCTATAGGTTGGAGTCCTAAAGGTAACGGTAATTACGAATATAACGTAGTTGCCATTTATAATCATGACGGTACAGAGCCACCAGCACCAAACAGAATCACCTATTTATTTACCTTCCATAATGGAAAACCAGTTGTATTAGTCAGTGAATCACGCGACGGAGATCCTAGATTTGCCGAAACACAAAATAACGAAATAAAAAATAGTTTCGCACAAATTGCCGATGGAAAGAATTCTGATCAATCAGCAAATACAACACAATTCAATTCAACTACTGATAATTCTGGAATAGAAACCAGAGATCTAAAGCAGATTGGTGTTATGGTACGTCAATTACTTATGCCAGGTGATGATCTTGCTAAGGAGACACTTTTAGGAATTTCCTATTATAATGGAAAATACTTTATAGGTACTGGAACATCTGTCTCAACTGTTGGTTATGTGGTAAATGGCGACACGGTTTTATGCTATAAAAAAGATGCAAGTACTGGTAAACCAACTTTTCAACAAGAATACGTTGAAAGTTCAATCAGTCTAAAGGAATTAGAAACTAGATTCTACTCAACTCCAGCTCAGAAACAATTAGTTCAATCAGTAGCAAATCGCATGCCAGATATAGAATCAGAATAATATTTAAGGGGATTTTTATGAAAATAAATGGGAATTTTACTATCAGCAAAAAAGTTTTAATATCAACAATATCTGTAATTACAGTTCTTATAATTATCGGAGCATTTTTCGTTAACTCTACAAAATTCAGAGATATGTCTACTTCAAATGATGCCAAGGCTAGTGAATTTGTGGGTTGGGCAAATAGTGCTAACATACCTTTTTCGACAACATCATCGTTATCTGGAGATAGATTCATTATTACTCCACAAAACAAAGATATATTAGATAATGTTTTGGACCTATTCAAAGATCCTGAAGCTAATTCACAGGAAAATGAACAAGCCAAGAATGCAGTTATTTGGTTATCAAAAAAAGTTGCTGACGAATGGGGCGACAAGTACTATGTTGTCATGACTCCTTATGAAGACCAGCGTCAGGTACTTTACCAAGCCAGAGACGGCAAATTATTTTAAATTAAAAACCTCCACTCAAATTGAGTAGAGGTTTTTTTAATATTATTTATTATTTCTCTTATTAATCCATTTAGTAGAAACGTCCATTGCTGCACGTGTTGCTTTAGTTTGATCAAGAGAGTTAATCATAACAAAATCGTGAATCATACCTTGGAAGCGTATTTGTGTTACTTCAACACCTGCTTCTCTTAGATTTCGAGCGTATTGTTCACCTTCATCACGTAAAACATCTGCTTCTCCGTTTAGTATCATTGCTGCTGGAAGATTTGTTAATTGTTCTTTAGTTGCTCTAAGTGGAGAAGCTGTTATCTCAGCACGTTCTTTTTCATCAGTCGTATATTTATCCCAGAACCATTGCATTCCTTCACGAGTTAAGTAATAGTGTTCTGAAAATTCTTTATACGATTCTGTATCAAAATTAGCATCTGTAACAGGATAGTACAATAGTTGTTGTTTAATTTCAGGACCCTTACGTTCTTTTGCCATAAGTGTCATAACTGTTGCCATATTTCCTCCGACACTATCACCAGATACGGTAAGCTTTTCAGCATCAATATTTAATTCCTTAGCATTATCAACAGTCCAATTAAGTACTGCATAATTTTGTTCAATTGCTGTTGGATATTTGGCTTCCGGAGACAATGAGTATTCTGGGAAAATTACTACTGAGTTTGTTCTTACTGCCAATTCTCTGGCTAATTTGTCATGGGTATGAGCATCTCCGAATACCCAACCAGCACCATGAATATAGAATATTACTGGTAATTTTTCATAATTGGATTCAGGTCTAATAATTCTTACATTAATTTCTCCCCAATCACCAGTATCAACAGGGATGTCTTTGATATCGACATTTTCTTTATGGACAGGACTATTTTGTAAGTCGTCCAATGCTTTTCTACCCTCTTCTACTGGTAGCTCATAGATACGTGGATGCGGATCTGTCGCCTCACATACATCTAAAGCTTCTTTTTCTAGAGAAATTCTTTCAACCATAGTTAACGCTTCCTTTACCAATTTTTTAGTACTCTAATATTTTTATTCTTTTTTATTAGAATTACAATTATTTGGCTCACAGCATTAAAAAAACCTCTCCCAACTAAGGTTGAGGTTTCTTATTTTGTAATAATTTAAGTATGTAATGAACTAAATAGTAAATTGCCCACGCTAATATTCCCATAATTACGATCCAAATTATATATGAATATAAATGATTAATATGTTACATGTTTTTAAATGAATCGTAGAAATAAGTTGTTATAACTCCAACTATTATTGCTGATATAACGTTTATAATCTGTTCAGTTTTTATCATCAATCCCCCCAATATCATCTTTCCTTCTCAAAGAGAAATAAACTCCCAACACGATTTGAGACATCATTGTTAAAAACCATACCAATAATAGCGTAGTGCCAATGACAGCATAAGCACCATTATTATTAAACTTAAATACAATCATACAGATAACTGCCAAAGTAATAGTAGTCCACTCTACAATATTCAATGAAATGCTATTTGTTTTGTTTACTATTTCTCTATCCGACTTCTCTTTCAAAATATCACCCCCAAAAAACTAATTGATGTTTGAAATGAAAATTAAATTATGTATTGTATAGAGATTTTTCACTTAAAAAATTTCCTATAATTCCTTGAGTCTTATAAGATGTATAGTATCATTGTTTAACATTTCACAATTGAATTAAATATAAACGTTGCGATTTTAAACATAGACGTATTTATCTCAAGAAAATATCACATTTTAATTGTAAGTGATTAAAATTTGGTCATTTATTCCAACTAAATAGTTTAAATATTTACTTTTCACAAACTAATAGCATTCAAATATCAAATTCCCGATATAAGACCAATCACAATAATCAGTACCATTAACATAATCTTCTCTTCTTTGAATAAAATTTTTGTATATCTTAAAAGGATTTTTCATTTTGTTGAGGTCCTGTCTAAATATAAAAGAAAAGAGCCTCAATCCTTAATTCCAGGATTGAGGCTCTTCACAAAATATGAAAGCCATCTATCGGACTTGAACCGACGACCCCCACCTTACCATGGTGATGCTCTACCTAGCTGAGCTAAGATGGCATAATTCCTGTATATTTTACCAGAATTATACTATCTATTCAGCTATTTTTAGAATGCTTTTGCAATTTCCATAATACCAGTTGTAATGAAGAAGAATGCTAACAACCAGATAATTACTGATGCAGCTAGTAGTGGTTCGAATAACAGAATAATAGCTACAATAAAGTTTAGAATTGCCAAGATAACAATTAACCAGTAGTAACCCTTACCAAAGTTTGCATAAAATCTAGATGTCATTATTTGGAAAATAGAATCCATGAAGAACAAGATAGCGAACAAGTAAACCATAACCACTTGAGCAAAGTTATTGTTAACAATCAGTACAATTCCAAGAATAATATAAATTATTCCCATAATTGTTACTCCACCCGCACCAATACCTAGATATTTGGTTTCTTGATTACTAAACCATAGTTGGAAAATACCTCTAATTAAAATAAATATACCAAAAATATAAGCAACTGATGATAAAGATTTCAATGGATATGACATAACCACATATCCGACATACAATGATAGAATTCCGACTATTAATGATAGCCAGTCAAATCCTCTTCTTGCATTTTTCATAATATTATCCCCTTTATAAATTAATCTTTAAACTTATTTTACTCTACTTGAATAGAAAATGCGCTATAATTATTATAGCTAATAAAAAAATTAGGTAACACGAAAGGAACAAATTTTGTCACCTAACAAAGAAAACTATCTAAAAACTATTTACGAATTAACTTATGATTTCAAAAAAATAACGAATAAAAAAATATCTGAATTGATGAATGTCTCTGCTCCTTCGGTCACTGAGATGCTTAATTCACTGGTCAATGAAGGATATGTAACACATTCACCTTATAATCAAATAATGTTGACTGACAAAGGTATCGAAGTTTCTGAAAAACTTGTCCGTAATCACCGTCTATGGGAAGTTTTCTTGTACAAGAACCTTAAGTACCCTATTGACAGCATACATAATCACGCTGATTCTCTGGAACATGCTTCCAACAATGATTTACTAGACCACTTGAATGAATATTTGAATTTCCCACAACGATGCCCTCATGGCGGAATCATCCCCGGCAATGGCCAAGGTGAGACTGATACAGATGATATGTTGTTGAGCGATGCTCAACCTGACGACGTTGTGCAAATTGTTCGTATATCAGATAACTTTGACTTCTTACAATACTTTAGTAGTATCAATATTTCACTAGACGATACGGTCAAAATTATTCGCCATGAACAATTCGATAATTCTCTGGTTATAGAAAAAGAAGATAAGACTCAATTAACAATAAGTCCTAAGGCAATTGATTACATATTTGTTGAAAAAAGATAACAAAAAAAGACACCTATACTTATAGGTGTCTTTTTATTATTGATTATCTGCTAATGTTTGATAGAACTTAGCAAAAGTCAATTGTTCAAATGGATGTAACCAGATTGACAATATCTCGTAGGTAAAGAAATTAATGATTTCTAATATCAAAAATTCCAACAGTAACACGAAGAATGCACCTTTGTTACCACGCATCAATATTGCGCTTTTACGATATGTAGCAAATATTCTACCTTGTCCAGCATCTACATCATCTTTGTAGATATACATATTTTGAGAATAGATTAGCATCAAAATAACACCAGGAATGATAAACAACCAAAGTCCTATCTGGAAGATAATAATATTCATAATCAACAAAATAATTGTTCTAAAGAAATACTTTGTAGAAAATACCGAAAATGCAGCCATAGGGCTAAGATGCAATTCTGAATTACGAAATTTATTAACCAAGCTATAGCCGATACCAACACTGATTAGACATAGTATCAAAAATAATAGATACATAACTGTCGTTGATAGATTATCTAGCTTGATAGTGTAATTATTGACAGAATCTGGATTGTTAGAAATATCTCTCAAGATGTGTTCCATTCTTGCAGTAGCAGCCTGTGGATCTGTCGTACTGATATTCAAGTTATTCATCCATGCATAATAGATTTTTAAAATAAAGTATAATCCTAAAAATCTTAATAAAATGGGAATAAAATTAAGTGAAATATTCTCCACTAAATTTGATCTAAATTCTTTGTGAGAAGCTCTTCGAACTTCTCGCAGAGAAATCTTATTTACATTTATCATAATAAGTATCAACTCCTTAGTAAAACATTATAACAAAGGTTAATCTTAATAAAACATGTAATTAGTATTGACATATGATTAAATTGAAAGTAACATTGTGACTACATTTAAACGAGTACAAAAACGTAGACAGAAAATTAGTAAACTTCTTTAGTTCAGAGAGCTGACGGTGGTGCAAGTCGGTCTAACAGTTTATGAAACACATCTGTAAGTTGATGATCTGAATTCAGTAGGATCTTTCCGGTAGTTCCGTTATAACTCAAGTTATTTAACTTGTTGAGCCTGTTATTGTGAGATATCAGGGAACATGAGGTGGAACCACGCTTTGCGTCCTCTTAGTCATTTTGACTAAGGGGATTTTTTTATTCTCATTTATTCAACAATTTGAATAACTTCTTGAGGTTGATACTGTGAAGTATCAGCAATCATGAGGTGGAACCACGCTTTGCGTCCTCTGGCATTATTTGCTAGAGGACTTTTTTTGTACATTTTAGGAGGGATATTTATGAACTATATTTTTGAAATATTACCATCATTACTGAGTGGAACAGTTATGACACTGAAGGTATTCTTTTGGACACTCATCATCTCACTGCCTTTAGGTATATTAGTTTCTGTTGGAAGAAGTTCAGGTATTAAAATCATTCAATGGATCCTTAGCTTTTATATCTGGGTTATGCGTGGTACTCCGCTACTATTACAATTGATTTTTGTATTTTATGGATTACCCAACTTACCATTTTTCCCTATAGTTTTTGAACGATATGATGCTGCTTTATTTGCATTTATCATTAACTACACTGCTTATTTTGCAGAAATCTTCCGTGGTGGATTCGGTAGTATCAAAAAAGGACAATTCGAAGGTGCTAAGGTGCTGGGTCTTAATTATTTCCAAACTTTAAGAAAAATAATTATTCCCCAAGTATTAAAAATTGTTCTTCCTTCTATTGGTAATGAAGTAATTAATTTAATAAAAGATTCCTCACTTGTATATGTAATTGGTCTTGGTGATGTACTGCGTGCCGGCAATATAGCAAGTTCACGAGATGTAACACTTGTGCCTTTAATCTTGGTTGGAGTGATTTACTTACTACTTACATTAGTTTGTACATGGGTACTCAAAATTTTGGAAAAACACTACAGTTATTATGATTAGGATAGGAGAAATATATGTTAGAGCTTAAAAATATTACTAAAAGCTACAATAATAAAACCATTTTAAATAATCTAAATTTAAAAGTTGAAGATGATTCTATTTTAAGTATTGTAGGTCCTTCTGGAGCTGGTAAAACTACCCTACTTCGTTGTATTGCAGGACTAGAAAATATTGATTCTGGTACTTTTTTAATCGATGGAAAACCTTTTGATCCTACTAAAGACAAGGATGTCCAACCAATAGTGGGTGTGGTTTTTCAAGATTTCAATTTATTTCCTCACTTATCTGTAATTGAAAATGTAGCTCTTGCTCCTCAAATGGTACTAAAACAAAGTAAAAAAGATGCAATTGAAAAAGCTGCTGAATTATTAACATACTTCGATTTAATCGATAACAAAGATCAATATCCTTCAGAATTATCTGGTGGTCAAAAACAACGTGTAGCTATAGCGAGAGCACTAGCAATGCAACCAAAAATACTTTGCTATGATGAACCTACTAGTGCATTGGATCCTAGTTTGAGGGATGTTGTGGGAAATTATATTTTGAAAACTAAAAATACTGGCGTAATTCAAATTATTATTACTCATGATCCAGCATTTGCAGAAAAAATTTCTGATCAAATTTTAAAAGTCCAACCTATTAAATAACTAAGGGGAATCATTATGAAGAAAAAAATATTTGTCTGCATCATAACTATGCTTCTAATTTTTCCTATTTTAACTAGTTGTGCTAACTCTAAACCATCAATTGCAAAACAAGCTGATACTGTTGATACTTGGTCCATTATCCAAAAAAGAAAACGAGTGATAATCGGACTAGATGATACTTTTGTACCTATGGGATTCCGTCAAAAAGATGGCAATTTAGTAGGTTATGACATTGATTTGGCTAAAGCAGTCTTCAAACAGTACGGTATTGAAGTTGATTTTCAGCCTATCGACTGGAATATGAAAGAAACAGAGTTACGAAATCGAACCATCGATCTGATATGGAACGGATACACTATTACTCCAGAAAGATCTGAACAACTTGCCTTCTCTGACCCTTACCTTGCAAATAAACAAGTTTTGGTTACAAAAAAATCTGAGAATATAAATCAATTCTCAGATATGAATAATAAAATATTAGGTATACAAACTGGTTCTTCAGGAGCAAGTTTACTAGATGCAAATCCACAAAAACTTAAAAAATACATCAAAAACCAATCCCCTGTTTTATACGATTCTTTTAACAATGCCTTCATGGATCTAGATGCAAACCGTATTCAAGGACTTTTGATTGATAGTGTCTATGCAAATTACTACATTAATCATGAAAAAAATCCTGATTCATACGAATTAACATCTGGAGGATTTACTGGCGAAGACTTTGCTGTAGGTATGCGCAAAGGTGATAAAACAATGCAAAATAAAATAAATACAGCTTTCAAAAAACTTAAGAAAAACGGTACTCTAGATAAAATAAATAATAAATGGTTTGGAAATTCAGATAATTCAATGATCAAATAAAAAAGAGTAGCCAAATGGCTACTCTTTTTCTATACAAGTAATAATAAGAATGCTAAAAATATTCCAAAAAATGATACGTAATTTATATTGTTCCGTAGCTTGCTAATGATTGTCATAGGCGGGGGCTCCTAGCTGTTGTTTATTTTCAATATTATTTATAACACCTATATACAACTTTTAAAACAGTTTTTAAAAATTGTAGCTAAAGTTATATCTTTATGTAAAACAACCGTAATATAACTTTTACATTAAGACCATTTTTACAGGTATAATATAGGTGACAAACTAAAGGAGATCAATCATGACTACAAAGAAAAGAATTTATCTAGCCGGTCCTTTTTTTGATAAAGATCAAGTTAAGCGTTTGGATAATATTCAACAACTACTAGAACAGAATCCTACAGTTGATAAAGTTTTCAGACCAGCCAGTTTAGACTATACTTCTGCAGAATTCGGATCCTTTGAATGGCAAACAGCAATTTTCAAACATGACATCAATAATATCAATTCCTCTGATATTGTAGTAGCTATGGTTGATTACAAAACTGAAGCCAATGAATTTGAACCTGACTCAGGTACCATGTTTGAGTGTGGGTACGCATTTGCGAATAACGTTCCGGTTATCGGTGTTAGATATAAATCAGATCTACCTCTAAATCTTATGTTAGCTGGATCATTCACCGCTTTTTTCAACGGGATGGACAGCATTGAACAAATTAAAGATTATAACTTTGAAACACTGATGACAAGGTACGAAGATATCGATGTATTTTAGGAGATAGTCAATGTCACAAGTAACCGAAAGAACCAAAAGAAACATCATTACATCTATGATTTCTCTTCTAGGAAAGAAATCATTTGATAAAATCACTGTAAAAGATATTTGTGATGAGGCTTTGATCAATCACAGTACTTTTTATCGCTATTACACTGATAAGTTCCAGCTTCTTAGAGCAGTCTTTTCCTATTTATTGGAGGATCTATTTAATGACCCTAACCAATCAGAATCTGTGACAATCCTATCTCAAGTTACTGAATTTATAGAGAAAAACAATAATTTCATGCGTAATATTTCTCCACAATATCAGACCAAAGCTAATCTTTATCCAGAATTTAGATCAGTTTTGAGGGATATTGTTGCTAAAAAATACCATGAATTTCCAAATACTAAAGATCCACTTATCAAGATGATTGTGGACTCACCATATCCAGAACTGACAATTAGTTTTGTTGTGGGTGGTATTTTGGGACTGATTGAGTATTTAGAAGATAATGACTTCAAAATACCTAAGAGAAACTTTACGGATTTTGCAGAAAATTTCTTAAATTTACCAAAATAAATAAGACAAAAAGCGCCACTTATCTCTTTTTGAGATAAGTGGCGCTTTTTGTTTCTAGAGTGTCTTTTAATTATGTTTATACTAGATACTGTTATACTTTTAGTATGAAATTTATATCATTTTAAGGGAAGGGTTTATATTATGGAAAAGTTTTTTACATTCCTAAGCAATAGTATTCATAAGCACGCAAAATTATGGATTTCCATTATTGCTGTAGTTACAATTTTATTGGCTTTCGGTTTACCAAAAGTTCAAATGAAATTTAGTAATGACGTTTTCGTTGACACTAACTCAAAAGAATTTAAAGACACAGATACTTACCAAAAGAACTTTGGTGGTGATGCTGTCTACGTTATGGTTAGTGGTAAGCAAAACGATATTATCTCAAAATCTAACATGAAGAAACTTGCTACTTTAGATAAGAAAATTAGCAAGATGGACAATGTTCGTGGAACAACATCAGTTGTTAACTTGATGAATGACGAATTGTCATCATTGAGCAAGAATCCTACTGGTGTAAGTAGCAATTCTGCACTTCAAGTTACTCCACAAATGCAACAAGATTTGATGGCTTCATTGTCTGCTAAGCAACAAACACAGTTGCTAAGTTCAGTTCAAAGTTCTCTTACAACTGAACAAACTGCTCAAGTTCAGACATATGTAACATCAATTCTTACTGATCAACAGAAGCAAGAAGCAGCTCAAGCTCAACAAGCAGCAACTGCACAAATTGCTGCCCTACCTGCTGAACAACAACAGGCTGCTGCTGCTCAGGCTACACAACAACAACAAACTGCACTTATGGGTATGTTGACAGATGAACAACAACAACAAGTTCAAACTTATACACTAAGTCTATTGAACGATACACAAAAAGCAGCAATGGCTCAATCATTGCTACCAATGGTTCCAAAAGTACAAAACATGTCTAACGCACTACTTAAAGACATCCTTCTAAGTAATAACGGAAAAGTTCCTTCAGCTCTTGATCAATTGCTTCCTAAGAATGGTAAACATACCATCATGATGATCAATACTAAAGATACAACTGATATGGACTCTAACGTTAAACTTCTAAAAGATGTTCAAAAAGCAGTTAAAGATACTAAATTCTCTGGCAATGTAAAAGTACGTATTGCTGGTACACCTGCTGTTATTGGACAAGTTAAGAATCTAGTTATCAAAGATATGACAATCATGGTTGTACTAGCTGTTATTATCATGATTATCATTCTTGCATTGATCTTCCCTGTAAGAAGAAGATTATTCCCACTACTATTTGTTTTAATTGGTCTTCTATGGACATTCGGTTTGATGGGTTGGTTCAACCTTCCTATTACACTTGCCACAATGGCAACACTACCTATCATCATCGGTCTTGGTACTGACTTTGGTGTTCAATTCCAAAACCGTTATGAAGAAGAATATCGCAACTCAGAAAATCCAGAATTATCTGTTAAGAAATCAATTCTTAAGATGGGACCTGCCGTAGGTATTGCTCTTATCGTTATGATTTTCAGTTTCTTAACAATGTTCCTATCTAAAGCACCTATGATGCAACAATTCGGTGTTACTCTTGCTATCGGTGTTCTATCATCATATATCGTTGAATTCTTCATGATGTTCTCAACATTCACACTTGTTGATTCATCAGAAAAAGCTCAAGCTAAATTCAAACAAAAGAATGCCGCAAGAAAAGAAAAGAATAACGGAAATACACAAACAGCATTGTCACGTGGTCTTACAAGATATGCTAAGTTCATAACTAAGCATGCTGCATGGGTATTCATTATCGCAGTTGTTCTTGGAGCATTAG
This sequence comes from Companilactobacillus metriopterae, assembly GCF_004117915.1. GTDB lineage: Bacteria > Bacillota > Bacilli > Lactobacillales > Lactobacillaceae > Companilactobacillus > Companilactobacillus metriopterae. The sequence continues at coordinate 199,177 of NZ_RSTD01000002.1, forward strand.
GTTTCGCTGTTGAAAGAAATATTGACACTGAAACTGATATCTTGAAGTTCATTCCTCAAGATATGACAACTCTAAAAGATACTAAGTATCTTCAAAAACAAGTTGGTTCAACAGTCTACATTAACTACCTAGTTAAGACAGATAATGCAAAAGACAAATCAACTATGAAGAAGATTGATAAGCTAGCTAACAAAGAAAAAGACAAGTATAAAGACGTTACTGGTGTAACAAGTCTTCCTTCAACATATAAGCAACTTGGTGGTTCATTAGATGCTTCACAATCAGTTATTAATTCTGGTGTTAAATCTATTCCAACATCACTAAAAGATTCTGTTGTTACTAAGAATGCTAAGTACACAACAATTCAATTTAGAATTAACCAAAATCTAAGTTCTAAAGATCAACAAAAACTTATGGACAAGATTTCTAACGATATTGGTGGTAAGAAAGATGGAATGACAATTTCTGCCGCTGGTCCACAAGTTATGATGCTTATCGGTATCAGTAATGTTACTGCTAACCATACATTGATCATGATTGCCGGTCTATTGATTATATTCTTGGTACTTCTACTTGTATATCGTCACTTCAGACTTGCAATTTACCCAGTGCTACCTATCCTAGTTGTTCTTGGTTTATCACCACTAACACTATGGTTAATGCACACATCATACAACCCTGTTACAATCGCACTAAGTTCATTAGTTCTTGGTATTGGTACAGAGTTTACAATTCTAATTCTCGAGCGTTATCAAGAAGAGCGTGAGAAGAATGTCACTCGTCATACAGCTATCATCGATGCTGTATCACATGTTGGACAAGCTATAACAGTTTCAGGTTTAACTGTTATGGGTGGATTCTCAGCAATTATGTTTGCTAGTTTCCCAATCCTTAGATCATTCGGTCTTATCACAGTTCTTGATACTGGTTACTCACTAATCAGTGCTCTAACAGTTCTTCCAGCAATTATCTACTTATTCAGAAACAGATCTGAAGATAAGAAAGCTGTTGAAGAAGAAAAAGAGTTGGACGAAAGTTCAAATAACTAATAACTAAAAGACATGAGATATAATCTCATGTCTTTTTTTATTATTCACAATCTGGTATAGTATTGTAGTTAGTCTTATCAAGAAAGGAGAGAATATTGTGAAAAATAATACATCAACAAAATGGTTTATCATAAGTATGATGCTCATTTCAGCAAACTTGAGATTACCAATTACTATGATGCCTCCACTGATAAATAGTATTGTTAAAGATGTCGGTATGCCGCAATCTATGCTTGGCGTCCTGACAGCAATTCCACTACTGACTTTTGCAGCATTCTCTCCTATCATAGTAAAAATAGCCAAAAAATTAGGAAACGAACTTACTATATTTTTGCTATTTACATTCCTTGTAATCGGAAGTTATGTCAGAGTTATTCCCTCAACTGCCGCACTGTTGATTGGTACATTTTTAGTTGGTGTTGGTATTGACAGTGGAAATGTTTTGATGCCTGCCGTTATAAGAGATCGTATGCCTTTGAAGATGAATGTCGGTACTAGTTTGTATACTCTATCTATGCTCCTAGTAGGTGCCATTGGTACAATAACCGCTGGATTTCTTATTAGTCATACTAGCCTAAAGATAACTATCTCAGTCCTATCTTCAATCAGTATCATCGCCCTTATATTCTGGATCCCTAACTTGAAACATAATGAGATTGCTCATACCAATGGTGATGTTCTTAAAACATACAAAAGTGTCTGGAAACAAAATCTAGGTTGGTTGATTACTTTCTTCTTTGGACTTCAGTCTTTGATTTATTATTCAATAATTACATGGATTCCGTCACTATTAATCTCTCATGGTATACCCACAGTTACAGCTAGCAACTTACTGACAATATTGCAATTAACAACTCTACCATTTGCTTTCATCGTTCCTGCTATGGCTGCAAACGATAATTCAATGAAATACTTAAATATTATGTTAGTTCTTGGATATATATTTGCTCCACTTGGATTTTTAATCAATACTAGTAACATTCCTTTGGTGTTAATATTTGTTCTCTTGACAGGTGTTGGTGCAGGTATTGCATTCAATCTATCAATTGTCTTCTTCGCAAAAAAGACTACCAACCCTTACCAGACTGCTGAAATTTCTGGTATGGCACAATCCATTGGATTTGTGCTAGCAGCGATAGGACCAATTCTTTCTGGATATGTTCAACAACGTTTTCAAACTTGGTCAGCAATGATTATATTATTCGCTATTGTTGCAACCATATTAGCCTCTATCAGTTTTATTATCAGTCACAAAGATAATATTAAAGAATAAAAAAAGCTACTAATCAAATTGATTAGTAGCTTTTTTATTAGAATTTATATTGATTTAATGCACTCTGAGCAGCTAAGTTTAGCAAACTCCATTGTCTGTCGAAACCTGGTTGGAAGAAGAAATCAGCTTCTGCTAATTGTTCTAGTGTCATCTTCTGTTGAACAGCCAACGCGATAGTATTTCCTTGAGCTGTAATATCATATTTTGACATTACGGCTCCTCCAAGGATAACGTGAGATTTTTCATCATAAGTTAGTTGAACAAATACTTCAGGATTATCACTTTCAGGTATATAGCTTGGACGTAAACTATCTTTAAAGAAAGAAGACTTAGCGTTTATTCCAGATCTTGTCGCTGACATCTGGTTCAAACCAGATGTTGCAAAATGATAATCGAATAAACTCAAAGCAGATGAACCTACAACTCCTGTGAATGCTTCCGAGTGTTTGTCCTCAAAAATATGTTTTGCAACATAGCGTGCTTCTCGTCTTGCCACGGTTGCTAATGCAATTGGAATATTCTTCTGTGCAGGTATTGAATATGCCAGAGTAGCATCTCCTACTGCATAGACATCTTGATCATTGGTTTGCAAATACTCATTTGTCTTAATAAATCCATGATCATCAAGGTCAATTGTTCCCTTAAGCCATTCAGTGTTAGGTTTGATACCTGTAGCCTGGATTACTACATCCGCATCAAATGTACCTTTATCTGTCTTAACGCTACTTACTTTTTGATCACCTAAAAATTCTTCAACTTTAGAACCTAAAACAACATTGACACCTTTATCAGTTAATTCCTTTGATAAAATATCTGTCATTTCTGAGTTTAAATAAGTACCTAATGGACGATCAATCGTATCAATAACTGTAACGTTCTTTCCTGCTTTGATACTTGCTTCTACTGCTTCAATTCCAATATATCCGGAACCGATCACAACTATATTTTTCACTTGAGAATCTTCAAGCTTACTTTTAATTTTTGTTGCCCAATCGTAACCTCTCATCAAGAAAACATTTTCCAATTCTTTTCCTGGTATAGGTAACTCATTAGGTGTTACACCTGAACTAAGAATTAGCTTATCATAGCTTACTGTTTCAGTATGACCATCACTTTCAACATCTATAGTTTTTTCATCTAAATTAATTGATTTGACCAGGTGATTATTGGAAATAGTTACGCCTTGTTCCTCAAATTCTTCTGGTCTAAAGTTACGAACATCATTAACATCAGTAACCTTGTTTTCAAGATATAATTCCATTCCACAAGACATAAATGAAACAAAGTCTCCAGCTTCATATAAAGTTATATCTAGATTTTTGTAAGTATCTAATAACTCAATTATAGACTGATGTCCTCCATGAGAAGCACCAACAATGACTACTTTTTCTTTATTCATATGTAACCCTCCTGTTTTATTTACTATACCTACATTATAATCATTATCATTTAGAAATCAATATCATATGATAATCAATTCAACAAAAAAGACTAAACCTATGAGGTTTAGTCTTTTTAAAAATCAATATTATTAGCCCAACTCTTATCTAAGAATTTTTCATTCATATGATATCGAGTCTTATTAGGATCTGCTTTTTTGTCTTTATAGAAACCTTTTAACTTATCATCTACCATCAACCATCCACGCCAACCGATGTGGATAGTATCTTCAGATATATAATTAGGATTTTCAACATTTGTTAAATCAACAATATTATCAAATCCCTGTGATTTCAATTGATATGTTACTTTAGCATCAAATTCATTCAAAACCATTGGTGACATTCCAGTGTACTTCATCCATTTTCTATTTACTGGCTGAATTACAAACATAACCTGTGTATGATTTCTATCAAACATGTATAGCAATGCTTGGAAGTCATTGTACTCTGGTGAATGTAGATAATCGATGTGATTATCGAAGTTCTTATATTTGGATATACGTTTTTTCAAACGCTTTTCAAAGAATTTATTACCTATTTGAAGATCATTATTCTTTGATTTATCCATGGCCATATTTGTGGCAAGATCATTTAATTCATCATAATTGTAATTATCTGGAAGTTTTTTAGCTTCTTTATCTATCAAGCCTTGATTATTCTGTATACCGATACTACCAAATAGTTTATCCTGATTAGTCAATCCCGGTTCTGAAATGTTTTTCAGATAGAATCTTTGATTAGAGGTGATCTGTTTGCCATCTGCTATTCTTCTCAAAGATTCCTTTTTAACATAATTTACCGTTGGATTTAATTCCAAAATTCTATTGGCAATATATTCATTTAATTTCTTATCACCAGTATTTGACTCAAGAATAAATTTATCTACTTGTAGTGGTGAAAAGTAATAATCGAATCCTGCTGCACTAACTCCCGACTGACTGAACCATTGAGGTGAAATAATAAATACTGCCTTATTATTCTTAGTCATTTGCATAGAATTGACATTCAATGCTTGACTCAATGATGCTGTACCAGGGTTACCTTGTAGGAATGGCTGATTATTCCAATGATACTTTTGTGCAACAACAGAAGGGTGGAACGGATCCATTCTAGAAAGCTCTGATGACCCGATAATCGGTATATAGTTTTCATTCTTAGCATAATTCTTCATTATGTCACCCTTTAATACTCTGGCGTCCAATGAAGTTGAAGCTTTTTTCACACTTGTAGGATTAGCTGTTCGATAATTAATTGGTGTTAAAAATAAAACTATAACTGCCAGTCCAGCAATTAAAACTGGACCTAAAATATAAAATAGTTTTTTCCACATAACTAGTTTTCCAATAGTTTTACTTGTTCTGCTATTTTATTTACAGTTGACCATTCAGAACGGTCAAATTCTGATACTGGCACTTGAATACCAAAAGTATCTTGTAGTGTAACCAATACTTCAACAGTAGCCATTGAATCTAGAATTCCATCTGCAAATAAATCTGTATCTCCACCAATATTATCTAAACCTGATACATCTTCAACTATACTCAATATCTTTTGTGTCATTTCATCCATAATAATTTTCTCCTATTTTACAAACCATAATGTATTTAAAAATCCTGAAAAAATCAAGAAACTAAAGCAAACTACATTAAAAGTAATAAATATTGCCAAATACTTGGTAAATCTATTGCTTGGTAATGATTTATGTCTCTTTTTAAATCTCAACCATGCATCATTTATTATCATAGCAGATGCGTGGAAAATACCATAAACTATATAATACCAAGTTAGTCCATGCCAAAATCCCATGATTAGGAACAATGTAACATAACCTATATTGGCTATAGTTACTCTACTTTTAATCCACTTTTTCTTCATAAATAGAAACATCAGTCTCATATATATGAAATCTCTGAACCAGAAAGATAGTGTCATATGCCATCTGTTCCAGAAATCCTTGATATTAACAGATTTGAAAGGTTGATTAAAGTTTGCTGGTGTCTTTACACCCATGAAATTACTAATTGCGATTGCAAAAAGTGAGTATCCTGCAAAATCAAAGAATAGATACATACTGTACACATACATATAAGGCAGAATTGCCCAAGACAATCCTAAGAAATTAGTATGTCTGTAAGACATTGCTAATGCTGCAACCTGCGGTAACATGAGCGTTCCAAAGAAATATCCCAGTATAAATTTATATAAAAACCCCTGCATAATTTTGTTAATTCCACTTTGGAATAACTTTAAATATTCTTCTCTTTCAGGAACTTTGTCATAATCTTTCTCAAATCTTGGAAAACGATCAATTGGACCTGAAGAAATTGTTGGGAAAAATAGTATAAATCTAAAAAATTGCCAAGAAGTTATTTCTTTGATAGCTCCATCTCTGGATTCCATGATTAGCTCGACTACCTTGAAAGTTAGGTAACTAATTCCTAAGAATCCAAATAAAGAAAGTTTCACACTATGTGCAACTGGACTCACTTTTACTATGACCAGTGGAATTATTGCTAAAACAACTGCCCAAAAGAAAATCCAAAAATTATTATGATTCTCTCGATACCTGCGATAACCAAAAACAACAATAAATTCATATATTATAAATGCAACTAGAGAAATACCTTGTATAGCATTGTCTCCAAAGAAGGTAATAATCAATATTCCTAAAGTAGCTATAGTTTCATAAACTTTGAATCGTCTACCATTGAACAATCCTATAATTATAGGTAAAAGTAAAATCAGTAAATATATAAAATACGACGGGCTAGTATACGGAGTTATATTATGCATTGACCGTACCAATCAAAGCCTTTCTATCAATTTTGCCATTACTTGTAATAGGTAAACTGTCTACAAATCTAAATACATTAGGAATCATATAATCCATCGTTGTTTTCTTAAGATCTTCTTTTAATTTTAGTGATAGTTCTTCAGCATCTTGTTCTTGCATATCTGACTCTAGAACTACATATGCTATCAATTTTTTAACCTTGTGGTCAGAGTCGTATAGTGGAACTGTACTTGATTGTTTAACTTCTACCAAGTTACCTAACAAAGCATCTATTTCTTCTAGTTCAATACGATATCCATGCATCTTAACTTGGAAGTCTGTCCTACCTCGATAGAACAACAAACCATCAGAATCTCTAGCAATCATGTCACCAGTATGGTAGAAAGTCTCACCTGAAATGTTCTCAAAGGCTTTCTCTGTTTGCACAGGATTATTAATATAGCCTTTAGAAACATCTGGACCATTAACTAAAAGTTCTCCGACTTCTAAGCCGTTATCATCGGATTGTGAATCTTGAATCTTATAATCCATATTGTCTTTTAAATATCCGATTGGCAATCGATCGTAATTCTCTAGAACTTCTGGAGTAATTTCGATAGAAGTAATTGCTACTGTATTTTCTGTAGGACCGTATGTATTATACAATTTTGCATTAGGGAACTTATTCAAAACCTTTTTAGCTGCTGCGTGAGTTAATTCTTCACCACAGAAGATAAATTTTTGAAGATTTGGCATTGATTCTCCCTTGAAATCAGGGAATAAGCAACATAGTTCAAAAAATGAAGGTGTAGAAACCCACACATTGAATTCTGAATTTTTCAGTGACTCTTGTAATTTTGCAAAATTACCAGTCACTGATTTATCCAAGATTTCCAATGTAGCACCGTTTGTAAGTGCAGGATAGATACTAAATACTGATAGATCGAATGAAAATGGTGCCTGTAACATCACATTATCATCTTCATGATACTGGAATTCTTGATTAACCCAATCTACAAAATCTATTAGGTTAAGTGTGCTAATCTGGACTCCCTTAGGAGTTCCTGTTGTTCCTGATGTGAAGATAATATAGAAGTTTTCATCATCTGCAACACTATGATCTTCTGTATAAGTTGAATCATCAGAACTGAAAATATCATTTAATTTTTTCTTATCAATAACTGGAGTTTCAACATCAAATTCAGTTAAGTCACTCCAATTTAAAATTAGTGCTGGTTTTGCTACGTTATTTATTTGTTGAATACGTGATGGATCAGATGATTCATCCACTGGTATATATGCATGACCAGATTTGATAGCTCCTAAAAATATCGCAAGCATCTCAAACTGTTGTCCACCAAAAACAATAATCGGTTGATTGTTATCAGGTAGTTCACTATCTAAAAAATTTGCTACTTTATTTGAATAATCTGATAAATCTTGATATGTCTTTGTTTCTGAACCATTCTTATATGCTAATTGTGTAGGATTTTTTTGGGTAACATTATTAATTCTTTCAATAATTTTATTCATATCAGGTACTTCCCCTTTTATTTTAAAATTCGTTGTAAATGAATTTGCTACTTCCTGCACCGTTGTAGCCGTATATATACAATATAATTACAAATATAATGAAAAAGACGACTGTTTTTAAAACGAAAATAGAACTTGGCCTTTTAAAAAAGTTAATGATTTTATTTTTCATAACTACACCTTTCTCTTATACACATACATCTAAATTACTCTCTTTTTTAAACTTTCTCAATAATTATTTTAACCCCACCTAACAATATTGGGTATTAGATTGCTCATAATAAAAATTTATTAATTTATTGCTCTAAAAAGACCAACAAATTAATGTCGGTCTTTCTTTATTCAGCTAAATTATATTCTCTACGTCCAAATAACATGACTAATACAATACTTGCAATAGCAACTATCAGGATATATAAAATCTTATTAGCAATATGTGTACCACCTAGATAAAGGATTAAAACTAATCCTATAATTATGGTACTTAAAATTCCTGTCCATTGAACTCTAGTAAAGGCAGCACCTGTAGTACTACGTTCTTCTCTACTTGTAATGTATGGCATGACTGCTCCTAGTCCAATTAATACTACTATCGCAATGATATTAATAATTAATTCATACCACCAAGTGCTTGATGCAAACTTAACATCTTGTGGTCCAAATCCAAATACCGTTGCCACTGCTGTAATAATAAAACACCACCATCCAAATGCTAGAGCTAACTTATCATTCTTTATAAAGACATAATCTGATGGATATTTATCACTATTCATGCGAATTTTAATGAAAGCAAAGAACACCCAACATGTTACACCGGGGGAAATGATACCGTTTAAGTTCAATAACCAATTAAAGATATCATTCATATCTGGTAAAAATATACCCAGTAACATGATGAAAGCACTCAAACCAACAGTTAACAGATACCCATTGATTGGAAGCCCTGAAGCGTTTTTCTTTCTCAAAACTTTTGGCATGTATCTTGCGCCAGTATCTGAAATTAGCATGCGAGTCATAGCTTCTAACAGAACTGCTAGTAGTGCGGCAAGATAAAATACTTCTGTCCAAGCAAAGATATACATTAAAGTATTACCCATATTAAAGGATTTACCTAGTGCTTGGAACGCATAATATGATCCATTCATCTTCAAATCGTGAGGTAAGTTATATGCATTGAAGAAAACCCCTAAAGCTAATGAACCAAATATTGTTAGAAATGCTGTCATAACTGCCAGCATAATCATTGCCTTAGGAAAATCACTTTGGGGCTTCTTCATTCTAGAAACAAAAGGTGCAATTAATTCTGAACCATTAACGGCATAAATTAAAAGACCAATGGTTGTTAGATAATGCAAATCAAATTTAGGAATTAAAGTTTTATACGTAAACGGTTGAGTGGCAATATGGCCACCTCTCATTAATGAAGCTGCTGTCATCAATACGAATAGAACGGTCATCCCAAACATCGCTACACCACCAATAGTACCAAGTATTTCAAGTGAGTGCTTAAAGCGAGATTGTACAAAAATGAAAATTCCAAAAACGACAAATGTAAGCAATGCAAACATGCTATTAGACATGTTGTCTTGCATAGATGCATTACCCTGGATAGCCCACCCAAGACCAACCACAACAGAATTAGCTGTATCAACAACATAAGGAATGGATGCTGCCCAATAAGTCCATGCAGTGAAATATCCTAAAAATTCACCATTTGTACCACGAACCCATGAAGATAGTCCCCCACCTTCATTACTGAAGGCAGATCCAAGTTGCCCAACCATCAGTGCATACGGAACAACGTATAGGAATAACATCAATATCCATGAAGTTACAACTCCTAAACCTTGTCCTTGTAAGTTATAAATTAAGTCATCGAAACCGATAACTGTAACAAAGCACATCATTGCCAAGACTGGCCAGCTAATAAAACTGCTTTTTTGATCGAAATTTTCCATTTTTTCATACCTGTGTATATAAAATTAACAACGGTTATTAATTTTACACTAATTTTTAATTAGTTTTGATACTTTTTTGAAAAAAATAAAAAAACAACCAATTTAATGGTTGTTTTTTAGATAGATTTTATAGCTGAATTGATATCTACATCACCCGAATGCATTGATATAACCTTTTTCACAGTATTATCATTTTCCAAAATAGCTGCTAATACACTTGCAACATCTGGAATAGGATTAGGTCCACCAACTTGATCATTCAATTGAACTTTACCTGTGGCAGCCTCTTCAGTCAGTGTTCCTGGTTGAAGAATAGTATAGTCAAGATTTGTATTATCTATTAGCCACTTATCTGAATAAAATTTAGAAACATTATAATCCATAATGGCTGCTAGTGATGGATTCTCTGACCATTTTTCTTGATCCATTGAGAATAATGAGCTCAACTGAATATAACGTTTAATTCCTTTATTTTCAGTAGCTTGCATTAATTTTACGGCACCATTTAAATCTGTTTGTAGAAGATCTTTGCCACGAGAACCTGCAACAAATATTACTGCTTCAGAATCTGCTAGCACTTCTTGTATATTTTCTACAGAATCATGGAAATCCAAATATACTGGTTTAATGTTTTGTGTTTCTTCTATCTTTTGATAACCTCTTGCTGCGGCATATACAAAATGACCGTTACTAACAAGATCACTTACCAAATTTTCTCCAACTCTACCTGTAGCTCCTGCAACGAATACTTTCATAATTAACACCAACTTTTTTTATTATTAAAAATATAGTTCAGTATAACACTAATAATCTAGTTTATACTTTATTTAAACAGTCATTTATTTGTTATAATTAAACTTGCTATTCTAGGGGAGGAAAATTATGGAAGCATCAACATTTAATACTTTAGGCACTTTATTTATTGCGTTTTTAATTGTCGGTATTGGAAACATTTTATCTTCAATATTTTCCAAAGTTTCAAGTTCCTACTTCAATCTTGTTTTGGGAGCCTTAGTAACCTTAATTCCTGCCTTTAATAACTTCATACCAAAGTTTGACAGTGAACTCTTCTTGCTCATGATTATTTCACCATTGCTGTTTTTTGAGAGCAACAATACTGATAATCGAATTGTATCAGGAAGCATACCCTCTATAATTGGAACTACAGTTTTCATGGCTGTAATTATTTGTTTAGTAACACCCATGACTTTAATATTCTCAATGTCTATCTCATTTCCACTAGCTTTTATACTTACTGCTATTAATACACCTACTGATGCCACTGCTCTTGATTCTGCTCTAGGTAATACAAAGTTAAACAGCAAGATACATAATACTTTGAAGACAGAATCATTATTCAATGATGCAACAGGTATCGTTCTTTTATCAGCCGGAACTATCTGGTACAAAACTGGTCACTATTCTTTAACAAATAGTCTCGAGAGTTTCCTAATTAGTTCTATAGGGGCTATCATTGTAGGTTCAATTATCGCACTTATGTTTACCCTAATCAGACAATGGCTAATTAAATCTTCATTTAATGTTATTTCTACACAGATTACCTTATTTTTATCTACACCATTCATAGTTTTTTGGACAGCAGAACATTTTCACTTTTCTGGAATAATTGCTGTCGTGGTTGCAGGTTTAGTAAGTAACAGTGAAGTAGGAAAATCTAGATTTGTAGTACCTCATGGTGTCCATGCAAATATTCAGGTTTCATCGTATATTGCTGAATTATTTAATGGCTCTGTGTTCTTCTTCTTAGGTATTAATATCTGTCGTATATTAATTGAAAGCCATGTTTATCTGCTAAATCACTTAGATTGGTTATGGGCTGGTATCATTGTTTACGTTGTTTCTGCATTAGTTAGATTTGTATACTACCTATTCATAAACAAAAAACCGAAAGACAGCTTTATTTTTGCAATTGGTGGAGTCCATGGTGCAGTTACACTTGCCTTAGCATTGTCAATTGCTGACAGTGTCAGAGGAACTCATTTTTCAAATATCATCCTTGCAACAACTGTTGTTATTCTGCTAAGTATGATTATCCCTTCAGTTGTATTGCCTATTATTATTCCAGATAGAGTAGATACCATTGATGATAAACTAATTCAAAAATGTAAAACTGAGATGGTACAAATCGGTATCGAAAGAATCAATGAAATGGACGAACTAAGTAAAAAAGTAAAAAACGAAGTTATTTACAAATTACAAGATCAAGATAAAACTAACACATTTACTGATTTTATAACTAAATCAATGTTCCGACGTGGCTTAACTGAAGATGAGGATCTTTATCAAGAAAGAAGAGCAATAATGTATGCTCTAGACTCTGAAAGAGCCTATATCTACAAGCAAGTTTCTGATGGAACTCTTGATTCAAAAACTGGTTATGAAATTACCAGTGATATTTTATTATCAGAAACATTAATAATTGATAGTCGAAATAACCTAGACTTACGATAAAAAAATCTTGCCTAGTATTCCACTTTGGAATACTAGGCTTTTGTTATTCCAAATTTGAATATTTTTTATGGCATTAATAATTTATAATCAATCTATATTCAAATATGGAGGGAATTTTTAATGAAGAAATATAAATTAAAAGCAATTTTAGCAACATCTATTCTTTTAATTAGTTCTTTAGTACCTGCTACAATTGGCACAGTTCAAACAGTTAATGCTGAAAAAAGTGCTGTCAAAACTATCAAAAAGAGCAGTGTGAAAAATCCAAAGGGAGTATCATCTCTAAAAATTGATAATTCCAAATGGAACTACAACTCTGATGATGATGTGTATTGGCAAGTAGGCATCAACTATTCTACAAAACCTGCTGATACTAAATATGAATCAATGGGTATCTACGTTCCTGGTAAATATATGACTGCCAAGAAAAACAGTGATGGTACTACATATACTGCCAAAGCTAGCACAAGTAAGAAAGTAAATGGTTATACTTCATAATTATGCCAGTTGAAACACCTGGTTACGCAGCATTTGAAGCACCTACAGGATATGCTGATGGTGTTGGTAAGTATGCCAAAAAAGGTATCATTTATGCTATAGCTGGTGCACGTGGTAAGGAAGGAATGATGGGTGGATCTTCTTCATCTGACTCCTCAGAAATCACAAGTGGGGCAGCTCCTTATGCTGTAACCGATCTAAAAGCTGCTATTAGATACATGCGTTATAACAAGAAAAATCTTGCCGGAGACACAAACAAAATAATCACATTTGGTATGTCCGGTGGTGGTGCTCAAAGTGCTCTAATGGGTGCCACAGGTGATAGTAATCTATACTACCCATACCTACAATCAATTGGTGCTGCTATGAAAGATAGCGATGGTAAATATATCAGTGATGCAACCTATGGTTCTATGGCATGGTGTCCTATCACTAGTTTGGATGAAGCCGATGAAGCATACGAGTGGAATATGGGTCAATTCTCAGATTCTGATACTCGTGCTGATGGTACATTCACTAAAGAATTATCAAATGATATGGCAAAACAATAATATGCACAATATCTAAACAAACTTAAACTTAAAGATGAAAATGGTAAGACACTTAAACTAGAAAAGTCTAAATCTGGTATTTATACATCAGGTAGCTACAATAACTACATCAAGAAAGTTATCGAAACATCTCTAAATAATTTCCTTAAAGATACAAAATTCCCTTACACTGTTAATAACAGTCAACAAGCTGGTGGTAACTTCCCTACAGGAGCTGATACTTCAGCAAGTGGTATGGGTGGCGGAATGCCAGGTGGTGGTATGCCAGGATCAGACTCATCAGATGCCGCAACATATAAATCAGCAAGTGACTATATCAAGTCATTGAATGAAAATGGTACATGGGTTAAATATAACAAGAAGACAAACAAAGCAACAATAACAAGCGTCAAAGCATTTGTACAAAACATGAAACAACCTACAAAGGGTGTTCCAGCCTTTGATAGTCTAGATCTTAAAGATGAAACAGAAGTATTTGCATATAACAATGAAACGCCATCTCATTTTGATACAGTAGTTGCTAACTTACTAAAGAAAAATGAAGATAAATACTCTAAATTATCTGACTGGAATTCTGATTACGTTAAATCATACGGCGAAATTAATGATAATCTAGATGCTGTCGGTAGCAACGTAAGTCACAGAATGGATATGTACAACCCTATGTACTACTTGAACGACTACTATGATGGTTACGGTACTTCTAAAGTTGCCAAATACTGGAGAATCAGAACTGGTATTAACCAAGGAGATACAGCATTAACAGTTGAATCTAACCTTTCTCTAGCTCTTCAAGCAAACAAAAACGTTAAAGACGTTGATTTTGCAACAGTATGGGGACTAAAACATACTACTGCTGAAAGAACTGGATCAAGTGAAAACAACTTAATTAAATGGGTAGTTAAAATAACTAAATAATATAAAAAGGCAAACAAATCTTGTTTGTCTTTTTTTGTGCAATTATTGTATATTAAACATAATTAAACTTATAAATTAAGGATACAATCATGAATGAAGAAGAGATATTCAATCAGATAAAAAATGATCCTGAAAACAAAGAATATACATCAATCGGCTGGAATCCACTATTTGCTGCTCCTCCTACAGCTGAGATTCTTATTGTAGGTCAAGCACCTAGCAAAAAAGTTCAAGAATCTAATATCATGTGGAACGATAAAAGCGGTGACCGACTAAGGGATTGGATGGGGATTGATCGTAATATATTTTATGATTCAAAAAAAATAGCTATTATCCCAATGGACTTTTACTATCCAGGCAAAGGAAAGAGTGGAGATTTGCCACCAAGAAAAGATATTGCTGAAAAATGGCACCCGAAACTATTAGATAGCATGCCTAATATTCAATTGACTATACTAATTGGTATGTACGCTCAGAAGTACTACTTAAACCTACAAAACAGCGATAAAATTACTGATATTGTTAAAAACTATCAGAATTATCTACCCGAATATTTCCCAATAGTTCACCCTTCTCCACGAAACAATATTTGGTTGGCTAAAAATGAATGGTTTGAGGAAGAAGTAATTCCGGCACTTCAACAAAATGTAAAAAACATAATAAAAAGATCCCACTAATTATTAGTGGGATCTTTTTATTATAACCAGCCAAATAATGAAACATCTTTATCTAGTTGTTTTATCTCGTTCATATCTTCATCAGTTAATGAAAAATCAAAAATATCTATATTTTCAATCATACGATCTTCATGCGTAGTCTTTGGAATTGCAATGATTTCTCTTTGAATCAATGATCTAAGCATAATTTGTGCAACTGACTTTTGATACTTATCAGAAAGATTCTTCAAAGTACTATTATTCATAACATTGGCAGGATTGGCTGTAAGTGGTGACCATGCTTCTAATTTGGTATCAAATTTTGAGATGGAATCTTGAATTTCAAATTGTTGTCGAAAGACATGTGTTTCATTTTGGTCAACCGCTGGCATTATATGAGCGTTGTTAACAATATTGTCGAATTCTTTTCCATAAAAATTACTCAAACCTATTGATCGAACTTTACCCGATTCAACAGCTTCCTCCATTGCTTTCCACATACCCAAATAATCAGAACCTGGCCAGTGAATCAAAAGTAGATCGATATAGTCCTGATTCAATGCTCTTAATGATTTATCAATTGAATCTTTGGTTTCATTGTATCCACCGTTTGGTGCTAACTTAGTAGTCAAAAAGATTTCTGACCTAGGAACACCACTATTATTAATCGCCTTACCCACACCTTCTTCATTTCTATAATATTGTGCAGTATCAATTAATCGATATCCATTTTTCAAGGCTTGTGAAACTAATTCTTCTGTTCTGACTGGATCAACTTTGTAAACACCATATCCTAAAATAGGCATATTATATCCAGAGTTTAATTTTGTATATTCCATATTAATATCTCCATTGATTTTAAATTCAATGATGATTGTACTACTTATAGTTAACTTTAAATCAAGTATTTTGTAAAAATTACTCCAAATCTTTTCCTCTATTGATAAGTGTTAATCCCACCAATAATAAGAATATCGATGATGATATCAATAAGATATCCATCGCACTATCATGGAGTGTCAATAAGGTTCTTAAAAGAGCTGTAACACCCAAATATATAAAGAATCTCAAAGGTGTATGACCCTTTTCTTTTATAAAAACTATTACCAATGATAGAAATTCTAGAAATAGGAAGAACGTCAACAAATTGTCTACAATCTCATAAAAAGTGGTGCTAGATTCAGTTGCAAGAGTCATAACAAAAAGCGAGTACAATTCCTTGAATAGAAAGAAAATTAGCAACAAGCCTAGCAATGTTACAGCAACAGTAGAAACAATACTATAGAAGTTTGGCATATTTTCTGTAAAAAATCTTTTTACTTTATCAAACATAAATACCACCTATTGAAATAGATTTAATAGATAATATTATATTCATTTACGTAAGTTTAATAAACAAAATAATCTGGATACAACGACTATTATTCAAATTCAGTTTTTATTCATTACGATTACTTTGCCAAATCCGTTGCTACTTTCCAAATATCTATGAGCATCAGCTATTTCATCCAAGCTATATATTTTAGCTGGTTTTACTTCGACAGAATTATCTTCAATATAATCAATCATTTCTAAAATTCGGTTGTAGTCTACATCCCCAGAATGAATAGCTGTCAAATAACTACCATTAGGAATATCTCCAACAGGCTCGAATCCTTCTAGATCCCATTTACCACCCAATAATCCAGTGTCACAAACAATTCCATTTTTTATATGTTCAAATGTATCTTTGAGAGTTGTAGGTCCGACTAATTCCAATGATTTATCAAAGATTTCTGTTGTTTGTAGGACACTATCTTTATCTTCAACCACATCGTCGTAACCTAATTCGATTAACTTATCTCTTTTTGAGAGACTACGCACAGAAGCAACAACCCTTTGAGATTTATTTTTAGCTTTTATCAATCTGAGAAAAGCCACGCCCACACCACTAGCACCAGATCTTACTAAGATAGTGTCATCATCTTTGACCTGTAGTGCCTTCAACGATTCAAAGGCTGTGTAATATGTTTCGGGAATAGCTGCCAAGTCTTCCCAAGAAAGTTCTGTCTTCACCGGATAAATTTGTTCATTTGGTAGCAATACATACTCGGCATATGATCCGTCGAATGCACGTCCCATCTCACCCATTATAGATATTATTTTCTCACCTTTTGAAAATTTATCTGATGTACTTTCTTCAATAATTCCGACACATTCTATCCCTAAAATACGTGGAAATTTCACTGAAGGAGATAGACCATCACGTGTGAAAATTTCGGAATGATTTATTCCAAATCCCTTAATCTTAACCAATGACCAGCCTGGTTTTACTTTAGGAATGGGTACTTCTGTTATTTTAAGAACTTCTGGTCCACCTGCTTCGAATACTTTAACAGCTTTCATATTATCACCTATTTTATAAGATTTTGTTTCTTCAAAAATTCTCTAGCTACTGTAGATGCTTTTTTGTGTTTAACTTGAACTTCATAATTCATTTCTTGCATCTGCTCATCAGTAATTTTACCTGAAATTTTTTCAATAGATTTCACTACCTCAGGATGCTTTTTAGCAAATTCATCTTTCATCAATGCTGATCCTTGATAAGGTGGGAAGAACTTTTTATCATCTTTCAAGACAACTAAATTGTAATGCTTTATTTCAGGATCAGTTGTATATCCGTCAACTAAATCAACTTTTCCTTCAACTAATGCTTTATAGCGAATACTACTATCCATAGTATTAACATTCAAATCCAGTCCATAGTCTTTGTTTAAACCTTTGTAACCATCATTTTGTTGAGCAAAATCACTATCAAAGCCAGCTCTAGCTTTTTCAGATAAATTAGCTAAATCTGAAATAGTCTTAAGATTATTTTGTTTGGCAAAATCTTTGTTTACAACTAGTGCATAGCCATCTTGAAATTCCATTGGTTTCATATAATTCATCTGATAATTTTTGCTTAATCCGTCATGTGCTTCTTCATAAACCTGCTTAGGATTATTGTCAGTTTTAGAATTTGTTTTCAAAATATTCTGTAATACAGTTCCTGTAAATTCTGGATAAATATCTATCTGACCAGACTTCAAGGCACTGAAAACAAATGACGTAGCACCAAAGTTAGGTTTAATTGTCACTTTATATTTTGGATTATCTTCTAATATAAGATCTTTGTAGATATTCATTAAAATCTCAGGTTCAGGTCCTAACTTTCCTGCAATAGTAATCTCAGTGTTTTTACTGCTAATGTAAGAATTAAATCCTATACTTCCAGTAATGATTGCCAACAATGCAACAATTATTATCAGAGCATTCCTTAACCTTATATTACCCAAAATTCTAATTAAACCACTTACGACTAATGCCAATAAAGCCGACAATCCAGCACCTATAATCAATAGAGAATTATTATTTGTCTGAATTCCTAATATAATATATGATCCTAAGCCACCAGCTCCGATTAATGCAGCAAGTGTAGCAGTTCCTATAATCATTACAAGTGCAACTCTTATACCTGAAATTATCATTGGATATGCCAATGGCAACTCTATCCTGAAAAGTCTCTTTCTTCGAGATAAACCAAAAGCAACCCCTGCCTCTTTCAAAGCCGGATCAATTCCATCAAAACCCATGTAAGTATTTTGAAAAATGGGCATAATAGCATAGACTACCAGCGCTATAACTGCTGGAGTAGTACCTATTCCTACTAATGGAATTAACAATCCTAGCAACGCCAATGATGGTATTGTTTGAAATATACTTGCTATTTGTAGCGCAACCTCAGCCGATTTAGGTCTATCTTTTAATAAAATTGCCAAAGGTATAGCAATTGCAGCCGCAATAATTAATGCGATTAACGATATTTCTAAATGTTGCCACAATGCATTCAATATATTCGATCGATCATTTACAATTGTTGAAATTAAATCATTCATCTAGTCCACCACCATTGCTATAAATTTAATAAGTTCTTGTGATGAAATAGCTTGATCTGTCCCTTTTACGTGGACTATGCCTTCAACCAGTAACTTTTCAGATAACTCAGGCAGAGTATCAGTAGGATTAACTTCCGTTTTGATTGATTCATTACCTATTGAATGAGAATAATTTATCGAAACAATATCCGCCACAATAGAGTTCAGATGTTCCCCAGCAAAGAAGTCACGTACAAAATCATTTGCAGGGTGGTTTAGAATATTTTCTCTTGAATCAATTTGTTGAATTTTTCCATCTTTCATCAATGCTATTTGTGTCCCTAACTTCAATGCTTCTTTCATATCATGAGTAACAAATACAATTGTAGAATTACTTTGTTTTTTAATTTCTAATACCAAGTCTTGCAACTGTACCCTGGTGACTGGATCTAATGCTGAAAATGGCTCATCCATCAGAATAACATCTGGTTTTGTAGCTAAAGCACGTACGATTCCAACCCTTTGTTGTTGTCCACCAGACAATTCATCTGGATAACGATTGGCGTATTTTTCAGGTGACATATTCACAAGTTCTAACAATTCATAGGCAATTTTTTGACGTTCTTCTTTGGAGACTTTTTGGGCTTCTAATTGAATGCCAATATTTTCTTCAACTGTTAAATTTGGGAAAAGTGCAATATTTTGCAAAACGTATCCCATTTTTAAGCGCATATCTGTAATGTTGTGATCGTTTAGCTCAACACCGTTTACTTCCACTGTTCCAGACATGGGTTTTATTAATCGATTGATCATCTTAAGAGTAGTAGTCTTACCGCTACCACTGGGTCCAACCATGACAAATAAGTTGTTATCATAAATATCAAGATTCAAATCAGAGATAATTTCTTTATCTCCGTATCCAGAAGTTACATGTTTGAATGAAATCATAAAAATTCCCCTTCATTTCATATCCGTACTTTTATTAGTGCTGATTATACAATCAGTATCATTAATATACAGGTTATATAGTAAGATATATTTTAATACTGTCCTATTACTTATAATATAGTTATTATTAAGAATACCAACAATTATACTTAATATAATTAGGACATAAGTTCAAAAATGGAGAATCATTATGGTTGATAACGTTGATATTGAGATTTTAAAAATACTAAATAGAAATTCCCGAGTAACTCTTAAAGAGTTGGGAGATCAAGTCCACATGAGTTCACCTGCACTAGCTGAACGAATCAGAAAACTGGAAGATCAAAATGTTATAAAAAAATACAGTATCGAAGTGAATCCAGAAAAATTAGGATTCGTTCGTCCTGTTTTTATTAACGTTCAAATAACTAACCCTAATCATGAAAAATATCTAGACTTTGTAGCTGAAAACAGAAACTTTATGCTACATCATTATCGTACTACTGGAAATAGTAACTATTTGATTGAGGGAGCGTTCCAGAGTACTGAAGAATTGGACAATTTTTTATCAAAATTAAGTAATTTTGCTACCTATGATGTAACTGACGTCGTACATTTTTTCTTTTAAAAATTTACAAAAAAATAGCAGAAGCAATTATTGCTTCTGCTATTTATATAGTTTTTCCCATTCTTCAATGATTCTGTCAGTTTTAAAATCATTTATTCTAGTAATTGATTTGTCAGAATAATATTCTCTTAAAGAAATATCATCGATCAATTTTTGAATAAATATTATTAGTTCGTCAACGTTACCCTGTTCAATAATTTTACCGTACTTGTCATCTCCAATGAACTCTTCTGATCCTGAATTATCCATTGCAACAATTGGCAATCCGTATGACATCGCCTCGCCAATAACCAAGGGCATCCCTTCCCATCTGGAAGTAGATACAAAAATAGATGAGTTTTTGTAATGTTCATTTAGTTCCTCATCCTTTAACGCACCTTGATAAATAATCTTGTCTTCAACGCCTAACTCATCTATCAGATTATAAAATGTATTCATATCTTTTTCAGGTCCACTACCAGCGATAGAAATCTTCCATCCTTCTGGCAAGGATTGAGCTAACTCCAAAAGATAATCAATACCCTTATGTTGAATTGCAATTCTTCCTGTAAATGAAATTATTGGAACTGATAAATCAGAATATTCATTTGAATGAATAGTTATAGGATTATAAATTTTTAGAGTATTTTTATTTATCTTAGAGTAATTCTTCAAATCATAATCTGTCAAAGTGACTACATAATCAGAACATTTGAGTCCTTCTACAAACTCGTTTTTCATATCTTTATAATATTGAGTCATATAGACATCATAATTATTGTGCATCCATGATATTACCTTAATACCTTGAACTTCTTTTTTTATAAAAGGTGCAAAACTTGCAAGCAAGCCACCAGGCAAAATTACCACATCAATTTTATTTTCTTTCAAATAATCTATTAGATCCTTGATCTGTTGCTTATAGTCATGATATGGATTATTACCAAAATAATTAAGAATACCAGAAGTTATGGGGGTTTTTGCGGTTACCAAGGGTGCCGTCAACTTATAGTAGGACTTATCGGAGGCTAGAGAATAGAAGGTAATTTCGTTACCGTTATGACCATTCAAAGAATTGCCCAGAACAGTACTCGCTCTCTTTACTCCGTCCATTACAATATTTTCTAGTGCTATTAAAATTTTCATGACAAACACCTCTTTCATAACCTCTTTAACTAAATTATGTGTGTTTGCCAAAATAAACTAAAGAAATTGAACTATAGCATAATGTCAAAAATATTGCCTTATGAATTAATCTTTTATATATAAAAGAATTTAATTAGATTTAACAAATTTTATAAATCTATCTACACCATCTTCAATACGACTTAAACTAGTGGCAAAATTCCATCTAACAAATGATCCAGAATTTCCACCGTACATACTACCTGGGTTTAGATACAAACCTGTTGTTGATCTTAATTCATCACAGTACAACTTAGAATCATTAGTAATTTGAGATAGATCTATCCAAAGAAGATATGTCCCTTCTTCATCAATTATTTTGACTTCAGGTATTTCCATATTCAAACGGTCAATTATATATCTTTTATTTCGGTGTAAATAATGTCTTAATTTATCTACCCAAACTGAACCATCATAAGTGTATGCAGCTTCTAGGGCTTGTATTGCGAAAGTATTAGGTTCTGCAATTTCATCTCTATTTAATCCACTTCTGACTCTTTCGCGAAGCTTATCATTAGGAATAACAACCGCAGATGTCTGTAATCCTGCAATATTAAAAGTTTTTGTAGGAGATATACACATAATTAATTTATCCGAAATTTCTGACGAAATACTGATAAATGGATTATATGTAATACCTAGTGCAGTCACATCAGCATGAATTTCATCGCTCAATAAAATAACGTCATGTTTAATACATAGTTCACCTATTTTTTTCAAAGTATCTCTATCCCAAACTTTTCCAATAGGATTATGAGGATTACAAAATATCATCATACTTGTTTCTGGAAGTGATAACTTGGATTCCAAATCTGTGAAATCAATTGAATATTTCCCATCATTATAAATCATCTGACTATCTAAAATTTTTCTTCCATTGTTTGAAATAGAATTATAAAAAATATTGTACACAGGTGATAAAACAACGACTGCGTCATTTATATCAGTAACTTTGCGAATAATTGAAGAAATAGACGGAATTACTCCTGTTGAAAACATAATCCAAGAACTTTCCAACTTGGTATTGTATCGATTTAACCACCAATTAATAATTGATTCGTTAAACGAGCTAGGAATAGTATTGTACCCAAAAGTAGGTTGTTCAATTCTTTTTTTCATAACATCAACAATCCCTGGATAAACTTCAAAATCCATGTCCGCTACCCACATAGGCAACTCATTTTTAGAAATGTTCCATTTTTCTGAATTAGTGTTACTTCTATCTATTTCTTTATCAAAGTTATACTGCATCATCATTCACCTGTTTTTTATTTAAAATAGTTTTTCCATGATCTATTTCTGAATCATCTTCAATGATTGAACCTATATTTGGTGCAGAAATCTTACCACCTAGTGGATTCTTAATACTATCAATTGTAGTAGTTGAATCTATATCAACCGTCGAATATTCAAAAGCTAGGTCAGTATTTATTATACGACAATCAACTGTTTTAACATTTTCCATATAACAAAATCCCTGTTCACTTTCTATCACACAGTTTACAAATGTTATATTCTTAGAATTCCAACCTAAATATTGACCAACAATCACAGAATCCTTAATCAGAACGTTATCACAGTTCCAAAATGCATCCTTTGTGATAATTTTTGAATTAGATATTTCAATATTTTCAGCACCATCGAAAGCATAATTACCTACAATGTTTACATTTTTCATCTTAATATTTTGGCTATTCATGGCAAAATAATCAGCATTACTAGCTGAAACATCAGTTAATTCGATATCTTTACAATTCCACAAAGTCTCTTCAGCATTTGAAATCTGCACATTATTCAGCTTTATTAAATTAGATCTTCGAAAAGTTTTTGGCGAATCGATGGTACTGTTACTAATATTAATGTTATTGGTATACCAAATACCCGAACGTGCATCAGATAACATACTAATATTATCTGCCTCTATATCTTTGGAGTACCAAAGTGGATACTTCCAACGAAATATATCTTCACTAAGTTTAATATTTTTACTCTCTTTTAAAGGTGATTCTCCATTTTGAAAAACAGATCTACTAATTGAAGTGTTCTTTTGTTTGAATAATGCTCTTTCACCTGTGAGTATTTCTTGTTCAATTTGTTGCAATATTATAAATCCTCCAAAATATATAAAAAAGCAATCTCAAAAGAGATTGTTAAATTAGTAATACTATTTCATTGTTTTTTCCCATTCACGAACTGTTTTAACTTTTGTTTCGTCTGCCAATGTTTCCATAGATTTGATTTCATCATCTGACAACTTAAGTTGCGCAGATTTTGCAGCATCTTCAACATGGCTTATTTTTGTTACACCAACAATAGGAGTAGTTCCCTTGGCGATTGCCCAAGCTGTTCCTATTTGAGCTACACTTGCGTTATGATTGTCTGCTATTTCTTTCATGAAATTAACAAGTTTTTCTAATTGTGGTAATGAATCGTTATAAACTTTTCCACGATCGCTACCTTCGGGGAAAGGATGATTTGTATCATATTTACCAGACAATGCACCTTGTTCTAGAACCATATATGAAAAGAATGTAATATCATTTTCCTTACAATAATCTAAAATTCCTGAACTTTCTGATGATCTGTTCAAAAGACTAAAGTGATTTTGAACTGCTGAAACCTTTAGCCCTTCTTTTTGAAGAATACTATTAGCAAGTTTCAATTCTTCTAAATCATGATTTGAAACACCAATGTATTTAATTTTTCCAGATTTCGCTAATGGGATAATTTTGTTTGTCCATTTTTCTACATCTGCAGGATTATGAATCCAATAGATATCAAAGTAATCAGAGTTCAATCTTTTGGCACTAGCTTCAAAATTTTCCTCCATTGTATTTGGAGAATCTGTTGCAAGTTGTGGTGTGAATTTGGTAGAAATAATAACCTTATCTCTTCCAGCATCTTTGATAAACTCACCAAGAATTTCTTCAGACGAACCCATTCCATAAGCTGCAGCTGTATCCCATAGATTTAGCCCTAATTCTAGTGCTTTATCAAAAACAGGTTTAAGATCTTCTTTTGTTAGACTGTGTCCAAAAACTTGATCTCCACCAGCCATTCCACTTCCCCATGCCCAAGCACCTAGAGCCATTTTAGGCATTTTCAAATCATCTTGCATTGTTGTCATTATTATTTATCCTCGTTATTGTTATTTTCTGTTTCACTTAAAAGTTTTCCGCCAACTCCAATATTATCTAGATTGTTTTCTTTAATGAATACATAAAACATTTCCTTAGGAATTCCAGTTACACGAGCGGCTGTATCTGTAAATTCTTGTACTAATTGCTTCTTTTGATCTTTTGTTACATCTTTAATTTCAAAATTAATTACTGGCATTCTAAAAATCTCCTTTGATCTATGAATGAACTCATTATATTTCTGACACAATCATTTGTTAAATGCTTATATAAAATATCTAAGTATACAAAAAATGAATAACAAAAAGATCCTGCTATATCAACGATAGCAGGATCTTTTTTATTCTCTATTAAACTAAATTTGTAAAATCCAAGCGCGAATTCCAGTAGCTATTAATACAATATCAATAATTAACATACCAACATAAATTGGTAGCAATCCAGAAAGAACTATCATCAAAATTGCCCCTATCGACCAAATAAAATCATTTTTCTTAATTGGATCTGTATTAAATATATTCCAACCAGTCATGACGATCATATCTATGAGAATTGCAACTGTCACCAAAATGAATAAATAAAAATATATTTTTTCGTTTTCTTCTAAAATAGATAATACTAAAAATGATTCTAGTACCAAGCATGCAATCAAAAATCTATGTAACCCTCTAAATATTGATATCGGTAAGTAACTTTTTGCTTGAATTTCACGTTCATCCATCAAAGTATAATAAACGAACCACATACCAATTACACTCATGAACACAATTATAAATTCTAGATAACTCATAACTCCACTCTTGTGTTCCATAAAAAATTCAATTATGCCAGCAAGTGATTCACCCAAGACTATCATCGTAAATAGACCAAAACGCTCCATAATAGCAGACGTCACTTCAAATTTCATTTTTCGAATATTAAACTCTTTGTTAAAGTTTTTATTTTCCAGAGTAATTGTGCTCAAGAAAACTAGTAAGCAAGCTAAAATTATTGCTCTCTGAATATTGATATTTCCTACAAAAATACTACCTACAAAGAAAACTTCAGCAATAGAATAACTAATCAAATATGGTCTAGTTGTTGTCGCATGTAGAGGATCAAAGATCATAGTTTGGAGATATAGATACATATAGATTAATTGATTCACCGTATAGGCTAATATAAATCCCGTATAATGCCCTTCAAAAAACTGTGTAGTAAAAGTAGCAGTAATACCTATTGCTACAATCTGTAACAGGGCAAAGATAGTATTTCTCAAACTAGCCTCACCATGTAAATCAAAATATAATACCATGTTCATCCATGTATTGAAGAAGAATAAAAATAGTACCCAAAAAGAAATCACACCATATAAATTAAAGTGCTCAGTAAGATTTTCTACGAATCCGTGAATTATCACAACATAAACTAAGTCAGAAAAAAGCTCGAGCCATGATATTTTTCTATTTTCAATAATATTACTTAAATTTCTAGGTCGTCCCCACCAATTATTGTTCATATTAAATCCTCTTTTTCTTATACAATTTTTATTTTCTAACAAAATAAAAAAATTAACAAGACTGAACTAAAAAAAGTGTAATCATATATGATTACACTTTTTTTATCTGTACCATTCAGGCATATCGCCATCAGTATTAGGTTTATTAATACCTATACTTTGATTTTCATAATCTGCTGGACTTTCAATTATCTTAATTACCAAATCGGCGATACTTCTTCTTGAAACTTCTGTTCCTTTTAAAGGTTCACCTTTTTGAGTAGTTTCATAATCAATTTCATCTTTATCACTCATCCAAGATGGTCTAATCATTGTATATACAAGACCAGAATCTTCAATTAATTTTGCTGATTCTCTGAAACCAGGTAAATAAGCTGCTATCATTTTTTCATTCCATTCACCAAATTTACCCGGAACTTCATGATATGTTCCCAATGAACTTATAAAAATCAAACGACTAAGGTTAGAATCTTTCATTGCTTGAATAATAACTTTAGATTGTTCTGCCAGATCGACTCCACCAACGTTTGAATAAACGATATCAACATCTTTCATAGATTCTTTAAGAAGGCTCATGTCTGTTACATCACCGTCAATCAATTCAACACGGTCATTGAAACGGTATTTATCAAGTCTAGAACTATTTCTCAAAAAAAGTTTTAGTTCATTATTTGTTTCTGATAATAATCTTTCTGTAACTAATTGTGCAGTTTTTCCATATGCACCTATAATTAAAATTTTTGTCATATTATGATACCTCCAATAATCCTAATTATATGTACGATACTTTTAAAAGTGAAATACTTAAAATTTATAACTAGATATTACTAATTGTAATAATGGAATTATTCATTAATTTTTATATTTAATTCATCTAAAAATTTGGATGCCGCCTTTGATAATTGTTTGTCGCGCTTCCATATCAAACTCACACCCTCTTCTTGAAATGGTATTATCGGTTTGAAAACCAGTGAGCTCGTATCTATATTTTCAGACAACCCATCAATTCCAAATATATATCCTAACCCTTCTTTTGCAAGTAAGCCTGCATTGTATATCAAATTATATGTTGCTACAATATTTAGTTTTTCAACATCAATTCCTGCCCAATTACTCATAGAATTTTTCATATCTACTTGAGCTGAAATAATCAATGGTAGGTTCAACAGATCCTTAGATTCAATAAAATCTTTTTTAGTCAACGGATCATCTTTACGCATAATAAGTCCCCATCGATTAGCTCCAGGTAAATGAATACTATTATATTTGTCTTTGGAACTTCGATTAAAAATAACTCCAAAATCAATAGTTCCTGTATCCATTTTTTGTTTAACTTCCTCTGCATTACCACTACTTAAATGAAAGGTAAGATCAGGATATTCTTGTCTCATTTCCGTGATAACTCGGGCAATTAAAGTCATAATATTAGTTTCAGCGGCACCAATATATATGTCTCCTGATATCCCATCATTTTTACTTATATTTGCCTCTGTTTGATCAGCTAAGCTCACAATTTCTTTTGCACGGTCTCTCAGGTAAATTCCCTCATCTGTAAGAGTCGTCTGACGATTACTTCTAAGAAATAATTCAACACCTAGTTCGTCTTCCAAATTTTTCAACTGTCTAGACAACGTGGGTTGGGATAAATGTAGTAAATCAGCTGCAGCAGAAATATTTTCCTCATTAGCTACTGCTAAAAAGTATCTTAAAACCCTTATTTCCATATCCTTATCTCCTAAATTTTCGACTTAGTATCTATAGTATAAATTTCAGATCCAAGTATGTCTATTGGTTATGAATATCTATTACAAATACATATTAGACATACTGTTATTTTAATAATACGATGTAGTTATCGAAAGGAATAAAATAATATGTCAGAATATAAAAAAATACCCTATATGTCACACACTGATGAACATCTTTTATCAGTTGTAAAAAGAAATACTCCTAAAATATTCGAGATGAATCACAGTTTTCATACAGACAATGAGATGAGAACTATATTTGGTGATATCATAGGACAACATATTGATCAGAGTGTCACTATTAATCAGCCTATCAACACTGACTATGGTAATAATATAACTTTAGGTAAAAACATTTTTATCAACCGCGATGTTTTTCTAGTGGATTTAGGTGGTATAACTATTGAAGATGATGTTTTAATCGGACCAAGAGTTACCTTGATTACTGTAAACCATCTTGAAGAGCCTACAAAACGTAGAGATCTCTCATTAGATCCCATCACTATAAAAAAAGGTGCTTGGATTGGTGCTAATGCCACAATTTTGCCTGGTGTTACTGTGGGTAAAAATTCTATTGTTGCAGCTAGTGCAACAGTCACAAAAGATGTACCAGATAATACAATAGTTGGTGGAATACCTGCCAAAGTAATTAGGCATATACATTAGATAAAATTTGATTCCATTTATTGCAACATTTAAAATTACCAAAAATAAAAAAAACAATCTCAAAGAGATTGTTTTTTTTATTCTTATAATGTAGCAGTCATTACGCTTCCAGCTACAATTAAAACTAATCCTATTATTGTAAATAGTAATTCTCTTCTTGATTTCTTCTCACGTAATATCAAAAGTCCACCAAGTGTGGAGATAACTACTGCAAATTGTGAAATGATATACGCCTTAGCTACCCCATTCAATTTAGCTGATAAAATATAAGCAAATGCTGATACTGCAAATATTATTCCTACACTAACATCTTTCCAGCTTTACAATTGATTGAATGATAGTGATATTTTCTTAGTTGCAATCAAATAAATAACTGCTCCCAAAAACACACCTAACATTTGTGGAAAGAAGATTGCCGTTCCTGATGCATTAACTGCCTTAGGAATGGCACTATATACCCAATAACCGATCGAAGTAAATAATAACAATGCGATACTACTTATATCTACACCACCATTATTATCTGAACCTTTATCTGTAACAACTGTCAATAGAACACCAACTAGTAGTATCGCCAATGCTATAAATCCTACTATTTTAGCTATAGAACTTGACCATTCTCCAAATATCAAAACTCCAATTAAAGATGTCCCAATTAATTGAAATCCTGTAGAGATAGTCTTTGTTCTTGAAACAGACATTCGATCATACGAAATATATTGACAATTTGTCCTAATACCAAGAATCCAACTGATAATAAAATAAGTAAAAATACACCTAATGAAACCGATGGATGTGTAAAAACTTCTACTAAGATGCCAACGATTATGGCACCTATTCCTGTACCTAGAATCTCGTTGTTAGTTCCACTACCAACTTTTTCCAATATTAGTGGTTGGACACCCCAACCTATCGCTGGTACTAAAGCTAATAAAATATTCATTTAATTTTATCCTCTTCCGCCTTGGAATGCAGGATATAGTGTCATACCACCATCTACAAACAATGTAATTCCTGTAACATAACTTGATTCATCTGAAGCTAACCAAGCTGCAACAGAAGCTACTTCTTCAGGATCACCAATACGTTGCATTGGTACCATACTTGTTGTAGTTGCTAATTGTTCTGGATCTGCAAATTTTTCAGCATTGATTGGTGTGTTAATAGCACCTGGTCCGATGTTATTTACTCGAATATTGCGTGCGGCATATTCCATAGCAACAGTTTCTGTAAATAATTTAACTCCACCTTTACTTGCAGCATAGTGTGCAAATGTTGGCCAAGGAATTTGTTCATGAACTGATGACATGTTAATGATATTACCTTTTTTGTCATTCTTAACGAAATAATCTAGTGCTGCTTTAGTTCCTAAGAAAACACCTGTTAGGTTAACATCAATAACTCTTTGCCAATCTTTCAAAGGTAGTTCATGAGTTTCATGACGATTTTCCATACCGGCATTGTTAATCCAGATATCAAATCCTCCAAAATTATCAATAGCAGCGTCAACTAATTGTTGTACTCCTTCTTCGGAAGAAACATCTGCTTGAATAGCTACACCTTTTCCACCATTCTTTTCAATTAGTGCTACAGCTTCCTCGGCACCCTTTGCATCTGAATGATAATTTACAACTACATTCATATTTTCTTTTCCAAATCGTTCTGATATAGCTGTTCCTATTCCTTTTGAACCACCAGTTATAACTGCAGTTCTTCCTTTTAATTCTGAATATACCATTATTTTTCCCTCTTCTAATTTTATTTAAAATAATTAAATACTTATACTTCTGTTTCAACAGTCATTATAGTCTTATCTATAACAATTGATATACTCAAGACAATTATACAATCAACATGAATGATTTCAATTTTTTTATTATTACTTCTTGTTTTCTAAAAAATAAAAAAAATTAAATAAAAATACTCAAATACTGTTTTTTTATTTTAAAGCGTTGTATTCAAGTATTCTCATAATTACCTTCTAATTTTTGAAAATTGCCTTTAAATTTCGATCACTTATGGGAGCTCTATAGATACCAAGATAGTTGGCATTAGCCTCAGTTACTAATTTTTTAAAAGTTGGTGCAACTTCTTCTGCCGAAGTACTCATACTTGTTATAAAACCCAAAATATTTTTATCAGATAAATCAGATTTCTCAAATAAAGTATGGATAATCATCGGTGGCATTGCCCACCATGCTGGAAAACCAACATATATTCGGTCATACTCTGTAAAATCTGGTAACTGTTTAATATCAGGATGAATATTATTATTCATCTGATCCTCCGCGTATTAACTGTATTCCCACCTGCAATGATGATTTCAATTTTAATCGCAAGTTGTGTTATATCAATAGATGCCCAATTAGCAAAATAAAATTCAAATATCATAAAAATAATAGTATTAATTATAATAATTTTGTATTATATTATTCATAGGTTAATATTTTAGGGGAAGTACTATGACAAAATTTTATTATAAATACATTATCTATATTCTACTTGCTCTATTTTGTTTGCTAGTTAGTTCACACCCTTTGAGAACTCTATTTTGGATTGCTATTCTTATCATTGCTATAGTTTCAGCAATATTCGATATTTTGGATCACAATCAGTCGAAGTCTTCCATAGAACAACATCAACATAGACATCAATAAAAAAAGCTATCTCAAAAGAGATAGCTTTTTTATTGATCAATTTTTGATATTAGGTTTCACTGTTTTTTGAAAAGTATTACGCCACAAAATAAAGAATACTACAGCGATACAAATACTAAATATCCCATAGTATATAATCAATTGATCATAACCTCTTTTTTCAAATACCCAACTACTTATAGGTGTTCCTGCAGAATCCCCAAACATCAGCGAAGTTTGCGATACAGCTACTATCATCGGTTTAGGGATATGCAAATTTTGAATCAAATCGTATTCATACACATCTTTCAGCTGAAAATATGCTGGATATAGCAGTGAA
Organism: Companilactobacillus metriopterae; assembly: GCF_004117915.1. GTDB lineage: Bacteria > Bacillota > Bacilli > Lactobacillales > Lactobacillaceae > Companilactobacillus > Companilactobacillus metriopterae. The sequence continues at coordinate 230,937 of NZ_RSTD01000002.1, forward strand.
AACATAACAATTGTTATGAGATATTTGTAAATATCTGAAAACCCGGTTGAAATTATAAAGATAACTCCCAACAGTAATGCAAAAAATGATAGAAAATACACCGAATTACTAGTTATTCTTTCTCTAGTCATCCACAATGACCCCAGAACTGTCAGTACTCCACAGATTGTTGTATAGATACTTACCAACCCTAGCTGAGGAACCACATTTTTAATAAATGCTGGTATTAAAGGGTCATAAAGTGAAACCAGAAATCCTAGTAATAGTGAAGAAATTGCCACTTTAATAAGAACACTATCTTTTGAAAAAATCTTAAACTTTGTATTTGATTCAAATGTTACTGATACTCCTTGTGGCCAAAACATTAACAAACCCATCAAACACGCTAGTATAATGATGAATTATCTAAGATCTATTCCTATATGTGATAAGTACGTTATCAAGCTACCTGAAATAGCAACTCCCACTAATGTAGTTATTTGAACAATAGTATGTCTAGAACTAATAATTTTGTGTTCATTAGCTGAATAATTTGATGCCCACTCAATCAGTGAAAGTCTTATATATACCAATATAGTGGTAGCTCCAAAGCCACCAATTAAACCAGAAATTATACTGATTACTGATGAATTAGCAAAGATACGAAGATACATGGCAAATCCATATAGTAGAAATGCCACTTTGATTATTATATTGGAGGACACTTTACGGATATAAACAAATAATGCTTGAGTCAATGCTCCCGAGATAGCCATAGCTGCATATGAGTAACCATAGTTTATCAGTTGGTGTTCACCTTGATAGTACATAATTTGGGCAAAAGATGCTACGGACATTAATGTTCCAAAGAGAACATAGAATATATAATACTGGTACAAATTAAATTTTGAATTATTCACAATCATCCCCCAATTCCCCAAGTTCAAATGATTGTTAACACATTAATTTATACACAGATTAAAACACTGAGTTTAAATGTCAATAAAAATCTATTAAATCAACTCAAATAACTACCTACTCTAAGCATTTTGTATTATTGTTAAATATAAACAATTATAGGAGGTTATATTTTGAAAGAGAAAATTTTGGGGTTTTTAACTCTTGTTCAAATTTATTCAGTGGTAACTTCAGTGATGCCTTTTCTATTAGGTGCATTGTTCGTTGCTACTTACTATCAAATGTTTAATTGGGGATACAGTATATTATTGTTAGTCGCTGAAGTCTTCTTCCACTTGGCTGTGAATACTCACAATCAATATGTAGATTACTTTCATTTTAAGAGTGATCCAAAATTGTTTGCCAACAGCTACAATAACACTCTAGTGCGCCACAACATCACACCTAGATTTGCAATAATTACTGCTTATACATTGGCGGGTATTTCAGGAATTATTGGAATTTACTTAACTGTCAAAACTGGCTGGTTCTTATTATTGATCGGAGTTTTGAGTTTTATTGTTGGATATTTTTATTCTGGTGGTAAGCATTCGATATCATACACACCATTCGGTGAATTTGCTTCTGGTATCACTATGGGATACTTTATTACGTTAATTACTGTATATATTAATATTGCTAATACACCACAGTTTGAAAATATTTTTTGGTTAAAAACACTTTTGATCTCATTAATTTCTATTTTTGCTATTAGCAACGTTATGCTTGCTAATAACATAGCTGATTTAGATGAGGATTTAAAAATTAACCGTAAAACAATAGTTGCTTATATTGGTGTTAAAAATTCAATGATTCTTTGGGTTGCTAGCTATGTCTTGGGTTACTTAGCAATTGTTGCCTCAATTATCTTAGGTTATTTACCATGGTACTGTTTGATATTCCTAGTTTTAACATTCCCAATGGTTTACAAAAAAACTATGGAATTTGTTAATAAACCTGATAAGGCTACTACTTTTGTTAATTCGATTATGAATGCACAAATTTTATTACTGGCTGTCATGATTGGCTGTGTCATTGATTTATTCATATAGTTTAAAACAAAAAAACCACTACTTAGTAGTGGTTTTTTATTATGCATCTTGGCGAGTTGCGGCAATATCTACTTCACGGATATTAACTTCTTGAGGCATATCGTACATAAATTTAACAGTTTCAGCAACATGTTTGGGATCAAGTGTGATACCACCCATTGTTTTCTTCCAAGCTTCGTAATCTGATAGCGCTGATTCACTAGTAACGTGAGTCAACAATTCAGTTTCAGCAGCACCTGGCGCAACCATCATGATACGTACATTCTTAGGTGCACTTTCTTCACGAATAGTTTCTGACAATCCATGTACACCAAACTTAGATGCTACATAGGCAGCGTGGTTAGTAAATGTCTTCTTACCAGCGATTGATGAAACATTCAAAATAGTTCCATGTTCACGTTCAATCATGTCGTTAAGAACGATTTGTGTACCATTTAGAACACCCATGACATTAGTATCAAGCATTGTTTGCCATTCCTTTGGACTTTGATTTTGAACATTACCTAGTAACATCAAACCAGCATTGTTAATCAACAAATCAGTTTTTCCATACTTATCTTCAGCTTTACGAATAGCTGTTTCAAATTGATCATAATCAGTAACATCAACTGAATCAATCATTACATTATCCATACCTTTTGCAACTTCTTCTAACTTTTCAGTGCGACGTCCTAGTAATAGCAATGGAAATCCACCCGCATTAAAAATTTTAGCCATTTCAGCTCCGAAACCTGAACTAGCACCTGTAATTACTACTAAATTCTTCATATTTATATCCTCATAATTGTAAAAAGATTTTTCAAACGAATTACAGTATAATATCAACTATTGTTAACAACAAGTACGCACATTGAGGTAACCAGCAAATGGCACAATATTTGAATGAGTTCGATGCAACGATGCACCTGATACAGGGTAAATGGAAAATCATGATTATGTATGAATTATCCGAATCAGGTTCTAGAAGATTTGGTCAGCTAATGAGCCATATTCAAGATGTTTCTCACAAGACATTGACTAATCAATTACGAGAACTAGAGCGAGATCAGCTAATTACAAGACATGATTTAACCACAGCCGAACCACATGTAGAGTATCAACTAACTGGTAGAGGTGAATCCATTATCCCTGTTTTAGATGCCATCTGTGAGTGGGGCGATACTCATATAGATCCAGCACTTATGGAAAGAAATCTATGTGATGAATAAAAGAAGGTAGTTTAAATGAAAATACTAGTAACAGAAGCCAATAGAAAAATGGGTCAAGAAATTATAAAAGAGGCTTTATCTAGATCAATAGAGGTTGTAGGTGTTGCTCTCCACCCCGAAAAATTCACAAATGAAATTGAATTCATTGAAAAAGATATTGTTAATCTAACATTGGAAGATATAGAATCTTTTGATGTAGTTATAAATGCTGTTCACTTCCCTAAAGATGCCCAGCAGCACATTGAAAATACTAAACATTTGATAAACTTGTTGGAACAAACTCAAACACGCCTGATAGAGATTGCTTCCCCTACAAATCTTTATCAAGATTCAACCAGAAAAAAGCAAGTAGCAGATAGACTGTTGTTTAAATTTAGCAACATAACTAAGTCAGAAATAGAATCATTTCAACTTCTACTTAACTCTTATAACTTTGATTGGCTATATATAGCACTTTACAGTACCTTGGATTCGCCACTAGTAGATTCCATCGGAAAATATGTAATTGGCTCTGACTATGTTCCCAAAAATCATTTTGCCATTTCATTTGAAGACACTGCGATTATGATTGTAGATCAAATTAACAATCCATCTACTAACAAATCAGTAATTTCAGTTTGGGGAGTAGAATAATAAAAACCACTATCTTAATAGATAGTGGTTTTTTTATTTAATTATTTTGATTGATTGTACAACCAGTCACGTACTGCAGGAATTGTGTAGCCATAATCAAACGAAGCCATGTGCTCCATTCCCTTATCTGAATTCTCTAAAACAGTTCCTGATTTCCAAGTAATCATGTTTATGTTTTTATTTTTATCTAGTAATTTATTTACTTCAGTATTTTTCTTCTTAGCAGACCAAGTTGCATCCATAGTTGTAGATGTGTAACTTGTCTTGTCTTTCTTAAGCATAGCTTGAAGATTTGTTTGTCCTTTTGAAGCACTTGAATCTCCACCAGCTACAATATAGAAGAATTTTTGATTCTTAAGTGGTTCTAGCTGACTAACATCCCATTGACTTGATACATACAATGTAGCAGCAAATTTATCTGGATAATGTGAGTTCAAGTAGAATGATGTCATTCCACCCATTGATTGACCAGTTAGGTATAGTCTGTCTTTATCAACTGAATATTTCTTTTGAAGTGATGATAGTAAATTCATATATGCTTTTACTTGATCTTCAACAACAGATGAACCAGATTGACCAAATCCACCTTCGATAGTACTTGTCTTGAATGTAGGTACTAAAACAAAACTAGGATGTTTCTTTTGTTCTGCCTTAGTTGCCCAGATGACACCACCATAACCTTGTGTAAGTGATGACTCAACACTTTGTCCAGTTACAGAATCATCATGGATGAATGTTAACAATGGATAATCTTTGTTCTTATCGTAATTTTCTGGAACGTATAAGTTATAAGGTAATTCCACTCCTGTTTTAGGATCCTTATATGTTGCTTGAATAAACTTAGATTGTGTTTCTTTCAATACATTTTTTAGAGAAGGATCAGTAGTTGGATCATTTGTATCTGTTTTCTTAAAACTTTCAGTGGTACTTGTAGAACTAGATTTCTTCGATGAACCTGAATTAGAGCTACATGCACCTAATACAACAGTCATAACCATAAGCATAGCTGCTAGAAGTCGTAATTTTTTCAAAAGTAGACACTTCCTTTTCTTTTTTATGTTATAAATTATAGCAAGTTTATAACATAAATAGTATCATTTTTTTACTATTTTATTTTGATTATCTGAATTAAAAAGAAATAAATTATAAAATAAAAAAACACTATCTCATCAGGATAGTGTTTTTTTATTTTATTTAATTAAGTGTTGTTGCATCGACAGATCTTACATATTCATTAGTTGCTACTCTCAAATAGCAATTACTCTTATGAAATCCATATGCACCAATTATTCTATCTGAATGCCAAAGTGTATTAGGTGCTAACATACGATTCTTAATCTCTTTGCCATCATAAGTATACAGTTGTGCAGGACCGTTAGATGTTATCTTTATAGTCTTGTTAGTAGCTATATAAGGGTACGTATCATCTGCCAAAATATACTCATTATTTGCTATTTGGAAATAATACTGATTTGCAATCATTACACCAGGTGATGGTGCTATCCAATCAGAATTTAACTTGATATTATTATCTGTTATCTTAGTTCCGGATTTATTTACTAATGTCGGATCTGAAACAGTTACCCTTACTGCAGACTGATTAATCGAATATGATCCCGCCTGTGCTCTAGAAGGAAATAAGAATACAGAAATTAATGTTATTAAAATTATACTTACTAATGATATTTTTCTTTTTGTCATTTAATTAGTCCCCCACTCCAAACTGTGTATAGTCTTCTGGCATATATTCATCAGTAGCTATCTTATCCATTTGTTCATCATTTGTTTTGTCAACAACAGCGGTTTTCCAAATCGTACCTGATTTTAAAACCAGATTACTTATCAGAAAGATAATAATCTAATTAATTACTAACGTAGCATCACTAAATTTCACGAATTCGTTAGTTGCTACTCTTAAGAAATAAGTGTTACCATCTGCTGTCTGGCTCTCCATTATTCTGTCTGAGTACCAGTGAGTATTAGGTGCTAACATACGATTTTTCACAAGTTGACCATCATAAGTATATAATTTTGCGGGAACATCAGTCGTTACTTTTATAATTTCATTTGTTGCCACATAAGGATATACATCATCCGCCAAGATGTATTCGTCACTAGCTATTTGAAAATATTTTTGTCCTAATATATCTATTCCATATTGAGGTGCTGCCCAATCTGAATCAAGCTGAATATTATTATCTACTATATTGTTACCAGATTTATTTACCAAAATGGGATCCGGAACAGTTACCTGAACTGCAGAATACTCTTCTGGATAAGGTACAGAAGCTGCTTGTGCCTTAACAGGTAATGAAAATACTGCTATTAAAGCTAATAGAACTAAACCTATTACTAATGATATTTTTCTTTTCATGCTCTCTTCTCACCTCCACAACTAAAACACTAATCTATTTTTAAAAGGAGAGCATTTGATTAAGCTTAGTCCAGAAATTTATTTATATAGAAAATAAAAACACTGCCTAGAAGGTAGTGTTTTAAAACTAAAATAATGCATCACTGAATCTAACAAATTCATTTGTGGCAACTCTAAGATAGAATCCACTACCATCCAATTTATTAGTTCCAATCGTTCTATCCGAATACCAACTAGTATTAGGAGCTAACATACGATTTTTAATAGGTTTCAAATCATAAGTGTATAGTTGAGCCGGAACTTTAGAAGTAACTGTAATAATTTCACTAGTTGCCACGTAATGATAGACATCATCTGACAAAATATACTCATCTTTAGCTATTTGATAATAATTTTTATTGGATATACTTATTGTTCCCAAATAAGGTGTTGCCCAATCTGAATCAAGTGTAATATTCTTATCTACTACGCTGGTTCCTGTATTATTTACCAAAATTGGATTGGGAACAGTTACCTGAACTGCAGAATGTTCTACTGAATATGGTAAAGAATCCGCTTTTGTATTAATAGAAAATGTAAATAAGCACAGTATTGCTATCACAGTAATACTTAATATTAATGTTATCTTTCTTTTCATTTTAATCACCTAATTTCCATTACCAAATTGTGTGTATTCTTTTGGTATATATTCATCTGATGCAATCCTATACATGACTTGACCATTAATCAATGCTGCACCATCTGTCTTCCACGTTGTACCTGTCTTAAGTACTGAATTGCTTCCAGGAATTGAACTACCGTCTAATCTATATCCTAAAACACCATAATTTGGTTGATAGTTTACAACAACAACACCATTATTATATTCTGTTGTATCACTAACAGGGATATATTCATTAGTTGCAACTTCATACATTTCCTGACCATTTATAACCTGACTACCACTTGTTTTCCAGCTAGTACCGTTTTTAAATACTTGATTACTTCCAGAAACATATTCACCTGATGAATTATAAGCATTGACTCCATAATTTGGAACATAATTTATAGTTATAACAGACATATCAACTGCATTTTCTGGGAAATCACCACCATTAAATGCCTCTTGATCCCATTTAGTCAAATTATATTCTTCAATTGTTGCCTGTAAAGCATATGCATAATTTGATGCTGTGGCATAACCGTCAGCTTGAACATCATCTGTTGCAGAAATATAATTTCTATTACCTACTAAATTACGATATCTATATGATGTTCCTAGCAACCTATTATGTTGCTCTATGCTGTCAGCATAACTACTAGCATTCGCAAAATCTTGATTTTCATGAACTAAATGACCATTTATATTTTCAGTTGTTGGAGCAGACTGACCATTTCCTTTTATACCAAATATATTATATCCTGACACAGGATCAGCCCCAAAATTTGATTCCAATGCAGCCTGTGCGCCTGTGAGTGATGGAAGTATACCATATTCCTTCCAACCTTCTATTGCACCTGCCTTAATCTCCGACAAAAAATTTTCTTTCTGTGTATCAGACATTCTTAAACTGATTTCTCTCAAAAAACCTGATATAGAATATCCTACAGGATAATATCCAGGTCCTATGCTTGGATTCTTTTCTAGAGTAACTCCGTTTTTATTATTGGCTGGTTGTTGATTACTATCACTAGTACTTGCATTTACCACCTCTGGCGAAGCTGCAGCAGCAATTGGCATACAAAGCAGCATTAATGTGGACATTATATTTAAAATCTTTCTATTTTTCATAATCTCTTATCCCTCCCTACAACTAAAAGCATAGTTCGTTTTGATAGAAAGATAATGTTAATACCCTTAACACAAAATTTTATTTATATATAAAATAAAAAACACTACCTTGAAGGTAGTGTTTTATTAATTATAATTAGTTTAATTTCTTCTTGCTTACAACTTTTAGTTTGTCGTCTAAATCATAAACTACTGGTTCACCAGTTGCCATTTCAACGTCCATGATATCTTCATCAGAGATGTTTTCGATATATTTTGTTAGGGCACGTAGTGAGTTACCGTGAGCAGCGATGATAACGTTCTTGCCATCTAATAGTTTAGGAGCAATTTCGTCTTCCCAGAAAGGAATTACACGTTCTAGTGTAACTTTAAGGTTTTCACCACCTGGAATTGCACGAGGGTCAAGATCAGCGTAACGACGGTCGTTAGCTGCTGAACCTGCATCAGATGCATCCAATAGTGGAGGAAGTGTATCGTATGAACGTCTCCAGATGTGAACTTGTTCATCACCGTATTTTTCAGCTGTTTCAGCTTTGTTCATTCCTTGAAGTGCACCATAGTGACGTTCGTTAAGTCTCCATGATTTAACTTCTGGAACAAATAATTGATCACTACCTTCTAGTGCGTAGTGAAGTGTCTTGATGGCACGAGTAAGAACTGATGTATAGGCTTGATCGAATTCAATACCTTCTTCTTTAAGAAGTCTACCAGCATTTTGAGCTTGCTTAACTCCTTCTTCACTAAGGTTTACATCAACCCATCCAGTAAATTTATTTTCCAAATTCCATTCACTTTGTCCGTGACGAATGAAAACTAGTTTAGACATATTCAAATTCCTCTTTTCATTTCTTATAACACCTGTACATTTTACACGATTCTGCCCACAAAAAAAAGTAGTCATAGACTACTTTTCCTGTAATTAATTCTCTATATCTGATTCTTCGTATTCACGAATAGTTGTTATATCAATACGTTGTTTTGATTTTTGGTTGATATATTCATTTACTTTGTCGCTTCCTGCAACGATTGCAGTAATTTTATCAGCATCGTTAATGATTCGTTCGACTTTTTCAGTGAACTTATTAACTGACATGACAACTGGAATAATTTCAAATCCGTAATTTCTCAATTTCAACAATTCATTATAATAAACTGAACTAACTGGAACAAAGATTGAGACTGGAATGCCTTTGAAGACTTTGTTTGCCAACCACCAAGAAACCAGAGCTTCTTCACTACTGAATTCTTCTAGTAGAACATTGCCTGATGTAAATAATTGAATATTTAAGCCATCTTCATCAAAACTCTTGATTAATACCAGTGTGCCATCTTGACGATAATAGTTTTCGCGGACTAGTTTCTTTTCGTCCTTCTTATCGAAAAATTGTGTATATGATAGTACTTCACGATTATCAAAATAATCTATACTTACAACTTTTTCATTGCGGAAATGTTTGATAACAGATATTTGTTGATTTTCATTGCGAGAAATTTCCATGACTATCTTGTTATTATCATCGAATACTTGGTCAAGTTCAGGACTGACTGTTTCAACATAATATGTATCCTCAAAGGGAACATTCACTCCTGCAACATTTTCATAGATATCACGTTCTTGCAAATCATCGTAAACATTTTCTAAAAATGAATCTTGTAAGAAATAACCTTGTGCTTGATAAGATTGCCATTTTTCTTCTAATTCATTGTCATATTGTGCTGTTATAAAGTTGGGCATCACTCCATTAAGTGATAGTAGTTCTGTCAGTTGTGACCAAATTTGAGTATTATCTTTTGTCGGTGTAACTGGCAATTTATCGATAAATGTATAGTAGCTACGACTACCATCTATGAATAATTCGTTTGCCATCTTGTCACTACCAAACCAGCGGCGAAGAGATGCATTGATTGTTTCAATACGTTTTTCAGCTTCACGACGTTGATCTTCATGAGTATTATCGGCATTTTTCAAAACATGATTGCAAAAACTACGGTCAAATAACAGCTCATGTCTCAATTGAGATTTGGTATTTTTAGTTTGCTCAATCAATGATTCTAAATCACTTTCAGTTAATTCCCATTGAACATCATTTTGTAAGGGATTATCTTGAGGAATGTAGTAAGAATCTTGCGATTGTTGATCTTGATTTTCTCTAGGTAAATCCCTAGCAGAATCAAATTCTTCAGGGAAACCTGGATTGTTATCTTGTTGCCCATACATCATAGGGTCTTGGTTATCATTAAAAGTCATAACGCACATCTCCATTCAAGAGGTATATATTTATCATAAATTATAGACCACTATACTCATTATGAGTCAGATGGTAATTCAGACTTAGGTTTTTCTTTACCTTTTCCAATGGAGTGAACTCCCAATATATCCAAGAAGAAGATAAAAATTGGAATTCCAATAATAAGTCCCCATGTACCAATCAACATTTCTGAAACAATCAAAATAACAAAAGTTAGGAATATTGGTAAATGAGTCATACTAGACATAAATTGAGGATTCAAGAAATACGTTTCGATTGAGTGAATGACTGCAACCATGATCAAAATATAGATGACGTATCTCAATCCACCGACTGTGTATCCGACAAAACTAAGCGGAACTAGTGAACTGATCACTCCAGCAACTGGAATAAGTGAAAGTATGAAAACCATAAATGCTAGAGCTACTAGGCCAGGCATCTTCATAACTGCCAAAGTTATAGTAGTCAAAACAGTGTTTACAATTGCTATAAAAATTTGTGCTTCGATGACAACACCAAATGTGTTTACAAATTTTTTACCAAAGAAGTTTAAATCTTTGAAAACCCAATCAAAATTACTTGTCAAAAAACGTCGACCGAATGCATTCATTTGATCTAGTTGGGAGGTATAGAAGAAACTCAATAAGAATGATAGTGCAATATTCAGACCAACTGCACCTACAGTTGAAATATAATTGATTACTTGTGTTAGTCCGGATTTAATCTGATTGTCCAAATTAATCTGTTTAATATAAGAATAGACAAATTGATAGTATTGATTAGAGCTCAACTCTTTACTCTGATAGAACTTAGTCAATGAATTAATCATTTTCATAGTTTGATTAGCAAGCATTGGCACATAATTGGTAACCGCAAAGACCAGCAGACCAATGATAACCAGGTACACCGGCGTTATAATCCAGATCGGTTTAATGTTAATATATTTTTGAACAAATCTTACTAGTTGAACTGATAAAAATGTAAAAGTGAATGTTAGGAGGAATAAACTCATCATCCCTCTCATCAAATAAAAAAATATTATTACTATTGCTAGCAAAACAAAGCGACGTAGACGTCGATTTTCAACGAATCGTTCGTACGATAACATGGCGTTCTCCTATTGATATTTATTAGTTTTAATAATAACAGTAATCAGACAAATTGCCTAACCAATAGTTGATTTTAGAGCAGGAACTTTTAATTTTACATCGTTCACTTGTTTCCAAGTTACCGTTGTCAAATCCTTGTCCGGTTGATTCAAGATAAATAATTTGTTTTCCAATTCACCAAATATCAAGAAATTACCCAGATTTGTTGATATAGCAGCACTCTTTTGCCCATCTTGAGAAGGAGAAACCATGAATACATATTGCATAGTTGGTTGTTGACTACCATCTTTTCCTGTGCCGATATATTCATCTGGCGCAAGATCAGAACCGAATTGATCACCAAAGTTAACTCCATAACTACCAATTTTTTTATTGTTATTTTCAGCAATAGCTCCTGCTAATTGCATCAAGTCAGCATTTGAAGTAAGTGGATTAGCCTTGTAATCTTTGTAGTAATCAGACGTTTGAGTAATTGCATCAGCAATCTGCACTTGTTCTGTATCTGATGATACCAATGGAATTGCATTATTATCTGAAGATGTGATTGGTTCGAAATCGTCAGCGAACAAGTTCAATCCATCATCGGTAATTTCAACTCTAGTTTTAGATCTATTTATTTGGTTAGCTTTTTTAGAATTAGTCTTCAAATTCATTCCTGATGGTAACAATCTATCGACGTTTTGACCGCGGAAATAATAAGAAATAGTTAGTTGATTCATAGGTACTAAATAATATTTGCCATACAGCGATTTGACCTGACCAGTTTCAACCACAGTAGAAACGATATAGGGATTATCTTTTTCTTCTGTTTTTTCTTGTGGTGCATGTTCAGTGATAGTCATCTGGTAAGTGCCATTTGATTTGATTTCTAGATTAGCTAATGATCTATGTAGGTCAATAAGTGTTGAGAAATCAAATTTTCCAATCAGTCTTTCATCTTTGATAGCTTTGGCACCTTTATTTACATTTATCAAGTGATTAGCCATATCATCTACATTGATTTTTTGACCAGAATCTTTTTTATCTTCTGTTGTATCATCTGAAGATGTTTTTTTTTCATTCTTAGAAATATAGGCTAGTTTGTATGTTTCCCCACCTGATTGAATTTGGTATCCCACCATATGTTTTCCATATATATTTTCAGAATAAGATTTCAGAATTTTAAAGTTTAGCGGTGAATCTTTTGTAGCGATGGATAGGGTCTTCTTGTCTCTAGCAATTTTGTAGGTAGGATTTTTGTTATCGCTATCCAGTCGTCTAACACCTATTGATTCACCTATATTATTGACATCCCTAACTGATACTCTATTATCCTTTGTGAATTTCAGTGAAACCACATCGGAACTGCCTTCATCTTGATACATGTACCAAGTATTATTAGACTCTGTCAAATCTTGCAAATCACTCTTACCACAAGCTGATAATAGTAACAGCAAACAAAATGCTGCTATAACTAACACTCTTTTTTTCATTAATCCATTCCCTTTTCCCTAAAAAAACTCGTTACTTTTATTATACCTAATAATAAAATATATTTGATTTCAGAATAGAATAAAAGACCTACCAAATGGTAGGTCTTTTTATTTGTTATTGAGCTGTAAATGTTGCGTATGTATCAATAACCCATTCTTTAGTTGATACACGATAGTAAGTGTGACCGTTGTAAACTCTACTTTGATCTGTATACCATGGTGTATTGTTTGCTAAAGCACGGTTAGAGTTTGAAGGTTGACCAGCATCATTGAACACTGAAATAGGAACAATTGAACCATTAGGATTCTTCACTTGAACAACACCTTCACCCTTGTTGTCACCATTGATAGTTGTACCACCACCGTTGTTACCGGTTGATGTACCGCCCTTTAGGTTGTTGTAGTAAGTACCTACAAGATCATAGAATTGATCCATACTGTAACCCCATTTTGAGAAGTAACCAACAGGATCAGTGTGATCTGTATCACCAAAGTTTTTACTTACATCATTATGTGACATAACAGTAGTACCCGGTGTGAATGGCAATCCATATTGAACTAGTTTTGAAGCAGTGTAGTAAGCGTCATTGGCAACTGAACGTGCGAATGCATCAGTAGTACTTACTTCACATAGCTCGATTTGGATATATCTAGCATTAGCTGTAGGGCCAGCTCCCCAGACACCATAATCAGTATTGTGGATATTCAAAGTTTCTTTGTCATCTACGAAAGCATGAACATAAGTACTGATATTCATCCATTCTCTATTGAAGTAAGTAGCTTCGTTTCTAGCTGTAGCTCCTGGTGTAGCTGTTTCGTGGATAACAACACCTTCAGGTTTACCAATACCGTTACGATAACCAAACATTCTTGTAAATGTTCCTTCTTCGTTAGTGATACCTAACGGTTGAATATTGTTATTAGTTATATATGTGTTGATTGCTGATGTTGCAGCTTGTACTTCTTGCACACTTTGTGTAGAAACTGAATTGTAAGTAGCAAATCCAAAAGTTGCAATTGCTGTTGCGGCAGCAATTTCTGCAATAAATTTCTTATGTCTGAACATAGTATTTTTCTCCCAAAAAATTAATTTGTAACCCTTAATAGTGAATTATAAGATCATTTCTGATAATAATCGATTATTTAAAACTAAAAGCCCCCACGAAATTTTTGTGAGAGCCTATATTTATATCTAGTTAGCTGTGAATGTTGCGTATGTATCTTCTACATATTCTTTTGTTGATACACGATAGTATGTGTGACCACCGTATGTCTTAGTTTGATCTGTATACCATGGTGTATTGTTTGCTAGAGCACGGTTTGAATTAACAGGTTTACCAGCTGCATTAAATTGTACAATTGGTACACTTGAGTTAGTTGAATTTGATACGTTTACCACACCGTCACCCTTGGCATTGCCATTAGGAGAAGTTGTAGAACCACCACCAGCAGTAGTGCTACCTGTACCACTATCAACGGCATTACCGTTCTTCATATTGTTGTAATATGTAGAAACTAGAGCGTTGAATTGTTCCATGTCATAGCCCCATGTATCGAAGTATGTATCTGGGTCAACATGGTTTGTTTCATGGAACATATCTCCTGTTTGCTTATGAGAAACAACAGTAGTACCTGGTTCAAATGGTAATCCATATTGAAGTAGCTTAGCTGCTGTATAGTAAGCTTGGTTGGAAACTGAACGTGCAAAGGCGTCAGCGGTCTTAACTTCACACAACTCTACTTGAATATATCTTGAGTTAGCTGTAGGACCAGCTCCCCAGACACCATAGTCAGTGCTGTGAATATTCAAGATTTCCTTGTCATCTACGAAAGCATGAACATAAGTATTCAACTTTCCCCAATCTCTATTAAATAGAGTAACTTCGTTTCTAGCTGTAGCGCCTGGCGTAGCTGTTTCGTGAATAACTACTCCCTCAGGTTTGCCGACACCATGACGATAAGCAAAGAAATTTGAAAATGTTCCTTGTTCGTATGTAATTGATGCAGGTTTGATATTGTTATCTACTATATATTGGTTAATCCAAGAATCAGCCTTAACTTCTACTGCAGCATTTGGTGAAACTTGATTGTATGTAACCAAGCCAAATGTTGCTAAAGCAGCTGCCGTAGCTATTCTTGCTATAAATTTTTTATGCAAAAACATTAATATTACCTTCCCTTTTCTTAACTCAATAAGTATAACAAGTTTTTTGATGAAAATATCCTTAGTAACAGAACTGTAAAACTATGTAACACATTGATAATCTTTTATAATTTTTTGACGTAATTTATCTCGATGATATCTCAAATTTCTATCACTACATTTTAATATTTTTGCCAATTCTGTGAGTGATTTACCGTTATAGAAACATTCCGTCAGGATTATTGTTTCTATCTTTGTCAGATCCAGACTTGTGAAGTCTAGTTCTAAATTATCAATTTCAGTGCTCTGTTCTATCTCTAGTCCTAACTCATGATTGTCCTCGAATCGTTGGTTTTGTCGCATCAGATCTAGTATTCTCCAACGTAATTTCTGATAAACATAGACATTGAATTTTTCTAGATTATCATTTCTTTTACAGTAATCTACATATGCGCGAGCATATATTATAAATCCCTCTTGTAAGTAATCTTGATAACTAGGATTATTTTGCCAAATTCCTAATTTTTTCAAAACACCGTGAATTAGTTTTTCATCTTGTATAGCTAATTCAAATCCTTCTTCTAAATTCATTTCAGTACCTCACCAATTACTCACAAGCGCTTGTGGCAATTAATAAAGTATCGAAAAACTATCTGTAATAATAATCGACAAAGCTAAGATTATAAGTTGATCTATCAACAAACTAATCTAAACATTTCAACTTAATATAGCTCTACCTGACAGGATTAGAAGATATGCTTTAACATATTAATTCGTTGTTTATAACTTGTAATCAAATCTCTTTGACCAATTTCCCCATGAACCATCGAGTACAACATAGAGTCTTTGACAAAGTCAATCACAGGATTGAGATCTGATCTGACATTGTCCCTACTGCTGTGCCTCAGGCAATTACACAGATGATACTTCTGCAACATCCCTGTATCTTCAGATGGTTTCAGTTCATAATTCATAGTATCGACTAATCTTCTAATCGCAATATAAAATATCTCACTCAAGAAGCAACAATCATGCAATCGATCATTTAAGTTACCTTTTGGAAATTCGATTGTCACCTTTCCTTGTGATGTTTCAAATATCCCCTGTTGTTCATATTGATTAAAATCTTCCACATGATGTACTCCTATCCAGTCAGTACTGCCATGACTAGTACCTCGCATCGGCATGTAGGCATAATTACCATGTACTAACGGGATAAGTTGCTTTATTTCAAAATAATTAGCTAGAATCTTCGATAGTAAAATTCCCAGTCGATTGTACTTGTGAAACTCATTTATAACCTGTCTACTATTTTGACTAACAAAGAATACTCCCTTACTTTTGTGCAAAATTATCGATTTGCCATAAGACAATTTTTCTTTAGAAACATCTAATACCGCTACGACATCAGGATCGACTTCAAAGTCTTCGCTGATATAGAGTAATCGCAATCCCTCCCCTAACAAGTACTTTTTACTAACTAGTACATCCTTAAACTGATATAACAAATTTGTCCTCCGCGCAAAAAAAAGACGCCTATTGGCGTCTTTTATATTAATTTGCTGTGTAAATACAATATTTTCCATTTACCCAACCGCCTGGTACTTCATACCATGTTTGACCATCAACAATTTGCATTGAAGTGACGTCCCATGTTGTACCGTCTGACAATCTATTACCAGTAAATTGGTTATTAACTGCAGGTGAGTTATAAACGTTAACTGCATAACCTGGAATATAATTGATTTTAACAGAACCACTTACAGTCTTCACGTAATTAGTTCCCTTAACTTGGACATTGTCTGCACTTACCCATTGGTTACTTGCAACACGATACCATACTGAACCATCAGCATGTGTTGACTTCTTGTCAATCTTCCAATCAGTTTTGTTAGCAAGACTAACTTGCAATAACTTGTGATTGTCATCGTATAATTTTGCACTTGGTGATGCTGTTACAGTAACAACATCTGGATAAGAAACAATTGTATCTTCTCCTTCATTGGCTGATGATTGTGTAGATCCAGCTTCTGAATTCAAGGTTACATCGTCAGCAAGGATATAAGCATTCTTACCAACCATGTAGAATTTATTGCCATCTTCATCAAGAACATAAGCAGTAGTTACCCAGTCTGATTGATAAGGTAGTACTCGACTTGTAGTTGAAGATAAATCTGGTGAACTATATACAGTAGCACCACGAACAGATGAAATCTTAGCAATATCACTGATTTTTTCAGGTGCTTGTGTAGCTGATGAAGTTGAAGAATTCAACTTCACATCTGATGCTTTAACATATTCGTGTGTTGATACTTGATAGTAAACAGAACCATCAGAAGTTACAACTTTTGATGCTACTTTCCATGGAGTACCATATCCTAGAGCTCTATTAGATGATTGGTTAGGATAAGCATCGATGTATAGATGTGCTGTGTTCTTGTTGACTACTACAGCTACATCATCCATAGGTGTTTGTGTACCATTAACAACAGCTGATGAACCAGAGTTTGTATCTCCACCAGTTGAGCCACCATTGTTGTTTCCAGTGGATGTATTAGTATCATACTGAGTTAAATTATATGTTTCTATAACGTTGTTCAAACTTTGAGCATATGTTGGAGAGGTTGCGTACTTACCTTGAAGCGCTTGTGTAGCATCCTTGTAAGTTGCAGCATTTTCTTTCCATGCACCAGAGTAGTATGTTGAATCCCATGAAACACCATTACGGATCTTATTACCATTGTCACCAAATGATTCTGTCCATGAAGGATATTTTCTAAAGTTAGCACTTATATAGTAATATCCTTGTTCTTGGCTCCATTCACCTGTTTGGATAGTGTAGTAATTACCGTTGTAATCACCTTTCATACCAAATAGGTTATGCGCTTCGGTAGCCAATAATGATTGACCCCAAGAAGATTCCAAGATAGCTTGTGCCAACATTACTGATGCATATATATTGTATTTAGCAGCCATTTGTTGTGCTAGAGGGACTGCAGTTGCCAAGAATGCTTGTTGTTCTTGCGGTGTTGCTGCTTTGGTTGCGGCAGCTTGTGTAACTGCTTCAACAGCACTTCTACCCATAGATGCAGCTAGACTAGCATCTCCTGCGTTAGCTGCAGATGCCTCTTCAGGTGTAGTAACAGGTGCACCTGTTTCATCCATAACAGATGCAACTGATGTATCCTTACCTGTAGATGATTGTGATGGTGATTGACTATCTGTGTCGTTTGATGTGTCAGATGCTCGAACTGCTTGTGTAGCTGTTGATGCTCCAACAGAAGTGATCAATCCAGCTAGTGCAGTGGAAGCAAGCCATTTCTTTTTCATTGCGATTTCCCCGTGATTTTTGTTATTAAGTTAAATTTTTCTCTAATGATAACAGTACTATGATTTTGTCATCTCTTCAATATATTAGGTCAAACTGTAATACTTTTTAAACAAATAACATAAAAAAATTTAATAATTTTGAAACATATTTAAAAAAGCCTAATTCTCTGGACGAGAATAAGACTTTTTTTATCTCTCGATATAATCTACATAATCAGCTTCAATCCATTCGCCATCAGATGCGATGCGGTAGAAGACTTTGCCGTCTTCTCCAACCCCCTTAGCGTCTGTATACCAAGCTGTTTGACCTTTTACAAATTTGTCTTGTAACATTTTGCGATTTGTTTCGAATGTGTCAAATAAGAATACGACATATCTGTCGTCCTGATTTACTTTAACAATTCCGTTAACATCTGTAATCATGTTAGTACCACCTTTTGATTGCTTATGTTGTATTATACAACATTTGGGTATAAAAAAAACTCGCCGAAGCGAGTCTTAATTTTACTTTAAACTTTTAATTATTTAAAGTTAACACCTTGTCCAGCCATTACCCATTCAGTAGTTGATACACGGTAGTAAACTACACCGTTAGCATCAGTACCTGTTTGGTCAGTAGCCCATGATGTTCCACCAGCAACATATCTAGATGATGTCTTACCATCTTGTTGATATAATGCGTAAACAAATCCTGGTGTGTCAAGTGAAACCACATGTGTACCTGTTAGATTTTGGATATTTGAGATACCAGTACCTGGAGTTGTTGTGCTGTCTTTGTATGTAACGTCAGATGCGTTGATCCATTCGCTAGTAGCAACACGGTATTGTTTTTCACCAGCAGCGTTTGTACGTACTGAGTTTGTTTTCCATGATGTTCCACCAGCTAAAGCACGGTTAGCAACCTCTTTGTTATCATCATTCTTAAGTGTGTATACATCTTTTGAACCAGTTGTAACTACACCATTAAGATCTGAGTATGTCCAACCATCAGTTGGAGGTGTAACTTCATCAGCAACATTGATTGCACGAATAACTTTCATTGCGCCATCTGTAATAGTGATATCACTTGCGTCGATGCTTTCACCATTAACTGTCATTGTGTAACCTTTTGTACCAGCAGCAAATTTATTTAAATAATCTGTGAAATCAGCATTTGATGAAGTAACGTTAATTACTTGATAATATGTTTTGTCTGCAGTTGTAAATTTACTTGCAGTGTATTCATTAGATGGGTTTTCTTTAATAGCAGCATTCTTTGTTGTATAAATTTTTCCTGGTTGTGCAGTTACACCAGAGATTGTCTTATCATTCTTATTTGTAACTTTCAAATCTGTAGATGTTGAAAGTTTAACATCAGATGTATTTGATTTTGTTAAAACATCAATTGAATCATCATAATCAACATTTGAAGTTTTCATTGTTGTTGTTGATGTAGATGTTTTAGAATATGTAATCTCTTTTGATGAAGGTAATGTTGCTGGATTGCCAGCATCATTTGTATATGAATAAGATAATGTATATGTAAATCCTTCACCAGCATCTTTTATTTTTAAATCATCAAGAGTTGATGCTCCAGAAACTTTAACGGTAACTTGTAAATTTTTTGTTGAGTCTCCAAGAATGTCCAAGTCCGCCTTTGAAGGTTGCGCATTATTTAGATATAGTTGTGTTGCCTCAAAATTTTTAAAACTCATTGTTGCTGATCCATTAGCATATGTTGGTAAATCTGTTGCTAGAACAGGTAAAGTGTCTACTTTTCTACTTGTCAAACTGCCATTATAGTTGTTAACAGATGTTGATAACTGAGTATTAGTAGCAGCTTGAACTGTTGTAGTTGTAAAGTTTGATGCGATTGGTGTTGCGATAGGAGCAACTGTTAGAAGTGCTGCAGCTGCGATTCCTGCGTATTTAATTGATTTCTTCATGTATATCCTCCGATTGAAACATTAATTTGTTTGTAATCATGTGAACGTGGTATTTCTCTCGACCACAAAACAAGTATATGAGATTGATAAATTTTAATCAATATCCTAGATATTAATTTATAATTTCTTAATTATTTCATTTATATTACAAAAAAAGACCGGCATTAAGCCGATCTCTTTTTTGTGAACTATTTATTTAAATTGTTGATTATTTGAATGATACTCCTGTACCTTCCATCAACCATTCTGTTGTTGATACACGATAGTAAACATGTCCTTCAGCGTCTTTAGCTGTTTTATCTGTTAACCAATCGGTACCACCAGCTAATGCTCTACCAGCTTTTGATCCATCTGCTTGGAATAATGGATATACAAATCCTGGTGTAGAGATACTTACAACGTGTCTACCTTGCAAATCTTGAATATCTGTCAAGGCAGATGAACTTGTAGCGCTAGAATCAGAGAATGTTACACTAGCGGCATCGATCCATTCACCTGTGGCAACACGATATTGAACAGAACCGTCAGATGCTGTACGTTGTTGATCTGTTAGCCATGCTGTATTTGCTGCAAGAGCTTGGTTCTTAATGATGTTACCTTTGTCATCTACTAATGTGTAATATTGTTGGTCAGATTTTGTTGTTACGACACCTTTAATATCTTTTACTTGATAATCTTGAGCGCCAGATACAACAATCTTACGTACAAATGTTACTGTACCATCTTTTAGAGATACGTCTAGCAATTGACCAGCATCGACACCGTTAACTGTCAATGATAGTTTTGATGGATCCTTCTCGTATGCTGCTAAGAATTTACCAGCTTCACTATCTGTGTCAAATGATGCTGTGATAGGTTGATAGTATACTGCGTCTGCTTTTGTAAACAAACCACCGGCGATACCATCAGCGTCAGCTGCGACACCTGTAGATCCGTCATTTGCTACAGCAGCTTTATATGAAGTATAAAGCTTATCTGAAGGAGTTACTTCCTTAGGAATAACTGCAGCACCTTTTTGATCAATAAACTTCAAGTCAGAAGTAATTGACAAGTTAGCATTAACAACACTAGAGTTTACTGCTACATTAAGTGGTGATGAGAATGTAACTGCCAATTTACTGATTGATTCGTCTGTAACAGATTGTGGTTGAACACTAATTTGTTGAGACTTTGTAATAGGTTGTTTGTCTGAACCTGCTGATTTGAATGAAACTGTAAATGTTACACCTTTACCATTTGGATCAGACAAAATCTTATTAACGTCACTTGCTGATAATACACCTGAGCCAATTGATTTATCATTAGCAACGGCTGTGATGTGCAATACTGCACCTTCAGAGTCAAGTCTTGCTGGTAAATCCTTATCAGTAGATGTATATGCTACTAAGAATGGATAACCTGACAAGAAATCTGCTGCTTTGACATCAACATCAGCACCATATTTATCAGTTGGAATTTGTGGACCTTTTGCTGGGTCATATGTAGCACCTTGTGCTAATTGTTTCATAAATGCGTCAGCATCAGCTTGTGCTTGTTGTGCTGAAGGTACTGTGGCTGTTTGTGAGCCAGATCCTTCAGTTGATCCTGAACCTGTGCTACTACCGTCGCCAGCATCTGCACCTGGTTCTGTAACTGGTTCATCAAATGTTGTTACACCAGAGTAGGCTGGAATTGGTTGTGCTGAGCCACCAGGCATTTCACTTGCTAAACCTGGTGCTTTAGGTCCTGAAACTGTTCCTAGCGGAGCTTTAGCTTCTGGAGCAGATGCTTGTGGTGCTTGATAAGGTACTTGGTCTGGTTGTGCCAAACCACCGGGCATTTCACTACCTGCACCTGGTGCTTTAGGTCCAGATACTGTACCTACCGGATCAGAGGCTGCCTGTACTGAAGCCACTGGAGCAATTGCTAGCAAGACAGCGGCTGTGATTCCTGCATATTTAATACTTGTTTTCATAAGATATCCTCCCAAGGGATTAAAAATTAGTGATTCTTTTTAGTTACCAATAAATTATGACTTCCCATTCATATTTCAATTTTTAATCCAGCTATATATTTTCTTGTGGACTAATCTCATCCACTGACTAAAGTATATGTGCCCATAATTGGAACAACAATTTACTTGCACACGATTTGCCTTGCCAAAATCTTTACGAATAATACGTTTGATATTTTTATTTACTATTTTTATTAAATACTCATAAAATTTGACATCGTAATATTTTCAATTTCTTACTCCGATAAGACATATAATAAAATTTGTAGCAAAAAGCCACAGATCAGGAAAATTGATCTGTGACTTTTATTTATATTTGTGATAACAAAAATATATATCCTTTAATATCTTCAAGTAATAATATTTACTAGAAAATAACCTTTTCAACACGTTCGATATACTTTGCAGAAGCTGCTTCTTGATAAAGTTTAATATCATCTTTTTCAAACAATTTACTAGCTGATATCTTACTCATAGCATCTTTGACAGTCTGTGCATCTAGGTCATCCTTAACATAATTCAGAACTAGATTCTTACTTTTACCTTCGGCTGTTTTAAAACTCAATTGTAATTTTTTCATTTAGATTCCCCCATTAGACGTTTTCGTGTTTAACAATTTGTGATGACAATAGCTGATCCCCATCAGACAACATAACTATGGCATCTGAAAGTAGTTGAATTTGTTCCTTAGATGGTTCTTGAATGATGTTGTTAAATCTCTTAACAGCAGTTCCTCCAGAATACGCATCGTTTTTTAGCGTTAAATTAATTAATGTTTTTTCCCAAGACATATTTATTTCCCCTATACTTTTTATTTGTAAGTACTATAAATTGGCCAATTAAGTTGCTTACAATATTAATAACGTTTAACACGTTAGTAATCGGAAATTAATTTTTGATTTTTTTGCAACATGTTATAATGGGGTTTATAAGATTATCAATGGAGGTATTCAATGAAAAAATCTATTCTTATTCTTACTACTTTAGGTGCTGTGGTACTTATGCTTGCAGGCTGCAGCAGTTCCAATAGTAGTGGAGATTCCAGCGTATACAACTCAGCTATGGCTAATGGTGACAACGCCGTAAACGATCAAAATTATTCAGAAGCTTACGCTTATTACAAATCAGCTAATGAAGCTAAGAATGATGATAAGTCTAAGGCATCTGAGAATCAGGCTAAGAACCTTGTATCTGCTCAAAAACAAATGAACAGTCACAAGTTTGGTAAAGCCAAGACAACATTGAACAAAGTTAAAGATGAATCAAATGGTAATTCTACTATGAAATCTAATGCTAAGGATTTGATCAGTGATATCAAGAATATCAAGTCAGATCGTAGCGACTACTCAAAGAATGTTAAAAATGCAAAAACATTCTTTGAATCTGGTAATACAGAATCAGCTATTGCTCTTCTAAAAGAAGTTCTAAATGCTGAAAACATCAGAAATGCTTACTACTCTGATATCTATAAGGATGCAGTTGACCTATTGTTAGATCACACAGGTTCAACTACAACATCGTCTAGCTCAAGTAGTAGTTCTTCATCAGATACAGGTAATGCTGCTAATGGTGATTTTGATGTAGTAGATAGAGGAAACATCTCTGCTTCCGATATTGAAAAAGCAAGACAACAACTTAGAGATCAAGGTGTTAAGAATGTTGATGCTTGGAGTGACAACGACATAGTTATCGCTATCAAGAACGCTGCCGCTGATGGTCGTTCAACTATCAAAGAAAGTGACATCAAACAAAGATAATACAAAATAAAAAACCTCAATCATATGATTGAGGTTTTTTTATTTGTTATTTAAAGCTAACTCCATTGTCAACTTTTACAAATTCGTTAGCAGATACTCTATAGAAGACATTTCCATTAGCGTCTACCATTCTTTCATTAGTTAACCATGATGAACCACCAGCTAGGTATCTATCAGTTGCTTTACCATTTATATCAAACAATCTGTAAACTGTACCCGGTGTGTCGAAGCTAACAACATGTGCTGTGTCATATTTGTGTGTTGAAGTAAGTGCTGTGTTTGCAGAAGCAGTTGCGCCATCTACATAAGTAATACCAGCAGCATCGATCCATTCGTTTGTAGCTACACGGTATTGAGTAACACCTGACTTGTTAGTACGAACAGCATTTGTCTTCCATGCTGACTTACCAGTTAAAGCACGATCTTTAACAAATTCGTTCTTGTCATTAGTTAATGTGTAGAATGGATTTTCTTTTGTTGTAACAACACCAGTAACATCCTTTGTTTTCCATAGATTGTCTTGAACATCAACTGCAGGTGTGTTGTTAGTGTAAACCCTTCTTACAACAGTAAATTCGTTTTTACTGTAGTTTGCATAGTAATCCTCTGCAAATTTGTCACCACTAAGTCTCTCTCCATTTACAACAATAGTGTAGCTCGGAGAATTATCTTCTAAATGGTCGAATAATGCATTTAAATTGGCATTTGAGGATTTAACTGTTAGTGCTTGATAGTATGTAGCATTTGCTTTTTCAAATGTACCTGAAGCTGGTGCATAAAGTTTAGAACCACCATTATCTTTAATAGCAGCATTTTCAGACGTGTATACACGTCCAGGTGCTACCGAGTAGCCATCTAATTGTTTGTCATCATTTTGATCGGTCATGAATAAGTCAATTGACTTAGGATCTGATAAATCTGAAATTTTTGACTTTAGATTAACTTTAACTTGTCTAGAATACTTAACATTAGCTGAAGTTACGTCACTATCAGTAACCGATTTTGAATATTTTGAATAAACTAATGTTTTGTCTGTTGGATTATAAGGTTTGTTTGTAGTTCCGTAAGTGTAACCATTTACAACAATCTTATATCCTATTTTTTCGTTATTAATAGCTAAAAGATCAGACCACTTTGTTACTTCAGTACCATCTAGTTTTTCCAAAGTTAACTGTAATTGAACATGAGAATCACTATCTGAAAGGACGCTATGTGATACATTTGATTGACCTGAGTTTGCCTGAAATCTACTATACTCAACATTTGTATTTATAGTGTTAGTTGCAGTGTCCCCAGAAAAAATCTCTGTTAAATCTGCAGTATTATTCCACTTTGTTGATGTTATACCGTAAATACTTGTCAATTTGTTATTGAATTTATCAATAGCTTTTTCCATATCGCTGTCACTGTGTGTTGCAGCCAAAGATGTTTGAGCTCTATAAGTTGCAATTGATGGTGCAATTACTGGACTTGCGACAAGTATTGTAGCCGATAGCAATACTGCCATTTTTAAACTTTTTTTCATAATATTCTCCCCTATTTGTAATATATGAATATACAAATTAATTATAGTTGAGCTTTGAATTCAAAACAATCTATTTTCTTAAAAAATTCTTAACATTTATAGTAAACAACAAAAAAAGACTATGATTTCATAGTCTTTTTTCTATCTATTCGAAATGTACGCCGTTTCCTGCTAGAATCCATTCTGTTGTTGATACTCGATAGTATGTATTTCCTGCACTATCTTTTCCAACTTTGTCAGTTGCCCATGCTGTTCCACCAGCAACACTTCTTGTTGAAGCTACTCCATCGATAGTAAACAATGGATAGACAAATCCTGGTGTATCTACAGTTACGACATGAATTCTTGGTAGATCTGTGATTTCATTTATAGCTGTTGACTGCTTGCCTTCAGAGAATGTGATATCTTTAGCATCAATCCACTCATTTGTAGCAACACGATATTGTTTGTCACCTTTAGAATTTTCTCTCACTGTATCAGTAATCCATGATGTGTTTCCACCTAATGCGCGGTTGGCTACTGGTTTGTTTTCTCCATTAACAAGTGTGTAGTAATCTTTGTTACCAGTAGTTACAATTCCTGAAACTGAACTTTCTTTCCAGGCTGAATCTGTTGTTTCTGGTTCTTCTGGATCTGTAGTATCAGGAGTTGTTGCATCTACAACTGATATTTTTCTTACGAAATGCATTTCATTTTCTGCGATACTTGCGATTTTATCACTGGCTGTCACAGAGAAACCTTCTTCGTTTAGCAATACTCTCTTAATAAGTGACTTAACTTTGTCGTCATTTACACTTACTGTAACATTTTGATAATAAGTAGCATTGTTTTTAGTAAACTTAGAAAATTTACCTACTGGGCTAGTAAGTATACCTCTACCAGTATTTTTGACTGCTTCTGCTTCAGTTGAGTAAATCTTACCCATATCTACTTTGGCATTAGTTGCTAGTCCTTTTTTATTTAAGACAACTTTTAAATCTGATTTTTTAGGATCCATTACGCTCTTGATTGATGATCCCACTCCTACCTTTACAGGAGAAGTATAGCTAACGTTCATTTCTTTGAAATCTGTAGCTGCTACTTCTGGTAGTGTTGAATATTTCAATTCAGCAGATTTAGCAATTGACTTACCGTTTGAATATAAGAAATTAATTGTGATGTAAAAACCTTGTTTTGCTTTATCGATGTTTTTAATATCATCTAGGTTAACAACTTTTTTAGTTTTGTCGATACTTCTAACTGATAGCTGAACTTTTACATTTTTTTGATCCAAAAATTTTACAGAAGCTGTTTCTGATAACTATCAATCAATCCAGATTTTAATAATCCATGCAATTCTGGAACTTTCTTCAATCCGTATTGACTGGCTAGTTTGGCATTAACTTTACCTATTTCTGTAGGTAAATCTTTTTTGTCGTCATGTCCCCATGTAGGTATTAAAGAATAACTATCTATTGTTTCATTATTAACTTCTGTAGTTTCTGATGTAGGTTCTTCCACATCAGCTTTGACGTTAAGTACTGGTAGTGTGGCTGATACTGATGTCAACACTACGGCTGACAATAGTGTATATCTAATACTTCTCTTCATAATTAAAAAATTGTCCCTAAAATATATTTCACTTTATTTATGTGAACTTTTTAAAATTACGAAGAATGTCTTATTTTTTTTGTGAAATAAAAAAAGACTGCATAAGCAGTCTTTTTAATTATTTAAATGTTACTCCATTACCAGCCATGACCCATTCATTTGTAGATACACGGTAGTATGTATTTCCAGCTGCATCTTTACCTGTCTTATCAGTAACCCATGATGTTCCACCGGCTACATATCTCGTTGATGCTCCACCATCTGTTTTGTATAGAGCATATACAAATCCTGGTGTTGCTAGATCAACAACGTGTGAACCTGATAGATCAGTGATACTTGTGATTGCTGAACCTGATGTTGATGAACCATCTGAAAATGTTACAGATGATGCGTCAATCCATTCGTTAGTAGCAACACGATATTGTTTTTGACCTGCAGCGTTTGTACGAACAGTGTCAGTTCTCCATGATGAGTTACCTGATAGAGCACGGTTAGCAACAGCAGCGCCATTGTCATTTACAAGTGTGTAAGTAGCATTGCTTCCTGTTGTAACAGTACCTGAAATTGATGTTGTGTTCCATGCTGTAGATGGAGCAGCAACAGTAACAGCTCTAACAAGTCTGAATGTTACAGATTTTGATTTAAGATTAATATTTAAGTTGTCAGCATCTGCTTCAGAACCATTTACCATCAATGCGTAATCTTCGTCACCGTCAGAAACTTTAGTCATAAGATTGATCATTGCTTGACTTGTAGATGTTACATTAATTGTTTGGTAGTAAGTTGTTCCTACTGTGTCCAATGTAGAAGAAGTTACTTCTTTTGAACTTGTACCATTGTAGGCAGCTTTTTCAGTTGTGTATAACTTACCTGTTGTGTTTGTAACATTTGATACTGTATTTCCATTGTCATCAGCAATATATAGATCTGTAGCGATGCCTTGTAATGAAGCATTAGTTGTACCAGCTGCTACAGAATATGGTGATGTGAATCTAGCATTTAGAGATTCGTTGTCATCTGTATCAATTTGTGATGAAGGTGAGTAAACTAGATCTTCATCTCTTGTAAATAATTCTTCTCCGCCAGACTTATTAACAGAATAGGTTATAGACATCTTGTATCCTTTTTTATAATCCGCTGCTTTTGCAGATGAAGATAGCGGATTATCTTTTAAATCTGTAAGATGTATCTTCATATTTATTTTGTCTAAATCGTCACCCTTAAGTATGCTGTTAATCAAATCTAGTAACGCATTACTTGATGAAGTTGATCCTGTAGAAGGTGCAGTTTGTAACTTACCTACTGAAGTTTTGTAGAAAGTTTGGGCAGTCATTGTTGCGTCACCCTTGTCATCAGTTTTCAATCCAGATATTGCGGGAACAGATGTAAGATTATATTGATTTACTAATGATCCATCAATAGCCATAGCTAAAGTATATTCTTCTGAATCTTTATCACCTAATCCTAATTGATCCTTGATCTTGTCAATAATCGTATCAAAGCCACTTGTAAGTGATTCTGTCACAGCTGTATCAGTACCTGATTCATTAGTAGTAGCTGGTTCTGTATTTGCAGTATCTTGTGTTGGTGTTGTATCTGTATTTTTTGTTGATGTTGTTACAGATGAGATTGCGTCTTTTGCTACATCAGCTTGTGCGACTGTTGTTAAAATTGGTGTTGAAATTAGCACTGTTGCTGCTAATGTTGAAGCCAAAATTGTTTTCTTCATGTTTTTAATCTCCCTAATTATAGGTATATTATTTTACCTTACAAGCTAAATTATAGTAATAATCATCACAGCATACAATATATATTTAAAAATGATAATTAATTTTAATATAAATGAAATTTCCTTCCTATTATAAAAATAAAAAACTACTAAAGAATATTCTTTAGTAGTTTTTGTGTATCTATATAATTAATTATTTAAAAGTAACGCCATTTCCAGCCATTACCCATTCTGTTGTAGATACACGGTAATATGTGTTACCTTCTGCATCTTTAGCAGTCTTATCTGTAAGCCATGATGTGCCACCAGCAACATTACGTCCAGCTTGCTTGCCTTCTGCATTGTATAGTGGGTAAACAAATCCTGGTGTTGATAGATCAACAACGTGCTTGCCTGAAAGATCAGTAATATCTGTTAATGCTGCACCTGTTGAAGGTGTTGTTGATGTTCCACGAAGTGTTACATCTTCAGCCTTAACATATTCACCTGTAGCAACACGATAATATACTTGACCAGTTGCGTTGTTTACGCGTTTTGTATCTGTCTTCCAACCTGTACCTTGAGATAGAGCACGGTTAGCAATTTGCTTGCCATTTACATCGTATACGTGAGTAACAATTGTATCATTTGATAGGTTAACAACTGGTGTGTCAACGATATCATCGATCTTTGTTTCTGTATAGTTATCCAATGTAACATTGATCTTACGAGTAACTGTCAATGTGTTATTGATCTTGTCCCATACTCTGTTCAAGATATTTCCTGAATATTTTTGACCGTTAACTGTAATTTGATCCATGTTGTTCAACAATGCTGAGTATTCTGTTCTATTGAACTTGATTGTCATTTTTTGTGTAACAACACCGGCTGTTGTAAGTGATGAAGCACCTAGAGTTGTACCTAGAATATCAGTACCTTTGAAGAATGTTGAAGTAACATCTTGAGGTGTAACTGTTTCACCCAAGTTATTCTTGATTGTTAGTGGGAACTTACCATTTGTATAGAAATCAGATTTTGATTCACCAACAAATCCATCAACTGGTGTAGCGTAATTAATGTTTAGTGCGTGTGATACTTGAGTAACACTTGTTGTCTTTGCAGTAACTGTCTTATCTAGTTTCTTACCTGCAAGACTGTATGGTGTAAGTGATCTTACAATTTGTTCATTTGACCATAGTGCGTGATCTTTGATTGTTTGCATTGCAAAACCAACGATACGGTATTGGACTGAACCACCGTTTTGACCAGCAGCACGCATTTGACCGATCCATTCTGAAGTAGACATTCCTACTGGAGGAACAACTAGGAATACGATTTCGTTCAATCCTAGAGTAACATCACCATCATTTGAAAGTGATTGGAATTGAGGATGTACTGGAGCAAGGATATCTAGGATATCAACTCCTGCTGTAAGTCCTGTTCCTGTGAATGAGTATGTGAATCTATTGTTTGTCATAGCAGCTGTACTTACAGCACTCTTCAAGAAGTCAGCTCTTGATGAGTTATTGTAATCTCTAAAAGTAGCATCGAATGTATTGTAAGCATCTAGCTCTGTGGCTGGATCCATAGTAGCTTTGGCTGTTTGAGATGCTGATGGTAATTCAACTCCCATCATTGGTGTTGCTAGTGGAGCAACTGCTAGCAATGTAGCTGCAGCAATTCCTGCGTATTGTATAGATTTTTTCATTATAGAAAAATCCCCCTAAAAATTATATATTCTAAAAATTATCCAACTAGAAATTGAACAATTTTCATATCCCATATATTACATAAGAATATATACTTTGAAAAGGTTTAGAAAATAAAATAATATTTTTATTAAAATAAGAATTTTCTATAATTTTATCTGAAATTCTAAAAAATCATTGAATTATTATCGGATTATTCCAATAAATTGATAAATAATAATAAAACGAAATATTTTATTCACAAGAATTAAAAAATCAATTAATAAACCCGAAAATTAAGACAATTTGATAAAAAGAGTATAATTAATAATTTCTATATATATTATTTAAGAACTAAATTTATTTAGACAATAAAAAAAGACCGCCAAAGGCGATCTTTTTTATTAAAACGAATTAGCTAAAGTTAACACCGTTTCCAGCCATTACCCATTCGTCTGTAGCAACACGGTAGTATGTGTTACCTTCTGCATCTTTAGCAGTCTTATCTGTAATCCATGATGTTCCACCAGCAACGTTACGTCCAGCTTGTGAACCTGCTGCTGTGTATAGTGGATATACAAATCCTGGTGTGTCTAGTGATACTGTGTGTGAACCTGTTAAGTCAGTAATATCTGTTAATTCTGAACCTGTTGAAGGTGTTGTTGTTGATGTTCCACGAAGTGTTACATCTTCAGCCTTAACATATTCACCTGTAGCAACACGGTAGTATACTTGACCAGTTGCGTTGTTTACACGTTTTGTATCTGTCTTCCAACCAGTACCTTGTGCCAATGCACGGTTAGCAATTTGGTTACCGTTAGCATCGTATACGTGAGTAACGATTGTGTCGTTTGATAGGTTAACGATTGGTGTATCAACAACATCATCGATAGCTGTATCTGTGTAGTTGTCAGTTGTTACGTTGATTTGACGTGTAACTGTAACTGTGTTGTTTACTTTGTCCCAAACTTTTGTCAATAGTCCACCTGAGAAGTTTTGACCATTGATTGTGATTTGATCCATGTCGTTCAATAGTGCTGAGTATTCGTTACGGTTGAACTTGATTGTCATCTTTTG
>NZ_RSTD01000003.1 GCF_004117915.1 Companilactobacillus metriopterae
TAATCGCTTTCGCTTCTTAACAAGCGACTAGAATATCTTATCAACTTAGCTAACTCATGTCAACTAGTTTTTTAAAAAATTTTCTGAGAAATAAGTCCCTCAACTCATCTCTCTATTGTCTCTCTCAAAACAACAAAGAATATCTTAGCAATAAAAACAGATGGTTTCAAGTGTTTAAACGTAAAAACTTCTATTTATTTTTTAATGATTCGATATCGATTATTTTATCGATCCAATCACTACTGTAAAAATCTTCTTCGTGTGTTACTAGTATAACAGAACCAGGGTAATTCATCAATCCTGAACGCAGTGCTGCCTTACTCTCGTCATCCAAATGATTAGTAGGCTCATCCATGAATAAAATATTACTCTCGTCAAACATAAGGTCTGCTAGTTTTACTTTGGTTTGTTCACCACCAGATAGTGATCTCATTTCTGACATTACTTGCTGATTGGTCAATCCTGTTCTAGTTAATACTTGCCTAACTCTTTTAGAATCTTCTTTACTATGTTTATCGCTTATTACTTTAAAAGGTGTCTCTAGATTAGAGTTCCACTTCAAGTCTTGTTTAAAGTAACCTATCTCACTTACATCTGAAAAATCAAAGTTACCTTCTATAGATGGTATTATTCCTAACAAGGTCTTAATTAGAGTTGACTTACCTATACCGTTGAAGCCTTTTATTACTATTTTCTCTCCGCTTACTACAGAAAAGTTAATAGGTGTTTCAAGTAATGGTTGATCATCGTATCCTACTACTAGATCGTTTACTTCCAAAATCACCCTAGATTGGGCAATTGGTTTATATGGAAACTCAAATGTAGATACACTTTTATTACCTGGTGGAGTTATTATATCTAGTCTTGCTAGTTGCTTCTCTCTACTACGGGCACTTTTAGATCTAGATCCCGCCTTATTCTTTCTTATGTATGCTTCTGTCTTCTTAATTTGTTCTTGTTGTTTAACATATGCCTTCATATGTGTTTCTTTATTGGCAGCTTTTTGCTTTAGTGCTTGCTTCAATGATCCTGTATATTTGGTAATCTTACCGAATTCGAAATCAGCAACACAGTTGATTATATTTTCCAAGAATCCATAATCATGGGAAATAACAATGAACGCTCCTGAAAAATCATTAAGATAGTCTGTTAGCCAATCTATGTGTGTTGTATCCAAATAGTTAGTTGGCTCGTCTAAAAGAATCATATCTGGCTTCTCTAAAAGAATTTTTGCCAAGATGATCTTAGAACGTTGTCCCCCACTTAGCTCTGAAACATCATGATCATAACCAATTGCGTCGATTCCTAAACCAGTAGCAACTTGTTCAATCATAGTATCAATTTCATAAAACTGGTTAGCATCCAACAATTCTTGGAGTCTACCTGCCTTGATTAAGTCTTCATCATCGGGATCATTCATATATATTTCATTCAGACGATCACTTGCTTCATACAACTTAGCAAAGGCTGATCTGAGATACTCACGGATGGTCATCCCTTGAACTAGCTTTGCCTCTTGATCAAGATAACCTATTGTTAAATTCTTCTGCCAGGTTACCTTTCCTTCATCTGGTTGGATTTGCCCTGTCAAAATTTTAATGAAAGTAGATTTACCTACCCCATTTTGGCCCATTATCCCCAAATGGTCTTCTTTATTTACTTGTAATCCAGTGTCATCGTAAAGCTTCTTGTCTAGAAACTGATGAGTTAGATGACTAACTTCTAAAATGCTCATTAATTGTCTTCTTTCTATAAATGTAAAAGGGCTGAAAAAATTTTCAGCCCTTCTGCCTATTTGGATGTTTGATTTTTTGTAAAGATATTATAAGTCTGATCTAAATCTACGTTGAAATCAAATCCTCGATCTTCATTTAATTTATTAAGTTTTGTTTCTTCATTATTTAATGTTTCTTTTGGTAATCCTAATTGTTTACGCAATTTGTTTGACGCACGTTGTAATTCTTTTGTTGGAGCTACTTCAAATGATTGACCATCAATCATTGAACCGTAACCTTGAATATAATCTGAATCAATATTCTTAGATGCTCCTCGATAGTTAAGGAACATTGATTGCATATCATTAAATGGCATACTTGTTGTCATTGAATCAGAGATACTATCTAAGACTGATTGATAGTGAGTGAAAGTCTGAGCGCTTGCTGCTGATTTAATAATTGCAGATATAACTTGTCGTTGTCTCTTTTGTCTACCGTAGTCTCCATCAGGATCATCATGACGCATTCTTGAATAGTCCAGTGCTTGTTGACCATTTAGATGCATTTTACCCTTCTTGAATACAGATGGTTTCTTACCTGTGTCTCCATAAGAGAAACTAAATGGAACATCTACATCAACTCCACCAACACTGTTAACAATCTTAGTTAATGAATTGAAGTCTACCTTAATATAGTAATCAATTGGAATATTTAATAGTTTTTCAGTTGTAACTACAGAACTCTGTTCTGTACCTATATTATATGCAGAATTAATTTTTTGAATCTTCTTTGTGTTATTAGTGCTTGTCTTCCATATTTGAGCCATAGTATCTCTTGGTACTGACATCATTGTTGTCTTATTTGTATCGGGATTTACTGTAACTACAATCATAGTATCTGAGTTTCCTTTGTAATCGACCTCAGTATCACGTACTCCGTTATCTGTTGTATCGACACCTAATAATAGTATAGAAACTGGTTTTTTGTTTTGAATTTTAGATGATGCTTCTCTACCTGCTAAGGGCTTATATGTTTTACTAAATGCTCCTTGAGTCTGAGCAATTAGTCTAAATCCGTATGAACCTAATGCGAAGAATAATATTAGTAAAGTTAAACTGAATATTTTAATAAACTGTTTAGATGCTTTCCCTGTCTTTTGGGAAGCAAGCGCACCATTACGTGTAAGGTTACCACGCTTTATTCTGCGGGAATTTTTATTGTCCATTATTAACTCCAAATGTGAAATCAGATTTAATCGTATAGATGTATTATACAGACTTTTTTCATCTCTTACTATAAAAATCTATCAGCTTTATACTTTTACAATATTTTTGGAGTAATTTTAATGTATACTTTTCAAGTATCGGAGGAAAAATATGTTAGAAGAAAATTACGATGCAAAAACGTTTAGATGGTGGAATATCGCCCTCGTTGCTTTTACAGCTGTTTGGGGACTAAACAATGTTATTAACAACTACGCTAATCAAGGTTTAGGTGTTATAACCTCTTGGATTCTTATCATGGTACTCTATTTTGTACCTTACGCTTTAATGGTTGGTCAACTTGGCTCGACTTTTAAAGACTCTGAAGGTGGCGTTAGTTCATGGGTTAAGGCAT
Organism: Companilactobacillus metriopterae; assembly: GCF_004117915.1. Lineage (GTDB taxonomy): Bacteria > Bacillota > Bacilli > Lactobacillales > Lactobacillaceae > Companilactobacillus > Companilactobacillus metriopterae. Next base: position 3,333 of record NZ_RSTD01000003.1, read on the forward strand.
TGTCCAATAACCGTCTAGCCTACTTTACTGCGTGGACTTATTGGATTGTTCACATCCCTTATCTTGCTCAAAAACCTCAACTGATCATGATTAGTTTATCATGGTTATTTAAGGGTAATGGTTCATTTATCAATACCGCTTCTCCTATAATAGTTCAGGGAGCTAGCTTGATTATATTCTTAGTATTCGTTTGGGTATCAACTAAGAGTACTGATTTTCTAAGTAAGTTAGGAAGTTTGGCCGGTATATTGATGTTTACTATGTCTATCTTATTTATTATTTTAGGTGTTAGTGCTCCATTTATTACTAAGGCTACTATTGCTACTCCTAACATGACAGACATTCATACTTACATACCTAAGTTTAATCTACAGTACTTCACAACTGTTTCTATGCTTATATTTGCAGTTGGTGGTGCTGAAAAGATTTCACCATATGTCAATAAAACAAAGAATGCTTCCAAGGAATTCCCACTAGGAATGATTGTCCTTGCTACTATGGTTGCCGTAAGTGCTGTTCTTGGATCATTTGCTATGGGAATGATTGTTGATTCTAATCACATCCCTCAAGATCTTATGGCTAATGGTGCTTACCAAGCATTTCAATACTTAGGTAACTCATTCCATGTTGGTAATCTTTTTGTTTGGTTATACGCTATTACAATGGCACTTGCTTCAGCAACTGCCCTAGCAATTTCAATTGATGCTCCTCTTAGAATGTTGCTGAATGATGCTGATAAGCATTTCATTCCAAAAGCCCTATCTAAGAAGAATAAAAATGGTGTTGCTGTTAATGGTTATATTATGACCGCTATCCTAGTATCTATTCTTATCATTGTACCTGCTATTGGTATCAATGGAATGAATGATTTATACAACTGGATGCTTAATCTAAATGCTATTGTTATGCCAATGCGTTACTTATGGGTATTTTTCGCTTATATGTTGCTTACAAGACAATTGGACAAATACCAATCTGAATATATGTTTGTTAAAAACAAATACGTTGGATTCGGATTTGGACTATGGTGCTTCATCTTAACTGCATTTGCCTGTATCTTAGGGATGATTCCTAAGATGAACCAAGCTAACGATCCATCATCATGGTGGTTCCAACTAGCTTTAAACATTGCCACACCTATCATTTTTATTCTATTAGGACTTATCCTTCCTGCAATCGCAAAGCGTACTAACAAAAATGAATTAATTGATTAATTAAAAAGACTAGCCTATGGCTAGTCTTTTTTTATAGTGCTTTATCTAAATTAGGTACCTTCTTAGCGTTAACTGATTCAGAATGATTTTCAGCTGAACCGTCGTTTAAAATGAAGCTATCTGTTGATTTGCAACGTGGGCAATGCATTTTGATCTCATACTTAGTAGAACCATCATCGTTAGTAGCTACTTCATCACGGCTGTCTATTACCATTGCTGGATGGTCACAGTTGTAACAAGCAAACACAATAACACCTTTAGTTAAAAATTCTTCTGATTTCATACTAAAATCCTCCATTTAATTATCATACGATAAATATAATACCTTCTGGCTTAATTATCAACGTTTATGGTTATATCGGGTGCTGATCCACCATAACTTCTAATTTGATCCATGATATCTTCAAGCTTTTTCTTCTGTGCTTCCTTATCATCGTCATCATTCTTATAGGCGGTCTTAACCTTAGCAAGCTGATCCTGATAATCCTTATTCAACTGAGCCAGTTTAGTCTTCTTATCGCTATCTTTTTGACTCTTTAATGTATCTATTTGGCCTTGAATTTCAGCTAATTTAGCAGCATCTTTATCTGAAAGTAGCTGAGCTTGAGTAAAGTTCAACTCTTTTTGTAGTTTGATTAATTCATTACTGAACTTAATCTTTGCCTTTTGATGCTTAACGTTAGCATTCAAATAACCTATTTTTTGTAGCGCCTCTAACTTAGATTTATATTGAGATTTCTTAGTAAATGGGCTCTTCTTATATTTTGCAATAGCCTTCTTTACCTTAGATTCTCGTTTCTTCTCTTCTTTTTTAGTTAGATGGTAAATAATTCGATAGTCTAAATCGTCCAAACGGTTGTTGTTATCTTTACGTTGCTTTTTGTTAAATAAATCAAATTTTGTTGTTATTTTTTCCTGTGTAGATTGTTTCTTTTTACTCTTAACAACTTTTAAATCTTCGCCGTCTTTTTTAATATCACTAGGCGTTGTAAAGTCCTTATTCTCTTCTTTAAGGTAATCTACCATATACTCACCTTCAGCTTTAAAGGTTTGCATTGATAACTCTTGCTCACTAGCTGATATCGTTGAAGGAGTATCATTTCCAGTCCAGTTGGCAATTGTAAACTCTGGTGTGGATCCAACAAAGTAAGAATCTTTAGTATCATCAGTAGTACCTGTCTTACCAGCTGTGTAGCCGTAATTAGATAACGCAGCGCCTTTACCTAATCCATCAGTAATTACAGACTGCATAATGTTAATAGTCATATAACTTGATTCAGGACTATATACCCGTTTATTAATGTGTCGATTTTGGTAAATATAGCGATTATTAGAGCTATCATAGATGCTATTCAAATTACTTGGATGGATAAACTTACCACCTCTGGCTAACGTACTATATGCTGATGCCATTTCATTGGTAGTTGTACCGTAAGTAAATCCACCAATAGCAATAATCGGATTATTATCCTGTGGAGATAATCTTGCAAATTCCATTTTTAATAAATCATCGTAGTAGCTATGTTTTGTATCGGAAACAGCCAACTTATATGCAACAGTGTTTACAGAATTTTCCAGAGCTGATCTAAGATCCATCTTACCTTTAAAACCTTCATACCAGTTTTTAATATTATCAATCTTTGAATCTTCAACTGTACTCTGTGGCAAATATCCTCGTTCAAATGCGGGAGCATAAGCAACTATGGGTTTTGCACTTGATCCCGGTTGACGATAACCACTGATAGCACGGTTAACTTGATCGTCATCAGTTGATCGACCTCCGACTATAGCTATAACATCCCCAGTCTTATTATCTACAACTGTACTTGATAACTGTGGCGTCAATTTCCCATTAGAGTCCTTACCTGTGTAGGCTTTATACTGGTCTTGAGCAATTTTAACAACTTCATTTTGTAGATTCATATCAATTGTTGAATTTATTGAATATCCACCGCTTAATAATTGACCTCTTGCCTTATCAAATGCTTGTTGATAGCTAGCATTATAATCATTACGCTGTTGGTCACTATCAAACTTGTACTTCATAGTGAAGCCTGACGATTTCATTAACTCTTCCGTTGCATTATAGACAGCATAATTAATTGCATAGTCTTTAGAAATATCATTGTCGTAGCTCTGCTGATTAATTTTGAGCTTGATAGGTTGTTTTACAGCATCTTTATACTCTTTATTTGAAATCAATTGACTATCAAGCATAGTCTTTAGAACAACATTTCGTCTATATTTAGCATTATTAGGATTAATAACAGGATCGTATAAAGTTTGATTATTTGGTAAACCGATAAGTAAAGCTAATTGGTCTATTGAAAGCTTTGACTGATCCTTTGAAAAATAGTATTCAGAAGCACTACTAAATCCATAATTACCATGTCCCATATAGACATTATTAATATAAAATTCTAGGATCTGTTGCTTACTAAATTTCTTCTCAATCTCTTGGGCGATAACCATTTCTTTGATCTTTCGATCAGATGTCTGTGACTGATCCTTTAGAATAATGTTTTTAACTAATTGCTGAGTTAATGTTGATCCACCTTGTTGTCTTCTCAGAAAGACTCTGGAAAAAGCAGCTCGCCCAATTCCATAGATATCAACACCATGGTGAGAGTAAAATCTTTTATCTTCAACCTGAACTAATCCATTTTTGATCAAAGGGTTCACGTTATCTATTTTTGTGTAAATTGATGATGTTGTTGACAATTTTTTAATAACTTTATGATTCTTATCATAAATTAATGTCTTATTCTTTGGCTCAAAGTTATCTTTTTTGATGTTTTGGCTGTAAGCATAGCCATCCCTAATAGAGTTCTTTATCTCTGCACCATTTTTTATCCAGAAGATTCCTACTGAGATCAAGAAAATTAAGATAATGGCAAATAAGACCCACAGAATGCGTCTTTTCTTGCTATCTTTAACCTTATTTTTCTTTAACTGCTGCTCTCGCATATTAATCACCTAATTTGCGTAGAATATCATTCCAGTTGACACTTGTGATTTTAATTTACCTAAATCACTTGAACTGACAACTAAACCATTATTTTTGCTAGATCCTGAATAAATGAAACCAATAGAACTTGAGCTACTAAAGTAAATTGAATTAGTTAAATCCGAATCATTTTTTACCCAGAATACTGGTTTAGCGGCATTGAAATTACTTGTTGAATTACTTGGATAGCTATCACTTGGACTAGATATTACTTGACCAAAACTACCAGAACTGTCTGTGACAATACCTGTGTTTTCATCTGAAATTAACTTTCTAATTCCATACTGTCCACCAGAAACTTGCGATGATTTAACACCGATTGTTCCACTATTCGAGCTATATTTTCCTGATTTGTATGTCAGTACAGCTAGTTTATTAGCGACACTGTCATAATAGAGAACCTTGCTATCTGTAATATTATTGGCACCCAATACTTTGTTAGCACGATTTATCATATCAGTGGTAGATATTATTGTAACAACTGCTGGTTGAAATTTATCATCTCCCAATGAGGAATTTTTCAATCTGTCTAATTCCTTTTGTGCATCGGTAACCCTTGAATTAACTTGCTCATGACCGTCATAGTAAGTATTTAATTCGTTGACTATATCAGACCAACTATCTTTGACAGTCTTATTCTTTATTAGCTGATAATAGGTATTAACCAGTGTTATATTTTCAAAACTAAGAGACGAATTATAATCCGTGTAATCATCGTATACCTTGGATATATTTTTATCCGCATCTTGAGTTTGTTCGTACCATATTTGAATTTTATCTAGACGATTCTTTTGCTTTTGGTAGATGTCCTGATTCTTTTCTGCAGTCAAATTCTTGTCAATATCATTGATAAGAGCAGCATCTACCCCATTACGATAGTTGGATTTACCATCGTAGAGACTGCTTATTTTTGCGTCGTTTTCTTTTCTCTCATCAACAATTTTTTTAACTTCTCGATAACTCTTAATGTTGTCTTGGGACAAGATACTGTCACCTGTTGATTTAATAATTCCTCCAACAAAATCAAGTGATCTCTCATTTACTTTAGTTTTGAGAATTTTGAATTCCTTTTGTTGATACTGTGAATTCAACAGTTGAGTAACACTGGCATTGGCTACTCCCCTAGATAACATGATGACAAAAACTACAGCTGTTAGTATTACAATACCTTGCGCTACATGCAATAACCATCTTGATACTTTAGTTTCTGGTTTCATTTTTTTCCCTAGATATATGTTTTTTTGATTTCTTAATATATACTAACAATAACAGTAAAGGATAAAAATTTGAAAAATCTAAATAAATCTTACGTAAAATTAATAGTTCCAATAATAGTGGTAATTATTATTGTTATTTTATTCATATTTAACGCTTTCCAAATTAGAGATAAGACAGCGGATGGAATATCAAGTATATCCGTACCCTTTTCACTTATTGTAAATCCTAAGCATATCGATGAAGGTGTTACCCCTAAGGGTATCAAGATAACTGATACTAACTATGAAAAAACTAAAAAACATGTGCTAGATTTAACTGATAATATCGAGGAAAACTATCTTCAGACTAAAAAATTTAGTTTCTTATCAGCAAATCAAGAAAAACAATTAAAGGAAATGATCAATAGTTCCCAATATCAGTACATATACAGCATAACTTTAATCAATTTTGGTAAAGATACCACTGGAAATTACCTGACTATAAGTTGTAATCAATACAATGACACAAAACAAATTGTCAGTTACCGCTTTCGCCTTTACTACCAAGGAGATAGTATTAAATCAGCTAAATATCTAAAGAAGCTATCTAACACTACTCCTCCAAAATACGTTTATGATGATGTGGCTGTAGGAAATACCGGCATCAAGCAAGCCAATTCATTCATGGATAGTGTTAAAACAGCTATTTTAAATTCCAACCTTACTTCAACGAATGCCCAAAACGCTGGAAACTTTAACCAGATATCAACCAATTTGGGACTTGATCCTGATTATAGTAACAAGGGATTGTATCGTTTTTCTAAAAATGCTAACTCTCGTATAACTAATTATGCTATTATCGACTACGAAATTACTGATGTACCAAGAAAAACTAGGATTTATATCAAGCAAGTTAACAATGGTGTTTCATATTACTACACGCTTAGTTATAACCGTAATAACAATCAGTTCGTAAGTTTCCAAAATGGCCTAATATCGTCTACAAATACAAAATAAAAGGGATGTAATCAAATGATTACATCCCTTTTATTTATTTCCAAACATCTGATACTGGAATTGTTTGTGAACGATCTGGTCCAACTGAGACCGTTGAATAACTAACACCTAACTGATTTTTAAGAAAGTCTAGGTATTCAAGAGCTTCATGAGGAAGATCCTCTAAACTTTTAATACTAGTAATGTCCTGATCCCAACCTGCAAATGTCTTATAAACAGGTTTGCAATTTGATAGTTCCTTCAAACTTGCAGGATATTCAGTAATTACTTTTCCATTTAGTTCATAACCAGTACATACTTTGATTTCTTCTAATCCAGTTAAAACATCTAACACATTTAGAGCAAGATGTGTAACACCAGATACATTACAAGCATGCTTTAAAACAACTGTATCAATCCAACCAACACGACGTGGTCGTTTAGTAACAGTTCCATATTCATGGCCTCGTTCGCGGATAAAATCGCCTATTTCATCATCAAGTTGTGTTGGGAAAGGTCCTTCCCCAACTCTAGAAGAATAAGCTTTTACAACACCGACAACTCGATCAATCATAGGTCCACCAACACCAGCACCTGTACTTACTCCACCAGCTGGATTAGATGAAGTTACATAAGGATACGTACCATGATCAATATCCAACATTACACCTTGTGCACCTTCAAAAAGTACATTTTCACCATTATTTATTTCTTTGTTTAGGAAAGCAGACGTATCGATTACACGATCTTTTAGTTCTTGACCAATTTGGTAGTAATTCTCAAAAATATCATCAAATTCCATAGGATCTGAATTATACAATTTTGTGAATAATTCATTTTTTTGATCAAGGTTATCCTTTAAAACCTCTGCAAATGTTTCTTTATCAAGAATATCAATCATTCTGATACCGATTCTAGCAGCTTTGTCCATATAAGCTGGTCCAATACCACGATTTGTTGTACCAACCTTAGAATCACCACGTGATTCTTCTTGTAACTTATCTAGCTTGATATGGTAAGGCAAGATAATGTGAGCGCGATTAGATATCTTCAAATTACTTGTATCGACACCTTGTTCATGAAGTCTTTTTAGCTCTTCACTAAGTGATTCTAAATTTAAAACAACACCATTTCCTATCAAACTAACCTTGTCAGAGTACAAGATTCCTGATGGGACACTTCTTAATTTGTAAACTTTGTCATTCATCTTAAGAGTATGTCCAGCGTTGTCGCCACCTTGATAACGAGCAATAATTTTGGCATCTTCACTTAAATAATCAGTAATTTTACCTTTACCTTCGTCACCCCATTGTGTTCCTACTACTACTACTGTTGTCATAATTTCCCCACTTAATCTACTTATTTATTCAGAATAATTAGCAATTGATGAAAACTTATTGTAAGACTTAACAAATAATAACTTTGCCGTTCCACGAGGACCTGAACGGTTTTTACCAATAATTACTTCTACTTCACCTACATCTTGATCTTCTACTTCAGCTGGTTGATCATCATCGTCTCCGCCCTCGTCACGATAGTAATCATCACGATATAGAAAAGCCACAATATCAGCATCTTGTTCAATAGATCCAGATTCACGAATATCTGAAAGCATTGGTCGTTTGTCCTGTCTGGCTTCAACACCACGGGATAGCTGTGAAAGAGCAATTATAGGGACGTGTAATTCCTTAGCTAGTTTCTTCAATTGTCTTGAAATAACAGAAACTTCTTGCTGACGATTTTCTTGACCAGTACCTTCAATCAGTTGAAGATAATCGACAACTATAAGGTCTACCCCACCCTCTTCTTTGGCTAAACGACGACATTTTGAACGAATCTCGGCCATCTTAATACCAGGAGTGTCATCTATAAAAATATTAGTTCTAGAAAGACTACCCATTGCAACAACCAGCGAATTCCATTGATTTTCATCAAGTTGACCTGTTCTTAAAGCATTAGAATCAATGCTACCCTCAGCACAAAGCATACGAGTAACAAGTTGTTCAGCTCCCATTTCTAGTGAGAACATTGCCACTGTTGCATTAGATTTTGTAGCTGCATTTTGAGCAATATTCAAAACAAAAGCTGTTTTACCAACACCTGGTCGAGCTGCTAAAATAATTAGCTCATCATCGTGAAGACCTGTTGTCATATTGTCCAAATCTTTAAATCCGGTAGAAAGACCTGTAATATCTGAATCTTGTTCATAAAGTTTTTCGATATCTTTAAATGTAGACTTAACGATATCTTCCATCTTTCTAAATCCGTTGCTATTACGATTTTCTGAAACATCCATGATATCTTTTTCAGAAAGATCAATAATTGAATCCAGCTCATCGCCTTCTTCAAATGAGCGATTGACAATTTTTGTAGCTGCACTAATTAAATTACGCAGAGTGGCTTTGTCACGTACTATCTTTGCATAGTACTCAACATTGGCAGCCGTTGGAACTGCAGCAGCTAATTCTGCAAGATAGCTGACTCCTCCAACATCCTCTAGGTTGTTATTCTTATCAAGTTCACTTTGAACTGTAACAACATCAACCGGCTCACTACGATCATTCAAATCAATCATTGATTGAAATATTAATTGATTTGCGTGCTGATAGAAATCTCCAGGCTCGACAAACTCATTGGCACTTGGAAGAGCATCTGCACTCAGAAAAACTGCACCTAAAACAGATTGTTCTGCATCTCGATCGTTAGGTGGAATTCTTGTAGTTAAATTATCCATTTTTTAATTCTTCTCAAAAATATGTACTCTTATTGTGGCTTCTAAGCTCTCAAAAAGCTTAACTGGTACATTTATGTATCCAAGTGTCTTAACACCGTCAGAGAGCTCCATTTTGTGCTTGTCGAGTTTGATGCCATATTGCTTATCTAATTCTTCAGCAATTTTTTTAGTTGTGACTGATCCAAACAATTTTCCATCGGCTCCAGATTTGGCTCCAATTTCAACAACTGTTTTTTCGTCTTCAATTTTTGCTTTTAATTTTTTTGCATTTTCTAGTTCTGCATCGTGATCTTTTTCTTCACGTTTTTGTTCACCTTTTAATTTAGCCATATTTGCAGTTGTTGCTTCAACAGCTTTATTATTCTTAATCAAAAAGTTTTGAGCATATCCAGAAGCGACTTCTTTTATCTCTCCCTTTTTACCCTTACCTTTAACTGTTTCAGTAAAAATGATTTTCATAATTAAATCTCCTATTTATCTTTAGAATCAGAGTTTGTAATGACATCAATTAATTTTTGACGTGCTTCTTCCACCGAAACATCGTCCATTTGTGTAGCAGCATCGGATAGGTGTCCACCACCGCCAAGTTTTTCCATAATTAATTGAACATTTATATTACCTAAACTACGAGCAGAAATTCCCACACGTCCATCAGGTCTTCTTGAAATCACAAATGAAGCTTCAACATTATTCAATGATAATAGTGTATCTGCAGCCTGAGCTACAATGACAGGATCGTAAGCATGGTCTTCTTCACCAACACAAACTGCCATATTGTTATCAACCATAACAATGCTTTCAATCAAATGATTTCTTTGAATGAATGATTCAATATTTTCTTTTAAAAGATTTTGTATCATTGCTTCATCAGCACCAACTGAACGTAAATAACTAGCAGCATCAAAAGTTCTTGTTCCTGTTCTAAGTGAGAATGATTTTGTATCAACTGCTATACCAGCTAACATTGCAGTTGCTTCGATTTTTTGAATAGCTTTTTTATTCTTTGGTTGATACTCTAACATCTCTGTTACCAATTCACTTGTAGATGATGCATAAGGTTCAATGTATATAAGCATTGGATTTTCGGGGAATTCTTCACCACGTCTATGGTGATCAATAACGACAACTTTCTCGTTACCACGTTTGAAGATCCCAGGATTAATTGAAATACTTTGTTTTGAATGATCAACCATGACAATCAAGGTCTTATTAGTAATAATTCCCTCTGATTCAGCTGAATTAATTAAATCATTCTTCAAATCTGGATCTTTGTTAGTTTCATCAAGCATTCTTGCAATATCTGTGTGGACATCATTCTGATCAATAACAATCTTACAAGGAGTGTTATTCATTAGTGATATTCTTCTAACTCCTAATGAAGATCCTAAAACGTCCATATCAGGATGAGAGTGTCCCATAACAATAACTTGATCACTGTCTTTAAGTAATTCTTGCAATGCTTCACTGATCATTCTTGCCCTTACACGGGTACGTTTTTCCATTGGGTTAGTGTTACCACCATAAAATCTAGCCTTTTGTCCAACTTCTTTTACAATAACTTGATCTCCACCACGTCCAAGAGATAGATTCAAATTCTTTTGAGCTTCATCATTTAAAGTATTTAAATCATCAACCCCATAGGCAAATCCCATACTTAAGGTAAGTGGAACATTTTGATGATATGTATACTCTCTAATACGATCAATTATCTTGAAGCCTTCTTTTTCTTGTTCAAATAGCTTACTAGTATACGCAAATGTTATAAAGTGGTCATCATCTATCCTCTTAAGATACATTTGATTTTCTAATGCCCAGTTTGATAACTCATTAGTAAGATAATTATTTAAGTTTGATATATCTCGATCACTCATTGACTGAGTAATCTCTACAAAGTTATCTAGATAAATTTGACCGATAACTGAACGATTTTCTTCGTACTCTTGTTCCATTTCAACATAGTGAGTGACATCAAACATGTATATTGCATTAAACTGTTCTTTTATTTGAACTAAGTACTTCTTATCGTTAATTGAAATAGTTTTTGATATATCTTCTTCATCACTATCTATGAGTTCAGATAATTCCTTAGATATATCGCTAATATTTTTAGTATAGATACCACTTATCTCATTATTATCAATAAAATAAGGGTTTACCCATTGTATTCTTTGTTCTTCATCGTAAATTAAAATTGCTAATGGATACTCTATAAAACTATTATCTACCGACCTATCAATTCGATATTGTAGATCATTGGTGTATCGTCCTGCTTTTTCACCTAATAATAAGAATATATGTATGAATAATATAGATATAACAACTACCAGTAACGTTTGAACTGCGCCTATTATTCCACCATGAATTATTCCTGTTATCAAAAGTGATAGTAGAATTATAACTATAGCACCGGCAGTCAATTGGGTCGATCCATCTACCCTCTTAAAGAAAAACTGTAGATTATCTTTTAATTTTTTCATAATAAACCCCTCTTGAATATACCTATATATTTTACCATATTTACCTTATTGTTTCTTTAGGTAGAGGCGGTTTTAGGCAATAAAAAAAGACCGCATATGCGATCTTTTTTTATTATTAATTTTCAGCAACGAATGGCAATAGAGCCATGATTCTTGCTCTCTTAATAGCTGTAGTAAGTTTTCTTTGGTTCTTGGCACTTGTACCAGTAACACGTCTAGGAAGAATCTTACCATTTTCAGCAATAAATCTCTTTAGTAATTCTGTATCTTTATAATCGATATGTTCGATGTGGTTAGCAGCGATAAAGTCAACTTTACGTCTTCTACGTCCGCCTCTTCTTTGTTGAGCCATTTTAGTCAGTCCTTTCTATATAATTTAATTAGAATGGTAAATCATCGTCTGATATCTCGATTGGTTTACTGTTGTCAGCAAATGGATCGCTCATACCGCCAAATGAATTAGAATCGTTATTATTATTACTATCTTGTGGAGCAAATGAAGATGATGATTGTTGGTTCGAAGGAGCTGAATTATTTGTGTTTGATGAAGATCTTCTCTCAGATTCAGATCTAGATTCTAGTAATGAGAAACTGTCTACGACAACTTCTGTTACATATACTCTATTACCTTGTTGGTTCTCATAAGAACGTGTTTGTAAACGTCCTTCGATTCCTACAAGTGAACCTTTATTAGTAAAGTTTGAGAAGTTTTCAGCAGCTTTACGCCAAATAACACAATTAATAAAGTCGGCTTCACGTTCGCCTTGTTGATTAGTAAATTGTCTGTTAACAGCAACTGTAAAACTAGCTACAGCTGAGCCACTAGAAGTATATCTAAGCTCAGGGTCTCGTGTTAGGCGTCCTACAAGAACTACTCGATTAATCATCTTATCTCCTCCTTATTTTGTTTCATGTGAAACAAATTATTCTTCGATCTTAATGATCATGTGACGAAGAATGTTGTCTTCGATCTTTGATAGACGATCGAATTCGCTTAGTGCTTCATCATTAGGTGCATCAACTGTGACGATGTGATACATACCTTCTTTTTGATTAGCAATTTCATATGCTAAGCGTCTCTTTTCCCAGTCCTTTGATTCAACAACTGTTGAACCGTTATCTGCAATAATCTTATCGAAACGTTCGATAAGTGCACTCTTAACGTCTTCTTCAATATCAGTTCTAATGATATATGTGATTTCGTAGCGTGTTTCTGCCATGACTGTGTACCTCCTTATGGTCTAATGGTTCAATTAAATGAACAAGGAATATAAATTTAAGTTTATACTCACAAATTAATATATTAGCATATTTCATAAGCTATTGCTATATAAAAAACAAAAAATCATTCCTACCTAACACAAGTTTTTAAACTTGTTTTAAATTACGTAGAAATGATTTTGTTTTAATCTTTTATATTGTTGTCTTGAGAATTTTCATCTTCTGAAATTGTTTCACGTGAAACTTCTTCCTCTTTGGCAACTTTTGTCATAGTTGATACTATCGTGCCGTCATCAACTTTGATTAATCTAACCCCAAGAGTTGCACGACCAGTTTGAGATACATTAGCTACATCAAATCTGATCATTACTCCTTTACTTGTGATTAACATAATATCTTCATCACCATTAACAGCAGTTACACCAGCAATTGGTCCATTTTTTTCAGTGACATTGGCAGTTTTTATACCTTTTCCACCACGACCTTTGACTGGATATTCTGTTGCCTTTGTACGTTTACCATATCCTTTTTCAGAGATAGTAAGTACTTCTTGATCAGGTTTAACAATCGATGATCCAACTACATAATCTTCTTCACGTAGCTTAATACCACGAACACCACCGGCTGTTCTACCCATAGCACGAACGTCTTCTTCTTTGAAGGTTACGGCATAACCCTTGTGAGTTCCAATAAAGATTGTCTGTGAACCATCAGTCATATAAACATCATTAAGTTCATCTTCTTCTTTAAGAGTAATAGCGCGAAGACCTGAATGTCTAATATTAGTAAAGTCACTAACCTGAGTACGTTTTACAGTTCCGTACTTAGTTACGAAGAATAGGAATGTATTCTCTCGATCAATATCACGTCCAACATTGATTACAGTTTGAACTTTCTCACCCTTTTCAATGTTTAACAAGTTAATAACCGGAATACCTTTGGCTGTACGGCCATATTCTGGAACTTCATAACCCTTTGTTCGATAAACTTTACCAGTATTCGTGAAGAACAATAGTCGATCATGAGTAGATGCATACAACATCTGTTCAATGAAGTCATCATCATGAACACCCATACCTTGTATACCACGACCACCACGGTTTTGAACTTTAAATTCATCTGCAGATAATCGTTTGATATAACCTTGGTGAGTTAAAACAACTAAGATGTTCTCTTCTTCAATAAGATCTTCATCTTCAATAGCGTTAACTTCACTAGCACGGATTTCAGTACGTCTCTCATCACCAAATTTTTCTTGAATTTCTAACAATTCATCATAAATAATTTGGTCGACACGTTCTGGATTTGCAAGAATATCTTTGTAATCAGCAATTTTTACTAATAATTCTTGATATTCTGCTTCAACTTTTTCACGCTCTAATCCTGTCAATCTTACCAAACGCATATCTAGAATAGCTTGGGATTGAATATCTGACAATTCAAATCTATCTATCAATGTTTGTTTAGCAATACTTGAAGTTTGAGATCCACGAATAATAGAAATGATTTCATCAATATGATCAAGAGCTATTCTCAATCCTTCTAGGATATGAGCTCTTGCTTCTGCTCTCTTCAACTCAAATTCAGTTCTACGTGTAATAACTACTTCTTGATGAGCTAAATATTCTAGTAGCACTTGTTTAAGTGACAACACTTTAGGTGTTTTGTTAACAATCGCAACCATATTGATACCAAATGAAACTTGAAGTTGTGTTAATTTGTATAGATTGTTTAAAACAACAGAAGCACTGATATCACGACGAATATCGATTGAAATACGCATACCTTCACGATCAGATTCGTCGTTCAAGTCAGTAATTCCTTCAATTTTCTTATCACGAGCTAACTCTGCAATTCTTTCAACAAGATTTGCCTTGTTAACCATGTAAGGTAGTTCGGTAACAATAATCTTTTCTGCACCGTTTTTCTTTGTCTCAACTTCTACCTTAGCACGAATCATGATAGTACCCTTACCTGTTTCATAGGCTTTGCGGATACCTGAACGTCCCATGATAATACCACCTGTAGCAAAATCAGGTCCAGGCAATACTTGCATCAAATCAGAAATTTCAGCATCTTTATTTTTCATCAAGATGTGTAATGCATCGATAACTTCCTTCAAGTTATGTGAAGGAATATTTGTTGTCATACCAACAGCGATACCTGTAGCACCATTAACTAACAAGTTAGGGAAGCGAGCTGGTAGAACCATAGGTTCACGCTCTTCACCATCATAGTTAGGTACAAGGTCAACTGTATCTTTGTTGATGTCTCTCAACATTTCTACGGCAATTTTACTCATACGAGCTTCTGTATAACGCATTGCGGCTGCAGGATCACCATCGACAGAACCAAAATTTCCGTGTCCATCAACTAAGGGATAACGGTATGAGAAATCCTGTGCCATACGAACCATTGATTCGTAAATAGCTGAGTCACCATGGGGGTGATACTTACCCATGATATCCCCAACAAATCTAGCACTCTTTTTATGTGGCTTTTCAGGTGTTACACCCAATTCGTTCATACCGTATAGAATACGGCGGTGAACAGGTTTCAAGCCATCTCGAACATCAGGAAGTGCACGTGAAACAATAACACTTGCTGCGTAATCGACAAAAGATTTTTTCATAACTTCTGTCAAATTTACATTTGATATTCTTCTATCATCCATTTATTTATGTCCCCTTAATTTTTAGTAATCTACTTCAGCGTATTGAGCGTTTTCTTCGATAAATTCTCTACGTGGTTCAACTTTATCGCCCATTAGCATTGTGAAGACGTTGTTTGCTTCAATAGCATCATCTAAACTAACTCTATCTAAACGTCTTCTTTCAGGATCCATAGTTGTTTCCCATAATTGTTCTGCATCCATTTCACCAAGTCCCTTATATCTTTGGATCTTTGCTTCAGGTTTTGCAGGTAATTGAGATACAAAGTCATCTTTTTCTTTATCAGTATCAAAATATTCCATGATATTTTTACCTTGTCGAACTTGGAACAATGGTGGCTTAGCAATATAAACATACCCTGCATCAACGATTGGGCGCATGTATCTATACAACAATGTTAGTAACAATGTTCTAATATGAGCTCCATCGACATCGGCATCAGTCATGATGATTACCTTGTGATAGCGTGCTTTTGATACATCAAATTCTTCACCAAAACCAGTTCCCATAGCTGTGAACAGTGTTCTGATTTCTTCATTTGCTAAAATCTTGTCCATTGAAGCTTTTTCAACATTCAAAATTTTTCCACGAATAGGTAGGATAGCTTGAGTTAGACGAGAACGTCCAGTCTTAGCTGAACCACCAGCTGAATCTCCCTCAACAATGAATAATTCAGAGATTTCAGGATCTTTACTAGAATTATCAGCCAATTTACCAGGTAAATTAGAAATTTCTAGACCATTTTGTTTACGAGTAACTTCACGAGCACGTTTAGCAGCTAGACGTGCTTTTGTAGCAAGATTACCCTTCTCAACAATTTTTCTAGCAACACTAGGGTTTTCTAGTAAGAACTTCATGAAATGATCACTAAACAGACGATCAGTGATCGTTCTAGCGTCTGAATTACCTAGTTTTGTTTTAGTTTGTCCTTCATATTGTGGATCTGGATGTTTTACAGATACAACAGCTGTCATACCTTCACGAACGTCCTCACCAGATAGCTTTTCAGTATCTTTTAGAAGTTTATTCTTGTGAGCATAGTCATTAATAACACGTGTTAAGGCAGTCTTGAAACCAACCTCATGTGTACCACCTTCATAAGTGTGAATGTTATTAGCAAAAGTCATCAAGTTTGTATGGTATTCATCCGTATATTGAAGAGCCACCTCGACATTGATACCGTCTTGATTACCTTCGATATAGATTGGATCTTCAAATAGAACATCCTTGTCTGTATCAAGATACTCTACATAACTTTTGATACCACCTTCATAGTGATAAACAATTGGTTCTGGGTTTTCAGAACGTTTGTCAGTAAAGATAAGTTTTAGACCTTTATTCAAAAAGGCTAACTCGCGAATTCTTGTAGTCAAAATTTTATCATCAAAAACAGTTGTTTCTGTAAAGATATCTTCGTCAGGTACAAAGTGAACCTTTGTTCCATGAACAAATTCATCAGCAGCTTCCCCAACAACATACATAGGGTGCTTAACTTTTCCACGCTCAAAATCTATTCCATAAATTTTACCAGCACGTGTTACTTGAACATCAACTGTCTTACTTAGAGCATTAACAACCGACGCACCAACACCATGAAGACCACCAGAAACCTTGTAACCTCCACCACCGAACTTACCTCCAGCATGCAGAATTGTATAAACTGTTTCTAAAGCAGGTTTTCCAGTCTTTTCTTGGATATCGATGGGAATACCACGTCCATTATCAGTAACTGTAATTGAATTATCAGGCTCAACAAAAATCTGGATTTCATCAGCAAATCCAGCTAGAGCTTCATCGATACCGTTATCAATAATTTCCCAAACAAGGTGATGTAGACCTTGTTTACTAGTTGATCCAATATACATACCAGGTCGTTTACGAACGGCTTCAAGTCCTTCTAAGACTTGAATTTGACTGGCATCATATTCTTCTACTTTTTCTTCTTCTACTTTTTCCAATTCAAGATCTTTATTTTCAGCCATGAATTTCCTCCTAAGAAACAGTACCTTGATTAATATTTAAAATGTTTGGATTTTTTACTAAGTCTCGATCAATATCATCAATCGATGTTGTGGTAATAAATGTTTGGACATTATCGCCTATTGATGACAATAAATGGGTCTGTCTCACATTGTCTAATTCAGATAAAACATCATCCAACAAAAGTATTGGGTAATCTCCAACTTCAGACTTTATTAATTCTACTTCTGCCAGCTTTAAACTAAGAGCCACACTTCTTTGCTGACCTTGGGAACCAAAATCTTGCACGTTTTTTTGGTTAATTAAGAACAATAAATCATCTCTATTAGGTCCATACAATGTTATGCCTCGATCAATCTCTTTTTGAGAGTTATCTTGAAATTTATTCTTATATATTTCATAAATCTCTTCCAAACTCTTATCCGCTGGATCAAAAAAAGTTTGATATGAAAACTCTAGTTTTTCTGTTTGATTAGATATTTCTGAATGAATATTTTGAGCAAATTTTTGAATTTTACTCAAAAAAATTAATCTCTGATAAACAACCTGAGCACAAAATTGCGCTAATTGATCCGATAAAACTTCCAAATAAACTCGATCACCGTTTTTTTGGTATTGAAGTTTCTTTAAATAGGCGTTTCGCTGTTTTAAAGATTTACGAAAATTCGTCACAGCGGCTAAGTATTGGGATGAAATTTGTCCAAATTCCATATCAATAAACTTCCTTCTGATTGCAGGATTTCCTTTTACAATACTCAAATCTTCTGGTGAAAAAAGCACAACATTCAAATTACCGATGTAACTTGATAGTTTCTTTTGTTCGAGATTATTAATCCGAGCTTTCTTACCAGACTTACTAACAGCTAGATCGAGAGACAAACTATTTCGATTGTCTCGAACGACTAAACCGCTAATTCTAGCAAACTCACTCTGCCAGTTAATCAAATCTTTATCGTTACTAGTTCTGTGACTTCTCGTCAAAGCCAAAAAATACATTGATTCTAGTAGATTTGTTTTTCCTTGGGCATTTTGTCCAAGGAAAACATTGATATTTGGCGAAAACTCAATGTCCAGTGATTGATAATTACGGAAGTTAACTAACTTTAATTCTTTGATATACAAGAGAACTATGCAATTTCAAAAGTAGTATTTTCAATAACTAGAACATCACCAGAGTAAAGTTTTCTACCCCTACGATTCTCATCTTCACCATTTACCTGAACCATATTGTCTTTTAAGTACATCTTGGCTTGGCCACCAGTACCCACGATACCAGCTTCTTTGATAGCCTGACCCAAAGTAATGAACTCTGTCTCGATCGTAATTTTTTCAGACATAAATTATCCCCTCATCCATCATTTTATTCACTAATGACATAGGTAATATTATAGTTGTTTTTTACTATAAAAACAAGCTATAGGCAATTTTTAAGCGATTTGAGACATTTTACCCCCATTTACTTGTTCCCCTACTAAAATAATCTAAAATCTTTTTAAAACTAAAAATAAGGCTATATTTATGCAAAAAAAAAGAAGATTCCAAGAATCTTCTTTTTAAAATGTTCTAACTGGAGTTATCAGTTGAACAAAGTTTTCTTTATTTTCAGTAGGTCTCAATGTGAACGGATGTAATGGAGATGTGAATGACATCTCTGTAATTGTACTTCCACCAAAGGATTGAAGTGCTTGTTTCAAGTAATCAGGATTGAAGGAAATTTCTAAATCCTCCCCTTCAACGTTCTCTAGTTCAAGAACTTCCTCAACTGTACCAACCTCTGGAGAATTACCAGTTAGAATGGCTTTTTTATCAGCAACATTTATTACTAGTTTGATAACATTGTTACGACTTTCGTGTGAAAGAATTGACGCACGGTCAACAGATGAGATTAATTTTGAAGAATCAAACATCAAACGAGTTGATGAGTCACTAGGAATCAAACGATCTGTTTCAGGATAACGTCCATCAAGTAAACGTGAAAAGAACATAACATTGTCAAAACTGAAAAGAACTTGATTTTCAGATATAGCAACTTTGATTTCTTTAATAGAATCACTCACTGTCTTAATCAATTCAGATAGACTTTTACCAGGAATGATAAATGAATATGCTTCATCACTTGTAATATCAATCTTACGCTGAGATAGACGATGACTATCTGTAGCAACTAATGTTAGTCCTTCTGAATTTAAAATAAAGTTGACACCTGTAAGTACGGGACGACTTTCTTGAGTAGAAACGGCAATAACAGTTTGACTAACGACTTCTTTGAATAGATTAGTTGGAATTGTTAGTTGTTCACTTGTTTCAACTTCTGGAAGATGTGGATAACTATTTGCATCCAATCCGTTGATAGTAAATTCTGAAACACCAGAAGAAATAACAGTTTGATTATTGTTTGTTACTTCCAAAGTTAAAGTATCTCCAGGAAGTTTCTTAATAATTTCACTGAAAAAACGAGCAGGTAAAACAATAGAACCAGTACTTTCAATATTTAGATCATTGTCTGAATCACTTGATATAAATGCTTGGATAGAAATATCAGCGTTACTACCAGTTAAGGTTAAGCCAGATTCGTCTAAATCTAACTTGATACCTGTAAGTATAGGAATTGTAGTTTTACTAGAAATTGCTCTCAAAACATTATTTGATTGATTTACAAATTTGATACGATCAATAGAAAATTTCATTTGCTGAGTCCCTTTTTTAATTAATTAATATATATAGATAGTAATAGTAGTAGGTCCTGTTAATTGCGTGCATAAACTAGTGTAACACTACAGAGCCAAGTCTGACAGCTGTGAATAACTTCTGTGGATAAATGTTGATAAATTGGATAGTTTTCCACATGTGAATTACTTCAGATCTTCTTTCAATTCCTCAACAGCGAGTTTAATTTGACTGTCTGAGTCAATAAGTTCATTAATTTTTTCGCATGAATGCATTACTGTAGTGTGATCCTTGTTTCCAAATTCACGTCCTATTTGTGGTAATGATTTACCAGTCAATTCTCTAGAAAGGTACATGGCAATTTGTCTAGGTACAACAATAGTTTTGACACGTTTTTTACCTTTCATATCATTGACTGTAATATTGAAGTATTTTGCAACGCTGGTTTGAATTTTAGCAATTGAAGCACCTTGTTTTTCTTTGTTGAGCTTCAATACTTTTAAAGCATCGGCAGCGATACTGGTTGAAATATCTTCATTTTTCATAGTAGAAAATGCTTGAACACGGACAAGAGCGCCTTCAAGTTCACGAACGTTTGAATCTACTTGCTCAGCAATATATGAAAGTGTTTCGGTTGGTATTTCAAGATTTTCGGCATTAGCTTTATTTCTAAGAATAGCAATTCTTGTTTCCAAGTCAGGTGCTGTGATATCAACAGATAGTCCCCATTTGAAACGAGAAACCAGACGTTCTTGTAACTTAGGTATTTCATTTGGTAAACGATCTGAAGTCATGACTATTTGTTTTTCTTTAGTATGTAATTCGTTGAAAGTATGGAAAAACTCTTCTTGAGTACCCTCTTTTTCAGCAAAAAATTGAATATCATCTACTAAAAGTAAGTCTACATTGCGATATTCTTGTCGAAAATCATCTTGTGTTCTATTTTGAATAGAATTAATGAAGTCGTTAGCGAATGTCTCACTGGTTACGTACTTAACTATCGCAGTTGGATCATTTTCTAGCATTTGGTGTCCAATGGCTTGCATCAAGTGAGTCTTACCTAATCCCACTCCCCCATATATAAATAGTGGATTATAGATACGACCTGGTTCTTCTGCAACAGCAAGGGCTGCAGCGTGAGCCATTTGGTTACCTCCACCAGTTATGAAAGCTTCAAAAGTATATTTTGAATTCAAATCAGAACTATGGAAGACTTGTCTCTCTTCTCTATTTTTTACTGGTTTTTCTGTTCCAGTAGAGTTGTTTTGTGAATTTGATGTTTCATTAAACTCATCTTCTGTTTTAATGACAGGATTTAATTCCTGACCATTAAAGTCAAATGAGTAAAGTGCGATATCTTTTGAATAGTTACGATTCCAGTAATCCTTATGAAGATCAGATGGAACAGAGATATAGATATCATTACCTTCAAGATTTACAGGTTTAGCACTTTCAATCCATGTTGTATAACTAACTGGTGTCATATTAGATTTTAGTTTTTCAGTAAAGAAATTCCAAAACTCTGTTAATTTAACTGCAGTTTCATTGTTTAAGTCCTGCACAATAATTCTCCCCCCTATATAAATTTTAGTGACCTACTTAACGAAAAATAACAAAGATAAGTTTATCATTTGAAAAAAAAGTTTTCCACAGAACATATGTTTTATTTAAAAAAAAATAACAACTTGTTAATACAAATCCAAAAAAATTGTGTAAATTAAGAGAAATTATTAGTTATTCACAATTGTTTCCACAAGCTGTTGATAAAACTAGCCCCTTTTTAACAGTCTTTTGCTGAAAAATAGAAAAAAGATAACAAACCTGTGGAAAAGTAAGTAACAAATAAGTATTTTCCGCAAAAAGTTGTTCAAAGAAATGTTCATAACCTTTTTTATACAATCTATTAACATTAAGTTCACAGGGGTGATTGTTAATAACTTATTAAAAACCAGTAAAATAATGGTTTTCATTCTAATAAAAACATGATATATTTATAGAGCAATTGTCTGAAGAGTTAATTTTATTCAGGAGGTCTACTGATGACTACAAAAAGAACATTTCAACCTAAGAAACGTCATCGTGAACGTGTACATGGTTTTATGAAACGCATGAGCACAAGTAATGGTCGCAAAGTTCTTGCAAGACGTAGAAGAAAAGGTAGAAAAGTATTATCAGCATAATTTTGAGGGGTCACTGACTAGTTAGTGACCCTTTTTTATTTCAACAAATAAAATGGTGGCTTAATTAAGATGAGAAAAAGCTTTCGTATAAAAAAAGAATCGGAATTTCAAAATGTTTATTCAAACGGTGAATCATGTGCCAACCGTAACTTTGTTCTTTATCAAATTCATAATGAAGGACAAAAACATTTTAGAGTAGGTATCTCTGTAGGGAAAAAGATCTCTTTAAGAGCCGTAGGTCGCAATAGAATCAAAAGATATATTCGCCAATCATTATTAGAATTGAAACCAGAGATTCCTAATGATACGGACTTTTTAATTATTGCACGTAAGGGTGCTTTCTACTTGGATATGGCCGAAACGAAAAAAAATATAGTACATTTACTAAAATTAGGTAAAATGATAGAAGATACAGATAAATAATTTAATTAAAGGGTGTAGACGTGAATAAGAAGAATTATAAAAAATATGTCGGAATATTTATGCTACTTGGTTTGGTTCTGATATTAACAGGTTGTTCTAACCTAAATGAACCGATAACTAGTCAAAGTAGTGGTTTCTGGGATCACATTGTCTTGTACAATTTCTCAAGATTTATCCTATGGTTATCTTCATTAGTAGGGAACCAATATGGTTGGGGTATTATCTTCTTTACAATTATCATTCGTATGATCTTGTTACCACTTAACTGGTTCCAAATCAGAAGTATGAATAAACAAATGAAGGTTCAACCAGAAATTCAATCACTTCAAAAGAAGTATTCAGCTAAAGATCAAGAAACACAACAAAAACTTCGTGAAGAAACACAAAAATTATATTCAGAAGCAGGGGTTAATCCTGTCGCAGGTTGTTTACCGCTATTAATTCAACTGCCAGTTATGTTTGCTTTGTATCAAGCAATTTATAAAACAGCTGAACTACGTAATGGTAGTTTCCTATGGATGCAATTAGGAAAGCCAGATCCATACTACATAATGGCTGTTTTAGCAGCATTATTTACTTTCTTAAGTACATACATGTCAAGTTACTCACAACCAACACAGAATTCAACAACTAAGATAATGGCCTATGTAATGCCAATCTTTATCTTTATCCCAGCTCTTACATTCCCATCAGCTATTACACTATATTGGGTAATTTCTAACTTCTTCCAAGTTATTCAGACATTGGTTTTCCAAAATCCATTCAAATATCGTCGTGAACAACGTGAAAAAGAAGAACGTGAAAAAGAACGTCAACGTCAAATAAGAAAAGCCAAAAAACGCGCACATAAAAAATAAAAAGCCGAATTCATCTTTGATATAGATGGATTCAGCTTTTTTATTTAGTATTTATCAAAAAATGATTATAAATTTATTAATAATTGTTTTAATTGCTACCTTGTGAATTTTTCTGAAAATACTGTGCTATACTTTCAATTATTTCAAAAAATTCGTCTGAAGGTATTATATAAGCATATGAGTAAAAAATATCGCATTATAGGATTGATCATTTTCATAGGTCTAGAATTCGTAATTATAAAACCAGTATGGGAGATGTTGCGTGATCATTTTGGTATGAGGGCACAATTACCAAATATTTTAACTGTCATCTTCGCAGGTATCTTGGGTTGGATATATTACTTAATAATTTTGAAATTTCAATTGAAAAAAAGAAATATAACTTTAACTAAATACTTGATGCAGAGACGAAAAATAGCTCTTAAAAGAAAAAATCATGATCTATAACCAGGAAGGGATGAGTAATCATCCTTTTTATTTTGTCTTGACTTTATGTCGATATAGACATAATATTATCTATGTTGATATAGACATAATATTATCTATGTTGATATAGACATAATATTATCTATGTTGATAACGATATAAAAATGAAAGAAGGATATATATACTATGACAAAACAATTTAAAACTTTAGAAGACTTTTTAGGAACTCACTTTATCTATACATATGACAACGGTTGGGAGTATGAATGGTACGCAAAAAATGATCATACTGTAGATTACCGTATTCATGGCGGAATGGTCGCAGGACGCTGGGTGACTGATCAAGAAGCCAACATTGTTATGCTCACAGAAGGTATATACAAAATTTCATGGACTGAACCTACAGGTACAGATGTTGCGTTAGATTTCTTACCAAATGAAAATAAGCTTCATGGAACAATTTTCTTCCCTAAGTGGGTTGAAGAACATCCTGAAATAACTGTAACTTACCAAAATGATCATATTGATTTGATGGAAGAATCTCGTGAAAAATATGAGACTTACCCTAAATTAGTTGTTCCAGAATTTGCAAACATTACCTATATGGGGGATGCTGGCCAAAATAACGAAGATGTTATCAGCCAAGAACCTTATGAGGGCATGCCTGATGATATTCGTGAAGGCAAGTACTTCGATGAGAACTACAAACGTATTAACAAATAAAAATGAATTATGTTAGAGTTAACTTTAATAGTTAACTCTTTTTTTGAAGCGAGGGAATATTTTTGCCAAAGAAACGTATCTTACCGTTTGTAATACTAGGATTAATTAACAATGAAGAACAGTTGACGGGATATCAGATAAGCCAGGAGTTTAAAAACGAAATAGGTGAATTTTGGTATGCTTCTCATAGTCAAATTTATCCAGAATTACAACGTATGTTAGATGATAATTGGATAACTTCTATTGATGACAAAAATGATTCTAGAAGGACTTTTTATAAAATAACATCTGATGGTGAGAGCAACCTCTTAAATTGGCTTAAAGAGCCTGTAAATGATCAGAATGATGAACTGACACCGTTAAAGATGTTTTTTATCAAGGATGGTAAAAGTCCAATCCTTAAATCATTAATTGAGCAGGATTTGGAAGTTCACCAGAAAAAATTAGATCACTTGCAAGAAAGATTAAAATCAATCTTTTCAGATGATCAAATGATTAGCGATAACTATGGTCACTATTTAGTTTTAACAAGAGCGATTGAACGTGAAGCGAATCATTTGAAGTGGAATAAAACAAATTTAAAAAAGTTTAGCTAGTTGACAAAGAAACTAAATCCCGTTAATATATCAAAGAATTAAATATACTGAAAAGTAGTCAAAGTGCTTTTCCACCTACAATAGTCGCGGGTGGATTATGCACTTTTTTTGTGCCTTAAAGGAGGAAATATGCCTACAGTTACTGAGTACGATACAATTACAGCTATCTCTACACCACCTGGTGAAGGGGCAATATCGGTCGTTAGATTGTCTGGGGACCAATCCATTGAAATAGCCAGCAAATTATTCAAGGGTTCAGATTTAAATAAAGTAGCATCACATACAATCAACTATGGTCACTTATACGATCCTGAAAATGGATCATTGATTGATGAGGTTATGGTATCAGTAATGCGTGCGCCCAAAACGTTCACAC
Source organism: Companilactobacillus metriopterae (assembly GCF_004117915.1). Taxonomy (GTDB): domain Bacteria; phylum Bacillota; class Bacilli; order Lactobacillales; family Lactobacillaceae; genus Companilactobacillus; species Companilactobacillus metriopterae. Next base: position 29,078 of record NZ_RSTD01000003.1, read on the forward strand.
GAGAAGATATTGTTGAAATCAATACTCATGGTGGAATTGTTGCTACTAACAAAGTTTTACAAACTTTAATTGGATCAGGTGCCAGAATGGCTGAGCCAGGTGAGTTTACTAAACGTGCATTTTTAAATGGTCGAATAGATTTAACTCAAGCTGAATCAGTGATGGACCTGATACGTGCTAAGACAGACAAAGCTATGCAAGTAGCTGTTAATCAATTAGATGGAAATTTAAATCATTTGATTTCCAATTTACGACAAGAAATCCTTGATACACTAGCACAAGTAGAAGTTAATATTGATTATCCTGAGTACGATACTGAGCAAATGACTACAGATTTACTACTTGAAAAGGCCAAATTAGTCAGTCAAAGTATCGACAGTCTTTTGAAAACAGCAACCAGTGGACAAATCCTGCAACATGGTTTGGCTACAGCTATTGTTGGAAAGCCAAATGTTGGTAAATCAAGTTTATTGAATCGTTTGTTGGATGAAGATAAAGCTATCGTTACTGATGTTGCGGGTACAACTAGAGATATCGTTGAACAATACATCAATATCGATGGTGTACCTTTGAAATTGATTGATACAGCAGGTGTTCGTGAAACAGATGATGTTGTTGAAAAAATTGGTGTTGAGAGATCTAGACAAGCGCTCAAAGATGCTGATTTGGTAATAGTTGTTTTGGATTCTAGTCGTGATTTAGAAGAAGAAGATCGAGAATTATTAGAAGCAACTAGCGATAAAAAACGTATTATTATCTTCAATAAGGATGATCTAGTTCATAAGATATCGCCAAAAAATGTTGACCAATTGAAAGAAGATGACATAGTTCTAGTAACTTCAGCTATCAAAAATGACGGAATTGAAACAATCAAGTCAACAATTAGTGATATTTTCAATGAAGGTATCGAAGATAACAATAGTTCAAACGTTATTATTACTAATGCTCGTCAAGCTGGTCTTTTGCTTCAAGCTAAAGATAGTTTAAATGAAGTAATCAATGGTATCGAAATGGATATGCCAATAGATTTGGTTCAAATAGATATGACAACTTGTTGGGAGACACTGGGAGAAATTATCGGTGAAAGCTATCCAGATGAGTTGATAACACAGTTATTCTCACAATTTTGTTTAGGAAAATAATAGGTGGATTTTAATGGAAATAAAAGAATATGAAGCAGGCAGTTTTGATGTAGTAGTAGTAGGGGCCGGTCATGCCGGTTCTGAAGCAGCATTGGCCGCAGCTAGAATGGGCAAGAAAACACTTCTAGTGACAATTAATCTTGATATGGTAGCTTTCATGCCATGTAATCCTTCAGTAGGTGGTCCTGCTAAGGGAATCGTTGTAAGAGAAATTGATGCTTTAGGTGGACAAATGGCAAAAAATATCGATGCTACCTATGTCCAAATGCGTATGCTAAATACTGGTAAAGGCCCTGCGGTTAGAGCTTTGAGAGCTCAAGCAGACAAGAATATGTATCACGAAGTTATGAAAGATACATTGGAAAATGAAGACAATCTTACACTTCGTCAAGGAGTTGTTGAAAGATTAGTTGTTGAAGATGGTGTTTGCCAAGGAGTAGTTACAAGTACAGGTGCTATTTATCATGCAAAATCAGTCGTACTAACAGCGGGAACTAGCTCACGTGGGAAAATTATTATTGGTGAATTGATGTATTCTTCAGGTCCAAATAATTCACTACCATCAATTAAATTATCAGAAGATCTAGAAAAACAAGGATTCAAATTAACTAGATTCAAAACAGGTACACCTCCTCGTGTGAACAAAAATACTATCGATTTTTCTAAAACTGAGGAACAACCAGGTGATGAGGTAGCAAATCACTTCTCATTTGAAACACCTGATGAAAAATACTTAGATTTGAAGGATCAATTGTCTTGTTGGATGACTTATACCAACTCACAAACACATGCAGTGATCAATGCCAACCTTGACCGTGCACCGATGTATTCAGGTGTAATCGAGGGAGTAGGTCCTAGATACTGCCCATCAATCGAGGATAAAGTTGTTCGCTTTGCTGATAAACCAAGACATCAAATATTCTTGGAACCAGAAGGTCGCAATACTCAAGAATATTATGTTGGAGATTTTTCAACATCAATGCCTGAAGAAATTCAATTAGAGATGATTCACTCAATGGCAGGATTAGAAAACGCCAAGTTAATGCGTGCTGGATATGCAATTGAGTACGATGTTGTTGAGCCATGGCAATTGAAACCAAATTTGGAAACAAAGGTAGTAGAAAATCTCTTTACAGCTGGTCAAATGAACGGAACTTCTGGATATGAAGAAGCTGCTGGTCAAGGACTTATGGCTGGAATTAATGCAGCATTAAAAGTTGATGGAAAAGATCCATTCATCTTACGTCGTGATGAAGCATATATTGGAGTTTTAATCGATGATCTTGTTACTAAGGGTACAAATGAACCTTATAGATTGCTAACAAGTAGAGCCGAATATCGTCTAATTCTTCGCCATGATAATGCGGATCTAAGATTAACTGATAAGGGTTACGACCTAGGCTTAATCAATGAAGAGAGATATGCTTCATTTAATGAAAAAAGAGCTGCAATTGAAGCAGAATTAGATAGATTGGGTCGTAAGATGATAACACCTAATCAGGCAGACCCATTCTTACAAAAATTAGGGATGAAACCACTTAAAGATGGTATCTTAGCTGATCATTTCTTAAGACGTCCTGAGGTTCACTATGATGATGTTATTAGTATCATGGGTGAAGAAGTAACAGCAGATCGTCGAGTTAAGGAACAGGTTGAAATTGCTGTTAAATATTATGGTTATATTAAAAAAGAAGAAATTAAAATTGATCGTCTAAAACGTATGGAAGAAAAGAAAATTCCTGAACGTTTGGACTATACAAAAGTGAGTGGTTTAGCTACCGAAGCTGTACAAAAGCTATCTAAAATTAATCCACAAACTCTAGCTCAAGCTAGTCGTATAAGTGGGGTAAATCCTGCTGATATCGGAATTTTGAGTATTTACATTCAACAAGGTAGAATTGCCAAAGTTGCAGAATAAAATAAAAAACAGCTATAGAACATTGTTCTATAGCTGTTTTTCTATTGTAAGTGTTTCATGTGGAACAAATAAAATGTTTCATAATAAATAAAAAAGCACGCTACCAAAGGTAGTATGCTTTTCCGACTGGTACTTATTACATCGTTCGATCCAGAGGGGCTTGATACTTAAATCAATCTGCTCTACTAGTATGTAAAAGGCCATGTATAATTCAGTGACTATTAGTATATACACGATATGACTAATTCAGTCCTTTTGTTAAATGTACCAGCCAAGGAGGTTAACTCCATTTGAGTTAGGAGCTATCTCCTTTATGGTTATAGTTATATCATGCTCCGGAGAACATTGCAAGCGATTACATGACATTTTATAAATTTTTACAATAAATAAAAATTTTGGATATATTATTATTTATGACTAGCTCTATATTAGAATAGAAGTAATTGCTTTAGAAATAGGTGGGAAATTTGAAAGTTTTTATTAGAGATTTGAGATCTTTTTTTGGAAATACGTTTAGGTATGCTAAGAATATTGTTTTAGTAAATATTTTGATATTCCTGGTCATTATACCAATGTTGGCTAGCTCAATAGAATGGACATTTAAACATGAGGGAATAGTTGATTTCTTTTCTCTATTCTTATCATTTTCAGTTCATCCATTTTACAGCATTTTGATAATAGTCCTCATGCTCCTCATGTTGTTCATGATTATTTATGAGTTTATCTTTTTATTTTTAGGAGTATTTTTACTTCAAAAAAATTATCAATTACCTGAGACTTATCTGCTAAAGAGGACATTTACAGAAACTAGAAGAATATCATTTAGTTCATTATTATTTTTAATTTTCTACTTTATATTGATTATGCCCTTTAGTTTGATTGGCTACAAAACTGATTTATTATCAAAGGTTCAGATTCCTGTATTTATACTTGATTATATATTTAGTAATAAATACATACTTGTTCCAGTGATAATCTTAGTTTATCTAGTATTAATTTATATCGGATATCGTCTAATATTCACTGTTCCCTTAATGATCATCAAGAAAATGAAATTAAGGGATGCTATAAAGACAAGTAAATACTTAACTAAAAAATGGGCTAAAAAGATTTTAAGTTATTTCATCGGATTTAATATAGTTATTTATCTAATGACAGCTATCTTGTATTTCATAATAATATTAATCCAAGGGTATGTTGATAAGAACTTTTCGTCTGCTTCTTTACCTGTATCTATGGTCTCATTATTAGTTATCCAGGCAATAAAATATATTTTCACGATGATATCCTCACTTGTTTTCTTCTATATTATTTCGGTTGTTCTGTATGAGTTTGAACCAAGTATTGTTGAAGAGAGATATCAGTTGATTCTTAAAAAGACAAAAAGATCAGGTATATCAAAGTTTGTTTTTTATACGTTAGCAACGGTACTTTCATTGGTACTGCTAACAGGAACAGTTACCTATGATTACATGTATCTTTCAGGGCAGATAGTAACGAATCCAGAAATTATTTCACATCGTGGAGTAAATGGAAACAATGCTGTTCAAAATTCTATTAATGCTCTGAATGATACAAGTACCAAAGTAAAACCAGATTATGTCGAAATGGATATTCAAGAAACTAAAGATAAGAAATTTGTAGTAATGCATGATAATAATTTGAAGGCTTTGACTGGTGTTAACACAACTACTCACCAATTAACGTTGAAGCAATTACAAAAATTAACTGTCACAGAGAATGGAAAAAGTTCTAAGGTGATAAGTTTTGATGATTATTTAGCCGCGGCCAATAAGGACAATCAAAAACTTCTGATAGAAATAAAACCTAACAAAGCTGATTCTAAGGATATGATTAGTATTTTTATCAAGAAGTATAGTAAGGGGCTCTTAAAAAGAGGAGATATTATACATTCACTATCTATCGATATAGTTGATGAACTGAAGACACGCGATCCTAAACTAACAGTTGGTTACATCATGCCGTTTAATATCGTTGGTCCACCAAAAACAAAAGCGGATTTCTTCACGGTTGAGTACACTACATTGACTTCTGATTTTGTTACGCAAGCTCATGATCAAAAGAAGAAAGTCTATGCATGGACAGTAAATGATGAAGATGTCCTTACTCGTACTATGTTTTATGAAGTGGATGGGGTTATAACTGATTCACCAGAAGAAATTGGAAAAGCAGCAAAGGAAACAGTAAAAACAAATGACTACGTAGTCAAATTAGTAAACTATATGGTTATCGAATAGTTTAGAAGCATACCTTTCGGTATGCTTTTTTATTTTCATTAATTCATCAAATAATGTTCACATTAATTTAAGTTTAGCTTAATTTGCTCAAAGCATAATGATGACATACTAAAGAAAAGGAGGACATCAGATGATTATTTTAAACTCAATTCACGGAGTAGTAACAGCTGGAGCACAAACAACAGCTAATGATCTAAATGCAGTTTCTCATCTAATAAGTAATGTTTTCCGTTAGCATAGAATATTTATAAAATACAATTTAAATAAAAGAGGTAACTAATATGCAAAATTTTAATCAATTTCCACAATTTGGACCACAACTACCAATCCCAGAATTACCATTAGATCCAAACCAAAAGCCTGAACATAGATAATAGGAGTATTACCAAATGATTATTTTTAATAAAATCATTTAATTTCTATTTATTAACTTTGAACAACACCATTTAAGCTTAGCTTAAGTTAAAACGCAGATAATGTGATTATTCTAAAAGATAGGAGATAATAATGATTATTTTAAACTCAATCAAAGGCGGAGTTTCTGCTGGAGCCCACACATTCTCAAATGATCTAAATGCCTTGGGCAACTTTATTGGACAAGTATTTAGTTTCTAAAAAAATTCATGTATATTCCCCCTGAATCCAGACAAAATCTGGGTTCTTTTTTTTTATAAAAAAAATTGTGACAAATATAATAAAAAAATATAAGATTAGGACATCAAGTTAATGGGGGTTAACGGGGATGAAATATACAATTTATTTGAGTATGACTTTTTTCTCTTTTTTGATGGCTTTAGTAATGTTTCAAGATAACGTATATGCACGATCTTACTCAGTAACTAATTATGATGAAGTTGTTGAAGTTAAGGATAATGGGGGTGCAGACGTTACTCAAAAGATTACCTATGATTTTAAAGGTAAATATAAAGGTGTCGAATTTGTACAAGATATCAGGGGAACTGGTGGCGGAACTTTGCCTAAAGTAACTTATTTTCCTGAAAATAAGAATTTGAAAATTAATTCAATTGGCTCTAGTGAAGAGCTTTTTGCTACTGCAGAAGGCAATTTATCTAATGAGAAAGTAACTTTTGTCTACAAATACAGTTTGTCCGATTTAGTAACCAATTATAAAGATACTGCTCAAATAAATTGGAATGTTATTGGCAGTGAGTGGACCGCTGATTTGTATAACGTAAATATAGTTTTTAAATTACCTAAGAGAAATATAAGCGGTTTGAAAGCTTGGACTCAGACTACTGGTAACGTTGAAAGAATCGTTGATAAAGAATCCGGTACAGTCACTTTCAAGATGGCAAAAAATAAATATAAGACTGCACTATCTGCTGATATAATTTTCCCTCCAGAGGTAACTAACAATAATCTTAATGTAGTTAATAAAAATCAGCGAAATAACATAATTTCTTCTGAGAATAACTACGTTAAAGAGCAAAAAGAAAATCAAAAAACAAAACAAATGATTGCTACTACAATTTCAGAAATATTGGCAATTGCTGCATTGTTGATATATTTATTTCTTCGTTATAGATATAAGAAGATTGAAGTTAAAAAGAGTATCATATACAATTCTATAAACCATTTAGGGGATGTTCCTGACGTTTCTCCAAGTGTTGCTCAGGTCATTCTATACAATGAAAGACCTGATGAAAATGCTTTTACAGGGGATGTTCTAAAAGAATTAGCTGATCAAAATATTGAGCTAGTTGAGGACGATAAGAATTTTACTATTAACAGTCTGCAAGTTTCTGATAATTATCTGTTGAATTATTTAATTAATAAGATTGGAAATGGTCAATCTGTAAGTAACAAGGATATTGAAAAATATTCAAAATGGGATAACTTTGGAAGACTTGAGGAAGCCTATAGGAATTGGCAAAGATACATTATGGAAGAAGGCAGAACTTACTTTAACAAAGCCAGTGAAAGAATAGTTACAGGATCATCAATGAAACAGTACTTGATAGCTTTATTATTGATAATAATAAACGCAACTATGCTAATAGGAATTGGATGGCAAAGAAATATCAGTTTGCCTATCCTGGTAGCTACTGTCGTATTCATGTTGTTTGTAGTAATAGATATAAAAATCAGACGTAAAAAGGTAACCATTTATAACGACAGAGGTAGTGTATTAAATAATGATTTTGAACAACTTGAAAAAATGTTTAAGAATATCGATAAAACTAATTTGAAAGATATCGGTGATATAGATTATTGGGCACAGATTGTTCCATATGCGACAGCATTTGGATTATCAAGACCTGTTATTGATGCAGTTAAGAAGACATTCCCAGATGCAGATATCGCAGAAAGTAATCTAAATTCGATCTTTAATTTTAGTAACGGATACTTCGCAGGAATATTTGCCGGTATATTTATCAGCGGAATAATTCTTGGAGGAGGAAACAGCAACCTATTCACCACAGGGGGAACAGATGGTTCATCTGGTGGATTTGGCGGTGGTGGCGCATTTTAAAAATAGAGGGGGAATTTTTGTTAATGAAATATTTAAAAAATATTATTTTTGCAGTAGCAATATTTATAGCTTCATTGGCTCTTTTTAAGACGAATGTATCTGCAGATAGTTACTCAATATCTAACTTTAATGTAATTGTGAATATCGATGAATATGGTAATGCTGATGTTAATCAAAAGATAACCTATGACTTCGATGGTGATTATCATGGAGTTGACTTTGTTCAAGATCTTCATGGTACTGGTGGAGCTAAACCAATAAATGTTACTACAGATGATTCTCGAAAAATTAAAGTTAAATATACTAATAATAAAAATGAACTAAAAATAAAAACCTATACAGATATTTCTAATGAGAAAATACAATTTAATTATCATTATAAAATTTACGGAGTAGTTACAAACTATAAAGATACAGCAAGAATAAATTGGAAAGTCATTGGTAAGAATTGGGATGTTGATTTAGAAAATGTTAAAGTGACATTTAATTTGCCTAAAAAGAATGTTAATGACCTAAGAGCTTGGGTACATGCGTCTGAGAACGGAAATAAGATTGTTGATACAAAGAATGGTAATGTGACACTAGATATGGATAATAATCCTTCAAATAGCTTTGTAGAGACAGATATGATATTTCCGACATCAGTAACACCTAAGAATGAAAAAAATGTTGATAAGAAAATGAAATCTGAAATTATCTCAGAAGAAAAGAATATTTCTGAAGAGAACGAGATAGTATCACATCATAAAAAAGTAATACTATTTTCAGTTGCTCTAGCTTTAATATTTATCTCATTAATAATTTATATACTAATACTCATAAACTATAGAAAAATTAAAAATGATCCCAATAACACATTAACACCAGTAAATCATTGGTTTGAAGTTCCTGAAGTATCACCAAGCGTTGCTCAAATGATTATAGAAAATAAGAAACCGGATGAAAATGGTTTTGTTGGTGATTTATTAGTCGATGCAAACAGAAAAAATATAAAAATTACTGAAAATGAAAAAGACTTTAATGTTAGACGTTTAGCCAAAATAGATAATAATCTATTAGGTTTCTTATTTGATTCAGTTGGAGACGGTGATTCGTTTGATATTAGTGACATTAAAAAATATACAAAAAAAGATAATTCTCAAAAATTAAATAAAAGTTATAAAAATTGGCAAAATGAAATTTTTAAGGAATATCCAAAGTATTTTAATGTTAAACATGCGAAAATAGCACGTTGGTCTTTAATAGGACAAATAGTAATAGGTGTCTTGCTATTAATTATTAATTTTATAATTCCATTAACTTTTAGTGGAATACAAGTAATTATATTTCGAGTAATATCAGTTTTATTTATGATATCAGTAGTTTTAAATTTACATATAAAACGTAGAAATGTATCTATATATAGTGATGAGGGCGTACACATAGTTACAGAATTACGAGGATTTAGAAATATGCTTGAAGATATAGATGATATAAAAATGGCAGAAGTAGGAGATATTATTTTATGGGAGCAAATACTACCATATGCTGCAGCTTTTGGAGTTTCTAAGAAAGTTATAAAAGCATTGAAATTAAACTTTGAATTATCTGATATATCTGAAAGTGACTTATATCCTATATATGGATATAACAATATTTACTTTGTAGGAAGCTTCTCTAAGAGCTTTAGTAGTGGTGTAACAACCAGCTCTTCAGGTGGTTCAGGTGGTTTTTCAGGAGGGAACTCTGGCGGATTCGGTGGCGGTTCCGGAGGAGGAGCTTTCTGATATTTATAATTTTAAAAAAGAACCTAACTTATAGTTAGGTTCTTTTTTATGTAAATGCATACAATGTTGGTTGACGAAATGCCTATACTGGGATAATCTAGAATTACATTTATCGATAATGGAAATGTGATAAATATAAATTAAATGGGGGATTATTTTATGAAAACAAGTAAAATTAAGTATCTTTGTGTTGCCTTACTAATTACAGGTGCAGTCGCAAGTACTTCAGGAATTATCACTAATGAAGGAAGTTCAGTGCGAGTAGCTCAAGCCGCTACTAATACATATACTTCAAATGTTGATTTATATTACAAGGGTCAAGCCTACACAAAGCGTGCATTATTCACAAATCCAGCTACCGTTGATTACAGCTCAACAGATTTAGCAAATGTAACTTTAACTTTGAGTAGTCTAGCTAAAACTAGTTTGGCAAGTATCGATATAAACGGATCAAAATATTATCCAAATAATGGCAAACTTGTTTTACCTTTGAAGACTGATGGATCATTTTCAGATGTGACAGTCAATATATCAGTTGTTGGATTGATTAATGAATCTCAACCAATGCAACTAAGAATAGCATCACCTAAGACAGAAACAACAACAGGTGGAAACACATCTAATGGCTCTGCTTTTGATAAAGAATTTGGATATAGTTACGATCCTATTAATCAATCAGTAACAACTAATAGTCAGATCGCTACTTTGTATGACGATAGTTACAATGTTGTTAAAAACCGTCTTCTTGCCGGAAATTCATCATGGTATACAGATAGAACTAGAACTGATTCTACTGGTACAAGATATTATCGCGTAGCAACTCATGAATGGGTTAAAGCTAGTTCATTAATTTAAGGGGAAGTATTGATGAAAATGAATAGAATAAAATATACTGGTCTTACATTATTGTCTTTAGGTATTGTTGGATTTAGTACAGCAGTTGTTGATGATGTAATAAATATTCAACAAGTTCAAGCAGCTTCAACAAATGATTATCAATCAAATGTTGATGTTTACTATAACGGTCAACCTTATATAAAACGACCATTATTTGATGGAATGGCTGATATAAAGACTTTTAATGATCAAACTACCGCTACAATTCCTTTGAGTGATATTGCTAAAAAGAGCTTGTCATCTATTGTTATAAATGGAAAAACATATCAAGCTACATCAGATGGAAAGATTACCTTACCAATAAATTCTGATGGTAGTTTTAGTGATATGACAGTCAATATTAGTGTTCCTGGTTTGGTTAACGAATCACAAAATATGCAATTAAGAATTGCAAAAACAAATTCTTCTGTACAATCTTCTAATAACGTAACAAGTACAACTAACGTTGAAGCTAAGGCAGAAACTAAGACTGAAAGTTCAGTCACTGATCAACCGATAAATGTAGGAGATTACAGTTATCAAGTATTGAAAGAAGATTCAAATGATGGTATTTCAACTGCTAATCAATTCTTTACTCAAAAAGCTACAGTAAAGCAGGCACAAAATGGTGAATACATTGTAGGTCTTGAAATGAAAACACCAGTTAGTTATGGTCCAAATACTACTCAAATTTTATCAATCAATAACAGTCAGATAGATAAAGACGATATTACTACATATCAAAGTGGTGATTACTACTATATGGCTTTTGACTTTACTGTAAAAAGTTTGGATGAGCTTAATAACTTAGTTCCTGCCAAAATTAAAGTAGATATAGATAGCTATTCATATCATGAAACTTACAATATTAACTTTAAATTTAGTAAGTCAGATGGTGACAACAATACGCAAGTAGAATTACCAATTGTATCTGGTTTATCAAATGATAAATCAAATGGTGGTTCAGGAACTGCTCCTTCTCTACCTAGTTTTACAGGGGTAAGTTCATCACCAATGATGCCATCATTGTCAGGAAACTCAGGTAGTTCGTTACCTTCATATAGTGGAATGCTACCTCAAACAAGCAGTAAAGCTTTGCCTCAATATATTTCATACGCGGGATTTATATTACTTTCAATAGCTATGTTTAATATTGCACGTACAAAGTTTTCTGAGGACTTGCTATGAAGAAAATAGTTTCTCTAGTTTTTATAACGCTTGCTACAATTTTAGGTATTACTTTAACAAGTAATATTCAAGATGTTAAAGCTGATGCTGTTAACTATACAGTTGTCCAACCAAGTGGCGCTACAAGTTATGCCGATGCTTATTTTTCTAAACCTGCGACAGTAAATGTCGTAAATAATTCTTATCAAGTGTCTTACACAGTTAAGACTGATAAAAAATTAGGTTCTTGGCCTGTTAGAATTTTATCTATGAATGTTCAAACAACAGGTATTAAAAATAGTGAGGATGCAAATTTTTACTATACAACAATTACTTTTACTTCTAATCAATTAAGTAATATTACAGGTACAATGAAAGTTGATATTGACAGTATTGATTATCATCATACATATCCATTTGGCTTAATGTTCAGTAACTATCCTAAATTGAACAATTCAAATAATTCACAGCAATCAGCTGCTGCACAACCAGAAAATTCAAATGCTGAAAGCAATGCGAATAATTCTGAAAAGAAATCTGACAAAGATAAAAAGCCAAAAAAGAAAACTGACAAAAAGAAATCACCAAAATCAAACAATAAAAGTGATAAAAAGAAATCAACCAAAAAAGACGAAAATGATAAGACTAACATTCCTCAAATATCTGCCGCTGTGGCAGTTGGTGCATTAGCACTCGGTGGAGGATTCTTTGCAAAAAAGAAAAAGTTATTCTAAGACAATAATTTTCGTCTTTTTTCTTTGGTTGATAGGATTAGGTTCAATTTTTTCTTTAAATGTATTATCAAAAAGTACAGATAATAATAAGAATGACAATGATCCAGTCGTTACAACATATGCATTAGTTCAAATGGCAGACACCCTTCATATAAACTTAAAAGGAATACCAACAACAAGTTATAGCATTCCCAAAAGATATAACGGTGTTACAAAAGTTGGAAGTCCAATGTCTCCAAATATGGAGAAAATAAAGAAGCTAAATGCTAATCAGGTCTATGCTGTAACTACTCTTAAGGATACTTTGAATGAAGGATTTAAAAGTAACGGCATAAATGTTACATATGTTGATTTACAAAATATTGATAGCTTAAAAAGTTCTCTGAATTCAATGGCAAAAAAATATGGTAAACAAAAATATGCTGACGATTATAATGCCAAGCTAGATAGAAGCGTCAATAAAATAAAACAAGATATTAAAAATAACAAACCAAAAAAAGTGTTAATTCTTTTTGGAATGCCTGGAGGAAGTTATCTGCAGGCGACTAGTAATTCATATATAGGATCACTAGTAAGTACTACAAATAATAAAGTAATCGAATCAGATACTAGTGGTGAGTATGTTTCAGTTAATATGGAAGAGGTTCAAAAAGCTAAACCTGATATTGTTATATGTTTAGCTCATGCTATGCCTGATGTAGTAAAGAAAGACTTTCAAACGGAATTTTCCAGTAATCAAGTTTGGCAGCAGATGCCCGCTTTTAAAAATGGAAAAGTATTTTATTTGAAAGAACCGTTATACTCTTCAACCGCTAATATGAATGTTATTCGTGCTTTAAATGGGATAAATAAAATTGTCAATGGAAAGTAAAACAAGACTCAATAAATTTCTAATATTTAATGCTGTCCTATTGTTGATATTGCTCTACTTGAATATCAGCTTTGGTGATAGTAGTGTTATAAATCCTTTTAATGTAAAAGGTACAAATGCAGCTGTGTTACAGTTGAGATTGTCCAGAACAGTAGTAGCAATGTTTACTGGTGCATTAATATCAATTTCAGGACTGTATTTACAATTGATATTTAGAAACAATCTAGTTGATCCTGGTTTAGTTGGATTGACATCCAGTGCTAATTTTTTTAAAAATTTATTAGTAATTTTTCTGCCAATATTTCTAGGTTCAAAAATTATATATGGTGCTGTTGGATCATTATTATTAATTGGAATCTTAGTTTGGATAAAGGCAAAAGATGTCAGCCCTACAAAATTTGTTTTGTTTGGTGTTTGTCTAAGTGTTTTCTTTACATGCTTAAATCAGATACTGAATTATATAACGCATAACCAAGAATCTTCAATTTTTGCTGGATTTAATCTAATTAGTCCAAATCAAGCATACCTAATGATTATTTTAGGATGTATATTACTGACTTTATTGATTTTGTTTGATAAATATATTCCATATTACTCTTTTAATGACAACAAAATTATTGAGTTAGGAATAGACATTCGAAAGATAAATATTTATATATTATTAATAATCAGTATCGTTATATCAACTGTGGTTGGAATAGTCGGTGAATTCTTATTCTTAGGAATTGTTATTCCTAATATTGTTAAACAAATTGATGGTATAAAAACTAATCGATACTTTATCGATACAATTTTACTCGGTTCAAATCTGATGATTCTTTCTGACTTTTTGGGAAGAAATCTATTCTATCCGGTTGAAATACCTGCGGCTTTAATTTGTAATATAATCTGTGCACCAATATTATTTTATTTTGTAATTAGGGGGAGCAATGGAAGCGAAGAATATTAGTTATTCATATGATGAAAAAACAGTTATTGATAATCTTTCAATAGAACTCCCTAATAAAGGAATTACTTCAATTATTGGTCCAAATGGTAGCGGTAAAAGTACTTTATTGAAGATACTTACAGGACAAATTAAAGATTACGAAGGAAACGTATTTTATAACGATAACAACTTGAGAGAAATCTCAATTAAAAATCGATCAAGTATAGTTGCCTATTTTAATCAACGAGAGAAAATCTATGGATCAATAAGTGTCCGCTCTATTTTAGATTTGAGTAATCATCATGAACTTGATTATTCAGAGTATTTAGAATATCTTAATTTAACTGATAAATTGGATATTCCTTTCAATTCTTTGTCTGGTGGTCAACAGCAAGTATTACTTATTATAGCGGTCTTAATTGAGTCAACAGAATATGTATATCTTGATGAACCATTTAATAATCTTGATCCTAAGTATAAAAAACAAGTTGTTAAATTGATAAAAGATGCAAAAAATAAGCAATCTTTTTTTATTGTGGATCATGATTTAGATACTCTTGCACAGTTATCTGATTATGTAATTTTGTACAACAATGGATCAATAATTAAGCAGGGAATAACAAAGGATATTATTCAAAAAGATTCACTAGAAAACACTTTTGAAACAGAATTCAATTTTAATCTTGATAATGAAGGTAATTCTAGAATTTTTCAAACCTTTTAAGAAGTACATATTTATGTACTTTTTATTTTGATTAATATTGTAATCGTTTTTATAAATGTTAAAATAATCACGTATAAAAAAGGGGTGTGAAGATTATCAAAAAATATCGAAAATATTTATACTTGTTTGCAGCATCATCAATAATTATTGGTGGATCTGTATTATTTTTAAGTAAGTCAAATAAGGTTTCAGCGGCAACTGTAGATCCCACAGAGACAACAGATGAGCAGAATAATGCTGATCTTTCACAACAGGCAGCAGCTGATTCTATGGTTCTACTACAAAACAAAAACAACGCTTTACCAGTATCAACTGACGATACAGTTGCATTGTATGGTGGTGGGGCTTATGGAACGATAAAAGGTGGAACTGGATCGGGAGATAGTAATCCTAGAGATACGGTTAACGTCTGGGATGGATTAAATGATAGTGGTTATAAAATAACATCAGACGAATATTTAAATGATACTAAGAGTGATTATGATCAAAAGAAACAAGATTATGACAATGAAGGCAATTCTTTATTATCGACCTTCAAATATGATGATAAAGCTATCACTCAAGAAGAATTTGATTCTGCTCCCGCAGATGTCGGTATCTATGTACTTCAACGTAATTCTGGAGAAGGAGCTGATCGTACAGATACAAAAGGTGACTATCTGTTAACAGACAATGAATATCAAAATATCAAAAAAATGTCTAAAACTTATGAAAAAAGCATAGTTTTACTTAATATTGGTGCTCCTATTGATACAAAATGGATTGATGAAATGCCAGACTTAGATGCAGTTTTACTCATGTCACAAGCAGGACAAAGAGGGGGTAATGCTGTTGCCGATATTATAAGTGGTAAAGTAACTCCATCAGGTAAACTAACTGATACATGGGCATATAATTACTCTGATTATCCATCTTCAGATACTTTTAGTAAAAATGATAACAATTCAGAACTTGAAAATTACAATGAAGGTATCTACGTAGGTTATCGTTATTTTGATACCTATAATGTGACTCCTCATTACGAATTTGGTTATGGTGAGTCATACACAAACTTCAATATTGAACCATTAAGTACAATGCTAAGTGACAACAAAATTACTACACAAGTAAAAGTTACAAATACAGGCGACAAGTATTCTGGAAAAGAAGTTGTCCAAGTTTATTACTCAGCACAAGATGGAACTGTTGATAAAGCTTATCAAAATTTGGTTGCTTACGCTAAAACAAAGAATTTAGCACCAGGAGAAAGTCAAAATTTAGTAATTACTTTTGATGCTTCAAATATGGCTAGTTATGATATTGAAAAAGCTGCCTATGTTATGGACGCTGGAGACTATACATTACTAATAGGTGACAGCTCAAGAAATACTAAGGTTTCAGCAGTTTTAAACTTACCGGAAACTGTTATAACAGAACAATTATCTAATAAGGTAATGCCTGCTAATGATCCAACTGAATTGCACGCACAACCTTCAAATTCAAACTTATCAAAGAATATGGATAAGTCAGGTGCGGTTAAGCTTAATTTAGATCCTAATTCATTGAATTTGGTTAATGGAGATAATGCATCAAAATACGATTCAAATTCAACTACAACCTTAATAACGGATGATTCACAAGTAGCAAATTTGCCCGATAATGGTATGAATCAGAATATCGAAAATGTTGGATACGTGGCATCTTCTTATACATTGAAAGATGTCTACGATCATAAGATAACTATGGATCAGTTTGTGGCTAGTTTATCAGCAAAACAATTGAGTTTGATAGTAAATGGAAGCATGACCTTTAAAGGCACTAATTTTAATGACATTATGTCAGAATTAACAGAAAATCCTTCTATAGTTGGTAATGCCTCAACTCAAGTTAAGGGTGCTGCAGGACAAACAACTGATACATTAGTAAATAAGGGTGTTCCAATTACAGTCAATGCAGATGGACCAGCTGGTTTGCGTCTAACAAATGAGTATACTGATATGGGAAAAACATATTATCAATATGCTACTGCATGGCCAATAGGTACTTTGTTAGCTCAATCATGGGATAAAGATATGATTGAAAAAATTGGTCGTCAAACTGGTCAAGAAATGATTAAATTTGGTGTTGATACTTGGTTAGCACCAGGAATGAATATCCATCGTAATCCTTTAAATGGACGTAATTTTGAATATTATTCAGAAGATCCGTTAGTTTCTGGAGTATCAGCAACTGCCATGACTAGAGGAGTACAGTCTAACCCTGGTGTTGGAACAACCATAAAACACTTTGTTGCCAATAATCAAGAAGAAGACCGTATGACAAGTGATTCAGTAATTGGTGAACAAGCACTTAGAGAAATTTATCTAAAAGGCTTCGAGATTGCTGTTAAGGATTCACAACCAGAATTTATAATGTCATCTTATAACAAGGTAAATGGTGTATATAATTCAACAAATTATGAATTATTAACAGATATTTTACGTGGTGAATGGGGTTATAAAGGATCTGTAATGACTGATTGGTTTAGTGTTGGAGGATTAGAAACTCCAGCCGAATCAATACATGCCGGAAATGATTTAATCATGCCTGGTGGTACAGTGAGCCATATTCAAGAAAATGTTTCAAAAACTGGTGAAAATGGCAACAAGTTAATGCTAGGTGACTTGCAATTATCTGCCAAGAGAATTTTGACATATATTATGAATACAAATTCCTTTGCTAAGGCAAATAAGGTAACAGTTGATAGTTATACACCAGCTGATGTAAGTGATGTTTTCACAGTTAAATAAACAAAAAAGTATACCCTGTAGGTATACTTTTTTTGTTTATATTATTTTTTTGTTCCTAGAAGTTTACCGGCAACAGGTAATTTACCAAGTTCAGTAATTTCATCAGATGGTATTACGATTGTATTTGATTCTGATTTAGCTAAATCAGAGAATGCTGTAATGGATTGATTTTTAAAGTACTTATCGTCAGCGTTTGATAGTCCAGTTTGGATAGTATCAATACGATACTTTTCAGCATCAGCTCTAGTTTTTGTAGCATTTGCTTCGGCTTCAGCCGTAGCAACAAGAGCATCATTTTTAGCTTTAGTTGTTAGTTCGATTGATTTAGCCTCACCTTCAGCTTTGGCAATGGAAGCAACTCTTTCACGATCAGCTGTAAGTTGCTTGTCCATCGCTGCTTGAATAGAAGTAGAAGGTGTTAATTCATCAATGTTTATACGATCAACATTGATACCGTATGTATTTGTTAAATCACCGATAGCTAATGCCAACTCTTGGTTAATTTTAGCAGTTGAACCTAAAGCTTCGTTCAAATCCATACGTCCAATAATATCACGTAGATGACCACGAACTAGCTGTGACATAGATTCTACTGAATCTGTATTTTCATATGTATATTTAACAGAATTAGTAACATGGTAGTTTAATGTCAAACTAGCACGTACGTCGGCATTATCCTTTGTAATAATTGAGTAGTTAGGTAAAGATAGTGGTGACATAGCAAGACTGACCTTACGAACTCTTTGAACAAAAGGGATGTAGAAATGTAAGCCAGATTCAACACTTCTACGATATTTACCTAGTGTTTCAATTAAACCTTGATTATTTTGACGAACAATTGTTATTCCAAATGCCATTATTTTTCCCCATTTCGACCTATAATTATAATATTTCCAGTGGCGTTTTTAATTATGTAAGTTTCTTTTTTATCTATTTTAGCTAGATTTTCATCTAACTTATATCTATAGAAAATTCCATGAATTAATACTAGATCATCTTTTTCAAAAATATTTTTTCCATCAATTTCTTGACCTACAACATTTCTAATTTCAAAATTGGATTCAGCATTAGAGATGCTATTATCAAGAGCATTAATCACTATATCTTCAATAGAAAGATTATCTTTCTTTGCTTGATTTTTTAATCTCAAAAAAAGATCATCCGATAATTTTAATTCCAAACTATGCAAAATAAGTCACCCCTTTCTTATTATTAATATAATTATACTGTATTTAGTTTAATAAAAAATAATTTGATATATCTTTTTTATATTTAATTGTATACTCTAGAGAAAAAAAGGAGATCACTTATGACTAATATTACAAGTTATGAAAATTTAAGATCGGTTTTTAACCCTCGAGTTTCAGAAAAGTTGCAGTTACCAGCTGAATACAACGAAGGACTATTTGTTGCTGTAGAGAATGATCCCATAACTATCAGTTTGGAAATTTCAGGAGATCAAGTTACTAAAATAATTATTCATTCTAAGTTAGATGAAACACCATTGTATGACGAAACATTTATGGGATTTGAAGGCGGAATGAACTGGTCTTCCATGAAATTCTTCAATGGTTATCAAAAGGCAATTAAAGAACATATTGATGTATTAGCTCAAGATCATGGAATTTCTGTAAATCATGAAGCAAAGAATGTAAATGACTTAACAGTTACAATTACTAAGGAATAAAAAATAATAATTTCACAAACTGGGAGAAGCTCCAAAGGGAGTTCTCTTTTTTAATATAAATGTTGAAAAATAAGGAAATTTTCTTAAAAATTGTGCATAAAAAAAATATTTTCAAAAAATTATCTATATTTGTTTGTGAAATTGAATTATTTCTGTTATAACTATATATGAAGCTACAAGAAAACGCTTACTAAAATTTGGAGGCAACATTAAATGGTTGAATTTAACAGTAAAACAAGACTTGCAGATCTTAAAAAAATGCAAGAAGAAGAATTAGATATTTTAGTTATCGGTGGGGGAATTACTGGTGCTGGTATCGTTTTAGATGCAAAGACTCGTGGTCTAAATGCTGGACTACTAGAAATGCGTGATTTTTCATCAGGTACTTCTAGTCGTTCAACAAAACTAGTCCATGGAGGACTACGTTATCTAGCACAATTTGCTATTAAGGAAGTTCATGAAGTTGGATCTGAACGTGCTATCGTTTATGAAAATGCACCTCATGTAACAACACCATTGAAAATGATGCTACCTTTCTACAAGGGTGGTACATATGGTCGTTACTCAACAGCTTTAGGTCTAGACGTTTATGATCGCTTGGCAATGGTTCGTAAGAGCGAACGTAAATTCATGCTAAATCCTACAGACTCATTGGAACGTGAACCATACTTGAAGAGCGAAGGATTACAAGGTACAGGTGTTTATGTTGAATACCGTACAGATGACTCACGTCTAGTTACAGAGGTTATCAAGAAAGCTCATGAAGATGGAGCACTTTTGGCTAACTACGCTAAAGTAACTAACATTACATATAATGACAAAGGTCAAGCAGACGGTGTTGAATTTGTTGATCAAATTACTGGTGAAACAGGAACAATTCATGCAAAACGTATTGTAAATGCTGCTGGTCCTTGGGTTGATGATATTCGTAAGATGGATGGTTCTGATGTTGGTAAACATCTACATCTAACAAAGGGTGTTCACTTGATTGTTGACCAATCTAAATTCCCAATTTCAAACTCAATCTTCTTTGATACACCATTCAATGACAAACGTATGATGTTTGCTATTCCTCGTGAAGGAAAAACATACTTCGGTACAACTGATACAACTTGGGAAGAAGATCCAAAAGAACCATCAGTTACAAAACAAGATGTTAACTACATCTTGAAAGCAGTAAATGGTATGTTCGATATTGAACCACTAACATTCGATGATGTTGAATCTGCATGGTCTGGTGTACGTCCACTTATCCAAGAAGAAGGTAAGGATCCTTCAGAAATTTCTCGTAAAGATGAAATTTTCCACTCAGATTCAGGACTATATTCAATTGCTGGTGGTAAATTGACAGGTTATCGTAAGATGGCTGAAAAAATTGTTAATAAAGTATTGAAAGATATTACAGAAAATTATCCTGGATACACATACAAGAAAGCAGCTACTGAAAAACTAGCTCTATCTGGTGGATATCCTAACGGTAGTGAAGAATTCTTAGCTTCAATTGATGGTTCTATTCAACGTGGTGTTGATAAAGGACTTACAGAAGAACAAGCAAGTAAGCTAGTTCATCGTTATGGAAGTAACATTGATGCTGTATATGAATATGTTGACGAAGCAAAATCAGCTGATACAAAACTAGATCCAGTTGATTATGCACAATTGCACTATGCAATGGACCAAGAACTTGCAATGCATCCAATTGATTATCTTCTACGTCGTAGTAGTCAAATGTTGTTTGATTTCGATCACATGAATTCAATTAAAGATGATATTATTGATGAAATGGCAAATTATTATGACTGGGACGATGCTACAAAAGCTCAATTGACTAAAGAAGTTCAAGATCAAATTGAAGTTCGTCAAGAATTTAAAGAAGGCGTTAAAGCTTAATTCTAATAAAAAAGCGACTAGCTAATTTAGCTAGTCGCTTTTTGTCTAAAATTGATACAACAGGAGAATGTCATGAAAGAACAAGACTATAAATATAAAACAATAAATCCTTACAACAATGAATTTGTAAAAGGATTTCCTAATACAACTGATGATGAAATAAAAGAAACCTTAGAAATAAGTGACAAACTATACCATGATTGGAAAAAGCAAGATATATCAGAGCGTGCAAAAATTTTAAAGAATATTGCTAAGGTATTCCGTGAAAATTCTGATGAGTTAGCTAAAATAGCTACTATTGATATGGGTAAACTTATCTCTGAATCAAAAGGTGAAGTAGAAGTCTGTGCTATGATCGCTGACTACTTTGCTGATAATGCAGAAGAGATGCTAAAACCTAAAAAAATCAACACTATTGCAACCGGAGAAGCTACTGTAGAAATGAATTCTACAGGGGTAATTATGGCCGTAGAACCATGGAATTTCCCATACTATCAAATTATGCGTGTGTTTGCTCCTAATTTCATGGTTGGTAATCCTATGATTTTGAAAGATGCGGCTAATATTCCTACGTCAGCACAAACATTCGAAGATATGGTTATTAAAGCTGGCGCTCCCAAAGGTAGTATAACTAACTTGTTTATAAGCTATGATCAAGTATCAGATATTATTGCTGATAAACGAGTTCAAGGTGTCGCCCTAACAGGATCAGAACGTGGTGGAAAATCAGTAGCACAAATTGCTGGTGCAAATATCAAAAAGAGTACGATGGAATTAGGTGGTATGGATGCATTTATCGTTTTAGGTGATGCCGATATGGAACAGGTTAATAAAACAGCTTTTGGAGCACGTTTGGCCAACGCTGGACAAGTTTGTGTATCTGCAAAAAGATTTATTGTGATGGACAATGTATATGATGAATTTCTAGAAAATCTGAAGGATAATTTCGAAAAAGTTATTCCTGGTGATCCACTAGATCCTAAGACAACACTTGCTCCTATGAATACCAAAAAGGCTAAAGATAAGCTTCAACAACAAGTAGATGAAGCTATATCTGCTGGAGCAAAAGTTTATTATGGTAACGAACCAATCGACTTGGAAGGACAATTTTTCCAACCAACTATCTTGACAGATATCGATAAAGAGAATCCTGCATATCACACTGAAATGTTTGGACCAGTAGCACATGTTTATAAGGTTCATTCAGAACAAGAAGCAATTGATTTGGCAAATGATTCTGACTTTGGTTTAGGAGGAATTGTCTTTGCTGGAGACGAAAACCATGGTGCTGAAGTCGCTTCACAACTTGAAACAGGTATGGTTTATGTAAATAGCTTTGTTGTAACGCTACCAGAATTACCATTTGGAGGAGTAAAGAATTCTGGATATGGTCGCGAAATGAGCGAATTAGGACTAAAAGCATTCGTAAATGAAAAACTAATTTTAAAAGCTCCAAAACCAGATTTTGAAAATTTGGCTGGTGGAATTGGATAAAACAAAAAACTATTCATCAATTATGATGAATAGTTTTTTGTTTATCAAGTGATAATTATCTATTTGATTTTAAGTGGAGCTAGTGATTCCTCTATACTTTCAATAGGTGATGATATTTGTGCCAAGGTCGCTGCAGTATAAGCACCTTCCACAAAAGCTACATCAAACTTTTCAATGTCTCTATCAGTAAATTCCATTAGCATTTCTAGATTCATTTTTGAACTTCCTAAATCATAAAAAGCTAAAATTTTATCACCAGTATTTTCGTCAATTGCTGCTTGAATTTTTTCAGGAGAAGAACCAATATCATTGTCTTCAGTCCCTCCAGCATAAGTAATAGATAAATCAGGCGCTGCCTCTTTTATTAGTTTTGTAACGCCTAAAGCAATTTCATTTACATGAGAAACTATAAGTATTCCGTACTTCATATATTTTTACACTTCCTATATTTGATTTAGTAGAGCTTTGAATAATAGCTCGCTAGATTTTGCTCCTGGATCAAGATGACCAACTGATTGTTCACCAAGATAGCTTGCACGTCCCTTAGTTGCTACTATGTCTTTTGTGTCATTTAAGGCTTTTTCAATTACTTCACTGTTTAGTTTATCATCTGATAAACCATCTGCTACTGGTTGCCATACATCAATCATGGTTTTCATTTTTACATCTGATTCACCACGTCTTTTAATTCCATCAGTACCGATTTGAATTAAATCTGCAAGTTCAATATTCTCTGATTTAACAGCTTTTGCCATGTCCATGAAGGCAGTTCCGTATAACGGTCCTGAAGCACCACCAACCTTATTTACTAGGCTCATAGCTGTTGTCATGTAAAGTTTAGCAACATCAGTTGCAGGTTTATTTTGTAGCGCCTCTTGCGCTGCTTTAACCCCTCGTTCCATGTTTGTTCCATGGTCACCGTCACCGATTGCGGTGTCTAGTTCATTAAGTAAATCTTTGTTTTCAATAATACTTTCAAAAAATTCGTTTAACCAGTTTTGAGCTTGTTCTAATTCTAATTTCATTTTTATATTCTCCTACCATCCGATTGTTGTAACAGGTTCATTTAAATAATTGATAAGTTGATCGTCAACTTTGGATATTGTTAAAGATAATCCTTGCATATCGATAGAAGTAACCAAATTACCAACTTTTGAATATTCAACGTTGAAGTTTTTATCTTTTAGAATATCTAGTACATCATTTGTAAAAATATATTGTTCCATTAATGGAGTTGCGCCCATACCGTTGATTAATACTGAATATTTAGCAGAAGTGTCATTTTCAAAGGAATCCATAATTTTGGAAGTAAGCTCTTCAGCAATTTCTTTAGAAGGACGTAATTTTTCAACAGAATATCCACGTTCATTATGTATACCTATTCCGAATTCAATTTCGTCATTTTGTAGCTCAAATCCTGGATGTCCGACAGCAGGTACAGTTGCTGCACTTAAAGCAATACCGATTGTATGAGTTTGATTAATTATCTTTTCCCCTAGAGCTTTTAGATCAGTTAAATTTAAACCTGATCTGGCTGCAGCTCCCAGAATTTTTTCAACAAGAACAGTTCCAGCCACACCACGTTTACCCTGTGTATATTCACTATTTTCAACTGAAATGTCATCGTCCACTATTATTTGTTCAACTTTGATATCATCAAAGTCTGCCATTTCTTTTGCCATATCAAAATTCATGACGTCACCGGAATAGTTTTTGACTATTAGTAGAACTCCTTCACCGTTATCGCTTGCTTTGATTGCTTCATATATCTGATCCGGTGTGGGAGAAGTAAATATTTCACCACAGACAGCTGCAGATAACATTCCGTCGCCAACAAATCCTGCGTGAAGTGGTTCGTGACCACTCCCACCACCAGAAACTAGACCAACAATTTTATTTTTTTTGAAATTTTTATCATTTCTAATAATTGCCTGAGTTCCGTCAATTTGTTTTATTAAATCAGGATATGCTTTTGTCATACCACTTACCATTTCTGGCACTATATCTTCAACTTTATTCATTATTTTTTTCATAGATATGCTCCTAGCGAGATTAAATTTTAGATCTAATATTTACAATATATTAATTTTAACATATAATGTAACCGTTATCAAAAAGGAGATGTATAAAATGGTCAGAATTTTTGCTAGTCCATCAAGATATATTCAGGGTAAGGATGTATTTCCTAACGCTAATATATATATTCAAGATCTTGGCGACAAGCCATTATTATTATGTGATAGTGTGGTTTGGGATATTATAGGTGATAAAGTATATAACAATTTAAAAGACAATGACTTTGATGTTGTTCATGTTGAATTTGGAGGCGAAGCATCTGATGAAGAAGCTTCACGTGTAGAAAAGATTGCAAAAGAAAATTCTTCTAACGTTATATTAGGGTTAGGTGGAGGAAAAACTGTTGATGATGCCAAAAAGGTTGCTTATGACCTTGGTTTAAAAGTTGTCAGCATGCCAACAACAGCCTCTACTGACGCCCCATGTTCAGCTTTGTCAGTTATGTACCATGAAGACGGAACATTCAAGGATTATTCATTCTATAAAAAGAATCCTGATTTGGTTTTGATCGATACTGCAGTTGTTGCAAATGCACCAGTAAGAACTTTAATAGCTGGTATTGGTGATGCAATGGCAACTAATGTTGAAGCATTAGATGTAGCACAGGGTCATAATCAATCAATGGTGCATGGTCAACAAACTTTAGCAGCAATGGCAATTGCTCAAACCTGCATGGATAATTTGTTTGCACATAGTAAACAAGCAATAAGTTCAGCCAAAGCAGGTGTTGCTAGTGAACCTCTAGAAACGATCGTAGAAGCTAACACACTACTGAGTGGACTAGGGTTTGAAAGTGCAGGATTAGCCGCTGCTCATGCCATATATGATGCCTTTACTGTATTAGATGGTGATATAGAAAAAATGATGCACGGTGAAAAAGTAGCATATGGAACATTGTGCGAATTGATGTTGGATAATGCACCAGAAGAAAAAATGAATAAGTTTATTGATTTTTATCAAAGTGTTGGATTGCCAACTACCTTGGAAGATTTGCATATTGCTGATGTTACCTCAGAAGATCTATTAAGAGTTGGTCAGCAAGCAACAATTCCAAGTGAGACTATTCATAACATGCCTTTTGAAGTTTCATCACAAGATGTTGCAGATTCTATAAGAGCCGTAAATGAATACGTTGTTTCTTATAATTTGAACAAATAAAAAAACCTACCATTTGGTAGGTTTTTTTGTTTTATTGTCCACTTACGTATGACACAAGTCCTTTGTTTACATGAATGACAATTCCTTCATCAACGAATCCAGCGTATTCTTTTGCGTTAGAAATTATACTTGTTGCAAGAACTGGTCCTACTGTAGGAATTAGAGATACAACAGCTGATGAAGCAACTGCGCCTGATCCAACGATTAGTTTTAAAGCACGACTACTAATGTAGATATCTGGTGAAAATGTTCCACGAGTAAATGTGATAGCAGTGATGTTAGTTGCATCAGCTGGAATACTTAGGACAACAGGGATATCAACTGTTTCTTGTGAACTTTCAACTGATACCCCATCATCAGTTGTGTCAGCCAAAGCTACCGCTGGAGTAGCTGTCACTGTTAGTAGTGTTGCTGCTGCTATTGTGCTAATAAGAAATTTTTTCATAATTTGAATCCCCCTCTTTGTTTATGCCAATAATATACCATTTTTTTTCATTCAGTGAAAGCGTTTTCTTAAAACCATATTAAATTTTATTTTCAAGCGAAAAAATGAAAAAAGAATCGCATTTTTTGCGATTCTTTTCTTTAATATAAAGATATAAGTCTATTTATAATTTTCAGGAGATTTCCCGGCTTTTCTGTAACCGTAGATAAAGTAAATAACTATACCAATTGCAAACCAAACTAATGAAGCAATCCATGATTGGATACTTACTTGAGTCATCAAGGCAACACATAAAATTGCTGACAATCCTGGAAGCCAAGGGTATAGGGGCATTTGAAAGCTACTCTTTGGAATATCATCACGTTTTCTTAGTTTAATTACACCTAAAGAAACAAAAGTAAATGAAACCAGAGTTCCAATATTAACCAAACTTGTCAATTCTTTAAGAGAGACAAAACCACCTAATAAAATAGCTAAAACAGTGATTGAATTTAGTGAAAGCATAGGAACTTTATTGTTAGGATTAATTTCACCGAATTTCTTAGGTATCAGATTATCACGCCCTAGAGCGTAGACTAATCTTGAACCACCATAGACGGTATTTAACATCATGGTGAACATACCAGCTAAAGCACCAATACTAATTATAAAACTAATGCGACCCATTCCCACAGCGTTTAGAGCATAAACAACTGGGTCAGCTACATTTAAATTTTTGTAATTAACCATACCGGTTAGAACAGTAGACATAATTAGGTACAGAACAGTACAGATAGCTAGTGAGTAGAGGATACCAGCTGGTATATTTTTTTGAGGATTTTTAACCTCAGGGGCTGATGAGGAAACAACATCAAATCCTAGATATGCAAAGAATACTAAGGCAGCTCCTTTAATCACACCAGCTCCTCCCATAGGGAAGTAGGGATGGTAATTTGTAGGTTTAATAAAAAATAATCCAATTATAATAAATATTGCAATAACTGCTAGTTTGACAAATACCATGAATGCATTGACACGTGCAGATGATTTTATTCCTCGACGTAGCAAGAAGTAAATAAATATTAAAACAATGACTGAGGGTAGATTTACAAAAGTTCCTTGGCCAGGATCAAAAGGACCTGTTAGTTCCTTAGGTATCTTGATACCAAAACCGTTGAATAAACTTACAAAGTAAGCTGAGAATCCAGAAGAAACAGCGGCAACACCAAGAACGTACTCTAGAACAAGTGACCAACCGACAATCCAGCCAGGAAATTCACCAAATATCAAACTTCCATATGAGTAAGTACTTCCGGCAACCGGAAAAGTTGATGATAATTCAGCAAAACATAAGGCAGCCAAGACACAGACAATCGCTGCTAAAATAAATGAAATCGTAATCGCAGGACCAGAGGTAGAATATGCAACGATACCAGGCAAAATAAAGATACCTGTACCAATAATTGATCCGATTCCCAAAGCAATAAGATTCCATTTAGTAAGTGTTTTTTCAAAATGAGCATCTGACAACATAAATTCTTTGATGCTAGCTTTTCTAAATAGCTTTTCTTTCATAAAACATCCCCCCCTATTTCTGAAAAGTTGTACCTTTTAGAGTACTAATAGTTTCAGCTGTAGTCAATGGTCTATCTACTTTTATAAATGAAATGAAACATAAATATTAATGTCTATATAAAAATATAATAAGGTTTTGTAATATTTTGTGAAGCTTTTGTGAATATGCTAGAACTTATCAGCTATAAGGGTTAACATATTGTGTAAGGTAATTGAATAGCCAATTTTGTCTAAAAATAATATAATAAAAAATAAAGATAAAGCTAAGTAGAGGTATCATCGTGGAAAAACTTGTAGAAACATCTAGAGGAACAGTTAACATAAAAGTTACTGGTAATTTGGATGATGATAAGAGAGTAATCGTGTTAGTTCCTGGAGTTTTAGGATCAACAGAATACTACGAGTCAATTACACCACTATTATCAGATAAGTACATTGTTGTTACTGCAGATTTATTAGGACAAGGTAAATCTAGCCAATCAAACGACAAAGAATATGATATAGATATGGAAGCATGGGCTATTCTTGAGGCATTAGCAATGGTTCCTATCACATCACAATTAGTTCTATTTGGTTATGGTATCAGTGGTCTGGTAGTAGCTAATATGGCTGAATTAAGAGGCATAAGTGTAGATAAAATCATCCTTATGAATACACCAGCTAATGCAAAACACGCAGAGATAAGCTCATCAAGACGAGTATCATTGTTTAGCAAGGGCGTAAAATCACATAGCTACTTTGCGAAGAATTTTGATGAGTCAAAATTAACTAATCCTAAACTTATTGAAGAAGCCGCATCACAAACAGACCGTCGTGATGTAAAGAAACTAGACAAGATGGGAGTAGATTATCTTGAAAAGAAAGCACTCAACCGTCGACTAAGAGAAATCTATCTTCCAACATTGGCAATATTCTCTGATGAAGATCAAATTCTTGGAGAAGAGGGTGTAGCTGATTCTAAGGCTTCAATAGGTCGAGTACCTAAGCTTAAGATTGTTGATATCAAAGGTGTAGGACATGCTGCATTCTTAGAAAAACCTGAAGAAATTGCAGACATTATAAAGAAATTTGATGAAGAAACAAAAGATGATAATAAATAAAAACAGTCAATTTTATATTGGCTGTTTTTTTTGTTGATCACATCTAATATAATTTAAGCATTATGTTAGATGTGGGGTAGATATGCCTATGAATAATTGGAAAAAGAATATTTCTTTATTCTTAATAGGTCAATTTCTTTCTGGGGTTACTAGTATGATAGTTCAGTATGCAATCATATGGTATCTGACAAAGGAAACTGGCTCAGCAACCGTGTTAAGTTTTGCAACTTTATTGGGGATGTTACCAATGGTATTTTTAAGTCCATTTATAGGTCCATTTGTGGATAGATTGAACAAAAAAATGCTATTAATTGTTCCTGATTTAGTGGCTGCATTATTTGCAGTTATACTTTCGATTTCAGCTGTCATATATCACACTTTTCCATTGTGGTTAGTTTTTGTTTCATTATTGGTTAGATCAATTGCGCAAACTTTCCAAATGCCAACAATTCAATCGATCCTACCAACAATGGTTCCTGATGAACAATTGACCAAGACAAATGGTCAACTAGGAATGGTTCAATCGGCCAATATGATTATTGCACCAGCATTAGGTGCCTTTCTATTTTCAATCGTTCCTATATCAATGTTGATTTTATTAGACGTTTTGGGAGCTGCCGTAGGAGTTACCTTATTGATGTTCGTTGATATCGTTGAAAATCCTAAGTATGATGAAAAAATTCATATTTTAGATGATACAAAATTTGGATTAAAAAAACTTACAGAGAAAAAAGGCCTATGGTATTTGACTTTAATTGGTTCGATTTTTGTATTACTATTTATGCCTGCTGCCAGTTTGTATCCTTTGATGACTATGTCTTATTTCAAGGGAAATGTTAGTCAAGCCGGCATAGTAGAGGTTATTTATTCTGTAGGAATGCTTGCAGGAGGAACCTTTATTGGGGTCTTTGGTAATTGGAGTGACCGCATGAAACCAATCATATTATCATGTTTTGTTATGGGATTATCAATAGGTTTTAGTGGCTTATTACCAGGAAATCAGAGAGGATTTGCTGCATTTGTAATATTAAATTTAATTGCTGGTTTAGCAACACCTTTCTTTAATACATTGGTTATGGCGATGATCCAACAAAGTTATCCACCGCAACAGCTCGGAAAGATATTAGGTATTTTTAACTCTTTACTAAGTATCACCGGACCAGTTGGTTTGATATTTGCTGGACCTTTAGCTGATAAAATAGGTGTCGAAAAACTATTTATAATTGCTGGTATAGGGGCATTTATCTGTGGAATATTAATTCTACTTATACCAATAGTCAGGAATTATGATAAACAATTGGAAAAAGAAAAAGCAAACTCTATATAGAGTTTGCTTTTTTATTTACCTTCAATAAATTTTGTATCATAAAAACTAGATTTTGTTGATAGACCTGTATTTACTTTATCAAAGCCATCTTGTTCGATTAAAGTTTTACGATCTGACAATAGATTAGTACCCATACCTAGTCTATTTCCGTTAATTTTAACACCTAGAGATGCTAATGTTGTTGGAAACATATCCATAGTACTAAACTGACGATCTTTTGTTTTCACATTTTTAGTTTGATCACTTGGTGCATTCAAAATCATATTAAATGTGTGACGGTTCGTTACTCCTTTGTAGTAAGAAGTATCCATTCCTAAATGGTCACCATCAACGATGATCGTAGTGTTTTCATACCAAGGTTGCGTTTGAGCCCATTTGATAAATTCTGCAATCTGATAATCAGAGTAGGCAATAACTTGAGAGTATTTATCTCCATATTTACTGTAACTACTTGGCATCGATTTCTCTTTGTAGCCACCAATGTGATGAGTATTAACGGTTAACATAGTTAAGTTAAAGGGCTTATTTTGTTGACTCAAGTAATTAAGATCTACTTTTGCATAGTCGAATAACTTACTATCTTCATATCCCCACCAAACTTTGTAATTGTTAGGGATCCTGTTAGTTTTTTTGGCATTTTTGTAATCATCTATAAAGACATCGCCATGTTGGCTGAAGTAATTTCTTCTTCCACCAAATGTTGCATCAGAACCTAGCAAAAATGTTTGATTATAACCATTTTTGGCTAAAATATCGTTTATTGAAGTTATGCCAGGTAAGAATTTGTCGTCTTGGCCATTCGCATATGAACCCTTTGTCTTTAATCCACTGGGAACTTTTAGTGGCATACCACTTGTTTGAGCCACCATACCTGCAATTGTGTATCCTGTACCTTCAAGTTGTTGAGCTCCACCAAATTCCTTATCACTATCAGAAAAATGAATTCCCTGATTAGCTAGTTTAGTAAGATTAGGAAGCATGTTTTGGCTATCTTGTCCGCCCATACTCTTGGAAGTTGCAGTAGATTCTAAAGATTCACCATAAATATAGATTAGATTTCTTTTTTTCTTAGGGAAAGTCAAAAGACTCTCTTTAGGTTCAACGTAGTTTCTTTGAATATAGTTTGAATCAGATGTTAGATATTTGTAGAAAGCCACAGCTTTGATGTTATATGCAGCAACCGATGTCGTTAAGACAAAAACAAGTAGACTTGAGATAAATGCCCTTTTTCCAAATCTTGAATTCGTGTTTTTTTCCATCGGAAGATAAAATATTGCTACCAAAACTACTAGTAATAATATCCCAATAAATAATGGACCGGTGATAAAACTATTGATAAAAGTACTATCGGCACCCTCCATGGGTTGAGTCAGATTGTAAATGATTTGTTCTGGACTAAGGTTGTTGAAGTTGCTGTTAGCCCAAATACTAGCCAGTAATAAAAAAATTCCGAGCGCTACAAAAAAAGCACTCAAAATACTTATAAACAAGTATTTTTTGTTTACTTTACCCCGATTAAATTTGTTCATAAAAATACCCCAATAATTTAAATAATTGCTATCAACAATACTCTAAAAATAATTTAATATCAAGTTGTTATAATGTAAGAAATCAAGAATAATATTGTATATTAAGAGATAAAATTAGTAGGGTGAGGTAATAGTTATGGACAAAAATAAGGCACTATTAATAATTGATTATACAAATGACTTTGTCGCTGATGACGGTGCTCTAACTTGTGGAGAACCAGGTCAGAAAATCGAAAACAAAATTATTAGTTTGGCAGACGAATTTTATCAAAATGGAAATTTCGTATATTTACCAACAGATACTCATATTAAAGATGATAAGTTTCATCCTGAGAAAAAATTATTCCCCACTCACAATGTAAAGGGAACAAAAGGACACGAATTATATGGCAAATTAAAGACTTGGTATGATAGTAATTCAAATAGCGAATTAGTTAATCAATTTGATAAAACGAGATATTCATCATTTGCAGGAACTGATCTAGATTTAAGATTGCGTGAGAGGGAAGTCACAGATTTGTATTTAACTGGAGTTTGCACGGATATATGCGTACTTCATACAGCAATAGATGCATACAACTTGGGATACTCGATAAACGTCTATAAAGAAGCTGTGGCATCGTTTAGTCAAACAGGACACGTATTTGCCTTAGAACATTTTAAAAATGTCTTAGGAGCGGATATATTGTAAATAAAAAAAGAACCCAACTAGGGGTTCTTTTTTTATTTATTATAAAGTTCCTTTACGGAATGTTGTTTTAAGACCGGCAACTTCAAAAATACCAACATCAGCTGACATGTGTTTCATAAATGAGGCAATGTGACCGCGGAATTTCATCTTGTTAGGTAGTTCAGCTATACCATGGTTTTGACCAAGTGAAGCAACAGTACCTTTTGATTTGTAATCAAATTTAACTAGCGGCTTGTCATTAATTGCATTAGCAATGTTTTGTGCTGTAATAGTACCTTGAGCGGTAGCTAATTGACCTGTTGTAGGTAATGGACGATCTTGTCCTTCAGGAATCATTGCTGAGTCATCACCGATGAAGAATGCTTCGGGGTGATCTTCTAGATTAAGATAGCTAGTTGTCATCACACGATTTCTACGTGCATCAAATCCTGAATCCTTGATAACATCACTACCACTAACTCCGACAGTCCAAACAATTGAGTTGGCTTTGACTTCTTTAGTATCATCGCCCATTTGATATTCAACAGAACCCTTATTGATTTTCTTGATATCGGCACCTGTAATAATATTGATACCATGATTTGTAAGATAGTTAACAGCATACTTAGCAAGTTCACTATCAAACATAGGTAGGATACTTGTGGCTTTTTCTAAACAAGTAACAGTTATATCAGGGACATTATATTTTGCTTTAAGAACTTGTGTAGAATCTACCAATTCACCAAGCATTTCGATACCTGTAAAACCAGCACCACAAACAACGATGCTCAAATCTGCGGGATCATTTGATGTTTTGTAGTTAGAGATATTTTTTTCAATTGTATCGTAAATTTTTTCAGCAGTTTTTACACTCTCAAGGATAAGAGCATTTTCACTTGCTCCCTCAAGACCGAAATCTTCAGATCTGAAGCCAAGAGCGACTACTACGTAATCGTAAGTCATGTCGTCGTGATCAGAGAAAGAAACTTTTTTGTTATCAACATCAATATTTGAAACAGTAGCTTTGATGAAGTTAACCTTTGATGGTATAACATCAGTTATTTTGAAAGAAATTGCATCTGCTTTTCTTGTTCCAGCAGCTATTGTATGCAATCCTGTTTTTTCAACGTGAAGTTCTGAGTCATTTACTAAATCAATTTTTGTATCACTTGATGCGTGTTTAGCTAATTCGCGCGCTGTACGTAAACCACCGTAACCAGCACCTAAGATTAAAATGTGAGCCATAATTATTATCTTCCTCCAAGTATGATTAATTAAATATTTTCGTTATTATTCATTATATATCTTTGTTTTCACAAATGGTATTGATTTACTCGATAACATCTCTAGAAATTGAGTTTTTTAAGAAAAATGGTGATAAAACAGTAATTAGGATGATACTTATAATAATTGCTGAGTAATATTCTTCTGATAAAAGACGTACTTCAAAGCCAATTTGTGCAATAATTAATGCCATTTCTCCACGGGAAATCATACCAGATCCAATGATATATGATTCTTTGTTACTGAATCCAGATATCCTTGCACCCAAACCTGCTCCAAATAATTTTCCAACTATTCCAACGACAGTTAAGCTGACTATTAGCCAGAAATCTTTTAAGAAGTTTGAAAAATCGAGTGAGAGACCAATACTTACAAAGAAAATTGGAATAAATATTGAATATCCAATTTTTTCAATATTATCTCCAATTTCATTGTCGTATTGATCAGATGCGGAAACAATTATTCCTGCAGCAAATGCACCTAGAACAGCGTCCAAATGAACAGCATCTGCGAAGACCGCAAATATAAAACATATTATTAGAACTACAACTGTAGGTGCCTGAGGAGCATCGAGATATTTAACTAAGTTAAGTATTTCAGGAATAATCCATTTGTAACTGGCAATAGTTACCACAACAAACACTATCCATAGGCAAACTAATAGTGCCAAACTTTGCCAAGAAAAATCACCTGTTAATGTACCCGACATAATGCTTAAAATTGAGATTGCCAATATATCGTCAACAACAGCCGCACCAAGAATAACAGTCCCTGATTTACTTTGTAAATAATTCAATCCCTTTAAAACTTCGACAGAGATTGAGACGGAAGTCGCAGCAAATATAACCGCAATAAACGTACTCTCACGTAATTCAATGCCAAAGGCAATAGAAGTTACAAAGGTTAATATCATTGGTATAACAACACCAAAGACTGCAACGTTAAAACTTGGTGCAAAGTGTTTCCTTAGTAGTTTGAAGTCACTCTCTAAACCAGCAATGAACATTAATAAAATTACGCCAATTTCTGCGAATAATTCTAAAGAATGTGTCGGTTTTACAATATCTAGTACTCCTTTACCAAGGATAACACCTAAGAGAAGTTGTCCAATAACACTGGGTATATTGATTCGATTGAATACAGTACTAACTACAATGCTTAAAAAAAGGATTAGCGTCAGTATTTTTATAAATTCCATATCTACTCCTCATTTTTTATTTTTACTCCATTTATGAAGATTTCAACCATAGTTTTTAAGTTAGCTATGTTATGTCGTCTGCTTTCTTCATCGTACTCTATATATGGTAACAACATTGTTAAATAAGTTCCAACTTGAACTGGCAAAGCAATGTCTTTTCTGAGAACTTCTTTGTTAGATTGGAATATATTATATAGAACCTTATAGTATCCGCCGCCCCAGTTTTGGCTGATGTTTTTCTTTTCTTCATCAGTAAAAAAAGTTTCAATATCATGGCGCATTAAGAAATAGTTTATTTTAAAGTTTTCAATCATGAATGTTGAAATTTTTAGAAGCAATTCACTGAAGGGGTCATCTTTGTTTTCGTTGTAGTATTTTAATAAGTTATTACCAAATTCACCCATGGAAAAATCTATGGATTCAGCGTATAAAACTTTCTTATTTTTAAAATAATGATACATATTAGGTTGAGTAATACCTAATTCTTGGGCTATTTGCCTAGTAGAAGTTGCCTGAAATCCCTTGGTGAAGAAACTTTCGGTAGCTACTTCTAAAATGTTATTTTTTGTCTTTTCGGCTTGTAATTCACGAGAATTCAAAATAAAATCTCCCCTCTTATCTAGGTATTATTATAACTTATTGAAAAACAAATAGTATAATTATCAGCTGATAAATAAAAACCTCTTTACTTTAATTTAAAGTAAAGAGGTTATTTTTTTTCTTTAACGATGTAGATAGGGCGTTTTTTAACTTCTAGGAATATTTTACCGATGTATTCACCTAGAATACCGATACATATTAGCTGAATACCACCAACTAAAAGAATTATCGAAACAATCGAAGACCAACCATCCACACTGCTCATAGGATAGATTAACTTTCTAACAACAATAGCAATCATAGCTACAATTGATATCAAAGAGAAGATGGATCCTAGCCATGTTGCTAGAGATAGAGGTCTTTCTGTGAAGTCAATAATTCCAGAAATAGCATATTTAGTTAGTTTCCAAAAATTCCAACTTGTTGATCCAGCAGACCTTTCACGATTGTTGTAAGGGATGTATTTTGTGTTGAAACCAACCCAACTGAAAATTCCCTTAGAAAAACGATTATATTCTGTCATTGATAATACTGCATTAACCATTTGTCTGGTCATTAGACGATAGTCACGAGCGCCAGGGATTATTTTAGTTTGAGACATTTTGTTGATCAAACCATAAAATGCATTTGAACAGACAGATATAATTACATTTTCTCCCTTTCGGTCCATTCTAGCTGTACCAACACAATCGTATTCATGCTCTTCCAAAATATCGAACATTTCTGGCAAGGTTTCAGGAGGATCCTGAAGATCAACATCCATTACAGCAACGTAATCACCAGTTGCTTCTTTTAGACCAGCATATATTGCAGCTTCTTTACCAAAATTTCTTGAAAAAGATACAAAATGAACATCTTCTGGATGTTCATTTTGTAGTTCTCTTAAGATAGGGTAGGTGCGATCCTTCGATCCATCATCTATGAACCAATATTCAATTTTGAATTTATCAATAGTGCTCATCAATTTTGTCATTGTATCGTAGTAAATTTGAATTGTTTCTTCTTCGTTAAAACAAGGGACAATTATTGATATTTTCTTCATATTTTTCCTCAAATATAAAAATACTCCATAACAGAGTGCTTATTTAAATTATTTCTAGTTTATCAGGTAACAGATCACTATTATTTAGATTTTCTTCAATCAAACTAACTGTTATATCGTGCTTGATACTTTGCTCGATTTTCTTCAAATCAGTAGTGTTTTCAACAAGTATATCAGTTATATACTTTTTATCATTAAGTAATTTATTTAAGACACCAATATCATCATTTACATTTTTAACGATAACAATAATATTCTCATTATTTAGTTGGAAATTACTATTAATAACTTCAAACATTAGATCACCAAATGTTGTTACAAATGTAGTGTCTTCGATGAATTCCACAGTTTCTAGCCACCAAGCTATAAGGCTTTCTTTGTTTTCAAATGCTTCTTTAACTTCATCATTTCCATCAAAAACTTGGAATAGTGAAATATTTCCATCGTTATAAATTTCAGCTAAGGCTTTTTGACCATCCATTTTGTAATAATTTTGTTCTTTGATTTTTCCATTATTATAGATGATTTCTGAAGATAAAATGCCTGCCATATTATATAAACTAGTCTTAATTAGAGTGTTTTCACGGAATTCTTTCAATTCTTGAATAATGCCGTTTTTGTATGTAGCTTCCATGATTAAGCTATTTGTAGCATCATAAACAAGCTCACGATTGTCTTCTGTTGTAACTGTCCAATCGTCATGAACTTCTAAAATAAAGTTTTTGGCTGCTACTACGTCAACACTCTGTAAATCTGCGTACATGTTAAGAATTATAGGCTTGGGTAGATTTGAATTATCCATGCTTTGGCTAATTTTCTCAACAATATGTCTATTATAGCTTGTTGTTACTGAAACAGCAGATTTATTTGTCTGACCTTCAATAAATTTGATAGTTCTGATATGTTGATCAAAATCATCTTTTTCAGAAATAGAATCAGCAAAAAGGAAGTAATTTTTACTTGAATTAATATCTATATCTCTAATTAGATGTCTAGTGTTAAATGTATCTTTAATATATTCAGCGACCGTATCAATTTTAGAGTCAACTTTTTCAATTTCACTAGAAATTTTTTCGGTTTCCTTTTCTAAATTGCTGATATTACCCTGATAGTGGGCAATATCTGAAGCACGAGAGGCTTTATTTTTTTCAAAATTGTTTTGCATAATGGTAACTTTGTTTTCCAAGTCACCAACATTTTTAGCTTGGGCAGTAAGTTCTTTAGAAACTTCTTCCAAATTTTGATTAAGTTGTGTTAGATTTTTTGATTTTTCATCAATCGATTTTTGTATATCTTTTCTAGCTTTATAAATAGTATCGATAGAATTTTTCTGTTCTTCCATTAATTCCATCAATTTTTGTAAGTTTGCTTCTTCTTTAATTGAAGAAGAGAGATTCAATTCGTCTTGTTGATTTTGAGCTAAATTTTGATGTAGTTCAGAAAGTTCTACTTCAGCTTTCGAGATTGCAATTGATGCTTCATGTTGTTGGTCTTTTAGTTCAAATAGCCTTGCAGCAGCGTATTCTTGATTTTTCTTTTCAAGATCAATTTTTTCTTGATGTTCTTCTTCACTGTAATTTTCTAATTCATCTAGATATTCTTGATCTTTCTTGGTATCTTTTTTTAAACGTTTTAGGTAACTTTCAAAAGTTTCTTTTTGTTCTACAAGTTTATCGTACTCACTAAATAAATTACTCTTTAAATCTTTCTTTAGGGAACTGTATTCTTGAGCAAGAGATCCCATTTTTTGAGTAATATTCATACGTTGTTCTTCAAGTGTAGAACCAGCAATTTTTTCTGGCTCAGCTTCTTGAGTTGTGTCATTTTTAACTTCGTTATCAGTTGTTTTGGCAGTAACATCTGAGTTAGTTGCTGTCTCTTTTTCTTTTGTAGGAGAAGTTTCCTCATCCTCTAAATCATAATTTAGAAAGCGATTAAATAATTTCACTAATAATTCCTCCAACAAACGTTTATAATAGTTACTAAAGAGTAGCATTTTTTTAAAATAGTGTCAAAATCATGTTGACATATCAATGTTTTAATGAATTGCTATAGATTAAGTAAAGGGAGAAGTTCAGATATGAAAGTAATGGTTATTAATGCAGGTAGCTCAACATTAAAATGGAAATTGTTTGCTATGCCTGAAAAGGAAGTTCAAGCATCGGGTATGATTGATCGTATGGGCTTTGAAACTTCAACTTTTAGTTTCAAATATAATGGCAAAAAAGTTACTCACGAAGAAAAAATTGAGTCAAATAAAGCTGCTATTCAATCAATTCTTGATGATTTGATTGAAGTTGGTTTAATTAAAAAATATGATGATATTTCTGCCTTTGGTCACCGTGTTGTTGCCGGTGGTGAAGACTTTAAGAAATCTACAGTTATTACTAAAGATAACATTGATCGAGTTTTTGAACTCGCTGAATATGCACCTTTGCATAACAAAGGTGAAGCAACATTTATTCAATTGTTCGAAGAACTTGTACCAAGTGCTACACAAGTAGCGGTCTTCGATACATCATACTTTACTGATATTCCAGAAGTTAACTACTTGTACAGTTTAAAATATGAATACTATGAAAAATATAAGATTCGTAGATATGGTGCACACGGAACTAGCCACCGTTATATAACAAGAAGATTGAATGAAATCCTTGGTGGACTAGAAGACAAGAATGTCATTATTTTACATTTAGGAAGTGGTGCTTCTATAAGTGCAATCCAAAATGGAAAACCAGTTGATATTTCAATGGGATTCACCCCATTAGCAGGAATTACTATGAGTAGTAGAACTGGTGATATTGATGCGTCAATTATTCCTTACCTAATGGAAAAATTGAATATAACTGATGTAAATGAGATAATCACTAAGTTCAATAAAGAGTCTGGTTTGTTAGGGATTTCAGGTATATCACCAGATATGCGTGATATTCGTGAACAAGAAGACACTAACCCTCGAGCTAAATTAGCAATCGATGTTTATGTAAATAGAATTGTTAAATATATTGGTTCATACGCTGCAGAAATGGGCGGATTAGACGCAATTGCATTTACCGCAGGTGTTGGAGAAAATTCACCAGAAACTCGTGGAAAGATTTTAGATAATCTACAACTTTTCGGAATTAAAGAAGATCATGATCTTAATTATGGTGAAGGAGACAACCGATTAATTACAACAGATGATTCTAAAGTTGCTGCATACGTAATTCCAACAGATGAAGAATTAATGATTGCTCATGATACATATACAATCGTTAATGGTTAAAAATTAAATATAACGCCTAAAAAGAAGGTCAAAACTTGTACTAGAGTTATTAAAAATAAACTCTTAATTGCAAGTGGAAAGGTCTTCTTTTTTATTGGATTTTTATTAAATTGCAGAGTGTTTTTAAAAACTATTGGTGTGATTAATAATGTTAGAAGCATCATTTTTGGAAGAAGTCCTAGTATCACAGAACAAATAAGCGCAATAAATCCTATTACGTAAAATGAGCTAAACATAAATTTGGCATTGTTTACACCTAAATAGTAAACAATCGTTTTTCTACCTAATTCAACATCTTCTTCTGCATCAGCGATATTGTTTGCCAAAAGAAGGTTGGAAATGGCAAAAACTG
This sequence comes from Companilactobacillus metriopterae, assembly GCF_004117915.1. GTDB lineage: Bacteria > Bacillota > Bacilli > Lactobacillales > Lactobacillaceae > Companilactobacillus > Companilactobacillus metriopterae. The sequence continues at coordinate 69,395 of NZ_RSTD01000003.1, forward strand.
TCAATAGTGATGAAAGTAGAACATCTCCATAAAATTTACTGTTGAAGGTGATTGTACCAACATTATAAACATTGATATATATGGCAATTAGGTAGATAACAAATCCCATTGTTATACCTGAGAAAAATTCTCCAAAAGGTCCACGATTGATTGGGAAAGGTCCACCTGCATAGAAAAATCCGACGGCAAACGAAAATAAACCTAGATAAAGTATAATTAATCCAACTTTATATACTATAAAAAGGCCCAGGATTGCTGCTGTTGCAGTAAAAATGAAGTCGATCCATCCTACTAGGTGAATATTTAAATTGTTTTTTCCAATGACGTTAGTATTCTTTTGAAAATCTTTTGCATGGCTTGCATTCTTGTAATCAAAATAATTATCATTAATATCTACCGCCATGTTGAATAATAGCATGGCAATAAAGAAAATAAATAAGTATAATAGATTTAATGAATGCCAATGGTAATAGGAATATAATGTTCCCATTATAAATGGAAAAATACTGGCTGTTTTTGCTTTAATTTCGACAAGTTCGAAAAATACAGATGGTTTCAATTAACTCAGTCCTTTTTGTTTGATAAACTATATTATATTATTTTAAAACTGTATATGTACAGTCGTTTAGTGGGGAATTTAAATGGCAAATGAAATTTGGAAAGATTATCCAAAAATTGCGGAAAAATTAGATAACACAACTTCATATATTCATAATCAAATAAGAATTTCTAATCCTGAAATTACAAAGATGATTATAGATTTAACTTCTGGTGGAAAGATGCTCCGTCCAGCATTCTTTATGCTGTTCACAAATTTTGGACCTGAAAAAGTATCTAACGAGCAGTTAGTACCTTTGTCTGCATCATTTGAGCTATTGCATGTTGCCACATTAATTCATGATGATGTCATTGATGATTCGCCAGTTCGTCGTAGTCGACCAACTATTCACACTAGATATGGTAAGCGTAACGCTATATATGCAGGTGACTACTTATTTACCTTGTACTTTGAGAGTATTTCTAAATACTTACCTTCAAAGCTAGATATTCTTAGTAATTCTCTTAGTATGAAGAAAATTCTAATTGGTGAACTAGACCAACTACTAATTAATAATAACATTAATGCAACACCTAAAATGTATTTCAAAGAAGTTGCCGGTAAAACTGCCGAATTATTTAGTTTGAGTACCAAGATGGGTGCGGTTGTATCTGGCGGTGATGATAAATTGGTTAATTTATCTAAAAATATTGGACATGATATAGGAATGGCATTTCAAGTTATAGATGATGTTTTAGATTTTGGAGATGAAAGTAGCACAGGAAAGCCAAACTACGAAGATCTGCGTAATGGTGTTTATTCTTTACCTTATATAATTGGATTTAATGAAAAGAATCAGAAATTAATAGAATTATTATCCAATGAAAGTCTGACGGAAGAGCAAATTAATCAGGCAGCCAAGATAGTAGTTGAAAGTGGATATTTGAACAAAGCTAAGGATATTGCTAAGACTTTCACTTCACATGCTGAAAGACGTATCAAAAAATTACCGAGATCTAGTTATCGTAAACAATTAGAAAAAATAGTAAAAAAATTATTAGATCGAATAGATTAAAAAAACCTACCCAAAGGGTAGGTTTTTTATATTCCAATATCCATATTGTATAAATCTTTGAAATGTTCATTTGAATTGTAGAGTTCTTTTGGTGAACCCTGCATTTCAATTTTTCTATCATCCATGAATATGACATGATCTGCGTAGTTTACACCTTGAAGATGGTGCGTTACCCAGATTATGGTTTTTTCTTTTAGAACTTTAAATATTGTATCTAGTAATTTATTTTCAGTAATTGGATCTAAACCTATGGAAGGTTCATCCAGGAGAACTATTGGTGCATCTTGCAAAAGGATACGCGCAAGTGCAATACGTTCTTGTTCACCACCAGAGAATCTTTCACCGTTTTCACCAACTATTGTGTCGTACTTGTCAGGTAATGATTCTATCAAATCTTTTAGACCAACTCTATCTAGAGCTTCTATTACATCAGAGTTTGACTTATTTTCATTTCCTAGACGAACGTTATTCAAAATTGTTGTATTAAATAGAAAAGGATTTTGATTTAGAACTGAGAAAATTTCAGTACGGTGATTTTGCAGTTTAGAAACATCAATTCCATTGACTTTAACAGAACCATCGTTGGCTACTAGATCACCTAAAATTAGCTGCAGGATAGTAGTTTTACCAATACCACTTGGACCAAGTAAAGCTACCTTTTGACCACGATTAATTTTTTGGGAGAAGTTCTCGATGATTACAGATGAAGTACCGTTATAAGTGAAGTTAACATTCTTTAATTCAATGTCTTTGAATTCCTTAGTATCAAAGTCTACTTGTTCAGGAAGCTCAACTTTTTCAGTTTTTAAACTATTCAAACGATTAATAGAACTCTTATATTCTGGCCACTCTTCAAATCCTTGACTAACGGGGATAATTGCATCTGAAAGAGGGAAAATAGCCAGAACAATCGCCGCTACAAAATTGGCTTGTGCTTGATAATTAGTAAATTTTATATTAGTAAAAATCAAAAAACAAACAGCGATAACTGCAAAGACAATTTGTAAAACAAAGTCACGATTACGACGGAACTTCTTAGACTTGCTTTGAAGTGATTCAAGTTCTTTTAGATTTTTTTGAGATAGATTTTTGAAGTCGTCATAACGGCCAGAAATAACCCAATCATCTACACCTAATATATTGTCAGTTAATTCTGAGTATAGATTTGCTTTTATGGATTTTTGTTTTTCGCGACGAGCACTTTCAATTAAAACAGAAAATACAGGTACTACAAAAATTTCAACAAGAATTAGTAAGAAGATAATCAATCCAAATATAGGAGAGAATACACCAATAGCAATTGATCCAAATAATGATAGCAGATATGCGACTACGGTTGGGAAAACTGTTACTAGGTATAAATCCTGTAAATGATTTATGTCTTCAGATAGTAAACCCATAATGTCTCCAGAACGGTGTTTTTCATTGAAGAATGATGCATCATTCTCCAAAGTTCTATATAGACGAGTTCTTAATTCTGAAGTTATCTTCAATACCCAGTTGTGACTTCTTAGTCTCTCAGCGTATTTAAAAACTGGACGTCCAATACCAAAAGCTCTAGTTAATAGAATAGGCACATATATAAGAAAAATATTTACAGGTTGTGTAGCTGCCTTGTCGATCGAGTAACCAGAAGTAAACATCAATGCTGCTGCACAAAATGAAGTACAAAATCCTAGGAAAATAGCTAATGAAAGTAATCCCTTATATTGTTTAATATATGGTTTTACCCAGGTGTCATTTTTGAATGTTTTAAAGAAACTCATAATTGATCACCTCGCATATTTTCTATCAGATTCATGTAAGGACCTTGTGATTTTTGAAGATCATCAGGAGTACCTTGCTCAACAATTTTACCGTTATCCATAACGATGACGTAATCCATATTTTTTAACCAGTGTAATCTGTGTGTAGCAAAAATTACTAAGTGATCTTTGAATAGTTCTTCCATTGGTGCTTTCAAATTGTATTCTGTTTCGATGTCCAAATGTGCAGTAGGTTCATCAAAAATCAACACATGTCGATCTTTAGCTAGAAAGGCTCTGGCTAGCATGATTCTTTGTTGTTGACCGCCAGATATACCTCGACCACCTTCTCCAATTATAGTTTCATATCCTTCAGATAAACTATCGATAAAAATATCGAGACCAGCTTGTTTAGCAGCAAGATTGACTTGATCATCGGAAGCTAATGGATTGTAGAATTTAATGTTGTCCTTAATACTTCCACTAAATAAATATGGTGATTGAGGTAGAAATGCTAACTGATCACGCCAAGATTGAACGTTTAAATTATCTAACTGTTGATCATTAATGACCACGTTGGCATTTGTATTTGATCCCAAGAAACCACCCAAGTATCTAATTAGGGTAGTTTTACCTGATCCGGATTTACCAATTACAGCAATTTTTTTGTATCCTGATAGTTTTAGCTCTTTGATATCTAGACTGGAAGAAATTGCATCTTCTTCATACTTAAACTCAACATTTTTAATTTCTAAATGAGAATTTTCATCCCATGAAAAATTAGACAAAGTGTCTTTTGTTTTGTTGTCAGGTATTGCTAGAGTTTCAAAAATAGAACCAAGTGCATTTTTACCATCTAGAGTAGCATGATAATCACTAGAAAAATCACGTAGAGGTAAGAAATATTCGGGTGCAAGAATCAGTGTAACTAGCGCTGGGAAGAGTGGCATTGTACCGTTTATTAGAGCAAGACCTAGGAATACAGCCAAGATAGCAATACCTAGCGTTGTAAGCCAATCTAAAGCAAAAGTAGATAAGATAGCAATACGAAGAGTGTTGATCGTTCTACGACGATATTCATCACTTACAACGTGTATATTGTTTTCATATTTTTTACTCAAACCTAGCATTTTTAATGTAGGTAAACCTCTTAAAGAATCTAAGAAGTGATTTGAGATTATTGTATATTGCTCATATTGTTCATCTGCCTTAGATTGAGCAGCTAACCCTAGAATAATCATAAATAGTATAACTAGAGGAACAATAATTGTCAGAGTAATTCCTGAAGAAATGCTCTGCATATATATATAGATTAAAAGTATGGGAGGAATGATAGACATGTTCAAGATCTTAGTAAAAATCAATTTGAAATAATTTTCAATTAGGTCAATTCCATCAAGAGAAGAGGTAACTAAATTACCACTACCATTTCGTAGAATAATTTCTGAACCAGTATCGTAGATCTTATCCAGCAATTCTGAACGAATTTCTTCAGATGTATTGGCTGCATAGTTATCAACGATACGACTGTTTAACAAGTTAAATAAATGTCTTGCTACAAAGGCAAGAAAAAATAAAGCCATTGGCATATAGATTGTGTCTAATGGCTTCATTTTCCATGAATTAACTAGTGCTTCTGCTAAATACTTACCTTGGAATAAAATAACAAATGCTTGCAGGAAAGTTAATCCTGCAAGCATTAGTAGAAGTTTTTTAGTTCCTGGTAAGCGTAATAAACGCTTATCAATCATATTAATATTTTACCTTATCTTCTTTTGGATTAATTCTCTTTGTAAATAAAGAATATGACCAAATGAAGTAAATTGCAACAATAGGTACAAGAATACATGCAACAATTGTCATAATTGTTAATGTATAGTGTGAATTTGCTGCATCTTTGATCAAGATGCTGTGTGCTGGGTTAGTAGCGATCATAACACGTGGGAATAGTCCGTTGAATAGAAGAACTATAACCATTGATAGTGATAAACCACTTCCAGCAAAACTCCAACCTTCGTGATCTTTAAGAACACCCCAGTATCCAATTAATGAGAACACAACGATAAGAAGTGTAATGATTAATGATGAAATTGGTCTCTTGTCAAAGAAGTCTGTTTGGAAGAATACTAAGATAGCAAAGACTACTTCACCAGCAAATAGAATTGGGTAAAGGACTTTGTTAAGACTTCTAGCACGTTCGCGTAGAGGTCCTTCCATTCTTAAACGGATAAAGTTTAGACCATGTACAAGTGAAAGAAGAACACCTGCAACACCACCAACAACTGATAGCCAGTTAACAATATCAAAGAATTTAGGGAAAGCATCTCCGTTAGCATTCATAGGAATACCTTGAACCATACTTAGAAGCATCAAGCATAGCAAGAATGGTGCCATGAAACTTCCAATGAAGAAAGTCCACATCCAAATATTCTTACCAGCATTTGTTTCAGCATGCTTAACGAATTCAAATGAAACACCACGTAAGATCAAACCTACAAGAACTAGAAGTAAAACAATGTAGTAACCTGAGAACAATGAAGCATACCAAAGTGGTAGTGAAGCAAACATTGCACCACCGGCAGTAACTAACCAAGTTTCGTTACCATCCCAGTGTGGTCCTATAGTTGACATGATAGCAACTCTTTCGTCCATATCTTTACCGATTAGACGAGTTGCCATACCAACACCAAAGTCAAATCCCTCAAGGAATAAGAATATGGCGAATAGCAAACCTATGACGATAAACCAAAATGTACTTAATGTCATTTGTCAAACGCCTCCTTTGAGAATGGATCAACATTTTCAATTGAATCCTCAATTTCGTAGTATGGACCTTGGTTTAGAGTTCTCTTTGAGTACCAAACCATTGTTCCACCAAGAATTGTAAACAATAAGAAGTAAACAATATTACTGAATAATAGTGATCCTACAGTTGAAGTAGGAGAAACAGCTTGAGCAATAGTCATTAGACCGTAAACGATCCAAGGATAACGTCCAAATTCTGTTACGAACCAACCAGCTGTTATACCAATAAATGGAACCCAGATGCAGATTCCCATGATGATAAGGAACCATCTCTTGTTTTCGATTGTGTCTTTTTTCTTTCTTGACCAGATAAGACCAAGTAGTGAAACAAGACCGATGATACCATCAACAGCTGACATTATTCTGAAACTCCAGAACAATGTCTTAGCAGGTGCATAGTAATCCATATCTTTTCCAAACTTCTTGTCGTACTTAGCGTGGAATTCTTTATTAAGAGAATTCATACCTTGTACTGAACCAGATGTCTTGTGATATGTAAGAACACTCAACATAACAGGAATATCAACTTGGTTTGAAGCCTTGTGATCTTTTGCATCGATTGATTCGATGATTGTCCAAGGAGCTGGATCATCAGTATCATTGTAGATACCTTCAGTTGCAGCAAACTTCATTGGTTGATCTTTCAACATTTGTTGAGTTTGGAAATCACCAGCGATAAGAGTAAGGATTGAGAAAATAAGTCCAACCCATAGTCCAAAGCGAAGTGATGTTTTGAAGAAGTGGTTTTCACCTTTCTTCTTCTTTAATAGTCCCCAAGCACTCATACCGGCAATTACAACACCAGCTGCCATGATAGCAGAAATGATAACGTGAGGAAATACTCTCCACAATTGTGGATTTGTAACCACGTCACCAAAGTTAGTCAATTGGATACGACCAGTTGAACCGTTGATCTTGAATCCAGTTGGATGTTGCATAAAACTATTGGCAGCAAGAATCCAAATAGCAGATAGCATTGTACCGATAGAAGTCATCCAAATCATCACTGCATGCCAACCTGGTGTAAATTTATCCCAAGTAAACATCCAAATTCCGATAAAGACTGATTCGATGAAGAAAGCAAGAAGAGCTTCAATAGCAAGCGGTGCTCCAAATACATCCCCCATGAATCTTGAATATTCAGACCAATTCATACCGAATTGGAATTCTTGAATAATACCAGTAACGATACCGACAGCAAAACTAAGTAGGAAAATTTTTCCCCAGAATTTTGTCATGTCTAGATATACTTTGTCTTTTTTGACAACGTACATAGTTTCCATTACTGCTACAAGAAATCCCATTCCGATAGAAAAAGGAACGAAGAAAAAGTGGAAAACGGTTGTCATAGCAAATTGAAATCTTGCTAATGAAACAACGCTTAATCCAAGATTTAGCATAATAAATTCCTCCCATAACATAAAAATAATACTTTCACATCATTTATCATATGATTAATTAATATATTTGGCAATAGAATTATGATATTTCGTAATAAATAATTAAAAAAAGCTAAGCGTTTTCAGCTTAGCTATAATGCTATTTCTTCTTATTCATGCGTGAACGTCTACCTTGTCTTGATTCCATTGGGTTTGAATTACTCATATTATTTGATCTGTTTGGTGCATTAAAGTTACCTTGAGGTTCGTTTGGTCTAAACCTTTGATTGCTTTGTTGGTAATTCTGAGGTTGATTATATTGATCAAAGTTATTATTTTGATATTGATTGTAATTATTATTGTTATAAGGTTGGTTTTGATAACCATTGAAGTTCTGTTGTTGACCATATTGATTTTGAGGTTGTTGAAAATTTTGTGGATTTTGATCAAAATTAGAATACTGCATATTAGGATTTTGATTGTTGTTAAATGATTGTTGACGATTACTCTGTTGAGATTCAGGTTCATCAGTAGGTACAGGATTGTTAATCAAGTCGACAATACTAATTATCAGAACAATTGCTCCTATTGCGATAGAAAGCCATGACCAAATCAATAAGTATCTAGTGTCAGGAACTCCGCCGTTGAAAAATCCAATCAAGGCTCCCAAAATTAAAATAATGAAGCTGATAACATCTGGAACAATACTATAACTACGATTTGTGATTAAGTAGATAGCACCAGCAATTATATATGTAAAAGCGATTAGAATACCTGCTGCACTACCAATAGCACCGGCGCCAATAAGAGCAGCAATAAAGCCTTCAAATCCAGTTTTTAACATCAAAACAATTGCAAGGATTAGCAAAATAATACTTGCAGAAATTTTTGTGATTCTTACCATTTTGTACCTCCAAGATGTTGTAATAATTACTATATTATATCATTTTTTATAAAATGATTGATAGGACCGTATTTGTGACCTACATCAATTACGTTTTTTATAGCTTGATACGTAAATTTTTTAGCATATTCAATTGATTCTTTCAGATTTTTACCAAGAGCTACCTGAGCGACTATAGTTGATGAAAGTGTATCACCAGTACCGTTGATATGTTCCGTATCGACAAATGGTTGTGAAAACCAGAAAGATGTCCCATCTTCTAGTAGAACATAATCTTCTACGTCAGTGGTTTCATTTTTCGAATGTTTTCCTTTTATTAAAACGTTTTTTGGTCCCAACTCTTGTAAAATCTTTGCTGCATTTATAATTTCGTCCTTACTATTTAACTCTAGGCCAGATAATTTTTGGGCTTCATAGTAGTTAGGTGTTATTAAATCTGCAAGTGGAAAAAGATCTTCTATCAAGGTTTTATAAGCTTCTTGTTCTAGTAGCATATCTCCGTGTTTTGTAATAATGACTGGATCTAAAACAAAGAATCCGAATTGTTTGTCTTCAATTTGCTTTGCTACTGTTTTAATTGTATTAGAATCAGAAAGCATACCAGTTTTAAAAGCAGAAACTTTAAAATCATCTTTTATATCTTTAATTTGGTTTTCTATAAAACTTTTAGGCATCAACATTTGATCGTGAATACCATATGAATTTCCTGCAACAGCTGCAGTTAAAACAGACATGCCGTAAACATTATTTGCTTGGAAAGTTTTTAAATCGGCCTGTATGCCAGCACTACCATCAGAATCTGATCCTCCGATGGTTAACACTTGAGTAAACTCATTCATAATTAAAACCTCGATTCCATTTGTATTATATTGCTCTTACATTTGATTTTATCAGTCTAGATAAAAAAGTAACAATTTTTTATATAAAATACTTGAAATTGACGTTACGTAAAGAATTACAATCAATTTATTGAGGAGGTGGAAAACATCAAATATTCAATTAATGAACTAGCAAAATTAGCAGGTATAAGTACACGTACTCTAAGGTATTACGACCAAATAAACCTTTTAAAACCATCTGAAAAATCAGCAGCTGGTTACAGATACTACGACGAAAATCAGGTTGATAAACTACAAGAAATATTATTTTATAGAGAATTAAATTTTAAATTATCAGAAATAATAAAAATTCAATCAGATAGTCAATTGAATAGGTCGGAAATTTTAAATGAACAAAAAGACTTATTAATAGAAGAAAGAAATAAATATGATCAATTAATTCAGTTGATTGATCAAACTATTAATAGTGAAGAAGGAGGAACTAAAATGACTGATCAACAAAAATTTGAAGCATTTAAAAAAGGTGCTATAAAAGAGAACACTGAAAAATACGGATCGGAATTAACTGAGAAGTATTCTTCTGAAGAAATCGATGAATCCAATCGTAAATTTATGAATCTTTCAGAGGAAGATTATCGAAAGATGTCTGAAGTAGAAGAAGAAATGATAAAATATCTTATCGAATATGATAAAACAAAAACACCAGAACTTGCTGAGCAGATATATTTGAAACATCAGCAATGGTTAAAATTCACAATGCCAAATTACACTCCAGCTATCCACAGAGCTATTGTTGAGATGTATATCAATGATTCTAGGTTTTCAGACTACTATATTGATAAATTCGGTGTCGATGCTGTGAAAAATTTATACAGTGTAATTTTAGAAAACACAAATGAAAACGTTTAATACACTCTTTATTATCAAAATATATCAATAAAGTTCTAAAATTTTCTTAAATATATAATTCTATTTGTGAAAAAACTATTGTATTTTCCCATTTTTCCTATATTATTTTAGTTGATGTAAAAGATGACCTTTTATATCTTGTATATTGAAAATTAAATAGAAAGGGGAAACGGTATGTCGTTATTGAAGAAAGCTGTCGTATTTCTATCAGCTCTATCACTAGTGTTACCATTCGGTTCTTACACTACTGCTAATTTAGTAGAAGCTGCTTCACAAACTAATGAAGTTGCAAATAGTGATACTCAGCCAACAACTGATACAAGCGTTCCGTACAGAGATGCAAATAGCATCTTTAATTCTAAAGTAGAAAAAGAGGACGGAGGCCAAGCATTTGTTACGACTATTGCACCTTCAGAAGGGAATGTGATTCAAAAAGGTGATAAATTTACTGTAAAATTTGATCCAACTAACGTTGATATTCAAAACAGTAAAGCTATCTCAGAATCAGCAGACGTTCCTTTCACCGTTACAAAAGATGTTGAAAACAATTCATTTGTTTATACATTTACAAAAGATGTAACGGGCGATAGTTATACAACAGGAATTAATATTGCTACAAAAAATGTAGCTGTTAAATCAACTGTTGTGGCTGACTTCAATGGCTCTGATGTTACTGTTTCTGATAACGAGATTCAATCTTACGAACAAGCTGTTCCAGTAAGTAATCAATCTCAAGAAACAACATCAAGTCAATCTGCTAACCAGACATCAACATCAACTAGTCAATCTGTAACTTCTTATTCAGAAGCAACTACAGAAAGTTCTACAAGCACTCAAGCAAGTTCAGATTATGCTCCAACATACTCTGAAGCTGCTCAAGCTGTTTTAGACAACACTACTATTGAAGTATCTGGTCAAGCTACTACAAATACTGATGTAACAACAGATTCTGCTGCAACTGCCTCAAGCGTTGCTACAACAGATAACTCTGCTGCTACAACAGACAGTAGTGTAGCGGCTGAAGCTGCTACCGATTCAAATGCTGAAGCAACACCTGTTGCTACAACACAAGAATCTGCTACAGCAACTTCAGACAGTGCAGCTGCTACAGTGGCTAATGATGATGCTACTACAGCAACTACAGAAGCTGACGCCAATAGCGAGTATATTGACACGCCAAACGGTAAGCCTACTGATGTAGAAGCTACACTTACTAATGCTGTCAAAGACCAAACTACTGATGATCCTAAGGGTGAAGAAACATCTTACCAAGATTCATCAGTATATGAGGAAACTCGTGATGCAGTTTATGCAAAACTTGACGACTCAGTGACCGAAACTGAAAGGGCAGAAATCCTTAAGACTATGCCTTGGATATGGTCAAACATGTCATCTGCCGAAAGTCAAAATTCTGTATTCAAATACAGAACACTACTTTCAACAGGTAGATACGCATATGTGACAGTTGACGCAACTGCCAAACCAGATAGCGAAAGCATCTTGGAAAAGAATATGCCAGCACTTGTTAAATCATTCGGTGAAAACATCGAATCAGATGCTTTTGATAGCGCTGTAGACATGGACGTTATGCTTAACTCAAAACTATATCAAGATTACCTTAATGGTACTTATATAGTTCCGGGTCAAGAAGTCGATCCTACTAGTGTATGGAATATCATTAAAGATCACCTTCAAATCGTTCAAGTTGATTCACAAGAAGCTGCTGGTGCGGATTCAATCGTACTTAACGGAGTTACTTATAACTCTACAGCAACTTTGAATGACTATATCTCTCAACAGATGGTACAACAAGCAGCCGAACAAGCTGGTGTAGCTGACTCTAAGGATTCTACACAAACTTCAAACGGTGCAACATTGTTCTACAACATCGAAAGAGATGTATACAATTTGATGGGTAAAGCATCAAGTAATGATAAAGCTGAAATCTTATCAAGCATTCCTGAAATTTTGAACAACGTATCTAAAAATACTGCATCTGATGATACAGTAGGTTCAGTACATTCATTTGTTCAAAAAACATCTGACGGAAATGTTTATAAGATTACTCTAGATACAACAGCTAATCCATTAAGTGATAATCCTTATGAGGTTAAATTACCTCAACTTGTTAAATCATTCGGTGATAAGTTCCGTGCTGGTGATTTTTCACAAATTATTGCTTTCCAACAAATGCAGGATTCACAAGTATATGCTGATTACCTAGCTGGTAAATATACTCCATCAGGTTTAGTAAATGCTTCAACAACTACTTCAACAGGTAAAACTTCTAAGAATATGCCTGGCGTGATTTTCATTACTTTATTAGCTATTCCTGTACTTGCAGTGCTTATGGGAATTGGTTACGTACTTACAGCTCCAATTTGGATTTTAGGAACAGCGCTAGTACTAGCTGCTGCACTTGTTCTAAATATTATTCCAATTATCCTGAATGCCGTTATTACAATCTTCTCACCTATCCTATTACCAATCTTGTTCTTAGGAACACTTGCTATTGCAGGACTTGGTGGATTGATTAGTTTAATTCCAATTATTAATATCATCACATTACCATTAACAATTATTGGAACTATTCTTGGTATTGGCGCTACATTATTTGTATTAGTTGACTTACTACTATGGATCCCTCGCATTATTCTTGCAGGTCTATTCATTGGTATTCAAGCAATTAAGGCAGTTGTAGCTCTTGGAATTGCAGTTGCTATTGCAGTTGCATTAGTTGGTGTTGTCTTGACATTAGGTCTATTACCAGTGCTTCTTCCAATATTTGCACTTCTATTCCTAATCGTTGCAACACTATTTGCAATAGGAATGATTCTTTTCCTAGGTATTGCTCTACCTCTACTACTATTGGTTCTTCCTGCAGCACTTCTAATTACAGGTACATCATTCGCAGTATTCTTCTTAGCAGCTATTCCATGGCTACTAGGTGGTAGTTTAGCAACACTTATCGGATTAGCAATTATTGTATTCCTATTCATTCCAGCATTAATCGTATTCCAAATTGTTGGTCTATACTTACTAATGCTTGGACTATTTGTCTTCGGACTACCAATACTATTAGTATTCGGTACATTAGCATTTATTCTTGGATTCGCAAACATGGCACTATTCTTCCCTAACTTGGTAGCAATTGTTCTTGAAATAATTGCATTCCTAAGTTCATTACTATTACTTCTATTTATCCCAGGACTATTTGTATTTATGTCATGGCCTATCTGGGTAGCTCTTGTTATCCTTGTCGGTGGACCAATTATGATTGTACTAAGTATTCTAGGATTAATTCCAGTTGTAGGTTGGGTATTCTCAATAGTTGCTGGTATCGGATTCATTATCTTCTTCGCAGCCATTATCATTGCTATGGTAACTCCAATTATCTTAGGTACATTGATGATGACCACAGCCGTTGCTGGTCTAGCTATCTTGCTAGCTGCAATGATTGTTCTAAGTCTATTAGAAGATAAAGAAACTGTAGTTGTACCAAGTCCACAAGAACTAACTCTAAGTTGGGTACGCAAATTACACAACATCGGATTCTGGTTACACTCAGACAGAGTTTATTACGAACAATACGTTTAATATAAATTCAAAAAAACCTTTAAATCTTCAGGCTCTTTAGTTTTGCAGATTAAAGTCTTAAAAGCATTCAACATTTATGTTGAGTGCTTTTTTTGTTGCCTAAAATTATAGAATGTTTTATTAATTTAATGCTTTAAGATAAAATGTATTATAAAGATATTCAGGAGGTCATCACATGATAGGATTAATTGGCGCAGGTAGTATAGGTGGAGCTGTTATCACTGGTATAGTAGGTAGCGGATATTCAGCTAAAGATATATATGTAAAAGGTGGTAAATCATCAAGAACCAAGGCTCTACAAGAAAAATTAGGTTTTAACATAGTCGAGGATATAAAATCACTAGAAAATTGTGAAATTATTTTGATAGGTGTTGGAGAATCAGCCTTGGGTTCTGTTTTAAAAGAATTGGAATCAATATCAGAAAACAAAATTGTTATTGCATTTACAGGATCAACTTCTGTTTCTGAAATGAAAAAAATAATAACAAAGGCAAAAGTTGCCCATGCAATTCCTAATACACCTGTTAAAATTGGTGCAGGGTTTACGGGAATAACTTTCTCTGATGATTTTACTGAAGACGAGAAAAAACAAGCATTTGAAGTACTAGGATATACCGGACAAGTGGTCGAAGTTCCAGAAGAACAAATTGGTATATTAGGTACTGTGGCTGGTTGTTCTCCAGCATTCTTAGATATATTTATAGAGGCATTGAGTGATGCTGGTGTTAAGCACGGTCTAAATAGAAAACTAGCATACGAGGCAGCCATAGGAATGGCAATTGGCGCAGGCAAACTAGCAATGCAATCAGACTCAAATGTATCTGCTTTGAAAGATGAAGTCACTTCTCCAGGTGGTTCAACAATTCGTGGAGTGGCTGCTCTTGAAGAATATGGTTTTCGTAACGCTATAATAAAAGCAGTCGATGCAGCAGAAGGTGAATAATTATGAATAGAAACAATGCTTACAGAATTTCTATATTGGGAATATTAAGTGCAATAATTTTTATACAGACTATGGTTCCATTTCTGGGATTTCTACCAACAGGTTTTGTTAATATAACAATAATTCATATAACGGTTATTGTTGCGGCTATTGTTTTAGGCCCAATTGATGGTGGTATAGTAGGACTGGTTTGGGGTATTGGAACAATTATCAGAGCCTGGACTAGCCCAACAAGTATTATAGATACGACAGTATTTACTAATCCTTTTGTAGCTATTATTCCTAGAATTTTAGTTGGTTTAATTGCAGGATATATATACTTAATTTTCAAAAATAATGGCAAGCATAAAATTTTTGGAATGGGCTTAGCTTCTGCAGTTGGTTCTTTAACTAATACAGTTTTGGTTCTAGTTTTGATGAGATTAATGTATGCAAGTACTTTAGCTAGTGCATATGGAACACAGGTTTCGTCTCTTAATGCTGTATTGCTAGGTATAGTAGGTGTTAATGGAATTCCTGAACTTATTGCCGCGGTGATAATAGCTCCTGCGATATCAGTTGCAATTTTGAAGAGTAATAAATTTTTAGACAAATAAAAAACCAATCTATTTAATAGATTGGTTTTTTCTTCTATTCAATGATTTCTTAACATCAGGGTTAAAGAGTCTCAACCATAGGGAATAAAAATAAGATGAGAATCCAGAAAGAGCTAATATAAACCAAGATGAATCATTTCCAAAATGTTTAAATTTGAATAGGTCTAAAGTTATTTCTTCACTCAATGTTTCCAATATATTTAATCTGCCTACTTTGAACCAAATTAATATGAGTTCAGCGATGAAAATGACAATCCATCCTAAAAGATAAACATAACCACCTTTGATCTCTGTAACTGGACGATTATATTTATCTTTATCAGGAAGAGTTATTGTTTCGGTGTATTTTGCTTGAATATAACTTACAATTCCTGAGATTACTAAGATGACAAGTAAATATAAATTATTGCTGACGCTGGGTTTGAAACTAAGTAGAAACATGATTATTGAATAAACGGGAATAATAAGTAAATATATTCTTTTAGTTTTTTCAAATTCAAACTGTTTCTTAGTGAAGTAAAAAATTAAAAGAAGTAATACGATGTTCATTATTCAGCGACTCTTGTTTTGTGATTTTCAATAATTTTTTCTACAAACATATTGGCAATATTTTCATTTTTAAGAAGTGGACCATGTGAGTAACTACCAAAAGTATTTTTGTAGCGTAATCCTTCATTACCATCCTCAGGATTATTTCCATAGCCTTGAACCATTTTTCCAAATGCTTCTACTTTTTCATTATCATCAAAGTAAGTTCTACCTGAATGATTTTCAAACGCTCTGGCAATTCCCCATGGAGTTTCAAATTCGGTATCACCGATCATTCTACTGTCAGCTTTGAAAACTGTGTGTATAGGTAAAATGTTTAGACATTGGATAGTATCACCACCAATGGTTTCATAATAGGTACCTAAGAATTGGTATCCACCACAGATGCCAAGCATTGGACGTTCATCCTCTATGTAGTCTTTTATTGTTTCGCGATGACGCATGATATCTTTGGCAACAACAGTTTGTTCAAAATCTTGCCCACCTCCGAAGAATAAGAAGTCATAGTCAAAGGCATCGAAAACGTCAGTATCTATACTGATATTGTCAACTTGAGTATCGTAACCTTTTTCTTTTAGAAGAAATGACAGAATTTTAACATCACCACTATCACCATATGTATTCATTAGATCTTCATATAAGTAAGCAATTTTAATTGTTTCTGCCATGAGTATTCTCCGTTTTTTTAAATTAATAAATCAATTCTATCAGACTTTTAAAGTTAATGGTATTTAATAGGAATAACTTGTCTCATCTATTGAAAAAAAGGCATTTTTAATATACGATTGTATGGTGTGAAACATATATTGTTACACGACTGGAGGACGATTATGACACCTGAAGAATTTCGAAAAAAATTGTTAGAAGATGGTATCGAAATCAGCGACCACCAGCTAGAGCAATTCGAGATATATTTTAAAGAATTAGTAGAAACAAATAAGGTTATGAATCTTACTTCGATAACTGAAAAAGATCAGGTTTACTTAAAGCATTTTTATGATTCCATAATTCTAGGAATTGTAAGCCCTGATATATTGTCGGGTAGTATGACATTATGTGATGTTGGATCTGGTGCAGGTTTCCCATCAATTCCTTTAAAAATAATCAATCCACAGTTAAAGATTACGATTATCGATTCATTGAACAAGCGTATCAAATTTCTTGATAATTTGGTTAATAAGTTAGGTCTAGAAGATGTTAATCTAGTCCACGCTAGAGCCGAAGAATTTGGTAAGAGTGATGCTAGAGAGTCATTTGATATTGTAACGGCGAGAGCTGTTGCAGCTTTGAATATTTTGGCAGAGTTTTGTTTACCTTTGACAAAAGTAGGCGGTAAGTTTGTTGCCCTGAAAGCTGAAAAAGCATCTCAAGAAATTGAGGAAGGGAAATATGCTGTCGATGAATTAGGTGGAGAAATATCCAACCAAATAGAAATAGCATTGCCAAACAATGAAGGTATTCGAAACATTTTATTCATAGATAAAATTAAAGAAACACCGGCAAAGTATCCTAGAAAACCAGGAACACCTGTCAAGAAACCATTAACAGCAAATTAAGATCTGATTTAAGGGGAAAAAATATGGTATTAACAATTGCAATCGCCAATCAAAAAGGTGGGGTTGGAAAAACAACTACAACAATAAATTTAGGTGCATGTCTGGCAGATTTCGGTCAAAGAGTATTGATTATTGATGTCGATCCCCAAGGTAACGCAACTAGTGGTTTAGGCGTAAAAAAGGCAGAAGTTGAGAAAGATATTTACGATGTTTTAGTTAACGAATATCCACTTGAAGATGTCATCATCAAAACAAAGCACAAAAATTTAGATATTGTTCCTGCAACTATTCAATTAGCTGGTGCTGAGATGGAATTAACATCTATGATGGCACGAGAAACTCGTTTGAAGAGTGGATTAGAACGCGTTGAAAATGATTATGATATCGTTTTGATTGATTGCCCACCATCATTAGGACAGTTATCTACCAATGCTTTCACTGCAAGTGACTCAATAATTATCCCAGTTCAAAGTGAATATTATGCACTGGAAGGTTTAAGCCAACTATTAAATACTATTCGTTTAGTTCAAAAACACTTCAATAAAGATTTAGCAATTGAAGGTGTCTTGATGACAATGTTGGATGCACGTACAAACTTGGGTGCCCAAGTTGTCGAGGAAGTTCAATCTTACTTCGAAGATAAAGTTTATAAAGTAATCGTACCTAGAAATACAAGATTAGCAGAGGCACCAAGTTATGGAATGCCTATTGTTGATTTTGACGATAAGTCAACAGGCGCCGAAGCATACAAAAAATTGGCTGAGGAGGTTATGAAAAATAATGGTATCAAGCAAAAATAATAAGGGTCTTGGAAAAGGTATTGATGCAATTTTTTCTGATTTTGAAGCAATTGATGAATCATCAGAAACTGTTCAAAATATAAAAATTGATCAAATTCGCCCTAATCCATATCAACCTCGTAAAACATTTGATGAAGACGCATTAAATGATCTTTCAAATTCAATTAAAGAAAATGGAATATTTCAACCAATTATTGTTCGTGAAAGTGTCAATGGTTATGAAATCATTGCTGGTGAAAGAAGATATCGTGCTAGTAAGATAGCAGGTCTAAAAGAAATACCTGCGATTGTTCGAGTATTATCTGAAACAGCAATGATGGAAATTGCTGTTTTGGAAAATCTTCAAAGAGAAGATCTAACTGCACTTGAAGAAGCTGAAGCATATCAAACACTGATCGATAAATTGAATTTAACACAAGACCAAGTTGCCACAAGACTAGGTAAGAGTAGACCATACATAGCTAACTATTTGCGTCTGTTAAATTTACCAGATAAAACACAAAAACTTGTTCAAAATGGTGTACTTTCAATGGGTCAAGCCAGAACATTATTGAGTTTAAAAGATCCTGAACAAATTGATGCTCTAGCTCAAAAAGCTGTAAAAGAAGATCTTACAGTTCGCCAGCTGGAACAATTAGCAAGTGATGCAAAAAGTAATAGCGTAAAAGTTCGTAAGAGAAGCATTACTAAATCACCATTTGTTCGCGAAACAGAATCAAAACTTGTTGAAAAATTTGATACATCTGTTGCAGTTAAGGAATCTCGTAACGGTCGAGGAAAATTAGAAATTGATTTCAATAATATCGATGATTTAAACAGAATTTTAGATATTCTTGGTATTAAATTAGATTAGGAGAGTAGTATGTATGAATTAGGTGACTTAGTTCAGATGAAGAAACCTCATGCATGTCAAACTAATCGTTTTGAAATTATCCGCTTAGGTGCAGATATAAAGATAAAATGCATGGGTTGTGGACATATAGTTATGATTCCACGAAATAATTTTTCTAAAAAATTTAAAAAAGTTTTATTAACTTCAAAGGAAGTTGATACATCAAAAGAAGAACATTATTTAATTATTAATAAATGAGAAATGAGGAATTACGATGGCTCTTACAGCTGGAATCGTTGGATTACCAAATGTTGGTAAATCAACACTTTTTAATGCTATTACAAAAGCAGGTGCGGAAATGGCAAATTATCCTTTTGCCACTATTGATCCAAATGTTGGAATGGTTGAAGTTCCAGATAAAAGATTAGCAAGAATTGATGAAATAATTCCTGCCAAAAAAATTATCCATACAACCTTTGAATTTACTGATATCGCCGGTATCGTTAAAGGGGCTTCAAAAGGTGAAGGGTTAGGAAACAAATTCTTAGAAAATATTCGCCAAGTAGACGCTATAGTACACGTTGTACGTGCTTTTGATGATGACAATATTACCAGTGTAACTGGTGTTGTTGATCCATTAGATGATATTGAAACAATCAATACTGAGCTTGTTCTGGCTGATTTGGAAAGCGTAACGAAGCGTTATGATCGTGTTGAAAAAGCAGCACGTAGTAAAGATAAAGCGGCTGTTGAAGAATTTGAAGTACTAAAGAAAATTAAACCTGTTCTTGAAGAAGGAAAACCAGCACGTAGTATTGATTTTTCAAAAGAAGAGATGCCCCTTGTTAAGGGATTATTCTTATTAACAGCTAAGCCTATTCTTTATGTTGCTAATATTGCAGAAGAAGATATGGCAAATCCTGAATCATCAAAATATTTCAAAATTGTCGAAGATTATGCAAAATCTGAAAATGCACAAGCTATTGGAATTTCAGCTCGTACAGAAGAAGAAATTGCATCACTTGATGATGATGAACGTGAAGAATTTCTTGAAGCAGAAGGAGTTTCTGAATCTGGATTAGACAAGTTGATTCGTGCATCATACAAATTACTAGGTCTAAGAACATTCTTCACAGCTGGTGGTAAAGAAACACGTGCTTGGACATTCCACGAAGGTATGAAAGCTCCACAAGTTGCCGGAGTTATTCACTCTGATTTTGAGAGAGGATTCATCCGAGCCGAAGTAACTTCTTTTGATGATTTAGATAGTTATGGAAGTGAACAAGCTGTCAAAGAAGCTGGAAGACTTCGTGTTGAAGGAAAAGAATATGTTGTTGAAGATGGCGATATTATTGAGTTTAGATTTAACGTCTAGAATACTGAGAGGGAACTTTAATGTCTGATGATTTAAGAGAAAAGAACAAAAAAGCTATAAATAAACAAAAAGAAAAAGTCGAAAAACGTGAAAAAAGTTCAGAAACTGAGGAACAAATCTTAACTACTGACGTTTCAGATTTACGTAGTAAATTGACTAACAAAAATGAAGAGTATGTTTTCAAATTAAATAAAACTCTCGTTAATGATGGCTTTACTGAAGATGAAGCACAACAAGTTATCAATGAATTGATTCCAGAGATAGTTTCTAATCAAATTAAAGGTATCCCTGCTAATCAATTGTACGGTCCTGTATCGCAAAAAGTTAATGACATTGTTCATCCAACAAAACCAGTTAAGAAATCACCATTCTGGGCATTAGGTTTGGATACATCATTATTATTCTTAGCATTGTTTGCTATTATGTACGGAATAATGGGATTGATGACTAAACAAAGTGCAAAACAAGGACAACAAATGGGTGTTGTTACATTGCTAATTCTTTCAGGTATGTGGGGTTACCTATTAACATGGGTTAACCAACAAATGAAGAAACCTAAGTCAGAGCGACCAAGACTAATGGTTACAATAGGATATATGTTAGTTGGATTGGTAGTAATGTTTGGTGTATTGGCACTAACAAGTGTTGTTCCATCAATGTTTAATCCTTCGCTTAACGGAACATTCTATATAGTAATCGCTGTTGTTGCTTATGGGGGACGTTTCCTATTTAGAAGACAATTCGGGATTACAGAACGAGGATTCATCTAAAATAAAAAAGATTCTACCTTTAGGTAGGATCTTTTTTATTTAACTCTGAAAAATTGCACCACAGAATATAAAGCAAAACCACCACAGAAGATGTTTAGTAGATTTGTAGTCCAAATCATACGAGTGCTGTTTGCAAATTCAGGTCGTTTTGCCATTTCGTAATGAACAAAAAATAGTACAATTATCGAAAAGATAAAAATTAATATGAATCTGATTCTCTTTTTTAGATATTCCATTATTTTCTCTTTCATGACTATTTTTAATCGGGATTAGTTTATTGTATAATATTAACATATTGTGAAATTAGTGACTATTGAGGATATAATATGAAAATTTTAGTAGTAGACGACGACAAAGAAATTGTAGAACTTCTAAGTATCTACATCAAGAATGAAGGATACGAACCAGTATCTGCAAATTCTGGACAAGAAGCATTGGAAAAACTTGCAGAATATAGTGATATTTCTTTGATGATCCTAGATATTATGATGCCTGAACTAGATGGTATTAGTGTTGTTAAAGAAGTAAGAAAAAATTCACAAATTCCAATCATTATTGTTTCAGCTAAGACAACTGATATGGATAAAATCCAAGGGTTGATTACTGGTGCCGATGACTATGTCACTAAACCGTTCAATCCTTTGGAAATCATGGCTCGTGTGCGTTCATTGTTAAGACGTAGTGAACAACAATCATCTAAGAATGTTCCTGATAAGCTAGAGGTTGGACCCATTACCATATTCAAGGATTCTCATGAAGTAGTTACATCTTCAGGTGTTAAAGTCCAACTTACAGCACTTGAATTTGGGGTATTGTATTTATTGGCAAGTCACCCAAATCGAGTATATTCAGCAGATGAGATTTTTGAACGTGTTTGGAAACAAGAGTCAGTTGTTTCAGCCAAAACGGTTATGGTTCACGTATCGCATTTGAGAGATAAAATAGAAGAAGCAACAGACGGTGAAAAAGTTATTGAAACTGTCTGGGGCGTTGGCTATAAAGTGGAGGTTTGATTTTGAAAGAACGAATCAAACTAACTTCAAGAGAAAAAGGTGTCTTGCTATTCCAAGGAATAGGCACCTTTCTTTTGTTCCAAATAATTAATTTACTACTTATAGGAATTTCATATTCATTTTTAATGCACAATGGTTTTAGTGGTGTAATAGATGCTATTGGCTATATATTTGGTCGCATCTTCAATTCGGTTGACACTATATTATGGTTTTATTTGATAGAGATTATCGAAATATTATTATCACTACACGTTGCTAAAAAAGCTTATAATCAATTCGAATTAAGTCGTGTGGCTGATACAGTACTTGAGATAACTTCAGGTAATACATCAAAGAGACTTGATTTTAAAGTGAATAGGAGCTTACAACCCGTTGTAGAAAATATCAATGAGTTAGTTTCTAGTTTAAATGAAAATATTCGTGAGCAAAAAGAATCTGAGAACAGCAAAGATGAATTGATTGCCAATATTAGTCACGATTTGCGTACACCTTTGACATCAATCATTGGATACTTAGGTTTAATTGAATCAGGAAATATTGCTGATCAAGAACAATTTTTCAAATATACACATGTTGCTTACAAAAAATCATTGGAAATGCAAAACTTAGTTAGTGCACTTTTTGAATTTGGTAATTTGCAAAGTAAAATGAGCCAGTTAAATGAATCAGAATTTGATATGACACAAATGTTAGATCAATTATCAGCTGATTTTGAATTAGAGGCTAATAAGCGTGGCATTGAAATTGATGTATCAACTGAACCAGAAAGTATTATTATGCAAGGTGATACAAATAAGTTAGGCCGTGTATTTAACAATTTAATAACTAATGCTTTAAAATATGGCGAAGGTGCTACTCATTTATGGCTGAGCGCCAAACAGTTAGATGATGAAATCGTAGTTTCAATTTCCAACAATGGAACTCCAATTCCTGATGAATCCTTACCACAATTATTTAACCGATTTTATCGTGTTGAAGATTCTCGATCAAAAGAAACTGGTGGATCTGGTCTAGGATTAGCAATTTCTAAAAGTTTGGTAAAAATGCACGATGGTAACATTGAAGTGAAATCTGATGAACATATGACATCATTTATTATTCATTTTCCAATTACAAAATAAATTTTAGTGGGAGTTAAAATGTCAAAGATGATGAAAAAAATCGCAATTATTTTTACCCTCATGGTAATGATCTTTCCGATTATTAATGTAAAACCAGCAAACGCAGCAGAAGAAATCTCTGAAGCGTCAGCTGCTATGGTTTTTGATCAAAAAACTGGGCAAATTTTATATTCTGAAAATCCCGATAAACAAGTAGCAATTGGCTCAATTACTAAGATACTTACACTATATTTGGTCACAAAAGCTATTAATGAAGGAAAAATAAAATATACTGATAAATTAACACCAACAAAGCAACAAGCTGATATGACTCAAAAAGATGAATTATCAAATGTTTCACTTAAAACTGATCAATCATATACAGTTAAAGACCTTTATGATGCTGCTTGGATTGTTTCATCTAACTCAGCAGCGATGATGTTAGCTCAAAAAGTTTCAGGTAATCAGGCTGATTTTGTAAAAGAAATGCGCAAAACTCTTAATGATTGGGGAATTAAAGATGCAGAAATCAACAATGTTTCTGGATTGAACAATTCTGCATTGAAAAAAGGAATGTATCTTGGAAACAAAGATGGCGAGAATAAGATGACTACCAACGATCTAGCCATCATGACAAAACATGTTTTGTCAGAGTATCCTGAAATAACTAAGACTACATCTAAACAAAAATTCGCATTCTCAAATGGTAAAGATACTCATACCTATACTTCACTTAATCTATTGCTAAAAGGAAATCGTGACTATCAAGAAGGTTATGAATTTGATGGATTGAAAACAGGAACTACTACTCAAGCTGGTGATTCTTTTGTAGGTACACTTCCATTCAAAGGTCGTCGATTGGTAACAATTGTTATGGACGCTAAGGGAAATAGTGATAATCTAGACAAAAGATATCGTAGCACTCAAACATTGATGAGATACGTAAATGAAAACTATGTTTATAAAGATGTTCTGAATAAAGATCAAGAAGTAAAAGTATCTGCAAGTCAAAGCTATAAATTAAATCAGAATGTTGGTTTATGGATTAAAAATGATGTTAATACTGCGGCACTAGAATATGGTGTTTCTAAAACGGCATTAGGTTTTAGAACAAACACCGACAAAAAAATATTACCTACAAATTTAGAATATGGTTTCTTGCCTGAAAAAAATGTTGCCAAAAAAGTAACAACTAAAAAAACTTCTACACCACATAAATCTTGGTGGGAGAGTTTTCTAGACTTTTTTAAAAACCTATTTTAGTAGATAAAGATGAATTTAAATTAAGCAAAAGAACATAAATGTTAATTTTATGCTCTTTTTTATAATCTTTTTTATTGTGGGTTACAAACTTATTAAATTAATAAAGTTAAAAAAATATAAAAAATTAATAAAACATTTAATAAAATATAATATATGATATAATTTAATTGTAACAAAATATATTATTAAGGGGGAATTTCATTATGAAATTCAAGGGGTTAAAAAAAGTTGTTCTTTCATTTGTTGCATTACTAAGCGTTGGTACAGTTGGTACTACTGTTGTGCAAGCTGAAACAGTGCATTATAAGGGATATAATGTCTCTTGGGAGCACGGTAGAACATGGGGAGTCAATAGCTATTCTAGAGTTATGACATCTAAATTTAGACACTCTGCAACAGCAAATACTACATTTTCAGGTATTAAAGCTCCAGGGGTAGTGGCCTATGCACAGCAAAATGTTGGTACAGGTACAGCAACGGCATATTGGCGCTGTTACTAGGAATATGAATTTATGAATATTCGAAAAAATATAAAATTTTCGATAAAATTAATTATCGTCATTCAAGCAGTATTGTGTTTGTTAATGGCGATATTTTTTTTATCAGAAAATTTTCAAACAAATGTAGAAAATTATGGATTATCTGATGAGTCATCTTTTACGATAAACCTAGATAATAGAAAAAAATCAAATACTGAGGAAATAGCTCAATTATTGTTGTCACAGCCTGCAACTGTTATAAAAGAAAATATGGAAATTTCACAAAATAGTAGCCCTACTATACAAATTTCTGTTGGTGGAGATCTTCAAAAAGCACCAAGTTTAATAACTAATAACGTAACTTTTTTTCAAAAAGAAAATTTAATAAAATTATCTAAAAGTAGCGATCCCAAAGCCATAATTGGTGAGAATCTAGGCTCAGTTCATTCAATTATGAAATTGCCACATATTTTGTTTGGTATAAATATTTATGCTGATAAACTTGATACAAATATAAATGATAATATATCGGGAAATTATAAAATTGTTGGCTTAAATTTTGATCAGCAAAACAAGTTTCTTAAAGATTTATCAAAATTATCTGGTGAATCAGTATCAGATTTACAACAACAAAAAATGGGATTTTCTATTGACAATGGTAATACTGGAATAATTCTATTAAGTGCGATAGTTATAATAGCAATAATTTTGCTTATTTTGTTAGTTATTTACGTACTGTCTTCTATAAAAGAAATTGGAAATTTATCATTACTGGGCTGGAGTAAAAGAGATCTTATAAATGGTGAGATGGGAACTTACTTTACTTTTAGTTTATATACCGTAATTTTAAATTTAATTTTAGGGACAATTATATCTGGAATTGGATTAAAAGGAATAAATGTTTATGTTATTTCAGGCCTAATTAACGTATTAATAGTTATTTCTATGATCGCCATTGCAAGTCTTATTATAGTTGGATCAAATATTTTAAACGCTATTAGAGGAAAATTGCCCAAAAAAATCTTATACTTTTTTGCGGGATTTTTATATATTATTTTGAGTGTTGGACTAGTAGTTACATCAAGCGGTTTAGATAAACCAGTTGATGAAGTTCGTCAAAATGAGGTAATGTTATCTAATTGGTCAAAAGTTTCTAATTATGAAACTCTAAAATCTGTATCTCCAGGTAATAATCAGGGAACTATTTCTGGTAGTGACAATAAATTAGATAATGAAATGTGGAATTGGTATAAATCCATTGAAAAAAAAGATGGTGTTTATCTAGCATCTGGACAATATTATTCACAATCAACATTGGACAATTTGCAATTAACACGGGAAAAGGTTCCAGAAAATCCGTTTACGCTTTTAAGTTTTTCTCCAAATTATTTAAAAGATCATAATATAATAATCAGTAAAAAAATTGAAAATATTGCATATTCCGGTACACGGGTTTATTTGATACCTAATCAATGGTCTAAAAATAAAAAAGATCTCTATAAAGACTGGATAAAAGAAAATGATTTATCTAGTGCTGATGTTAATACAATATTTGGTAAAAAGAAGAAGATACAATTTATTGATTATCAATCAAAACAATCAATATTTACTTGGTTAACTGAAAGTAACGAACCTAATGTAGATAAAGAACCCGTTATATTGGTTACCACTGCAAATAATATGGGTACTGTAGAATATGGAAGTCTTCGTGCCAATGTTTTAACTGGGCCTTTAAAATTTAACAACGCAAAAACTTTAAATAAATACACAAGTCATTCTATTATGAAAAAATATCAATTAGATGATAATAGAATAGAATTTGTTCCAGTTAAGGAATACGTTAGTGGTTTACAAAGAGATTTGAAGCAAATTATTGCATTATTTATTGGATTAATTGCTTTTATAATATTTACTATAGCTTTGATTTTAATAACTATAGCCATTATATTTTCACTTTCTAACGCTGAGTTTCTATTTATTAAAAAAATACTAGGATTTTCAGACTATCAACTCTATAAACCCTTAATAATTTCTGTTTTAACATTAGGAATTATTAAATTAATAACAGTATTGATTTTGAAATCTAAATTAGGGTTAGTACTTATACCAGCAGAATTGATATTAGAATTTATAGTGATTGCAATTTTTATACGTTTACACAGAATAAAAAAATAAAGAGGAAAAGTATGTCAGGATTAATAGAATTTAGTAATGTAACTAAATCTTTTGGCGAACAAAGTATTTTGAATAATTTTAATTTTGAAATTAAAGAAGGAGAATTTGTTGCCATTGTTGGCCCATCAGGTTCTGGAAAATCTACAATTCTAAATATTATTGGATTGTTAGAACCCTTCGATTCTGGCGAGGTGTTAATCTCTGGTCAAAAATTATCAAATATAAGAAATCATCAAGCTACTTTGTTAAGACGAAATAAAATTAATTATTTATTTCAATCATTTGCATTGATTGAAGATAAAACTGTGAAAGAAAACCTATTATTGTCTATGCATTTTGTTAAATCAAACACTAAAGAGCAAAAAATTTTAGAAGTATTGAAAATGCTTAACCTGTTAGAAAAAAAAGATGCTCTAATATATGAGTTATCGGGTGGAGAGAAACAACGTGTTGCTCTTGCAAGAACTTTATTGAAGCCTGGAGATATTGTTTTAGCTGATGAACCCACAGGTGCATTAGATCCCGGTTTGGCTAAAGTTGCCTTTCAATTAATTAGAGAAATAAATGTAAAATATGGTAAAACAATAATTATGGTTACACATAATATGGAAGAAGCCTATCAAACTGATAGAATTATAGAAATAAAGAATAATTCTATTAATAAAGAATTTAGATAAATCTTTTTAAATTAATACCTAAAAAGGTACTAGTTATTTAACTAGTACCTTTTTTATTACATAAAAATTATCAGTAATTATGCTTATGTTATAATCTATGTAAATCGATTATAGGTGAAAGCAGTATTCTAATATGGTTTCTTGCCTGAAAAAAATGTTGCCAAAAAAGTAACAACTAAAAAAACTTCTACACCACATAAATCTTGGTGGGACAGTTTTCTAGACTTTTTTAAAAACCTATTTTAGGAGATAAAGATGAATTTAAATATTGAAGAAGCTCTTAATTTATTAAGTGAACATGATTTGATTGTTGAACAAAATATCTCTGATAAAAATCAAAATTTAAGCAACGTTAGTTACAATTCTTTGGAAGATCAAACTAATGGTGCTTTTTTTTGCAAGGGAACAACTTTTAAAAAAGAATATTTAGAGGGTGCTATCTCTAATGGTGCCAAACTTTATGTTGCTGAACAAAAATATAGTGACAAAATCGACTATATTATCGTTAAAGATGCTCAAAAATCTTTAGCTTTATTGAGTGCACTATTCTATGGCAATCCAGAGCGTAGCTTATCTATCACAGCTTTCACTGGGACCAAGGGTAAGACTACTACTTCATATTTTATCTACAATATTTTAAATCATACTTACCCTAATAAAGTTGCACTATTTTCTACTGTTGATAGAATTGTGGGACCAAAACCAGGGGATAAATTTAAGTCTGATCTTACAACTCCAGAATCTCTCGAATTATTTAGAGATATGCGAACAGCCGTTGATAAGGGAATGACCCATCTCGTTATGGAAGTATCTTCTCAAGCATATAAACGTAACCGAGTTTATGGATTGCAATTTGATATTGGGGGATTTTTGAATATTTCACCAGACCATATTGGTGAAAATGAACACCCTACTTTTGAAGATTATTTGAACTGCAAGAAGCAGCTTCTAATTAATTCAAAGGTAAATATTATCAACTCGGAAACTAACGAATTAGAAACAGTCAAAGAAGCAGCACTGCAAACTAGTTCTGACGATAATGTTTATTTATATGGACGTAATGCTGATGAATCTGATGTTATTTTTGAAAGTAAGGAAGCCACATTAAGTGATTCAATTTTTGATGTAAAATCAGTTACAGAAAAGGCAAGTAAATTAGACTTAAATGGTGAATATAAATTAAGTTTAGTTGGAGATTTCAATGAATCTAACGCTACTGCTGCAATGATTGCAGCTAAAATGGAAGGTGCAAGCAACGAAGATATTTTTAAAGGGTTAGTAGAGACGCAGATCCCTGGCCGCATGGAACATATCAGTACAAAAGATCATGGGGATGTTTTTGTTGACTACGCACACAACTATGCATCAATGAAAGCTTTGATGGATTTTTTGAAGACAGAATATCCTGAGTCAAAAATAACTGTAGTAGTTGGTTCACCTGGTAATAAGGGAATTTCAAGAAGGAGTGGTTTTGCTAAAGTTTTGACGGAACTCGCTGATCAAGCAATTTTGACAACAGATGATCCGGGATTCGAAGATCCAGCTGATATTTGTCGAGAAATTGATTCTCAGATTGATCATTCGCAAGTATCAGTTAAAACAATTCTTGATCGTAAAACTGCCATCAAGGAAGCAATTTCAAACAATAAGCCATCTGATATAGTTATTTTAGCCGCTAAGGGTAGCGATCCTTATCAAAAAATAAATGGTGTGGATACTCCTTATGAAGGTGATACGCAAATAGCCAAAGATTTTGTGGCTGAATTGGAGAACAGAGGTATTTAATATGGAACAATTCTTTACAATTATTGGTGGTATGGGAACTTTAGCCACAGAAAGTTTTATCAATCTTTTGAATGAACGGACTCCCATTAAAAAAGATCAAGATTACTTGAACTATATATTAGTAAATCATGCTACAGTCCCTGATAGAACAGAGCATATAATGGATCATAGTAAACCAAGTTTCTTACCTCCATTACTGGAAGACATCAAACAACAAAGTTTACTTAAACCTGATTTTTTTGTTATGGTATGTAACACTGCTCATTATTATTACAAAGAATTGCAAGAAGCTACAGATATTCCACTGATTCATATGCCTCATTTAGCTGTTTCTTCTATAAAAAAGAATTATCCATCAGCAAAAAAAATAGGTCTTATCGCAACTAAAGGAACTATTGCGGATCATATATATGAAGATGAACTTAAGCAAGCTGGCTATGATTATTCATTGGGTGATCAAGAAGTTCAAGATCAAGTTGAAAGTTTAATTTATGATGACATAAAAGAAAATGGCCAGGTTGATTCTGAAAAATATTACGGAATTTTAAGAGTGATGAAAGAAAAATTTGATTGCGATGCTATTATTTTGGGATGTACAGAATTATCATTTGCCCAAGCTAAGGCACCAGATCATGAATATTCTGTCATCGATGCACAGAGTATAATCGCAGATAAAACAATAGAATTAGCCTTAAAGATTAGAAATAAAGAAGTTATAGATTTCGAAAGTATTTATTAAGGTTTCTTGTAAATTAGTTAATCTGTTTATAGATTATATATAATGGTTTTACAGAGAGGGGGTAGTGACTATGTTTAAGAAGCTATCATACATTGCAATTATTTTGTTGGGAGTAACAGTAGCTGGTTGTTCAACACAAAAAGATACAGAGTCCAATAACCACGCGACAGATGTTGCCACAGCAAAGAAATCAAATGATAACAAACCTAGTTCATCATCTGATAATTCAAAGAACAATAATGAGAGCAATGATACTGCAAAATCTGACGATGATTCTAAATCAACAGATTCTGCAAAAAACACTAACTCATCAACTACAACTAGTGCAAAGACACAATCTACTAGTTCAAACCAATCAATAACCACTTCTGATCAAGCTATTACCTACTTAGCAGATCAATTACAAAACACATATGATAGATCTACTTCTCAATATCTAGCAAACGGACAAACTACATTCAATGGTTTATCAGGTTACCAAATCAATATTTATTCAAAGAATTCAGATTCTCCATTAGGAAGTTATGTTGTTTCTTCTGACGGTAGATATATGCAAATCTGGTAGTAAACTTGCATTTTTAAAATGAGTCTGATAACATTTTTTAAGACTTATACATTAACTACCAACAAAGAGACTAGCATTTTTGCCTAGTCTCTTTATTTTTTTATATTAGTATTTGGAGGAATGGGATGAAAAAGTTAAGCTTAATTTTAGCTTTAACATTTATCATAATAATTAGTGGTTGTTCTGCAAAGAAAACGTCAAATCAAAAAATCATTACAACCACTGTTAATACTTATGTTGAACCAGTCAAAAGTATTGCTGGCGATAAGTATAAGGTAGAATCAATTATTAAATCAGTTAATGTTGACCCACATAGTTTTACAACTACAATCAATGATGCTAAGAATGTTTCAGATTCAACTTTAATTGTTGCAAATGGACTAGGTTATGATGATTGGATCAATAAGCTAATTGATTCCAATAATAAATCAGATAACGAAATCAACTTGGCAAGTGGTGTTCTTAAGAAAAAGAATGGTCAAAATGAACACGTTTGGTTTGGTGTTAACAATGTTTTAAAATTAAGCGAAGCTGTTAAAAATCAACTTTCAAAACGTGATCCTAAAAATAAAGATTATTATCAATCTAACTATGATAAATATTCAAAAAAATTAGGCAAATTAACAACTAGAGAAGCTGATTTAAAAGAAATCACAAAAGGTAAGAAAGCTTATATTACAGAACCTCTTCCATATTATTTGTTGAGAGATTTAGGAATTTCAGTTGAGAACGAGCATTTTGCCAAAGCAATTGAAGATGATACTGATCCATCTGTAGAAGATATTCAAAATATGGAAGATGGTCTTAGGAATGGCAAGGTTGATTTTTTAATTGTAAACAAGCAAGTAAGTAGTAGCATAGTTACAAAGATGACCAAAATTGCCAAGGGAAATAATATCCCTGTAATCTCATTTACCGAGACACTACCAAGTGATATAGGGTATTATGAATGGATGAACGGAAACTTAAATCAAATAGAAAAGGCAGTGCAAAAATAAGTCGTGATTGAAGTAAAGAATTTATCAAAAAAATTCGGTCAACAACTGGTCTTTGAAAATGTTAATTTTTCAATTAATGAAGGTGAATTTGTTAGTTTAGTTGGTCCTAATGGATCAGGTAAAACTACTTTAATTAAAATGTTGATGGGTTTAGAAAAGAAAACTAGTGGTGAAATCAAAATAAACAAATCTAGCGAGATTGGATATGTTCCGCAATTTCGTAATATTGATTTGGATTATCCTTTGGATATTAAAAATTTTGTTACATTAAACCAAAAATTTTCCTTTTTAAAATCTCAAAGAGACCAAAATAAAGCTAAGCTTAACAATATTCTCAATAAAACTCATCTAACTGATTTGCAGTCTCGTCCCTTGGGATTAGCTTCAGGTGGTGAGAAGCAAAAAGCCTATTTGGCACAAGCACTAATTAATGATCCTAAAATTTTGATATTAGATGAATCCACAGCCAGTATGGATGTGGATGTAAAGTATCAATTGATGGATCTTGTTAGTGAATTAAATAAAAAGGAAAATATCACAGTTCTTTTTATTACTCATGACTATGATTTAACAAAGAAGTACACAAATCGTGCGTTACTTTTTGAAAATCATCAGATAAATAGTGTTGATGTGAAATCTATATCAGAAGATATGTTTGAGTGAGGGTCGGATAAATGTTTGCTTACGAATTTATGAGAGATGCTTTTATTGCTAGTACTTTTATCGCAATAACTGCTGGTATAGTTGGAGTCTTTGTTGTCTCACGTAATATGTCATTTTTGACACATACATTATCTGAGATTGGGTTTGCAGGTGCTAGTTTTGCTATCCTGATAGGAATTTCACCATTGATAGGGATGATTTTATTCACTTTAGTCAGCTCCATTGCAGTTGGAGGATTAAGTAGTGAGTCTTCTAGAAGAGAAGCTTCAATTAGTTCGATATCATCATTATTCATTGGATTAGGAATATTGTTCTTGTCTTTGTCTTCAGAATCTAGTTCCTATGCTACTAATATTCTTTTTGGAAGTATTGTAGGTATTGATAACAGTGAAGTTACTCAGTTGATCTTATTAGCTGTATTTGTAATTTTAATTTTTATTATTTTTTATAGAAAATTATCATTCGATTCGTTTGATCATGTTGGTGCTAAGGCAAGTGGATTAAAAACCAAATCTCTCTCAGTCATTTTCTTAGTAACACTGGCTTTGAGTGTAAGTATAGGTGCACAAGTTGTTGGTTCTTTGTTGGTATTTGTCTTGTTAACTTTACCAGGAGCAACAGCAAAATATTTGGTACATTCAGTACCTAAATTAATAATGGTTTCAGTTGGATTATCTTTAGCAGGAGTGTGGTTGGGATTGTATCTAGCCTTTGTTACAAATTGGCCAGTAACATTCTTTATCAGTACTTTTGAAGTAATTGCCTATTTCCTTGGATTAGGATACAAAAACTGGAAATTAAGTCATTAGGAGATTTTATCTATGATAGAAAAATATTGGGAAAAATATAAAGATGCCATACCATATGTAGTATTTGGTGTATTAACAACACTTTTTAATATAGTATTATTCGGTTTTCTAAATAAGTCCTTAGGTTGGAATTATCAGATAGCTAATGTTGTTGCATACTTTGCCTCAGTATTGTTTGCCTATATAACTAACAAACTATGGGTATTTAAGTCTCACGCGCCATCTTTTACAGAGTTGCTTCGTGAAATATTTTTATTTTTCTTGTTTAGAGCAGGCTCATGGGTCTTTGATCAAGGAACAATGACAATCGGTATTTCATTGTTACATGCTAACGCAATGATCACTAAGGTATTTGCTAACGTAATAGTAATTGCGTTGAATTATATCTTCAGTAAGTTCTTTATTTTTAGAACTAAAAAAAAATACGACAAGGAAGTATAATAGATACTTTCTTTTTTTTTGCCTAAAATACTTGCATAAAAAAATTAACGTGTTACTATAAATAACACAAGTTACATTAAAAGTAACAAGTTGGAGGAAAATATAATTATGAAATATGCAATTACAGCAGCAACAGGAAAATTTGGAAAGAATGCCGTTAAAGAATTATCTCAATTAGTAGATTTAGAAAATATTGTAGCAATCGTTAGAAATCCTGAAAAAGCTCAAAAGCTTTTGCCAGAAGGAATAGAAATACGCCAAGCAGACTATTCAAGCGAATCAGAGTTGAGTAAAGCTTTGTCTGGAGTAGATAGATTACTATTTATTTCATCACAACCCGGTGGAGAAGTTGCACGTATTGATCAACACAGAAATGTTGTGAATGCTGCAAAATCTGCGGGAGTTAAGTTTGTTGCTTACACTAGTTTCCCTAAGGCTGATGTAGCGAAGAATCCATTAGCTTCAGATCACCGTGAAACAGAAAAACTTATTAAAGATGCAGGTTTCTCATATTCATTCTTAAGAAACAATTGGTACCTAGAAAACGAAATGGGAACTATCAACGGGGCTTTAAATGGTAATCCGTTTGTATATTCTGCCGGAGATGGTAAAGCTGGATGGACACTAGAAAGAAATTATTCAGAAGCTGCTGCAAAAGTCTTAGCATCAGATAATACTAAAGATATTTATGAATTTGCAGGAACTGCAATTACATATGGTGAAATGGCTAAAGCATTGCAAGAAGTTTCTGGAGTCAATTTTGATATTGAACAAGTATCAGACGAACAGTATACTAATGGTCTGAAAGAAAGTGGTTTGGATGAAGGAACTGCTCTTCTTGTGACATCATTCCAAACAATGATTCGTGAAGGCGGACTAGATGGTAATGATGCTGACATCACAGAAGTACTTGGTAGATCAATCGAACCATTGTCAGAACAACTAAAAGAATTAATTAAATAAAGAGGAACTTAAATGAAATATCCACATAGATTAAGTGATGCGGTGCATATTCTTTCATATATAGAAATATTCAAGGATGAAAATCCTTCAAGTGCTATTATGGCAGCTAGTATGGAGTCAAATCCCAGTTTAGTTAGAAGGATCATGTCACAGCTTTCAAACGCCGATCTTCTAATTACTAGCCCTGGAAAAGTATCACCAAAATTGTCACGTCAACCTAGTGATATTTCTTTATTGGATATTTATCGCGCTGTTGATGAATCCGGAAGTTTGTTACATGTCGATGAAGATACAAATCCCAACTGTTTGGTTGGAGCAAATATTCAAGATGTTCTGGAATCAAAGTATGCTCAAGTTCAGGCAGCTTCTGAACGAGAGATGAGTTTGATAAGTTTAGATGATATTATTTCAGATATTCGTGTCAATAAAAGTAATGTATAAAAAAAAGAATCTTACCTTTGGGTAAGATTCTTTTTTTATGTTTAACTTTCTAATTCTCTGATAGCTAGAGCAAAATCACCAACCGTAGCAGAACCATTATTTTGTACTGAAGGCATCACGATATATTTATCTAAATCAGGAACTTCAACGTAGTCATGAAGTAATGTTTTAAATTGATCACGAACTTTTTCTAAAAATCCTTCGCTAACTACACCACCACCAAAGATGATTTTATCAGGACGTAAAATCAAAGTAACTTGAATGGCAGCCTGTGCAACGTAGTATGCCATGATATCCCATGTTTTATCTGTCAGAGGGACATCTTTACCTTTTTTACCTAAACGTGCGTCAAAGGTAGGACCAGCTACTAATCCTTCTAAACAGTCGTCATGGAACGGACAAATTCCTTTGAAATTCAAATCTTCAGGATGACGTTTCAAGAAAGTGTGTCCCATTTCGGGATGTCCAACGTTACCGATGAATTCTCCATTTGAAATAGCTCCACCACCTACGCCAGTACCAATAGTGTAGTAAACAAGAGAGTCTATTTTTTCATTTGTAAGAGTAGACATAACATATTCACCATATGCTGAACCATTAACATCAGTAGTCCAGAATATAGGTATATTCAATTGTTCCTTGATCATTCCCACAAAATTAGTGTCTGACCAGTGTGGTTTAGGTGTTGATGTAACATAACCATATTTAGGTGAATTCTTTCTTAACTCAATAGGTCCAAAAGATGCAATTGCTAGTGCTTCAATATCATATTGTTTGAAGAAATCAATTGCTTGTTGAATTGTTTCCTTGGGTGTTGTTGTGGGGAAGTTGATACTATTCTTGATGCGATAGTCTTCATCACCAACAGCACATACGAATTTTGTACCACCTGCTTCAATACTACCTACTAACATAAAAAAACCTCCAATAATCTGATGTTTTAAGAGTAACACTAGAAAATTGGAGGTACAAACCATTATTTAATTATTTTTATTAATATATTTCAATATTCCTAATATCTCTAAGAATTTTTAGTGAACCATCTCTCTTAACTAACAGTCCATAGACTATAACACCAATAATTGCAGAAATAGCCAGCACAAATGTTGCAGGTATTCTGGTAGTATCATTGATGATCAGAGTTAGACCATAATCACATGCAAGTACTATTAAAAGCATTATCGATCCATCAAGAATTATTAAACCAATCTTCTTTAATAGGTATGGGTCTATCAATTTAAATTGCTTGTTAATTATTCTAAATGAAAGAAGAGTACCTACTACAAATGCAATAGTTGATGCCAGTACAGGTCCAAAGGCACCTAAGTAAATAGTTAGTGGTAATTGTAATAATATTTTAATTGCATAAGCTATAACTAGGTAAACCATTGATTGACGAACATTATCTGTTACTTGAAGCACATTCTCTAAAATCATAAATAAACAATAGAAGATGGCTTGAACAGATGACGCTGCAAGAATTTGAGCAGCAAAATTATTATGATAATTGAATACAGTCCATAATTGACTAGAAACAGCAATCATACCAACTGCTGCAGGGAAAATAATGAAAAAAGTGAAGATAATGATTTTTTGAATAAACTCTTTGGAAATTTCTTTATCTACTTTTTTAGCAACCATTGCTGATAAAGCAGGTATTACAGATGATGAAACTGATATAGCTAGTGAAACCAAAATCATAGTGATTTTATTTGCCTGAAATCCGAATATTGAATATAAGTAATCAATTTTATCTTGAGAAGCATGTAGTATGTGTTCATAAATTAGAGAAAAAGTAGTCTGATCGAATAGTTGAAGAACGACCATAATTGTATCAATTAGCAAGAAAGGCGCTGATGATTTTAACATCGAAGAAAACTTAATGTCGTCTATGCCGTCATCTTCTACTTTTCTTTCACGCTCTTCTTTAGTCATACTATGTCTAATTCGATATCTTATCCAAATCAGGAATACATAAGCAACTGTAGCTCCGATAAATGATGCTAAAGTTGACTGGTTAACCGCTGATTTATAGTTACCGTGTTGAAGAACCATGATTGTGTAAGTTGCATATAGCATATAGGCTATTCGAACAATTTGCTCAATAACTTGAGAAAAGGCTGACCAAGAGATAAAAGCATATCCTTGAATATATCCACGCATAATACCTAGTGCCGGAATAATTAATATTGCGATACTTAGATATTTAATTGGTGTAACAACACGCATATCTCCCGCTGCAAGTATAATTGCAACGTATTTTGCACCAAAAAACATTATTGCGGCAAGAATGATACCAATTGCTGTCATGTAGGCAGTGTATTTTTTTAAGAGTTTCTCACTCTTGTAAAAATTACCCACTGCATTATGTGCAGCAACTTCTTTGGAAATTGCTGCTGGAATTCCTGCGGTAGCAATTATCAAAAACAAATTGTAAATATTATAGACTTTCCCATACATAGTGTTGGCTGCTGCAATCGCAACAGGTCCAATCCAAATGTTCCAAGGAATGATGTACACAACTGCTAAAATTCTTGAAAAAATCCCACTAATGGAAATCCACAGGGAACTTTTGAGTAATGAATCTTTTTTCATTTTAATAACCTATCCTAAAATTTAAGAAGAAAAATAACCATTATTAGAACAATGAAAGCTGGTAATGCTTGAACTAAGAAAATTTTACGTGTAGCTGTAAATCCTCCAAAAATTCCAACGATGAATACAAAACACAATAGCATTGCTGCAATAACTTTAAATGTAAGTCCTGTAAAAATAAAAATAGTAGCAATTATCATTGCTCCAAGGGCAAAGTTATAAATTCCTTGGTTAGAAAGTGCCACACGAGCTGCATCTTGATTCAAAAATTCTTCGTCCATATCAAAAGCGCTGGCTTGTCTCTTTGGACTTGCAAAAATTTCCAAACCTGCAAAAAGTATGTGCTCGATACCAATAAGTGCGATTAAGATAAAAATTGTTAAATTCATAATGCCCTCCTAGAAATTATTAGTTTATATTATACCTTTTTAAAATCAATAATTGGAAAAAGAACGTAATTATTTAAAGATAGGTTATAAATTGACCTAGTCCAAAAAAACCTATATCATAAGGTAAATTTTAATTAAGATGGGAGATAGGGTATGTCAGCGTGGGAAACAAAATTTGATCGTAAGGGTTTTACTTTTGATGATGTTTTATTAGTTCCGGCGGAAAGTCATGTTCTGCCAAATGATGTGGATCTTTCAGTGCAGTTAGCTAAGAATATTCTTTTGAAAACTCCAATTATTAGTGCAGGTATGGATACGGTTACTGAAGCTAATATGGCTATAGCTATGGCTCGACAAGGTGGACTAGGTGTTATTCATAAGAATATGTCCATTGAAAAACAAGCTGAAGAAGTTCAGAAAGTTAAGCGTTCTGAAAATGGTGTTATTGTAGATCCTGTATTTTTGACAGCAGATTCTATTGTTGCAGAGGCAGATGAGCTTATGCACAAATATCATATTAGTGGTGTTCCGATTGTTTCAAATATCGAAGATCAAAAACTAGTAGGAATTATAACAAATCGCGATTTGAGATTTGTCGATGATTACTCAGTATCTATCGATTCAGTTATGACACATGAAACATTAGTTACAGCACCAGTTGGAACAAGTATTGAGGAAGCAAATGCTATTCTTCAACAGAATCGTATTGAAAAACTACCATTAATTTCTGAAGATGGAAAACTTGGTGGTTTAATAACTATTAAGGATATTGAAAAAGTTCAAGAATTTCCTAATGCTGCCAAAGATACATATGGTAGATTGCTAGTAGCGGCAGCGGTTGGTGTGACAAGTGACACATTTGACCGTGCTAAGGCACTGTTAGATGCAGGAGCAGATGCAATTGTTATCGATACAGCTCATGGACATTCAGCTGGTGTTCTTAGGAAGATAGCTGAAATTCGTGATACATTCACCGAAGCTACTCTAATTGCTGGTAACGTAGCGACTTCTGAGGGTACTCGTGCATTGTATGATGCTGGTGTTGATGTTGTAAAAGTAGGTATAGGACCAGGATCTATTTGTACAACAAGAATTGTTGCCGGTGTTGGTGTACCTCAACTTACAGCAATTTATGATGCAGCAAGTGTTGCAAGAGAATATGGCAAAACAATTATTGCTGATGGTGGTATCAAGTTTTCAGGAGATATTGTCAAAGCAATGGCAGCCGGTGGAAATGCTGTAATGCTAGGATCAATGCTAGCTGGAACTGACGAATCACCCGGAGAATTTGAAGTTTTCCAAGGAAGAAGATTCAAATCTTACCGTGGAATGGGTAGTTTAGCCGCTATGTCTGAAGGTTCATCAGATAGATACTTCCAAAGCGGTGTCAACGAAGCTAAAAAGCTTGTTCCTGAAGGAATTGAAGGTCGAGTTGCAGCAAAAGGTGCTGTTGGCGATGTGATTTATCAATTACTTGGTGGTGTTAGATCAGGAATGGGATATGTTGGAGCTGGTGATTTAATTTCACTACAAGACGCACAATTTATCCAAATTTCAAATGCAGGTTTAACTGAGTCACATCCACATGATGTAACTATAACTAAAGAAGCTCCGAACTATTCTAGAGAATAATAAAAAAGACTATCTATACTTAGTAGATAGTCTTTTTGTTTATACAGATGCTCTTTCTTTCAACAGCATGAAGAGCGCAGAACACAAGATAACAACATCAAAGAAAATAGCGTAATTACCAACATAATGAACCAATACAGCATTGATGATTATTCCTATAAAAAAGGAACTAATTACCCTAATTGTTCGCCAACTTCGACGAATAAACTTGGGATCTTTTTCGACAAACCCCTTAACGAAGAATTGACCAACGTTTTTAATATTTCCGGTCATCATTAGAGTATTTAGTGGCATATCGTGCAATTTATTAAAAGTAACAAATTGTACTGCTGCTGTGAAAGATACGATTAAACTAGTAACAATAATGGGTACAAAATTAGTTATAATACCAACAATTAGCAAAGCTACTATTTCAAATATCATTACATTTGATTGATGACGAACTTTTTTATTGTGAATTTTTAACTGAAGAAGTGTAGTAATAGCTGCACCTAAACAGAAAATTAAAATCGGCCACAAATGGTTAAAAGCATCCCCAAATTTGAGCTGTGCTAGATTGATACCCAGTAAAATTAGGTTACCTGTTTGCATAGTGGCAAAGACACCATTATGTGTTAAATAAGTGTATGTATCAATTCCCCCAGCGGTAATTGCTAATATCTGGGCAAATAGAGTTCTTTCGTAAATTGGAAATTTAGACATTATAAATACCTCGTAAATAATATTACGCCAAATAAACAAATTTTCCAAAATAACTTAGACGTTTCATTAATAACAGACTATAATTTGTATAAGCAAAATTATAGGTGGTTATAAAAATGACTATTACTAATAAAACACCAACTTCAGATGTACGAGATATCTTTAATGAAGTAGCGAAAAATTACGATCGTATGAACAATGTTATAACATTAGGAATGCAGAAAAAATGGCGCAAAAAATCCATGGTTCCAATAGATTTGACAGAAGGTCAAATTGCACTCGATGTTTGTTGTGGTACTGGTGACTGGACAATTGAATTGGCAAAATTAGTAGGTCCATCAGGTCATGTCTATGGTGTGGATATTAGTCCTGAAATGATTGAAATTGCACGTAGGAAAATCATCAAACAAGGATTGGATGACAGAATAACTCTAATTGAGGGTGATGCTATGAATTTGCCTGTAGAAGAAAATTATTTTGATGTTGCCACGATAGGATTTGGTTTGAGAAATGTTCCAGATGCTCAAGCTGTGCTACAAGAAATGAAAAAAGCTGTTCATGAAAATGGAAAAGTTGTTTGTTTGGAGACTTCTAAGCCAGATAACTTAATAGTAAAACCTCTTTGGAAAATGTATTTTGCTATGGTACCAATTTTCTCTAAGTTACTAGTTAATAATTATGATAATTATGCCTATTTGAAGAATACAGCTGAAGAATTTTTATCAGCTGATCAGTTAAGTGAGTTATTTTCTGAGATTAATTTTAAAAATGTAGAATATCAAAAACTATTTTTTGGAGCTGCAGCTGTTCATACCGGGACGAAATAATTGACTATAATAAATTTAGTGCTAATATTTCCAATTATCTTGAAGGATTAATCTATGAAAAATGTAAAGTTAAACAATGGTGTTGAAATTCCAATTCTAGGTTTTGGAACATATCAAATAACTGATCCTAAAGAAGCAGAGGCTTCAGTTGCAAGTGCTCTAAAAGTGGGTTACAGACATATTGATACTGCTCAAGGTTACCAAAATGAAGAAGCAGTCGGAAAAGCTATAAATAATTCCGGAATTGACCGTTCTGAAATTTTTGTAACTACAAAAGTTTGGGTTCAAAACATTAGTTATCAAGGTGTAAAAGATTCAATGGAATTGTCTTTTAAAAAGTTGAATTTAGATTATATTGATATGGTTCTATTACACCAACCATATAACGATTCTTACGGTGCATGGCGCGCTTTAGAAGAATTGCAAGAAGAAGGAAAAATTCGTGCAATTGGAGTATCCAACTTTTCAATTGATAAAACAGTTGATCTAGCAGAATTCAATAAAGTTACTCCACAAATGAATCAAATCCAAATCAATCCTTTTTATCAAAGAAAGGAAGCAATTGAAGCTTTTAAGGCAGAAGGAATCATGTTAGAAGCATGGGCACCATTTGCTGAAGGAAAGAATAATATCTTTAGTAATGAAGTATTGCAGTCTATTGGCGACAAGTACAATAAGTCAATTGCGCAAGTCATTGAACGTTGGTTAGTTGAGCAAGATATTGTTGTTTTAGCTAAATCAACACATGAAGATAGAATGAGAGAGAATTTTGATATATTTGATTTTGAATTAGATGATGACGATAAACAAAAAATATCTAGCATCAAACAAGAAAGTTTATTCTTTTCACATAATGATACTGATATCATCAAACGTATGGCAAGTTATCATATAGATAATATATAAAAAAAACCTACCCATAAGGGTAGGCTTTTTTTAATTTGCACGTCTTTCTTTTACAAAGAAAATGATTGTCATAACAATTAAGAAGACAACACCAACTAGTAATGAGACGATTGTTTCAGGATTTAGGAACATGAAGATTAGAATGATTGCCAGTGCGACAATTGCTAAGTAGTTTGCAACTGGGAAGAATGGCATTTTAAAGGGATGTCCCTTTAATTGATCAGGGTGCAATTTTCTGAATTTTAAATCAGAAACTAAAATAACAAACCATGGAACCATACCTGGTAAGACACTGGAACTGTAGACAATAACAAAGACGTTACCTGATGTGTGAGAAATAAGTGGTAATAAATAATTCAAAATTAAACCGATTAAAATACCAACTGAAATAGCTATAACTGATACATATGGAACTTTATTTTTTGAA
Organism: Companilactobacillus metriopterae; assembly: GCF_004117915.1. Classification (GTDB taxonomy): domain Bacteria; phylum Bacillota; class Bacilli; order Lactobacillales; family Lactobacillaceae; genus Companilactobacillus; species Companilactobacillus metriopterae. The sequence goes on from NZ_RSTD01000003.1 coordinate 112,196, forward strand.
AGATTTGTAAATACTTTTGGTAAACGATGTTCTTCACCAAGAGTGAACAGCATTCTACTTGAACTAAAGATACCAGAGTTACAGCCAGACATAGCAGCTGTTAACATAACAAAGTTAATAATTTCAGCGGCAAATGTGATACCAACTTTTGCAAATGTTTCGACAAAAGGTGATCCCATTGTATCTAATTGATCCCATGGATAAATAGATACGATAACAAAAATAGCACCTATATAGAATATTAAAATTCTACCAACAATTGATTTGATGGCCTTGATAATATTTGCTTGTGGATTTTCGGCCTCACCGGCTGTAATACCGATAACTTCGATACCTTGATATGAAGCAACAACGATAGATAAAGCAAAGATAAATCCTTTGACACCACCAGTGAAGAAACCACCATGTGTCCAAAGATTACTGATACCGACAGGATGTCCACCGTTACCAAAACCAAATACAATAACTAGTAAACCTAGAACAATCATTAGAATAATTGTTACAACTTTTATTAAAGCAAACCAAAATTCTAGTTCCCCATAAGCTTTAACTGTTACTAAGTTAGCGATACAAAGTGTTACAACAACAACTACACCAGCAATCCAGTGCGGAAGATTTGGCCACCAAAAGGCTAGATATGTACCAACCGCGATAACCTCACTGATACCAACAACTAAGTATTGAAAAACATTACTCCATGCAGTCAAATAACCTGCAAGAGGGTGAATATATTCTGTGGCAAACTTAGCAAATGAACCAGTTGATGGATCAACGTATAGCATTTCCCCTAATGCTCTCATAACTAAGTATAGAATTGCTCCTGCTAAAGCGTAGGCAAGCAATACTGATGGACCAGTCCATTTAATAGTTGAAGCTGATCCCATGAATAGTCCAACACCAATTGTTCCGCCAAGTGCAATCATCTGCATTTGACGGGATGTCAGGCTTCTATTTAATTCTTTTTCGTCCATTTTGAACCCCCCCTAATACTATGTTCACAAAAAGCGAACACCTGTATTTCTTATTTACTACATAATACCGTATTTATATAAAATGTATAGTAGTAATTACTATTGTATAAATAAATTGATTAAATATTAAATGATAGAATATACCTAATGAGGTAATAATTGATGGATATCGAAAACAAGTTAGTTCAATTTATAAAAAAATATATGAGTGAAGATCCAACTGGTCATGATGTTTATCATTCTAAAAGAGTCGCAAAAATGGCTAAAAAATTAGTAAATTTCGATAAATTAACATTGTCTGAAGAAGAAGTGAAGATACTTCTTTCAGCTAGTTATTTGCATGATGTGATTGATGATAAATTAACTGAAAGCAAAGATATTCGTATTAAAGAAGTTGAAAAATTCTTAGTCGATAATCATGTGGATGTAGATGCGGTTATGGATATTATATTAAACATGTCTTATTCCGATAATCTCAAAAATAAGAAGAAATTATCTACAATTGGTCAATACGTTCAAGACGCTGATCGCTTAGATGCGCTGGGTGCCATTGGAATTGCTAGAGCATTTGCTTATGGTGGACACAAAGGAAATTTGATTTATGATCCAGAAATTAATATAAAAAAAGACTTCGATAAAGAAACATATCGAAGTCAGAAAAGTACTAGTGTTAATCATTTTTATGAAAAACTATTCAAGCTAAAAGATTTGATGAACACAAATAGTGGTAAAAAAATTGCTGCTAAACGTACAGCATTCATGGAAGATTTTATAGCTGAGTTTAAAGAAGAGTGGTAAGAAGTTATTTGCGGGAAAATTTGTCATAGGGCTTTTTGTCATAGTAAGCCATGCTACGAGCTGCTAAGTACTTTGTATATTTTGTTTCATTCATACGTTTATTATCGTATTTTTGACGTTCCCAACCATAGTAGACTCTTTTTAGTTTGAATTTATTTACATATTTCTTGGGAATGTTAATTTCTTGTAGTTGATAGTCCACTAGCTTTAAATCTTGTTGTTCTCTTTGAGATTTTTCAAATTGTTTTTGCTGCTTTTTGCTGGTTGAATCAAGATTTGGGCGTCTATTCTGATAAGCTTTGATGTTTTGTTTTTGAATTTTTTGCATCTCATCAAAGGTGTAATTTCCTTTTGTATATTCTTGGTAGACATAATCATTAGTATCTTTTATTGTCTGCCATTCATCTTCCCAATCTAGATATTTCTCACGGTATTGTTTAAATGCAATATCGTTTTTTTGTTTCATTTCCTGATAAAGGTTGTCACGTTTTTGCAGAACGTCGTCACGAACAATATTGTAAGTAGAAACTTTAGCAGAAAAAACAATTAAATCGCCATTAAATAATTCTTTATCAATATACTGGAACATTCCCTTTGTGACATTGATCCACACATGATCAGCTACTAAATCCCTGTTTGAAAAATCATTGTTCAAGATGTGAATATCAGTAAGCAAGATAACAGGACTAGTATTACCGGTATTTTTATTATGTTTGTGTGTTAGTTTATTAAAAATTCCACTACAGAGGATTTTTTGACCAACAAATTTTGAAAGTTTTCTTCTAGAATCAGACATTAATAATCTCCTGATTTTTATTTATAAATTTAATTGTTTTAGAGCTATGTGTAGCATAGAATAAAGTTATGCATGGGATTAATGCAAAGGGGAATAATTATGAAACATAAAAATTCTATTTTAATTTGTGGAGGGGTTCTTGCGGCAATTTTTGGGTTATCTGTAACCTTGAATACTGCATACGCTGATGAAACAGCTGATAATTCAACGGTTTCAACGGAGAATGTTCAAAACAACACTCTAGTAGACAATAATACTATTGAAACTAGAAGTTTCAATCAGATAACTTATCCAGGTGGAGATTGGAATATTGATCCTACTGATGCAACACCTAACAATAATTACTATTATTATGTTAATGCTCAGTGGCTAGAAGATAATCAGGCTTCTGATGACAAACCGGAAACTGGAATTAATCAAGATACTCAGATGGATGTGAGCGACCAACTTGATACAGATATTCAGGAAATTCAAAGTGGCCAAATTAACGATGTATCTGACGGAATGAAACATGCAGTGGAATTTTATACTTATCTTCAAAATACATATGGTGTTGATGATCCTAATGCATATAAGGCAATGATGTCGCAGCTTAACCAAATTAACGACTTAAAGGACATAGATGACTTTAACAATAATTTGAGTGCACTTTATAAATCTGGTCTTAATTTACCATTTAGTTTAAGATCTGATGCTGGTGTTGAGGACAGTTCACAGTACATTTTACACTTTGCAGCAGGATATCCAGTTTTTCCTCAACAAATACGTAACTGGGTTAATAAATCCAATATAGGGATGTCTATATATGCTCAAATGTCTAATAAGCTTTTGGGTTTAATTGGCTATGACTCAATCACTGCAAATAACATAGTGGCTAAAGCCATGAAGTATGATGAGCTACTAGCAAAGAATACCAATCAGGATATTTTTCAAAATGATCTAGCTGCTCAACCAGTACCAGATTATACAGTTAATTCAGATGATTTTATCAATAACTTCGATAGTTTAGATATAAACAAATTAATAACAGAAACATATGGTGCTACTGGTTCAAGATTTTCTATCGATGATTTGGAAGGTTACAGACATATAAATGATTTGATAAATCCAAATACATTTGATGAAATGAAATCATGGATGGTTGTTAATAATCTAGTTCAAAATGCTGAGTTATTAGGATCAAAGGCACAACAAATTTATCATAATAACAATTTATATTCTGAATTTGATGCGCAAGATTCAGAAGATTTCGCAAATGAAAATTTGTATAATTACTATGGGTCTATTTTAAGTAATTATTATGGATCTAAATACACATCAGATCAAACTATTGCCGGTGCTACCAAAATGGTTACCGATATTAACCAGGCATTTGCTCATAGGTTAGAAAGTAATACTTGGCTTAGTCAATCAACCAAAAACAATGCAATTGCTAAACTTAATAAAATGGCAATCAAGATTGGATATCCAACTCAAGTGACTGATAGTTACTCAGATGTTAATTTTGATCAATATATTCCACTTATAACGATTATTGATAATTTAAATCAAATCGATATTGAAAATAGTATCGAAAGTTTTAGTAAACCAGTTGATAGATCTATTTGGACAATGGGGAGCTATGAAGTAAACGCCCAGTACGATTCATCAAGAAATGAGATAACAATACCTTCAGCACAAATTTCTAAAGCATTTTACGATGTTGATGGAAACTCTAGTGAAAATTACGGTGCACTGGGAGCAACTATTGGTCATGAAATTTCTCATGCATTCGATAATATCGGGGCATTATATGATGCAGATGGTAATTTAAACAATTGGTGGACAGATAATGATTTCGCTAATTTCCAAGATATTGTCCAAAAAATGTCTGTTGAATACAATAATATCCCTTATAATTCTACTGTATTAGATGGCTATAAATCAGTTGGTGAAAATATGGCAGATAATAGCGGCTTAGTAATTGCTTTAGATGTCGCAAAAAAACAACCTGATTTTAATATCAATAAATTCTTCGAGTCATGGGCAAAATCATGGCAGTACAGTGCACTTCCTATAATTGATCAAATGTATGCAATTATGGATGAACATATCCCAGGACCTGTTCGTGTTAATGTAACGTTACAGAATATGGATGATTTTTATAAAACATATAATATTAAAAAGGGTGATGCTATGTGGCTTGATCCTGAAAAAAGAATTACTATTTGGTAAAAGGTTGCTCATTGAGCAGCCTTTTTTATTAATATATTTGTTTTTACGTATAGCGAGGAATAAAATATAAATTATAACTTTAATAAATTAATGGGGGTATTAATTATGAAGCACAAGGGGAGTATATTCATTTGTGGTACAGCATTAGCAATTATATTGGGGCTGTCTGTAGAGATACAAACAGTAAATGCTGAGACTGTTATACAAGATCCAAAGGTAGCAGTTGTAAGTAATGACAACAATGTAGCTGTCTCAGATGATCAAACAACAACTGATCAAGACACAACTAGTCAAGTTACATCAGATGATCAATATGCCGGTGGTGACTGGAGTGTTGATCCATCAACCGCAACACCACAAGAAAATTTTTATTACAACGTCAACGGTCAATGGTTAAGTTCTGCTCAAATACCCGAAGGCCAGGCGTCTACTGGTGCTATGGATGAAATTCAAGATAACATTGATAAAGAGATGATGTCATCTTTGGAAAATATGGCCAATGGTAATCAAAAAGTTACAAGTTCACAAATCCAACAAGCTGTCGATTTTTACAAATTAGCAACAACTGGAAATAAAGACACAGATAAAAATTATAGTGACATTAATGCTGACTTACAAAAAGTTGCTGCTTTAAATAATTATGACGATTTAAATAATGCATTACTTGAATTAAGCAACGACAATATTAGTTTGCCCTTCAATTATAGTCTTGAGGCAAATTATAATAATTCCAACCAAGTTGTTCTAAACTTTTCACCAGCCGCAAATATTTTGCCGGATTCTTCATATTACGATACAGACAATGATGATGGAATTATCATGCTTTCTAGATATTCTGAATCAGCAACTAATTTACTTAAGTTATTAGGATATAGCAGCGATGAAGCTTCTACTATGGTTGATCAAGCAATGGACTTTGATCGCCAAATTTATAGTAATTTAATTACAAATAGCATGGATAATGTAGATAATACAACTGATGCAAAACCCTATAATTATGTTTCAAATAGTGATTTTGTAGATAATTTTACTAATTTAAAAGTTGGAGATTTTTTAAATTCATTATTCACAAATAAAAGTAATGTTATAGATGTTTCTGATACTAGTTACTACAATAAATTCAACAATCTTGTTAGTCTTAAGAATTTTGACAATTTAAAATCTTGGATGATAGTTACAACATCTATGAGTGATGGTGCGTATTTGGGAGAAGATGCACTTCAAGCAGTAGCTCCTTTTGAAGAAAAAGTTAGTGGTCTTGATGAACTTCCTAGTCTTGATAGTATGGTATACGATTGGACTAGTTCGATGTTTGATCAAACTTTAAGTCAATATTATGGACAAAATTATTTTGGCGAATCAGCTAGAGCAGATGCTACAAAATTAATAGATAATATCTTGTCTGTCTATAAAGACCGTCTACAAAACAATACTTGGTTAAGTGATGCAACTAAGAAAAATGCTATTACAAAATTGAATAACATTAAACTTAAAGTTGCTTATCCTGATAATGTTGATGACATCTATAGTAAGGTTAAAATTTCTCAAGATGAATCTTTATACAATGTTATAAAGGATTTAAATAAAGCAAGTCAGGAAAGTATGATTTCCGACTATAATAGAGCATTCGACAAGTCAAAATGGACCATGCCTAGTTTTCAAGTAAATGCACAGTATGATCCACAAAATAACGATGTAACTATTCCAGCAGCTATATTACAGAGTCCATTTTACTCATCATCTCAATCAAGTAGTTCTAATTATGGTGCCATTGGTGCCGTTATCGGACATGAAATAACACATGCTTTTGATAATAGTGGGGCAATGTTCGATGCTAATGGAAACTATAATAATTGGTGGACAGAAGAAGATCAGTCTAAGTTCCAAGAACTAGTTGATAATATGGCAAATGAATATGATGGTATTCCTTATGCAGACGGAACAGTTGATGGATATCAAACTGTTGGCGAGAACATTGCAGACAATGGTGGTCTTAATGTCGCATTTGCAGCAGCTCAAAAGGAAAGTGATTTTAGTGCTAAAGAGTTCTTTGAATCATGGGAGAAGGCTTGGAGATATAAGACAACCAATGATCATGCAAATATACTATTAACTGTTGATCCTCATGCACCAGCACCAATTAGAGGAAATGTTGCTGTACAAAATTTTGATGATTTCTACAAAACATTCGATATCAAACCAGGAGATGCAATGTGGCTTGATGAAGCAGATCGCGTCAATATTTGGTAAAAAGACCCTTTTGAGGTCTTTTTTTGTATAAATGATGACAAAAAGTCTTATTTCATATACAATTATTAGAACAATTCTTTCAAGGGGGACAATGATTTGAGCAAAAACTGGCCAGAAGCAGATAGCATTATTGTTTTGGATTATGGTAGTCAATATAATCAACTGATTACTCGCCGTATTCGTGATATTGGGGTGTATTCTGAGTTATTACCAAACACTATTACAGCAGCAGAAATTAAAGAAATTAATCCTAAAGGTATTATCCTTTCAGGTGGCCCAATGAGTGTTTATGACAAGGATGCATTCACACTAGATCAAGAAATCTATGATTTGGGTATACCTATGCTAGGTATTTGTTATGGAATGCAACTTATGTCATATAACCTTGGTGGTAAGGTAGAATCAGCTGATAATCGTGAATACGGAAAAGCTGATATTGAGGTTCTAAAACAAGATTCACCACTTTTCAAAGACTTACCAAAAGATCAAGTTGTTTGGATGTCACATGGTGATTTAGTTCGCGAAGCACCTGCAGGATTTGATGTTATTGCTACCAGCAAGAATGCTCCTATCAGTGCCATTGGAAACAATGAACGTAAAATGTACGGTGTTCAATTCCATACAGAAGTTCGCAATACAGAATACGGAATGGATATTCTAAAGCACTTTGCATTTGATATCTGTGAAGCAGAATCAAATTGGACTATGGAAGATTTTATCAATCAACAAATTGAAGAAATTCGTTCAACTGTTGGTGATAAAAAAGTTCTTCTAGGATTATCTGGTGGAGTAGATTCATCTGTTGTGGGTGTACTGTTAAATAAAGCTATCGGTGATCAATTGACATGTATCTTTGTTGATCACGGTCTTTTAAGAAAGAACGAAGCAGATGAAGTAATGGCTAGTCTAGAAGGTAAATTTGGACTAAATATTATTAAAGTAGATGCTCAAAAACGCTTCTTAGATAAATTAGCAGGCGTTACAGACCCTGAAAAGAAACGTAAAATTATTGGAAATGAATTCATTCAAGTATTTGATGATGAAGCATCAAAACTAAATGGAATGGAATTCCTAGCTCAAGGAACTTTATATACAGATATTATCGAATCTGGAACAAGTACAGCTCAAACAATTAAGTCACATCATAACGTAGGTGGACTTCCTGAAGATATGCAATTCAAACTAATCGAACCTCTAAACACATTGTTTAAAGATGAAGTTCGTGCGCTTGGCGAAGAAATGGGTATGCCTCATGATCTAGTATGGAGACAACCATTCCCAGGACCTGGATTAGGAATTCGTGTTATCGGTGAAGTTACCGAAGAAAAACTTAAAGTAGTACGTGATAGTGACTTAGTTCTACGTGAGGAAATCAAAAAAGCTGGACTAGATCAAGAAATCTGGCAATATTTCACAGTTCTACCTGGAATTCGCTCAGTAGGTGTCATGGGTGACGGAAGAACATACGATTATACAATCGGTATTCGCGCAGTTAATTCAATTGATGGAATGACTGCTGACTTTGCTCAAATACCTTGGGATGTTTTACAAGCTATCTCAGTAAGAATGGTCAATGAAGTTGATCATATCAACCGTGTAGTGTATGACATTACAAGTAAGCCACCTTCAACAATTGAGTGGGAATAATAAAAGCCTAGAGAATATTCTCTAGGCTTTTTTGTTTATAAAATAAATATATTTGCATTTTATTGTTTACTGATTAACTATAGAGTCAAGATATTCTAATTCATTGGGGTGAATTATATGAATAATATAGTTTCGGTAAAAAATTTGAGTAAATCTTTTAAAAATAACGGATCAACTTTTAAAGCGGTTGATAATATATCTTTTGATATAAGTACAGGTTCCATAGCTGCGATAATTGGACCAAACGGTGCGGGAAAAACCACAACAATCAAGATAATAGGTGGATATTTGTTACCTACTTCTGGAGAAGTATTTATAGCTGGTGATAAGAAATCATATTCTTCAAATCGACAGAATATCAATGTCGGAATCTCTTTAGGTGGAGAAAATGGATTTTATGATAGATCTACTGCCTATCAAAATTTAAAGTTTTTCGCTGCTTTGAAAAAAATTCCCAGGAAAGATCAAACTGCTGAAATTGATAGAGTTTTGGAATTAGTAAATTTAACTAATGTCAAAAATGAAAATGTTTATCAATATTCAAAAGGTATGAAGCAGAGACTACAGATAGCACGTGCTTTATTAGGAAGTCCAAAACTATTGATGTTGGATGAGCCGACTTCTGGCTTAGATGTAGAATCTGCTAGAGATTTACAAAATAATATTCAAAAATCTTTGTCCAAAGATAGGGCAATAATTCTGACTAGTCATACTATGTCTGAAGTCGAACGCTTAGCAGATCAATTAATAGTTATTGGATCAGGGGAAGTTTATTATAACGGTCCAACATCTGAGTTTAAGAAATTTGTTGGTGTTGATGAAAATTTATCACTGGAAGAAACGTATTTACAAATTTCTGATGAATTGAAAAGGGTATAAAATATGAATACACTTCAAATATTAAACTTCCACTTAAAACAAATATTGAAAGAGAGATTTTATTTCTGGAATGTGTTTAATCAAACGGTATCATTTTTCTTACTTCAATATGTTATAACCTTTCAAGCAAAAAATATCGATTTTAATTATATATTTCTACGATCAGCAATAATCGGATTATGGAGTTCTTGTATATTAAGTGCAGGAGCTATAGGTTATCAAAGATATCAAGGAACACTTTTATATATATTAAATAATAATATTAGTGATATTAAGTCTATAATCACAGTGATTGTACCCACTAGTATAATTGGGCTATTGTCTTTTCCAATATCTTATATATTGTCGATCTTATTAGGTCATGGAATTGAACTAAATTACTCAGAAATTTTAGGGGTAGTTTTGTTTTGGATAGGAGCAGTCGTTATATCAATACTTATTTCGTTTATATTTGTATTGAGCAGAAATGCTCAGATATATGAGGAACTCTTGTTGTTTCCAATTCTTATAATATCTGGATTATTCCCATTAAAAGTAATTCCCACCTATTTAAATCATTTAATTTCCTGGTTGATACCAATCTCAGCACCATTGAAAATTATGCAGTCAGGGGTTAATTTCCAATTCCTAATTCAATTTTTGACGTCCGTAATTATATGGATTTTATTTGAAACAATAATTTCAAAATATATTTTTAGTTCTTATAAAAATGGGAAATTGGAGCTAATATAAATGATAGTTGTATTAAAATCAATTGGGATATTTGATAATATCAAGACATTCTTAGTCCAATTTCTAATTTTGCCATTTTTTAGTGTATTATTCTTTTTTCTATTAGGAAATACATATTTGACTGCTAATCAAAACAGTAGTTATAACACTATAATGGTAACAATATTTATAACGGCTATGATAATCATCATTACTTCAATGACTAGATCTTTTATAACGGAGTTAAGTTCAAAAATATTTGCTCAAGAAATTATTTTAAATCCATTTTCAGGTTATTATTGGATTAATAAATGTTTAGTTGGAATGATAGTTGGTCTGTTTTCAATCTTTTTTAATTTGATACCTTTTTATATTATTTTTCATCTCGATATTCAAAATATAAGAGCCTTTATAATATCGGCAATCCTATGCGTATTTACAGGGATAGTTTTTGGAGTTTTGTCTATTGCTATTTCAATGGGTACAAATAATCCATTCCTCTTCTCAAATTTTATCGGTTCATATGGATTATTATTTACTGGTATTTATTTCTCTACCAATTTGTATCCATCAGTACTGAAAATAGTCAGTAGATTATTGCCATTTTCTTATATCGCTGATTTTTATAGATCAAACAATATTGTTTATTTTTACTGGTCGATAATAATAGACTTCTTGTATCTAATATTGTTTGTATTTATTTATAAGGTCAACTTGAAAAGGTTAAAAAAATGATAAATTGGAAATAAAAAAGTCACGAAGAATTTTCTTCGTGGCTTTTTTATTAATATAGATCATTTTCTGAGATGTATTGGTTATTTCCCACTTGATAGTAGGACGTATTCGTTTCGATATTTAGATAACCTGTTTTAACTGCCCAAGAAGAGTATGCTGGGACAACGCCAACTTTTTTACTATCTTTATTTACAATAGCTGAATCCCATTTTGTAGTTCTAACAAATGTATTGTTAGAGATGTTATCGTTGTACTTTGCACCTGGGAAGTATAGTGAGTATAGTTTTTGCAAATCATAATCGTGTAGAGAATATCCAAGGTCGGATGAATGATCTGTTAATTGATAGTACATAACAGATGTTGTTTCTAATGATGGATCAGTTTCATCATCTAAACCTAGTGCGTGACCAGTTTCGTGTGTTGCTGTGTGAACCATATCTTCAGTTGTTTGTGTTTCACCATTGTAAGATAAGCTGATTTCACTAGAAATTATTTGATAAGCATTTCCTGAAGGATAGTAAGATAACATTGTTTCACCCGCTAAATCATCAGTGATTTCAGCTGTTGAACTTGTATAAACAATTTGAGCACTATCAGGGTCAGAAGTAGTGACAAAATTTAAAAATCCTGAAGTTTCCCAAGCACCCAAAGCATATTTAATAGCTGTAACTTGTGAAAATGGAAGTTTTGGATCAATATAAACTTTGATATTTTGCAGTGAGTTCAGACGTGCAGGTAAGTTATTGTAAGAACGCTTTACATCTTGATTAGACTTTTGATTTGTCTTAGGATCAATAATTGTAATTTTTACGTCTCTTGAAGCAGCAGCTACCTTTGTAGTTGAGATTATTGCTGTGCTAGCAATAGATATTGCAACAGTGGCAGCAGTAATAATCTTAATTAGTTTATTATTTTTAATAATGTGGTCCCCCCTTAGTTATATATAATTATATTTGAATAATAATTAATTTCAATAAAATATTTTATTAAAAAGATAATAAAAAAGAGGAATAACCAAATATTCCTCTCAAGCTAGATAATAATTCCATTGCAGTGGTCAATTTCATGCTGAATAATTTGAGCAATCCAATCAGAAAAATCTTGGGTATGTTCTATGAAATTGATGTCTAAGTATTTGACTTTGATATTTTGGTATCTTTTTGTGGGACGTTCGCCAGTTAGTGATAAGCAACCCTCACTAGTTTCGTAAATATTCTATTTAGATATTATAACAGGATTAATCATAGGTACAGAAGTATTTCCTAACTTAAAAACAATAATATTTTTGCTGATACCAATCATATTAGCTGCCATTCCGACACAATTATCAGAATGATATTCAAGTGTATCCATTAAATCATTAACAACATTTAGATCGTCCTTAGTTGCTGGTATTGATTTTTTAGATAGAAAATTTTCGTCAGTCATAATTGATTTAATCATTATTTGTTTTTTGATGCTTTCCAACGATCTAATCCCTTAATCTGCATAGGATAGAACATTTTTAGCATTGCCTTTTTGATAAAGTTATCGCTAGATTCATCAATTCCTTTTTTACCTCTAGAGATCATTTCTTCTATAGTAATGTCGGGTTCGATGAATTTTCCGTTTTCGTAGCAATAGTTACAATATTTAGATGATTTACTACCATCAGATTCTGTACCAAGATTTTCTGAATTTAGTGGCATACCACAACTTTGACAAAATTTTTCCATGTTTGATTCTCCTAGTTGAATTTAAATTTATTTTATCTGAAATTAGGAGTAAAGACTAATTATATTTGATAATTTAATAAAAATTGGAATGACATATAAATTTATTTATTAATATTTTAAACGCTTATGATATATTTAATAGTGATTTATATCAGTATTTATAAGGGGGATTTTATGGAACGACATTACAAGAGTCGTGCAGAACTAAAACAAGATGTTAAAAATATGTATAAAGGTAACTGGTTATACACAATTCTGCTAAATATAATACCTGGCATGATAGTTTTAGGAGCTATAAGAATTATAGAGGTGGTATTTTTGCCAATAAGCATCTTAATATCAGAACCGGTAAATAACGGTCAACCATTAGCAGTAATTATATTTATTCTTATATGTGTAGTGAATTTCATTATTGTAACAATAGGAATGATGCTAGTTTCTTACGGAGTAATGTTCACTCTTTTAGGGTGGTTGAGAGGTGAAAAAATCAACATGGATTCAGTATTTAATTCTGGATTTTCAGGTTTCTCACCTAAATATGTAAAAGGTAATATTATAATTGGAATTGAATCTTCCCTTTATTTTTATCTTTGGTCACTATTATTGGTTGTACCTGGAATAATTAAAATGATCTCGTACTCGCAAGCGATTTATTTGTATAAGGATTATATTGACGAAGGTAATAAAAAAGAATATAACTTTGGTGATTTTATAACTGAGAGCAGAAAACTTATGGATGGTCATAAATGGGAGTATTTTGTTTTGCAGCTTTCATTTTTAGGATGGTTCTTGCTTTCGATTCTTACATTGGGCATAGGTTTTATATGGTTAACACCATACATAAATGCAACAAATGCTAATTTTTATGATAATCTAAAATCTAAAAAAATTAATTAAATTTATAATATGTGTGATATATTTTATAAGTAATGTTTATTAAATAAGGGGGTTTACAATGGATTCTAATTTTAAAACTAGTGCATCACTAAAAAGTAGCGCTAAAGAAATTTTGCATGGCAACTGGAGTAAGGGAATCATACTTAATATTATTCCTACACTTTATTATATTTTTGTAGGAATTGGGACAGTAGCCTATACTTCTACATATAATTATTATGATCCCCAATCAGCTACTAATAGTACTAATTCTGCATTTGGAATAATAGTTTCTATTTTATTGGGAATTCTTACATCAGGAATAGTGTTTGTATTCATAGATTGGCTTAATACAAAGAATGCTCCAGAAACACCATTTAAGAGCGCGTTTGTTGCATTTACAAAGGATTATTTTGCAGGTTCATTCTTTATTCAATTATTAAACTATATATGGGTATTACTTTGGTCTATTCTTCTTATAGTGCCCGGAGTTATCAAGGCAATTGCCTACTCACAAGCAATGTTTATTTACAAAGACGCGGTTGAATCTGGAAATACATCTGATCATTATAGAGATTACATAACAAAGAGTCGTCAAATGATGGATGGAAACAAATGGAGATATTTTGTATTACAACTTAGTTTCCTTGGCTGGGATATCCTAGCATGGTTAACTTTAGGTATAGGATATATCTGGTTAGCACCGTATAAATCAGCTACTTTTGCTGCATTCTACCTTGATCTAAAAGAAAATCAAAATACTGCAGAAATCATAGATTAATTTCTATGATTTTTTTTATTTTCAAAAAATATTCATAGTTTTACAGAAAATAATTCTCATCTCTGTATCTATATATTCATAATTTCAAGTTATTATATAATCATAGTCAGATAAGAGAGATGGCTAATAGATTTTTTCATTAATATTCCCCCCTTAAATATTAATCCCCTCATAATTAACTTTCTCCCCAAAAGTTAAATAAAAAAGATGCCAAAAGGCATCTTTTTTTTGTTTTATAGAATATTAATTCCGTTCTTTTTACATTCTTCAATCATATCCGCTGGCCAAATACTTGCTTGAACTTCCCCAACATGTGCTTTTCCTAGTAACAACATACATAGACGTGATTGGCCAATTCCACCACCAATTGTGTAAGGTAGTTCTTCATTGATAATCATTTTATGGAATGGTAATTCCAGACGTGCTTCTTCATCAAGCTCTTTTAGTTGAGATAACATGGCATCTTTATCAACTCGAATTCCCATACTTGATACTTCGATAGCTTGGTTTAGAGGTTCATACCAGAACATGATATCTCCGTTTAGTTTCCAATCATCATAGTCGGGTGCTCGTCCATCGTGGCGTTCACCACTCTTTAATTTTCCACCAATTTGTTCTATAAATACTGCACCGTACTCTTTACAGATGGCATTTTCACGTTCTCTAGGAGTTAAATCAGGATATTTATCTTCTAATTCTTGTGTTGTAATAAAGTGAATTTCATCAGGCAACTTGTGAACTGTTTCTGGGAATTTGTACCAAACTTCATGTTCCATATGTTTGATAACTTTGAAAACTTCTCTAACTGTTTCTTCCAAGGTTTCTTTGGTACGTTCGTCTTTAGAAATCACTTTTTCCCAATCCCATTGGTCAACATAAATTGAGTGATAGTTATCCAAGTCTTCATCTTTACGGATAGCATTCATGTTTGTATACAATCCCTCATGTAGGTCAAATCCATATTCACCCAGAGCAAATCTTTTCCATTTTGCTAATGAATGGACGATTTCTATTGTATCGTCACCCATGTCTTTCATAGTGAAAGATACAGCCTGTTCAACTCCGTTCAAGTTATCATTTAAACCAGTAGATTTTTCTAAAAACATAGGTGCAGATAATCTAGACAGATTTAATTCTTTTCCAAATTCGTTTTGAAATGTTTCACGAATGTATCTTATGGCTTTTTGTGTATCCTTGATTGATAGTTTTGGATCATATGATTCTGGAATAATTAAGTTCATAATTTCAACCCCGCATTTAATTTTTCAAAATAAAAAAAGCCTTCCATCCCTGTGTATAGGGACGAAAGACTTTTCGCGGTACCACCCAAGTTGTCTATACCTAAATAGACCACCTCAATAAGAGTACTAACATACTCCTCCGAATGATAACGTACCGGTAACGTCTAGACCTACTAAGAAAACTTTTCAGCTAGAAACATTAGAAAGTGTTTTTCAAAATATTAAGTATCTGAATGAGTTCTCACTAATTCTCATTTCACTGTCAGCCCTAACATATCTACTTGTCTTTCTTGTTGTTATTTTATTTTGTGAACATATCATAGCATTTAATTTTTAATTTGCAAATAGTTTTTTAATATAAATCTCTAAAAATTAGAAAAAAGTTAATTTTTAGAGTAAATAGATCTCAAAGCATTCAGATCACTTTCAGATAATTTGCTAACGCCTTGATTGCTAGGGTACATCACAGAACTTGGGTCTTTACTATGTTCTAATCCTAAAGCATGACCTAACTCGTGAACAGTAACTGAATCGGCTACAGATTCAGAATAAGACATATTGATACTTGCCTTTGCATGGTTAATTGCTTTTTTAGAGGCATCACTAGGACTATATGTAAGCTGTGGACCACCTTTACCTAATTCTATAGTTTGTCCATCAGTATAACTTTGATTATCATGATAGATAGAAAATGTAATGGTATTTACGTCATCACTGCCATTTCCTTCGACTAGTTTGACTAGTCCGGTATTATTATATGTGGAAATTGCATCGTTGAATGCTTGTCTGGCAACAGTTGGAGTTTTACTAGTAAAGTGATAATAATAAGTATTTCCTGGAGTGTATTCTTTAAATATCGAAAAAATCGGTGTTTGATTTGGATACACTTTTTTTGCAGCATCTTTTTCACTTTGTGCTGTTTCACCAGTTTCTATGGCAAATAATCTAGATGATAATGAACTGAATAAATTGGATATATCATTTTTGGACTGATTTAAAGTACTAACTAATGCTGATCTGTCAGCTTCTGTAGTTAGATTGCTGTCATTGATGGCAAAAAATCCATCAACTGTTATTAGTACTACTATAAGTAAAATGTTTCTTTTCATTTCGTACTTCCTTTAATAAAGTTAATCCATTTTACTCCGAATTACTAAATGTGTCTATTAAAAAAAGCATCCACAAGGGATGCTTTTAGTCGTTAAGATTATATCTTAATTTCATATGTTCTGAACCTAGAATAACCATGTCACCAAGTAATTTTGTTTGTCTAGTAAATGATTCATTAGCTAATTTTTCATTGGCACTTTGTAGATATTTTTTAACATCTGAACTTGATGAAAATTCTGCATCGGTATCATTTTGAATCTTACGATAAGCACCCATTGCTTCTAGCTCGAAGGTATCACGTAAATCAACATACAAATCGTAATCTGTGTCTCCAAGTAGAGCAGTAGTACAACTCAACCAATACATGTTATTCATGTTGAAAGTTCCATTGGCATCTTTGTAACTTTCTGGAGTGTCATCAACGTTGCTGTAGAAAGGAACAACAGTGTTGAAAGTGTTAGCACCATAAGCTAACCAGTGGATTCCAGAAATTTCTGCAGGAACATTATTTCTGATTTGAAGAATGTGAACGTTGTGGTTACGGTTTATTCCGATTGGACGAAGTAGTTGTTTTTCATCTTCAGTACCATTTCCATAAGGATCATATTCTGTGTTTTCAAAGTGAGAGCTTAGCACGTATTTTACATCTTCAATAGAAATCTTGCGATTTGCAAAGCAGATAAATGGAAGATCTTGGTCATCAATATCTTGAATCAAATCAGGGTTGAAGTAACTTTGACCGTACCAAGCACGAGGGTTGTTATAAACAGTATCTTTTATAGTTGCACTACCAAAGATGTGGCGTAAATTGTATCCTTCAAAATCAGGATTTAAATTATATTTTGCGATAGCATCTTTCAAATCACTTGAGCAAAGTGTATCAGCTGAATCAAAATCAAAGTCATCAATATTCATACGGTTTGGTGCAACAACATAGGCATCATCAGGAATACGAACCGCAGCCCAGTGGTGTCCACCAATTGTTTCTAGCCACCAAACTTCATTATGATCAGAAAAGGCAATTCCATTTGTTTCGTATGTTCCAAATTCTTCTAAAAGAGATCCAAGTCTTTCGACTCCTTCTCTTGCACTATGGATATAAGGAAGAACCAGTGTAACAAGATCTTCTTCACCAATTCCACCATCTACTAATGGATCAAATCCCAATACTCTAGAATTAGTAGTGATTGTTTCCGTAGCGGACATAGCAACATTTTCACTATTGATACCAGCGGCAGGCCAGATACCATTTGTCAAAATAGAGTTAGGAATTGAGGTATAACGCATAGGATTATCAGGAAGGTCAACTTGAACTTTGCTGATAACTGATTGATATTTTCTAGGTTGATCTTCAGGTTGAACAACGATAAAACGTTGAGGATCAAGTGCCTCATGGCCATCATCATTTCTTGAAATAATTGTAGAGCCATCAATTGAAGCATCTTTACCAACCAAAATTGTTGTACATGAACCTTGAATTTTTTTACTCATAAAAAATACTCCTTCTGTTATTTAACTATCATTATAGACTTAATTAATCAAAAGTTAATAGTGGGTGAAGTTGTTAGTTGTTAGTTATTTGTAGAAAAAAGTTAGCATTTTTATAGTTGTAGATGTTGGTTGAATAGTCAAAAGGTTCTCCATTGGTAGAATAGAATAATTCATTTGTTATAAGACAAGGATCATCTTTTTTTAAATTTAAAAGTTTGGCTTGCTTGTCAGATAATTTCGAAACCGAAAGATATTTGTCAGAAAATCCAACTTCCAAATTATAAGATTCAAATAAATAATTAAATATGGACTCTTCTACAACTTCTTTATTTATATAAGGTACTAATGTTTTTTTTAAATAAGAATTTTCAATACAAAGAATTTCGTCACTTGTACTCCTTAAACGACTAATATGAAAGACTTCTTCTCCAGGCTTACAGTTCAAATTTTTTGAGACTTCATTATTAGGTATTTCGGATGAAATAGAGATATCGGATGCTTCCAATCTAACTTTTTCCAGATCTGAAGTGAAGCCACTGTTAGTATAAAGATCGATTAAACCGTTTTTTTGACTACGCCTGACGAAGATTCCGCTACCGTGAACCTGATAAACTGTTCCGTTTTTTTGTAAAATATCCAAGGCTTTGACAATTGTAGTTTTACTAGTTTTAAATTGATCAATCATTTGAGCAAGACTAGGTAATTTGTCGCCTTGTTTCAAATTTTCTTTTTGAATTAAATTCTGTATAGAATTTACTACTTCATTATATTTTGGCATATATATCAGTCCTTTTTGGCTTTTTCTTCTTAATTGTAAACATAAATAAATAATAATGAAAGCGCTTGACGAAGTGTGCATGCACAATTAATATTATACATGTAATCTATATAGAAAATAAAATATTTGGTACTTTACGGAGAAGAATTATGGCAGAAAAGGTAAGGGATTATTCAAAACTAGCCAAAGATATTTACGATATAGTTGGCGGGGATGAAAATATTAATAATGTAGTTCATTGTGCTACTAGACTTAGATTGGAGTTAAAAAATACAACTCCAGAGATGAAAGAAAAAGTTAGTAAGCTAAATGGAGTAATCACAGTTGTTGAAAATAGCGGTCAGTTTCAGATAGTTATTGGTCAACATGTTGTTGATGTCTATGATCAATTTATTGAACTAACCGATATTGAATTGAATGATTCAGGGGATCAACCTAAGCAAAGTGTTTTGAATAAAATTATTGCTACAATGTCAGCAGTTTTTGCACCGTTCATTTATGTTTTAGCTGCAGCAGGTATTCTACAAGGAATACTAATTTTGCTCAATTTATTTATTAGTAATTTTGCTAAAACCGGTACCTATCAAGTACTTAGTTTTATATCATGGGCACCATTTGTATTTTTACCTATCTTTATCGCTATTACTGCATCACAACATTTCAAAACAAATATGTTTATTGCAGTAGCTTGTTGTGCTGCCTTGGTTAGTCCAACATGGGCAACTATGGCAGCTAGCATTGCCTCGGGCCATACAATTGATTTCTTAGGTATACCTTTGACACAAACTGTTTATACATCTTCAGTATTACCACCACTTCTATTGGTGTGGTTGTTATCTTATTTAGAAAAATTTCTAAATAAACACATGCCTGATGTAATTAAGTCATTGGCAGTACCATTTCTTTGTATTTTGATAATGGTTCCGCTAACTATTTTGTTAATAGGACCTGTATCTCAATTAGCTGCTAATGGTATTGCTAATGGCTACAACTGGATGGTTAAAGTTGCTCCTCCATTGGCAGGAGCCGTGATCGGTGGATTCTGGGAAGTATTTGTTATCTTTGGTGTTCATTGGGGAATCACTCCAGTTGTACTAGCTAACTTTGATATGTATGGTATGGATTCATTCCAAGCATTTCAAACTGCCGCAGTTGTTTCGCAAGTAGGAGCAGTATTAGGAGTTTTCCTAAAAACAAAAGATAAAGATTTGAAGGGTGTTTCATTATCTGCTTTTGTTACAGGTATCTTTGGTATCACAGAACCAACAATTTATGGTGTTACATTGAAATTTAAAAAACCATTTGTTATAGCCTGTGTATCTGGCGCTGTTGGTGGAATTGTTATGAGTTTCTTTAACTCACACTATTATGCATATGCTGGACTACCTGGTATGTTAACGATGGTTAACGGTATTGGTGCAAATCAAGCATCATTTATTGGAATAGTTATAGGATGTGCAGTAGCGTTCTTTGGCGCTATGGCAATGGTTATGTTTCTTGGTACAGGTGAAAAAGAAGCAATTGCTGAAGGTATAGTTGAAGATCCTGAGAAATCAGAAATAGAAGAAAACGCAGTTAATACTGATCCCATTGTTGTAAATAGTCCTATCGATGGTCATGTACTTCAATTATCTGAAATAGATGACCCAGTATTTTCTTCAGGTGCTATGGGTCAAGGTATGGCATTTGAACCAACAGGTAATAAAGTGTACTCACCCGTAGATGGAAAAATAGTTATGTTTGCTGATACAAAACATGCAGTAGGTATCAGTGGAAATGATGGAGCTGAGGTACTTATTCATATAGGAATGGATACAGTTGAACTAAAAGGAGAACATTACACAGAGCGTGCAAAAGTGGGTGATCTTGTTAAGAAAGGTGATTTACTACTTGAGTTTGACGCAGATGCTATAAAAGATGCCGGATATTCTTTAGTTACACCAATGGTTATAACTAATTCAGCTGAATATAAAGATGTGATAGTTTATCCAGTTAAAGATGTTAAAAATGGTGAGGCTGTTCTTGAATTAAACAAATAATAGGAGAAAATAATGTCAAAATTACCTAAAGATTTTTTATGGGGTGGAGCAGTTGCTGCTCATCAATTTGAAGGTGGTTGGGATGCTGGTGGAAAAGGACCTAGCGTTATTGACGTAATGACCGCTGGATCAAATGGTGTTCCCAGAGAGATTACAGAGACGATAGAACCAGACAAGTTTTATCCTAATCATGAAGCTATTGATTTTTATCATCACTATAAAGAAGATATTGCTCTCTTTGCAGAAATGGGATTGAAATGTTTCAGAACATCTATTGCATGGACAAGAATTTTTCCAAACGGTGACGAAGAATTACCTAATGAAGAAGGATTAAAGTTTTACGATAATGTCTTTGATGAGTTATTAAAATATAATATCGAACCAGTTATTACATTATCTCACTTTGAGATGCCTCTTCATTTAGCAAAAGAATACGGTGGATTTAAGAATCGTAACGTAGTTGATTTCTTTACTAAATTCGCAGAAGTTTGTTTTAAAAGATATCACTCAAAAGTAAAATATTGGATGACATTTAATGAGATTAATAATCAAATGGATTTGAATAATCCAATTTTTATGTGGACTAATTCTGGTGTGAAGATTAAAAAAGAAGAAAACCCTAGAGAAATTTTATATCAAGTAGCACACAATGAGCTATTAGCAAGTGCCAGAGCTGTGAAGATTGGTCATGAAATTGATCCAACCCTTCAAATAGGTTGTATGATTTCCCATGTGCCTATATACCCATATTCATCAAATCCTAAAGATATTCTGTTAGCCCAACAAGAAATGCATCAACGCTTCTTTTTCTCAGACGTACAAGTACGTGGTTACTATCCTTCATATGCTTTAAATGAATTTGATCGTAATAATTATGATATTGGTATTCAAGATGGAGATTTAGAAGAATTAAAGTTAGGAAAAGTTGATTTTATTGGATTTAGTTACTACATGTCAACAGTTGTGAAATCTGATGTTAAGAATGACAATACTGGCAATGTCGTAAATGGTGGATTAGATAATTCAGTGGATAATCCTTATATTAAATCTAGTGATTGGGGATGGGCGATAGACCCTGATGGATTGAGATATACGTTGAATAATTTGTATGAGAGATACCAGATACCACTATTTATAGTTGAAAATGGTTTTGGAGCTATTGATGAAGTGGTAGATGGAAAAATACATGATCCAGAACGAATAGATTATTTACGACAACACATAGACGCTATCAAGGATGCTGTAAACTATGATGGAGTTCCTGTTATGGGATACACTCCATGGGGAGTCATTGATCTGGTTTCATTCACTACTGGTGAGATGAAAAAACGTTATGGCATGATTTATGTTGATCGTGATAATCAAGGTAATGGATCTATGAAAAGAATGAAGAAAGATTCATTTAATTGGTATAAAGAAGTTATAAATTCTAGTGGATCTATTTTATAGGACAAATAAAAAAAGACATCATTACGATGTCTTTTTTTTATTATTTTGTTCCGTCGAAGAATTCGTCGTAAACTGCTGATGCTGTACAAGCAAGAACATAGTTAAATAGTGTAATCATTATATAGCTCCTTTGAATTAATTTATGGTTAAATAGTAATATATAATTTGAATTAATACAATAGTTAATATAAATAAATATTTAATTTTTAAATAAAAATCGTTATAAATAAAATTTGTTTCTATAAATTAAAAAAACTCTCAAATAATTGAGAGTTAACTATAAAAAAGTATATGATAATGTATTATGAAATCCATTACATATACTATTTTTGATATAATGTAAGTTGTCTAAAAATACATTAAAGATAATTTTCAATATCTAACTTGATATTAACGAGTACCATCAAAGAATTCGTCATTAATTGCTGATAGAACACATAAACCTAAATAGTTGAAAAGTGTAATCATATCTAGTTACCCCCAAAATTATATTTGTTCTATAAAAGGAATATTTCCTTAATAAAGGACAACCACATTATCACAAATAAATTCATTGATGTCAAGTTGTATTGCTAATTATTATTGAAAGGAAAATAATGAATCAAAAAGATAAAGATACACTGGGTTTTTTCTTAAAATCTAAGCGTTTTTTTGCTGATATGAGTTTACAAGATGTTGTTGATGAGTTGTCAAAATATGATTATCAAAGTTCTACAACTGGATTGAATCAAATAGAAAGAGATCAAGTTAAAAAAGTTGATATAAGACTATGTCTTATACTCTCAAAAATATACGATTTTAAAATGAAGGAACTAGAAGATATTTTGAAAGTTGAAAAACATTCATAGGTTAATTAGTCAAAGGCAGTATTATGAAAATCAAAGATCAAGTTTTAGAGTACATAAAAACCGAATACGGTGAAGAAATCACTTTTCCTTTTAAGAAGTTTCCTGAAGACGGAGTTTTTCGTCATTCAGATCATGGCAAATGGTTTGCGTTAATTATGACCATTACAGCTGACAAAATAGGCCTAGACAGTAATGAAAAGCTTGATATTCTTGATGTCAAAGTTGATCCAGAAATATTAGGGTCATTGCGAAAAGATGAGGGATTTTACCCGGGTTATCATATGAATAAAGATTATTGGATTACTATTGTTTTGGACGGTACGGTCAGTTTAGACAAGATTACTCCGCTCATTGATATGAGTTTTGAATTGACAAAGTAACAGAATATTCACAACTATTCTAATTTATTTCTTATTTGTATAGATATATCTTCAAAATTTCAGGTTACTATATAACCATAGTCAGATAAGAGATATGGCTAATAGATTTTTTCATTAATATTCCCCCCCTTAAATATTAATCCCCTCATAAATAAATAACTTTCCCCCAAAAAGTTGAAAAAGAGTTGGCTTAGCCAACTCTTTTTTTGTGCACTGTCGTATAATAAAAACAATTATTGAACTTTAAGGAGAGAATTTATGGCAGAATTGAATCATTTTTATCAATTATTCGAACCAACTCACTATGATATCTTTATTGATATCAATCGTGAGAAGAAACAAATCCAAGGTACATCGACAATTACAGGTGATGCCAAAGAGAAAAATATTTCTATTCATCAAAAATATTTAACTATCGAATCAGTGATTTCAAATGGTACAAATCTTCCATTTGAAGTGGATGACAAGAATGAAGCTATCAATATTGAACTTTCAGATATTGGTGAGGTAACATTAGAAATCAAATATAATGCCAAACTTACTGATACTATGATGGGAATTTATCCTTCATACTATGAAGTTGATGGTGTTAAGAAACAAATAATTGGAACACAATTTGAAACTACTTTTGCACGCCAAGCTTTTCCAAGTGTTGATGAACCTGAAGCAAAAGCCACTTTTGACTTAGCTATCAAGTTTGATGAACATGATGGCGAAACCATTTTGAGCAATATGCCAGAAGTTAGAACAGAAGATGGCGTTCACTACTTTGATACTACAGTTCGCATGTCTACATATCTAATTGCCTTTGCATTTGGTGAGCTACAAAGTAAGATGACAACTACTAAAAGCGGTGTTCAAGTTGGAGTGTTTGGAACTAAAGCACATGCTAGCAATGAACTAGATTTTGCACTAGACATTGCTCAACGATCTATTGAATTTTTTGAAGAATTCTATGAAACTCCTTATCCATTGCCACATTCATGGCAATTAGCTTTGCCTGATTTTTCAGCAGGAGCAATGGAGAACTGGGGTCTGATTACTTATCGTGAAGCATATTTATTGTTAGATCCTGAAAATACCGCACTCAATGTAAAACAATTAGTTGCTACTGTTATTGCTCATGAGTTGGCACATCAATGGTTTGGTGATTTGGTAACTATGAAGTGGTGGGATGATTTATGGTTAAATGAAAGTTTCGCCAATATGATGGAATATGTAGCTATCGATGCCATACAACCAGATTGGCATATTTGGGAATTATTCCAAACTTCAGATGCTCCAGCAGCATTGCAGCGTGATGCAACTGATGGGGTGCAATCTGTTCATGTTCAAGTAAATGATCCAGCTGAAATCGATTCTCTATTTGATGGAGCTATTGTTTACGCTAAAGGTGCTCGTATGCTAGTTATGGTTCGTGCTTTGATAGGTGACGATGCCTTACGAGCAGGATTGAAGAATTATTTTGCTGAACACAAGTATAGCAATGCCAGAGGTGCAGACCTTTGGGATGCTTTAGGTAAAGCATCAGGACTAGACTTAGGTTCAATTATGAATTCTTGGTTGGAACAGCCAGGATATCCAGTAGTTACTGCTAAGATTGAAAATGGAGATTTGGTTCTAAATCAAAAGCAATTCTTTATTGGTGACGGCGTTGACAAGGATAGACAATGGCAAATACCTTTGAATGCTAATTATGATCAGGCTCCAAAACTAATGATTGATAATTCAATTAATTTGGGAAATTACGCTGATCTACGTACAAAAAATGGTAAACCTTTCCGATTAAATCTGGAAAATAATTCACACTTTATAGTAAATTATGATCAAGAATTATTAGATGATATTTTGAATGATGTTGATAATTTGGATGCAATTTCAAAATTACAAATACTTCAAGACTTGAGACTATTGGCAGAAAGCCGTCAAATTTCTTATAGTTCAGTAGTTCCTTTGTTGAATCAATTCTCAGATAATGATGAAACGATTGTTAATGATGCTCTATACACAGTCGTAGGTAATTTGAAGAAATTTGTTCAACCAGATACCAATGAAGAACAAAATTTGCGTAAACTCTACGGTAAATTAAGTGAACAACAAGTTGCTAAACTAGGTTGGGAAAAGCTAGCCGGAGATACAAATGATAATCAATTAACTCGACCAATTGTATTATCAGCCGCATTATATGCTAAGAATCCCGAAATGATTTCTAAAGCGCATGATTTATTTACACAAAATAAATCTAATCTAGCTGCTTTACCAGCAGATACACGTACATTGATTTTGGCAAATGAAGTTAGAAATTATGGGGATGAAACATTATTTGATAATCTTCTAAACGAATATGTTCAAACTTCAGACCCTAGTTATAAGAATGCAATTACTTCTGCACTTACGAGTGCTACTGATGAGAAATTATTGGCAAAATTGATCGAAAAATTTGAAGATGCTAGTGTTATTAAGCCACAAGATTTGCGTGCTTGGTTCTATGGAGTATTGAATAATTCTAAAGGTGAGCAATTAGCATGGGATTGGATTCGCAACGAATGGCAATGGCTAGAAGATACTGTTGGTGGAGATATGGAATTCACGACATTTATCCTAGTTATCAGCCGAGTGTTTAGAACTAATCAAAGATTGTCAGAGTTCAAAGAATTCTTTGAACCAAAACTTAACCAATCTGGCTTAACTCGTGAAATCACAATGGATATTAATGTTATTGAAACAAGAGTTAACTTGATCGAAAGTGAAAAAGATTCTGTAAATAAATCTATTGAAGAAGCAATTTAAATATAATAATTTCCTTAAAAAAGGATAATAATATAAATAAAAAAGCTAAGACAAAAGTCCTAGCTTTTTTTATTTATTACATAACAATTAGTGACTTGATTGCTTCACGTTTGTCCATTGCTTCATATGCATCTTCAATTTCATCAAGAGAGAAACTTTTTGTAAATACTTTACCAGGGTTGATTTCTCCACTTAGAACAGCATCTAGAAGTCCGCCTTTAACATATGTTGTAACAGATGCAGGGCCACCTCCGATAATGTTGTTATTGTAGAATGTTGAAGTCATATCCATATTAGGATTTTGAGGTAGACCAACACGACCAATAGTAGCACCAGGACGAGCAGCTTTTAGGGCTGTTTCAGTTGATAATTCTGTACCAACACATTCAAGAACTGCGTCAGCACCTGCGCCATCAGTAAGTTCCATGATTTTGGCAATAGCTTCGTCACCACGTTCAGCAATGATATCAGTAGCACCAAATTCTAGAGCAAGTTTTTGTCTGTCTTCATGACGACTCATAGCAATAATACGTTTTGCTCCACGCATTTTAGCAGCTATAACACCGCATAGACCAACAGCACCATCACCAACGACAACAGCTGTATCACCAGTTGAAACGTTAGCTACTCGAGCAGCGTGGTAACCTGTAGGCATAACGTCTGAAAGAGCTAATAGTGATTTGATCATATCATCACTGTAGTCTTCTGGCTTGCCAGGAATCTTGATAAGAGACCAGTTAGCATGTTGATAACGGATGTATTCAGATTGGATACCTGAACTGAAGTTATCAGTATGGTTTTGACAATCTCCTTCAAAACCTGCAAGACATGCAGCACAGTGACCACATCCATGAGTAAATGGAGCGATAACGAAATCACCAGGGATAAAAGTAGAAATATCAGAACCCACTTCTTCAATGACACCAATAGCTTCGTGACCACCATTTTCAGAATGTTCTGGTTTTTCAGTTAGACCACGATAAGCCCATAAATCTGAACCACAGACACAAGTACGAACAACGCGAATAATTACGTCATCAGGTGCTTGAATTTTTGGCATATCAATATCTTCTATTTGAATATCTCCGACTTTTTCAAAAATAGCACTTTTCATATTTTCAATATCTCCTATTAGTCATATTATTTAATAATAAATGTAATACAAAGTAATTTTACAACTTAAACCATACTATAAGTCAAACAAAATCAATTAATTATGTAAGTTAACAGAATCTTCACATTTTATTAGTTATTAATTCAAATATTAAAGTTAATATATAACCATAGTCAGATGAGAGATGACTTTTAATACTTAATATTCCCCCCTATAATATTAAACCCCCGTAAAACTCTCGATAAAAATATACAAGATATATAAAATACAAAAAGCTAACCTTCCCCTGGGTTAGCTTTTTTTGCGTAATTAATAGTAGTGAGATATTTAAAAATTTGGAGGCAATATGGGTGAAAATATTTTTGTTACAGCTGACGGAAAAAATGATAATATCTATGTCTATCATCAAGAACCAGCAGAAGTCGTTATGGCAAATCGTGAAGATATAAATTCTTTAACTTCATTAGAGGAAGCTAATTTACCAGGTATTTATATTTTAATTGGAGATAACCGTAGATATATTGGTCAGGCTGCGACGAGTGTTATTTCAAGATTAAGCCAACATCATAAGGATAAAGATTGGTGGACTAACGTGATTTTCTTTGGCAGAGAAGATGGTCATCTAGCTAAATCTCAAACTGATTATTTAGAGAAAAAATTGATAGATTTATTTCAACAAACAACATTTGATATTGATAATTCAACACAAGGAAATCAAAGTTACATTGATAAATTATCTAAAGCACAAGCGGATAATTTGTGGTCAATAGTTCAAGAGATACTATTGGACGTAGTGAATATTGATTTATTCGAAAACGAAAATCAAATCGTTGATGAAAACACAGATCAAATCAATTGTTATGTGATTAAAGATAATCAGGGAAACGAGTTTTCAGATTCATCAATGAGGTCCGTTTTTGTAAAAATGGTTACGAATTACTATAATTCATTCAAAGATCAATTAAGTAAGCTGATAGTGTCTGATAAACCAACTACAATTAATATTTTAGGAACAAAAGAAAGTATATCTAAGTCAGGATATAAATTAACAAGAGAAATATCAGATGGTATCTTTTTATATGTTAATTTTTCTAAACAAGATATTATCAAGAAAATTAGTTATATAAGTGACATCCTAGGAATTAAAATAACATGTAATTTTTAAAATGAATACCACAAAAAAGCTAACCCATAGGGTTAGCTTTTTTTATATCATTAAATTAGTAATCCAATCAGCAACATAAGTTTCTAAGAAAGCTGCTAATATAATCAATGGTAAGACATACAAGATATATCTTTTCAGGAATAATTTGATTTCAAACCAGAATGTAGAATTATTTTCTCTGTGAAAAATTTTGTCTCGAATCCATAGATTAATTGGGTATACTGCAGATGCAAATAAGCAAAAAGCAAATGTCTCTGAGAGAAAGTGTGGCATTGATCCAATAGTAATTGCAAATCCTTTTTGAAAAGCTAGAGTATAAGCAACACCGTATAATAATCCAGGTAAAAGAGAAGTATAAAATACATTTATCAAATATAGAAAGGGTATCGGAATAAGTGCAAAAATAAACATTTGCAGAGGAACTTTAAATCCGTTATTCAATATGTATTGAATAAATAAAGTAAATCCGCTTTTATTTTCAATCTCATTAGGGTATGCATTACTAGCACTTTTTACAACTGAGTGTAGATCAGGATGAATTAAATAAATAATGACTGCTGTAATTATAGTTATTGCAATGGCTATTTCAAAGAAATGCCATGTTCTAGATATAAAATTGTTAGAAGATTTTTTCATAATTATATTTCCCCACTAATTAATATATTAACATTGAATTACTTGTTAATGAATTCGCTATAATCATCGAATGAAGTAAAAACTCTTGATATAATAAAATTAAGAAAATTAGTTTAAGTAAAATGGGGAAAATAATGGCAGTTGAGAAGAGAGAATTAGAATTCGAGAATAAAATTGTAGAATATCTAACAAAAATCGGTGGAACAAAGCAGTGGCAAGAAATGCCGGATATAAAAAATACCGATCAATTATGGGTAAATTTCAAAACAATTTTAGAAAACAATAATCCGGATAAATTAAAAAAGCCTTTGTCCGTGAGTGAATTTAATCAAGTTAAAAGTGAGATCAGCAATTTATCTACATCGTTCAAAGCTGGTCAATTTTTGTATGGACTAAATGGTACTTCTCAAGTTGAAGTTGATTTAGATGATGGTAGACATGTCTTTTTAACTGTATTTGATCAAGCACAAGTTGGTGCAGGAAATACTACATATCAAATAGTGAAACAAATAGAACGTGATCCTATTGTTGCAGGTAAAAAATCACGTCGTTTTGACATAACTTTATTGATTAACGGACTTCCAATTATACAAATAGAAGAAAAAGCTGACGGTCATGATGCTAAAGAAGCATTGAATCAGATGCATCAATACATTGCAGAAAAACAATACTCTGATATTTTTTCAACATTGCAAATTTTAGTAGCCATGACACCGCATGACGCAAGATATATGGCAAATACATCATCAGACATGTTTAATACTGATTTTGCATTTAGATGGCAAGATGAAAAAACTAACGCCCCAATATTAGACTGGAAAGAATTCGCTAACAAGTTCTTATCTATTCCAATGGCGCATCAAATGGCTACTAGCTATATGATTTTAAATGGAACAAAAAACCGTCAAATGATCATGTCTATGAGATCATACCAGGTCTACGCTACTCGTCGTGTTATCGAAAGAATTAGTAATCATCATTTTGGAGAAGACCCTAAAGAATTAGGATATGTTTGGCATACCACAGGTTCAGGAAAAACAATCAGTTCTTTCAAAGCTGCATGGTTGGCATCAAGATTGCCTAATGTAGATAAAGTTGTCTTTTTGGTGGATCGAGTTGCTTTGACAAATCAGACAGTTGAAGAATATCAAGCATACGATCCAGATAGTGATGAGTTAAATAAAAATGGTGTCGTAGATGATACTGCTAATAAGTCAGAGCTTGAAAAGAAATTATTATCTGATGGATCAGGAATTATCGTTACATCTACTCAAAAAATGGGTGGGTTGGCTGAAAGTAAAAAATTAAAGAACCTAGATAAAAATATTGTATTCATAGTTGATGAGGCACACAGGTCTACTTCTGGTGACATGATGTTACGAATCAAAGATTCTATTAAGAGATCAGCTTTTGTCGGGTACACAGGGACTCCAGCATTTGATCCTAAAGAAGGACCTACAACTCAAGAGATATTTGGTGATTTATTACACGCTTATACCATCAGGGATGCTATCGCAGATAAAAATGTCCTAGGATTCAAAGTTGATTTTGAGACAACGTTATCTGATCAGTCTCTTAAAGAAAATTACCTACCAAGGTACTTTAAGTATCAACATCCAGAGTGGACTGCAGAACAAATTGACCATAAGATCAACAATATGACTGCAGCTGATATGGATGATCAAGTTACACCTAGTGTTTATGATATGAATGAAGATCATGTAAAAGAAGTGGTCTCAGAAATTATTCGTAATTGGAATAAAAGATCAAATTCATACAAATACAACGCCATTTTGACAACCAAAGTTGGTGGAGGTAAAGCCTCTACACCAATGGCAATGATGTACTATGACGAATTCAAACGCCAGAACAAGAATCTTGAGAAACCCCTAAAAGTAGGAGTTACTTTCAGTAGAAAAACAGATAACAGCGATTCACAACTAGAGACAAATGAAAATCTAGATCGTGCTATGCAAGAGTATAATGAGGAATTTGGTACAAACTTCGATGCTACTCAAGATAAAGAATACAACGAGGATTTAGCCACTCGACTAAACAAGAAAGCAGTAGATGGCAATTACCTTGATTTGGTTATTGTTGTGGATCGATTATTAACAGGGTTCAATGCTCCACAACTAAACACATTGTACGTTGACCGTACTCTGAAAGGTGCTGGATTAATCCAAGCGTATTCAAGAACCAACCGTGTTCAAAATATGCAGGAGAAACCATTTGGACATATTGTAAATTATCGTTGGCCACATAATTCAGAAAAATTAATGGACGAAGCACTTCAATTGTATGCAAATCGTGAATCTGCGTATTATCAATTAACTATTGACGATGTTGAGAGCGGAGATGATGATGGAAGAGGTATTATTGAAAAATCTTATACAGAGTTAGTCGATGAACTAAAAGAAGTAGTAGCGGATATTTCAGAAGCAACATCCAATTTTGTCATGGTTCCACCAAGTGAAACTTTACAAGAGACTACTTATGATAACTTAGAGAAATACAATCGTATCATGGCCAAAATCAAACAAGATGAAAACTATGATGAAGAACACCCAGAAAAATTGCTAGAATCACTAGGAATGACAGAAGACGACGAAGCCAAAGTAACGGGTGTCTTCGCTGAAGAGTTGAAAAAGGTAGTCGCAGAAAATCACGATGTCGATCTATCGGATCTAACCTTGACTATGGAACATGTGAAAGATGTCAAAGTTAACTATGATTATTTGAATATTCTTATTGCAGAATTAGCTAATCAAGTTAAAGAAGGCGACAATTTAGAAGCAGAAAAAACTAGAGATAAGATCGTTAAATTTGCTGATCAACTGGAAGATTCCAAGTATGCTAAGCAAGTTAGTGATTACGCTGAAGATATCTATAACAAAGAAGTCGAGTTTGAAAAATATCCAGTTAATTCTACAGAAATCCCTGATTTATTAGATAATTACGCCACTGATACCATGAGAAAATCAATCTTAGAATTCAAACGTAAGTGGGGACTAGTGGATATAAAGAATGTTCATCTGATAAATGAAATATTAGAAAATCATGTTGTTGGTGCAGATGATCTCAACGTGTCTGGAGAACGTGACCAGATTCTAAAAGAAGGACAAGTTCTTTACCAAGAAGACTCAACTGATCCAGAAATTAGAGAACTAAGCAAAATCAAATATAGAAATAGTTTTAAAGAAGCATTTAACAAGTTTGCCGATACACTAAAAAGAAAATATTAAAGACAAGAGGAAACAATATAGTGAGTGAAGAAGTAAAGAGCGCACAGGACCTGACAAATCAACTGTGGTCGATGGCCAATGATTTGCGTGGAAACATGGATGCAAGTGAGTTTAGAAATTATATATTAGGATTCATGTTTTACCGCTATCTGTCAGAACATCAAGAAGACTATATTATTAATGAAGATTTAGTAGAGATATCAGGTGATGAAACTGTCAATGAAGCATATATCCGAGCAGCTGCAGAAGATGGTGAAGAAGACTATCTAGAAGATATCGCCAGTTCTCTAGGTTATGCTATCGCGCCCAATGATACATGGGCATCAATTATTGATCGTGTTAACAGTGACACAATCTTGCCAGAAGATTTTCAAAATATGTTTGATAACTTCGATAAAAATGCACAGATCAATACTAATGCTTCAGGAGATTTCACAAATATCTTTGCCGATGTGAATTTGGCTGACAATAAATTAGGTAATAGTACAACAAGTCGTGCTCGTGCTTTGAAAAATATTGTTTTATCAGTAGATGAATTCAACTATCTAGGAGAAAACGGTAAGGATATCCTAGGGGATGTCTATGAATATCTGATTGCTAAGTTTGCCGGAAATTCTGGAAAGAAAGCTGGAGAATTCTATACTCCTCATGAAGTTTCTCAAGTCTTGTCAAAATTAGTAACTATCAAAGAATCAACTGTTGATCGTCCATTCAGTGTATATGATCCTACTATGGGGTCAGGCTCATTATTATTGACAGTTCAAGATGAATTACCAGATGGTAATACTCAAGGAGCTGTTCAATTCTATGGTCAAGAATTGAATACAACAACATTCAACTTGGCCCGTATGAATCTGATGATGCATGGTGTTGAGTATCAAAATATGACATTGAACAATGGTGATACCCTAGAATCTGATTGGCCAGATGGTCCAGATGATCAAGGAATCGACCATCCACGTAGTTTTGATGCAGTGGTTGCTAACCCACCATATTCAGCACATTGGGATAATAATGATAATAAATTGAAAGATCCTCGTTTCAAAGATTACGGATTAGCACCTGGAACTAAAGCAGATTTTGCCTTCCTACTCCATGGTCTATATCACTTGAAATCTACAGGAACGATGGCAATTGTTCTACCTCATGGAGTTCTATTTCGTGGAGCAAAAGAAGGTAAGATTCGTCAGGCATTATTAGAAAAAAATCAAATCGATGCCGTGATCGGATTGCCAGCAGGATTATTCTTCTCGACATCAATTCCTACAGTCGTCCTAGTGTTGAAACGCCAAAGAGATAACCGTGATGTAATGTTTATCGATGCAAGTGAACACTTTGAAAAGGGAAAGAATCAAAATGTCCTTCGTAGTGAAGATATTGAATTGATTATCAATACCTACAAAGATCGTAAAGATGCTGACAAGTTAGCTCATGTAGCAAGTTTGGAAGAAATCCAAGAGAACGATTACAACTTGAATATTCCTCGATATGTCGACACATTTGAAGAAGAACCAGAGATTGATCTTGATAAGCTAACTACTGAAATGAAAGAAACACAAACTCAAATCAAACAAAATGAAACAGAACTAATCAGCATGTTGAATGAACTAACCAGTGACGATCCTAAGATAAAATCTGATCTACAACATTTTATTCAAGCACTAGGTGGTGATACTAATGAGTAATGTTCCTGTAGTTAGATTTAGTGAATTTGATGATGATTGGGTTGATAAAAAGTTGGGTGATGTGACAAAACGGGTCAAAGGTAATGATGGGAGAATGGAGCTTCCAACTCTTACAATTTCTGCATCTCAAGGATGGATGGATCAAATAGATCGTTTTTCTAGTAATATAGCTGGTAATGAACAAAAAAATTACACGTTATTAAAGAAAAATGATCTATCTTATAACCATGGTAATTCTAAAATTGCTAAATATGGAGTAGTGTTTTCTTTGGACTCTTATGAAGAAGCCTTAGTTCCAAGAGTTTATCATAGCTTTAGAACAACTAATGATTCTTTCTCATTGTTTATTGAATATTTATTTTTAACAAAAAAACCTGATAGGGAACTTAGAAAGCTTGTTTCTTCTGGGGCAAGAATGGACGGATTACTTAATATAAACTATGAATCATTTATGGGAATAAATATGATGTTCCCTTCCCTACCAGAACAAACAAAAATAGGTGATTTTTTCAAACTGCTAGATGACACCATTGCTCTACATCAAAAGGAACTAGACGCCTTGAAGCAGGCTAAACAAGGATTCTTACAGAAAATGTTTCCTGCCGATGGTGAAAAGGTTCCGAAGATTCGATTCCCAGAATTTTCAGATGATTGGGTTGAGACTAAGTTGGGGGAAGTTTCTAATCATAGAAATGGTAAACCAATAGAAAAGTATTTTGATGTCAATGGAACACACAGAGTTATATCCATAGGAAGTTATGGAAAAGAAAATAGGTATGTTGATCAAAATATAAAAGTTAATTATAAAGAAGAATTTAAAGATCAATTGGTGAAAAGTCAGGAACTAACTATGGTTTTAAATGATAAGACGAAAGAAGGAAATATTATTGGTAGAACGCTATTAATAGAGGAAGATGACTTATTCATTGTAAACCAAAGAACTGAAATTATTAGTTTATATAATATATTAGACTCATATTTTATGTTTATATATCTTAATTATATATTTCGAAATAAAGTTAGAATTATGGCTCAAGGAGGAACACAGATTTATGTTAACTATAATTCTGTAAAAGAAAAGTATGTAAGTTATCCTAGTAAGTCAGAACAAATAAAAATCGGTGATTTTTTCAGACAATTAGACAAATCAATTGAGTTAGAAGAACAAAAACTAGAAAATTTAAAGAATGCCAAGAAGTCGTTCTTACAAAAGATGTTTATTTAATCAAATGTTTACATAATTGCTTACCTTAGTGTTAGAATTTTACCAGTAATATTTAATACCAAGAGGTAATATCATGGAATTTTTAAACGTACTAAACAACCGCAGAGCTATCAGAAGTTTTAGCAATCAGCCTATATCTGATAAGGATTTACGGGAGATTGTTGAGCAAGCATTGCTAGCACCATCTTGGGAGAATACTCAACCTTGGAAAGTTTACATTGCTGGTGGTAACTCTCTAAAAAGTATTAAGCAGCAACATCTTCAATATTCTAAAGACAAGGTTCGAAGTAATCCTGAAATGCCTATTATGCACTATAATCAATGGGCAAAGGACTCTGTTCACAACATTGATCAATGGAACTCTGATATTAATAGCTTTCTTGGCGATGAATCTGATGAGGTTGGGGATGTTCAGTTTAAATTATTCAACGCTGCTGATATTGTCTATCTGACTGTTCCTAAAAATTCATCATCGTGGTCAATATATGACTTAGGTTCATTTGGACAAACTTTGATGCTATCTGCCACCAACAAAGGAATAGATTCAATTCCAGCATATGCTTTGGTTAAATATCCTGATATTGTCCGTAAAAATATAGATATTCCCGATGATCAGATGCTTGTAATGGGTATTGCTCTGGGATATCGAGATACTAGCAAAATCAATGATTTTGAATCTAGACGTATGAACTTAGATGATGTTTTAAAAATTGAAAATTAGCACAAATAAAAACTATAAGTCTATAATTGACTCATAGTTTTTTTATTTACGAGGTGAAAATTTATGGCAGGTATACGTTTAGCTACAACCAAAGATGCACAACAAATACTAGATATTTACACACCCTATATAGAAAATACAACAATAACTTTTGAATATGATGTTCCAACACTGGAGGAGTTTGCTGAACGTATTAATGATGTTCTAGAAAATTTTCCATATCTTGTTTATGAAGATAAAAACGGCAGTATTCTCGGTTATGCTTATGCTCACTATTATGGAGAACGTGCGGCATATAATTGGACGGTGGAAGTTAGTATATATTTATCTGAAAATGCCAGTGGGAAGGGTATTGGGACAAAACTTTATCGATCGTTAGAAGAAGAGTTAACTAAACAAAAAGTCATTAATATAGTGGCATGTGTTACAGAAGAGAATATAGGTAGTATTAGATTTCATGAAAAATTGGGATTTAAAAATATCGGAACCTTTGAAAAGGTTGGCTATAAGTTTAATAAATGGTTAGATGTTGTATGGTTTGAAAAAGTTATCAATAATCGAAGTACTTATATTGGAGTGATTATTCCATATTCAGAGTTACAAAAAAAAACTTACTATTAGGTAAGCTTTTTTGATTTAGATAATAATAGAATTAACTTTTATTTATTTTGGGCATTTAAATCGTTTTTTAACTTAATGAGTCTGTTACGGGATTTATTAGCTTGTTTTAGGAAACTAATTTTATAGCTAGGATTATTTTTTGAGAAAACCTTTTCACAATTTTTGGCATACGACAGAAAAGAGTGCTTGGGTGAAGATTTCTCAATATGCATTAAATATCTCGTATGTGTCTTTTTTATATCTGGTAGTGCCACATTTTCTCTAACTTTATACATAATCCTTTCAGTTCTTTTTAAATACAGTTTAACTTTAAATTTATTCGTATTTTTATTGATGAAATTATTTGTTATTAAAATCTTGTAGGCATTATCATCGTTTATTTCAAAGTTTTTATTTGAATACTCATCTTTTACCACATTGTATATTAGACTATTAAAATAAGTGGAATGTATAGAACGCCTGCCTCTATAATAGAATTTGTAGATACTTTTCCCTCGTATGGAGACTGTATTATCTTGGTATAAAAATCCTAAGTAGTCTAAACCACATGTCTTTTCAGTTGATACATCAGTGAAAAATCCCTTTGATTCAGATATCTGCTTTGTCTTTTTATCTGATATCTCTAAGTCAACTATTTTTTTACTATTCATTATTATTTCATTATAAAGTTTTTTAAAATCATTTATATTATTTTTTTCTTTGGGTATAACTATTATAAAATCATCAGAGTATCTTCGATAAATTCCTCCTTTTGAAGTAACCATTTGCTTTACAAATTTATCAAATTCAATCATGTATACATTTGCTAAAATAGCACTGATACTAGTACCTTGTGGGATACCTTTTTTCTTATTCTGTTTAATCAATTCAAGATGGTTTTTAAT
This sequence comes from Companilactobacillus metriopterae, assembly GCF_004117915.1. Lineage (GTDB taxonomy): Bacteria > Bacillota > Bacilli > Lactobacillales > Lactobacillaceae > Companilactobacillus > Companilactobacillus metriopterae. The sequence goes on from NZ_RSTD01000003.1 coordinate 149,991, forward strand.
AAAAATTCCAAATTCTTCCCTAGACTCAAAGTATGCTTTTCGAAATTTTTTAGGATTTTTTTTGTATACTTTTTTTTCAGGATTAGTAATATAATTTTCTATTTTATTTTTCTCAATATACTTGTAGTTTGTTAATTTATCGAGAACTTTTATCCAACTTTCGTATTCAAGAGATTTATCCTCCAAATTTAGAACTTTTAGCATATTTTTTTCTAGATAACAATGATTTAATCTATCAAAGAAATTTTTGAAATCGCCTTTCATAATCCAAGTTCCATTTTGTTTATCAATAAAATCAAAAACCTCTTTTGCTACGGTAATGTTAGATATTTTAGTATTATTTTTTAAATCAGATCTGTATGCTACGGCAACATCAGAAATATTTTGATCATATGAAAAATCGTTATATTTTTTATTTAAATTTTTAGATAAAAAAAAGTATACACCTGCGTCATAGTGTGAAACTAGTGATATTTTTCTTCTTTTTATATTCTTTTTTCCGTTATTCGGGTATTTTTTAAAAGTAATATTAAAAGTAATCATTGGTAAGAATCTATGTGTTTTAATTTTTTTCCAATTTAATAAACTTTTCTCAAAAATATTTGATTCTTCTTTTGTTAGAGGAAAGTCTATGTGCGTATATTTTTTGCTTACTTTCTCATAGAAAAGATTTTTTTTTGTAATATTATTTTTATACTTAAAGTTTTCAGTCATAATTTTCCTATAAATTGAAAGCGCCTGTGCAGACGGTAGAAATGTCTTATGCACAGGCGCATTACTAATTGTTAAAAACTTGCCAGCAGTTTTAACAAAATATTTTTTCAAAATCATATCTACCTAAATCAATAATAATAATGAACCGAATTGTATCTTGTTCATTATATTCGTGCTGTTGGTGACCATTATAGGTCGACAGCATGTATGTATTCAATCAATATTGACAATCCTAATAAATAAAGGAGTTGAAAGTATGTTAAATACATGCTATAAAAAAGTCTAAGCTGAATCTGGCATCTAAACTTAGGTAACTAAACTATATATGAAATTATAAATTTATTCAAACAAATACTCATTTTTTATTAGCGATTATTCCGTATCCAGATTGAGAAAAAAGAACTTACCGTTAGGTAAGTTCTTTTTATTTTGTTATTGCTATTTTATTTCCAACGATGTATATTAAATTCATCAGGTGAGTGATTACTCACTCACGAAGTGAAATGGAGCAGAAAAATGGAAAATATCATTTCATTAACTAATATATCCAAAACATTTGGCAACAAAAAAGTATTAGACAATATTACTTTTCAACCACAAAATGGTAAAATAATAGGTTTAATCGGACCTTCGGGTGCTGGTAAATCTACTATTATCAAAGTACTTTTAGGTATGGAAATCGCGGATTCTGGCAGTGCCAAAGTTTTCGGCAAGACAATGCCTAATCGCCAACTACTTTCCAGAATCGGATACATGGCGCAAAGTGATGCCCTGTACGGACAATTGACAGCTCAAGAAAATCTAGAATTTTACGCTGAGATGTTAAAAATTAGTAAGCAAGAGCAACAAAAACAAATAGCTAAAGTTGCAAAAATTGTTGATTTAACTGAATCACTAAACATCAAAGCCGATGATTACTCAGGTGGTATGAAACGTCGATTATCTCTAGCAATAGCAATGCTCGGTGACAAGGATCTTTTAATATTGGATGAGCCGACTGTTGGTATTGATCCTGCTCTAAGGATCAAGATCTGGAAAGAATTGACCGCTATGAAAAATCAAGGGAAAACAATTTTGGTAACGACTCATCAGATGGACGAAGCTGAATTAGTAGATGAAGTTGCAATTTTACATGATGGAAAAATCATTGCTATGGATACGCCAGATGTTCTAAAAATGAAATATGAAGCAGATAGCATTGAGCAAGTATTCTTGAAAGCAGAAGGTGAAGATTAATGAGAGCTTGGGCAATTTCAAAGCGTGTAACTAAGGAGTTACTCCGTGATAAAAGAAGTTTGGCATTGATGTTTTTAGCACCAATATTAATATTGAGTTTGATGAAGGTTGTATTTAATAGCAATTCAACAATAGATGTTAATATTGCCACAGTGAACGTTAATAGTTCATTAGTTAAGCAAATGGATGACCAAAAGCATGTTTCTGCAAAAAAATATTCAACAAAAAAATCAGCTGATAAGGCTTTAAAAGATCAAAAAGTTGATTCAATTATTCAATATAAGAATAACGAGTATTATGCAACTTATGCGAATAATGATCCTAGTAAGACTAGTGCAGTAAAAATGACTTTGAAATCGTCCATGTCAGCTGTTGGTATTAAATCAATGCAAGAACAAATTATCACGATGAAGAGCATGCTTCCAGAATCTGTTCAGTCAAATATGCCTGCTAATAGTAACGGTTCACAAGTAAAAATCCATAATTCTTATATTTATGGTGATGGCAATACTTCATTTTTTGACAAAATAATTCCAATTTTGATGGGATTCTTTGTATTCTTCTTTGTATTTTTGATATCAGGAATGGCATTGTTGAAAGAAAGAACAACAGGAACATTGGACCGTTTGTTGGCAACACCGGTCAAACGATCAGAAATTGTATTTGGTTATATGTTAAGTTATGGGATGTTAGCTGTATTTCAAACTTTGGTGATCGTTCTATTCACAATATTGGTACTACAAGTACAGGTTATTGGTAATATCTTGCTTCTACTGCTAGTCAATTTGGTATTTGCACTAGTAGCATTGGCATTTGGACTACTAATGTCGACATTTGCTAGATCGGAATTCCAGTTAATGCAATTTATTCCGTTGATTGTTGTTCCACAAATATTCTTTTCAGGATTAATTCCTTTAGATAATATGGCTAGTTGGGTAAGATATATTTCATATATTATTCCATTAAATTATGCGGGAAATGCTATGAGTGGTATTGTTCTATCAGGCAATGGACTAGTATCAATTTTACCAGATATAGGTATACTTTTGATTTTCTTAGTTGTTTTGGTAACCTTAAATATACAAGGTTTGAAACGTTATAGAAAGGTCTAGAATAATGACAGAAAAAAATATAATTTTAAATGATCTTTCTAGTTGGTACGATAGTGAAGATATTCCTAACGGAAAAAGAAAAGTTATTCAAGCAGCACTAAAAATATTCTCTGAAAAAGGATATGATGCAACTTCTACCTCAGAAATCGCAGAATTAGCTGGAACTAGTCAAGCTACCTTATTCAAATATTTCAAGACTAAGCAAGATTTGCTAAAGTTCATTATTGATCCTATTTTGGAAAATATTTTACCAATTTACTTAGGAGATTTCGTAGATATTGTAAAATCCGAAAATAAAGGATTAGAATATCTGGTTAATTTTATGGTTCACGATAGATTTCAATTTTTGGTGAAGAATAAAGAAACCTATCTAATTGTATTTTCACAGTTAATGATTAATAGCGATATGCAAAAGCAAATAATAGTTTTCCTTCAAGAAAATTTATCAAATTTTTTAGATAGACTGTTTCCCATTTTGGAAATGTCTGGAGAAATGAGAGAAGATATCGATAGATTATCTGTTTTGAAATTAGTTGTTAGTCAGATTGTATTTGAATTCATAGGAATGTATAAATTTACAGAGAAACCAGATCCAACTCATATTGATCATGATCTAGATGAAATAGCTAAACTGATATATCATGCAATAAGTAAATAAAAAAGACCGTGCATGCGGTCTTTTTTAATGCCCAAAATCTTTGCTAGTTTTTTTTATTGAAAATGTTTCAAGATATTAATTAATAAAGGGGTATATATTATGAATTTTGGTAAAAAATTACAGCAAAAACGTAACACTATGAAACTTACTCAAGAAGAAGTTGCAGATCAGTTGTTTGTATCAAGGCAAACAATATCTAACTGGGAAAATGAAGTTAGTTATCCAGATTTGAATATGTTAGTTAAAATAAGTGACCTATATAATTTATCACTTGATAAATTAATTAAAGCAAATGAATCAATGCGTATATCTTTGAGTAAGGAGGGATTAAATAGACGACTAAATTTAATACTTCTACTTCTGGTAATAAATTCTCTTATCATGGTTACGATTTTACTTCTGCAGAATTTAAATCCATCAATAACTATAAATTCTATTTCTAGATTTATGATAGTTGCTGCAGTTATTATTAATTCCTTTGTAATTGTTAGAACAAGCGTTTTTCTGAATAATATAAATTCGAATCATATGTGGGAGTACATGAGTAAAGTTAGTTTGAAATTAATTCTATTAATTGCAGTTATTGTTACTGCAACCAGTTCAATACTAGTGTATTTTCATCAAGATTTTATTACAGGTATAGTTGATGGTGTTTGGATAGGATTCATTGTCTTATGGGTACTTGTTAGATATATAGATGATAGTAAATAAAAAAGACCGCAAAAGCGGTCTTTTTTTTTGCTCATGTACTTTGTTACTCAAAATGTAACAAAATACATCTACTTGTATAAAGTTTGAATGCATGAAAATCTATTTCAAAAACTCTTAGTTAGATTTAAAGTGAAATTGTTAACAAATATAAATTATAAATTTGGGAGAAAAACCATGAAAAGAGATTTTATAGATACTAATGATTATACACAAGAAGAAGTTCAATATTTAATTGATCTAGCAGTACAAATGAAGAAGGATATAAAGGATGGCAATTATCCTCAACTGCTTAAAAATAGAACATTAGGAATGCTTTTTGAAGAATCATCCACAAGAACTCGTGTTTCTTTTGAAACAGCTATGACACAACTTGGTGGACATGCTCAATATTTGGCACCGGGTCAAATACATCTAGGAAGTGCAGAGAGTGAGTCACTTGGTGATACAGCAATTGTTCTATCAAGATTGGTAGATATTTTGATGGCACGTGTTGCTCAACATGAAACAATTGAAACAATCTCTAAATACTCAACTGTTCCTGTTTTAAATGGTATGACTGATTACAATCATCCAACTCAAGAAATTGGAGATATTATTACAATGTTTGAACATTTGCCAGCTGGTAAAAAATTAAGTGATTGTAAGGTTGTCTTTGTTGGAGATGCTACACAGGTTTGTGTTTCATTAATGTTTATTGCTACAAAGATGGGAATGGAATTTGTTCAGTTCGGACCTAAAGGATATCAAATTAAACCTGAAACTCTAGAAATCGGTAAGAAAAATGCCGAAGTATCTGGTGGTAGTGTACTAATTACAGAAGATACTGATGAAGCTATGAAAGATGCTGATTTTGTTTATACAGATGTTTGGTATGGATTATATGAATCTCCATTGTCATATGAAGAAAGAATGGAAATTTTCTATCCTAAATATCAAGTAAATGATGAATTAATGTCAAAAGCAGGTAAAGATGCTAAATTTATGCACTGTTTGCCAGCTAATCGTGGAGAAGAAGTAACAGATAGTGTTCTAGATTCCAACAATTCAGTTGCTTGGGATGAAGCAGAGAATAGATTGACTGCAATGCGTGCTCTTCTTGTCTATTTGATGGCACCAATTATTGATTATAGTGATGAAGATCTAAATAGTTTGCAAGATGACAAGCTAAAGAACCTTTTGATTAATCGTGTTGATTCACAATTAGTTACAGACTAGATCTTTTCTTAGAAAGTAGGGAATTCCTATGGAGAATAAAAAGAAGTTTAGATTATTTGATGCTGTACTGATGGCAGTCGTTGTTGTTTTGGTAGTTGAATCAGCTGCGCCCGCTGCCGCGATTGGACCATCACAATTTTTCTGGTGGATCTTATTATTGCTACTGTTCTTCTTACCATACGGATTGATTTCTGCCGAATTAGGTACAACCTACGATGATGAGGGTGGTATTTACGATTGGATAAGGAAAGCCTTTGGTGGCAAGTGGGGCGGACGTGCTGCTTGGCTATACTGGATTAATTTTCCTATCTGGATGGCAAGTTTGGCAGTTCTATTCAATGAAGTTATAGAACAAATTTTTAAAGTGAAAATTAATAGTATTTTAGCTGTAGTAATTGAATTAATATTTATTGCTGTGGTTACAGCAGTCTGTTGCTACCCGGTTGCAGACAGTAAGTGGATACTAAATATCGCTGCTATTGCTAAAGTAGTTATTATGTTAAGTGTCGGTATTCTGGGAGTTTATCATGCTGTTACTGTTGGAATGGCAAATGATTTTTCAGGAACAGCTATGTTACCTAAATTTGATGTTAAAAGTTTAGGTTATATATCAGTTATTTTGTTCAATTTCCTTGGATTTGAGGTTGTAACAACAATGGCCAAAGATATGGAAAATCCCAAAAAGCAAATTCCTCAAGCAATTATCTGGGGTGGTATTTTAATCGCTATCTTTTATCTATTTGCTGCTTTTGGTATGGGGGCCGCAATACCAGTTGCTAAAATATCAACATCAGGCGGTTTAATTGATAGTTTAATCTTATTAGTTGGTCAAAATAATTGGTTTGTCTTCATTATTGGAATTTTATTTATGTATACTTTATTAGCTAACCTAATTTCTTGGTCAGCAGGTGTTAATTATGTTGCCTTGTATGCAGCTAAAAATAATGATCTACCAGGAATTTTCAAGAAGGTTAATAAGAAAGAAATGCCTATTGGTGCTACATTTTTAAACGGAATAATTGCTGCTGTATTAGTTGTTATTGCACCAATGATTCCCAATGAAAATATATTCTGGGCATTCTTCTCGTTAAATGTTGTTGCATTACTCTTATCATATGTTCTAATGTTTCCAGCCTTTTTGAAATTAAGAAAAAAAGATCCAGATACAGAACGTCCATTCAAAGTTCCTGGTAATAAGTTATTAATCAATTTATATACTTATGTTCCAATGGTATTGTTATTAATTACAATTTTCTTTACTGTTGTACCTTTGAATGGCAGTCATGAAGAGATATCAACTAAACTACCTATTATAATTGGAATTATTTCTACACTAGTTGTTGGAGAGATATTTATCAGTAAAGCAGAATCTAAAAAGGAGAAAAAATAACATGAAAACTTTACAAAGTTCACCTCAAAAAGATGGATATCGAATGCCTGGAGAATTTGAAAATCACAAGGGTGTTTATATTCTATGGCCAGAGCGCCCAGATAATTGGAGAGATGGTGCCAAACCTGCACAGCATACTTTTGTTAAGGTTGCAGAAGCAATTTCTCAATTTGAAGAAGTAACCGTTGGTGTTTCAGATCGACAATATACAAATGCTCGCCATATGCTACCTGATAATATAAAAGTGGTTGAAATTTCAAATGATGATTCGTGGATAAGAGATTGTGGTCCTACATTTGTTGTGAATGATAAAGGTGATATACGTGGTGTAGATTGGACATTTAATGCTTGGGGTGGTTTGGTAGACGGCCTTTACTTCCCTTGGGATAAGGATGACCGTGTTGCACAAAAAGTTACTGAAATGGAAAATACGGATCGATATCGTCTTGATGATTTCGTCTTGGAAGGTGGTTCTATCCATGTTGATGGAGAGGGAACACTTATTGTGACTGAGGAATGTTTACTTTCTGAAGGCCGTAATCCACAGCTGTCAAAAGATCAAATCGAAAGCATTTTAAAAGAGTATTTGAATGTTGAAAAAATCATTTGGCTAAAACGTGGAATTTACTCAGATGAAACAAATGGCCATGTCGATAACATTGCTAATTTCGTTGAACCGGGAAAAATTGCATTGGCTTGGACAGATAATGAAGATGATCCTCAGTATGAAATATCAAAGGAAAATTATGATATTTTAGTAAATTCAACAGATGCTAAAGGCCGTAAAATTGAGGTTGAAAAATTATACCTACCTTCTCCTATTTTAATTACTAAAGAAGAGAGTGAAGGTGTCGATGCCGTTGATGGAACATTACCAAGATTGGAAGGAGACCGTTTAGCTGCAAGTTATGTAAATTACTACACTGCTAATGGTGGAATAGTTTTTCCAATGTTTAATGATCCTATGGACGATAAGGCACGTGAGACACTACAAAAATTATATCCAGATCGTAAGATTGTAGGAATTCCTGCACGTGAAATCATATTAGGCGGTGGAAACATTCACTGTATTACTCAACAGGTTCCTGCAGTTTACTAATAAAAAAAGATTAGATCAAAAGACCTAATCTTTTTTGTTATCAAATAATGATATATTAATAATATAAAAACAAATGAGGCTAGAGATGAAAATAATTAATTCAACTCCTATATCTGATGGCTATTATCTTCCTTCAGAGAATATAGAGCACAGCGAGTCAATAATGATTTGGCCAGAACGAGCAGACAATTGGCGTAATGGAGCTAAACCGGCACAAAAAGTATTTTCTGAAATAGCTAACAAGATATCAGAATATGAACCGATAACTATGATTGCCTCTAAAGAGCAATACGACCACGCACGTCACGTTTTGTCAGAAAATGTTCGAGTATTAGAAATGAGCTATAACGATTCTTGGATTAAAGATATTGGTCCAATGTATCTGTTAAATAAAAGCAATAATATTCGTTCTGTAGATTGGCGTTTTAATGCTTGGGGAGGATTAGTAGATGGACTGTACTTTCCATGGGATCAGGATGACAAAGTAGCCAGAAAAATTAGTGATTTTCAAAGAATAGATTATTATTCTGTTAGTGATTTTATTTTGGAAGGTTGTGCTATTCATACTGATGGGGAAGGAACAGCTATATTAACAGAGGACACAGTTTTATCAGAAGGTCGAAATGGTCATGTGACTAAAGATGAAGCTGAGGAAATATTAAAAAAATATCTTAACTTGGATAAAATAATTTGGTTAAAGAGTGGATATTTCATGGACGAAACAAACGGTGATGTTGATAACATGCTGAGTTTTGTGAAACCAGGTGTAATCCTTTTGACATGGACTGATGATGTTACTGATCCACAGTATCAAATATCTAAGGATGCTTTTGAAATTTTGAGTCATTCAACGGATGCAAAGGGTAGAAAATTTGAGATACATAAACTGCCCATCCCAAAGCCTTTATTTGCCACTGAAAATGAGAGCAATGGGGTGGATTCAGACAATGGCTTGTTGCCACGCTATCCAGGAGATAGATTAACAGCCAGTTACGTTAGTTATTATTTGTTTAATGGAGGCTTATTATTACCTATATTTGACGATCCAAATGATCAAATTGCAATAGATATTTTGAAAGACTTATTTCCTGATAGAAGAATAGAAACTATACATGCTAGAGAATTACTTCTAGGTGGAGGAAATGTTCACTGTGTAATTGAAGCAGTCCCAATGTATAAGGAGTAGCTGATGAATTTTTTTGAGATAGTTAATTCAAATGTTGATAGTTTAACAAATAATGAACAAAAACTTTTGGACTATGTTATAAAAAACATGGATCAAATTAAGAACAAAAGTATTAGAGAGTTGTCGTCTGAGTGCTTTGTTTCGACAACTACGTTTTTGAGATTTGTTAGAAAAATTGGTTTTTCAGGATATAGTGATTTTATTACCGTTATAAAATATACACTTTTGAATAATGATGTTAATTCTAAATCAGAAATGTCTCCTTTTGTTGTCAATCAGTCTGAATATCGAGAAGAGTATCTAAAAAATATTAATGAAACTATCCGTGTTTTGGATAATGAAAAATTAAACCAAGTAGCAAATATAATGAACAAAGCTGAAAAAATATATTTTCTAGCAAAGGGATTTAGCAAATATGCTGCAGAATACGTTGAATATCTTTATACTCTCAATGGTTTTGTTGTAATTTTTCCCAAGAATTTTGAACAACGTAAGTTGATGCACTTGAATATTAAATCGAGTGATGTTGTTTTTATTTTCAATTATGATGGGGAAGATAAAGAACTAATTGAGATTACACAAAATTTAGAACGTAAGTTTCCACAATTAAATTTGGTTTCCGTCACGGGAGCGAATAACAATACTATTCAAAATATGAGTGATATAAATTTTTATCTATTTTCAGATGAAATATATAAAAATAAAATAGAGATGACTTCTCATGTATCTTTGATTTCAATAATGGAATTATTACTATACCAATATAATGAGATATTCGATAAATAAAAAAGACTGCGTAAGCGGTCTTTTTGTTTAATCTGCAATTGTATATTTAGCTATAAATGTTCCATAACCTTTTGCAGTAACGTAATCCAAAGAACCGCCACTGTTTTCTACTTGTGCGTATGATCCATGGCAGCAGTATCTACTGTAACAGTTTGAATGTCCCCATTCAAATAGTAGTGATGACCGCTGTAAGTTACCCGGCGATATATTACCTCCACCAGTTCCCAAAGCTTTAATTGCACCACTTAGTGCAGCTGATGAAGCAGAAATGATATTGTCATTGTCATTTAAAGTAACCTCACCACTTTTAGGAGCATTGTTAAGATTTACATCTGAGCCTGTCGCAGTGGCTGCTATTGATCCCACCATCAAAGGAACAGCCAGTATGAAAAGCATAATGTTTGATTTGTGTTTCATAATTTAAATCCCCCATAAATAATATTTTGATTCATAACTATACGTTACAGTTATGTTATGATGCTTTTAAAATAATTTTTAATTAATATTTTTTAATTTTTAGGGGATATTTGGGGGTTATTATGAATAAAAAAATATTAAGCTTACTTATTGTTTTGCTCATTACTATCTCGGGGTTGGTTTTAATTAAACAAAATAGTCAACAATATGCAATTGATAAAACTGCTGTTTTAACACGGATGGACGAAGGAGAATTTAAATTATTTAAAATACCGACCAAAAATTATTCACAAAAAGAATATAAACAACTTATAGACGTTTTAAATAAGGTATCAAAAGAAACCGGAATACCCTATGTCAAAAGAGAAATAAATAGTTCATGTTTAGTAAAAAATGACAAGGTAGATTATTCAGAGCCAAGGACTAGGATACAGTTTCAAGTTGGTCCAAATAATATCAAAATTGACAGTTATATGAGTGAATTGTCAGATAATATGGATAGAGTACCAAAGATTCATGGGGTTAGTTTTTCAATTGACTCAATAGAGAAGACGATATCTTCCCATGATCAAGAGGGAGATTTCTATTTAGAAACATCTAGTCCAAAAGAATATGACCGTTTCATAAATAAATCTGCAGAATTATTTAGTAAATACCAAGATAATATTACATCAAGTGACTTTAAACCTGATAAAAATTATCACGTCAAAGATTTCTTATTCCAAGGATATAATACTAATCTATCTAATTTTTTGTTAATAGCATTTGTATTTACTATTCTGTTTATTATAATAATGATTCTTGACAATCAGAAATTGATAGCTATTTGTAGGCTAAACGGATATTCATATTTTGAAACAATGCAAAAATGTATTGGAAAAACTTTATATTTATCAATTGGATGCGTAGTAATTGAATTACTAATTGCTGCTTGTTTAGGATGGAAAATAACTAATGGTACAATCTATTCACTGATTTTTGGATTAGTAATAATAATGGTTTCAACTTTAATAGTTCTTGTAATTTCCGCCCATTCTACCAAATTAAGTGGAAAAATTAAAAATAACAAAGTCTCCAATAGATACTTTTTCTTTTTATACATAATAAAATCAGTTTTTATAATTAATATCTTCGTTGGATTGATTCCGCTGATATTAGTACTTACTAACTCATATAATGTTTTAAGTGCAACAGATAATGATAATAAAATTGATAATGAATATGCAGTATTCTATCCATATTATTTTGCAAAAAATCCCACGTATCATTCTAAAGTAGAGAGTAAGGAACTAGATGATACAATGTACCAACCCTTAAATAAAGATGGTGGAGTCTTATTTGATCCTAACTCTATAGATCAACATATAGAAAAAAACAATCAGTATCTAATTGTAAATCCAAACTATCTAAAACAATTTCATCTCTATGATCTAAGTAACAAATCAATTAACATAAGTGATTCTACAAATATTCTGTATGTACTTATTCCAGAGAAAAATATTAGTATAACTGACCAACTGATTAATACAGTTAAATCAAATGAAATACAAGTTTCAGGAAAATCTGCTGAAATTCAATCGATAGTCATCAAAAACGATCAAAAATTGACTAATTTGAGTAACTCGGAAACAATTGAAAACTACCCTATACTGGTTTCCACGTATAATAATTCTTCGTGGATAAATAGAAATTTTCTTAATGGTGGTGGGGATCAAGACGCTATGAAAATTCCGTTAAATGGAAAATCGGTCAGAGATAAATATAAAGAATTACTCCCACTTCTTAAAAAGAATAATTATCAAGACAATTATCTACAATTGGTAAAATTAAAAGATTTGCAATTCGAAGACTTAAAAATGTCAATTGGAAATGTAATGCAAGCTTCAGCATTAATATTATTCTCAATATTTGTTACCTATTTCTTAACGGGATACATAACGGGTCTGTACTTTATGATTAATAAACGTTCGTTATTACTTAAAAGAATACAAGGTTATTCTAAGGTTAGAGCATACAGAAGTATATTTATACTGATTTCTGTACAAGCAATAATATTATTATTGTTAACTATAACTAGATATCAAGGGAATACGCCCTATTTTGCATTGACAGTGATTATAACGATAATAGAGTGTCTTACTGTATGGATGAGTATTAGATCTCTCGAAAATAAAAATATTAAAGAGGTTATTAATGATGGATAACAATATTGCAATTCAAGCTAATAATATATCTAAATCTTATAAAAATAATAAAATAATCGATGGATTAAATCTGACAATTGAAAAGAATTCATTCGTAACAATCTTTGGGAAAAGTGGTTCTGGTAAGACAACATTATTAAACATGTTGGGTCTACTTGAACAACCTAGTTCAGGTGAAATATTTATTCTAAATAAAAAAGCACCAAAGATAAATAGTCGTGAGGCATTACTTATGAGAAGAAATAAAATATCTTACTTATTCCAAAATTTTGGATTAATCGATGATGAAACTGTGGGTCAAAACTTAGATATTGGATTGCAGTATATAAAAAAATCTAAGCAAGAGAAAGAATCGCTTAAAAGAAAAGCGCTTCAAGATGTTAATCTTGATATAGATTTAAACTCTAAAATATATACTTTGTCCGGTGGTGAGCAACAAAGAGTAGCAATTGCAAAAACAATTTTGAAACCATCTGAAATTGTTCTTGCTGATGAACCAACAGGTTCCTTGGACAAAGATAACAAAGAAGATGCATGTAACTTATTATTAGAATTACAAAAAAGTGGAAAAACAGTAGTAGTGGTTTCTCATGATTTATACTTTAAAAATATTAGTGATACAATTTATGATTTAAATGAATTGTATGAAGGTGTTGGAAAATAATAAAAAAAGACCGCGTAAGCGGTCTTTTCTTTTTCCAATTTAATCATCCCAACCATTAATATTTACCTTACCAATCATATGACCAGACTCCACGTCTGCATGAGCTTTTTTAAGGTTCTCAGCATTGATTGGCGAATAATTCTTGGTTGTTATTACTTTTAGGCTATTATCTTCATATAGTTTTGCTATATGATTCAATATTTCATGTTGTGTAACCATATCTTCGGTTTGATAATATGATTTGCTGTACATCCATTCCCAACTGAACGTTGCACGCTTCTTGGTTAGCTTTTGTAAATCGATTAGACGATGATTTTCTGTAGACGCTGCGATATTACCATCGGGTTTTATCAATTCAGCAATCTCATTCCAGTGGGCATCTAGATTATTCAAATTTAGTATATAGTCAACATACTTATATCCTAAATTTTTTACTTGTGGCACTAAATCTTTGTGATGATCTACAACATAATCTGCACCCAAATTTTTAACCCATTCCATTGAATCATGTCTTGATGCCGTAGTAATAACGGTCAATCCCGCTATTTTGGCCAATTGTACAGCCATAGATCCGACGCCACCAGAGCCGTTAATAATCAAAATTGTTTTACCTTCGTTATTAGAAAAAGTTAGATTTAACTTTTCAAATAATGACTCATAGGCAGTCAGTCCAACAAGTGGAACGGCTGCAGATTGACTATCATCAAGATTGTTTGGTGCCATTCCAACAATTCTTTCATCAACTGTCTGATATTGGGCGTCACTACCTGATTTTGTAAAATCACCAGCGTACCAAACTCGATCTCCGATATTAAATAAAGTTGAATCATCACCCTTTTCAACTACTGAACCAACTGCATCCCAACCGATAATTTTGGGATGTGACAATTTGTCTTTTCTTCCACCCTTACGAACAAATGTATCTACTGGATTGACAGAAACACCATCGACTTTAACTAATAGTTCATGTCCTGTGGCCTTTGGTAAATCTATTTCCACATCTTCAAAACTATTGCTGTCATTGATAGGTAAATGACTATAAAAACCTACTGCTTTTATTTTTGTCATATTAATATCCTCCTGACAAGGCCAATGATAGTCTTAAAAAATTTATTTTCATAGGATATGTTACTAATTATTTATATATTTATCATAATTTATCTTTTAATAAAAAATATAGAATATTCAGTTTAGATATCTTTGTAAATTGATTTCTTACTTAAAATATCAAGAATTGAAAAAAAGGAAGTTATAATATATAATAAGAACGTATGTTCGCCTTCGCTGAAATACAGGAGGATTATTTTGGAAGATAAAAATAATATTTATTCTGAGTCGTTATTAAACAAAGTTATTAGTTTAAATGATTCTATTACAACTGGTAACTATATAGACAAGCTATTAGAATCTTTTAATATTAAAGTTTTTGATTTGCCCATAGAAAAAACTGATCCACTTTTGATGAGAATAAAAGGACAAATTATTTTTGATAGTGGAATTTATGCGATTGGAATAAATCCTTTTATGGATGGTTCGGAAAAGCAATACACTATATTACATGAGATATATCATTTAATAATAGATTCAAAAGTGGAATTAAATAATGGCACACGTTGTCTATTAATGGATAGTATTAATAATGTTAGTATATTAGAATCTGAAAAAGACTATTTTGCAGAGTGTTTTATAAAAAAAGACAAATAAAAAAACATAAACTGTAATGGTTTATGTTTTTTTATTTGTCTTTTTTGTATCTTTATCATTTTCAATTTGAAGATGAAGAAATTTTGAATATTCGTCAATTTTTGATTTTATTTCTTCAATTTCTGTATCTGTTAAATTTCTTGTATCAATCCTATACCATTCTTCTGGATTTTTAAAGTTGTCTTTTTTTCTGTTCATTAGATAGTCAATTGATACATCAAAAAAATCAGCAATTTTCAATAAATTAGATGATTGAACATTATTTGAATTATTCCATTTACTTATAGTTCCTTTGGAAAGCCCTAACTCCCGCTCTAAGCTAGCAACGTTCTTTACTTTGTCAGAAGAAAGAATAAGCTCTTCAACTATTTCCTTTAAATTTTTGTCCATAAAAAAGCTCCTTATTATTGACTTACTGATTATATTCAACTATACTTAAAAAGTTGAATAGATTCAACTTAATATCTTATAATTCTAATAAATACCTATAGGTACAATATTATATGAATTCCTGTTGTTAAGTCAATAATTAAAAGAATGCCAATTAAACAAGGTGTTTTTTATTTAAATTTAATGCAGTATTAAATAAAATTGTATATTTACTAAAATTATATTGATAAATATTTAAAGAAAGGAGTAAGGATATATCAGGTAAATTTATTGATTTATATGAAACTAGACAATGCACAAATTTTTAGGGTTGTTTTTGGATGAATGGGTGAATCTGTTCTTTTTATTAACAAGTTTAATAGGAGTATTAACTTGGTTTGTTAGAAAGCTCATTTTATCACCCATAATAGATAAAATTGATAATCTAACAATTCAATTAAAAAAAATAAATAATAGTTATGAACTTTTAAGTAAAGTTCTTGATTCTCATGAGATAAAATTAACGTCTCATGAAGAAAAAATAAAGACATTATTTATTGAATTAGAAGATATCAAATCTAAAAAATAATAAACATAAAATAAAAATAAATTTAAAATAAGGAGAATTAAATATGATTAGAAGATTTAGTTTTAAAGGTGTCTTTTCGACACAATCAACGGTAGCGGATCTATATATATTATCGGGCAATACTTTTGCTCAAAATGGTAGAAGTCTAGGCACTTTTACTTCATGGCAATCTCAAGAATATGCTTATGATGAATTGACAGGTTATAAGTACTTTAAAGTGGACGGAACTGAATGGGCAAGATTAGATAAACCTGGACAAAATATTGTATCTGATTTTGATAGTTCAGATGGAAATTATACAGTAACAGTTAATAGAGACTTTGATTATCTTGGACCTAATAGACAATTTACTCCATACGTTGTAGATAGATATCAACAATTATCCTCAGCAAAAGGTTTAGATGTTGCAGATGGTTCTAGTTTTGTAACAAAGACAGGTATTGAAATGTATAGTGGTTCAACTAACTCTAATGGTGTAGGGACTAAGAAATTTCAAACAGGTTTTAAAGTGGACAGCTCTTATTTTTATAGTATGAATCATGTGTTCCCAAATTCAAAATT
The DNA here is from genome assembly GCF_004117915.1 of Companilactobacillus metriopterae. GTDB lineage: Bacteria > Bacillota > Bacilli > Lactobacillales > Lactobacillaceae > Companilactobacillus > Companilactobacillus metriopterae. The sequence continues at coordinate 166,606 of NZ_RSTD01000003.1, forward strand.
GACTTCCTCATCAGGTTCTTTACCTGGAGGAAATGTTACGCCAATAACAAAGATAATTAATGTAAATAGTGTTGCACCAGATTATTTTGATTACAATGGTAATGCAATAACAGGGTTACACTATAATTTAGGACATCAAATTTTATCAGATGGAATTTATACAACAAATGGAAGAACAGGATACAAGATAGGTAATAATCAATATATTAATATTAATGATGCAACAGGAACAAGTCTTATGTACGGACAGTTCTTTCCAACAAGAAAGGGAGTAAATTAAAATGTTAAATATATTCGTAGGTGGTTCAGGTTCAGATAGAAATTTTATAGTAAATGATTATTCAAATGGTCCCTCAGTCGCACAACACTGGGGAGTAAACCCTAGTATGTTTAATATTATCGAAGTAGAGAAAAATGGTACTGCTTCATTTTATAAAAGAGTACCAGGATCAAAGTATGCAACAGTAGTTTTTAAAACAAATAATTATCTAGTAGGAGAATTAGAAAATTTACCTTATTATTTGCAGAATGCTGTTACATTATTTAGAAATGCTGAAGGAGCAACTGATAAGCTTAATATTATGGGACACTCTAATGGTGGAAATGCTGTTGTTAGATGGTTAGAAACTTATTCACCAAGTTATGTAAATAATATTATAACTATTGCAACTCCTTATAACGGTAAAGCAGTAACGGTTCAACAAACAGGTTTTGTGAAAGAAGTTATTGCAGATAAAGCCAAAATTAAATACAGTGGCACTGTAAATACATTTGTTGCAAAAGATCCAACAAATGATGCATTTCCTACAAATATTGCTAGTGATGGAGTGATTGCTGAAGATAGTGCTTTATGTGCATCTCTAGTGTTCCCTCAAAGTGTTACTGAATGTAATAATCAAAATCATGGAACAGTTCTATGGTCTCCTGAAGTAAAAAATGTAATTTTAAAATGGTTCTAAATTTGAATAAACCAATTAACAATAAATTGTTGATTGGTTTATTTTTATTTGTAAATATAATTTTCTATATTAAAATTCGACCTAAATTTATAGTACTCAGGAGACTGCATTTTAAGATCATCATTTAGAAATACAAATGATTTATAAGGAACGTTTTTATTTAAAATCGCATCTTCATAAAGAAACTTACTATCAGTAACTCTGTTTGTATTTGCTATACTATTGCTAGTCATCATATAAATAACTGACAGTGAATTTAAAATTATAGATAAAGTTGCTAGACCTATGAATAAGTATTTTAAACTGATATCCAAATAATCAAAAGCTCGATTAGCATAGATTATACTTATAATTATTAAGAAAATAGAAGCACCAAAATACTCTCTGGCAAAAACTGGAGATAGTATAAAAATAAAAGGGACAAATAATGCAACTGAACTAAATAGATAGAAAAGAACATATTTATTATTTTTTGATGATGGATTGTATAAAATAATAGTTGTAATAAACAAGTAAATATAAAATAGAATTGAGATTGTAAAATCAAAGATAGCAATCTGAAATGGGAAATTAATTATTTGTGATAACTCATCTATTCTATAGTTTAGATGTATAAATATATTGATTATCAAATAATATGAGATAAAAAATATTGCTAGAGAAATCAACGTTATTTTCAATTTTCTGTTGATAACTTCTTTATATGCAATGAAAACTACGGATAGACAAATCAAAATAATAAAGAAATAGTTGAATGTAATTATCCAAAAATGAGAATAATTGATAAAAATATTTGTAGAGTTATTAATTGTGAAATTTGTTTCTCTGTAGCTACTGGAATTGTGATAGTAAGAAGGATTTGAGAACATTATACAGGTAGAAAAGATAGCACCCAACAAGTAAGATACAGCTGGAATTAAAGATTTCTTCAAACTACCTACTTTATTAAAATAAATAGTAGATATGATGGCGACTATACCAACAAATAATTGATACATGGTAAAGTGTTCTACAAATAGTCCACCTATCAGGGCAATTACAAACATAGCTGATGATATTAAATTTTTATTTTTTACTTCTTCGTCGATATATTTTTTGAAAATTATGATTGCTAATAACATTAAAGTTACAGGTGGAAGGTAATTAACAAAGCCGGCATACCATAGAAATATACTTTGTAAATAGCCTACTTGTATTATGAAAAAAAGTGATAGCGATAATATCAATGACGGTAATGTTTTTCCGGTTATTTGATAAATACACCAAATGAATAATGTAAGTATAAAAGCGTAGTAGATGATTGCAAATATCTGACTGTGCATAATTAGTATTATAGATAAATTTCCCAAATATCTACCATTACTACTCCCACCATACGAAGGATCTAAACTGTAGAAACCATGTGTTAGTAAATAGTGACCTTGTTTACCCCACCAAAAAAAATCATCACCAGTAGGGATGATTAGGAATGAAACTATAGAATAATAGACGAATATAATAAAAAATACAAACTTCTCAAACTTTTTACTAAGATACATTTTTCCACCCTATTTCATATAGTTAAAAGTATCACTTATGTATTTCTATTGGACGCCAGTTTTATTAAAACTTAATAACATTATGAGATATTTAAAAAATTAATACAAAAAAAGAGACCTTAAAAGGTCTCTTTTTATATTCTAGATATTCTAGAAATACCGGCAATTGCTATACCGATAAGGAATATCCAAAATGCTAATTTGATGAATAATATTGCGAATACAATTAGCAGTATTGTCCCTATCAACTTAAATAAAAATGGTCCGGCTACTCCAAAGAAAAATAGAACCATAAAAAGTGCAAATAATAAGAACATATCTACCTCCGTTATTTATATTTGATAGAAATCATATCACGTTTACAGGGAAAAGCAATCAAAATTTACTATGACATTTGTCATGTTTTTTTGTGATGACTTTTACTACTGTAATAACTCAAACCTATATAAAATTGGCTTTGAGGTGAGGGGATTATGACTGAAATTTTAAAGATTGAAAATATAACAAAAAAATATGGATCAAACACGGTTTTAAAAAATATAAGTTTTACCAGTGAAAGTGGTGAAATCGTGGCTTTAATTGGAGAAAATGGAGCCGGTAAATCTACATTAATTAACATTATTAATAATTTAACTGAAAGATCTTCAGGAAAAGTAATGATATTTGGTAACACTTCAATTAAAGATAAGTCATTAAGAGAACGCATAGGGGTCATGCCACAGCAAGATATATCGCTAGAAAAAATTAAAGTTAAAGAAACGATTAATCTAGCTAGGTCATATTATAAAAATCCTGTGGATTATAAAGAATTAATATCTCTTTCTAATCTTAAGTCTAAAGAAAATGAATTAGTAACAGATTTATCAGGAGGTCAAAAACGATTATTATCGTTTGCGGTTGCTTTAGCGGGTGATCCTGATTTGATTTTTTTGGACGAACCTACAAATGGCATGGACGTCATGAATCGTGAAAAATTTTGGAATACTGTATTAAAACTAAAAAATCAAGGTAAGACATTCTTCGTAACTAGTCATTACATAGAAGAGCTTCAAAATATAGCAACAAAAATCATGATTCTTCAAAATGAAAAGTTTGTATTTCAAGGAACATTAGACGATTTACGTAAGGATCAGGAAAGTACACAGATACAGTTTGATTCGCAGGTTAATCTTGTTAATTTTAAAAAAATTGAATCAATTAAAACTATTAAGCAAAACGGTCAACATTTCATCATCACAACGAATAACTTGATTGAATTTTTGAAAGATTTTCAAGTTTTTTATGATGAAATATCAAATTTAAGCATTGAGCAAAATACATTGGAAACAATATTTAAAAATTTAAGTAAAGGGGGACAAGATAATGACTGATTTTATATATCAAACAAAAATCAATTTTTTACGATTAGCTTTGCGAAACAAGAGCTTTTTTATTTATGATGTAATTTTCCCAGCATTTTTCTATTTACTTTACACTAAGATATTACCTGTAAATCAATCAGGTCCTCTAACCGAAGAATGGAACAAAGAATATTTAATTAGCATGTTGATATTTAGTGCAACCTTGATATCAATAACAACGTTTTCTAACTTTATCTTGAGCGACAAACAGAATAAATTTGAATTATTTGTAAAACTATCGCCTATTTCAAAAATTCAATATTATGCTTCAGTGATTGTGGTTTTAATTGCTATGAAGCTAATATCATTTTTATTGATAGGATTAGTTGGTGGTTTGGTGAATAGCATTCATATCTCAGCTGGTACATGGATTAATTTAATATTAGTGTTTGTAATAGGTACGATACCTTTTGATATTCTAGGTTTATTAATATCTCAGTCTGGTAATATAAATCTAGTTAATGTTTTGAACAATATTGGAGTATTTCTATTAGCTATCCTTGGTGGGTTATGGTGGCCATTGAGGATGTTCCCTGAATGGCTTCAACATATAGGTAAATTAACTCCGGTATATCAACTTTCTAATATCATGAAATCAGTTGTATTAAATTCCAGCTTTCATGTCACAGATATTATAGGATTAAGTTGTTGGACAGTGGCATTTTTAGTAGCTATGTATTTGATAAATCTTAAAAAAGAGTGAGAAAATATGAAATCATTCCTTCAAAAATATGTTTTATTTCCTAAAAGATTAGGATTGGCACCTTATTTCTGGCTTGTGTGGCTTATATTTATGGTGGCTAATTTGATACCTTTTGATACGTTATCTAAAAAAATACAAATAGTGTTAATATTTGTATTTTTAGTTATTTATCGAAATACCTTTGCAGATCGTAAGAATTTTTTGCCATATGTAATTACTCAGATTATTTTGGGTTTTATATTTACTGCATTATTTAGAAATCCTTATATATTTGTGTATTGTGCCTGGGTGATTGGGAGTTTTAGGATTAGTGAGCAGTATTTTAGAAGATTAGTTACTGGATATTATACAGTCGCAGCAATTGGTATTGCTTGCTACATTTATCAGATTAAATCTGATTTATTCTCTAGTGCTTACTATATTTCAGAAATGATATTTATATTAATATTTGTTTTTGCATCACCAATTGTAGCCAGATCTCTGACTAATGCATATACTAAAAGTGCTCAAACATCAGCTGATTACGAGCGACTACTACAAGTAGTCAAGATGGATGAACGTGAGAGAATATCGCAAGATCTTCATGACCAAGTAGGTCAGGTTATGTCAGCGATAACTTTGAAATCAGAATTGGCACAAAAGTTAATAAAAAAAGAGAATTATGCTAAAGCTAATGATCAAATGATAGAAATTGAAAAATTATCTCGGGACAACCTTAATCTAATTAGAGAAATAGTAACCGATCTTCGCAAGGAAACTATATCAGAAGTTATTTTAAAAGAGAGTAATCTCTTAAGAGACTCTAATATTATTCTAGAAACCACTAATGAAAAAGCAGCCAATACTTGGCCTACTGATATTCAAAATATTTTTGCAGCAACAATAAAAGAAGCTACTACCAATATTATTAGGTACTCTAAAGCACTGCATGTTCATATTAACTTTGATGAAAATAATGATTTTGTAACCATGACCATAACAGATGACGGAGTTGGATTTAGTGAAGCTGACGTTCGAGAGAATTCTTTCGGATTAGATGGTATGAAGAAGCGATTTAATATACCAAATGGAAAAATAACTATTAACTCGGATGACGGTACAACAATTACTGCTCAACTTCCAAAGGAGAAATAATATGGTATCAATATATTTAGCTGAGGATCAAGAAATACTAATTTCAGCGTTATCAGAAATTTTGTCATTGGAAGATGATTTTCAAGTGATCGGAACCGCTACAGACGGTGAAAAAGCTCTTGAAGAAATTCGACAATTGAAACCTGATCTAGCAATATTAGATATCGAAATGCCTAAGATGACAGGGCTTGAAGTGGCAGAACAAATCAAAGATTTAGATACAAAAGTAGTTATTCTTACTGTTTTTGCACAGAAGAATTACTTCCAAAAAGCTGTAAATGCTGAAGTAAATGGATATTTGTTGAAAGATAGTAAAACTGATTATTTAATCGATGCTATTCATAATATTATGAAAGGAGATACAATATATTCTCCTGATTTGGTAAAATCAGTATTAACAGCTGAAGAAAATCCATTTAATGAACGTGAGACAGAGATAATAAAGATGATTAGTGATGGTTCAAAAACTGCTGATATTGCCAACACATTATTTTTATCAGAAGGAACAGTTCGTAATTATATCTCTTCAATACTTAGTAAAACTGGTTCTAGTTCACGTATTGAGGCGATTAATGTTGCTAATGATCATGGTTGGATTTAATTTAAGGAGATAATTATGACGAAAGTTAGTGCTGATTTAACTACAGATTCTACTCATATTAAAGTAGAAGAATTACCTGTTGAAATTACTATAAGTTCTGCGGATTCTACAGAAGAAAGTATTTTCAAGATTGCTCTGAATAAACACAAGATAGTTGATGCATCAGCTGCTACAATTGCAGAAGATTATGATGAATTAATTCAAATCACAGCAAATCCAGATTTTGAAGTGGACTATTTGGCTCGTAGTTTGAACAATGAATTGATAGAACTGGGAGCAAAAATACCTCTTGAAGAACAACCTGTTCCTACTAATATGAAAAAAACTGCAGTTGAGTATGTCAAAGTAATCTTTTTAGTTCTATCAAGATTTGGCTATCAGTTTGCTCCAGTTAAAAAAGCTCCTGCTAAAAAATTACATCGTTGGAACAAAGAGGTTAGTACTATTCCTTTCTATGTGGATGCTTTCGATAGTAAGGCAACGGTTTACTGGCAAAAGAGAAATGAAATGCTCATCAAGAAGGGTGCAACTCTAAAAACAGATGTTCCACTTAATAAAGATGGTTCAGTAGGATTTGCTGCACGTTTCACAGAACAACTGCGAACAGAGCAAGCTGATAAGATTAAAGATGGCAAAACTACCGAAGATATTATTTTAAAGAGTGTCAATGAAGTAGGTAATTTTCTATACTACGCAGGGACAAATAGTTGGTTAGTTTTGAAAGATGCAGATGGTAAAACCATTGATGAATATACTGAAGTAAAATAAAAAATCATGACATTATGTCATGATTTTTTTGTTAGAACATTGTAGGAACTAATCCACCTTCAACACGGATGGCTTCACCAGAGAATGATGATGAGCTTGGACTTGATACGAATGCGGCAAGTCTACCAACTTCAGATGGTTTGATTAGTCTTTGTATTTGAGAACGTGATCTTTCAGTTTTCATGAAATGATCACCCCAGTCTTTTTCAGGGATGTCAGTATCTTGATACATATCTTTAAGCATTTGTTCAACACCTTCAGTACGTGTTGGTCCAGGTAAGATAGTATTCACAGTGACGTGTGTACCAACGGTTAGTTGTGATAGGTTTTGGGCTAGAGATAGGTTCATAGCTTTTGACATACTATATGGAGCCATGCCACCAGAAGGCATAATTGCTTCCTCACTAGCAATAAAGATAATACGACCGAAATCTTGATCTAGCATGTTTTTAAGATAGTGTTTTGCCAAGGCATTACCAGATAAAACATTGATATCAAAATATTTCTTCCAGTCTTCGTCTTCTAATGACCAGTAATCAACTTGATCAAAAATACCCATGTTGTTAACTAATATATCTATTTTAGGAAAAGTTTCAAATAATTTTTCTTGATCAGACTTCTTTGATAAATCAGCAGCTACTCCTTTTGGAGTAGTATTTGGAAATTCTTTCTTTAATTCATTTACTACAGCATCAACACCTGATTGGCTGCGTCCATTAATGACTACATTTACACCCTCTCGTGCTAACTCTGTAGCGATAGCTTTACCAATACCCTTTGTAGATCCAGTTATAAGTGCTGTTTTATTCTCTAAGTATAAGTCCATGTTCACACCTCAAATAGTTATTTTGTCTCAAATATATACCCAATTACATTTAAATTAAAGTAGGTACTTTGAAGTGCCCATGAGTTACTATTTTAATTTAGCTTCGACCATGTCAGTTCCAACTGTTATAGCTGATGAATCGGCTAAATCTAAATTAGTAAGTTCCTTAACATCATCCATATTGGTAATAAGCATCATACACGTGCTATCTTTTTGTGAATCCTTCAATTTTTGAAGATCAATTTCAGCAATTAATTGATCTTGTTTAATTTTTTCACCTTCTTGAACCAGTATGTTGAAAGGTACACCATTAAGTTCAACAGTATCAATTCCCAAGTGAATTAAAATTTGTAAACCATTCTTTTCACTGATTGTAATAGCGTGTTTAGTAGGGAAGACACTTGCCACAGTTCCTGATACGGGAGCATATATTTTTCCGTTACTAGGCAAGATTGCAAATCCATCACCCATCATTTTGCTAGAAAATACCTTATCAGGTACTTTTTCAATTGGAACGTATTTTCCTTCTGCAATAGTTGTAACAGTAATATCTTTAATTTTTTTACTAAAAAGACCCATGATTATGTTCTCCTTTATTATCACTCTGAGTTATAATTCTCAACACTATATCGATGTTTACTACATAATGCGATTCTTCAAGTTAAATTACAATAAGAATAATAAATTTTTTTATACTAAACAAAATTTGATTTCTGACCTAGTTTTAACCGATAATAAAGTCATACTGTTTGGAAAGGTTATACATATGAAAGAAAACGAAAAAGTCTCCAAAAAAGATCTCGTTTCAATATTTTCAGTGGCTTTAGTAGCATTTTTGAGTATTTTAACTGAGACATCTATGAATGTAACTTTTCCAACGCTGATGAAATCGATGAATGTTTCTCTCAATTTAGTTCAATGGATAACGACAGGATACTTGTTGACGGTTGCTATTTTGATGATTATTTCAGCCTATTTAAAACAACGTTTTAAAAGCAAAACGTTATTTATTGCCGCTACAATATTTTTTGTCGTTGGTGATTTAATTTGTATTTTTTCTCCAAATTTTCCAATTCTTTTATTTGGTAGAATAATTCAAGCATTTTCAGCTGGAATATCTATTCCATTGATGTACAACATTATTTTAGAAAATGTCCCTATTTCAAAACTTGGCTTTTATATAGGAATAGCCGCTTTAGTTATTATGATTGCTCCTGCAACGGGTCCTACTTATGGTGGATTGATGGTTTCATTGGCAGATTGGCGAATGATATTCTGGTCAACACTACCAGTGATTTTCATCTTAATGTTCATCGGAATAAAAACAATTCATCAAGTTTCACCAATAAAGAAGACTAGGTTTGAATTAAAACAATTTGTATTACTAGCGGCAGGGCTAGTTTTGACAATGTTAGGATTTAGTAATTTATCTATTTCAGGTGTTGGTAGCTGGCAATTTTTAGGAACTATATTGGCAGCTATTATCGCGTTTGCTCTATACTATGTTGTTTCGCAACGCAGTGATAATCAATTGATCAATATTAAAGTTTTCAAAAATCCAATGTTCAAATACAGTTTTTTAGCTTATGTTATTTTACAATTTTGTAATTTAGCAACGAATTTCTCACTACCTAATTATGCTCAGATAGTTGTTGGTGCTAGTTCATTAATAGGTGGATTGGTGCTATTACCTGGTTCTCTGTTAACTGCAATAAGTCAGCCATGGTTCGGTCATCTACTAGATCGCTACGGTGCAAAAATACCGATAATTAGTGGAAGTATCTTGGTTACAATATCGGCAATTGGATTCACTGTTTTTGGATTGAATCTTACAGTTGCAATGATAATAATATTTTATACAGTATTTAGTTTTGGTCGTTCAATGGCATTTGGTAATTCGTTAACTTATGGGTTAAAGAGTGTCCCAAGAGAATTAACTCCAGATGCCAATGCGATTTTTAATACTGGTCAACAATTTGCAGGTTCATTAGGTACCACAGTTATGGCAGCTTTTATGTCATCTGATAAATCTGCAGGAGTTTCTTATGCGACTGCAACTGCAGTCGGATCTCATCGTGGATTTGTATTCATATTAATATTGAGTTTGATTAATTTTGTATTATATTACCAAGCATTCAAAAAAAGAGCTTAGTTAATTTCAACAAGGGGGTGTGATGATGTCAATAAAATATCAGAAAACCTTCTTTTTGTTTGCTAATTTTCTTTACAACCTATCCAGAGTTTTGCCACATGCAATATTATCAATTATCTTGCTATCTAAGGGATTTTCGATAGGACAAATATCGATTATTCAGAGTTTTTTCATGATTGCGGGTATATTGTTGGAAATTCCTTCTGGCATTTTGTCGGATATAATTTCGGAGAAATATATTTACCAAATTTCTCTGGTTTTTATTACAGCTTCTTACATGATTGTTATAGTTAGCTCTTCTTTTTGGTTAATGTGTTTTTCATGGTTCTTATATGGTGTTTCTAGTGCGGGAATGACAGGATCTTTGGACTCGTATTTTATAAAAGATGCACTGGATAATGACCAAGGTATTAAGAAGTTTAATATCCAAAATAACTATTCTTTGCTACTTAGTTCTCTATTGGGTGGGGGTATAGGTGCAAGTATTTATGGATTAATTCATATCAATATCTATATTTTATCTATTTTAGGATTTATAATTTCATTTGTACTTATTCAAGTAACAATTCCATTTAAAAGAGTGGAGAAAATAAAAAGAATAAGTGTTAAAGAATTATTTGAAAATATCAGAGGCTTATTGAAAGATGAGAAAACAAAGAATTTAGTCATATTGATAAGCTCTTATCAAATAATCGCTCAGGTATTTTTTCAGTACTGGCAATTTATACTAATTCAAAAAGATATATCAGCTAAATATTTTGGGTTAGTGTATGTTCTTTTTCAATTTACTGCTCTAATAAGTAATTGGTTTTTCTCGGTAATTAATGTTTCAAAACGAAATTATATTTTCTCAATAATTTTAATTTCAGTATTATTTATATCGGGACTGTTAGTAACTAATTCTTACTTAGTGATTTTACTTCTACTAATATTTGAACTACCGTTCAACTTATACATAAGTCAACTAAACATGGAACTTCAGAATACTGTTGGTTCGGAAGGATTATCAACTAGTATTTCTGTTATGGAATTTACATCAACAATAGTTGCAACTTCCACTTTATGGTTGATTGCCATATTGGTTTCAAAAAATAATCTGTTTTTAGTCTTAGGAAGTGTGGTAATAATCTTTTTAGTTGTGTCATTAATAGTTATTTTTAATCGTAAAAAAATAAAAGATATAAATTAAAAAACCTCAGACATTGTCTGAGGGTTTTTTTAGATTAGATATTCTAAATCGCTGGCTGATGTTGGATAAGCCATAACTTGATTTAGGATATCATTTATTGGAGTTTTTGAGTTAATAAATGTTGTAAATAAATTGATGAATTCACTACTATCAGAGCTTAAAATTGAAGCTCCAACTATTTGATTTTTATTGTTTATAACTGTTTTTATTTTAGCAACGGGGTCGTTACTTCTATGATAAGTAAACCAATTAGTAGTATCTAAATCTTTAACAGTCATTGAACTATCTTTTTGAGCTTCTTCCACGGGAACTCCAATTTGAGCTAACTCCGGTCCACCGTACACGACTGTGGGAATTACCGGATATTGTATAGCAGCTGTGTTTTTGCCAAGGAGATAGTCTGTAACGTATCTTGCTTCAAATCCAGAAACAGGTGTAAGTTTTGGTTGTTTCTTAGCCAACACATCCCCAATTGCAAATATAATTGGGTTCGATGTTTGAAGAAATTCATTTGTTTGAATTCCATGACGGTCATAAGTGACATTTGCCGTTTCTAAATCTAAGTTCTCAGTATTAGGAATTCTACCTGTAGCATCAAAAATTAAATCACTATTTAACTCAAAATTGTCAGCATGCAAAGTATATTTAGAATCATCTTGAGTGATCTCTTGAGTGTTTATATTGAAATGAAATTCAATATTGCGTTTTTTCATTTGTTCCATCATGGATGAAACCATATCTGGATCGAATGCTTTTAGAGGTTTGTCATTATGATGGACAATGTGAACCCTTGCTCCCGTTGAACTAGCTATAACAGCTAATTCAAAACTGATATATCCAGCACCTATAAAAGTAATCTCCTTTGGCATTTCATCCAGAGCCAAGAAATCAGCACTATCTAATAAATATTGATTACCTGAAATATTTAAGCTGTGTGATCTTTGACCAGTAGCAATAATAAAATTATTTGCAGAGAGTATTTCATCATTTATATCGATCTCATTGTCAGAGATGAACTTAGGATTACCTACGATAGTTTTAATATCCATATTATCTAGAGATTTTCGACTACTTTCAGATACAGGATCTGTAAAAGTACGTTTAAATGCTTGAATTTCTTTCCAATTTACAAATGGTGTATTTTCGAATCCTTTTCCCTGTAATTGTTCAATTTTATCACGAGCTTGGACACCACTGAGTAATACTTTTTTAGGATCACAACCACGGTTAGGACATGTTCCACCCCAGAGGTCATTTTCAATAACGGCGACACTTTTTCCAGCTTGCTTTATGGAGCTGGCAGCTGCCATCCCACCAGGACCGGCACCGATAATAATCACATCATATTTATCCATTAGAAACCTCCTACAAAAATCAATATATCTATATTATAACTACAAGCGATGGAATATACTGTTATTAAATACTTACATAAAAAGGCAGGATAAATTTATGGCTGATAAGTTCGAAGTTTCATCAAAAGATACTATAAAAAATCAATATGATTTGATTATTATCGGATCAGGTGGAGCAGGTCTTGTGACAGCAGTTCAAGCTTATGAATTAGGTTTGTCACCAGTTATTTTAGAAAAAATGGAACGTATCGGTGGTAACACTGGTCGTGCCTCAACAGGTATGAACGCTGCCGAGTCGTTAGTTCAAGTGAAAAATAAAATTATCGATACTTACAGTGATTTTTATGAAGAAACATTTGTGGGTGGTGGCAAGAAAAATAATCCAGCTATGCTTAAGTTTTTCTCTGAACACGCGGCACTTGGGGTAGATTGGTTGAAAGAACATGATGTTGTTTTGACTGATTTAACAACCACAGGAGGTATGAGTGTTCCCCGAGCACACCGTCCAGGTTCGACAGCTCCAATTGGTGCGTACTTGATTAAGGGATTGCTAGAGAAAATATCTGAATATGAAATTCCGGTATTCAATAATATGGCTGTAGAAAATATTGAGAAGGATGATAATCGATATACTGTTGAGACAGCCGATACTAAAATAAATGCACCTGCAATAGTACTAACATCAGGTGGTTTTGGCGCTAATGTTGAGTTGATTTCAAAAGTTAGACCTGAATTGAAAGAATATAAAACGACAAATCAACCAGGAACTATGGGGGATGGCTTAAAATTGGCTGAAAATTTGAATGCTGAAATTATAAATTTATCAGATATTCAAGTACATCCAACCGTTCAACAAGATACAGACCATACCTATTTGATAGGTGAAACTGTCAGAGGTGAAGGCGCAATTCTAGTAAATAAATCTGGAAAAAGATTTGTTAATGAATTAGACACTCGTAAAGAAGTCACACGAGCAATAGATGAACTAAAAGAAAATGGTGCTTACCTAGTATTAGATCAAACAGTATTTGATCGAGTACAGGCACTAGGTTTTTACCAAAGTATCGGATTAGTTACTTCAGCTGATTCAATCGAAGAATTGGCTCACGAAATAGATGTAGATAGTGATAATTTGGAAAAAACTATTGATAAATGGAATAGAGCTATTCAAGCCAAAAAAGATAGTGAATTTCACAGAACGACTGGTATGCAACATAAGATCAAGAAACCAAAATTTTATGCAATCCATATAGCTCCAGCTGTCCACTATACAATGGGTGGCGTAAAAATAAATGAGTTAACACAAGTTATTGATAAGGAAGACAATGTTATTCCAGGATTCTTTGCTGCTGGAGAAGTTACCGGTGGTTTGCATGGGAATAATCGTATTGGCGGGAATTCAATAGCTGAAACTGTGGTCTTTGGTCGACAAGCAGCACAACAAGCATATAAATATTTGAAATAAAAAAAGCCTACTAATTAGTAGGCTTTTTTTATTTCTTTGAATACGTCAACAACATCACCTTGAATAAAGTGAATGCTATTATTTAAATTTTGAGGAAGTTCATTATTAATTATTACGACGGGTGTGCTGGCTTTTTTGTACTGAATTAGTCCAGCAAATGGATAAACTTTCAAGCTTGTACCAGCGACAATTATCAAATCAGCACTGGATATTTCACTGACAGAATTTTCAATATTGCCAGGTTCAATACCTTCACCGTAGAGTGTGAAATTAGGACGATATAATCCTCCATCTTCTTCATGAGTAAGATGATTTTTATAAAAATCCATCGAAACATGCTTCCCACATACACTACAATAGGCAAACTGAATATTTTTGTGAAATTCAATTACATGATTGTTGCCAGCTAATTTATCCAAGCCATCAATGTTTTGAGTAATTAAAAATCCTTTTCTGTTAGAAAGATCAGCAATCACTTGATGAACAATATTTGGTTTGGCATCTGGAAAATACATATTGCGTAAAACAAAATCACGTAAAATTTCGGGATGATTATGTAAGTTATCTACCGAAAGGATTTCTTCGTTTTGCATATTATTATATATACCAGTCTTACTACGATAATCAGGTATTCCTGAATGTGTCGAAACGCCAGCACCAGTCAAAAAGACTAAGTTGTTAGCAGATTTAATTAAGGATATTAATTCAGATACTTCCATCAGTTATCACTTCTTTTATTTGAATAGTTGATCAATAAAATCATAATCTTCTGAAGATAATTGTAAATCCATAGCCTTAACATTACTAATAACTTGATCGGAGTTTCTAGCGCCTGGTATTACTACACCGACATCTGGATTAGCAATATACCAAGCCAAGATAAGTTGAGCAAGAGTAGCATCATACTTGTTTGCTAAAGGTTTAATTTTTTCTAGTGAATCAATAATTTTAGAAAACTCAGACTCGCTGAAGTTTTTAAATTTATTGGCATCATTCTTTGTATATTTTCCCGTCAATAGACCTGAAGCTAGTGGGAAGTAAGGTACAAAGGAAATTTTGTTTTCTCTTAGATATGGGAAGACAGTTTTTTCAAAATCACGGTGTACCAAACTATAGTTATCTTCAACGATATCTACATCACCATTTTTATTAGCTTCTTTGATTTGCTCAGGTGAGAAGTTTGAAATACCAATAGCACGAATTTTTCCGGCTTTCTTGGCTTCAACTAAAGCATTGACAGCTTCATCTTTGGGAGTATCTTCGTCAGGGAAATGAATATAAAAAATATCAATATAGTTTGTCTTTAAGCGTTTTAAAGCTTCATCTATAGACTTTGTTAAAAATTCTGGTGAGTTGTTTAACTCCAAATTATTATCAGGATCTTGTGCAGCTTTTGTAGCAATAATTATTTTAGAGCGATCGTAATCTTGTATTACGTCTCCGATGATTTCTTCAGAACGACCTAAACCGTACATATAAGCAGTATCTAGAAGAGTAATGCCGTTATCAAGAGCAGTTTTTACTAATGCTGCACCATCTTCATCTTTTAAATTTTCAAAAAGATTATGTCCACCAACTTTGTTTGTTCCTAGACCAAATTTTTTTGAAGTAATATCACTTTTACCAATTTTTATTTCTTCAACCATGATTTGTCGCCTCCGTAAAATTAATAAAGCCATTGTAGCATTTATTTATAAATATAGAATTAATTTTGTATCAGTAGTATTGTTAAAGTATCAATAATTATAAAAAGGGGATTTATCATGGCTTGGTTATGGACTCACTTGATTACTTGGGTTGTTATTGCTGTTTTGGTAGCAATTGTACTGCTAGGTAATTCAAAATATGATCGAATTTATCAAATGATTGTTAGACTAGGATATTTGGTATCAATTATCTCAGGATTAATGTTATTTGAATATGGTTGGCACCGAGATCCAATATTTACAACGTTAAAAATTGTTGTTGCTTTAGCATTTATTGCGTTAGTTGAGATTGGGTTTGCACGAAAGAAGAATGGTCAATTAAGCAATTCTACCATCTATACTGTATTTGCGTTCTGTATAGTTGTAGGAGTTTTAGGATTTATCCTAGCTGGCGGACGACCATTTGTATAAAAAAAGACTTCCGTTTGGAAGTCTTTTTATTTGTTTGTAATTGGAATTAAAACTTTAAATTCTTTGTCATTGTTTTCAACTAGACAATCGATAATTTCGATATTGAAATTACCATTGATGTTGTAGTCGTTAGATGACATTATTTCAGCGTATGCACCACCGATGAATTGATCCAATTCCAAACGTGATTTTTTATCAGTTGTGAATTCAGCGTAATCACCGGCAGGAATTTCAAATGAAGATAAATCAGCGATTTCTGTTTCAGTACGTACGCCTACTAGATAGTTAGGCTTATCAGTATTGAAATTGATACCATAAAATTTGTTTTCGCAAGAATCAACTTTATAGTCTTCTTTTGAATCTGCTAATTTTTTAATATATTCATCTTTTACTTCACTAACAGCAGGTAATTCATCAGGGTTTGTGGCAGCTGGAAGAACAGTTGCTAATCCTGAAATTAGTTTTCTATGTAAAGTTTTGATTTCAAATGACATAATAATTTCTCCTAAATTTTTCTGTAACAAAAGTATACATCTATTGTTAATTAAGGTGAAACAAAACAAATGATATTTTTAACAAATTAAACTAATTTTTGACAGTCTGCACAAATTCCTGTTACTTCAATTTGGGTATTAGAAATTTGAAAACCTGTTTCTTCTTTTACTTTATCTTCTATTCTTTTCTGATCTTTGCCAAAACCGTCATAGTTTACATCAAAAATTTTTCCGCAGTTGCTACATACGGCATGAAGATGAGGCACTCCAAAATAATCATAGTGAGTGAAACCATCACCATTTTGAATTTCTATGACGACGTGGTGTTCCACCAGTGTGTTCAAAGTATTATATATAGTAGAAGAACCAATATTAGGCATCTCTTTTTTTAGTCCTTCATGAATCATATCTACAGTAGGGTGATTATTCTGAGATGCTAAATAAGCGAGTATGGTATGTCTTTGAGGAGTTACACGTAAGTGATTTTTTTTCAATACTTCCAAGGTATCTTCAGAAATTTTTTGGTCAATCATTTTCATTCCTCCGTGAAATGGATTAATTACATTTTACATTTTTTTATTGTGTGATAATATTGAAATAGTAAATAAGAATCATTCTTATATAGGTCTGGTTATATTATACATTATTTTTTGAAAAAGGTGAATTCTCATGAAAAAACAAAGTTTAGCTGAGAGGATTAACGTCATTCGGGCAATCGTTATGGGTGCCAATGATGGAATTATCTCAATTGCGGGTATTGTTATTGGTGTGGCAGGTGCTAAGGCTGATAACTCAGCTATTTTTTTGGCGGGTATTGCTGGTATGTTGGCCGGAACAATTTCTATGGCTATGGGTGAATGGGTCTCTGTTTCTACTCAATCAGATAGCGAGAAACAGGCTATAATTACCGAAACAAAAGCCTTAGATACAAATTTTCAAAAAGAGTTTGATTTTATAAAAGAAAAATACATGGATACGGGTATTTCTGAAGAACTTTCAGCTAAAGCTACTAAAGAAATGTTGGAACAAGATAGGGTTAACAACGCAGTTCGTGAGAGATATGGTTTCAATCCTAAATTCAAAACAAGTGCTATTGCTGCGGCAGTGGCTTCGATGATTGCTTTTCCTACGGGATCATTGTTACCTCTATTGTCTATAATCTTTTTTCCTCAAAATATTCGTATTGCTGCAACAGTTGGAGCGGTCATGGTTGCTTTGGTTATTACGGGATATTCTGCAGCTGTTTTAGGTGATGCAAATCGTATAAAATCTGTTATTAGAAATGTTATCTCAGGAATGTTAACCATGGTGGTTACATATCTTGTTGGTTCATTGATCGCGATGTAAGGAGGGTAAATCATGAAAAAAAGTAAGAGAACTATGGCAGAGAGATCTAATACCCTTCGTGCAGCAGTACTGGGTTCAAATGATGGAATATTGACTGTTGTTGGGGTGCTATTTTCAGTTGCTGTAGCCACAACTAACACATTTGTTATCTTTGTTGCGGGAATTTCTGATTTATTCGCCTGTGCATTTTCAATGGCATCAGGTGAATTTGCTTCAGTAAGTTCTCAAAAAGATACCGAAAAAAGTGCGGTAGAAAAAGAACGTGAACTTTTAAAGACTAATTATGATGATCAAGTAGCTACAGTAGCTTCCTTCTATCAAGAAAGAGGAGTAACTCCTGAGACATCAAAAAAAATTGCGGATGAATTGATGAGCAAAGATCCGCTTAAAACAATTGTTAGAGTGAAGTATGATCTAGAACTAGGTCACTACATGTCACCATGGGATGCAGCTTTTTCTTCATTGATTGCAGCATCATTAGGTGGACTATTCCCACTAGTTGCTATGACTGTTCTACCTACTAATTGGCAATGGCCAGGAACAATCATAGCAGTTATTCTATCTGTTGGATTAACAGGATATTTGAGTGCTAAGTTAGGTGATGGATTGGTAAAAACTGCGATCGTGAGAAATGTTATCGTAGGTATTATCACTATGATTATTCACTATTCTGTAGGTATTTTGTTGAAATAGTTAAGATTAAGTAATAAAAAATCGCAGCGATTGCGATTTTTTTTGTTATTAAATATAATTGTAGATAATAATAATGTGGGTGAAATTTATGAAAAAATCAAAAGTAATCTTAAGTGCTGTTATTCTCGGTTTAACAATAACTAGCCAAACTAATACTTTGGTAGCTCTTGCTGATGAAACATCAGATGTAACTACCTCAGAGGCTGTCATTGCAGATGCTCAAGATACAACTAAAGCAGTAACTACCGATAATACAGAAACAGCAACCACTACAAATGAGCAAAATTCTACAAAGCAAAAAACTAATCCAGATTCTAACTATACAGATTTGATTGATGAAAATGTGGGACTACGTGATACTTATGAAGCACCACGTGCGCTGGTATTAGTTCCGGGATTAGGTGGCACAGTAGATACTTATGATTATATGGCACAAAATATTTTGACACATACAACTATGAATCTAGTTCACGTTTATGTTCAAAATGACGGAACAGTTAGATATACAAAACCATTGAATATGAATACTGATCAAACAAAGACAATATTTATGATGGGATTTGAAAACAATGGGGATGCTTTAGACAACCTAAAAATCCAAACAGATCTATTCAATAAGGGTATGAAATCAATTACTGAAAACTATGGTATTACAGATTTCGATGCAGTAGGATACTCAAACGGTGGTATTGTCTTAACAAGATATTTGGAAAATGATTATCAAGATAATACTAATGTTATTCATAATTTTGTAAGTATTGCGACACCATATAATAATCGTGATGATACAACAACACCATCAAGTGCCTACTATGAAGATATGACATCAAAAAGTAGTTCCTTACCGTATGATGTGAACGTTACAAATATCATCGGTTTACTAACACCGACTTCAGATGGTTACATTCCACGTACAAGTGCAGAATCCGGAAAAGGTATCTTTGAAGGACATGTAGAATCATTTGAACAAGTTTATGTTGAAGGTCAAAAAGCATCACATGGTAAAAATGTAAATAATCCAGAAACTTGGGATACTATCGAAAATATTGTAAGAAAATAAGGACGTCGAAAGACGTCTTTTTTTGTTACTTTTAGAACTATGGTATATACCAAAAACGAATAAAACCAAAAATTAGTTATCAAATGATCTAAAAAAAGTTTTATTTAAATATAACTAGTTTGGTAATTGTTCAAAATATTTTTAAATAAAATTAATTTTTGATTTATTTTCACAAACTTAGAAAACGGTTACCATTAGATGGTAGTATATATTCATGGAGTTAATGTGAAATAAAAAGTCTGATTGTTAAATGATTGTACTGGGGAGTATAGTCATTATTTGTTAGTTCAATATTTAACAATAAAACAGATGGATTATAATACGCTTCATACAACGTATTGGGAAAAGGGGTTTAAATATGAGTAGAAAAAGTATTTTTTATTCAGTCAGTGCCAGTGCCTTATTGTTGGTAGCTGGTATTACATTTACAGATACTGCAAAGGCAGATACTGTTAATGATCAAGCAACTTCAGAACAAGTTACCGCTGTTGATCAACCAGTTGTAGATAGTTCTTCTACTAGTGGACAAGATGTTGTCGCCGCTGACGAATCAGTTGATACAAAATCATCAGAAGATAGCAGTTCCATCTCTGATTTTGCCGATGGTGTGAAGGATCAAGTAGTTGATGACGCCACTCAAAAAGTGGAAGCCATTCCTGGTGACTTTGTTGGAAACAAAGTTGTAGCTCCAATAGTTAGTGGAGCATTATCAGCCATACACCCTGTATCTAATGTATATGCAGGAGTTGCCGGTGGTCTTGTACCATCAAGTAATGCAGCAGGAAGACTTGTTGCAGATACACAGACTATAGTTAGTGATATTAAAAACACATCACTAATTACAAAATTAGGATTTACAGCATTAGAATCAGCTATTCCACCACTTGGAGTTATTTCAAAAATTGGTGGTCTAAGTATCTGGTCATCAGTAGCTGCCAATGGGTACGGTTTGCTAACTGGTAAAAATGACTTAATTCCTGATTATGTAGGGTCTAAAGTTTCAGAATCAGTAACAGATTCAATATTTGGCGATGATACAGAAGTCGCAAAAGCAGCTACTACTAAAGACACTTCTATCTACACAGATAAAGCTGTATCAGGAATTGTTTCTGTTGTAAACTCAACAGAAATTTATGATGGAGCTCAAGAAGCAACTGGCAAAACAGTTGCTAAAGATTCAGCGTGGAAAGTATCAGATCTACGTGTTTTCAACACATCAGGTCAAGCTTACTACGAAATTGGTGAAAACCAATTTGTACCAGCGCAAAATGTTGTTTTCTCATAAGATTTCAAAATCATACCTCCCTTGTATAGATGCAAAATATTAATAAAACAACGTGTATATAATATATAAATAAAAAACCTCCTACTAGAGAATGGGCTAGTAGGAGGTTTTTTATTAGATGAAAATTTACAGAATAAGAGAATATATTAAAAAGTGTGAAAAAAATCACTAATACTATTGATTATGCTTTTTCTTTTTAATAAAATTTATTTTGTACTGCATATATTAGGGAGGAAAAGTATGAAAAAAGTATTGAGAAGTTTACTTATCGCAACAATGATTGGAACGTCAGTCGTAGGAGTTAATCCATTAATAACTCATGCTGACACCGTTTCAAATATTGAAGCACAAGGGAATTACGAGAAATCCATTGGGGACAATTTATCTGATTACCTTAAGTCAGATAAAAAAGTACAGAATATCAATGGAAACAGCAAGCGACCATTGAAAGAGATTGAAAAAATCATTTTAGCTGAAGCTGTTTATAGATTTGCATTTGATAACAGAGTTCCATGGCCACAAAATCCGATTCAATCAGATGGACCATATATGAAAGAGTTCCAAGAAGCTAGTGATTGGTTTGTAAATTCACCAAAAGAACAATGGACAATGCCATTTACAGACCGTGACGGCGAAACAAAGAATTTAAATGCTTACTATATCAAGAATCCAGCAAATACAAACAAGACCGTAATAATTGCTCATGGTTATCGTATGAACGCTCTACAAATGGGTGGTTGGGCAAAAATATACTATGATATGGGATATAACATATTAGCACCTGACGCTAGAGCACACGGAGCAAGTGACGGTAATGCAATATCATATGGTTGGAAAGAAAAGAACGACTATAAGAACTGGGCAGACAAAATTGTAGAAAACGACCCTACTTCTGAAATTGTTATCACTGGTGTCTCAATGGGTGGTGCTACAACGATGATGTCTAGTGGTGTTCAAGATATGCCATCAAATGTCAAAGCTTACATAGAAGATTGCGGTTATACAAGTGTATACGATCAATTCGAGTTCTTAATACCAACAGCACAATACGTTATTGAACAACAAACTGGTCTTAAAATAAGTGACTCAGATATGCAAGATATTTTGAAATATGTTGATGGTTACTTAAAGAGCAACCAAGGCTTCACTCTAGAACAAGCAAGTTCTGTCGACCAATTGAAGAATGCTGATAAGCCAATGTTGTTTATCCATGGTGGTAATGATAACTTTGTACCTACAAACATGGTATATACTAACTACGATGCTAAACTAGGCAATAACAAAGATATCTGGGTAGTTCCAAATACAGGTCATGGAATGTCAATCATTCAAGACTTACCAGGCTATCAAGAACATGTAAAAGAATTTATAAATAATAATATTTAATTTAATAAATTACTTTACATTTCAAAAGGGTTTCCAATAATTATTAACATTTGTCTACATAACAAATGTAATATTGTCGGTAGTGATGATGAAATAAACGATTTATACAAAGTAATGTCAGGTGATCTAGAAACTGACGAGTAATTAAAAAAGGACTGCATATGCAGTCCTTTTTATTTTCCAAAAAAAATAAGCCCATAGGCTTATTAATATATATCGTTCATTTTATCTAGTCCCGCTACTTCTGATTTATCTTTTACTGTTAGTTCTCTTTTTGCAGGTTTGAATATTGCTTTTAGCCAATTAAAGAATTTCATAATGTTTTCTCCTTAATTCATGTTCTAAATATAGTATTCACCATCTATTATTTTATCGAGTGTGTCTTTGGAAGGAATGAAGAATAGACTTCCAGTTACTGGTGTAGAGAAATCTAGTAGTCGGTCACTTTCAGTGAACATCTTAGTTAACATACGGTTAGTGATTGTAAATGTTTTTGAGTAACCTATGAAGTATGTACCTGTGATATTTTGTGCAGGATCTGAGAACGGTACATTCATTCTTACTATCTTGTTTTCTACGCCATCAACTTCATCTTTTGAAACAATGTTGTGAGCGTTAGGCAACTTCTCATCATCTTCAAGCTCACGGTCATTAAACTTGTGACGTCCAACAGCTTTTTCTTGATCTTCGGTTTTTAGACCGTTCCAATCGTTCATTTTATGGATGTATTTTTGAGCAAAAGCATATGAACCATTTACAAATTCAGCATCTTCATCTGAATCTATCAGAGTGTAGTCCATTGATTCTACTCCAGCGGGATTTTCTGTTCCATCAATAAATCCGATAATTGAACGACCTTCAAAATATCTAAAACCATGAGTTTCGTCTTCAACTGTTGTGATAGGTCTTAGAATTCCCATGAATTGTTCAATCAATTCATAACAAACAGACATTTGTTGAGCACGTACGTGTATAAAAATATCTCCGGGGGTTGAGATAGCAGTATACTTTGGACCTTTTATTTCTTGAAAATTATCTAATTCTTTGGGCTTTGGGGCATTAGGCAAGAGGTAATCCCATGCGTTTGAACCAAATCCCCAGGCAACACTAATAGGCTGTGGATCTTGGCGGATACGCATACTATTGATAATTGAATTAGACAAATCTGAGAATTCCTGTATAACTTCTTGATCGCGTTTGAGATCATCTTTTTTTAACATTAAAGTTGTAAAAATAATGCTCTCTCCTGCATCCTTATAAACATCTTGAGATTTTTTAATATCGATTGCCATAGCATCGTCTCCTCCGTATTCCTTGTTACAAACTGAGCATAACATATAATAATTAAGTAATAAATTTATACGGTTTATGATTTTGAATTTTCTGAAAATAAAAATATAATTTTGATTTCAACAAATAAATAATTAAATAAAAATGAGTGTGAATATCTGTACAACAATGTTTGTGAGAATAAATTTGTCATCTTGGCGACGTATTATTATTTTTATAGAAAAGTTCAGCGCGTAGTTGTGGTTCTATTCCCAATTTTATTGGTTTCATTCCAAAAAGCAACAGGTGTTGTAGTAGAAAATGATACCGAAACATTTTTTAACAGTTTTGAAAATGGAAATTACTAATTTATTATAGAAAAACTCACTCAAATAAATAGTGAGTTTTTTTATTTAATTCTTAAGTTAAAATCTAGAAATTATATAATCTGTGATTGTTGATTTTATCAATAATAAGAATATAATATTGATTAAAATAAATAATTTTTTAAAATTAAGGGGTAGAAACATGTGCACAAGTCTTAGTTATGAAGCTTTAGATGGTACAAAATTTTTGGCAAGAACAATGGATTTTGCTTTCGAATTAAATGGCAAACCAACATTCTTACCTCGAGGATATAATTGGCTTTCTTCATTAGATAATAAAACTTATAATTCAAGTTATGCAATTCTAGGTACAGGTGCTAAGTATGGCCATAATTACATGGTCGCTGATGGATTCAACGAACATGGTTTGGCATGTGCTGAATTATACTTTGACCACGAAGCAGTTTATGAAGCAGCTCCTGAAGAAGGAAAGATTAATTTAGTATCTGAAGAATTTATTTTGTGGGTATTGGGTCACAACAAATCAATTGCAGAACTTCGCAAAAATCTAGAAGACGTTCGTATTATTGACTCAGATGCTGGAGTAATGGGTGCTAATCAACCACTTCACTGGATTGTCACTGACCGTACAGGTGCTACATATGTTATTGAACCACGTGGTCAAGGCCTAGAATTGGAAGAAGATAAAGTGGGTGTTATGACAAATACACCTGATTATCAATGGCACAAGACTAATCTTTCAAATTATTTAGGTGTTCAAACAACTAATTTCCAAGGTATGAAATTTGGCAATCAAGAAGTTGAAAAATTGGGTCAAAATGGTACTTTCCGACTACCAGGTGGATTTACTGCAGTCGATCGATTTGTTCGTGAATCATTTGTTCATGAGGTGGTTCAAAAACCTAACACAGCGAGTGAGGCGGTAAATACTATCATGCACATGTTTGATACTGTCCGTATCCCTAAGGGTGTCAACGTGAAGGACAATAATACAATTAGTTATACTCAATACGAAGCAGTACTTGATATCACTAATTGTGTAATGTATTACACTCCATATTCTAATCGTACAGTTTATAAAATTGAATTAACTCCAGAAATGATCAATTCAGGAATTGAACCAAAAGAATTTTCTGTAGACTTTGAACAACAAGTTAAGTCTTTAAATTAAAAAAAAGAATTTCAGAGTATTAAATTCTGAAATTCTTTTTTTATTTGCAAAAATAAAAGTTAAAAAGGGGAAAAAACAATCATATTAATTAAAGAAAAAAACAATCTAAATAAAAATATCCATTTTATATAAAACTATATCTTATATTTTGTTTATTCTTAAAATTTATATTGTTCTACATATAATAATTTTGTATAATTTGTTAGATTAGACAAATAATTTACTTAATATATGGGGCGGTGGAAATTATAAAACCTTTTGCAATTAACACATCATTTCCAATGGGTGATCCTACTGGATTTAGATTTTCAGAAATTATGACAAGACCGATTCAAGCTTTTTACATTTCAAGAAACAATTTGAAAGAAGTTATTGAATCAAGAACTGAGCTATCAAGAAGCGGTGTATTCGTACTTGTTGACAACTTTAGTAGCAACTTAACTAGAAGAAACGTTTATCTAGGTCAATCAGAAAACGTTGGTGAAAGTATTCTAGATCACAATACTCAAAGTGAAGACTGGTGGGATATTGCGATTGCTTTCGTAGTTAATGATAAATCACATCAACTAACAAAAGAAGAAGATATCTATCTTCAAAGATATATGTACAAACAAGCTAAAAAAGTTGATATTGCAAATATCTTGAATACTGAACTTCCTAAGAAGCCATTCTTAACAGAATCAAGCAAGTATGCTCTTGCTGATATTTTTGAAAATATTGACATGTTGCTACAAAGCTTCGGTTATTCATTGTTCACAGATTACATGCCAGAAGATGAAGAAAGTTCATACCTACGTTTCAACGAACGTGGAAGTGAAGCTTTTGGTAAGTACACTAGTGAAGGTATGGTAGTCAAAAGAGGTTCAAGAATTTCATCTGAAAAACCTCTAGACAACTTCAACGGTTTACTATTGAAGAACTTGATGAATGACGGAGTTATCAAAGAAGATATCTTCGATACAGATTTCGTATTTTCAAATCCCTCAGTTGCTGCTAATATTTTAGCAAAATCTGATGTAAATGGTTGGCTAACATGGCAAAACAGTCGTGGTCAATCACTAGATGAAATTACACATAACTAAATTTTTATAGGGATAAACTGCTGTCCATTCAAGAGGGATAAATTATGTATCTACTCCCTTGTGGATATAAATGCGGGGGAGTAGATACATAATTTCTAACTATACCGTTTTGGTTTACCAAACGATATGTGCTAGATGTTGTTAAAATTCTTGTTTCAAACTACGATTTTTGACTATGAATAGTTGAGAATATTGCTAACTTGATTTATAGAGATTGTTACAGCAATTGTTGATTAGATATTGGCGTTCTTACTAATGTTGATTTCCGATCACTCCATTGCATTTGGCCATCCCTCTAACGGTCAATTTACTGCATAATAAAGTAGTTTAAAATCAATTCTTTTCATAGAATGTTATAACCTAATTGACAATAGATGAACAACTCATAAGATTGAGTTATTGATTTTGAAGCTATTTTACGATTAAATCGAAATTCAATTAATAATTATTTCGATGAGAAATTCTAATATTTTACCAGAGCTGTCTAGTAACTCTCGCTTTGACTGTGAAATTGTGATGTGAGTCCTGTGGATCAGATTGAGGTATTTTGAGTTATTAATTTGCAATAGTGGAATTACAGATGATTTCATTGAATGTTTGTTGATTGATGAATATGTGAGAAATAAGTAGAAAGTCGCTCGTAAGAGCGGCTTTTTTTATTTACCCAAATTTCTGTTTTGCAATATCAATCAAAATTGGTCTATAATGTGCCTATAGAAAACATTACCAAAAAATAATTGGATAGGTCCAGGTGAAGTTTATGGCAGATTTAATTTACCAAAAAATTAGCTCCTCACTTAGAGAAAAGATAGATAATAATGAATTTAAAGAAATGCGTCTACCTGATGAACGTTCTTTAGCTGAAGAATACGGTGTAAGTCGTTCTTCAATAAAAAGAGCACTATTATCCATGTCTGAACAAGGGATTATATTTAAAAAACGTGGGTCGGGTACTTTTGTAAATCCTTTGTATTCTAAAGAAGAAACATACTTCAACTATTCTGGGAATAATTTGGGTATCTCAGACAGTTTTAAAAATGAAGGACAAAAATTAGGAATCAAGGTTCTACGATTTGATGTTGTAAGATCTAATGAAGAGATGCAACATAATTTATTTTTAAAACCCGGAGAGTTTGTATACTCCTTTGAGAGACTGCGTTTCTTGGATGATCAACCCTTTATGATTGAAGCGGGATATATTCCTATAAAATTAGTTCCAGAGTTAACAGAAGAAATTGCTTCCGAATCGATTTATAATTACATTGAGAAGGAATTGGGTAAAGAGGTCAATAAGAGTTATTTAACAATCTCTGTTGAACCTAGCATCGAAGAAAGTCAAAAACTTCTCAATCTCAGTGCCAATGAACCAACGGGTTTGATGTCTGGAATTTTCTTTTTAGATGATGGAACACCATTTGAATACACATCCATGAAAACTCATTACAAATATTTTAAGTATAATTCCTTTGTAGATATGGGAAATGGATAACGTTTTCACGCTTTGGACCGTTCCAATTATATAAATGGTTGACTTTTACAGAAATTCTGGTTATTATTAACTCGTAAATTAATAAGGAGTGTGCAGTTATGACAGACTATTCATCAAAAGATTACTTAGAAACTCTTGATAAGTATTGGCGTGCTACCAACTATGTTTCAGTTGGACAACTATATTTAAAAGACAATCCACTATTAAAACGTGATATTGTCGCTGATGACCTAAAAATTCACCCAATCGGACACTGGGGAACAATTGCTGGTCAAAACTTTATTTATGCTCATTTGAACCGTGTAATTAACAAATACAATGTAAACATGTTTTACATTGAAGGACCTGGTCATGGTGGCCAAGTTATGGTTTCAAATTCATATTTAGACGGTAGTTATACAGAAATATATCCAGAAATAACTCAAGATGAAGCTGGTATGAAGAAATTGTTCAAACAATTCTCATTCCCAGGTGGTATCGCATCTCATGCTGCTCCTGAAACTCCAGGATCAATGCACGAAGGTGGAGAATTAGGTTATTCTCTATCTCATGGTGTTGGTGCAATTCTTGATAATCCAGATCAAATCGCTGCTGTTGTTATTGGTGATGGTGAATCAGAAACTGGCCCATTGGCTGCTTCATGGTTCTCAAATGTATTCATCAACCCTGTTACTGATGGTGCAGTATTACCAATTCTTGATCTAAATGGATTCAAGATTTCAAATCCTACAATTCTTTCACGTAAAACTGATGAAGAATTGGCAAGTTACTTCAAGGGTCTTGGTTGGGATCCTATCTTTGTTGAAGGTGATGATCCTGCTAAGGTTCACCCAATTATGGCAAAAGCTATGGATGAAGCAATTGAAAAAATCCAAGCTATCCAAACAGAAGCTAGAAAACACCCAGCTTCAGAAGCTAAGATGCCTCACTGGCCAGTAATGATTGTCCGTGCTCCTAAGGGCTGGACTGGTCCAAAATCATGGGATGGTGTTCCAATTGAAGGCTCATTTAGAGCTCACCAAATTCCAATTCCTGTAGATCAAAATGATATGCAACACGTTGATGCTCTTGTTGACTGGTTGAAATCATATGGTCCAGAAGAACTATTCAATGAAGATGGTTCTCTAAAAGATGATATTAAAGAAGTTATTCCTTCAGGAAACAAACGTATGGCAATGAACCCTATTGTTAACGGTGGTGTAAATCCTAAGGATCTAAAACTTCCTGACTTTAAGAATTATGCACTTAAGTTTGACAAGCCAGGTGTTAAGATGGCTCAAGATATGATCGAACTAGGTGGATACTTAGAAGAAGTTATCAAACTTAATGGTGACAACTTCCGTATGTTTGGACCTGACGAAACAATGTCAAACCGTCTAAACAAGATTTTCCAAGAAACTGATCGTCAATGGATGGAAAACATCAAAGAACCTAACGATCAATTTATGGATGCTACTGGTCGTGTTATTGATTCACAACTATCAGAACATCAAGCTGAAGGATTCCTAGAAGGTTATGTCTTGACTGGTCGTCATGGTATGTTTGCCAGTTACGAATCATTCCTACGTGTAGTGGATTCAATGCTTACTCAACACTTCAAGTGGCTACGTAAAGCCAATGAACAATCTTGGAGAAACAAGTACCCTTCACTTAACGTGATTGCTACTTCTACAGCTTTCCAACAAGATCACAATGGTTACACTCACCAAGATCCAGGTATCATTACTCACTTAGCTGAAAAGAAACCTGAATATATTCGTGAATATTTCCCTGCTGACACAAACTCACTTCTAGCTATCATGCCAGAAATCCTAACTTCTGAAGAAAAAATCAATTTATTGGTTACTTCAAAACACCCTCGTCAACAATTCTATTCAATTGAAGAAGGACAAGAATTGGCTGAAAAAGGTCTAAAAGTTATCGATTGGGCATCAAATGATAACGGTGATCCAGATGTTGTTGTTGCAGCAGCTGGTACAGAACCTAACTTGGAATCTCTTGCAGCTATTAGTATTTTACGTAAGCAAAAACCTGATATTAAGATCAGATTTGTTAACGTATTGGATCTACTAAAACTAAGAACTCCAAGTATTGACCCTCGTGGTCTAACAGATCAAGAATTCAACAGTATCTTCACAGTAGACAAACCTGTTGTCTTCGCATTCCACGGTTTCGAAAGCATCATTAAAGAATTGTTCTTCGACCGTGAGAACCACAATCTATATGTTCATGGATATCGTGAAAATGGTGATATCACAACACCATTTGATATGCGTGTTGTTAATGAAATGGATCGTTTCCACTTGGCAGAAGAAATTGCTGTTGCCGTTGAAGGTGATGGAGCAAAAGATTTTGCTGATTCTATGGAAGCTATGGTTGATAAACATAACAAGTTCACTCGTGACCAAGGTACAGATTTACCTGAAGTTGAAGAATGGACATGGGATGTATAATCCTTAAGTTTAAATAAAAAGACCGATAACTTTAGTTATCGGTCTTTTTTAGTACAAAAAAAACCCTACACATCTTGTAGGGTTAGAATTTATACTTATAAATGCGGGGACATTTATACGTAACGAGTATTTATATCTTGTATAATTTGGGGACAAGTTCAGTTGAATTGCTTTCAACCAAGCTCATGTATAAATAATAACATATAGTTAAATAAATTGTATTAATAATGCATTATAGTTTTTTTTATTTTTAATTTCATTTATATTACATAAGGTAAATTTTCTTCAAATCATTTATCTCATTGTCTGAAACCTTTAATTCATTTTTGATATAATTATTTATATCTCCAGAAGTTTCTTCGATGGCTTTTTCGGCCATTTCAAGATAATTATTTTGAACAGTAAGAAGTGATCTTATAGAGTCCACTAGCTTAGGTTCTTGGGCTTCAACTTGTTTGAGTACGCCATCAACATAATCCTTACTTGTTTTGTTTGTTAGCAAGTAATCTTTTTGGATAGTATCCTTAGGGACATCCAAACTTGATAATAGGAAGACAGCGCCCATACCAGTACGGTCTTTACCAGCTGTACAATGGAATAGTAATACGTCATCTTCTTTATCATTTGCCAATAATTCATCAAAGAAAGAACGATATGCCTTTTTTGACTGATCTTCTGTGATCATATTTTGGTATACTTCTAGCATATGATCATAACCTTTTGATGGATCAATATCCAAACCTGGTATTACAGAGTCTTTCTTAATCTTAGACGCTTCAGTTTGGTCTTCTTTGAAAACAGGAAGAGAAACGTATTTTGTGCCATCAGGCATTCTGTCAGGTTCTTTTTCAATTTCTTCAGATGATCTGAAATCAATATCGATATTCAGACCGTAATTTTTCAAGTAATCTAAATCGTTGTCAGTTAGTTCATGTAGTCCAGCAGATCTAATTACTTTATTATATTTAATTGATTGACCATCTTTTGTCTTATAGCCACCCAATTCACGGACGTTGCGTCCTTTATCTAGATTAGCATCTAGAACTCTCCTTGATAGATCAGTTGAGTTATCCATATTTATGCACCTCCATAGGTTCCAATCATCACATTATAACAAAGGAAATACTTATAATGAAATTTATAATTTCACCAGGAAAATATAATTCACAAATAGACCGCGCCAAAATATCAGAATCAATTTCGCAAGGTATTTGGAATGCCATTCCAGACGCTGAAATAGCTACTATGCCAGTTTCTGATAGTGAGTATGGTGTTTCTTCATTGGTCTATCATACTATTGGCGGACGTTGGATAAGTACGCCATTTTTTGATGCATTTTGGCAAAATAAAATGGGTTCTTACCTATATACAACAATTGATAGTCAAGAAACAGCGATAATTGATACTGAACAGGTTGTCGGTTTGAGCTTAGCTGAAAATAAATCTAAAACTGAATTATTTCATGCTACGAGTTACGGAATTGGTGAAATGATGTTAGATGCGGTGACAAATGGAATAAAAAATATTGTGATATGTCTTGGCAAGACATCTATTGCTGATGGTGGAATTGGTGCATTACAGGCTCTAGGAGCAAAAGTACGAGACGAATCGGGTAATCTTATACCTCAAGGTGAAAATCCATTAATTAATGCTTTTGATGTAGAATTAGAGAGTGTTAAGGAATTGCTTAGCGATCGTGTTAAAGTGACAATTTTACTTAACTACGCTGATTCCATAAAGGAACAACAGAATCGCGAAGAATTAAATGAAGCTCAAACTAGCTACCTATTAGATAGTCTTATGTTTATTACTGAAAAAATGAATCGTAAATATCATTTAGAACTACATCCTGAAGTAAGTACTGATGCAATAAAAACAGTTGCAGGGGCATTTGCTATGATAGACGCTGAAATTTTGCGTTCATCTTTTGAGTGGGTAGCCCATGTAACCGGTATGGATCAAGTAATTCGTTCAGCTGATATTTTGATATCAGCCGCTGAAGATATTTCAGAAGAATTCATGCACGATGATATCATGTATTACTTTAATCAAACTGCTGGTAAATCAGCTATACCTACATTTGCATTGTGTAATAATTTTTCTGATGACTTTGATAATAGTGCTCAGTTATTTACCGGTATTTTTTCCACTAGAATGAGTGAATATGAAGATAAAGATGATCAAGAAAAACTTTACAAAAACTATGAGACAACTGCTCGACAATTAGGTAGAACAGTTCAAAGATTTAGTTAAGTAAAGGATTGCATAATTATTAGCAATATATTAATCTTAAAGATAATAAAACTATTTATAAATAGCGTCGGAGGAATCAATCATGGAACAAGAATATAAAAAGATTTTGGTGCCAGTAGATGGCTCAAAAGAATCAGAAATGGCTTTCAACAAGGCAGTTAATGTTACAAAACTAAACAAGAGTCATCTAGATGTACTAACAGTTTTAGATACAAAACAATTTATTGGTTTACATGGTGGAATGTTGAATGGAGATGTTATCTATCAACTATCAGAAGACGCTCAAAAATATCTTGTAGAACTTAAAGAAAGGGCTGTTAAAGAAAGTGGTATTTCAGAAAATGATATCGATATTCATGTTCGTTTTGGTGAACCTAAGACAGTTATTTCAGATGAATTCGTCACAGAATATGGAAATGATCTTATCATGATTGGTTCAACTGGTATGAATGCAGTAGCAAGACTACTTGTTGGTTCAGTATCAGAATACGTAACAAGAAATGCTAAGACAGACGTTATGATTGTCAGAACAGACAACGATAATAAATAAAAAGATGTGCCAATGGCACATCTTTTTTTATACATGGGGGAGAGAACTTAAATATGCGATGTGAATGGGCAACAGGCTCACAAGGGATGATTGACTACCATGATAATGAATGGTGCAAACCAAGTCATGATGAAAATTATTTTTTTGAAATGTTAACTTTAGAAGGAGCCCAAGCGGGTCTTTCTTGGTCTACGATAATTAATAAACGCCAAGGATATCAGGAATTGTTTGATAATTTTGATATCGATAAAGTTGCAGAATTGGATGATGATAAAATTGCAGAATTACTAACTAATCCTAGCATTGTTAGAAATAAGTTAAAGGTTAATTCGACAGTAAATAATGCTCAGCAAATCAAAAAAATGCACGCAAATGGT
Source organism: Companilactobacillus metriopterae (assembly GCF_004117915.1). Lineage (GTDB taxonomy): Bacteria > Bacillota > Bacilli > Lactobacillales > Lactobacillaceae > Companilactobacillus > Companilactobacillus metriopterae. Next base: position 200,069 of record NZ_RSTD01000003.1, read on the forward strand.
GAAAAATTCTCTGATTATATTTGGAACTTTGTGGACAATAAACCAATAATGAATCATTGGAATAGCATGAATGAACTACCAGCAGAAACTGAATTATCACAAAAGATAAGCAAGGATTTAAAAAAACGTGGCTTCCGATTTGTTGGTCCAACAATTATCTATTCGTTTCTTCAAGCCGTTGGTGTGGTTAATGATCATGTTGAAAACTGTGATTATAAATAAAATTTCTATATTATTATCAAAAAAAAGATGATTTTTAGTAATTGGTTTTAAAAAAATTGTTTTTTTCAGTATAATAGAAACATCTGGAGGAATGACAATGAATTCTGAAGCAATTAGTAAGTTAGCACTTTATATAGATGAAAACTCAAAAGATATTCGAGACAACAAGACTACTTTTGACGCTGAGAAAGTCTATGAAGTCATTGATGGGTTAGAGGTACTTCGTAAACCGGTTCAAGAATATTTCGAAATGACAGAAGATGAATACTATGAAAATGAGTCTGACCATAGATTAACTTTACAAAATTCATCTGAAAAAATAGGAAAGCTTAAAGACCGTGTTCAAGTAAATCACGTTGATGGTTCTCTTGCAGCTCATGAGATTAACTTTACCTATAATCATGAAGATCCCTATACAAGTGGAAACTATAATCCTAAGATCGATCTGGATTTAATTGATTTTTCTTTAACTGTTATAGGTGCTGTATTTGCCAACACGATTATTTCAGATGTTCGTAATTCTATTTCAAATGACGCTCTGTTATCAATTGGCTTAGCTGCCAAAGCAATTAAGGAATGGCAAGATTAATGAGATTATTAACAATAAAAGATTTATCGCTGCAAAACGAAGGTTACTTTGCTTTTAAGCATGTAACCTTTTCTTTGTCTTCCGGAGAAAGCATCTTAATAAATGGTGAGAATGGTAGCGGAAAGACTCAACTGATTGAAGCTATAGCTAAGATGAAAAATACAGACGGTGGACGTGTCCATTATGAACCAGGTATTAACGCTGCTTTGATGCCACAAGATACCAACATGGTAGTGAATAAAAAAGTGGGATCTTACTTATCAGATAGTCGTAAATTGGCAGGTAAAAATGCCATCAATGAAAAACAATTAGAGGATATTGCCGGTTACCTAGGACTAGCTACTTATCTTGATCGAAATGTTTCTAGTCTTTCTGTGGGTATTAGAAGACGTGTGGAATTTTTAAATGCTACTGTTGGTAGACCCAAGATATTATTGTTAGATGAACCATTTGCCTTTCAATCTCCTAAATATGTTGAGCGTATGACCAACTTAATAGATGATTTAAAAAGTAACGGCTCTGCCATTGTGGTTGTAAGTACCAGGCAGAATCAAGCAACATTGAAATTGTTTGAACGTAGATATTTACTGAAAAATAAGAGTTTAGAATCTATTGAAGATCAGATAACTGACTGTATTCTTACATTCAGAACTATGCCAGATTCAATGGCAATAACTCGTGAAATCAACAGTTTGATTATTTCTCAGAACAGCTCATTGATAGAGTTGAAAGTACCACTAAGAATAAAAGATCGTATGATCAAAAACATGATAGATTTGAACTATCAATTTGAAGGTGAGCGCATTGTCGAAGATTAATATTTTATTCAGAAACTTTTTTAGACTAACAACTCGAAATTATATATTTCTAACATCGTTGTTTGTATTTTTTGTTGCTGAGTTTAGTTTGAGCACACTATTTGATTTAGAATCAGAAGTACAATTTGCGTTGATAATTTTGGGGATGTTTATCTTTTCGATAATTAATACAACAACCTTTTTCAAAAATGATCAAATCAAGAATCGCTACATTAAACAAAAGTTTTCTAGTTACTGGCTATATTCTTTTGTTGAATTATTATTTTTGATTGTCTTAAATCTATTTGTGGCTCTTGTGGTTTACTTCCTAAGCTTTATTGTTTCTGCAGATTTTAGCTTTATGTTGATATCAGTATTAGGTTTATTTGCTACCGGATTAGTCGGTTCATCAATTGCTTGGATTTTTAAATTTCAATGGAATGCATCCTTAGTCAGCAAAATATTTGGTCAAATAGGTTTGATTGTTGTGAGTTTCTTAGCATTAGTGAACTTGGATAACTTTTTAAAATATATAATTCCTCCTGTAGGTCAGTTTGTTAATTTATCTCTATCTAAGTCTTCAAATGCCGGTTTCATGGGAATGTTAGCTCATCAAATAATATTTGCTATAGTGCTGTTTTTAGCTGGAATACAACTTAATAAAAATAATTTCACAAAATAATAAAAAATGGTTGAAATTGCTTATATAAATTTGTTTTAATATCCAGATGAACTAATGGAGGTTGTTCTATTATGAGTAATATTTATCTAAGACAAGCGACCATGAATGATTTGCCTAGAGTGTATGAAATTATAGATGGAGCTAAGCAAACACTAAAAAATCGCGGTGTTGACCAATGGCAATCTGGATATCCTGATCATGCAATTTTGAAAAAAGACACAGAAGATGGAATAACATTTGTTTTATTACTAGACGGTGAAATTGTCGGAACAGCAGCTTTACAACAAGGCAGTGACAAAAACTATGAAAAAATAGCAAACGGCAACTGGCAAGACATCTCTAAGTCAGAATATTCAATAATTCATCGTATTGCGGTTGAACCTGGTCATCAAGGAAAGCATTTATCAACAACATTTATACAACAATTATTAACGATGTCTTATCACCTGGGTTATCCAGATGTAAGAATCGATACTCATCCAGAAAATTTAGTTATGCAACATGTCATCACTACTAACGGTTTTGAGGAACGTGGAACTATTACAATGGATGAAGATCACGGAATTAGAAAAGCATATCAACTAGTCATGGGCTAGTTGATATGTTTTTTTGTAGTGAAATAAATTCATGTATTTTTCATGAAAATTTATAGAGTTTGGACTACTATAAATAATAAAATAAGTGTTATATTTAAATGAGTTAGGAGAGTGATTATGAAATTAAACGTGTTTGGTAAAGATATTTTTAGTAAGAATGTTTCCACGCATATAGAAGACATTTTTATGAATATTAAACCAAGATCATTTGCCACTAACTATATTGAAAATTTTTATAATACTAACGTTAAGGAAAAAGTATCTAAAGATAGTTTAAACTTATCGCTTTTAACAGATACTCATGCGAAAGCTCTGGCAAGTACTAGTTATTATGGATATAATGGACTAAGGCATATCTATGAGACCAATGCTGCCGGTGAAAACCTACCGATTGATCTCAATGTTCATCTAGGAGATTTGATAGATGGATCAGATAGACCTGAGATTAGTAAGAGACTTTTGAAAAAAGCTACTGAAAATTATCAGTCTTCTGGTAAACCTTTTTATATTGCAGAAGGAAACCATGATGAAAACGACAAATTTGATGAACATAAGTTTATTAAGTCAGTCTCATTTGATCGTGATGATTATTTTAATTTAGTTACTAAGCAAGTAAATAAACAACCAGAAATCCAAAGACTTAGTCATGTATCAAAGGTTTCTTGGTTTGATAAGGATGATATCCGAGTTATTTTTATAAATACTAGTGATATTCCTTATATTGTCTATGGCAATAATAAAAAATATGATTTTAAAAAAGTTCGTGGAGTTCGCGAACAACAAATTCAAGATTTGATAAAAATATTGGAAAATACCGTGGATAAACGTGTAATCGTTATGGGACACGCAAATATTGTCAGTCCTAGCGGTAAGAATGCTTTGAATTTTAATGGGGATTTGTTACAAAAAATATTCGAAGAATTTAACAATAAGCAACAGGGTCAATTAAAAAATAATTTATTAGGTGATTTTGGAGTAAGCACTGCATACGATTTCTCAAATACAGGTATTTCAACAATTAGTACTTATATTTGCGGACATATGCATTATGAAAAACATTATCAAGTATCAGGAATAAACCATATTATTTTGAATTGTTCTGCCTTGATGGGCAAAAAGCGGGGCTTAACAACAGATTACAATAGAAAATGGGATCGCAAAATTAATGAAATATCTGAATTCTGTGGATATTTCATTAACGTAGATTCTAAAAAAATGATATTACAAATATTCGGATACGGTGCAGCAACGAGATATGTTAACTTTAATCTTTAGGAGAAAAATATGTGTGGTATTGTCGGTTTTGTGGATAAAAAAATTGCGGATAAGAAACCAGTAATTGAAGCAATGATGGAAGCAATCGTTCACCGTGGACCAAATAGTTCAGGTCAATTGGTAGATAACGATGTAGCATTGGGGTTCAGAAGGTTAAGCATTATTGACGTTAAGTCAGGAATGCAACCTATCTATAATGAAGATAAAACAAAAGCTATCATCTTTAATGGAGAAATATATAATTTCCGTCCATTAAGAGAAGATTTGATAAAAAAAGGTCATGAATTCTCCACCGGAGCTGATACTGAGGTATTGCTACATGGGTTTGAAGAATGGGGCATTACTGAATTACTCAAGAAAATCCGTGGGATGTTTGCTTTTGTAATTTATAATTTTGAAACTGGTGATATTACTGGTGCAAGAGACTATTTCGGAATTAAGCCACTATATTATTACAACCGAGAAGGTACTTTTATATTTGGTTCAGAAATTAAGTCGTTCTTAGCACATCCTAATTTCAGAAAAGAGCTTAATAAAGAAGCTCTTAAACCTTATTTAACTTTCCAATATTCTGCACTGCCAGAAACATTCTTTAAAGATGTTTTCCGTATACCAGAAGGACATTACTTTGAGTATAAGAGCGGAAAATTAAGTATCAAAAAATATTGGGACATTGAATTTAAAGAAAATTCTCTTTCCTTTGAAGAAACTGTTCAGGCAATCGACAAATCACTTAGAGAGTCTGTTGAGGCTCACTCAATCAGTGAAGTTCCAGTAGGTTCAATGTTATCTAGTGGGGTTGATTCCAGTTATGTAACAGATATTCTCAGACCAGAGCACACTTATTCAATTGATTTTGATTCTACAACTTATGAAGAAGGATCAGACGCTAAATTACTAGCAGATCAATTAGGTTTAAAGAACACTCGTGGAATCGTTACTAGTGATGAAGCCATCAAAGCTATGCCGCTGATTCAATATCACTTAGATGAACCTGATTCTAATCCTTCATGTGTGCCACTTTATTTCTTAACAAAATTGGCAAGTAAAGATGTTACTGTTATTTTATCTGGTGAAGGTGCTGATGAATTATTTGCTGGTTATGCAAACTATGGTGACCACTCACATTCACATACTATTAGAGTAATCTCGGATCAACTAAAGAAGTTACCAAAGGGTATAAAATACAAGTTGGCACGCAAACTACGTAAGATGCACAACTTCCCAGGACGTCTTCACATGTACGAATCTACTGCTAAAGCAGAAGAATTCTTCATTGGACAAGCTAAGGTTTTTGATGAAAAAGAGGCTGCAGAAATTGTAACATCTGATTATCGATCATCTAAATCAGTTAAAGATATTGTCAAAAGAAGTTATAGCAAAGTAGCTGACTATGATGATGAAGTTAAAAAAATGCAGTATCTAGATATGCATCAATTCATGGCAAATGATATCTTGTTAAAAGCCGACCGTTTAAGTATGGCTAATTCAATGGAATTGCGTGTTCCATTCCTTGATAAAGAGGTTGCTAAGGTTGCAGAAGGAATTCCAACTAAATATCTACTAAATGCACGTGGTAGCAAGTATGCTTTGCGTGTGGCTGCTGAAAGAACTCTTCCAGAAGCATGGGCAAAACGTGAAAAATTAGGTTTCCCAGTTCCAATTCGTGATTGGATAAGAACTGAAGCAATCTATAAAGATATTCGTGATTTGTTCTCAGAAGATTATGTAAAAGAATTCTTCAATCAAGAATCAATTTTGGAGATGTTAGATGGTTTTTATAACCATAAGAATGATGATCGTCGTAAAATTTGGACTATTTACACATTCCTAGTGTGGTACAAAGTTTACTTCATCGAAGATGGAAAGAAACCAGAAGTTGATCCACAAGTAAAAATTGCTGAATAAAAAGACGCGAGAAGCGTCTTTTTTTATGCACAAATTTATTCAATAAAAATGTGAAGTTTGAAATATGGTATAATCAAAAAAATAAATAAGATAATTCAAAAGTGAATTAATTGAGAGGTTGATAAAAATCGAAACTGCTACAAATAAGAAATTTACGCCGATATTATTAGGAAGTGACATGAACGTTTATGGGATGGCAAGAGCATTCCATGAAGAATATGGTGGATCTGTCAGAGCTTTTGCAGGTGCTCAACTAGCCCCAACTAGATTTACAAAAATTGTTAATTTGACAGTATTTCCAGGATTCGCTGAAGATCCTGTGTTTATTGAAAAAATGCGAGAAATTGCTAAAGAATATCAGGATCATGATGAACCAGTTATTCTTATCGCCTGTGGTGATGGTTATGCTGAGTTAATCAGTCAACACAAAGAAGAACTATCAAAAACTTTTGTGTGTCCTTATGTAGATTTCGATTTGTTGAAGTCACTAAATAATAAGGAAAGTTTCTACAAAATTGCTGAAGAACATGGTTTACCACATCCAGAAACAACAATTGTTACTAAAGAAATGTATACAAGTAATGAAGATATAAATGTCCCTTATGACTATCCAGTAGCTTTAAAACCAGCTAACAGTGTTGAATGGTTAGATATTCACTTTGAAGGACGTAAGAAGGCTTTTACGATCCATTCTAAGGAAGAATTCATGGATATTGTTAGCAAGATTTATGACAATGGTTATACTTCTGATTTAATTCTTCAAGACTTTATTCCTGGTGATGATTCAAATATGCGTGTGTTAAATGCCTATGTAGATAAAAATCATCATGTAAAAATGATGTGCTTAGGACACCCAATATTGGAAGATCCAACGCCACAAGCTATTGGAAATTATGTGGCAATTCTTCCAGAATTCAACCAAGATGTCTATGATCAAGTGCAAAAATTCTTGGAAGATATCAAATTTGTCGGATACGCTAATTTTGATATGAAGTATGATTCTCGTGATGATACTTTCAAATTTTTTGAAATCAATTTGCGTCAAGGAAGAAGTAGTTTCTTTGTAACTTTAAATGGATATAATCTTGCAAAATATGCAGTAATGGATTATGTTGAAGATACATTAGCAGAGGAACCAACAGTCTATGCTAATAAGAATAAATCACAGGCTAAGTTATGGTTAGGTATACCTACCAAGGTTTTCAAAAAGTATGCTGCCAACAATGAGACCACTGATTTTGCTAAGGAACTCATCTCACAAAATCGTACAGGTACTACAGTATTTTACGATAAAGACATGTCTATTAAACGATGGGTACTTCTAAATTACATGTTCCACAATTATGTTAAGCGATTCAATCAATACTTCCAAGAGAACAAAGGAAGAGATATTGAATAAAAATAAAAAATGAGGTATTTGGATATGGATGAACTACAAAACTATAAAGTAAAAAAAATCGATTACGCTAAGATTTTAATTTGTGTTGATTCAGATGATTTTGGATCATCAAAAAATGCCTTCAATTACGCTTGTTCACTTGCAAAACACTATGGAGCTGAGCTTGGTATTGTTTCTGTTCTTGAAACAGGTGATTTGAATGTATTTCAATCACTAGATCCTTCAATCTTGAAAGAACGTCGTGAGGAAATTAAACGACTTCTTGAAACATATGGTCAAAAAGCTAAGGAATACGGAATGTCAGATGATGATATTCACTTGATGGTTACAGAAGGTAACCCAGGTCATGTTATTACTGAAAATGTTATTCCTCAGTATGGTCCAGATCTTGTAGTCATTGGTGTAGATAAAAATCGCCGTGATCATGATAATATCGGATCTCAAGGATCAAGAATTGTTAACTTATCACCAGTTTCAGTCAGTGTAATAAGATAAAAAAGACCAGTTTAACTGGTCTTTTTTTATAGTAAATTTTTTATTTAATAATTAAAGAGTGATATATTATATATCAAAATTAGTAACTAAGAGGAATTTTATGAAAATTAATAAAGTTATTGGTGGAGCTGGAGATATGTTCGATGCTAAGCCAACAAGTGCTCAAGAAAATCTATATTTATCAGTCAATGGAGAGTGGCAAGAAACAGCAAAAATTCCTGCAGATAAACCTAGAACAGGTGGATTCATGGACTTAGATGAAGCTGTAGAAAAATCATTGATGAAAGAATTTGAAGATTTTTCTACTGGAAAAGTTGCTTATCCAAATGAATTAGTTGAGGAAGCAATCAAACTATACCGAGTAGCTAATGATGCTGAGAAACAAAGTAAGTTTCATCAACAACCAATTTTAAAAGATCTTCAAACAATTATCGATATTAAAGATATCGAAGATTTCAGTAATAAGATTGTTGAATTATCTAAAAGTGGCTACGCACTACCTATTGATATCGATATTGATGCTGATATGAAAGACACTACTAAGAATGTAGTTTATATCGATGTTCCTGGATTAATATTGCCTGATAAAACTTACTATGATGAAGATAATGATTCCAAAGAAAAATTACTATCTAAATATACCGAAGTAGTAATTAAATTACTTTCCATGGTTGGATATGATTTAGAAAAAGCCAAGTCTATAGTAGAGCAAGCTAAGAAATTTGATTCTATCCTAGTTCCTATTGTCAAAAGCTCAGAAGAAAAAGCTGATTATACAAAAATGTATAATCCTATGGACTTCGATGAATATACAACAAAGTCTAAATATCTTGATTTGAAGAGCCAAGTTGTAGGGCAAATTAACGATACACCTGAAAAAGTTATCATTATCGAACCTAGGTATGTAGATAGCTTGAATGACATCATCAATGCTGATAATTTTGAACTAATGAAATCATGGATGATTGTAAAATTATTGATGAGCAATGCTGGTAATCTAGATGAAGAATTCCGTCAAACAGTTGGAGAATACAGCTTAGCTCTTAATGGAGCAAAAGAATTACAAAATCGTACTAAATTTGCTTTCCATAAGGCAACAGGTTATTTTTCACAAGTAATTGGTCTTTACTACGGTGAAAAATATTTTGGTGCTTCAGCAAAAGCTGACGTCAAAAAAATGATTGAAAAAATGACAGCAATTTATAAAGATCGCTTGTCCAATAATTCTTGGCTGGGTGAAGAGACTAAGAAAAAAGCAATTCGCAAGCTAGACATGATCGAAGTGAAAGTCGGTTATCCAGATAAAATTGACGAAATTTATAAAAAATATAAAATCGATGAAAATATTTCACTATATGAAAATATATCCAATCTTCGTCGAATAATTATTCAAGATCATTTGGATCAATATAGTAAGCCGGTGGACCGCAGTAAGTGGCTAATGCCAGGACATATGGTTAATGCCTGCTATGATCCCTCAAGAAATGATATAACATTCCCAGCTGCAATTTTACAGGCACCATTTTATAGCTTAGATCAAACAAGCAGTCAAAATTATGGTGGAATTGGTGCAGTTATTGCACATGAAATTTCACATGCATTTGATAATAATGGTTCCCAGTTTGACGAATATGGAAATATGAATAACTGGTGGACAGATGAAGATTATGCGAAGTTTAAAGAACTTACTCAAAAAATGATAGATGAATTCGATGGTATTCCTTATGCTGGTTCAACTGTGAATGGTAAACTGGTCGTTTCTGAAAATGTCGCTGATGTTGGTGGCTTGAGATGTGCCTTAGAAGCTGCTAAAACTGAATCAGAGGTTGATTTGAAATTATTCTTTAACAATTGGGCAAGGGTATGGAGATTGAAATCAACACAAGAATTCACAGATTTACTATTGTCTACAGATGTTCACTCACCAGGACCTTTGCGTGCCAACGTTCATGCACAAAACATGGATGAGTTCTATCCAACTTTTGGAGTAGAAGAAGGTATGGGCATGTGGCTTGAACCTGAAAAAAGAGTAAATATCTGGTAGTAAATGTCAATTTTTAAGTTTTTCAAAAATAAAAGAAATCTTTTAATAAAAGTGAAATAAGAATTATATAATAGATGTTATTATCTAAATACAGAAGTTTATTGGAATGAACTTTTGTAAGAAAGTATGCGGGGGTAACATTATGTCAATGTTCAGTTTTGAAGATAAAGTTAACTCTCTGGTTGAATCTATTTTTTCATTTGATATAAAATCAGATGAAGACTTGATAGATATGGTCATGGGGCACGTTAACGAAATGGATGAAGAAGATGTAGATCAACATATGAATCAATTGGATGTTGAACTAACTGAATTCGATTCTAAAACAGATCGCCAACACGCGCGTAGTGTTGATGAACTTAAATTTAAGCTTAATATGTTGAGTGAAGATTAATTTATTAATGAGGTGATGTCTTATGACGTTGCCTCTTTTGTTTTTAAAAAGTGGGGTAGTGAAATGGTTTCAATAAGACATCGTATGATAAAAGGAATACCTACTTTAGAATTAACTGAAGAAGGTCAAGAAAATGCAGTTTTACCAATTATATTTTTCTATCATGGTTGGCAATCGGAGAAAGAACTTGTTTTGACTCAAGGTCGTAAACTTGTCAAAAAAGGATTCAGAGTTATCTTACCTGATTCCAAAAATCATGGAGAAAGAAAATATCAAGTGAACGCCATCCCTTCATTGACATTTTGGGACACGATTCAGGCCAATATTGCAGAATTTGGAATGTTAGAACAATTTTATCAAGATCGTGATCTGATAAAAGAAGGTCAAATAGGCGTTGGTGGCTATTCTATGGGAGCGATGACTACTGGAGCATTATTGACTCATCATCCAGAAATTAAAGCTGCAACAATTATCATGGGAACTCCAAGTCTTATTTCATATGCAAAATTAGTTCGAGATCATGCTAAGAGAAATAATATTTATGTTCCCAATGATTTAGAAGATTTAACTAGTTGGATAAAACATTATGATTTGGATACCAACATAGAAACATTAAAAAATCGACCACTGCTATTCTGGCACGGAACTGAAGACGAAAGAATTCCATATAGTCAGTCGTGGGATTTTTATCAGAAGTATAAAGATAATCCAAATGCATCTCAAACAGCTTTTATAACAGGTTATAAAGCTGGACACTTGGTGGAAACTAGGTTAATGGACAAGATAGCTAATTTTTTTGAATATTATGTCCAATAAAAAAGGTCAGTCGTAATCGACTGACCTTTTTATATTGATTGATAATCTAATTTTTTAAGTGCAAACTTCTGAATCTTTCCACTAGCAGTTTTTGGCATCTGACGAATCACTCTAAATTCTACTGGAACTTTATAGTGAGCAAGGTGTTTTTTGCCAAATTCAATTAGATCTTCTCGATTGAGATCAGCACCTAATTTTACTACCATATAAGCAACAGGTACTTCACCCCAATTGCTATTGGGTATCGAAGTTATAGCAATTTCTTTAATATAATCTAAACCTTGATAGACATCTTCTATTTCGTTAGGGTAGATGTTTTCTCCACCGGAAACGAACATATCATCTAAACGACCCTTTATGTATAGGAAGTTTTCTCTATCAATGTAGCCTAGGTCACCGGTTTTAAAATATCCATCAGAAGTTATTTTTGATTTGTATTTCTCTTCGTTATTAAGATAACCTGGGCTTACATTTTTGGCTTTGACCAGAATTTCTCCAACATCTTCATTATTAGGGTTTTCAATTTTTAATTGAACTGGAAATAGTGGTTTACCAGAAGATCCAATTTTTCTTCTGGCATCTTCGTTGTTTAAAGCCACAATGTTTGAAGAGGTCTCGGTCATTCCAAATGATTGTAAGACATGGATCTTCAAGGATTCACATCTTAAAAGTGTAAGTTCATCGATAGGACCTCCGCCTAGAAAGACAAATCGGAAGTTATCGTTGAATGATTGCTGGGGTTCAAGATTATTTAATAATCTTTTTAACATGGTGGGAACTAGCGAGACAATCGTAATAGGTGTTTCAATTAATATTCTATTTACTTTATCTTCACGGAATTTATCAACAAGATAAACGGAAAATCCAAGAATTAGAGATCTCATAATGATAGAAAAACCTGAAATATGAAAAATAGGAACTGTTAGAAGCCATAAATCATCGCTGTTGATATCCATATTTATATCAGTACCAATGGTAGAATAAAAATGATTTTGATATGTTTGTAAAACACCCTTAGGTTTACCCGTTGTACCGGAAGTATACATAATAGATGTTACTTCATCATCTTCGAATTCTTCTACCGGACTGTAATCTGGAGAAATATCTGAGAACAAAATATCTGATAACGGGATAGCAGGGCAGCTTTTGATTTTGTCAGTATCCTCTACGCGCAAAAAATTATCGATTAGGCAAAATTTGATCTTAGAATCTTCAATTTGATAATTCAACTCAGGTTCTGATAATCTGGTGTTTAGAAAAACAATCTTTGCTCCAACTTGTTGAAGTGCTAAGATCGCAATATACCCATTGAATGAGTTTGCAATAAAGACACCGATGTAATCACCCTTACGAACGCCTTTGTAATATAGTTTGCTCGCAAACTTTTGAACAGTGCGATTTAGTTCGTTGAACGTGAAATCTACATTATCAGATATTAATGCTCGTTTATTGGGGGATGTTTTAACTCTCTTTAACAACCAGTTTTCCAATTTTACCACCTCGATATTTTAAGGAAACTTAGGGAATTGATCGAAATCAGGATCACGCTTTTCTAAAAATGCATCTCGTCCTTCTTTTCCTTCGTCACTTGTGTAGAATAACATTGTAGAGTCACCGGCAAGTTGTTGTAAACCTGCAATACCATCAGTATCGGCATTCATGGCGGCTTTTATGAATCGAATTGCAGTTGGTGATTTCTTGAGTATCTTTTCACACCATGCAATTGTTTCTTTTTCGACATCTTCCAAAGGAACTACTTTGTTGATCCAACCCATTTGCAGAGCTTCTTCTGCAGAGTAAGGATCGCACAAGAACCAGACTTCTTTGGCACGCTTATGCCCAATAACTCTGGCTAGATAAGCAGAACCATATCCAGCGTCAAAACTTCCTACTTTGGGACCAGTTTGCATAAATTTGGCATTATCTGCAGCAATTGTTAGGTCACAGACTAGTTGTAAGATGTTCCCACCACCAACTGACCAACCTTTGACCATGGCAATAACTGGCTTAGGTATTACTCTAATAAGTCTTTGCAAGTCTAGTACATTCAGTCGAGCAATATGATCCGGTCCTACGTAACCACCGTTACCACGGATACTCTGATCACCACCTGAAGAAAATGCAAGATCTCCTTGGCCTGTTAAAATAATAACACCAATAGACGCATCATCACGACAGTAAGAAAATGCTTCAATCATTTCTTGAATTGTTACTGGTGTAAAGGCATTTCTTTTCTCGGGTCTATTAATAGTAATTTTTGCAATTTTATTGTTTCTTTCAAAAAGAATCTCACTGTATTCTTTTATTGTTTTCCATTCAGTCATAAAAAATCCTCCGAGGTATATTATATGAACATTTTACAAAATTTAGGCATAGAAGTAATTAGTCAATCTAAAAAAGAAGTAATATTAGAGATTAAAATTTCTGATAAACATTTGCAACCATATGGAATAATGCACGGTGGTATGAATACTATTTTAGCTGAAACAGCTGCTAGTATTGGTGCAAATTTGAATATGGAAGATGGATTTGTCGGTGTTGGAGTAGACGTAAATACTCATCACTTGCAACCTGTTAAGTCAGGTATTTTACAAACTGTTGCTTCACCTATAAGGATAGGTAATAATACACAGGTTTGGCAAGTAATAACTCATAAAAAAAATAGCACTGAAAATACAAGCTTCAGCACTATTACTATACAAAAAATTAAACGTTAGTTTCTATATAATCTTGAATTTATAAATTCAAAAACAGCTAGAACAATCAAGATTACACCAACTAGTTGATAAATTAGAACTAAAGTTCTAGATGGTTCTAGTATGAAGACGACACCTGCAACAACCATCAATGCTGAGTAAAAGTAATCAAGCCAAGGAGTTACATTCACGTATTTACGTGTATCATGGGAGTCTCTGAATTGATTGATTCCATTTATTATTAGGATAATACCCAGTAGAGGTGGAACAAGCTTTATTAAAATTTTTGCAACTGCAAGAATTACAAGTGCAATAATAATAGCTCCAATACCTAAGCCGATGGAGAGGTTGTTTTCTCCAGTGGCTTTTTTTATTGTCAAACCATCTATGATAGAAAGAATACCGTAGATAGCAATATAACTAGAAACAAGGTAAATTATTACATTTACACTTGCGGTTGGTTTTATAACTATAATTATTCCTGATATCAATAGGAACAAAAAGCGTAACCAACGATAAAGTTGAAACTGTTTGACCATTTTTTCACACCCTATATTAGTTTGTATATCTATCATATCAGAATTTTGATTGAAAAATATAGTTTATTTATTATTTTTTTCACATTCACAATCTAACTCAAAAAGTTTTTACTGTAATTGTTTTACAAATTAAATTTTTGAGATTGTGAAAACGTTGTGATATCATTAATACTGATTTGAAAGTATTTTTAGGAGGAATAATTATGAAAGTTCGTGCATCTGACAAAATGGTAGATGTTATGTCAAAATGGGGAATCGATAATGTTTTCGGTATCCCTGGAGATTCTGTTGATACTACTATTGATGCCTTATATAGAGCAAAAGATAAGATTAAATTTACACATGTTTTACATGAAGAGGTAGCTGCTTTAGCTGCATCATCTCATGGAAAACTAACAGGGGAAATCGGTGTTTGTTTGTCAATTGGTGGTCCAGGTGCTATCCATTTGCTAAACGGATTGTATGATGCCAAGATGGATCATGCACCAGTTTTGGCAATTTTGGGACAAGTTCCATCTCCAACAATGAATACAGACTACTTCCAAGAAGTAGATACACATGTATTGTTTGAAGATGTTGCAGTATACAACAAGCAAGTTATGAATCCTCAAACATTACCACAAGTAGTAGATGAAGCTATTCGCACAGCTATCTCTAAGAAGGGTGTAGCTGTTCTTACTATTCCTGATGATGTTCCAGATCATATGATTACTGATGGTTTCCAACCTAACGTTGATAATTTCAAAGAAGAAGAATATGTAGTTAGTGACAATGATATCGCTGCTGCACTTAAGTTAATGGAAAACCATTCTAATCCGCTAGTTCTTTCTGGACGTGGTGTCGAAGATGCCAAACCTGAACTACTAGAATTTATCGAAAAATACAAATTACCTATCATTCAAACAATGCCTGCCAAAGGTACTGTTGATGATTCTCATCCATACAACTTGGGTCAAGTTGGTAAATTAGGTACAAAACCAGCATATGAAATGATGCAAAAAGCTGACTTACTAATTATGCTAGGTACAAACTACCCATTTAGTGCATACCTAAACCACAAGATAGACGCTATTCAAGTTGACACAGATGCTGACAAACTAGGAAAACGTCACAAGGTTAATGTTGCCATTCAAGGTGATATTAAGACTGTTCTTTCACGTATGAATGAGATGGGAAATCCTGTTTCAGAACGTCCATACTTAGATACAGCTGTTAAGCGTATGGCTACATGGCGTGGATGGATGAACGATGTATACTCAAAAGATCATAAAGCAGGAGTTCTTCCTTCAAAAATGTTCCATACTGTGAGTGAGCAAGCTGAAGATAATGCAGTTTGGTCAATTGATGTTGGTACATCTACTTCATTTGGAGCAAGATTTATTGATGTAAAACCAACTCAAAAATATACAATTTCTTCATGGTTGGGAACAATGGGATGTTCACTTCCAGGAGCTATCGCATCTAAGATGGCTATGCCAGAACGTCCAGTATATGGATTCATGGGTGACGGTGCGTTCTCTATGGTAATGCAAGATTTTGCTACTGCTGTAAGATACGATTTGCCAATGGTATTGATAGTTCTAAACAACAAACTACTAGCATTTATTCAATACGAACAACAATCAGCAGGTCAACAAAACTATGCAGTTTCACTACCAGATATTGATTTTGCTAAGTTTGCAGAAGCATGTGGTGGTATCGGTGAAAGAATTACTACTGATGAAGAATTTGAAGCTGCAATAAAGAAATACAGAAATCCTAAGAAACCAGTTCTACTAGACGTAGCTACTGTTGATGAAGCTCCACTTCCAGGACAAATTGTTATGGAAGAAGCTCTAGGATATACAAAATTCGGTCTAGGATACGTAGCAGATAAAAAGAAATTGCCACAACTTCCTCCAGTAAAAGAAATGATGAGATCTTTCTTGAAGATATAAAAAAAGAGACTACTTGGTAGTCTTTTTTTTATATCTTCAAATGATTTATTAAGTAAATTCTGTTATTATTAGAAGTAATTTAATAAAAGAGGAGATACATTAACTATGGGGGATTTTTTTAAACGTATTTTTAGAAAAGAAGATCCTACTAGATATGAAGATAAAGATTCAAATCTAGAGAGGGTACTTACCGTTAAAGATTTCTTATCACTTGGGGTTGGTACAATTGTTTCAACATCTATCTTTACATTACCAGGAGTAGTGGCTGCAAAACACGCAGGACCTGCAGTTATTTTTTCATTTTTGATTGCCGCAGTTGTTGCTGGGTTAGTAGCCTTTGCCTATGCTGAAATGGCTTCATCTATGCCATTTGCAGGATCTGCTTATTCTTGGATTAACGTAATATTTGGGGAAGTATTCGGTTGGATAGCTGGATGGGCTCTACTGGCGGAATACTTTATTGCGTTAGCCTTTGTTGCATCTGGACTCTCGGCTAATTTACGAGGATTATTAGCTCCAATGGGTATAGGACTACCTAATTATTTGTCCAATGCTATTGGTGTTAATGGTGGTTTCGTTGATATTGTGGCAATTTTGGTTATAGCCTTAGTTGCTTTTCTACTATCATATGGAGTTAGTGAGGCTGCTCGAGTTGAAAATATTTTGGTAGTTATGAAAGTTGTAGCAATTTTAGTATTTATCGTTGTTGGTGCAACAGCTATCAAAGTTAAAAACTATATTCCTTTGGTTCCTGCTTATCACGTAAATAGTGATGGTACAACATTTGGTGGCTGGCAAGGAATATACGCTGGTGTTTCAATGATATTCTTGTCATATATTGGATTTGATTCAATTGCTGCTAACTCTGCAGAAGCAAAGAATCCTGAAAAAACTATGCCTCGTGGAATTCTTGGATCACTAGTTATTGCTGCAACATTGTTTGTCGCAGTGGCGTTAGTACTTGTAGGAATGTTCCACTATACTTCATATGCCAATAATGCTGAACCAGTAGGTTGGGCATTGCGTCATGCAGGACACCCAATTGTAGCTAGTGTTGTTCAAGCGGTAGCGGTATTAGGGATGTTCACAGCTTTGATTGGTATGATGATGGCAGGATCAAGATTACTTTATTCATTTGGTCGTGATGGAATGTTACCTAAGTCTCTAGGTAAGTTAAATAGACGTAATCTACCTAATAATGCTCTTTGGACTATTGCCATAGTTGCTATTGTAATAGGAGCTTTTTGTCCATTTGCATTCTTAGCACAGCTAATATCAGCTGGAACGCTTATTGCATTTATGTTTGTTTCATTGGGTATCTACCCATTGCGTAGACGTGAAGGGGTAGACTTGGCAGAACCTGGATTTAAAATGCCATTTTACCCAGTTATGCCATTCCTAGCATTTTTAGGATCATTGTTGGTATTCTGGGGATTAGATAATGAAGCAAAATTATATGCTTTATGCTGGTTTATAATAGGGCTTGTGGTTTATTTCTCATTTGGAATAAAGCATAAAGATGCTGAAAAGCAATGACATTAATCAATTAATATAAAAAACATTTTAAATATGTAACAATTAAGTTACATGTTGGTGAAATTAGAAAAAAATGTTACCATTTGTGATAATCTTAAGTTACGTTAGGGAAACATCTTAACGAATAAATTTTAGAGGAGTTTATACTATGTTTTCATTTCTTTTAGGTACACTATCAAACACATTAAGCTACGGAGTAGATTTCGTTAAAGGAATCTTTGGTGGTTTGTTCTAATTAATAGTTATAAAAAAAGAGGTACTATCTAACCAGTAGATAGTACCTCTTTTTTATATTTAAGTTTGTAAAAAGATATGATAAAATGTGTAAATGCAATATATTTTTGCAAATATATAAATTGGAGGATATATAAATATGTTTACAATTTTTAACCTAAACCCATTTATCGGTGGTACTGTTAGCAATGTTCTAAGTTATGGTGTAGATTTCGTAACTGGAATTTTTGGTAAATAATTTTAATTGATTAATTAAAATTTTGAGAGGTGCAGCTTATGCTGTACCTCTTTTTTTGTTGATTCACTTAATAGTAAACTGAAATTTGTCAATCAAAATGCCTATATTACGGCCTTGTAACAGAAAGTTACAGGTTAATTAAGATATATTTCAATATAACGACATCTATATATTTTTTATTCTCACCATTGTATTCTAAGAGTATATTAATTAATCACTTAACTTTGATTAAATTAATAACTAAATAAAAATCTCTGGGGGATTTTCACATGAAAAAATCTATTACTTATGCAGGTGTTGCTACAGCTGCACTTATCGCAATCGCACCATCTGTACAACCTGTAATGAATGCATTACCATCACAAGTACAAACAGCCAAAGCTACATTTGATCCTGCTACACAGGAAGATGCTTACAATGCTTTTGATGCAACATGGAAAAATTATAACAATGCTACACAAGCAGACTTTGCTTACGGTGCAACATTTGCACTATTAGAAACAAACAACCGTTTGACATACTCAGGTGACTGGGCAGCTAACGGAATTGTTAAACCATTGCATCCACAATATCAATCAGTTACAAATGACGTTGATGTTGTTGCACAATTGAACGAAATCGTATTCCTAGTTGTTCCTCCTGTTGGAATGACATCATCAGAATGGCAAAATGAAATGTTTGCTGCTGCTGAACATGGTGGACAAGTAGAATACCGTATCGTTGGTTACGCAATGCAAACAATTAAAGACCACGCTCTATGGTCAAACCAACAAATCGTAAATACATTCCCAGCTTACAAGCTAAATGGTCACTCATTAGACAAAACTGTTTATGCTAAGACTGCATCTACACAACAAGTATCACACGCACTAAACATTAACTACGCTACACCAGTTGATGGTTATGTGGGTCAATCAAAGAGTGACTTCTACATGAATGGTCTTTACCCACTAACAATCAAGAATAACTTGGGTGAAACAGTTACACCTCAAGATGTTACTTCAACATTCTACAAAGGTACTGATATCTTAGGTACAACTCTAGACGCATCAACATTACCAACTGCTGGAGTAGTTACACAAAAGATGACAATCAAGTTCAACCGTAACGAGTACTCAGCACTATTGAATGATATGGATCAAATCACAATCAATGGTCAAGAATATTCAGGTGGACTACTATCAAAAGTTTGGGATAAGATTAATAATACAGTTACAGTAACTCGTCAAATTAATGTTACTTTAGATAACTTTACAGATACTAAGATTGATGACATCGTTGATACACCAATCGTTAACCTATCAAATAACACAATCGTTACTCACGTATACGATGCAAATGGTAAGCTAGTTGCTAACCGTGCATTGGCACAAGGTACTGGTTGGAAGACAGATACAAAACGCGTAAACAACGCAACTGGTCAAGTATATTATCGTGTTGCTACAGGTGAATATGT
>NZ_RSTD01000004.1 GCF_004117915.1 Companilactobacillus metriopterae
AACAAATATTATCTTATCAATTACTGCTATTCCTTGCAACCCCTTTTTACACTTTATTTTACTTTTTTTTCGTTTTTTGATTTTAACTCATATTTTAGTTAATTTTTTTAATATAAAAAGAGCTAAGGGACATTGTCCCTTAGCTCTTTATTTCAACTCTGGTGCATTAGTTACGTAGTCTTCTACGTAAGACTTTCCATCATTCTCCATTTTCAAACTTGTCTTGTTCTTTTGGGAGTCTTTTAACTTCTTAAGAGCAGTTGATTTTTTATAACTAAAATCAGCTTTATTAACT
The DNA here is from genome assembly GCF_004117915.1 of Companilactobacillus metriopterae. Classification (GTDB taxonomy): domain Bacteria; phylum Bacillota; class Bacilli; order Lactobacillales; family Lactobacillaceae; genus Companilactobacillus; species Companilactobacillus metriopterae. The sequence continues at coordinate 296 of NZ_RSTD01000004.1, forward strand.
TTAGTAAAACCATCTAACTTATTGAATCTTAATAGATCTCCATTTAGTACTTGATCAGAAAGTGATAGTTCTGTGGCTACTTTGTTAGTTAGTCTAGATTTCTCTTTATCCGAAATCTTGGTATCAACTTTAGCGGTCTTAGTATTATAGTAAGTACTTCCTACTTTTGTAACATTTGGGGTAACAAAATCACCATTTCTGAATGCAACCACTTGAGAATGCTCAGGCGAAAGTAAATCACTACCAAACTGAACTGTTCCTTTATCGGAAATTCCCATAAGGTTCATCAATGTTGGCATTACGTCAATCTCGCCACCATAAGTATGATTTATACCACCTTGTAGTCCATCCATGTGTATCATAAACGGAACTCTTTGATATTGAGAATTTTGGAAATCATCAAAATTCTTGATTCCGGTTAATTTGGACATAGCTTTTTTATGATTATCAGAAATACCATAATGATCACCATAGAATACAACCATACTGGTTTTGTCTAACCCTGTCTTTTGAAGCCAATCCATAAATTCACCAATAGAATCATCCAAATATCTTGCTGTTTGGACATAACCATCTACAGTTTTATCACCCGTTTTTGTTCTGGCAATTGATTGATTCTTCTTATCCAGATCATATGGATAATGATTAGTCACAGTAATCAGTTTTGCATAGAAAGGTTGTGGTAATTGTTCAATGTACTGTGAAGAATCCTTCAAGAATATCTTATCCTTCATTCCAAATCCAACATTATAATTTTTCTTCTGTTTGTAATAATTAGAACTGAAGAAATAATCATAGCCCCATGATTTATAGGCGTTATCTCTATTCCAGAAACTTGGAACATCCCCATGGAATGCTGCTGTAGTGTAACCATCTTGGTCTAACATAGCAGGCATAGCTTGGAAAGTATTAGTAGTTCCATCAACAACCATTCCTGACCCTTCTGGTAAACCAAATAGAGAATTCTCTAACATCATTTCGGCATCGGAAGTCTTACCTTGTCCTACTTGATTAAAGAAATTGTCGAAGCTTAAGGTATTATCTTCGTGATATATTTTGTTTAGGTTAGGAGTTACTTCTTCTCCGTTAACCTTATAATCAATTAGAAATTGTTGGAAACTCTCTAAATGAATAACAAAGACATTCTTTCCTTTTGCTATACCAGTATATTCAGCATTAGGTGTAACGTAATTGTTATCAAGATATCTCTTAACGGATGTAAGGTCAGATGGTTTTGCATTTGCCTTAATGGCATTTGTTTTTGTCGTCTTTGTCACGTCATAAACATTAAAGGCGTTTAATCCTAGATACTTAACGATATAGTTATTGTCAAAAGTTCTTGTTAAAAGTTGTGGTCTGTCTGCCTCTGCTAGAGAAAGATTTGCTCCAAACAACAATACCGCCAAAGATGTAACTAATACTGGTATTCTCCAGTTTAATCTTCTGATGTCCATTTTAATTACATGGAACGATAGTAATAGAATTAAAATTATTACATCTAAAAATACTAGAAAATCAGTAGGTTTTACTATTCCTAAAATACTTTTACTTAAATTATTTGATGTTGCTGATGAACCCTTGATTAGAGCCATTGTTATAAAATCAGAAAATTCTCTATAGTAGAGAATATTTGAAAACAGCCATAATGTGTCTAAGAAGTCTATTATTAGAAGAAAAATATATGATTTTCTTCCCTTCATGTATAGTGAAAGACCAAATAGTAACAACATAACCGGTATCGGATTAATAATCATTAGGAAAGTTTGCATACTTCCCTTTACACCTAGGTTAAATTTATTTTCGTATGTATATACTGTCTTCATTACATACAGAACAAGCGCTAATAATACGAAACCTAATCGTGTATTCAGAAAATTAGATATCTTCTTAAAAACATTCTTCATTTACTTAGTCTCCAATTTCTTGTCGATATTATCTAGATTAGGTTTTTTGGAAATACCTATGATTCCAAGGAACATTCCTAAATAATATGTAATAAATCTCCACAAAAACATTCCTAAAATAAGTGACGGTCTTGATGGTATAAAAGTTGAAAATAAAGCTTTAAAACTAACTTCTGCTCCACCTGTTCCTCCAGGGATAGGGAAAATAGAAGTAATCATAACTATCATGATTTGCATAACAATAACGTCCACAAAGTTTGCATTGTTGATATGTAATGCTAACAATACAAAATAAACTACAAGATAGTAGAAGAATAACTGTACGAAAGTTAGAAGTGAAGCTTTTATAACTTTCTTCTTTTCCTTCTTTAAAATAAGACTCTCTTGATAGAAATCATCGATACTTCTTAAATATTTTTTAATTATTCTATTCTTTTTTTCTGGTTTTAAGAAAAATAAAGTTACTTTTAAGGTTCCTGATACAAAATGTTTAGTGAATTGATAGTAATACATAACCATTAGTAAAAATGTAATTGTAACTAAATGAATTACCATACCAAATAAAATTAATGATGCTAATCCTGAAAAATGTTTTGCAACACTTTGAAAACTAATCATCATTGCAAAAATAAAGTTAATTAAGACGATGGTTTGAAAAATTATAAATTTCATTAGTAAAACTGAAGTTGCACGTGCTCCTTCAATCTTTGATTGCATTAATCCTACAAGTTGAGCTGGTTGACCACCAGAAGAAAATGGCGTTATCGCATTAAACAATGCCTGAATTAGTGGAATACGGAACATTTCCCACCAACCAAATTTACGATCTTCTTCTTTTTTTAACAAAGTATGCAGCACCAATGCCTCCACTCCGAAGGAGATTAGCATAGATAACACCGCAACTAATAGCCAAAAATAATTCAAATTTTTAAGTATAACTAATAGAGAAGCAAAGTCAATCTTACGTGCTTCCCACCAAAAAATTCCAAAACCAACAAATAGCATAACAAACAATGCAATTACATTTTTTCTATTCATAAATATAGCCTATCTAGTCAAATTATATTGCTCATTGTAGAAATCATACCAAATTTTACTCAAATTATCTTGTGAATATCTTTTAGTTGCAACATCTGATTCTTTTTTCAACACTTCTAGTAAAGATCTATCTTTTTTAGCTTTCTTAATGAAATCTTCCATTTCAGAACGGTCACTAGCTGGATGATAGTATCCACTAATGATTGCTTGATATAATTCCAAATCTCTAAGTAATACTGGTGCTCCACAGCTGAAAGCTTCTAAAACTGACATTGGGAATAACTCATCATATGAAGGAAGTAAGAATATATCACAAATATTATAGTAATTTACCAAATCATTGCGATCTACAATACCTGTAAAAATCATGTTTTTTGGTGCATTATCGATCATATTCTTGTATCGGTCATATCCATCTGTGATACGTCCAAAAGAAAATCCACCTGCCCAAATAAATTTTATATCTGGATTGTCTAAAGCCAATTGATAAAAATCATCAATTCCCTTACGTTCTTGAACTTGTCCATTACCAAAAACTATAAAATCATCTGGTTTTAAATTGTTTTCTTTTCTAAATTTCAGCTTCTGTGCTTCTGTCTTGTGATAGAAGTTTTCAGTTGAAACAAAATTAGGAATATACTTGATTTTTGATCTGTCTAATCCATGATTTACTAACTTATCAATAAAAGTAGGATTAACAACGACAATTTGATCCATTCGCTTATAAAAACTAATCACATATTTGTAAAATACTTTCTTTATTAAATAAGGTAATTTGATGCTTCCTTCAAGTGTTTCAGGTAGAAAATGTACGTATCCAATTTTTCTACCTCTTTTTTTAGAAAAAGTAGATAAATAAAATGGGAAGTTAATTGTATGGTAATGACTCAAATCACTTTTTGAATAATCATTAATAGTAATGTCAAAATCATCTTTGAATCTTTCATTTAACAAGTTAATCAATTCAAGATAAGCACTACCTACACCCTGACCTGCGACTTTATCTGCAGTAGAAAACATGGCAATCTTAATCATTTGTATACTCCTCTGGATTTATTGAAGAATCCGAAAGTTTTTCTTTAATAAAGTATTGTTGTGATTCTTTATAGAAATCAATAATAGAATCTCCAAACTTATCAGAAGAAATATTATAGATAACTTGTTGACGAGCTTCATGGTCATCGAAAGCTTTGGAATGATCCAAATAGGAGATAATCTTTGGTACTAGCTGGTCATCATCATTAAATGTCACACCAACTGATGGATCAGTTAATAGCTCTTCCGTATAAGGTGCACTACGTACCACAATCTTAAGACCGGAAGCTATTGCTTCTATATATGTTAATCCTTGAGATTCTGTATCACTAGAAGAAACAAATAAATTAGCCATGTGGTAATATGGTGAAATTTTATCGTGATCTACCTCACCAGTAAATATTACATTTTCTTGAAGGTTAAGATCATCAGAAATTTGAACTAATTCTTTCATATCAGGTCCACCACCAACGATGACTAACTTGATTTTAGGATTATATGCCAAAAGTTTTGGCATACATTCCAACATATGGTCAATTTTCTTCTCCATCGCAATTCTACTTAACATCAAAATGACAGGTGTATCATCATCTAATCCTAGCTTTTTACGTAGATTTGCTGTATTAACTGGTTTTGTATATTCAGAAATATCAACACCAGTTGGAATAATTTTTATAGGTGCAGATATTTTATATCTATCAAGTGTTTCTTTAACTTGTTCACTTGGAGCAACAACACCTGAAGCACTCTTTACAAACATTTTAGTCATTTGCTTAACATGGTATGGCTTTAATAGGTGACCATTTAGAACATAATGTAAATAGTCTTCATACATTGTGTGATATGTATGTATGAAGGGAATTTTTAATTGTCTAGCAACAAATTTTCCTATTAATCCCAAAGAAAATTCTGTTTGGGTATGAATTATGTCTAATTTTAATTCCTTTGCCAAATCTACAGCGTGGAACATCCCTCTAATCGCAACTCTACGATCTTTAAATGAAATAAACGGAACACTTGATAACCTAAATATATTGGGTTCAATTGTATCCTTCGAAACATTGGGGTCAGTTGTAGTGAAAATATATACAGAATGACCTTTTCTTTCTAAATCATTTTTTAATGTTTGAATTGATGTAGCCACTCCACTTACTTGTGGGAAGTAAGTATCAGTGAATATTCCGATGTTCATACACACACCTCTTGCTTATTTATAAACTTTATTATAGCAAAAAAGAGGAATCTCTTCCCCTTTTATCTAGTTATTATAGATTTGAAATTATTATTTTGCAGTAAGAAGTAAAAAATTATAACTCCTACAATTAAAACACCTAATTCCCCAAGTGCAACCGTTCCGGCAGAAATCCAGAATGGTAATTTTAAAACATAATGTAGTTCTGCTCCAATAATTAGTCCATTTACTATAGAACCTGTTACTGGAACTATCCAAACATTCTTATAATTGTTTGGTACTCGGGTAATGATGAAACATACTAGAGCAGTAGCAATAGTTCCGAAAACTATATCATAAACTCCAAGTGAAGCACTAAATACATTTGCCACCAGACATCCCATAATCAATGACCAACTATATTTATGGTCAAGAAATGGCAAAATCATTAATACTTCAGAAACTCTAAACTGAATTGGTCCATAAGAAAGTATTGAAATTACAGGTGTTACTGTCAACACAATGTACAAAGCCGCAACAATAGCTATTTTTGTTAATTCATGAGTTTTATTATTCAATTTAAATTCTCCACTGTTTTATTTAAGACAGGTTACCAGTGTTAACTGTCTCAATATTTAATTTCTTTCAATTCCTCTAAGTTCTAATTCTTTATCAATTTGTTGCAAAACACTTTGCAAGTCATCTTCATTTTCAACAAAATTAAATTTGTCACCGTCAATTTTCATTTTAGGACTGTAGTCATAGTTGTCATACCAACCATCATATCTTTTAAGTAGTGATTTATAGTAATTTTCCAATGTACTATCTTGTTCAAGCTGTTCGTAATCACGACCTCGTTTTTGAATTCTGTTAATCATAGTTTCATATGATACGTCGATATGAACTAATAAATCTGGGGCTTTTTTATCAGCAGCATATGGAAGCTCCTGCATCATATTATCCAAAAGATCATCATAAACTTGCACTTCTTGGCTTGTTGCACGTCCCATATCGGCATTCATATGGAAAAATAGAGAATCTTCATAAATAGAACGATCTAAAACATTATTGTCATCCGACATTGCTTGCTTAATAGAATCAAAACGTTTATTCAAAAAGTATATCTGCAATAGAAATGCATATTTTTTAGGATCTTTATAAAACAAAGGTAAAACTGGATTATCATCTACTTGCTCATAGAATGCTTCAGTTCCTAAGTGTTCAGATAAAAGTGTTGCTAATGAGCTCTTTCCGGCGCCAATTGTGCCGCTTAATACGATCATCATTTTGACCCTCCCTATAAAAAAATTACTTTTATATCTTACCACTTTAGTTAGTAAATTCTATGGACTTTTTTTATGAAGAATTTACAAATGTTATTCAATAGTTGATAACTGGAACTATTTAGAATAAAAAAAATAATTATAATAGATATTGCATTGTCATATATAAAAATTTTATAATACATTAGTAATTGTGAAAAAAGTATAAAGGGGAAATTATGATTATTTCAAAATTCAAAAAAATAATTATTGTTTTGTTTGGTTTATTTATAATTTTGGGAAATATTAAGCCAACAACTGTCTCAGCCGCTTCATATTCTAGTTCAGATATTATATCTAGTGCTGAGATTTCAAGCAACAAACCTAGCTATAGCTATAGTAGTAGTGTGAGTTTAACCTACGAATTTGACGCTTCAGGTGTTGAATTAAAGAACGGTGACACTTTAACTATAGATTTACCTGAACAATTGAAAGTAAGCAAACCAGGTACAACTTTCGATATAACAAACGAACTTGGTGAAGTTATTGGTAATGTTACTCTAAATGCCGACAACACTATATCTGTTAACTTCACGAACGTTGAGGGAGTTGACGACCTAAAAGGTAAAATCGAAATAAACGATGGTATTACACCTAGTAAAAATGCCAATGTAGGTATGAACGACGTCGTATTTGAAACTATGAATGGTGAACAACATAGTGATATGAACATCGCAGTATCAACATCTAATACATCTAAAAAAGGTGTACTAGGTCAAGATGATGAAGGAAATCCTGTAATCACATGGTCTATTTTGGTAAATAGAAATGAACTTGACCTAGGTACAATCAATGTTGAAGATCGTATTACTGATCCTAATCTAGAATATATTTTAGGTTCTGCATCAATTTATGAAGCTACTTGGAAAAGCGATGGTATTTACAATACCGGAAGAGAACTAAATTCTGGCGAATATATTATGCAAGAAATGACAGACGGAGTTAATGTAACTATTCCTGATGCCGGTGCACAAATGTATGTAATTAAGTTACAAACAAAAGTAGTGCCTCCAGAACTAGCAAATGATGGAACTACCGTATTCAGAAACAATGCAAGTATGACCTGGAATGGTAATGGTACCGGAGAAGGCTCTGTCGCAGGTGAAGACAGTTCTTCTGCAAAGGTAACATCAAATGTCAACACAGGTAATGGTAGTGGTAAAGATAGAGGTTCTGCCACACTACAAAAAACTGACGCAGATGATGACAGTATTCTTGTTCCCGGAGCTACATATGGTCTCTTTGATGAAAATGATGTTCTAATTGATTCTAAAGATACTGATGCGAATGGAAAAATAACTGTTGAAGATTTAAAACATGGTAACTACTACTTTAAGGAATTAAATGCTCCAGATGGATATGAAATTAATGAAGATGAAATTCATTTTACAATTAATTCAGAAAATACTGTTGTTAATAATTTAATGACATCTGATCCCAAATCTGAAGTTCCTGTAATTCCTATTGATCCCGTGGAACCAATTAAACCTATCGATCCTACTACTCCGGTAGATCCTAATCCAGTTGATCCACCTAAACCTATCGATCCTGTTACTCCGGTAGATCCTAACCCAGTCGATCCACCTAAACCTATTGACCCTGTTACTCCTGTGGATCCTAATCCAGTTGATCCGCCTAAGCCTATCGATCCTGTTACTCCTGTGGATCCTAACCCAGTCGATCCACCTAAACCTATTGATCCTGTTACTCCTATAGATCCTAATCCGGTTGATCCGCCTAAGCCTATCGATCCTGTTACTCCGGTAGATCCTAATCCGGTTGATCCACCTAAACCTATTGATCCTGTTACTCCGGTAGATCCTAATCCGGTTGATCCAATCAGCCCAATCACTCCGATTAATCCTATAGGAACTGATCAAAGTAATAGCAATGGAAAACTTCCACAGACAAGCACTAAAAAAGATACTCTGATGATTTCAACAATTGGAACATTGTTGCTTGCAGGTGTTGCTGTATTATTTACTAGAAGAAATAAGAAATTAACCAAATAAAAAAAGCTTTGAGTCATAACAGACTCAAGGCTTTTTTATTATCTAAGAATGTATGTTAAAACTTGGCTAGCATCAACATAAAGATCTTCATTGTATCTTAGTAATTGAGTTCCATCACTCATAGTAACAAGAACATCTGAGTGATGTAGCAAGTTATCAGGGTTAATCAACATCATTAATGAAATACCGCTCAATGTTGTAGGACCCACTGGCTTATCAATTACATACGGAAAATTACCAGTTTCAATCTTTGTAACAGTTGGTAGAGCATATTCGGTTGAAGCATCTGTAGTAGCAGCGCTAGCATTTACTGATGATACACTTCCAACAAATCCTAAAGCTAACATACTAATAATAAAAACATTAATTAGTTTCTTCTTCATAATCTCACCTCTTGTATAATTTTATAATTTAATTATACATTAGATAATAAATTTATACTATCTAATTTTAATTAAGTGAGTACCTTAAAGTTGTTTTTAACTTACTTCTATCTACTTTTCTAAAATCTGACAAATAAATTTCTCTGTGTGCATATTTTTCCATGATATTATTTCTAGTTAGATTATTTTGCTCCATAAAATCCTCCATTATCTTAAAAGATTCTATTTCCGTTTCAAATGGACCTTTATGCAAAATTTCTATAACTTTACCATCACTGATTTGCTCAAACTTAATATCGTCAATTAAAGCTAGGTCTTTTTTAGACTTAACATCGTTAATACTTTCTTCAAACATTTCTTTAGTGACCTGATCAGGCTGTCTTATCATTATCTTATATACAAGTGCATCTTTATTTAAATATTCATCTCTTGAACCATCTGATGTGGTCCAAACACCCTCAAGTGGATAAACAGTATATTCAAAAGGTTCTGTATATACCCCTTTTTTTAGGGCCATTCTCAAATTATATGCAACAGGATATAAAGTTGAAATTCTATCAGAAAACTCTTGCTCATTTGGATTACCCTTACCAGAAATAGTAATATAGCTATATGTTGGTAAATCTAATACACTTACCTCTTTTGGTAAATAAATATCTTTTTCGGATTTTCGCCATTCGTATTTCATATTATTTCTCCTTAGTTTGTTCAAATTATATCAACTACATTGTTATAATTATAAAATACTTGGAGGATAAATATGCGAAAAATAATTTTTTACGGCTGTATCTCATTAGATGGATACCTTGCAGACAAAACAAATAAAAACATCATTATACCTACAGAAAGCCCAGTGGATTTAGCCAACTCTCTTGTAAAAGAAGATGGTAAAGATATCTGGGTTGTTGGTGGCGGAGAAATAATAACAGAATTAATTGAAGCTGATTTGGTTGATGAACTTATAATACAAATAGCACCTATCCTCCTGGGGGATGGTAATACGCTGTTTAAAAAACTTAATAGCTTAAGAAGATTTAAACTTACAGAAACAGTTACTTATGGAGACGTAGTAGAAATAAAATATACAAAATAAAAAAGACCTCTAAGAGGTCTTTTTTATAGCTTTCTTCCACATAATGGACAATACAATGGTCGAATGCGAACTTCTTCTAATGTACCATCCAATATTGTTTTGACATAAACCTGTTCAAGGTTTTCTTTTGAACAGTAAACACATCCCTGCGATGTGACATTTAAATCAATTCCTAACTTACTCATCATTGCCGAGTCCTCCTCAAACAATTCCCTAAAATGTAATAATAAAATTACATCCAAAGTAAGTTTATATTATTATAATAAATATTGCAATAAATGAAAACAAATTATAAAACTACTTATAATATAAGTGGTTTTATTTATTCTAATAAATATTAAATTCGAGGAATTGATCTTTATTACTTAATTACCTCATTGTTTTTGTCCAAAATATTTATAACTAAAATTATGATAAATATGATTAAGACAACTTCAAATACAGAATGCATTCCTTTCAATACTATAGTGGACATTACAGTATCCATTTTATTTCCTAAATATGCATGGTTAGTAGAACTTATAAAATTATTAATTTGTTCAAACGAAATACTATTACTAATATGTACAGAGTTATTAATAGACAAATTGAATATTAATCCAAATATTCCGGTCATTAATGTTTGTCCTAAGGTTCTGCCCAATGTCAGCATAGATGATGCAACACCAACACTATCTTCCGGGACAACTCTTTGTGATAGTAAAGTATTCATTGTTATAACAATCCCTAGTCCAGCACCAGTAATACCAGCAATTATATAAAAGATTATTATTGATACATTTTTAGTTATAAATATTAGTGGAATATATGACAATCCCATTAAAGTTACGATTGGAATGGTTATTCTCTTAGGAGCATATTTTTTGATCAAGTAACATACAAAAAATGACATAATTAACCACATTACCGGGCTTGGCGTTACAGCAAGTCCCGCCACTGAAGCAGAAACTCTATAAATTGACTGCAACTAAATTGGAAAATAAGTTTGAAATCCAATCTGTATACCGCTTAATAATAATGCAGTTAAAATTTGAATTGTGAATAACTGATTTTTAAATAATTTAAGCGGTATGATCGGATCGATTGCTTGTTTTTCAGAAAAGAAGAAAATAAATAACGAACTAACAAAAATAATTCCAAGAATTATCAAATATACGTTTTTAATATTATTACTTCCAAAAATTTGTAAAATCATTAATAAAGTAACTAAAACAATAGATAGTGAAAACATTCCTTTAAAATCAATTGGTTCATTGGATTGTTCTCTTTTATTTTCTTTCAAACCAAATGTTACTAAAGTCAAAACAAAAATTCCCAGCGGTACATTTATAAAAAATACCCAGTGCCAATTTAGCTTATCAACTATGAACCCTCCGATTAAAGGACCAAGTAGTGCAGATATTCCCCAAGCTGTATTATTCAATGCAATCATATTTGATCTTCTATCATATTCAAATAAATCAGCAATTATTGTAAATGTTATAGGCATTATTGCTCCGGCACCAATACCTTGTATTGCTCTAAAGAAAATTAATAGGTAAATATTAGAAGCAATACCACATAAAAGCGAACCAATTGAAAAAACCAGTAGTCCAACTACAAAAATCGGTTTTCTTCCAACTCTATCTGATAGTTTCCCATAAATTGGTGTACTTACAGAGGTCGTTAATAAGTACATTGCGAACACCCAACTCTGCACAGAAAGTCCGTTTAACTTACTAATAATTGTTGGTAATGCAGTTGTGATAATTGTTGTTTCAACAGAGGTCATGAAAGTTGCAATAAATATAGCTATCATTACCAAAGATAAGTTTGATTTATTAACTTTAGTCAAAAAAACATCTTCTTCCATTGTTTTATAACTATAGAACTATAAGATAAAAATAAACTGGATTCTACAAAGAATCCAGAAAACCAGGTAAATATTCATCAAAAGTATTTAAATTTAGCGAGAGAAATTTATTTCTTGATTCCCTTCGGGTGTTAGTAAGACCCACTGATCTTAGAATTTTAAAATGATATGAAACTGTTGACTTACTTATTGAAAGCTTATCTCCCACCTCTCCACAAGTCATCTCTGAACCATTTGAGTACAATATTCGAATCATTCTAATTCTATTAGGATCTGATAGCACTTTAAATATTTCTGATCTTTTCATATCTTTTTGTTCTATTGTCATAAACATATGATACAACCAAAATTATAATTATACAAAATATTGTATTAAAATATCAGTCAAAGTAGACATATATTGTGATTTTAAAATTTTTGAATGCAGAAAAGAACTTAATCTTTTACTTAGAATCTTACCAGAATATCTTCATTGTTTATCATATAAAAGTGGCTTTGTTACTCGCAACTAATATTTGTGGTTCAATTTTTTAAAAGGTTAATTTCATTATTACTTACCACTTTATCATATTCATCAAATATTGCAGAAAAACTTCTGTCTAAGAAGACCGCTTCATTACCATTTTCCATAAAATTTAGATTCGAATTTATAAACAACCCAAAATGTTCTAATTCTTGACCGCTTGCCGAAGAAACAGAATTGTTTTTCATTCTACTCTTGATGTAACGCTCAAATAACTTCTCACTATCACATGCCCACATTATCCTTCTAAGTTCAAAAATATTAACAATCCATACATCTAAGTTATCTTCTTTTGAATCTTCATTACTTACGAAACTTTCCGGAGATTCTGATAAATTATAATAATCATCTAAAGTTACCACAATTTTAAAAATGTTTTGATTATTTTTTTTTAGTGAAAATACATTTTCTTCTTTATTATTATAAAAATAAATTATATTATCCCCATCATTAATGTAATTTTCTACCCTTTTTGCTTGCTTATAGGCAGACAATGGAACTGATTTAAATTTTTGTAATAATCTTTCTCTGGCTATTTCCTTATTTCTAGGAACAGAATGAAATTTACTTCCTTTACACTCAATAATATAAATACTTTTTTCATTAAAGCAAATAATATCTTGCTCATATTCTTGGGATATGTAATATCCTTCCTCTATATTAAATTTTGATAAGTAATTTGAAAATTCTTCATAAACAAGATTTTGAAACAGTTTTCCCCTTTTTTTCCCCAGATCTCCTTTGTTTAATAGTCCTCTATAAATATTGTCAAAAACAAACTCTGGAGATGATGGAATGAAGTACCCATCTTCAAATTCAATTCCTATTTTTCCTGTAAATATTTTTTTAATATCGGATAAATATTTCTTTTCTCTATTAAAGTCTTTCGCTACAACAAAAAATGAATTATTTAAACTAATATTAAATTTTTTTGTCAATTTCAACATTTCTTCTTTGCTAAACCACCCCTTAGCAAAATCGCAATTTGAAGTTATTTCCAAAAAGAACTCACATAATTCATAAATAGATACACCATAAACATATTCAGATAATTTATTAAATTTTCTAAATATGTATAAGTAATCACCTATGGATATAGTACTGTAATTATAAGAATCTTCCTGATATGCAATTTCGACATCCATTAATTCAAACGCAGACGTAAATTTATTATCTTGGTCCATTCTTTCTATTAAATCTATTTTCTCAAAAGATTTAATGATAGATGTTAATATATTTTTCTCATTTATTGGTTGAACTTTACTTGAAATATATATATTTTTTTGTTTATGATGTAAAGATAGAAGTACACATACTTCGTTCATAGTTCTAATTGAATATTTCTCTTCATAAAATTTTCTATCCCATATGAATTTGTTAAACATTTGACACAATTTTCTATTATTATATTTTGAATAATGTTTTTTACTAATTTTCAAAATTTCAGGGATACTATTGGCACTAGTGATTCTGTTACTGACATTCATATATTTTTTATAGTACATTGATTTTCTACTTTCTCATCTCGATAATTAAGTTTTAAAAAATTAAAATATCTACCTAATTATGTTAGGTATATTTATTCGAATTAGTTATACAGTATATATTTACATTTTCAGCAGGACCATCAGGATTTAATTGACTATAAATAAAATTACTATGATCTACATTTGAAGAACAATTACAACTATAATAATCTAAATTATAATCTAAAATTATTGATTTAACAAAATTAAAACTGTTTAAATTTATAGATTCGACAGCTTCAATTAAATGTCAAATCTCTTTACAATAGAGCCTTTTCCTCTAAATAATAAATGATTGAAAGAAATTCAGTAATAAATCGATAACATAAAAATATTATAATATATATAAAACGTCTTTATATGTACCAATTTTTGGATTCATAATCTCACTACCAAGCTATTTTTACATGAATAAAATTGTTATCTTCAAAAATAATAAAAATATTTAATCTATCAAGACATGTAATATCAAGACCGATTATAAACTTTACAAAGATTTTAAGACCTATTTCTACATTCATAATTTCAAGAACTGTATTTAATTTGTTAATTTCTTCAAAATTATTGTGATCGGTTACAACAACAAAATCAATCTTGTTAATTTAATACTCATAGCTAATATAAGAAATATTAATTCTTCACTTGTAATTTCAAATAAACTATAATCAAAACATACTTCAGAAAAACCTTCTTAATTTATTGTCAATTCTATATCAACTTTAATAACAAATAAAAGGTCCTACTTTATAAGTAGGACCTTTTATTTGTTATTAATAATTTCAATGCTTGTTGCACATCCCATTCCACCACCTATACATAGAGTTGCTACTCCAAATTTCTTATTATTAAATATTAAACTATGAATTAATGTAACTAAAATCCTAGCCCCAGAAGCACCAACGGGGTGACCTAAAGCTATAGCACCTCCATTAACGTTAACTTTCCCCTTATCTATTTGTAACTCCTTAATAACTGGTATTGATTGTGCAGCAAATGCCTCATTGATCTCAAACAAATCAATGTCATTAACTTCTTTTTGCTCTTTTTTTAGTACTTTATTCACTGCATCAATAGGACCTAATCCCATTAATTTAGGCTCAACACCTACAAGCGTTCCATAATTCCAAACAGCCACGGGATTTAGTTTATATTTTTTAACTGCTTCTTCACTTGCTAATAGAACACCAGCAGCACCGTCATTTATACCTGAAGAATTTGCAGCAGTAACTTGTCCATTTTCTTTAAAAGCAGGCTTCATTTTATCCAATTTAGTAATACTCAATCCTTCTCTAGGATTTTCATCAATATCAATCAAAATATTTGATTTTGTTCTATTATCAAAAAACTTTAAAGGAATAATTTCATGAGTAAATAATCCCTTCTTTTGTGCATTAATTGCCTTTTCCTGACTTTCCATTGAAAAAATATTTAATTCATGTTTTGTAAGTCCATATTTATCAACTATATTTTCGGCCGTTATTCCCATATGATAATTATTAAATGCATCCATCAGAGCATCATTATTCAAAGAATCAACTAACTCTCCGTTTCCTAATCTATATCCAAATCTCGCTTTTTTCAATAAGTATGGAGAATTAGTCATACTTTCCATACCTCCAGCAATTGCTACATCAATATCACCAAGCTGTATCAATTTTGCAGCCATATTAATGCTATGTAGGCCTGAACCACAGACTGCATTTATTGTTGTAGCTGGTACTGTAACAGGTAATCCAGCATTAACTGCTGCTTGTCTTGCAGGATTTTGACCATTTCCAGCCTGTATAACATTACCCATATATACCTCATCAATAGCGTCCAATGGGACTCCAGATTTTTTTGTAAGATATTCAATAACAAGTTTTCCGAGATCTACTGCTGTATACGATGATAATATTCCTCCCATCTTTCCAATAGGGGTACGATAACCATTAACTATATAAACCTTCTTATTCATATTAATCTCCTTAAAATCCGGGAAAAGCTCCACCATCAATATTTATTGAAATACCATTAATATAACCTGTCTCCTCCGAAGCTAAAAACATTACAGCATTGGCTATATCTTTAGGATCAGCTAGTCTATTAAAACCTGTCTGTTTTTTAAAATGATTATTCAAATCAGATTTTTTTTGGTTATTTTTTTGAGAAAGTTCCTCAACAATATTTTCCCATAAGTAAGTGTTAGTCGCTCCCGGATTAATAGCATTTGCTGTAGCTCCATACTTTGCCAAATCAATAGATATAGCTTTAGTAAAAGCCAGCAATGAAGAGTTTATTACTCCTTCAAGTACAAAATTTGGATCCGGTTGTTTACCTTGTATTCCTACGATATTAATAATACGGGCATTTTTCGATTTAATTAATAAGTTATATAGGATTCTAGTAAGACGTATATAACCCAATTCTTTTAACAATATATTGTCATTCCACTGAACATCTGTAATTTCCAATATATTGCCTATGGGTCAACCTCCGGCACAATTAATCAGAACATCAATTTGCTTATAATTTTTACAAATTGTCTGTTTTAATATTTCCAGTTGCGCCAATTTAGTAATATCACATTTATAAAATGAAATATGATTTTTATCATAATTTTCACTGATCAAAAATTCTTGAAATTTCTTTTCATTTCTACCAATTGTAATTAAGTCATAATTATGATTATATAATGCTTTTACAATTTCCTTACCCATGCCACCAGTTGCGCCAGTCACCAATGCAACTCTATTCATGCTTTTTCTCTTCGTTATTATTAATATAATCTTCGATTAATTCAACTTTTCCAATTTCCTCATTATCAAATGTATGTATTTTAATCACTATTTTTTCAATTGGCACACTTAGTAATTCGTTAGTTTTTTTTGTTAATATTGATATGACTCTTCTTTTATTTGAATTAGTCATTTTATTATTAGTATCAATTTTTATAACCGGCATCTTATTCTCCATAACTTTTCCGTTTAGATTTTTCTATCCATGAATCATCATTTCCCATAATACCTGCTTGAGACCAATGTGATGGAGATACAAGATTGATATAAACCTGAATTTCATCAAGATTATTATCAAATTCCTCATATATAATTTTAGTAATAGCTTCGGCCCATAGTTTAGCCTTTTTTTCCGTGATTCCATCCCATGTATCAATTCTAGTTATTGTCATTTTAATTAAACCCTCTCATACTCATATGTTTCTAATCCTTTTTCACCAGATTTAATATGTTCATGTCCAGCTTCTTTAATTATTTCTTGATACTCCGGAGTCAAAAAGCTTTCTCTGTATTCATCTGGATCATTTTCAAACTCTGTAACAAACAAAACACCAGGTGTACTTGAAAATACAGCATGAAACGCTATAAAAGAAGTAACCATTTCATTTTTCTTAACAAACTCAAAGATTCTCCTTTTTCTCCATTCTAAATATGAATCTATATCTGATAATGGAACTTCAATTGTTCTTAATTGCATATATTTTGTTTTGGGAATAAATGTTTTTCTATCTCTAACTTTTTCAACCAATCCAACAATTGATTGATGAAAATCACTGTCCATATATTCTGATTCTTTTTCTCTAAATTCTAGAAATTCGTTACTTTCCAAAAATTTTTGTATCTCAGAAAAATTTTTAATTGTATATAGGACAACTAAACTATATTTTTTAATTCCATTATAAATAACTGAATCACTAATGAGGGTTTTAGCATTCGAATTTTTCCAAGCGGAAATTGCTTCTTTTTTAAATTTTTTTTTATAATCCCATTCCATAACTACTAAGTACTCTGCATTGTCAATTTTCAAATTCATTATTGTTTCCTCCTAATATTCCCTACTTTTATTTAAAAAATCTTTTTCTGAACCACTTATTCCATTTTGAAACCAATCTTCAGGATTCATATCATGAAAAAGTATTAGTATATTGTCTCCTGATATTTCAAATTTTTCTTTAAAATAATTTGTTAGATTAATTGAAACTCTTTTTTTAGAAGAAATGGAATTTCCTATCCATATTTCTATTTCTAAAATAAATAATTCTTCTTTCGTATTAACTTTATTGAAATAACTATTTGTAAAATCAATATTTCTTAGTCTGCTATCTACTGAAAATTTTTCTTCATTAGTGGAAATACCTGATCTACTCATTGTTTTAACATTATCTTGAACGTGAGTTTGAATTTTGTCCGGATAAACTTCTAGATTATTTACAATAATTTCTGTCATCTTTTTGCATGTTTGACATCTATCTTCTTCACTTAAATCTGCTGTCGAATACAATTTCAAGAAAGGCATTTTAAAAGTCCTCCTTTTTAGCCTAATTTAGAATTTTATTAATAAAGTTTGAGACACCCAGTTCATCATTACTGCTGGTTACATAATCAGCTACCTCTTTAATTTTTTGCTCAGCGTTCTCCATAGCTACTCCAACACCACTACCACTAATCATTTCCAAATCATTATAACTATCCCCAAAACTAAGTATTTCTTTTTTAGATATATTATTGTACTCTGCCCATTCAAATAAAGTATCTCCCTTGGAAGTACTCTGAGGTAAGAACTGTAAGAACCAATAGTTCTCTTTCCAAGGAATTAATACGTGGCTATAGGTGTTAGAAAAACGACTATTCATTTTATTTAATATCTCTTCCAAGTTTTGCTTATTATCAATAAAAAGAATGGAATTAGGGAGTTGAATTATCTTTGATAAGTCTTTCTTATATATTTCAATGCCTAAATTATCAGCATAATTTAATGATTTTTTTGATAACTTATCTGTAAATGTTTTTTTAATATAGTTCATATGCATTGTTATATTTTTTTTTCATGTAATTCGATTGCATAGTCAACTAATTCTTTATTAAGTCTTTTATCTAGGATTACTTTCCCATCTAGTATATCGATAATTAGAGCACCATTATTTGAAATAATAAATCCACTCATATTACTTCTTTCTAAATGCTTTCTCGCTGCTTCTGGCATTCTTCCAGTCGCGAAGAAAACTTCTTTTTTTAAAGATATTAATTTATTAATAGATTTAACCGTTTCGATATCTAATTCTCCTTCAGAGTTTAAAACAGTACCATCCATATCCATTGCTATAATTTTGAATTGATCAATATTTGGCATATTTAAAAATTCATCCTAACTTGTTTTTTTTGAGCTTCTATTTTCATATCCTCTCTTTTAGAAAAAAATTGTTCTTTACTTCTAAATACATACGCACCCATGTAACCTTTCATTACAATTTCTCCATTTTGAATAATCGAAAAAACAGTAAACATAGCCCCACCATCGACTTTACAAAAGGGAATTATCTCTACTAGGAATGGTATATTACTTTCTACAAATTTGATGTAGTCAATTTTTGTCTGCATTAATGCAGTAGCTGTATCAAACTTCAATCCTACCAAATGACTCGAGGCAAGTGTAGCCTGTCTGATTGCTTCAAACAATTTTATGCCATCTATATGATCAGATTTATGGTCACTATTTAATTCTTCTAAATCAGGAAAAACTTTGAATCCAAATAAATTTCCAAACCTTTCAGGTTCACTTAACATTACATTTTCATCATGGTTCTTGTGTACATATCCTTTACCAATTTTTTTTGAAGATAAAAATAGTCTACTTTGAGCATCTTTTGAAAGAACTATTTCATCAATCAAACCATAAAAGCTGCTAGGTTTTTTATAATCCCATTCGTAATCAATATCATTTTCTCCACTATATTTATTAAAATGCGTTTGAAAGTACTCAATTTTTCCTAATTCATCTTGAAATATACTTGCTATTTTGAATAAGTCCTTACTACTTTTGCTCTTGATATATGGTAATTCAGGATTAGTTTCATTGATAACAATATCATCGTTTTGAATTTCTCTAACCATTATGGTTCCCCCTTATATTATGAATAACAATTAATTAAAATTATTAAAGATACTAAAAATTGTATTAAATTTAACAAGAATTTGATGATACAAGTTTTCATTAAGTTTAAGTTTTTTATTATTGATAATAATATATCTTCTTCCTAAAGCTTTTTCTTTTACTCCCCAATACAACTATTACATTTACTTTACTAAGTTAAAACTTACCTTCTGAAATACATAATAATTGGATGAAAAATTTCAAAAAAAACTATAGAATCATTTTGTAACTACATCTTGGTTAACTTTTTTCATCAAACTATTTCAAGTTCCTGATATCGACCCTATAACCAAAATCTATAGAGATTACCTTATATATATTTACCCAATACTCATCAAGATTCCGCCTTTTGTGAAGACAATCAAAATTTAATGTTACTGCAGTGTCCATATTATTTATGTCTTCTAACTATTTCATTATTTTATGTGTTTGACTTAGAATTGCATAATTATGAAATAATGTTTCTTTATAAAAACAATTAAAGTCATTTAATTCATTTTTTGCAAAATTTAGTATATTTTCATTAAGCTTATTAAACTTTTAAAAAGTTTCAAATACTTCTTTAGCAACACTTATTGCATTTAACACTTTAGGAAATCCAACATAGGGTAAGCAATGAATGAAAGTTTCTATTATTTCTCTTTGAGTTAGTCCAACATTTAAAGATCCATTAATATGAACTTTCAGTTGATTTTCTGTATCTCCTTGAGTCAATAAACTAGTAATTGTTACCATTTCTCTTTGCTTTAAATCTAATCCTGGACGATTATAAATATCTCCGAATGCAAATTCAAAAATATATTTTCCGACATCTGGTGCAATATTATCTAAAGATTCCATTACTCCCTTTGCAGAGGATCCGTCTACTTTTGAAAGTGTTTGCTTTCCTAGTTCTAATCTATCTATCTTATTTTGGCTTGGCATAAAGTTGTACTCCCTTATTTATTATTTTGTTGCCACCTTGAAAATAACATCTAGAGTTAACTCCATGTCAATAAAAAAAAGCCATTAATGAATGACTTTTTTATCGCTTATTTCTTTTTGCATTTTGTGGTAAATATTAATTTTATTATTAATAAAATTAATATGTTCTTTTATCGTTTCTTGCTCACTCTCCAATTTATGACGTTGATCAAATAACAGTTCCAATCTTTGTGGAATTGTTTCATTACCCTCATATCTGAGATTTGCATACTTTTTAATATTCTTTATAGACATTCCTGTCAGCTTTAATCTTTTTATAAATTCAATCCAAATAAGATCTTTATCATTGTATACCCTCAAATTATTTTCTATGCGTTCAGGTACAATAAGGCATTCTTTTTCATAATACCTTAAAGTATCAATGGAAATATTTACTTTTTTTGAAAATTCCCCAATTTTATACATAATACCCCCCTTGATACTAGCAATTGATTTTGAGTATACTCCATATAGTAATATAAATATATAGTAATGTTTTAATAATTTTCAAAACAGTAGATGCCAAACAAAGTTTTAAATAACTAATAGTAACAGAATTTTTTTTAAAAAGACAACAAATCCATACTTTAATGTCAATCAATTATTGTGGCCACCTAATTAAAGTATTTATATATTTATTTGTAAATAATAAAGTAAAAATCTTACACAAAACAAAAATGAAGATATATAAAATTCTTTAGGTTATATAGACTATTTACGAATGTTCAAGAAAAAAAGATATTTTTCTATTCACTTTATTACTATTAAAATAGAAAAATATTTTATAAGAACTTTCCTGAACTTTTAGTTACTTTCTTAATTTAAGTTCAGTTCAGATAATCATTCGCAGAAATTATATATAAATTTTAAAACTTATTAATATTAATTGTACATAATAGAAGTAAATATATAGAATACATTAAATTTTTTAATATTATTAGCGATCTAAAAATAGATTATCTCCTTGAAACTGATAGTAACCTTCCTCAGAGGCTTCTATTTTTCCAATAATCACATGGGAGAAGAATAGATGTAATTTGCTTCTTTGCATAATTATTTACATGATCGAATGTTGTATTGATGAAAAATTTGGTCATTCATCTACAACATCTGAGGTCTACATTTAGCTGATTCATAAAAAGGTGTGCAAGAAGTGTGCACTTTTAAAAATAGTTTGGATAAAAAAAAACCACTAATTGTTAAATCAACAATTAGTGATCTTTTTTATGCTTTATACATGGTATAAATATGCTATTTATACCGGTGATCGGGGTCGAACCGATACTCCCAAACGGGAACAGGATTTTGAATCCTGCGCGTCTGCCAATTCCGCCACACCGGCAAAATATTACCTTGATAAAGATACAACCACAAAGGCGGTAACCGGATTTGAACCGGTGATCAAGGTTTTGCAGACCCATGCCTTACCACTTGGCTATACCGCCATATCAAAATAAAATTGGGCTAGCTGGATTCGAACCAGCGCATGACGGAGTCAAAGTCCGTTGCCTTACCGCTTGGCTATAGCCCAATAAAAGGGCGGTATGTGGGAATCGAACCCACGTGTGTCGGATCCACAAACCGATGTGTTAACCACTTCACCAATACCGCCATAAAAGGTAGACAGGGATAGTAGGAATTGAACCCACACTGACGGTTTTGGAGACCGTAGTTCTACCTTTAAACTATATCCCTATAATGGAGGGGAGAGGATTCGAACCTCCGAACCCGAAGGAGCGGATTTACAGTCCGCCGCGTTTAGCCAAACTTCGCTACCCCTCCAGAAAAAACAAATGGCGCGGGACGGAATCGAACCGCCGACACATGGAGCTTCAATCCATTGCTCTACCAACTGAGCTACCGAGCCATTACGGTCCCTACGGGAGTCGAACCCGTGATCTCCTGCGTGACAGGCAGGCGTCCTAACCAACTAGACCAAGGAACCAAACGTGAGTGAAACTCACAAAGGAGGATGTGGGATTCGAACCCACGCGCGATGTTACTCGCCTGACGGTTTTCAAGACCGTTCCCTTAAGCCGGACTTGGGTAATCCTCCAAAAATGCTTAAGAATATTAAGATGCATTGCACCTATGACCCGTACGGGATTTGAACCCATGTTACCGCCGTGAAAGGGCGGTGTCTTAACCACTTGACCAACGGGTCGAAAAACGGAGAAGGAGGGATTTGAACCCTCGCGCCGCGTTAGCGACCTACACCCTTAGCAGGGGCGCCTCTTCAGCCACTTGAGTACTTCTCCAGATTAGTGGGCCTAAATGGACTCGAACCATCGACCTCACGCTTATCAGGCGTGCGCTCTAACCAGCTGAGCTATAGGCCCATAATAGCGGCAAAGCGGGTGACGAGAATCGAACTCGCGACAACAGCTTGGAAGGCTGTGGTTTTACCACTAAACTACACCCGCATATCAGGAAATAATACTAAAGTAACTAAAAATTAGTCACTAACGGTCCCTACGGGAGTCGAACCCGTGATCTCCTGCGTGACAGGCAGGCGTCCTAACCAACTAGACCAAGGAACCAAATATTCAGTTTTTATTGCGGGAGCAGGATTTGAACCTACGACCTTCGGGTTATGAGCCCGACGAGCTACCAGACTGCTCCATCCCGCGATAATATTATAAGTTTATTCCCTATAATGGACCTTGTAGGACTCGAACCTACGACCGAACGGTTATGAGCCGTTTGCTCTGACCAACTGAGCTAAAGGTCCGGAATAAATAGCGGCGAAGGGGATCGAACCCCCGACCTCCCGGGTATGAACCGGACGCTCTAGCCAGCTGAGCTACACCGCCAAAACAAAATCAATAAATATAAAACAATCATTGATATCGGGAAGACAGGATTCGAACCTGCGACCCCCTGGTCCCAAACCAGGTGCTCTACCAAGCTGAGCCACTTCCCGTGAAACAATGCACCCAGTAGGAGTCGAACCTACAACCTTCTGATTCGTAGTCAGACACTCTATCCAGTTGCGCTATGGGTGCATATTCATTATAGTGCCGAGGACCGGAATCGAACCGGTACGGTAATCACTTACCGCAGGATTTTAAGTCCTGTGCGTCTGCCAGTTCCGCCACCCCGGCATTACTATAATGAAAGCGGAAGACGAGATTCGAACTCGCGACCCCCACCATGGCAAGGTGATGTTCTACCACTGAACTACTTCCGCATATGCCGACTAGAGGATTCGAACCTCCGACCCCCTGTTTACAAGACAGGTGCTCTGCCAACTGAGCTAAGTCGGCATATCATCATATATAATAATATACCTTGAAACAATTATTCAATTGTTAATACGGGTGAAAGGACTTGAACCTTCACGTCCACTGGACACTAGAACCTAAATCTAGCGCGTCTGCCAATTCCGCC
>NZ_RSTD01000005.1 GCF_004117915.1 Companilactobacillus metriopterae
ACCGATAACCATGTTATTATTTTCTTAAATAAGGAACCTTCGCCATAAATCATAATAAATTCTCCCCAACTGTATCTTTTTTGAAAACCCCTCAATTTCCAAAAAATAAGATGTGTTTTTAGTTTTTGCTTATCATATACATATTAAAAAACTAATTTATATAAAGCATAATAATCCCTTATTCAATTAAAATCAATATCAAATATAAATATTTTTTAAAAAATGCATTTATCTAAAACAAAATTATATCTATTTAATAATTAAATATAAATAAAATATTAAAACCCTCATTTAGAACTTTTATTAACCATTTAGTAGTTGTAACTAAATATATAATTAATTATTCCATTATTACTTATCAAAATTACTAATATCTAATACCTCAGAAGTTTCATATATATTATTTTTAATGTAAGATATATCTTCTAGTAGAGATTTTTTATCTTTGTATGATTCGCTTTTGGCTATGATTTCCTGACTTTCTGACATTATCATAAAATAGAATTTTTCATTTATTGATGACTTAATTATTAAAAAATACATGTTATTCACCTCTTTTATATTAGGTTATTATTATTATAGCTATAATTTTAATATTATTAAAGAAATGTTGAATAATTTAATTTTATTTTTAAATATTTAATTATCTTTTAAAATTCAAAAACACGTACTAATTTATTCTAAATTATTAAGATTTGTATGTAAATTTTAATGCCTGTAGTATTCTCCTTAAAAATACTTATAAACAGCAAAAAAAGTAGTCAAAATTTTAAATTTTGACCACTTTTAAATTATTCGCTGTTTTCTTTCCAAAATAGAACATATGAAGATTATCAATGATGAAATTAACAGTACGTAGTACCCTAATCCTAATAATGATGTGAAATAATTTGAAAAATCAGATCCAGACTGATTGAACAAAAAATATATAACTACATATATAAATGACATCAACCCTGCTGTGATAAATCTAACCAGTCTAGACAGAAATCTAATCAAGGTAAAAAATAAGGCTATTACTGACAACGCAATTAACAAATAGACAATATACTGAATAATAGCAAGTTCCTGTGGTGGTGTTGAAACTAGACTTATAATACTATCAATTTGATTTACACTGTCTATTACACCATATAGGGTTATTTTTTGAGATAGCAGATTGGACACTTCAGAGGGAATCGGGACTCCCTTAGTAAAAGTATTGAGAAGAGTTTGACTATTTAAAAATGGTAAATAAAATATCGCATATATATTTATCACTGAAGCTAATAAACTAATAAATTTGAATACACTTTTATTCTTAAGCATTTTTACACCATGTAATTATTGATTTACTTAATTATACAAAAAAACAAGCCCAAAGGCTTGTTTTATATATTCTTAACTTTTAATTATGCATCAACGTGAACAGCAAATGATGGCATAAAGTAACTTGACATTGTACGTACTGAAACGCTTTGTCCTGGTTTAGGAGCATCAATGTATTGGTTGTTTCCAAGATAGATAGCTACGTGATATGAAGAACCTTGGTTACCCCAGAATAATAGATCACCGGCTGATGCATTTTGAACAGAGATTTGTGAACCTGCTGATTCTTGAGCAACAGTATATGATCCAATTGATTTACCTGTAGCTTGTTGGTAAACATAACCAACAAATCCTGAACAATCAAATCCTGAAGTTGTCTTTCCACCCCATACATAAGGTGTTCCAATTAGTGATTGAGCTGTATCAATAACTGATTGTGTAGTTGTTGCTGCTTGTGTAACAGCTGGTGCAGGGTCAACAGTTACATCGCTAGCTTTTAGCCATGCATTGTTACCAACAGCATACCAAAGGTTGCCTGCTTCGTCTTGGACTTCTGAAACTACTGCCCAGTCAGTGCTTACTGCAACAGAACGATCGGCTGTCTTAGCTCTTGATGTTGTAGCAGAAGGTGATGTATATAATTGTGCTTCAACATTAGTGCGAACAACTGAAGCTTTATTTGTAGTTACTTCTGTAACTGCAGCTTGTGCAGTTTTTGATTCATTGTTACTTAGATTTGTAAGACCAGCAGCTGTTGTAGCAAGTGCTGCGGCTGTAGTAAGTGATACGAAACTTCTTTTAACTGTTTTATTCAAAATTAAATCTCCCAATAAATGTTTAATTCGATTTTTACGATTTTTTATTTTTTATAATTATTTTAAGTTGTTTTGCTTAACCAACGCTCACTATACTACGCTTATAATATTTCAGTAATGTTACAAAAGCGGTAATATAACATTACATATTTTATTTATAGTAAAACCCATCCCCCAAGCACTTGATACATATAGGATTAGGGTGCTTAAGCTTTTTATAATTTTTTCATAAACTTTCTATAATTAGGTCTATTTGTCCAGTAGTTTGCTCAAAATCATCATTTTTTATTTCAAATGCGTGACCTTTTAGTTCATTTGGGAGAAATAAATCACGTTTAAATTCCTCACTACTTAATCTTAAATCAATTCTTCTTTCTTCATCCCCGCGATTGACTAATCTATCTGAAATAATTTCTTCATCTAAATCCAAAAATATAACAACACAGTTTTCTTTGTATTTATTATAGTAAGAAACAGCACCTGCTGTATCTAATACTATTGATATCAAATCGTTGCTTTCCCACATTTTATTAAGACCTTCTATAGAAGAACCATATTTGTTGTTTGAATACTCAACTCTTTCTAGATAATGATTTTCTTCAAATGAATTTGTCGATTCAAAATAGTAGTCTATGCCATTGACTTCTCCATCACGAGGCTTTCTTGTCGTATGAGTAATGACACTAGGTATATTATATTTATCTTTTAAATATTGGCTGACTGTGGTTTTTCCTGTTCCACTTGCTCCTGTGATTACAATAACTTTTTTACTCATAAAAAATTTCCATTCTATATAAATTGAAATATTCTCTCTATTATATTATTATACAGTGACGTCAAGTAAAAAATTTTGGGAGTCAGTATATATGAAAATTGAAGATTTAAAAATTGGTGAAACATACAACTGTGAAGTTGAAGAGGACATGGACTTTCCTTTTAAGGGTAAAGTAGAAAAAGTTTATGAACATTCAGCATTAGTTGAAATTACGGATGTTGACCCTAAAGATGAAACAAATAAAATGGAACTTAACAACAAAATAGTTGTAAGTATTAAAAACATCACCGCAGTAAAATAAAAAAGAATGACCTTAAAAGGTCATTCTTTTTTATTTATTATCTGTTTTAATAAATGATCTATCTGGAACACGTATTACTCTGTACTCAGAAGCAAGCTTTCCTGCGTTCATTCCTAGTCCATTTATGAAATTTTTCTTATATCTTGCCTGTCCAGTTATTACATATGCTCTTGTATATTTATTGTCATATTTAGAAATATCTTTTTTGTTCCACTTCATAGCTACACGTGGGACATTCAAAGGCATAGTTGCGTCAGATAATGTTGCATATTGACTAGATACTGAATAGTTTGAGTCCTCTACACGATATTTATAGACATCAATATTTGAGGATTTATCTCCATCTATTTTTACATAGTAACCTTTTCCTGTTGCATCTGTCTCAACTCTTAAAGGTTCATACTTATATGTTATTGCATAATTTGAAGATGATTTTGTATCTACTTTAGTAAAGAAGCTGACATACAACATCCCTACCACTACTGCTATTAAAGCTATCATTTCAGCAAAGTCTATTGCCAAAATTCCAGCCGATATTTTCTTTTGACGATATACGAGTTGCCTTAAATGTCTTCCTCTAATATTCAAAACTACAAATATCAATAAAGCTAATACGATTAACCAAGCAAAAATCCCTATCAAGTTCCACATATATATGTTCCTACCCATTCCACGGAAAATTTTATTAATGTCAAGTCTAGTACTTTAAAAAATTTACAATATAATTATCTTTAAGGTCAATTTTATCATAAATAAATTTTAGGATAAATTTAAATAATTTAAACTTTTCTTAAGATTTTGAAAATTGAATAATGTACTATATATAGTACTTCCTGAAGATTTTTTTACTATATCTTGTATATTTCGAGTATTAGTAATTGATTTTAGGAACACTTGTTCTATACTAGAAACATCAAGTTCATTAAGGGGATGACAGAAATGAATAGTATCGTAGTATACAGTAAAAATAATTGCATGCAATGCAAGATGACAAAGAAATATTTAAAAGAGCACAATGTTAATTTTGTGGAAAGAAACATCAATGATCAACCAGAATATCTTGATGATTTGAAGGCCCAAGGCTTTCAAAGTGTACCAATCGTTATGAATGAAAACATTAACCCAATTGTAGGATTTAGACCAGACAGCCTTAAGGAACTGATTGACTAATGACACAATTGGTTTTTTATTCTATAACCGGTCAAACTAGACGTTTTATCTCTAAACTTGACTTACCTGAAAACCAAGTAATTGAAATAACTGATGACAATCCTCTTATAAATATGACTGAGGACTATATCCTACTAGTCCCAGCCTATGAAGATGATATGATGGATTCTGTGATCGATTTTCTAAATTTCGAAAACAATTCTGCAAATTGTATAGGTGTTGCTGGTTCTGGAAATCGTAATTTTAATACTCTATATAATCAAACTGCTAGAAAAATTGCTCAAGGACTAGAATTGCCAGTAATATTTGAATATGAATTTAACGGCACCGAGAAGGATGTTAATAACTTTAAGAAAGTGGTACAGGAATTTGGGACTAAACACACTAGATCTTAATAAAGTAAGTTACTTTAAATTAAACAATGAAATTAATATTCCAGTAAACAATTCAATTCCACTACACAAGGATAAAGAAGCCATTGAGGCTTTTTTTAATGAAAATGTTTACCCTAATACTATGGAATTTCTTTCTTTCAAAGACAGAATTCAATATCTACTTGATAATGATTTTATTGAAGAAGACGTTATCAATAAGTACTCAATTGAATTTATAGAATCACTATATAACTCACTTAAGAAGAAAGATTTCAAATTCCAATCATTCATGGCAGCATATAAATTTTTTAATCAATATGCTCTTAAAACAAATGATGGCGATCTTTACCTTGAAGATTATGAAATGCGAATTCTTTTCAACTCATTATTGTTTGCCAATGGAAATGAGGAACTAGCTAAGTCTCTTGCAGAAGAGATGATCTCTCAAAGATATCAACCTGCTACTCCTTCATTTTTAAATGCAGGACGCAAAAGACGTGGCGAATACGTCTCTTGTTTTTTAATTCAAGTGACTGATGATATGAACAGTATTGGTAGATCCATCAACAGTGCCTTACAACTTTCTCGTATTGGTGGTGGAGTTGGTATCACACTGTCAAATCTTCGTGAATCTGGATCACCCATTAAAGGTGTAGAAAATTCTTCATCCGGTGTAATACCAGTTATGAAATTGCTAGAAGATAGTTTCAGCTACTCTAACCAACTTGGCCAACGACAAGGTGCTGGTGCAGTATATCTAAATGTCTTTCACCCAGATATCATAGATTTTCTTTCTGCTAAAAAAGAAAATGCCGACGAAAAAATTCGAGTTAAGACATTGTCACTAGGTATCATTGTTCCTGATAAATTTTATGAATTAGTTCGTAACAATGAAGATATGTATCTATTCAGTCCCTACTCAGTGGAACGTGTTTATGGAAAACCATTTTCATATATTGATATTACTGAAGAATACGACAATCTGGTTAAAGACGAAAGAATTAAAAAATATAAAATCAGTGCTCGTGAGTTAGAAGAAGAAATAAGTAAACTACAACAAGAATCTGGCTATCCATACGTTATCAATATCGATACAGCAAATCGCGCTAATCCTATTGACGGAAAAATTATCATGAGTAATCTTTGTACAGAAATTCTCCAAGTTCAAACTCCTTCTGAACTAAATGAAGCTCAAGAATATGTTCAAATGGGTACAGATGTTAGCTGTAATTTGGGTTCTACAAATATTGTTAATATGATGAACACCCCTAATTTTGGTAAATCAGTTGAAACTATGACACGTGCTTTAACATATGTTTCTGATGCTTCAAATATCGAATCTGTACCTACCGTAGCTTTAGGTAATAAGCAAAATCACGCTATAGGATTAGGTGCAATGGGTCTTCATACATACCTTGCAATAAATCAAATTGAATACGGTAGCCCAGAGTCAGTTGAATTTACAGCTACTTATTTCCTACTATTAAATTATTGGACTTTGAAAGCCAGCAACAAAATAGCTACTGAACGTAATGAGACTTTCAAAAACTTTGAAAAATCTGACTACGCAAACGGTTCTTACTTTGAAAAGTATATTAATGAAGATTTTGCTCCAAAGAATCCTCGTGTTATTGAATTATTTAAAGACATTGATATCCCAACTATTGAAGACTGGAAAGAATTAAAAGACAGTATTCAAAAGAATGGACTTTATAATGCTTATAGAATTGCTGTAGCACCTAATGGATCAATTTCTTACGTAAATAACACTTCAGCTTCTCTTCAACCAGTAACAAGACTAGTTGAAGAAAGACAAGAAAAGAAAAATGGCAAACTATACTTCCCTGCTCCATATTTAAGCAATGATACAATCAAGTTCTATAAATCAGCTTATGACACTGATATGCGTAAAGTTGTTGATGTTTATGCTGCTGCTCAACAACATGTTGATCAAGGAATGAGTATGACTATGTTCATCCGTTCGGAAATTCCTGAAGGTCTATACGAATGGAAAAACGAAACATCTCAAACCACACGTGATTTAAGTATCATTAGAAACTATGCTTTCTATAAGGGAGTCAAATCAATTTATTACATCCGAACATTTACTGAAAATAATGATGAAATTGGAAGTAACGAATGCGAAAGTTGTTCAATTTAGGAGAATAAAATGACTGATACATACTACAAATCGATTAACTGGAATAAGATAGAAGATCAAGTTGATAAAGCATCTTGGGAAAAACTAACATCACAATTTTGGTTAGATACACGTATTCCATTATCTAACGATATCGATGATTGGCGTACACTAACTCAAGAAGAACATAACTTAGTTGGGCACGTCTTTGGAGGTCTAACTTTACTAGATACTCTTCAATCCCAAGACGGAATTGATCAATTAAGAAAAGATATCAGAACCCAAGCAGAAACTGCTGTTTTCAATAACATTCAATTTATGGAATCTGTTCATGCAAAGAGTTACTCATCAATTTTTAGCACACTGAATACCGCTGAAGAAATTGAAGAAATTTTTGATTGGACTGACCACAATGAATATCTTCAAATAAAAGCAGAATACATAAATGATATCTATCAAAATGGAACTCCCTTGCAGAAGAAAGTAGCTAGTGTTTTCCTTGAAACATTTTTATTCTATTCTGGATTCTATACACCTCTTTATTACCTTGGTAATAACAAACTTGCAAATGTTGCTGAAATTATTAAATTAATCATACGTGACGAGTCTGTTCATGGAACTTATATCGGTTATAAATTCCAGCTTGGTTTTAACGAACTAAGTGAAAAAGAACAAGAAGAAATGCAAGAATGGATGTACAGTCTACTTTATCAGTTATATGAAAATGAAGAAAAATATACTCATCAACTATATGACAATATCGGTTGGACTGAAGAAGTATTAAAATTCCTGAGATATAATGCAAACAAAGCTCTTATGAATTTAGGTCAATCTCCACTATTCCCTGATGGAAATGCTGAAGATGTTAACCCTATTGTTATGAATGGAATTTCTACCGGAACAAACAATCATGATTTCTTCTCACAAGTTGGTAACGGATACCTAATGGGAAAAGTTGAAGCAATGAAAAATTCCGATTACACAATTGGATATACAGATAATAAAAAAGACTAGGACAAAAATCCTAGTCTTTTTTTGTTTATAAAATATTTAACTTCTATATCCCCAAAAGATTGCAAATATAAGAATAATTAAAACAATCGTAGTAATGATTGTGTATAGTTTGTCACCTTCTTTGAAGAAGGCATAAATAGATACCACCACTCGTAATACGGGTGTAAGAATTAGCATGAAAATTCCCAACATTATAACTGCATAAGATTTTCCTGAAGCTATTCCTGAAAAAATTTCAGTAAATCTTCTTGGAAATTCACCGCTACCACTGTATCCTGATCCTGATATAAAATAAATTATTATACCTGCAGTAATAATAATTGCCGAAATAACAACACCTATACGAAGAATTCGACCAATGATTAATTCTATATCTCTTTTTTCTTGATCCATTAGATTGTCACCCCGAATCCTTTAAGAGCCATTTGAATTCCTAAATAAATAAGAATAGGAATGAAAATCATTCTAATAACTCTTGGTCTCATGCGTTGCATAATTCTCGCACCACCTAAAGATCCTACCAAAACTCCTAGAGCTAATGGTCCAGCAATATCTGGTTTGATAGATCCATTAAAAAAATAAACCGTAGCACTAGCAGCTGCAGTGACACCCATCATCAAATTACTTGTTGCACTTGATGCTTTTAATGGCATTTTCATAATTGTATCCATTGCTATAACTTTAAATGGACCACTTCCAATACCTAATAAACCTGAAGCCAATCCTGCTCCACCCATCATTGCAAATCCACCAGGAACATTTGTTAATGAATAATCTATTTGCTTTTTCTCAACCTTGTCATAATATGATCCTTCAAGTTTCATTTTTTTTACAATTGGATCATTTCCAGGGTAAGGTTCCTCATTCTTATTACCAATTAACTTCATTATCATGTTAACTGATGAGTATAGAAGGAAAAATCCAAATAAAACAAATAGCCAAGCACTTGGAAAAATTCCTACCAACATTGCACCTACAACTGCACCGACAGTTGTAGCAATTTCTAAAAACATAGCTACTCGAAGATTCAACATATCATCTTTTAAGTAAGCAATTGTCGAGCCTGAACTTGTAGCAATAACAGTAACAATACTAGCACCGATAGCATATTTTATATCTACTCCCATAGCCATAGTTAATACTGGAGTGACAATCATTCCACCACCAATACCTAACATAGCACCTAAACAGCCAGCCAAAGCGCCGACCAATAATAGTATTAATAAATAATTCATATAAATCTCCGATCAAAGTTTTACTTTGTAGTAATACGATACATATTATATTACAAGATATTAATTTCATTTATTATATTAAAAATGTTTAAGATCATTTATTATAACTTATCTTATATAATTTTTTCATCGACGGTTTTTTAATGATTTTCAATCATTAAAAAACAAATGCGTTCTTAGGATTACCACTAGCTATTCTTGCTGGTATTGGTACTTTCTTATTAACTAACGGATTCAACTTGTTGTTACCATTTGTTATTGCTCTTGGTCTTTCAATTCTATTGGGTATTGCAACTCAAATTCTTACAACTCTTGGTTTAATCGCATTAGATATCTTGAGAAGACTATTTAACCGTCTAGTTAAATTAGGATTACTCGCATTATTCGGACTATTGTTCGCTTTTGTAGGAATCCCTCTTGTACTTATCGGTCAAGTAATTGGTTTCTTCTTATTACTAGCTCTTAATGCATTTATCGGTTTTGTTCTTTGGTTGTTAAGCTCTATTGCGAAAGATCTTGGTCTATTGGCAATTGCTGCTGGTTTGTTCTTACTTCCATTGGCTGGTCAACTTGTATTCGCTCTTGTTACAAAATGGACTATTCGCGCTATTATTCATATTATTAGATTCTTTGTTGGTGCCTTTAGATTGGGTGCTAGATTGGTTCTTTCATTTATCATTGGTTTGGCAAATGTTCTTACTGGTCTTCTTAGATTAGCTAACTTTATTGCAGGTCTTGTTAATGCTGCGCTTTCTGTATTGTCATTACTTCTTCCTGTTCCGGGTTGGTTATTATTCCCTCTATTTGCTCTATTGACTCTATTGAATATTGCTAACGAATTATTCTTACTTCCATTAAAACTATTCTTAGATCTATTGAGTCTTTTGGATATTGGAACATTACTTTTTGTTTCTCTTCCTTACTTCTTATTTATTCGTCCTTTGATTTCTTTCTTGATGGCTCTAACTGCAGGTCTTGTATCTGACGTTATTCTATTCTTGATTGGTTTACCTCTATTCTTATTGGGTCAACTTCTTCTTCAAGGACTTATTACTTTACCTTT
>NZ_RSTD01000006.1 GCF_004117915.1 Companilactobacillus metriopterae
AAGAAAGTACCAATACCAGCAAGAATAGCTAGTGGTAATCCTAAGAACGCATTAATTAATGGCAAGATTAAGAATAAGAATGCCTTAATTAATCCAACAATAATATTTCTAACAATTCTCAATAGTACTAATCCAACAAGAATTTTTCTTAATAGATTAATTCCTGGAAGAATTGTCCATAATGGAAGTGTTAATAGTGTTCCAGCAATGTTTAGTAATTCTAAACCAAATTCCAATGCTCTTCTGATTAAGTTAAATAGTACTAATGCACCAAATGTTAACAATTGATTTAACAATGGTAGACCAAATAATAGAAGTGGTCTTAGTAATAGTGCATTACCTAATAAGTTAATGAAGAATAATGGCAATGTTGAAAGCAACATTAAGATTGGCCATAGAAGTAATAAAGCAATGTCAAAGAATAGATTTAGGAATAAGTATGAAACGATTGTTCCAAGTACGTTCCAAATCAATTGTTTGATTAGGTTATTTAGAAGACCTAATAGAACAAGTGGTAGTCCTACTAATCCAGCTAGTAGTCCAAGTGGAACTGTAATCAAGTTTAGTCCAGGAACTAGTGCTGTTAGTAGTCCATTAAGAACTAATGGTAATAGAAGACCAAGTGCTAGAAGCAAGAATGGTAGTCCACCAAATAGTGCACGCAATAGACCTACTAGTAATCCAGCAAGTACTGCAGGAATTAAACTTAATAGTAAGTTGTTAAGAATGCTTAATGGTAGAGCTACTAGGTAGAATAATACCTTAGCTAACAATGTAACTAGAGCTGCACCGATTAAGTTATTCAACCATGATAGAGGATTTAGAATAGAAATTAATCCTAACAATGGTAGTAGTAATAAGAATGATAGACCAGCTACCAATAATGGTAGAAGGAATGTATTTAGCAAGTCTAATAATAATTTAATTGGTAGAAGCAATAGACCTAGTCCGCTAATCAATAGAGTAGCTAGACCTAATAGGTTTAGTACTAACAAGATTAGATCTAAGAATGGAATTAAGTTAGGTAGTAATAATAGAATCAATGCAAGAACTGGGAATTGTAATCCTAGTAATTGTAGACCTAATAGACCCAACAATCCTAGTGCTCCAATCATTAGAGCAAAAGGCAATCCAAGAGCTAATGCCAATCCACTAACAGCTAATAACAATGGTAATAGAACTAAGTTATTGAAGCCTTTTAGAAGAATAGCAGGAATACCAATTAGATTAAATAGTAGGAATTGATTTAACAATACTAATGGCAATGAAAGAAGAGTCATAACAATATCTGAGATAACCCCTGCTCCAAGAGCCAACAATACTGAAGTAAGTGGTCTAATGAATAACCAGTATGGGATTTCTAATAGAAGACCCACAAGAGTTAATGCATTCAATAGACTAGCAATCAATTTAAGTGGTAATAGAATCAAGAAGTTTACTAGTGATAGTAAGGCTGTGATTACGTTGAATAGGAATAAGAAAGGACCGGCAACAGGAACAAGCAATGAAGGAATTGCTAATAATCCACTAACTATTCCGATAATTGCGCTGGCTGCCGTGGCGACTCCAAGTACAAGACTTGCTAGTCCCAAAATAAATTGAAGAACTAGTCTTGCGCCTAATCTGAACAAGCCAATAAAGAATCTAACTAGATGTACAACTGCTCTAATTCCCCACTTAACAGCCGTATTAATTACAAGTTGTCCAATAACAGGAAGTAAGAACAATCCTAATAAGAATCCTAAAACAAGAAGATTATTTAGCAATGTTAGTGCTAACCAAATATTAAATCCGATAAATAGATTGAAACCAAGAAGTAACAAGTTATTCAAAGCAGCTAAGCCTAGAATAATTGGTAGAGCAACAAGGAATAGTAGGATAATTGCACCTAATAATAGTAGTTGTGCCCCTATTCTTAGTAATCTGTTAAAGATTTGAATAGCGATCATAGCAAGTACTGTTAAACCAGCAATTGCAAATGATAATGCAAGTGTTGCCAATAGTGACAATACCAATGGAATAGCAACATTGATAAACTTCAAGCCTAAGAAGTTTAGAGTTGTTAGAGGTAGTAATAGTAAGAAGTTAATAAGACCAAGTCCCAATGGAAGAATAAATCCAAGAGCTAGTTCTACAACGTTCTTAATAAGGTCAAAGCCGGCTTTTAAAATACCAATTGGTAGAAGTAGTGCAACAGTTAGTGCTGCAAGTCTTCTTAGTAAGTTAATTACTGGAAGTATTGACCATAGAGGAAGTGTTAGAAGTGTTGATCCGATATTAAAGATATCAAGAGCTACTTCAATTCCTCTCTTAAGCAATGTTAGTCCCCAAAGAGTAACAAATGTTAATCCTTGTGCTAACAATGGCAATCCAAGCCATAGTAGTGGGAATAGAATAAATTGTGTTCCCAATAAGTTACCGAATAAGAACAATGGTGTTCCTAATAGTAATAGTAATGGTACAAGAGCTAATGTTAATAGATCTTTTAGAATGTTAGCTGTTACATATGTAATTACAAATGAAGCTACAGACCAAAGAATGTTTGTAAATAGATTGTTTAATAGTCCAAGTGTAACTAATGGTAGACCAATCAAGCCTGCAAGTAGTCCTACAGGAACAGTAACTAAGTTAAGTCCTGGAACTAATGCAGTAAGGAATCCATTTAGTACAAGTGGCAATAGTAGACCAAGTGATAATAGTAAGAATGGTACTCCACCTAGAAGTGCACGTAACAATCCAGCAAGGAATGATACAAGTGCTGCAGGAATGAAACTTAGCATTCCATTAACAACAAGATTTAGAGGTAGTAAGATAGCATTCAAAATCAATTGGTTAAGAATTGTACCAACTAAAGCGAATAGTGGTAGATTAATCCAGTTCAATGGGTTTAGAAGAGCAATAGGTCCAAATACTGGAGCTAACAATAGATTGCTTCCTAGCCATACAAGGAATGGAATTAATAAGTTAACAATTGTGTCTAGAAGTAATTTCAATGGAAGACCAATGAACAAGTTCAAGACAGATAGTACCAATAAGATTAATGGCAATACGAATAATAGATCCATGAAAATGTTAAAGAATGGAATGAAACTTGGTAGAGCTAGTGCTGCAAGAGCCAATAGTGGCAATCTTAGTGATAGCAATAATAGACCAAGTAATGCGATTAGTCCTAATCCACCGATAGCCAATAATAATGGTGCACCTAGTGTTAGAGCCAATGCCAAACCATTGATAATCAAAGGTTCTACAAGTAATGCATTAAATAAGTTTAATAGTAATAATGGTAATGTGATTAGTCCTTGTAGTAATAGTTGTCCTAATAGGAATGGAATTACTGACAATAGACCAGTGATAATATCAGAAATTAATCCAGCACCTAATGCCAATAGAATAGAGATAATTGGTCTTACAAATAGAAGCAATGGAAGTGTTAACAATAGGAATCCTACTGATAACAAGTTCAATAGACCTAGTACTAGTT
Source organism: Companilactobacillus metriopterae (assembly GCF_004117915.1). Taxonomy (GTDB): domain Bacteria; phylum Bacillota; class Bacilli; order Lactobacillales; family Lactobacillaceae; genus Companilactobacillus; species Companilactobacillus metriopterae. Next base: position 3,482 of record NZ_RSTD01000006.1, read on the forward strand.
TTACAGGAAGTAGAATTAGTGCGTTAGCCAATGAAAGAAGTGAAATAATTAATGGAAGAAGTGCAAGGACCGGTCCAACAACCGGAATCAATGCTGTAAGAGCTGCAATAACTCCACTAACAACAGCGGAAATTACAGAAGCAGCCTTAGCTAATCCGGCAGCTAGGTTCAATAGACCTAGAACAAATGATAGAACCAATCTTGATCCTAGTTTAAACATACCAATAAAGAATCTTGTTAAATGAACAAGTGCTCTAATTCCCCACTTGATTGCAGTATTAACAGCTAAAGTACCTAGTAATGGCAATGTGAACAATGCAATTGCAAGACCTAATAACATTAGTGTCTTAGCTAAATTGATTAATACCCATATTGCGACAGCACCTATACCATTAATTAATAGTAAAGCGAAGAATAGAAGTGCTTGACCACCAAGAACTAGTAATGGAAGTCCAAGTAGAATTGTAGCTGCAATAATAGCTGTAATTGCTAGTCTAATTCCACCGTTAATTAAATCAAGAAGTACTTTAAGTACAAGATTTAAAGCAAATGTTCCTAAAGCAATCAAACCACTTAGAATAGTTGAAACAACGAATGCACCAATGAATGGTAGAGAAACGTTGAACAATGTTAGACCAAGAGTGTTCAATAGAGCAATTGGTGATAGTAACAAGAATGTTAGAGCACCAGCTGCTAGTGGGAACAATAGTGTATTCAATAGACCTAAACCTAGAAGAACTAGATCTAGTAAACCTTTAATAACTGCTAGAGGGAATCCAATAAATGATAGAGCAAGAGCAATATCAACGATTCCGTTAACAACAGCTTTAATTACGTTAATTAATAGTAATGCATTAAATGTTAAGAATTGTACAAATGTACTGATAGCCGCAGTAATTGCAAAATTCAATACCATTGGAAGAACAATGTCCAATAGAACAAGTGGAATTGATCCAAGCAATGTGTTAAGCAATGCTAGTCCAAGACCTACAACAGTATTAAAGATAGCGATTGGTGCAGTTAATAGAACAGATACAACTGTACTAAAGATAAATGTATTAATAAGATCAAAGACACCAAATACTAGTTTAGCACCGATAATCAATGGTAGTGCACCCAATAATAGTGGGATTGCGATTGGTGCAAGTAGTAATGCAGGAATCACAATTGTAATAATTGGAAGAACAAATGGTATTGCCAATGCAGCAGTAATAGCTACAACTGGTGTGATTAGAGCCATTGCACCAAGAGCAAGTGGAGCTAATAAAAGACCACCTAGAACTAATGGAGCTGACAATAATTTAGTTATAATACCAAATGGTAATCCAGCGGCAGCTGAAGCAAGAGATGAACCTGCAGTAACAGGTGCAGCAACTGCAGAAGCTGCAGAGTTAGTTTGTGCTTGGTTCATATAGTTTTGATATGCTTCAGAAGTTTGAAGTGCACTGTTATTAACAGCTTGATCAAAGTCCCCTGCCTTCATATCTTTACCTAATGAAGCCAAAACAGAAGAGAATTGTTGTTCGAACTTATTACCATCAGGAATAACACGACCATCTACTGTATAGTAGATATCTCTTCCGTCAGATGATCTAAGAACGAAGTTGTGGTAGTTACCAACAGTGTCGTTTTTATCAACAGAATTTGACAAGTAATTCCAAATTGTAGGAATAGACTTAGTCATTTCTTGTTTTTCAGCTTCAGAAGCCCATGGTGTCATCTTGTTGTAAGTGTCTTTTTGAATAGCACCAAATTGTTGCATTGAGCTATTGTCATTTACAACCTGTGCATCACCATGAGTAGATGAACCATTAGAGTTATTGATTGCTTCTTGCAACATAGCATCTGTGTCTATAGCAGAAATGCTAGGAAGAGAAACAACACTAGCTCCATTAGTTGGTGCATCTAAACTGATAGTTGAATGATTCAACACAGTGTTGATAGCATCCGCTGCACTTGTGGAATCAGAATTCTCAGGATATTTTCCCTCTAAATATTCCTGATAAATTTCTGATTTCTTAAGTGTATCGATGTCCATCGCTTGGTCAAGAGCTCCGGGTTCGATTGAATTACCGAAACTTCTTGCCAATTGTGGCATTTGTTTTTGTAAATTATTATAACTTGCTTGATTAGCAGTTGTATCTATTGTAATAAATAGATCACGACCTGAATCAAGAATTGTATGGAACTTCCATACTTGACCTTCAGTATCAGATTCAAGTGTGTTGTGTCCAATATAATTCCAGACAGTTGGCATGTCTTTTACAATTTCAGCAACTTCATCAGAAGTAGCACCGGTAGCTTTATCACTTACATGACTGTAAATTTTTGTGAATTCTTGGTTTGATTCATTTACATCAGTAGGCTCTGTACCAGTTGTAGTTTGACCTTGTGATAAATAATTATCCAAAGTAGCTTTAGGATCACTTGATCCTTGACTTTGGAATTCAATATAACCATCATTTGTGGCTTGAGTAGTAGATGTTGGTGTTAATGAACTTGTAGTAGCAGGTTCTGTAACATCATTATCAGTACTAGAAGTTGTAGTTTCATCTGAATTAACATTAGAATCCACATCTGATCCCTCAATCGATGTAGTTTCTGTGTTAGAAGATTGAACTTCTGGAGTTACGTTATTTTCTGATACAGCAGCTGTAGTAGATTGTGTACTTGGAGCTGTTGTTGTTTCAGAGTTAGTTGTTTGATTAGAAGAAGTTACATTACTTGTACCTGAAACTTCTATAGTAGTACGATCATTAACCGCATTCTCAGCTTCTGAGAAAGTTGGATTAGATGAAGAAGATGATGATTGACTAGTCGTTGATTGTGACTGACTAGCACTTTGTGAAGAAGCAGCTGATTGTGTAGTAGCTGACCTATTAGCGTCCCCCTCAGAATCACTATTAGATTTTTCTTCATTATTAGAATTACTTTCTTGAGAATTGTTTGATTCTCGTTGAGAAGTATTTACCTTAGATTGAATTTTATTATTTTTTATATCAATTGATTTACCGGCGAAGGTAGCAGATGCTTTTGTGTTTGCTTTTACATTCTTAGTAGCAACCCCAAAAGTTTCTTGATAATTGGCATTCGTTGAATCCTTCTTGAAGTTAACAATCAGTTTGCCGTTAGTTTTAGTAACGTCATAGAGATCATTCACTTTATTGGAGGCCCGTTGAATTTTCTTCACATCGACATTTTTCTTGTCAAACGTGATTTCCAATTTATCACCCTTCTTGATAACATCATTTGATGTAGCATTAATATTCAAGCTCATAATAGGTACATCATCTTTTTCAGATATAGAGATCTTAACTATCTTGTTAGGATCCCGAGTCGGCGTCTTTAATGAAGAACTCGGATCGACGTCACTCGATGTATTCGGTTCGTACTGTGCGGCCTGAGCAACCTCAAGTCCAGAGTACGCAGCTACCGGAAGTAATATAGTAAGAACCGATAACCATGTTATTATTTTCTTAAATAAGGAACCTTCGCCATAAATCATAATAAATTCTCCCCAACTGTATCT
>NZ_RSTD01000007.1 GCF_004117915.1 Companilactobacillus metriopterae
GCGTGGCGACTTCCTATCCTCGCAGGTAGTTTCCCACCAACTACTTTCGGCGTTAAGAAGCTTAACTTCTGTGTTCGGCATGGGAACAGGTGTATCCTTCTTGCCATCATCACCACACTATTGGTACCTCGTACCTTCAAAACTAGATATTAAGAAATTTCAAAACACTTTAAACCACTTACTCGATTAAGCCCTCGATCTATTAGTACTGCTCAGCTCCATATGTCGCCATACTTCCACCCGCAGCCTATCTACGTCATCATCTTTAACGGATCTTACTTCCTTAACGGAATGGGAAATCTCATCTTGAGGGGGGCTTCGCACTTAGATGCTTTCAGCGCTTATCCCGTCCATACATAGCTACCCAGCAATGCCCTTGGCAGAACAACTGGTACACCAGAGGTATGTCCATCCCGGTCCTCTCGTACTAAGGACAGCTCCTCTCAAATTTCCTACGCCCGCGACGGATAGGGACCGAACTGTCTCACGACGTTCTGAACCCAGCTCGCGTACCGCTTTAATGGGCGAACAGCCCAACCCTTGGGACCGACTACAGCCCCAGGATGCGATGAGCCGACATCGAGGTGCCAAACCTCCCCGTCGATGTGAACTCTTGGGGGAGATAAGCCTGTTATCCCCAGGGTAGCTTTTATCCGTTGAGCGATGGCCCTTCCATGCGGTACCACCGGATCACTAAGTCCGACTTTCGTCCCTGCTCGACTTGTCAGTCTCGCAGTCAAGCTCTCTTATACCTTTACACTCTGCGAATGATTTCCAACCATTCTGAGAGAACCTTTGAGCGCCTCCGTTACTATTTAGGAGGCGACCGCCCCAGTCAAACTGCCCACCAGACACTGTCCCTCGCCGCGATTATCGGCGTAGGTTAGAGTTTTCATATAACAAGGGTAGTATCCCACCAATGCCTTCATCGAAACTAGCGTTCCGACTTCAACGGCTCCTACCTATCCTGTACATGTTACACAAAAACTCAATATCAAGCTACAGTAAAGCTCCATGGGGTCTTTCCGTCCTGTCGCGGGTAACCCGCATCTTCACGGGTATTATAATTTCACCGAGTCTCTCGTTGAGACAGTGCCCAAATCATTACGCCTTTCGTGCGGGTCGGAACTTACCCGACAAGGAATTTCGCTACCTTAGGACCGTTATAGTTACGGCCGCCGTTTACTGGGGCTTCAATTCTTAGCTTCGCCGAAGCTAACCAATCCTCTTAACCTTCCAGCACCGGGCAGGCGTCAGCCCATATACGTCATCTTACGATTTAGCATAGACCTGTGTTTTTGATAAACAGTTGTTTGGGCCTATTCACTGCGGCTGGCTTTTACACCAGCACCCCTTCTCCCGAAGTTACGGGGTCATTTTGCCGAGTTCCTTAACGAGAGTTCACTCGCTGACCTTAGGATTCTCTCCTCGACTACCTGTGTCGGTTTGCGGTACGGGTAGTTTAATTCTAACTAGAAACTTTTCTTGGCAGTGTGAGTTACTGTGCTTCGCTACTTAAATTTCGCTCCCCATCACAACTTGTCCTTATAGTTATAAGCATTTAACTCATATCAAGACTCGCGGCTTGGACACACTTTTCCAGCTGTGTGCACACATCATCCTCCTGCGTCCTTCCATCGTTCAAACAAATTAAACTAGTACAGGAATATCAACCTGTTATCCATCGATTACACCTCTCGGTCTCATCTTAGGCCCCGACTAACCCTGGGAGGACGAGCCTTCCCCAGGAAACCTTAGTCTTTCGGCCGATAGGATTCTCACCTATCTTTCGCTACTCATACCGGCATTCTCACTTCTATGAACTCCACTGCTCCTCACGGTACAGCTTCAATGCTCATACAACGCTCTCCTACCACGCATCTTACGATGCATCCACAGTTTCGGTATTATGCTTAGCCCCGGTACATTTTCGGCGCAGAATCACTCGACTAGTGAGCTGTTACGCACTCTTTGAATGAATGGCTGCTTCTGAGCCAACATCCTAGTTGTCTAGGCATTTCCACATCCTTTTCCACTTAGCATAAATTTTGGGACCTTAACTGGTGATCTGGGCTGTTTCCCTTTCGACGATGGATCTTATCACTCATCGTCTGACTCCCGTGTATAAATCGGTGGCATTCGGAGTTTATCTGAATTCGGTAACCCGAGATGGGCCCCTAGTCCAAACAGTGCTCTACCTCCACGATCCTTACCACGAGGCTAACCCTAAAGCTATTTCGGAGAGAACCAGCTATCTCCAAGTTCGTTTGGAATTTCACCGCTACCCACACCTCATCCCAGCACTTTTCAACGTACATGGGTTCGGTCCTCCAGTGAGTTTTACCTCACCTTCAACCTGGACATGGGTAGGTCACTTGGTTTCGGGTCTACGTCTACATACTCAATTTGCCCTATTCAGACTCGCTTTCGCTACGGCTCCGTATTTTCTACTTAACCTTGCATGCAAACGTAACTCGCCGGTTCATTCTACAAAAGGCACGCCATCACCCGTAAATGGGCTCTGACTACTTGTAGGCACATGGTTTCAGGATCTATTTCACTCCCCTCCCGGGGTTCTTTTCACCTTTCCCTCACGGTACTGGTTCACTATCGGTCACTAGGTAGTATTTAGCCTTGGGAGATGGTCCTCCCAGATTCCGACGGGGTTTCACGTGTCCCGCCGTACTCAGGATACTGACTAGAGTTGCTTGTATTTCGCTTACGAGGCTTTCACTCTCTTTGGCTGATCTTTCCAAATCATTCAGCTATACTTACATTTTTTCTCATGTCGTCAGTCCTACAACCCCAAAGAGCAAGCTCTCTGGTTTGGGCTATTCCCGTTTCGCTCGCCGCTACTCAGGGAATCGATTTTTCTTTCTCTTCCTGCAACTACTTAGATGTTTCAGTTCATTGCGTCTTCCTCTTATATGCTATGTATTCACATATAAGTAATTATCCATTACGATAATTGGGTTCCCCCATTCGGAAATCCCCGGATCAAAGCTTGCTTACAGCTCCCCGAGGCGTATCGTCGTTAGCTACGTCCTTCATCGGCTCCTAGTGCCTAGGCATCCACCATGCGCCCTTTATAACTTAATCTGACAAAATTTAGATTTCTAAATCTGTCGCGCAGTTTTCGGTGTTTCTTTATTTCTTAATATCCAGTTTTCAAGGTACGAGTTCGA
>NZ_RSTD01000008.1 GCF_004117915.1 Companilactobacillus metriopterae
CTCTCAAAACTAAACAAAGTTTTAACTAATTGTGTAATTCCGATTCGCACTCTCGTGCTTTTCCTTAGAAAGGAGGTGATCCAGCCGCAGGTTCTCCTACGGCTACCTTGTTACGACTTCACCCTAATCATCTGTCCCACCTTAGACGGCTAGCTCCTAAAAGGTTACCCCACCGGCTTTGGGTGTTACAAACTCTCATGGTGTGACGGGCGGTGTGTACAAGGCCCGGGAACGTATTCACCGCGGCATGCTGATCCGCGATTACTAGCGATTCCAGCTTCATGTAGGCGAGTTGCAGCCTACAATCCGAACTGAGATCAGTTTTAAGTGATTTGCTTACCCTCGCGAGTTCGCAGCACGTTGTACTGACCATTGTAGCACGTGTGTAGCCCAGGTCATAAGGGGCATGATGATTTGACGTCGTCCCCACCTTCCTCCGGTTTGTCACCGGCAGTCTCGCTAGAGTGCCCAACTTAATGATGGCAACTAACAATAAGGGTTGCGCTCGTTGCGGGACTTAACCCAACATCTCACGACACGAGCTGACGACAACCATGCACCACCTGTATCCATGTCCCCGAAGGGAACCTCTAATCTCTTAGACTTTCATGGTATGTCAAGACCTGGTAAGGTTCTTCGCGTTGCTTCGAATTAAACCACATGCTCCACCGCTTGTGCGGGCCCCCGTCAATTCCTTTGAGTTTCAACCTTGCGGTCGTACTCCCCAGGCGGAGTGCTTAATGCGTTAGCTGCAGCACTGAAGGGCGGAAACCCTCCAACACTTAGCACTCATCGTTTACGGTGTGGACTACCAGGGTATCTAATCCTGTTTGCTACCCACACTTTCGAGCCTCAGCGTCAGTTACAGACCAGAGAGCCGCCTTCGCCACTGGTGTTCTTCCATATATCTACGCATTCCACCGCTACACATGGAGTTCCACTCTCCTCTTCTGCACTCAAGTTTACCAGTTTCCGATGCAATTCCTCGGTTGAGCCGAGGGCTTTCACATCAGACTTAATAAACCGCCTGCACTCGCTTTACGCCCAATAAATCCGGACAACGCTTGCCACCTACGTATTACCGCGGCTGCTGGCACGTAGTTAGCCGTGGCTTTCTGGTTGAATACCGTCAATACATGAACAGTTACTCTCATGCATGTTCTTCTTCAACAACAGAGTTTTACGATCCGAAAACCTTCTTCACTCACGCGGCGTTGCTCCATCAGACTTTCGTCCATTGTGGAAGATTCCCTACTGCTGCCTCCCGTAGGAGTTTGGGCCGTGTCTCAGTCCCAATGTGGCCGATTACCCTCTCAGGTCGGCTACGTATCATCGCCTTGGTGAGCCGTTACCTCACCAACTAGCTAATACGCCGCGGGTCCATCCTAAAGTGATAGCAAAACCATCTTTTAAATTTCAACCATGCGGAAGAAATTGTTATGCGGTATTAGCACCTGTTTCCAGATGTTATCCCCCTCTTTAGGGTAGGTTACCCACGTGTTACTCACCCGTCCGCCGCTCACTCAAATGTGAAATCTCTCTGGTGCAAGCACCATTGATCATTCACGAGAGTTCGCTCGACTTGCATGTATTAGGCACGCCGCCAGCGTTCGTCCTGAGCCAGGATCAAACTCTCATATTAGAATTTGTGACTCATAAATTAATTACTAGCAAATTGACAATTGCATTGTATTTTTGTTTACCTTTTGTTTGACAAAAGGCCTACACAATTAAAGCGTTAAAACTTTGTTCAGTTTTCAAAGGTCTACTTCTTGTTAATCGCTTTCGCTTCTTAACAAGCGACTAGAATATCTTATCAACTTAGCTAACTCATGTCAACTAGTTTTTTAAAA